>CAVUNY010000009.1:0-137550 GCA_963743005.1 uncultured Chloroflexia bacterium | reverse complement strand
TACACCGACCCCCTTATAACGGGATCCATTTCGCGAAACCGCCGAAGAAAGGCAGTTAAGTCTTCAGTCCGCGGGCTGCGTTGACCAGCCCTATGACCAGAGTGATGACCGCCATGATCCAAACACAAATTACCAGGGTGAAGAGTGAAATGCCGATCACATCGCCAAATGGAATCCAACTTAACACCCAGGCGACCACCCCCCAGGCTAGCACGCTGACCACCAACCCGATCACCACACCGATCGACTGGCGCAGATGAAATAGGGCGAATTCATTCTTGCGCTGTGCAAACACCACATACAGCCACCCGATCACCGGAATATAGGCAATGACTGCCGAGATTCTTTGTGAATTTTCCATCGTCAATCCTCAATGCCTTTTAAGCTGAGTTCCTTGGCGAACAAGCAGCTCACAAAATGCCCGGGTTCAATTTCTTCCAGGGTGGGTACCTGTGTCGTACATTCCGGCCGGGCGTAGCCGCAGCGCGGGTGGAAGATACAACCGGAAGGCGGGTTAGCCGGGCTGGGTACATCCCCTTCTAAGCGGATGCGTTCATGGTGAATATCCGGATCGGCGGGAGGAATGGCAGACAGCAGGGCCTCGGTGTAAGGATGTAAAGGCCGGCCCAGCAGTTTGTCGGTTTCGGCCAACTCGACGATTTTGCCCACATACATCACGGCGATGCGGTCTGAGATATGCTCGACAACGGATAGGTCGTGGGCGATAAATATGATCGACAGCCCCAACCGGGCCTGCAGTTCCTGCAGCAGGTTCAGCACCTGAGCCTGCACCGAGACATCCAGGGCGGAAACCGGCTCATCCGCCACCACCAGGCGCGGGTTGAGCGAGAGGGTGCGCGCCAGGCCGATACGCTGGCGCTGGCCGCCGGAGAATTCATGCGGATAGCGGCGCATATAGGCCGGGTTCAAGCCCACTGCTGTCATTAATTCAGCCACGCGGTGTTCGGCTTCCTGCCCATGCGCCACGTTGTGAATCTCGAGCGGTTCGCCGATCAGGTCTTTAACTGTCATGCGCGGGTTGAGCGAGCTGAAAGGATCCTGAAAAATCATGCGCATCTCCTGACGCAGCGGTTTCATATCGCGCAGTTTGATGCGGGCGATATCCACCCACTCCCCGTTCTTACGATGGAAGCGGATCTCGCCTGAAGTGGGTTCGTAAAGGCGCAAAATCGTTCGGCCGACGGTGGTCTTACCGCAGCCGCTTTCTCCTACCAGCCCCAGCACCTCGCGTTCACGCAAGTTCAGGCTGACCCCATCCACGGCTTTGACGTGTCCCTTCAAGCGCTGGAACAGCCCACCGAAGATAGGAAAATACATTTTTAGATCTTTGACTTCCAGGATATTGTTTGGTGATTCATCCATAGTTTGGGTCCACTCACTTTTCCACTGGAATATTTACGGCTTCCATTAAGATATCCGGGTCGGTAAATCCCTTTTGCTGTGCAATTTCCTGGAACGTTCGTCGGAAGAATAATTTTACGTTCACCTGGGCGGTCACACCCGCCGGAAGGTCGAAGGTATATTGGGTAGCGTCGGTCGCCAGAGGAGCCAGACGGCTGTCTTCGACGACGGTCACCGGGCGCCAGTAAGCCGCAGTCGGGGTCTCTCCCGTCCAATCATCACGCAAGACCTTGGCAAACGTCTTGCCCGGGGTCCCGCTGTAGTTGCCAGACCAGGCCGGGTTGACCGGTCCCTGGAGCAGGTTGACCGGCTTGCCCTGCGCATCGACCACTTCGATCACCAGGATCATCGAGCGGTTCGGGGAATCCGTGGGAATGTCATGTCCGGTCTGGTCGTTGGTCACTCTGACCTGCACCTGGAGCTGACCGCCCACGCGTTGGGCAGAACTGACCAGCGAGACGGAGTTTTGCAGCAGCTTTTCATCCGCCGCACCGGGCATGTAGTGGCTGTGGAATGGGGTGTAATCCCGCGGGATACCACCCTTTTCGGGGAAGACAGACACCTCGGTGTCAAGCACCGGCATGTGGCAGTCCTGGCAGGTTTTGCCGGTCTTGGGATCGCTGTAGGGGCTGTTCAGCCATTCGCCGTAAGAATTATATATCACCGTACCACCCGTGACCGTACCCATGCCCACTACACCACCAAACACGCCATAATGGCAGGCTGCGCAGTATTCGCTCTGAGATTGCAGCGGCAGGTAGCTCACCCGGCGGGTCACGTCCAGCATGGTGCCAAAAAATAACTGCGCGTCCCCTTCAGGCCGGTAAAGGCGCATCGAGAGGATACCCGGCATATCCGGCTTGGGCAGTTTTGTTTTCGGGTCCAGGATGATATCGCCTACCTTATGGCAGAACTCGCATGAAATTCCATCCAGACCGGCGCCGCTCGAAACCACTGCCGAGGTGGCGGGGGGGATCACACCGTTGGAACGTTCAATGGTCAGGGAAGTATGGCAGCCAGACCATCCGCAGTTCTGATTATTCGGTACCTGAGAAGCCACCGGGGTATGACAGGTGGCGCAGTTACCGGCGCGGTTGGGTGTATCCAGCTTAAATCCAACCCCATAATAAGGCTTGCTGGGATCGGGCGGCAGAGGTTTGCCATCCACGCCAAAGCTCACCGGCTGGCCTGGATTGCCCTTGACATCCGTCCCGGTATATATCGAGAGGAAGCGTGGGTTTACCGCCGATTGAGAATGGGCGTCAGCCTGCCATTCGGGGTATTCGCGGTGGCATAAACCGCAGCTGGCAGAAAAGCTGACACCTTCGAAGGAAAACCAGGGATACTTGGCGTTATCATTTTCATACAGCGGCTTGAGTGTGATCTGGATATCCTTGCCGTCCTTCCAATCTTGCGCCTGGGGGTTGAGTTCAACCCAACCGATGAAATAACCAGGCGTCCAGGCCGTCACCATCACCGGAGTAACCTTGCCCACCCCACTCAATTGAAAGGTCCCATCCTGAGCAGCAGTTGTTTTATTATCTGTCCCCTTAATCTGAACCAGCGCCCCGGCGACCGGGCCGGCAGCGGTCAGGATCGTCCCGGAAATGGTCGTAGGCATGGGCACAGGCCACTTCACCAACGAACCCAGGGAGAAACCCAGGAAGACCAGCAGAGAACAGATAAAAACAACCAGAATCGCTTTCTTCATCAAGTACTCCTACATCGTCGCGTAGGGGTCAGCGGCATCCCGCAGACCGTCGCCCATGAAATTAAAACCAAGCACTGCGACAACAATAAAAGCGATCGGCGCCAGGATCCAGGCATTCTGTCCGAGAGTTCTGAATATCCTGTGTGTTGCGCATCATCAGTCCCCAACTGATCAGCGGCTCGGTGATGCCAATCCCCAGGAAGCTGAGGAAGGATTCGGCCAGGATCACGCCAGGTACGGTCAGGGTCAGGATCACGATCACATGGCTGAGGGTGTTGGGATAAAGGTGGCGGAAGATGATGCGCGCGTCTGAGGCGCCCATTTCCTTTGCCGCCAGGATGAAGTCGGTTTCGCGCAGAGAGAGCACCTTGCCACGCACTTCGCGCGCCAGGGTGGTCCAGGATAGCAAGGCAAAAATGCACGCCATGGCAATAAAAACGGTGAAAGAATCGGCCGTCTTTGGCACGAGGGCAGCCAGCGCCATCCACAGCGGCAGGTTGGGGAAAGCCGCCACGAACTCGGTGAAACGCTGCAGGACATTATCGATCGTACCGCCGTAATAGCCCGAGGCCACGCCCAGTACTGAGCCCACCGCGATACTGATGATGGTGCCGAATAGAGCCATAGAAAGTGAAATGCGCCCGGCCTGGCAGGCTTTGCCCCACAGGTCGCGGCCCAATTTATCGGTGCCCAGCAGATAGATTGTGCCACCATCTGCTACACCGAACAGGTGCAGGTTGGTGGGGATGAAGCCCAGCAGCTTATAATCCGAACCCTGGACAAAAAACTTGATTTCGTAAATCTTTGATTCGTCTTCCTGCCAGTTGACCTGGAAAGTGAGCGGGTTCAGGGTGTAGATATAATTGTAAACGAAAGGCCGCAGGTGGAACTGGCCCTGATGGTCGATAAAATGGACCTGCTGTGGGGGAATAAAAGACGATTTTAGATCAACCCCATAAATCGTGTTCGGGCTGAAAAAGTCGGCAAAAATGGCCAGCATAAGCAAAACCACCACCATCAGCCCGCCGACAATGGAGGCAGTGCTGCGCCGGAAGCGGCGCCAAACCAGCTGAAAATAGCTCTCGTTTTGTTCGTGCCCGGAAAGGACCTGACTGACTGTATCGCGATCGGTAGTTTCTGCGTTCATAAAAGCCTCCCTTTCTGGGCTAACTGTAACGGATGCGCGGATCCAGGATGGATAAGAAGATGTCGGCCAACAGGTTGCCGGCCAGGATCAGGGCGCCGTACATCAAGAGCAGCGAGCCAGAGATATAAATATCCTGGTTGACCAGCGACTCGTAAAACAGCGGCCCCATCGTAGGCAAACCAAGCACGATGGCCGCCTCCAATTCACCTTGCATCATATAGGGCAGCACCGTACCCTGGTAGGCGACAATAGTATGCAGCGCGTTGGGCACGGCGTGTTTCATGATTACCGTGCCTTCCTTCAAACCTTTAGAGCGAGCGGTGGTCACATACTGCATGCCCAAAACGTCCAGCAAATTGCCGCGCATCACACGCATATTGCGGGCGATGCCGCCCAACCCGGCGATCAGCAGGGCAGGCCAGATATGCCTGAACATATCCACCACCTTGGCCCAGCTCCAGGGGGCAAACACAAATTGAGGCGAGAAAAAATTGACGATGCTGGGCTGGTGGAAGTCAAAGACCAGAACATAGAGGATGATGATAGCAATGGAGAAACGCGGCACGGAGGTGAAAATAAAGGCCACGATCGCCCAGAAGTTATCCCAAAAACCGTATTTGCGCGGCGCAACGAAGATCCCCAGGCCGACGCCAAATAAAGTCGAGATGGCATGAGCGAGCACCGCCAGCAAGAGGGTCTTGGGCAGGCGTTCGGCGATCAATTCACCCACGTCCTTGCGGTAAGCAAAGGAATAACCGAACTTGCCTTCAGTGACGATCCCTTTGACCCACTGGTAAAACTGGGTGGGCAGGGGCTGATCCAGGCCGTACTGCTCGCGCACAATCTGGGCCGCCTGCTTGGCATCTTCGAAGGTGGCGCCGCGGTCGATCAGGTACTGCTGGTAGCGGTCGGCGAAATCTCCCGGCGGCAGCTTGATCACAATAAACGAAACGATCCCGATCCCGATCAGCAAGAAAATAGCGATAACCAGCCGGCGAAGAATGTAATTGACCATGCCACCTCCAGAGTACTTCTTCTAAGAAAAATCCGGGGAGGTGAGTTTCCCCGCCGTGCGGGGAAACTCACCAGATTTCTGATGGAAAGGGGTTGGGCTGGAAGAGGACTCCTCCAACCCAACCAGCGTACAAAAAGATTTACGACTTGTAAACCGGGATCGTATCCGGGCGGTTCTGTTTATCCTGTGCGTCGGTGGGGGTCCAGAGCATATCCAGCAGGACGGCGTCTTCCACCCAGGTGTACATGAAGGCAGGCGTGCCGTCAGGGATGTTTTTGACGCGTTTGGCCGTTCCCAGGCCGTAGCGACCAACGAAGACCCCCATCATATACACGTTCTGAGTGAAGATCTTGTTGTACTGCGACATCAGGTCCTTGCGTCCGGCGG
The DNA here is from genome assembly GCA_963743005.1 of uncultured Chloroflexia bacterium. Taxonomy (GTDB): domain Bacteria; phylum Chloroflexota; class Anaerolineae; order Anaerolineales; family Anaerolineaceae; genus CAVUNY01. The sequence goes on along the minus strand of CAVUNY010000009.1, from coordinate 131,868 downwards.
CATCGAAGGTGGAGCGGTACTTCTCCATGATGTCGATCATGCTCTGCTCGAAATCCATCAACTGGCGCGGGGTAGAACCTTCGCGATGAGGTCTGAAGTTCGCGGTCAGGGGCGCTAAAGACTGTGGACTGGTGAATGGCAGGGCAAAGGCCTGGCCCTCGCGGTTCACAAACATGTCCCAGGTTCCGGCATTATCCTGATCGGTTGCAGTCGAGCTGTCGGTGATCTTCATGTTAATCTTGATCCCGACCGCACCCCACTGGTTGACCAGGGCCTCGGCCACACTCTGGGTTTCCGCTTGATCCTGGGAGGCGCGCAGTTGAATCACGACCGGCTGCCCGGCTTGCGTACCCGTGGTCCATTCCAACACGCCGTCGTTATTGGTATCCTTCAGACCGATCTGGGCCAGCAAAATCTTGGCTGAGGCTATGTCGAAGGGATAGTAGACGACTGATTTCTGGTCAAACTCGGGAGCGCCGGGATAGAGACCGCCCGCCCAACCACGCAGGAAGGGGCCTTTCATGATCGATTGGGAGATGCCTTCGCGGTCGGTGGCGTAGCTTAAAGCCTGGCGGAAGCGCAGATCGCGGAACAGCAGGCGCACAGCCTTGTCGCGGTCGTTCGCGGTGCCGACATCCACCGAGAAGTTGAAGTAGACGTTATAGCCCAGGGTTTCAGGACCCCAGGAGATGCTGAACTTGGAAGTGGGGTCCTGGGCGGCGGTCATGGCCTGCACGAAGGTGGAGGGGTTCTCCAGGTTCATGTGGTCGCAGTCGCCGGCGATGGTGCACAGGTCGCGTCCGATTCCGCTGGGGCCCTTTTTGTATTGGATCTCATCAAAGTAGGGCAGCTGGTTGCCGGATTCGTCTACCTTAAAGTAGTACGGGTTGCGGCGCATGATCATCAGCTCATCAGTTTTGTATTCGGTGATGGCCCATGGGCCCAGGGTCACGAGCGGCAGGTCGTTCGGGGGCAGCGCGTTGGCGAAGTCCGCGTAGCTGGGCTTGGGGTTGGCGGTACTCCACTTGGGGTGCAGCGGCTTGAGCACGTGGGCGGGCATGACCTCAAAGTTGCCTTCATTCATCATGTAGAAGGCATCAAAGGGTTTGGCGACAGGGAAGGTGAACTTTACTGTAAAATCGTCGACCTTTTCCAGGCTGGCGGGCTTGCCATTCCATGACCAGGCGTCCTGGTGTTTGGGGGCAGCCACGTTATTATCCAGGATGTAGCCTTCCCAGGTGAACATGACGTCATCCGCGGTGAAGGGCTCGCCGTCTGACCACTTGGCGCCTTCGATCAGGTGCATGGTCAGCTGCATACCATCGGCAGACCATTCCCAGCTTTTCGCGGTCTCGGGCATGGGCTCGATGTCCTGGGTGGCGCGGAACAGGGGTCCGGTTTTGACCAACGCCTGATACTGGACGTTGTAAGAGTCAATGCCGAACCAGCCGCTCGAGGTGCCGGCCAGCTGGTTGTAACCAGCGGTGGGGCAGGCCGAGAAGCCGCGCCACACGTCGCCATACACGCCGATGCCGTCCTTAAATCCACTGGTCATCATCACGGCCGGTTCCTTGGGCAGGCGGTCGGCCACAGCCGGGAGCGAACCATCAGAGACGAATTTATCCATCCAGGCGGCCTGGGTGTATTTCGGAAGCGCCTTGTAGGTCACGATCTGGTCGATCGGCAGTTTTTTGACGGCTGCGCCACCCAGGCCCAGGTCATTCGGATTAGGGTATGGGATGGGGGCCATGACCTGGCCGGAGGCCGCGGTGGCGGCGGGGGCCGAGGTTGCGGCGGGGGCCGAGGTTGCGGCGGGGGCCGAAGTAGCCATCGGGGCCGAAGTGGCGGCGGGGGCCGAGGTGGCCGCCGGCGCCGTGGTGGCGGCAGCAGGTGCGCAGGCCGCAAGGGCAGCGCCCGCACCAGCCAGGGTAGTCAGGCGCATAAATTCTCGCCGAGACATCTTTCGTATTTCTTTCATTTCTTGTATTCTCCTTAACAGATCAAAAACAGGTTGAATCGATTGGACTTAGCTGTCGATCGCTGGAAAGCTTAATCCAAAGGGTTAGGGGCTCGATCTCTTCGATTACACCTCCTTTACACCTCCTTGATTATGGCGATTCCTGGTCGAATGTGTACCCATATTTTGCGTCGTGTGTAGAAATACCAGCATCAATACAACCAGCAGGACGCGGTATGATCAGGAGCAATTTCTTTGAGGACGGGTTCCTGTTCCCGGCAGATTTGCATCGCGCGCGGGCAGCGCGGCTCGAAGGGGCAGCCCACAATCTTTTCGGTGGGGGTCGGCACCATGCCGCGGATCGGCACTAGCACCTTTTTCCCCTTGCGGCCCAGTACGGGCACCGAGTTCAACAGGCCGACCGTGTAAGGATGGAGCGGCTGGTGAAAAATTGAGCTGGTATCGGCATATTCCACCACCTTGCCCAGATACATCACCGCCACGTGACTGGCCATTTGCGAGACCACACCCAGGTTGTGAGTGATCAGGATGATGGAGGAATCAAAGTCCCTGCGCAGCTCATTCATCAGGTCCAAAATCTGGGCCTGTACGGTCACATCCAGGGCAGTAGTGGGCTCGTCGGCGATTAATATCGCCGGGTTGCAGGAAAGCGCCATGGCAATCATTACCCGCTGGCGCATGCCGCCGCTCAATTGATGAGGGTATTCCATGAGGCGCTGCTTGGGCGCGCTGATCTGGACCTTGGTCAGCATTTCCAGGGCGCGGTCCAGGGCATCGTTGTGGTTCATATTCTGGTGAAGCTGAACCGTTTCTGCGATCTGGTCCCCGATGGTGTACAGCGGGTTAAGTGAGGTCATCGGCTCCTGGAAGATGATGGCGATTTCCCCGCCGCGAATGGCGCGGATTTCGGAACCACGCGGATCGAGCTTGGTCAGGTCGACCGGAGAGTTGGAACCTTTCTTAAAAAGATTGACTTCACCATCCACGATTTTTCCAGGCGGCGAGGGGATCAGGCGCATGACCGACATAGCCATGATACTTTTCCCGCAGCCGCTCTCGCCCACCACACCCAGTGTGCTGGAAAATGGCAGCGCCAGGTTAACCCCATCCAGAGCGCGGACGGTGGCTCTCTCAAGGAAAAAGTAAGTTTTGAGATTCTTGATTTCTAAGATCGGGGGGGCAGATTTTTTTTCGGTCATTTACCTTTTTCCAATCTTTGAGCGTTATTTGTTGATCCGTTTTGCCAGGGTAAGGTCTAATAGCGCATGCAGTTCGGTAGGCAGAACTGGCTTGACCACATAAGCCAGCGCACCGCGTTCCAGGCCCACTTTGCGATCATCTTCCACACTGCACAACACGACCAGCGGCGGGTTATGAGAAGCTTGAATTTCATTCAGCAGCATCCAGCCTTCGCCATCATTAACCGCGGGCTCAATGATCACAGCATCCAGTAAGTTATCCCGGAGATGCAGGCGGGTTTCGGCGACGCTTTCGCAGGTGATCACCTGATAGCTGCCCCCCAATTCGCGTGAATAAAGTTCAAGCGCCAACAGATCTTCATCTAAAACCAGGATTATGGGCTTCTTCAGGGGCACTTAACACTCCATTCTTCGCGAATATTGATGGGAAACTTGCCAGCCCACTCAGGCTGACCTTCGCAGCCGTTCATCAAAGACCCGGCTCACACTTGCGTTCATCTGGCATTAATTGATAACTTACGTAATATTAACAATACACCCCTAATCTAGGAGTGTCTTGGATAAAAAAACGCTCGATTTGGATTTTTACAAGGAAATGGCTAACGCGGCTGTCTGCGGTAATCCAGCGGGGACTGCCCGGTATGCTTGCGGAACACCCGACTGAAATAAGCCGAGTCATTGAACCCCACCTGGGTTGCGATTTGGGTGATGGTCTCATTACTCAGGGACAGTAATTCCCTGGCCTGCTGAATGCGGAAGCGGTTTAAATAATCCCAGGGAGATATGGTCATTTCCTGGTGGAAGATCTGGCTCAGATAGTTTTCACTCACCCCCACCGCCGCGGCAATATCTTTGCGCGTGACCGGTTGAGTATAATTCTGGTGCAAATAGGCCACCACCTGCTTTACCAGGGCGCTGGTTGGGTGAGAAAGAGGATTGCTTTTTTCTCCAGCCAGGTCAAGCAGGGCCAACGTCTCACCCTCATCCAAAATTCCTTTCGTAAATACAGTGGTGTGCATGGAATCCAGACGTTGGACGTCATCATAGCTCAGCAATTTACCACTGATGATGATCACCGGGATGCGCTGGGTACGCGCATCCCCTCGGATTGCCTCCAGCACTGCGAAGCCGTCCATCTCCGGCATTATTAGATCCAGCAGGATCAGCCCAGGCAGTTCTTCACCGAGCAGATCGAGCGCCTGGCGGCCGTTATTGGCTACCAGGACACGGCGCTGGGGCTGGCTGTGATGCAGCACCTTTTGGTAATATGCCCGCACCTGCGGGTCGTCGTCGACGATAAGAATGGCGTTATCCTGCCCGATGACCGGGTCAATCTGGCCGATCCATTCCTGCAGGGTATTCGTCGAACACGGCTTGAAGACCACATTGGTCAACCCGGCGGCACCCTGTCCACCGCCGGCGCCTTGATACAGGATCAAAGGCAGGGCAGCGCAGTTCGGGTTTGTCGACAACTGCTGGATCAGTCCCCATTCTTTGATCGAAGCATGGCGCATATCCCAGGCGACTACCACCGGCTGGCCGCCGGCCAGGGCACTGACCAGATTCTCCCGGGTGCTGACCACACAGGCGGTCAGCTTCTGGCGGGAACAGATTTGCTGCAAATCCTGAGTGATTTCGTCCCGGCAGGACACCACCAGCATCAGCGGCTGGCCATCGTCTTTGTAGGTCACGGCCGGTTCCTGAGATATACCCGGCAGGGGCAGGTAGACATTAAACGTGCTACCCCGTTCCACATGGCTCTCCAGGGTAATCACGCCGCCGTGAAGCGCCACCAGATGCCGGGTAATGCTCAACCCCAGGCCAATTCCATCCGAGCGGCGTTTTTTCGCTGTTGTGCCAAACGGCTCAAAAATCTTTTCTTGCATTTCAATTGGTACCCCAGACCCGGTATCGCTTACCCAGAGGTGCAGATAGGGCGGTTCGACCGCAGCCCCCAGGGTAATCGATCCCTCGCGGGTAAATTTTTGAGCGTTGACCAGCAGGTTAATCAAAATCTGGCGCAGCCGGACCACATCTGCGCGGATCACCGGCAGGCGCTCGGGCAGATCCAGGTTCCAGGTGACCTGGCCAGACGCCACCTGGCTGTGAACGAACGACCCAAAAAGATCATTTAAAAATGGCAGCGGAGGGATCTGCTCGAAATACAGGCTTAAGGCGCCAATCTCTGCCCGGGAAAGATCCAGCAGATCATTAATCATAAACATCAAATGCTCGCCGCTCTTGTAAATATGAAAAATATCTTGTTTCAGGTCTTCGACTGACAGCACTTGAGCCTGATCCAACTGCTTTTGGATGGATTGGCTGAAACCCAGGATGGAATTCAATGGGGTGCGCATCTCATGGCCCACATTGGCCATCAGGCGGTTTTTGAGCTGGTTGGCCCGCTCCGCGGTGGAGCGTGCCTGCAGCGCTTCCTGGTATAAATCCGCATTCTGGATGACAATGCCGATCTGGCTGGCCAATAATTTCAACCCGCCGATTTCCAGGCTGGGACGGCGAATCGGCTGAGAAGACTGCAGATCCAGGATGCCGATCACCTCCGCACCCAGTTGGATGGGCAGCAGCGCGCGCGAACGGATCTCATTCCAATCCCGGCTCAACCGCCAGCGCCGGCTGGTCTGCGTATCCGGAATATAAATCAACTCGTTGGCGCGAAAGGCATGGTTCAACAGCCAATCCTGGTCGACCGCCATCTGCCGTGAGACCGGGGAAAGCGCCCCACCATAAGCCAACAGTTTCCGTTCTTCTTTTGACCAGCGCAGGATGCGCACCCATTCATAGCCGTAATATTTGCTGACCAGTTCACTGACGACCTGGATCACCCGTTCACGGTCTTGCAGCGAGGCAATTTGCTGGGTGATTTCCAGGCTGACTTCGAGCTGTACCAGACGCTCGCTTTCCTGCTCGCGGCTGTAACCGACCATGTGCGAAGGAATATCAGCAATGGCGGTCAGTTTGCGGGTGGCCACGCTGGCTACATTTTCGCGGGTAATCAGGCGGAATTTTTGTTGAATCATATCCGGCTGCGGCTTACCTGACACTAACTGGTGGGCGATCTTCATCGCCTCCGAGCCTAAAAATTCGGATGCCGTATCGATGGTGGCGGACATTTCTCCCTCCGCCACCGCCGCCAGGGCGGCCGGGTCGCCGTTAAGTCCCACCAAAACGGTGTGATTGTCAATCAAGCCCAATTTACGGCAAGCATCGCGGGCCGCCAGCAGGATGGTGTCAGACACGCCGAAAATAGCATCGATGTGCTGCGGATATCCCTCCAGCGCCGACAATAAAGCCGGGTAGGCCTTGTTGTAGATCCAGTACGCCGGGATATGCTCGATGCTGATCCCTGGAAAAGGCTGCAAGGCATCATCGAAACCGGCCGTGCGGCTTTGTCCCTTGGTGGAGTACTTTTCCAACCTGGCATTGATACACAAAGCATGCCCCGACCCCTTGAGCTTTTTGGCAACATACTCGCCGGCGATCTTCCCGCCCTCATACAGGCTGGAGGTCGTGGTAAAAAGCGGGTGATGAAAGTCCATCTCAGACAGGCACACGATGGGCAGGTTTTCACTGAGCAGGGACAGAATAAATGGGGTGGCTTCAAAACTGCAAATCAACACATCCAGTTCATGCGCCAGAATCTGGTCTACCAGGTCATCCATTGGAATCGCGCGCAGATCATCCTCGGTGGCTGCCGGGGCAAGCACGATCAATTCATCCCCCAGCTTTTGGCTGGTATGGATGATCGATTCCAACGCCTGGATCCAGTAGGGATCGGAGACGATAATAATGGTTCCCACCCGTGGAACGCGGGATTGGGGAGCGGACTGCACTGGATGATCTATATTCACACAACCTCTGCTAGCGGTATTATACCCACATTACCCGAAGAAGGCACACCCGGGCATGTTATACTAATCTGATCGTGGTTTTGTGTATTCTTGCGCGCGAGGCGCCGCAAAAACACACAATAATGGAAAAATAGAAAGGCGCATGGTTGTGGCTGAAAACAATTACGAACAAGAGGCAAAATTTTATATCGCCAATTTACCGGCTCTGGAGGGCAAATTGAAAGCGCTGGAAGCTTCACTTAAGAACCCCCGGGTGTTTGAATCAAACCTGCGCTTTGACTTCCCTGACCGCAGGCTGACTGGCAAACGCCAGGTCCTGCGGCTGCGCCAGGATGAACGGGTTCGCCTGACATTTAAAGGTCCAGCCGACCCCACTCAGGAAGTTTCGGCTCGCCTCGAAATTGAATTTGAAGTCGGCAGCTTTACCAATGCCCGCGCCCTGTTAGAAGCTCTGGGATACGAAGTCAGCGTGATGTATGAAAAATACCGCACCAGCTACGAGCTGAATGGCTGTGAAGTTACCCTGGATGAACTGCCATACGGCACTTTTGCGGAAATCGAAGGCCCAGATACTGCCGCGATTCACGGCGTGGCCAACCTGCTGGGGTTGAAATGGGCGGCCCGTTCACGGGAAAGCTATCTGATGCTGTTTGAGCGCCTGCGCCAGGGAGGTTTGTCTGCGAGCAACCTGAGTTTTAGCGAAGTCAGCGGACCAATCCCTTCTGAAGCCCTCGGCCTGATAGCTGCTGACGAACCAGATTTCGCGCCAACCGCATGATCTCAACTTTTTAATGCGTTTTGCCTATTCTATTTTCGTCCACTAAAACATTATATATCCCCATTTGAGGCTGGAAGTCAGCATTGACTTCTGTTATTATGAAATGTGAAATGCATCGCACATCCTTTTGCTTGCGTGCGGGTTATAGATTCCGGCAAGTAAAGTATACAAATTGGATGATTTCACTATGGTATAATGCCAGCCTGTGGGTAAAAACTCATTTTATTTTTATTCACGCAACCCGTTTAAAGAAGAGAATGAAAATATGTTAGCCATTCACCCTGATTTTCCCAACCATTTTAGCCTGCCGCGGCGCATCAGCCGCCTGGGCCAGCTCGCTTACAACCTGTGGTGGGTCTGGAATCCTGAAGGTCAAATGGTGTTTTCACAGATTGACAAATCACTGTGGGAACGCATGAACCACAATCCGGTAGCATTCCTGCATAAGGTCGACCGGCCGCGGCTTAACGCGATGACCAACGACCGCTACTACGTGGATTTTTATGACCGGGTCATGCACAATTTTGACCAATACCTCAAAAGCGACGATACTTGGTTCCAGCGCACTTACCCCGATTTGACCGAAAAAACCATTGCCTACTTCTCCTTCGAATTTGGCCTGCACGAAGCCCTGCCGGTTTACGCCGGCGGCCTGGGCGTGCTCTCGGGCGACCATTTAAAAGGGTCCAGCGACATGGGGATGCCCGTGGTCGCCGTAGGCTTTGTCTACAACCAGGGCTACTTCTCGCAGCGCATCACCGAAGACGGCTGGCAAGAAACACGCAACCTGATGCTCAACTTTGAAGAAATGCCCATCGTGCCCCTGCTCACCGCCGAAAATAAGCCGGCGATGATTTCTGTAGACCTGCCGGGTCGTAAAGTTTGGGCCCGGTTGTGGACGGTCACCGTGGGGAGGGTTTCGCTCTACCTGTTGGACACCAACGTGGACGATAATTCTCCGGCAGACCGCCAGTTGACCGCCCGCCTGTACAGCAACGATCTGGAGATACGCATTTCGCAGGAAATCCTATTGGGAATGGGCGGGGTGCGTGCGCTGCGCCTGCTCGGCCTTCAGCCAGATATCTGGCACATGAATGAAGGCCACAGCGCTTTCCTGGCGCTGGAACGCTCGCTGGAGTATGTGGAGAAAGGCGACACATTCGAGCAAGCCGCCGAAAAAGTACGCCAGGCCAGCATCTTCACCACCCATACCCCGGTGCCCGCCGGGAACGACCAGTTTCCAATGTGGCTTGTGGATAAATACTTTGCCAATATCTGGCCGCAGCTCGGCCTGGATCACGAACAATTTATCGACCTGGGCCGCCAACCCCAGGCATGGGGTGACTCGTTCGTCATGCCGGTGCTGGCGCTCAAGCTCTCTCAACGCAGCAACGCCGTTTCCGAACTGCACGGTCAAGTTTCGCGCAAGATGTGGCAGTTTTTGTGGCCCGACCGGCGGGTGGATGACGTACCGATCACGCATATTACCAATGCGGTTCACGCCGGCACCTGGCTGGCGCGGCGCATGCGTCTGCTCTTCGACCGCTACCTGGGCCCCGACTGGATCCAACGCCAGGACGATCCTGAGATGTGGACGCAGGTTGAAAATATTCCGGACAGCGAGTTGTGGGCCGTGCGCAGCCATCTCAAACGCAAGCTGCTCAATTTTGCCAACGACCGCATCCGCCAATCCTGGTTGAGCGGCCAGGTTCACCCGGTGCAGGTTATCGCCGGTGGCGTGATGTTGGAGCCCTATTCCCTGACCATCGGTTTTGCCCGCCGTTTCGCCACCTACAAACGGGGCAACCTGATCTTGCGGGATATCGACCGCCTGATGCGGCTGATCAACAATCCCGAGATGCCGGTACAAATCATTTTCGCCGGCAAAGCCCACCCGGCCGACGAGCCCGGCAAAATGATCATCCAGCAGGTCTACCGCACGGTCAAAGACGCCAAAGCCGGCGGACGGCTGGTCTTCCTCGAAGATTACGACATGAATGTGGCACGCTACCTGGTGCAGGGCGTGGACGTATGGATGAACACCCCGCGCCGCCCCAACGAGGCATCCGGAACGAGCGGGATGAAGGCCGCGATTAATGGCGTGCTCAATTTCTCAGTGCTGGATGGCTGGTGGCAAGAAGGCTATAACGGACAAAATGGCTTTGCCGTCGGCGATGAAGTCAACCTGCCCGACACCGACCAGCAGGACGACGCGGATGCCGAGAGCCTGTACGACACCCTCGAAAACGGCATCATCCCGCTGTATTACGCCTCGCGCAACCCCGAAGGCCTTTCACCGGATTGGATCGTACGTATGAAAGAATCGATCCGCACTCTGGCGCCGCAGTTCACCATGCGCCGCATGCTGAAAGACTATATGACCCAGCTTTACCTGCCAGCTCTGCAAGAGACCGCCGCCCAGACAGAAGAAACGAAGTAAATCGACCAATTCCAGGCGGGCAATGAATAAGAAAAATAATGGGACGGCATGTGTGCCGTCCCATTATTTTTGATATAATGAATATCGTCCCTTCTTTGAAAAGGAAAACTTTAGATGAGTTTCGCTTTGACACCTACAATTTTGCTGGTGGCAGCAGGTATTTTCCTGCTGCGCATTGGCGATATGTCGCTGGATACCATCCGCGTATTGTTTGTCGTGCGCGGCCGCAAGGGCCTGGCCTGGGCGCTGGGCTTTGGCCAATCCCTGCTGTTCGTGGTGGCAATCAGCACGGTATTATCCCATTTAGATAATGCTTTCACGATCCTGGCTTACGCCGCCGGTTTTGCCACCGGGAATGTGGTCGGCATGTTCATGGAAGAGCGGATGGCGATTGGATTCATGCAGTTCACCATTATTTCCTCCAACCGCGGGGCGGTGGTGGCCAGCCAGCTGCGCCAGCACGGCTTTGCCGTGACCGAGATCCCGGCCCGCGGCCAAAACGGCACGGTAACCATGCTGCAGACAAACGTAAAACGTAAGGATATGGGCAATATCGAGAAGATAGTGCTCGAAGCTGACCCGGCCGCCTTCGTCACCCTGGATGAAACCCGCCCGGTGCGGCGCGGCTACTGGCGCGCATGACAGCAATCCTTTAGCCATGCGATATTTTCTCGGCCTGGATATCGGCACCTCGGGCGCCAAGTGCGTGCTGATCGATGAGACGCCGCGCCTGCTGGCTTCCGCCGGGCGAGAATATCTCATCCTCAACCCGCATCCCGGCTGGGCCGAACAGGACCCCGAAGCCTGGGTCGCGGCTGTTTTCGCCGCGATCCGTCATGTACTTCAAACCAGCGGGATCGACCCGCGCCAGGTGGGGGCGGTTGGGCTGGCCGGGCAAATGCATTCGCTGGTCTGCCTGGGGGCGGGTGGTGAAGCGCTGCGCCCGGCCATCCTGTGGGCTGATACCCGTTCGGCCGTCCAGGTCGAACGGCTCAGCGCTCAGATCGGGCGCGAAAACCTGGCCGCCTGGGCGGGCAACCCGCTGGCGGCGGGTTTCATGCTAGCGAGCTGGGCTTGGCTAGTTGAGCACGAGCCGGATACCGCTTCCCAGACCCATAGCCTGTGCCTGCCTAAAGATTATGTGCGCCTGCGCCTGACGGGCGAATTGGGCAGCGAACCTTCCGACGCTTCTTCCACCCTGCTCTTCGACCCCCATATCCGCGCCTGGAGCACGCCTCTGCTGGAAATTGCCGGACTGCGCCCTGAGCAGATGCCCGCGCTGCACGAATCCGCCGAAATCGCCGGCGGGCTGCTGCCCTGGGCCGCGGCGGAATGCGGTCTGCCCGCGGGTACACCGGTGGTCTTCGGCGGTTCCGATCAGGCCTGCCAGGCTCTCGGCCAGGGCGTGCTCGAACCTGGTTCGCTAACGGTGACCATCGGCACGGGCGGGCAGCTTTTTGCCCCGGTTTCTCACCCGGCGCACGACCCGCAGCTGCGCCTGCACCTGTTCTGCCATGCCGCGCCGCAGGCCTGGCACCTGGAAGCCGCCACCTTGAGCGCCGGATTAGCCCTGCGCTGGCTGCGGGATGCGGCTGCGCCCGGACGCACGTACAACGACCTGGCGAACGCCGCCGCCGAGGTAGAGGCCGCCGTGGACGGGCTGTTCTTCCTGCCGCACCTGACCGGTGAGCGCACACCCTACATGGACCCGGCCGCACGCGGAGCGTTTATCGGTCTGGGGCTGGGCCACGGTACGGCCCATCTGGCACGCGCCGTGATGGAAGGGGTGGTATTTGCCCTGCGTCAGGGCCTGGATTTGATGAAAGAATTGGGTGTCCCGGCCGGGCGCGTGCTGGCTGCCGGCGGAGCGACCCGCCATCCGCTGTGGTTGGCGCTGCTGGCCGATATTTTCAACCGCCCAATCACCCCGGCCCACACGCCTGAGGCCACCGGTTTCGGCGCGGCTCTGCTGGCCGGGGTAGGGGCCGGCGCCTGGCCTTCGGCGGCTGCCGCCGTACGTGCACTGCCCGCCGCGGGTAAGATCATCCTGCCCAATCGAGGCCGGATGGAAGCCTATCAGGAATATTTCGTGAAATATAAAAAAATATATCCTGCGCTCGAGAAGATAAGAACCGAATAATGTTTTCATTGATAATGAAAACTAATGGACAGATATTTTTACCAGTAATGAAATCTGTCGTATTTTTGTAGGATTGTGTGAAATTTATTGTTACCGCAAAAGAATGATCGTGACAGGGCGGTGAAACCCGCCCTGTCCTGATCTATTAATACCGCCCATAGCTGCGCGCCGTCTCCACCATGGCGCGCAGGTTTTCGTCGGGCGTGTCGCGCCCGCACTGGTCGCCGGTGGAAAGGATGAAGCGCCCTTCTTCGGCGGCGTCATCGATCGCCCGGCGGCTGGCGGCAGCCACTTCACCCGGCGTGCCGCGCAGCATGACCTGGGTGGTATGCAGATTGCCCTTGAGGGTCAGCCGGCGCCCGTACAGGCGTTTAATTTCAGCCAGGTCGCAGTCGCCCATCGGGATAATTTCAAGCGGGTCGATCACGGTCAGATCGGTTTCCTCCGCCATCATTTTGACCAGGGCTTTCTCCGGGCCGCAAGAATGGACGTGGGTCATCATCCCGGCCCCGGAAGCCAGCTCGATGGCTTTTTTCACCGCCGGGAAAGACAGCTGGCGGAAGATTTTGACCGTCTGGAAGACGAGCGTGCCCGAGCCGCCCACACACAGGAAATCCGGTCTGACCTCCAGCGACATCAGACGCTCGAATCGCCGCAGCATCTTCTCAACGCGCTCCTCAGCCCAGAGCTCTTGCAGTTCGGGGTGGTCGTAATAGTTGTAGATGTCGGCTTCGTTGCCCAGGGCAGAGGTGGAGGCCAGCCAGACGCCCACCAGACCCTGATCGCCCAGCAGGTCCATTACCCGTTTCAACCCCTGCGGACCTTTATCCACCGGCTTGCGCCCTTCGACCGGTTCCCAATGGGTGGGAACGAGCGGCAGGCGAATTTTGGCCGGCGGAACGTTGGCCGTGGGCGGGTCGGCGACGTAATACACGGTCACCACTGGCTTCCAGGCCATCCTACCGTTTTCTCGGCGCCCGGACTGGGTCACAATCCGCTCCGGGCTGCGGTAGACGATGAAGTCTTCCCAACCTTCGTCGATCACCTCATCCGCGAAGGTAAGCGGGAAGTAGCCGTCCATCACGGAATCGATGTCAAAGTATTTCGCGGCCTGGATGTAAGCCTCCCAGATGGGCGGGTCGTTGTACAGGTATAAATCCCAGAACGGTTTCCCGGTCAGGCGGGCAGGGATCATGTTTGAAAAATCGGGGGCCACCGGCACGCAGTCCGGGATGCCGCCTTGAAGGACGGTGAGCAGGCGTTGGCGAGGGTTCATTAAAAAGAATTCCCTGTGTTTAATTTACCACGTGGTCACGAAGGACACGAAGTATTCCAAAGTTTTTTTGAGATATCCCATTTGGATATGACACATTATGATCACGTACAGTATCACGAGTAGATTGCTTCGGCTCAAAGAACGAGCCTCGCAATGACCGATTCTTCATCTAAGAACTTGTAAAGAAATAACTCCGCACTTTTACAATCGTGCCCCTGGCGGCATCCGTCACACTCACACGCGTGTACTTTGTTCGGTATCTTGTCCACAACTTTTTTCACCAGTAAGCCAAATCCCGCCACAGGATTGACTAATGTCGCGATAACCACCTCATAAATATCCGGAGCCATCCGTTGGATACCTTGATGCCAGAAGTGGCTGATGCAGTAAATCCAGGAATATCATCCTGGATGGGCTTCCAGCATTGGCATTCCCAGGAACTGGCTGTAGCGGGCCATCGCGGCTGCCAGAGCCTGTTCCTCGGCCTGCGCGAGGGGGGTAAACAGATTAGGCGTGATTTCGACGCCGTCTTTCCGAACCGTTCGTTTCCACGTCCCAGCGGCCTGGCCATTGATTACAATTGTATGGTTAAAGAGTAAATTGCCCCGCGAATCGACCTTTTTGATCCGGGCTGGATCGAACATGGCGCTGCGGTCGGCGTATCCGACAATATACTCATCATAATTTGGCAGGAGATGCACCGCTGGGACGCTTGCCTGGGCGTTTGGCTGCGCGGATGGGGCCAGCCAATAAGATTGACCGTCGACCACTTCTTCGACCAACTCCGGCTTAATCATTTCCAGCCCTGCTTTGGCATTCGCTCCCGACAGACCCGACCACCAGATATAGTCTTTCAGCGTGGCGGGCCCTCGGCTGGTGAAGTAGCGCCGCGCAAGTTCGGCCAGTGCCTCTTCACGTTCCAACACAAGTGCATTTGGCGCGCGCTCAGTAATTAGTGCATAGGTATGCTGCTTCCCACGGGGTGTGCCGCTGCACACAATACCCTCCAGCTCGGCGCTGCCGATCACATAGAGAGAGCGGAGAGGCTCATCCGTGGCGGAGATAATCCCGGCCTGGACAAAGAGCGGATCAATCTCGGTGCGTGTCAGGTGCTTGCCTCCCTGCAACGCTTTTTCGATAATCGCATTCCCCCGCGAAAGGGTGGATTGATCCAACCCAAGTTTGCGGTAGTAGTACGCTACCGCGGTCTTGATCCGCGGGGCGGTAAGATCCAGCATCCAGCGGAGATCCGCCTGGGTGACAAAATGCCAGGTGGGCCGGAGGATGTGCGTGCGCAAAATCGTCCCATCCTGATATGCCTGTTCGACAGCCGCGTTGCTGGCTGTCTGAGTGCGCTGGCCAACCGCCCATTTCGCAGCTGGATAATCCTGGGCTTGTACGGCTCCCAGCCAGCGTACCACCTCGGCAGGTGATTTATCCAATGGGCGGGCGAGGAGCTGGTTCCACATGCGTAGGCTGGTGATTGGTGAGCTTTTCATATATATTTATTATAAAACGTCTGATGTGAATTGAGCCTAAAAGGCCGAAACGGTCTCAAAGGTTTGAACTTTTAACACCGAAGTCGATCAACAACAAATGAATTCGATATACTGCCTTTCGCTTGGGTAAGGAAAGTAATCTTTACCAACCTCAAGGTCATCACTTCGCTATCTGTAAATTCGGGTTTCTTACCAGGCTTTCCTCGGAGCACCTTCACACCTTCTGCTTGATACCAATCATCTACGAGAATAAAAATGAGGGGTAAAATATCGGAAATGGTTATACTTGTCCCGGGGAATGTTCTTTCAAGATTGGCTATCGCATCTTTATCTTGAGCGCATTTCCTCTTTTCGTTAATAATTGTTATGCGGCAGAACCACAAACTCGTCCAAGGAGAAGATTATGACGATGAATGAAATCAACCAGGACACGACGCATGACGCCGCTGTACTCAAGTCCATCGCCGTGTTCGGAGTCGGCCCTGGCCTCGGCCAGGCAGTTGCCCGCCGCTTCGCACGAGAGGGTTACACCGTCATCCTCGTGGCCCGCCGCCGAGAACCGCTCGACCTGCTGGCCAAGGATCTCGCCAGTGTCGGCGCGACCGCACATGTCATTACCACCGACCTGTCCGACACCGATGCTGTCCCTGCACTGGCCGAGCAGATTCGCGCCAAGGTCGGCAATCTCGATGCCCTTTACTACGCACCTACCCCAAACACCGGGTTCGTTTCCGCAGCCAACCTGACCCCACAGCACGCCCAGTCTTTCATGCCGCTGATCTTCTACACGCTGCTGGCACTCGTGCAGGAGTTCCTGCCGCACATGCTTGAGCAGCGGGACGGCGCCATCCTGACCGCGCAGGGCGGCAGCACCGTGCAGGGCCTGCCGAACATGAGCGGCCCCAGTCCTGCACAAGCTGCCCAGCGCAACTACCTGCAAGCCCTGCATGCAGAGGTAGCCGAGAAAGGCGTCTATGTCGGCATGCTCTATATCGGTGCAGTCATCAAGAACAGCGCTTTCCACGCCGAGATGCAGCAGGCCAAAGCCGCGGGCGACCCGGTCTGGGAGATGTCTACTGTCGACTCCGCCCATCTCGCCGACCTGCTCTGGACCATGCACAGCACGAAGCGACTGCCAGAAGTCATCTATCCCGAGAAAGTTGTGTAGCGGCCGAGTTGAGGACTAAATGCCGCCGAACACGTCGCTGCACCTGACCGCTATTTCGCTTCGCTTCATAGCGGCAGGTGAGCTTGAGCGTTCGATTTCACATCAGACGTATAAAATAAAATGTTCCTTGAGGGTCAATTGATTGGCAGTCTGAGGTTTGGCGTAGTGGTAAGGGCAAGGAGCGAAGCACCTAACCCAGGAGCAGAAGCTGGAAAAGGATAGTCCGGTGTCGACGCTGCAATCACAATTCGAGCTGCTCGCGCTGAACCGCACCAGTCTGTACTACCAGCCTTTAGGGCCGTCGGTGGAAGAACTGTCGACCAAACAGCGCATGACCGTCACCCTGCAATAGGTGATAGCGATTTCACAACCCGCGGTGCAACGCTATAGGCGCGAATTGGGCATAAAGGGGGAGTGTCCAGGGCCAAATTTGAATAAACGCAAGAAGGTACAGGCGATTTACCCCTATTTGCTGTGGTATTTGGTGGGGTCATGCCTGATTCTGCGGAGTTACTCTGTTGCGGAACCTAAGCAAAATGCCAATGCCTAACTCCCGGTGCTATTGTAGCGACGGATGCCTTGCTTCCAAACCAGCCCTGCGATCCCAAGCAGGGCCAGCGCCACGAATGACGATGAGAAGCTGAGGAAATACCAGGGTGCCCCATGATGGTGGAAGGGAAATTCCGGGCTTCGGTGAAGAGCAGTGTGGCGCGAGGCAGTGAAGTATCCATTTTTTCTCCATTTCCTGATCAATACGACTTTTGGATATCAATCCAATGAAAGGACAAAAAATTTGTGAGATACCTTGTCGAAAAAGGAGGTGGATTGAATGGGCTTGTTTTGTAGAAGTATGTCTACCTCGTTGTCAACCCCAAAACAATAAATCCCAGTTTGTACATTTTGGCACAATGCAACCGATTGAGAACAAGAGTTTGAAACCATTGATGAAGCAGATGAGCCGGATTGGGGGCAGTCTTCTGGTAGGATGGAGAAAAACGCTTCACTCACCTGAACAGGCGCCACCGCATCTAAAAGACCGGATTAATGTTGAACCATGGGAATGGTGCGGTCAAAAATCGACCACACCCTACGGAAAATAGGTATAATTTCCGCTATGTCTTTCCCTCCCCGCCATACCCGCTACCAGGCCGCGATCATGATCGGCAGCCAGCTCCTGCTCATTCGCCACGAGGAACATCAAGGCGGGCGCACTTACTGGCTGCTGCCGGGGGCGGGCGCGAAGAGGGAGAAAGCGAAGAAGAATGCGTGATGCGCGAGATGCGCGAAGAAACCGGATTGGAGGTGCGTATCGAGCGCCTGCTGGAAGAACACGATTCCACCTATCCCAACCCGTTCTATGCTCACTATAAAACCTACCTGTGCACGCCCGTTTCCGGTGAGGCGCAGCCGGGCTATGAGCCCGAAATCGAAGCCTCTTCCGTGTATAAAATTGCCGAGGTGCGTTGGGTGGATGTGTGGGATACAAGCACCTGGGATGCGCGCATATCCGCGGACCCCATTACCCGCGCCAACCTGGCTATCGTCCAGTAGGCTTTAAGGTCATTTCCACGATCAGCGCCTCGTTCGGATCCAGGGTGATCGGGTCTCCATTCAAATCTGGCATCTGGCTGCGGTGGGAAGAGAGCAGCAGCCGTACGGCAAAACCCGCCGGCCAGTATTCCATCTTCAGATGCTGGCTGCGCCCGCTGAAATTCAGAGCTACCAGCACGGTCTGGTCCTTCGTCAGGCGCAAATAGACCAGCATCTGGCGCGTGCTGTGGGGGAGGAGAATAAACTTGCCCTCAATCAGCGCGGGGGTAACTTTGCGCAAAGCGATCAGCTTGCGGTAAAAATTTAACAGCGAATCGGACGATTCTTGCTGGGCTGCCACGTTGCGCACCGCGTAATCCTGATGGAGCGGCAGCCAGGGGTGCGCCGCGGGCGCGCTGAACCCGGCGTTGGGGGTGGCATCCCACTGCATGGGCGACCGGCACCCATCGCGGCCCTTCATAAAGGGCCAGAAGGTTTTGCCAACCGGGTCAAGGACATCTTCTTTGGCCCGGATCGGGATATTGCGCATGCCAATTTCCTCCCCGTAATATAAAAAGGGGGTGCCGCGCAGTGTCAGCAGCAGGGCTGACGCTACCTTCAGGCGATCATCATTTTCTCCTCGCGCCAGTCGACTGGCAGATCGGGTAACATCGTGGTTGTTCAATACGTAGTTGGGCCATTTTTTGCCCAGAGCATGCTCCCAACGCTGGATGGCCTTCTTGAAGCGGGCTGCGTTCCAACCATCCCCAAATATAGGCAGCGCGCCACCCATGAAGTCAAAATTAAAGGCGGCGTGCAGCCGTTTGGGGCCAATATAAGCCGCAGCTTTTTCCGGGCCATCCTTCGAAGTGAGGCTGGCGTCGAACGTCTCCCCTACCAGATAGCGCTCAGGGTAAGAATCGACCAGCGCGCGGATTTCATTCAACAGCGGCAGCATCTTCGCCTGGTCCAGGTCATAACGATGCTTTTGGCGGTCAAAACCACGCGGGCTGAGTGAAAAGACCGGCGGATTATCCGGCAGATCCCGGTGCTTGAAGTACAGGTTGAACACGTCCAGACGGAACCCATCCACCCCTTTTTCCAACCAGAAACGGTATACATCCAGCATGGCTTTGCGAACGGCAGGATTGTGCCAGTTCAGATCGGGCTGCTGTTTGAAAAACAAGTGCAGGTAATATTCGCCGCTGGCGGGGTCCAGTTCCCAGGCAGGACCGCCCATAATACTCTGCCAGTTGTTTGGATAGCTGCCCTTCGCGGAAGGGGGGCGCCAGATATACCAATTGCGGTAGGGGTCGTCTTTGGATTTGCGCGATTCTTGAAACCAGGGATGCTGGTCTGAGGTATAATTCATCACCAGGTCGAGCATCATTTTCATCCCGCGGCGGTGCGTTTCTGCTAATAAACGGTCAAAGTCTGCCATCGTGCCAAATTTTGGATCGACACCGATATAATCGCTGACGTCATAACCAAAATCAACATCAGGTGACGGAAAAAACGGTGACAGCCACAGCGCGTCCACACCCAGGTCTGATAGGTAGTCTAACCGTGAAAGGATGCCTTGTAGATCGCCGATCCCATCGCCGTTGCTGTCGGCAAACGAACGCGGGTATATTTGATAGATAATTCCGTCACGCCACCAGAGCATATGAGACCTCACTATTTTTATTGTATGCGCTTTCGCCCTATCTTTGAGCAAGGCGGGGTCAAAAACGAACCCACCTTACGCGCTATGGCACAACGTAGAAATTTTGGCCCGGAACAGGCGAGATGGGCGGTGTGAGATTCAACACTCTCGCATCGGTAAATCGCACCAGGGATATTGAACGATCGATCGCATCTACTCGCAGGACCCTTACCGAGCAGCATATCGTATGAGCCGTGTCGCCCCATTGGCAGCGGTGTACAAACACGGAGTCACCCAGGCTCCTGGCTGCCTTGCACAAATTTCCAATGGCGGTGGTGGTTTGAATTGCCGCGAGACGTTCGTCGTCGATCCAGCTGTTGCTCCAAGACTGGCTGGGATCTTGCTTATGGTGAACCACAATGTATAGTTTCATGATATCGCCCTTTTTGATATTACGATTATACGGGATGCCGACTGGGGCAGCTTACAAAAAACGGGCAGATGCCATCCGCCCCTACCCACACCATTGACCTGTAGAAAAACGTAACTATGTGGGCAAATGTTCATCTAAAAAAGACAAAGGACAAACACCTATGCACGAAAAACGATTTCACGGTGAACCCGACCGGCTGCGCAGGCCGGAAAGGGTAGCCTTAATGGAAGTAGACCGGACGGCAGATCTGGCGCTGGAAGGCCTGGAAGCCAGCACCGCCCTGGATGTAGGTACCGGTTCAGGCCTGTTTGCGGAGGCATTTGCCCACCGCGGCCTGGCGGTCAGCGGGGTAGACGCCAACCCGGAGATGCTGCCGGCTGCCCAAAAGTACGTTCCCCTGGGAGATTTTCGTCCCGGAACGGCTGAAAAACTGCCCTTCGCGGACGCAGCTTTTGACCTGGTTTTTCTGGGCCATGTACTGCATGAAACCGACCGGCCGCTCGAAGCCTTAAAAGAAGCCCGCCGGGTTTCGCGCCGGCGGGTAGCAGTTTATGAATGGCCCTACATCGATGAGACGCCCGGCCCACCCCTGGCGCACCGCATTTCACCGGCAACCGTGGAAACGCTGGCCCACCAGGCCGGTTTCAGCACGATCGAGCAGTTCCAACTGGATCACATGGTGCTTTTGCTGCTGGAATGAGCCGCGCTTAAGTCGAAATTTTGGCCACGGTCACCCCGTCGCCGCCTTCGTTGTCGCGCCCCGACTCGAAGCTGGCGACGTGCACCGAGCCCTGCAGCGCCTCGCGGATCACCTGGCGCAGCTTGCCGGTCCCTTTGCCGTGAATGATGCGCACATAGGGCAGCCCGGCCATCACCGCCGAATCCAGGTAGCGATCGAGGGCATCCAGGGCATCCTCCGCACGCTGCCCGCGAAGGTCTAACTCCATCCCCGGCGAAGCGTGAAAAACATTGGCATTGGCGGATGTTTTCTCGCTGGATGCCGCTTTGGCACGGGCTGGCGCCGGGACCGGTTCGGGCGCTGCCACAACCTCGCCGGGGCGTTGAATATCGCCCACCCGGGTGCGCACCCGCAGGTTGCCCAGTTGGACCTCGATATCGCTTTCCCCGATGGCGGAAACCACGCCTTCCATCTGCAGCGTGCGTACGCGCACTTTATCGCCCAGGCGCAGCGGGCGCGGCCCGCCGCTTTCGGTGGACTTGCGCTCCACCGGTTTCTCCATCTTTTCCTGTAAATCTTCTACTTTATCCTGGACTGACCGGAGCGCTTCCACGGGTTGGCGCGCCTGGGTCAGCTGGCGGCGTACTTCATCCAGGTCGCGGTGCAGCGCGGCCAGTTCTTTCTCCGCTTCCATCCGGGCGCGGGTCAGCACCGTTTGGCGCTCGTCCTCGATTTTTTCCAGGCGCTCGGACAGCTCGCGGTGCAATTTATCCGATTCGCTGCGCATGCGATCGGCAGCCGAACGGGTCTTGCGGGCAATATCCCGCTGGCGGTGGATTTCATTGAGCAGGTCCTCAGCCTTCAGGTCGTTGGGATCCAGGGTACCGCGCGCCGCTTCCACAATTTCCTCTGGCAGTCCCAGGCGGGCAGCGATTTGCAGCGCGTTGGAACGTCCCGGCAGGCCTAACGTCAGGTGATAGGTGGGGCGCAGCGTGCGCAGGTCAAACTCCATGCTGGCATTGATCACTCCCGGGGTGGCATGGGCAAAGGCCTTAAGTTCGGGATAGTGGGTCGCCACCATGCAGGTGATGCGGCGCGCGATCAGGTGTTCCAGAATGGCGCGGGCCAATGCCGAGCCTTCCTGGGGATCGGTCCCGGCGCCCAGTTCGTCCAGCAGGACGAGGCTGTGGGCATTGGCATGCCGCATGATGCGGATAATGTTGGTTATATGGCCTGAAAAAGTCGAGAGCGACTGTTCGATCGACTGTTCGTCGCCGATATCGGCGTATATCTCGCGGAAAATGGAGAGGGTAGACCCGGATAGCGCCGGGATATGCAGCCCGGCCTGAGCCATGACCGAAAACAGACCCACCGTCTTCAGGGTCACGGTTTTTCCGCCGGTGTTCGGGCCGGTGATGACCATCACGAAGGTGTTTTCATCCAGGTCGACGTCGATCGGTACCACCGATGCCGGATCGAGCAGGGGATGGCGCGCCTGGTAGAGGATAACCGTGGTGCCGGGATGCTCGTCGCGGCGGTTCTTGACCGGCACCAGCACCGGTTCGACGGCGTGCAGGTCATCAGCGTATCTGGCACAGGCCAACGCCAGGTCAAACTCGGCCAGAGCCCTGACGTTCAGGGCAATCCGTTCGGCATACGCGCCCACCGTGCCGGAAAGTTCGGCCAGGATGCGGCGCACCTCGTCGCGTTCTTCCAACTGCAGGCGGTGCCACTCGTTGTTGAGATCCACAATCACCAGCGGCTCGACGAACAGGGTCGCCCCGGAGGCGGATTGGTCGTGGACAATGGATTTGACCTTTCCTTTGAATTCCGCGCGCAATGGGATCACATAGCGTCCATTGCGCTGGGTGATCAGGCTCTCCTGAAGCATGGGCGCGGTACGGGCGTCATTCACCATGCGCTCCAGGCGGCTCATCAGGCGGTCGTGGGAAATTTTGATCTCGCGCCGCGCCTGGGCCAGTTTGGCAGAAGCGCTGTCCATCACATCCCCGCGGTCAGAAATGGTGCGGCTGATCACATCCACCACCCCGGGCGGGGGCATCAGATCGACCGCGATCTTCGAAAGCTGGGGGTATTCAATCTGCTGGCGCTCGAAGGTGCGCGCCAGCTCGCGGGCTGAAATCAGGGTGGATTTGATATCCAGCAGATCCTGCGCATCCAACACCCCGCCGCGCATCGCCAGGTCGGATTTAGGGCGCACGTCGTGCGCGCCGCCGATCGAGACGGTGTCGTTAACGCTCACCAGCCGGCGCGCTTCGCTGGTCCGCGCCTGGCGCAAAAGGGCTTCATCCAGCTGGCTGGTAGGGCGAAGTTTGCGCGCCAGGTCGCCCGAAGCGCTGAAAGCCGTGTATCCGGCCAACCGTTCGAGGATTTTGGGAAATTCCAGGGTCTGCAGGGTCTTTTCATCCATAGCAGTGGGAGTCTACCATAATTTTGATTATAATCAGGGCATTATTGAGGAGACATCGCGGCCGGTGAGCACGGAACACCCTCTTTGCCCGGGATGCGCCAGGCTGGGGTACAGCCATCCTGTGATTTTGAAATTTATTAATTTCTTAACCGATTGTCACCTGTTTTGACAGGCGTCTGGAATGAAGGTGCTTGCATGAGTATCCTGGTAAAAAGGTTTTTGGAGGCGTTTAAGCCCGTCCCAAAGGCTTTCTTTGACTTGCTATTTCAAGCTCAGGTGAGCGGGAAGCGGCGCTGGCTCACCTGGATCTGGTTGTTGGGTGTATTTGTGCTCGGCCTATACTGGTTCTGGATTTTTTTTGACCACGGAGCAAATAATGTGCTGTTTCATGATTGGGCCAGCATAACCGCCCCCCGCTTTCAATTCCTCAAAACCGCCGTCGAAACACTACAGCTTCCCCTGCACATTTCCGACCCGGGGACGTTCCACGGCGATACCTACCGCTACCTTGCGGTGCCAGACACACTCATTTCTCCACAGTTGATCCTGCTGGGTGGGATGGCGATCACCCGTTTTAACCTTTTCAACGTATGTATTTTATACACCCTGGGTTACATCGGGCTGATTGTCCTGAAAAACAAGTTTCACATTTCTTTGATCCCATTTACGGCGCTGGCCTTATTGTTTAATTTTAACGGCAACATCCTGGCCCATCTCAGCGTGGGCCACGAAAACTGGGTGGGCTATTTTCTTTTCTCGTGGTTTGTCTGGCTGGTCTTCCGCCTGCTGGAAGGCGACCGCTCCTGGAAATGGATTTTCGGGATGTCGCTGTTACTGTTTATGATCTGGCTGCAGGGCTCGTTTCACCAGTTTGTCTGGCTGTTAATGATGCTGGGATTAATCGCGGTCTTCGTCCCGCGCACGTTCTGGTTTGTGGTGCGCGCCGCGGTTTTTATCCTGATCTTGAGCGCTTTCCGGCTGCTGCCGGCGATCCTTTCTTACGGCAATTATGTGGGCGGTTTCGATAACGGGTTCGTTACCCTGGGGGCTTTATTGAATTACCTGGTCTTTATGGCCAGCCCTAACGAAAAGAAATTTTTTATGCCGGGCACCGGCCCGGTGATCGGGGCCTGGGAATTGACCACTTTTATCGGGCTGGTGGGGACAATATTCGTCATTTATTTTGGCCTGTACCGCGGACTGCTGGCGCGCAAGGCTCCTTTCCAATCCTTATTGTTTCCCCTGGGGATCATGCTGCTGCTAACGGGGGGGCTTTTCGATATCGTCGACCGGCTGCATATTCCCCTGTTAGGCGGGGAGCGGATTTCGTCCAGAATGATCAGTGTGGTGTTGGCCTTTGGACTGATCATGGCTACCGAGCGCTTTCAACACTGGCTGGACAGCTCGGACCGCAAACCATTGCTGGCAGCCGCCAGCGTGATGGCATTTTCGCTGACCGGACTCGATCTGTGGCTCAATCTGAACGTATGGAAGATATCCCACAGTTCGGCATTGTTTGATTGGGTATATTTTGACCCCAAAAAATGGTTTGTAAAAAATCAGTATAGTGATACGCTTTACATCGGGCTGGTTTTTGGCGGTCTGGCCATCTCGCTGGTCACATTTATCGTGCTGGCAGTTTTAAGTTGGAAAGAGACCCGCCGCGAGCGGCAGGCTCCACTCCCGGCGAAGGCCTCCGATTCGTCACTGCCATAACCCGCACCCGTTGAGAAAAACATGACCATCTGGAAAAAACTATCCACATTCCGTCTGCCGGCAGGTGATTGGCTGCTTTCAAGCCAGTCGCCCCGCAACCACCGATGGCTGTCGATCCTCTGGTTTGGCGGCCTGTTCCTGCTGGGAATCTTCGTGTTCGGCAATTTCTTTGATTGGGGCGGGCACACCCTTGAGTACCACGACTGGGCAAATGTCACCGGCCCGCGCTTCCTCTTCCTGCGCACCGCGGTGAAATCCGGCCAGTTTCCCATGCACATCTCCGATCCAACCACCCTGCATGGTTGGACCATCCGCTACCTGGCGGTGCCGGATGCTTTTATTTCGCCCCAACTGGTGCTGCTTTATCGCCTCTCTATCCAGCGCTTCAACCTGGCGAACGTCTGGCTGCTGTATGCGCTGGGTTTTGCCGGGCTGCTCGCCCTGCGCAGCCGGCTGCGCCTTTCCCCGGTAGCTTTCGCGGCGGTTTTCCTGCTGTTTAATTTCAACGGGAATATCCTGGCGCATTATTCGGTCGGGCATGCCACCTGGGGCGGGTATTTCCTGTTTCCCTGGTTTGCCTGGCTGGTTTTGCGCCTGCTGGATGGAGACCACTCATGGCGCTGGACGTTTGGGATGGCGGCTTTGCTGTTCATCATCTGGCTGCAGGGTTCGTTCCACCAGTTTGTCTGGCTGCTCATCCTCCTGGCCTGCACCGGGATCTTTGTCCGGGGCACATTTTGGACGGTGGTGCGGGCCGGTTTCTTTACATTCCTGATCAGCGCCTTCCGCGTCTTGCCATCGATCCTGCTGTACGGCAAAGCCAGCGCCGGTTTTGAAAACGGTTATCCCAGCCTGTTTGCCATCTGGGACAACCTGGTAAACCTGCCGCAGCCGGTTAACAGCCCATTTTTTATCAAGGGCCTGGGGCAGAGCCTGGGTTCATGGGAATTAACCGCCTATATCGGCCTGCTCGGCGGGCTGTTCTTGCTGTATTTCGGCGTATACCGCGGGCTGCTGAAAAGAAATTCACCTTTTTCGCCCCTGCTGCTGCCCCTGGGGATCATCCTGCTGCTCTCGCTGGGGCATGTATACGAACTTTTGCTCGCCCTGCACATTCCCCTGCTGGAAGGAGAACGCGTCTCTACGCGCATGTTCAGCGTGGTGCTGGCTTTTGGTTTGATCATCGCCGCCGAACGCTTCCAGCGCTGGTGGGAAGAATCCTCGCCGCCGCCGCTTGCCCTGCCCGGCAGCCTGCTGGCGCTGAGCCTGATGGCCGTCGAACTCTGGCAGGATTTGAATATCTGGCGCATTTCCAACGGGTCGCAGGATTTTTGGATCGAATTTAATGACACGAAATGGTTTGTGAAAAATAACCCCGGCGACACGATCTACTACTGGCTGGTGTTCGGCGGGCTGGCAATCACCGTGCTCACCTTCCTGGGGCTGGCCTTTATGAGCTGGCGCGAGTCACGCAGGGCGAAACATGGATCATAACCAATTTTTACTTGCTGGGGGTGAGAGTCGGAGCATGTGTGGCCGCAACGGTGATCACCGGCGTGGCGGATGGGATAGGGGACGGCACATAGCCCGTAATCTGGTAGATCACCAGTTTCGAAAAATTAACCGTGGCGGCGTTTGCCCCGGTGGAGCGTAAAAACACCCCCACCTGCTGCCCGGATAAAAGCGGGTCGTGCACCAGAAACTGGAACACATCGTCGACGAAGATGCGCATTTCGCTGCCCACCATCCATACACCCAGACGCAGCACCTGCAGCCCGGCCCGCGGCACCTGTCCGGAGGGCGTCCAGTTCTGCACTACCGCGGCCTCGGCCGGACGCCAGCGCTCCACCCGCAGGTTTCCATCGCAAGAGACCATCAAGCGGTACTGGCTGCCGGCCCCATCCGCGCGAAAGACCAATCCGTAGCTGTCTTTGCCCCGGCACAGGCTGGCGGAGCTGGTAATTTCCAGATAATAATCGGTCGGCACGGGTGCCCGCCGCAGACTGACCAGATTTACCGGCAGTTCCGGCGCCGCCAGGGTAATCATGCCGTTGATTACCGTGATCGAACCGTTGTCGGACTGAAAGGTTTGCCATAGGGAGGGGTCATTGAAATCGTCGCGCAGTACCACCGCGCCCACCGCCGGACGCTGGTCAACCGTGGGCACCACGATCACCCGCGGTGGGACAGGCGTGGGCGTATCCGTGGAGGGAAACCACTGGATGGTGACCGTCGGGGTCAGGGTGGGGGTCGGGGTATCTGAAGGATAGATCACAGGCGTGGGCAGCGTCAACTCGCAGCCAGACAGCCAAAATAAGCAGATTGCCAGCAATAAATTTATAATGAGCTTTCTTTTCACACGTTGCGCGAAAAGAAAGCTCATTAAGTAATTCAGGTAGCGCATGTAACGACTTGCTCGCGTTCCGGACCAACGGAAACCCGCGCCACCGGCATACCGCCGATCTGCTCCACCCGCCGGATGTAAGCACGGGCCGCGGCGGGCAAATCTTCCCAGCGGCGCACCGCGCTGATGTCTTCCTGCCAGCCGGGCAGGGTTTCATATACCGGCGTGTAAGGCGACAGGTCCGCCGGACCAAAAGGCAGCTCGTCGATCTCCTGGTGGTTGTGGCGGTAACCGGCGCAGATTTGCAGGGACGGCAGCCCAGAAAGCACGTCCAGCTTGGTCACCATCAGTTCGGTCAAACCGTTGACCCGCGCGGCGTAGCGTAGCAAGACGCCATCCAGCCAGCCCACTCGGCGCGGGCGGCCGGTGGTGGTGCCAAATTCGTCCCAGGGGTTTTCGCCGGTGCCGCGCAGGCGCACTTCGGCCGCGCCAAAAACCTCGGTAGGGAACGGTCCGGCCCCGACCCGGGTTTGGAAAGCCTTGGTCACACCGACCACGCGCCCAACCGGAACGATGCCGATCCCCAAACCGACCAATGCCCCGGCAGCCGTGGGGGATGAACTGGTCACGAAAGGATAGGTGCCCGAATCCAGGTCAAGCAGCGTGCCCTGGGCGCCCTCCGCCAGCACGTTCTGACCGGCCTTGAGGGCGCGTGTCACCAACCAGCCGGTATCGGCAATGTAGGGGCGCAGGCGCAGGGCATAATCCACATATTCCGCCGCCACCGCCTCACCATCCAACGCTTCGGCTTCATACAGGCGCACCAGGCGGCGGTTCACATCGGCGACATGCTCGAGGATCCGGTCGTGGAAACGCTCCGGATCGAGCATATCCTGCAGGCGCAGCCCGCTGCGGGCGGCCTTATCAGTGTAAGCCGGGCCGATTCCGCGCCCGGTCGTGCCGATCTGGCCCGCGCCGCGCTGCCGCTCCTGGGCCAGGTCCAGGGCAATATGGGCCGGGGTGATCAGGTGGCAGGCGTAAGAAAGCTGCAAGCGCTGCGGGGAGACTGCAACCCCCGCCGCGTTCAGGGTATCGATTTCTTTGAAGAGGGTAGCCGGGTTGATCACCACCCCCGGGCCGATAATCCCCACCGCATGCGGGTGGATGATCCCCGAAGGGATCAGGTGCAGCTTGAATATATCCGCACCGACCGTGACGGTATGACCGGCGTTATCTCCGCCGTTATAGCGCGCGACCATGGCAGCCTGCGCCGCCATCAGGTCCACGATGCGTCCCTTTCCCTCATCCCCCCACTGTGTGCCAACAACAATATCCAAAGGCATGGCCTGCTCCACATCCGTCGTGTAAGAAACCCGCCCGAAAAATTGCATATTCGCGGCGGTATTAAGTAATTATAATGGCAATATGTCTCGAATCCTGCTGCTCACCGATTTTGGCACGCGCGACGGTTACCCGGCGGCGATGAAAGGCGTGATCTGGTCGATCGCGCCCCAGGCCGAGGTCGCCGACCTGACCCACGACATTCCACCGCAGGACGTGCTGGCGGCGGCCCTGACCCTGGGCCGTACGGCGCCATACTTCCCGGCGGAGACGATTTTCGTAGCCGTGGTCGACCCCGGGGTGGGCACGCCCCGCCGCCCGCTGGCTGCCCGCCTGGGAGCGCACCTGTATGTCGCCCCAGATAACGGCCTGCTGACCCTCGTCCTGCAAAAGGCCGAGGCGGACAGAGCACCTGTGGAACTGGTGCATCTGGACCGGACGCAGTACTGGCTGCCCCAGGTCAGCCGCACCTTTCACGGGCGGGATATCTTCGCCCCGGCCGGGGCGCACCTGGCCAACGGCACTGCCCTGGCTGAGCTGGGCACGCCGATCGGCGATCCGGTCCGCCTGCACCTGCCTGAAGCCCAGCGCACCTCTTACGGATGGCAGGGTGAAGTGATCCACGTCGACCACTTCGGCAACCTGGCGACCAACCTGGGCAGCGAGCACCTGCCCGCGACAGGCGCGGTGGAAGTCCGCATCCGCGGCGAGCGCATCGCCGGGGTGGCGCAGGCCTTTGGCCAAAAGCCAAACGGGGCGCTGACCGCGCTGATCGACAGCGCCGGCGCGCTGAGCATCGCCGTGGTCAACGGCAGCGCCGACGGGCGGTTGGGGGCCGGGGTGGGAGAAAAGGTGGAGGTCATTTTCAAGGCAATATCATAAGAATTTTTATCCTTGACAAACCGGACCAGTTCAGGTAAATTAATACGTGGATGGGTCATCCGCTCGAGGATACCATCGATATTCTTGCGAAGGAGATGTGTTCACATGGCAGCCAAGTTATACAGCCTAACGCCTGTACTGTGAGTGCATCCTCCGAAACTATTTTCTTTTCTCTTACCACTTGATTTGAAAACCTGTCCACGGGTGCGCTCTCGCCCCGTGGCTTTTTGTTCCCCCCGCAGCCTGCCGGCTGAAAGGGGTGGTGTGCCAGACTGCGGATGAGTTCGTGGCTTTTCTGGTTATGGATCAAGCGGAGATCGCAAATTGGTTAACTCTCGCACCAAAAAATTTTTATCCTACTACAAACCTTATATAAGGCTGTTTATTTCGGTGATGGTATGCGCCTTTTTGGTGGCTGGCATCACGCTCATCATTCCATTATGCATCCGGTATATCACAAAAGATGTGCTGGACGGTCATCTCCCGGACGCGCTCAGCCAGATTTACCGGATGGGCGCCTTGATGGTTGGGTTAATTATCCTGCACACGATATTGAATTTTTATGTCGATTATCGCGGGCATGCCATGGGCGCCATGATGGAAAGCGACATGCGCGGCGAACTGTTCGCCCATTTACAAAAATTATCGTTTACGTTTTACGACGGACAGAGAACCGGGCAGTTGATGTCCAGGATCACCAATGATCTATTTTCCCTGGCCGAGTTATACCATCACGGCCCCGAAGACTACATTATCTATCTGGTGAAGTTTATTGGCGCCTTCGTCATCTTAATTAACATCAACGTCAAGCTGACTTTCGCCATATTTCTCTTCTTGCCCGTCCTGGCGGTTTTTTCGTTCTTTATGAATAAGCGCATGAACCGCGCCTTGAAGAGCAACAAAGAGCGCATTGGCGATATCAACGCCCAGGTTGAAGATAATCTGGCCGGGATCCGGGTGGTGAAATCCTTTGCCAATGAGGAAGTTGAAAAGAAAAAATTCGCCTTCGAAAACAACCGCTTTCTGGAGAGCCGGAAAAACGGGTACAAAATGGAGTCGTACCTGTGGCAAGGGGTGGAGGCGATCCTCAAGCTCATTATGGTAACCGTGATTGTCCTGGGCGGTGCCAGCATCATCAACGCCTCGCTGAGCCTGGCTGATCTGATCACATTCTTGCTGTATATCGACTATCTGATCGAGCCCATCCAAAAATTGACCCACATGACCCAGCAGTACCAGGAAGGAATCACCGGGTTTGAACGGTTTATGGAAATTTTAGAGATAGAGCCCGACATTCAAGATGCGGCCAATGCGATTGAATTAAATCACGTTCACGGGAATGTAGAATTTGTAAACGTCGGTTTCAAATACAACGAGAACCACGCCTATATTTTGAAGAACTTTTCCCTGAATGTAAAACCCGGCGATACTATCGCGCTGGTGGGCACCTCCGGGGTGGGCAAAACCACCCTGTGCTCGCTGATCCCCCGATTTTATGAGGTCAGCGAGGGGAAAATATACCTGGATGGCATCGATATCAAAGATGTCAGCTTGAGTTCTTTAAGAAGAAATGTGGGGGTCGTCCAGCAAGACGTTTATTTGTTTGCCGGGACGGTGATGGATAATATTCGTTATGGCAATCCGGACGCCAGTACAGCCGAAGTCATCGCAGCGGCAAAGAAAGCCAACGCCCATGATTTTATTATGGCGCTGACGGACCAATACGATACCGATATCGGCCAGCGGGGTGTTAAATTATCCGGCGGACAAAAACAACGGTTGAGCATTGCCCGGGTTTTCTTAAAAGACCCACCCGTGCTCATATTTGATGAGGCGACCAGCGCGCTGGACAATGAAAGTGAAAAAGTTGTTCAAGATTCACTGGAGGATCTGGCGGAAAACCGCACGACCTTTGTCATCGCGCACCGTTTATCCACCATCCGTAATGCCAAGAAAATTATTGTATTAACCGACCGCGGGATTGACGAACAGGGGACCCATGAAGAATTAATGACCCTGAATGGGGCTTACGCTCGCCGATTTAAAATGCAGTTCAATAATACTTTCGTCAATATCAGCTTTAAAGGATAGAGCGCAGGTTGAATATAGACTAAATTTCTCCAAATTCATCCTTGACATCCACCTGAAAACTTGCTATAAATGTGCGAACAACTGAGCAATAAAGGCTGTGAAGAGAACGAGTACGTGCCGGACCAACGGTCCAGAGAGCAGTGAAAAGATGGGAACACTGCCCGTGCGCCGGCGCCGAATGGATCTCCGAGCCGCGGGATGAAAGGCGATGCCGAGTATTCCCTGCCGGGGCTGCCGCCGTTATCTGGGCAAAGAGTATAACCGGAACCGTTTCCGGCGTACTCGATGAGTGAGGCTGGCCTGTAAAAACCGTCGTCATCACGGCGGTTTTTTTTATTCGATCAGGTAACCTCAATTTGGGTGGCACCACGGGTAACCTCTCTCGTCCCAAACGACGGAGAGGTCTTTTGTTTAATGGCTGCGCCCCCACGGGCGCGCATGCAGGTAAAAGAGGAGAATCCTATGCTTACCCAGACTCAGTCTGATCTCACCTACCAGACCCGCACCCCGCTCACACCGCTGGTGCGCGAGCTGCCCGCCGATCTTGAAACTCCGGTATCCACCTATCTCAAGCTGACCGGTTCGGGGCCAACCTTCCTGCTGGAATTGGTTACCGGCGGCGAGCAGGTGGCGCGCTATTCGTTCATCGGCGTGCACCCCAGCCAGGCCTTCGTCCTGCGGGGGGAGACGATCGAAGAACACACCTCCGCCGGCGTCAGCCTACGAACCGCTCCTGACCCGCTGGCGGCGCTTCAAGCCGAGCTGGACAAGCGCCCGGTGGAAACTCTGCCCGGGCTGCCACGCTTCGCCGGCGGCCTGGCGGGTTACCTCAACTACGAGATGATGCGCTTTTTCGAACCGAGCGTGGCCCTGCAGCCCCATGCCAACCTGCCGGATGGCATTTTTCTTTTAGCCGGCACCCTGGTGGCCTTCGACCACGCCTACGGACGCCTGCTGCTGATCGCCAACCCGGACCCCGACCTGCCTGCCGATGAAGCCCAGGCTGAGGCTGAGATCCGCCTGGATGCGCTACAGACCCGCCTTTCCGGACCGCTCCCGACGGAGCGCCGAAGCGGCGTCCCTTTGCAGCCGGCAGCCAATCCGGGACCCTCCAGCCCTGCCGAGATGCGCGCCAATATGACCCGTGCCCAATATATGGCCGCGGTGTCCGCCGCCAAGGAGTACATCGCCGCCGGGGATATTTTCCAGGTGGTGCTGTCGCAGCGCCTCAGCCGGCAGACCAGCGTGCGGCCTTTCGATATCTATCGCACCCTGCGCCGGCTCAACCCCTCACCGTACATGTTTTATTTCGATTTCGACACCCTGGCCGGCGGCGAACCGCTGCGATTGATCGGAGCCTCGCCGGAGATGCACGTGCGCCTCGAAGGACGCACCGCCACCATTCGCCCTATCGCCGGCACCCGCCCGCGCGGCAAGACCGCGACAGCGGATGAAGCCTTGGAAGCTGACCTGCTGGCCGACCCCAAGGAACGCGCCGAACACGTGATGCTGGTTGACCTGGCGCGCAACGACCTGGGGCGGGTGTGCGAATACGGCACGGTGCACGTGCCCGAACTGATGGGGGTAGAGCGCTACTCGCACGTGATGCATATCTGTTCGCAGGTGGAAGGCCAGCTGCGTCCCGAATTCAACGCCTTCGACCTGATGCGCGCCACGTTCCCCGCTGGCACGGTCAGCGGGGCCCCCAAGATCCGCGCCATGCAGATCATTGATGAACTGGAAGGCGAGCCGCGCGGACCCTACGCCGGGGCGGTGGGCTACTTCGCCGCCGACGGTTCGATGGATACCTGCATCGCCATCCGCACCCTGACGATGCGCGGCACGGAGATCAGCGTACAGGCTGGGGCGGGCATCGTCGCCGATTCCGACCCGGAGAGCGAGTACGAGGAAACGCTCAACAAGGCCCGTGCCCTGGCGCAGGCTGTGGAAATGACCGAAAAATCTCAGGCGTTGGGAGGCAGAAATGCTGGCAGTGATCGATAACTACGACTCGTTTACCTACAACCTGGTGCAGTACCTGGGCGAGTTGGGCCAGGAAATCCGCGTCTTTCGCAACGACCAGGTCACCGTGGAAGAGCTGGAAGCGCTCCACCCGGACCACATCGTGATCTCCCCCGGCCCGGGCGACCCCGGCGATGCGGGCGTTTCCAACGAGGTCATCCGCCGCATGGGACCGCACACCCCCGTGCTGGGGGTATGCCTGGGGCACCAGTGTATCGGGGAGGTGTATGGCGGGCAGGTGGTGCGCGCGCCGTACCTGATGCACGGCAAGACCTCGCCCATCGTGCACGACGGCACGGACCTGTTCGCCGGGCTGCCCTCGCCTTTCGATGCCACCCGCTACCACTCGCTGGTGGTGGCTGAGCCGCTGCCCGAGGCGCTCACCCCCACTGCCGCCACCCCTTCCGGCGAGCTGATGGCCCTGCGCCACATACAATACCCGGTCTACGGCGTGCAGTTCCACCCCGAGTCGATCTTGACCACTGCCGGAAAGAAATTATTGAGCAATTTTCTGCGTTGTTAGGGCATCTGGTAGGGGCAGGCCTATGCGCGCCTCGCGCCCTCCTTGGGAGGGTGCCTGCCCTGGAAGTTCCGGGCAACCACAAGGGTTGCCCTTACCGGATCATGTTTTGGCGTAATTATTTTTCTAATCAACAAAATGTCAGGATAAATGACTATCCTGACATCCTGTGAATTTGGAAATTTACTACGGCGGCACACCACGCGAAACGCGCGGGGAGGGGCTGGGGTGAGGTTGTTCTCCTCACAATTAAAATGCACCCGACAGAAGCAAATAATTGATATTATTGATAAAATATATATAATTAGTTTGTGGCCGAACACCCTGGCGAAACTTCTTCCCTTCCCCTGATCAGCCTGCGCGCGGCAGGTCTCACCCTGCTGCCGCCACTGATCGTATGGGGTACGATCGTGGCGGCTGCCACGTTTGGGGGCCAGCCCGGCGTGATCTGCATCACACCGGTGGGCTGGCTGCTGGCGCTGTGGTGTGGGGGAGAATATATCCGCCGCACGGATGGACGCCAGGAACGCTGGCCCATGTTCGGCCCGGCGCTGGTAGGCGCGGTACTCGGCCTGTGCATGGGCCTGTTCTTCGCCGTGCTGAGTTCAGAGTCCATGCCGGTGGGCACGGCCCCGGAGGAAATTGCCAAGGCCCAGACCCTGGATGTGTTGATCGCCGCGGGCGGCATTGTGGCCTGCGCGATACTGTGCATGGTCACGGCCGCGTTTACCCTGCGGCGCTATGCCCTGCGCCGGTAACCGGGGTTGGCAGTTTCGGTTGTGATCAATGGTGGATGTCTGAATCGTATGTTTTTAAGGGATGCAGGCTCGGAATACCATCTTCAGGAGGAAAATCATGCGGAGCAATTTCCTGGTAATCCGGTTTTTCACAGCCTTCAGTTTGTTGGCCCTCACCCTGGCGGCTTGCGGCCCAGCCAAAACACCCGCCGCGGGCGAATCCGTCCAGTTTTCCAATGCCTGTGATAAGGCCAATAACGGGAAAGACGTGGCGGTTGAAGGCTATCTGCGCTTTCCTGAATCCTTCACCGGCAGCACGGATGTGATCCTGCGCCTGTACGAGACGAACAATTACGACGGCGCCCCAGTCGGCGTGCAGATTGATTTTGGCACCCAGGCCAACCAGGTCAAGGATGTGACCGACCAATACTCAGACAGCGACCTGACGGTCTTCCTGGCAAATGGCCAGCCGGCGCCGTACGGGACAAAAGTTAAAGTCTCCGGCTATGTGTATTTTCCGGCCACCGGCCAGGATTTTGCCTGCGGGTTGGAAACGCCATTTGTCGAATCGGCGCAATGAGATCCTGGTAATGGAAGGCCAATCTCTTTTTTGACCTCACCGCAGCCAGGCCGCCCTTATTTGAATACGGCCTGGTAATAATACCCATCCTGCGCCGCCAGGCGCGCACAAGGCGCGCCGTACTTCCGACAGGCATCCATCAGACTCCCCGCCAGGCGGCTGTCACGCAGGTAAATCTCGATAAACGGTCCAGGCAGGCTGCGGTCGTACAGGTCCGGCAGGTAAGGGGAATAAATCGAGTGCGCAGAGATCGGCACGCTTGCCTTGGGAAGGGTGAAGGGCGAAAGCTGGATGACCTCGTATCCCTCAAAATCGTTGCGGCGGATGGTGAGCGGGGTAGTTGGATCGTAAATCCAACGGTCGTGCGAAAAACTATCCATGACTATGATTGAAGCCCGGTTGGCGTCTCCCTGGCTGCTCTTGAAGCGTTGATTAAAATAGCGGTCGGTATACATTCCGGCAAAACCAGGAGTGGACGAGCTATCCAGACCCACCTCGCGCACGATGACGTCCAGGTAAGCCCGCGTATCGATGCGCGAGAGCAGCTCATCGGACTGTATCCCATTGCGCACGTTGGGCAGCACGGCTGCCGCCAGCACCATCCCCGCCAGAACTGCCCCCACGACACTCCAGCGGGAATCCGCTGCTTCAGCGCTCCGACGGGAGCCAGCTGCTTCAGCGCTCCGACGGGAGAAAGCCGCCAGATGCAGCCGCGGCGCACCCTGCCTGACCCAGGTCGTGAAAGCATGCAGCGCCAGGGCCGCCAGGATTGCGACCAGCGGCAGCAAGGGGATCGCGTAGCGCTGGAAGGCAAGATGCGAACTGCCCACCACCCAAAACTCTGCCATGGGGAACATCAGCAGGCCTAACTTTTCGGCCCAACTCAAAGTCCGCGTCCACAGCAGCCAGAGCATCCCGCCTGCCGCCAGTGCCAGCGCCACCCAGCCGTAGGCCAGCGGCAGAGTGGTTTGTAAATGGAACAACCAGGCCTGCGAGGTGGTGAACCCCGGATGCCCCACCCGGGCATGGTTCAACTCATATTCGAAATCTCGCCAGAAGGTGTTCGAATCCTGCAGGATATAGGGGTTGGCAGTAAAGAACACCACCCCGGCGATGGCGGTCATCAGCATCACATGACCATACCACTGCCATTTGCTGCGGTATTGGAGAAACATGGCGATCGCCGGGGCCAGCAGCACCAGCGCGCCATTATATTTCGCGGCGGCGGTCAGGCCGCCTAACACGCCGAGCACGATCACCTGCCAGATGCGCAGGGCTTTAGGCGGTTCTCCTTTGCGGGGGATGAAAACCAGGGTCAGGGCTACGGTTGCCATCCCCAGACCCGTCATAGGGGTATCGACAGTCAGGTAGTGAGCATCCGTTGCCCACAGCAGACAGGTTACCAGCAGCAGGCCCGCCGCCAGCGCGGCTGCCCGGCTGCGCGTCAGGCGGTAAGCCGCCAGATAGGTGCTGGCAGATCCCAGCAGGCTGAAAAACAGGGTGATGGCCTGCCCGGGCCCAAACACCGGCAGATCGACCGCCGAGCCGGGACGTACTGCGTACAGATACCAGGCCAACGGCGAAACCACGCCATGCAGCACCCCGCTGGATTTCAGCAGCCCCAGCCAGCCCTGATAAAGATAGCCGTTCAGATAGAGCACCAGGGCCGGGTAGTTGAAAAACCTGGGGTTGCCGCCCTGGTCCAGGGTGCGCAGCGCCTTTTCCAGCACCGAATCCGGATGGTAGGTCGAGGGTCCCCCGTAGATCCCCAGTAAAAGGGCCAACACGGCTAAAAGAGCCAGGTCAAGCCAGATGAAACGGCGGGCAGCCGCGAACTTACCCATCACAAAGCACCATCCCCATGAAACCCCTCCACCCTTCAGCGTAAGGGCGGGTCTCGGACCCGCCCTATTTTGAAAACAATCCAAAAATCGTTTTTATCAAAGCCCCGGTCAGCCACGAATCAGCGCACCGCGCGCCATACCTTATCGATCGTCTGCAGCGCGGTATAGTTGCGCACGTTCCAGGCGATTTTCAGCCCGTCGCCGTTCAACAGGCTGGGGCCGTTGACCAGGTGGAAACCATCTCCAGTTAAACCGTGGTCGGGCAGCGGGTGCGCGGCTGCCCAGAAGTTCCACAGCGGGATGTCATATTCGTAGGCGATGCGCGCAACCATCTGGTTGATCGAATTATCACCTTCCAGGTTGTCCGCTTTGGTCGCCAGGATGGGCAGCACGTTATGGGCGATCGCATAATCGACGATCTTGCGCAGGTAACCTTCATAAGCCGCCGTCGGGCGGTTGGGGGTCCAGGTCTCCATGCTGATGAGCACAATGGAAGGGTTCCAATCGCGAATCTCGCATTCCAGCGGGGTTTCGCCCGGTTTGCACACCTTGGGATCGGAATTGATCGCCGATAAGACCGAAGCCACGTTGAACCCGGTGCGCACAGCCATGCTCAGCCGGTAGTAACTGCCGTGAAATTGGGAGAGCACCTCTTTATATTTACTGAAATTCTCGCCCAGGCGCCAATCGTTGTTATTGGCGTCGAAATAGCCCAGGAAATACTGGCGGATAACCTGGCAGTCGCCCACCTTGGAGAAGCGTGAAGGATCATTGCCATTCGCGATGCCCTGCTTGTAAATCTCTTTGGCGCGCTGGCTGACCACCGGTAATACCGGCCACGACTGCCAATCCTGGTAAGGGGTCTTTTCCCCGGTGTGCGGTTCATACGGCGCGATGCGTTTGATGGTGTCATCCGCGGGCTGCGCGGTAGACGTGGAGGTGGCGACTGGCTCCGGCGACTGGGTCGCGGATGGTTCCGGAGGCAGGGCAGTGGGCGGTTCAGTGGTTTGCAGCTGGGGAATAGGCTGGGGGATAGGCGGGTCAGTAGCCACCGGAACCGGGTAAGCATCCTGTACGGTGGAGCTATCCCCTGGCGCTTGCGAAGCCCCGTCTGAGATGATCCCCGGCAGGAATACTTTTTCCGCACCCCCGGCAGCGGCGGGCTGGGTCATAGAAACACCCGGCCCAGGCATGCCCTCGCCGAATACAGGCGGGGACTGGTTGGGATAAGGGAGGGCGCAGGCAGAGGTCAGAACAATCAGGGCCAGCGCCACGGTTGTGAAAATTCGCTTCATAATCCTTTCCTTTTGGAGTAGTCGTTCGCGATTAGCTTGCCTCCCATGCTAAAAGTAGAACGGATTATCCATTAATATGGATCAATCATCTTTTGGCATTATACCGGAAAATCAAAAGCATACAATTAAAGACATCTGAGAAAGCGTGCTTTTGCTATAATACCAACATATGAAAGGAAAATCGATGGTCGATACTACTCTGGCGCCTTTTTTCCACCCGCAAGGGATTGCCCTGGTGGGCGTGTCGCGCGACCCAACCAAGCTGGGATATGCCCTGGCGCGCAACCTGTCTGCCAGCGGCTTCGGCGGGGCCATTCATTTCGTCAATCCAAAAGGCGAGCGCCTGTTGGGACGGCCCATTTACCCGAGCCTGGCCCAGGTGCCGGACCCGGTCGACCTGGCGGTGCTGCTGGTGCCGCCGCCCCTGGTGGCTGGCGTATTGGAAGAATGCGCCGCGCGCGGGATCCGCGCCGTGATTATTGCTACCGGCGGCTTTCGTGAAACCGGCGCGGAAGGCGCGACCCTCGAACAGCTCTGCCTGGAAACCGCGCGCCGGCACAGCATGCGCCTGATCGGGCCAAACTGCATCGGGTTGATCGACACCCACCTGCCGCTGGATACCACTTTCCTGCAGCCCCCGCCGCCGCCCGCGGGCGAGGTGGCCTTTATTTCACATTCGGGCGCGATCTGCGCCGCGGTCATCGATTGGATCCGCGGGCAGGGTTTCGGGCTTTCGCACCTGGCCAGCCTGGGCAACCAGGCCGACGTCAATGAGACCGACCTGCTGGGCCCAGTGGCCGATGACCACTACACCCGGGTGATCACCCTGTACCTCGAAGGGATCAGCGACGGGCGGCGCTTCATGGAAGAAGCGCGCCGGGTCAGCCGGAGCAAGCCACTGCTGGCACTCAAGGTGGGGCGCTTTGCCAGCGGGCAGCGCGCCGCCGCCTCGCACACCGGGGCGCTGGCTGGGGCTGAAGCCGCCTTCGATGCCGCTTTCGAACGCGGAGGGGTGATCCGCGCCGCTACCATTCAAGAGATGTTCCAGTGGGCCCGCGCCCTGGCCTGGAGCCCATTATCCCGCGGGCGCCGCACGGCGGTGCTGACCAACGCCGGCGGGCCAGGGGTGGCCTGCGCCGACGCCCTCGAACTGCACGGGCTGCACCTGGCCGACCTGAGCGCGGAAACCCACGCCGCGCTGCAGGCGGTGCTGCCGGCGGCAGCCAGCCTGCACAACCCGGTCGATATGCTGGCATCCGCCATGCCAGACCACTACGCTGAATGCCTGCGCATCCTGCTGGCCGACCCCGGCGTGGACAGTGTGATCGTGATCGCCCCTCCGCCGCCGGCTTCGAGCGCCGGGGCGGTGGCCAAGGCTATCCTGCCCTTGATCCAGGTCTCCGACAAGCCGGTGCTGCCGGTGTGGATGGGCGAGAAGCTCATCCAGGAAGCGGTCGAGTTCTGCAGGGCGGTGCAGGTAAGCGAGTACCGCTTCCCGGAAGACGCCGCCTCGGCCCTGGGCGTGCTTGCCCGCCGGGCGGACCTGCTCGAAAAGCTGGATGAAGAGCCCCTTTCCCCGGCGGAAACCCAACCGGAAACTGTCCGGAGCCTGCTGGCGGGATGTGCGGCGGGTGCTTTTCTGCCCCAGGAGGTAGTCAACGGCCTGCTGCGCGCCTACGGCATTCCCACCGCCGAACCCCGGCTGGCAGCCAGCGCGGCAGAAGCCGCGGTCCTGGCGAGGCAGACCGGCTACCCGGTGGCACTCAAGGTGGCTTCGGCGGATATCGCCCACAAATCGGACGTGGGTGGGGTGCTGCTCGATCTGACAGACGCCTCTGCCGTGCAAGCCGGCTTCGAACGGGTCACCGCCAATGCCCGCGCCGCCCGCCCGGAAGCGCTCATCGGCGGCGTTTTCGTCCAGCGCATGCTGCCCCCCGGCCAGGAAGTCATTACCGGGGTGGTGCGCGACCCGCAGTTCGGCCCGCTGGTCATGTTCGGCTCGGGCGGGGTGGAAGTGGAAGGGCTCAAAGATGTGGCTTTCGGCCTGGCGCCGCTGACCCCCAGCGAACTGGATCACATGCTGGCGGATACCTGGGCCGGGCGCAAGTTGGCGGGGTTCCGCAGCCTGCCGCCGGCCGACCGCGGCGCGGTGCGCGATATATTGGCACGGCTGGCGCAGTTAGCGAATGACTGCCCGCAAATCGCCGAGATCGAAATCAACCCGCTGCGCGTGCTGCCCGCAGGCCAGGGGGCGGTGGCGATCGACGTGCGCGCCAGAATCGCGGCTTAAGATTGCCATGAACAGGCGGTCGTGCTATGATGAATTTAGAGTAATTTGATTGATTTCATTGGAGGGGAAGATATGGACAATCCTCATTTGATCGAGTTTTCTGAGCAGCGCCGCGCCAACCGCCTGCCCTGGGAGCGCCCGGTGCGCATTACCCAGCCCATCCAGCTCGCGGGGCGTTCGGTGAATGCCAGCTCGACCGGGCTGCTGGTGCGGGTTGAGCGCGGTTTTGCCTTGAGCAAAGGCGACCTGATCGCGCTGGAGATTCCGCGTGCCGACGGCGCTCAAACCACCATCCGCCGGGGGCGCGTGGCCCGGATGGAATACACCGACAGCGAACTGCTCTTAGGGCTGGAGCTGGTATAGGCCGAAGATGAATTAAACACAGAGACGCAGGGGCACAGAGCTTATCGAGCAAGGTCTCTGTGGGGGAATGCAAGATCATGCGCCATCCAATTTGGGCAATATTAACGGTCTGCCTGCCGCTGTGCGGATGCGGTGCGCTGGCGTTGCTTCCTACCCAGGCGACGCCGATCAGTGTGGCGCAGGCCTATGAGGCAGCCAGAGTGGGCTGCAACCGGGGACATATCAGCCAGATCGATCCACCAGTCCTGATTGAAGCTCACCTGATCGGCAGCCGGCAGGCCCAGTTCCTTCTGACCTGTCCCAACGCGAGTTGCGCGGTGATCCCGATCACGCCAGAGCCAGGCGAAGTTCTGGTCTGGTGGGTGAGCCTGGAAGGACGCTGGCAGCTGGTTGGAGGACCTCCACCCATAGTGACCTCTGCCCCCACCGAGTACCCTCCCATCCCGACCAGTACGCCATCTTATTTTCATCACTGCCAATCCATCGTCGATGCCACCACCGGCGTTTCAGGGTCAGAGCAGCTTTTTGGACCCTGATCGTCCGCAAAATTCCAAAAAATATTTTAATATAGCTCCTGATAACCCTTTGGCTGTACTATTTCCATGCACAGTCATTGCGGTCAGAATTTAAGTTGATATTATTGGCAAATATAGTAGTATATAGGCACGCATATCCGCTGAAAGCCCGATTATTTGTGCAATATGAAGATAGGGAGGGTAGAAA
Source organism: uncultured Chloroflexia bacterium (assembly GCA_963743005.1). Classification (GTDB taxonomy): domain Bacteria; phylum Chloroflexota; class Anaerolineae; order Anaerolineales; family Anaerolineaceae; genus CAVUNY01. The sequence continues at coordinate 90,055 of CAVUNY010000009.1, read as the reverse complement.
TGACCGGTTCCCTGCTATCGCGTATACAAGATATGGAAATCGGCATGCTCACCCCCATCATCCAGCGGGCGACAGGCTGCAGCGGTCCGCTGACACGGTGGGAAAACACTCCCATAAAGGTATGGTTAGGCGGGCTCGGGCCAAGTGTCATTTACCGCTATAGTGGCGGAATCCAAAATGGAACGGAAGAAATATTCTGGTCACTGATCCTGAAAGTAATTTCAACCGCCTCACACGAAAAAGGATCCCAGCTTAAAGAACCGTACGATCGCCCGCGCGAGTACGAATTCTACCGGTCCGACCTGAGCCGGCAGTTCCCGGAGGGTTTCATGGCAGCGCACTGCTATGACCAGGAGGAATTGGTTAACGAAGCCGGGCTGAAAGAATACTGGCTGTGGCTCGAAGACCTGGCACCTAATGCAAAAAAAGATTGGAGCCTGGAAAATCATTATCAGGCGGCGAAGTGCATCGGAAAATTTAACGGCGTCTGGATGAACCGTCCCCTGCCAGCTGCGTCCTGGATGAAATATAACCACGTGCGGCAGTACCTGGAGGGGGCCGCGCCTTCCTTCCAGCGCCTGTTCAGGGAGCGTGACCAGCCCATCCTCCGGCGTTTATTCCCGCCGGCGGAAGTCGACAGCCTGGCCGAACTCTGGCAGCGCCGCGAAGAGAACTTTAAAATCCTGCAAAGGCTGCCGCAAACCTTCTGCCACGGTGATGCCCAAGTCACAAACCTTTTTCTCATTAATAAAGCCAACGGAGACGTTGAAACAGCGGCGATTGATTGGGAAGGTGCCGGATTGGCAGCAATCGGTATGGACGCTGCCCTGATATTACTGTATAGCATTTACAAGATGGATGAAAATTCAGCCCCAGACCTGGACCAGGCCCTTTTCCAGGGCTATCTGGAAGGACTGCGGGCGATTGGCTGGCGCGGCGATCCTCGCATGGTCCGCCTGGGCTATATTTCTACCATACCCAGGATTTAAGCCGCCTACGTGGTCAGGCCGCTTTCATTTTTAAACGAGCAGGGCATCGGCGAAACTCTCCAGCACTTGCTGGCTGAATGGGGCATAACCCTCGAGGAATGGGCTGACAAATGGTCCTGGATGCATGGCTTTTTCCGTGGGTTGTTTGAGGAGTTGCTGGCACTGCGGGAACAGCTTTTATAGATATTGAAATAAACAGGCTATTTTTTAATAAAGCGCAGCGTCGCTACCGAGAGTAGTAACAAGACCCCGTAAATGCTGAAGATCACCAGGTAACCCAGGCCCGGACGGAGCAGGTTGAAGAAATCCGCCATCGGCCCGCCGATGCTTGCCCCCACGATCCCGGCCCCGGCCCCCGCCAGGTTGGAGATCCCCAGGTACTTGCCGGCGTCCTGCTTCGGCGCCAGGTCGGTGCCCAGGGCCCAACTGGTGGCGTAGAAGATCCCCGTCCCCAGGCCGATCAGCGCCCCACTGACCAGGATCAAAAGCACGTTCATCCCCGAAACCAGCAGAAGCAGCGTGCCCGCCGCCGCGGCAAAGCCCGCCACCGCCAGCAAGCGCAAGCGCCCGAAACGGTCCGCCAGGTAGCCGCCCACCAGCGCCGCCGGGATGAGGAAGAGGGCTACCGCCGCCAGCAGGCTGGTGGTCATCGCCGCCGGGTTAGGCGCCCGGACCACGTCGCGCAGGTAGTATTGAGAGAAGCCCTGGATCGAGCCGACCGCGGCCAGAAAGAGCAGGCGGTTGACCACCCACCAGATGAAACCGCTGTGCTGGGGGGCGTCCTTACCGATACCCACCCGTGCCCCGAAATAGACCCCCAAAAAGATCGATCCGGCCATCGCTGCCAACCCGGCGGCGCCCACCAATGCCACCTGCAGCCAGAGCGGTGCTTCCTGCCGGGTCAGAAAATTGCTGCTGCTTCTCACCAGCCAGACCGAGACCCGGGTAATCGCCACAAAAATCACCGTCAGGGCCAGCAGGCGCCCCACGGCCTGTGCGCTCAAAGCGGGCGGCTTTTCTTTGAGCGGTTCCTCACGCACGAAGAGCACCGTGGTCAACATGGTCAGCAGGAAACCGGCCATGATGATCGCCACCACGGACCAGATGTAGCCTTTATCGACCAGCGGACCGGCGAACAGCACCAGGAAAACCGGCAGCAGTTCCAGCACCGATTTCACCCCCGAGGCGCGCCCGTGCTGCTGCTCGGGCACCAGGTCGGGGATCAGGCCCTGCAGCGCGCCCTGGCCCATATTGGAGGAGATCTGCAGCAGCACCGTGCCCCCCATCAGCACCGCAAAGGCCAGCGGCCAGCCAAAAACCCGGCCTTCTGCACCATTAAGACTGACCGAATAGCCGATAATCGCCAGGAAGAGCACATTGAACAACCCGCCGATGAAGATAAAAGGGCGGCGCCGACCCCAGGGCGATGTGCTGCGGTCGCTGAGCATACCACCTAGAGGTTGGATGAACATGGCCACTGCCAGACCCACCCAGCGCAAGGTGCCGAGGTAGGTGGTTTTGTGTTCGGGCGGCATAAAAAGCACGATCAGAGTCGGCAGCAGCACGGGGGTCAGGATGCCGGAAGCGGTGCCTAACCCCAGGCTGTAGCTGCTGATCGCCAGAAAATCATACCAGCGCAGTGTTTTCTTCAAAGTGCTTTTCCCTCTTAGGAGATGTACTACCCACTATTCGTTGTATCCTGCCAGGGCCAGAGCCCGCGGGCCAGTGTTAATTCCCAGCACCGGGCCGGTGATGTTGGTCAAAATCTCCAGTGGGTGATAATCCTGCTGGATGCGTTCGATCAGGCGGGCTGCTTCTTCGGGTGCGGCGCCATGACTCAGCGCCACACGAAACGGCCGCCCGGGGTCGATAGTTTGAAAAAAACGCTGGTAAAACTCTTCCACGGATCTGCGCCGGGTGCGGGTGGCTGCCAGGTCGACCACTTCTCCAGTACGCGCATCCACATCCAGCACTGGCTTGACCTGCAGCAAGGTGCCGATCAGATGTTTTGCGCGGCCGATGCGTCCCCCTTTTTGCAGGAAATCGAGCGTATCCAGGCAGACATGCAGATGCAGCCCGCGGCGAATCGCATCGATGCGGGCCACGATCTCGGACGCCCCGGCCCCGGCATCCCGCAGGCGGGCCGCAGCCAGCACGAGCAGCCCCAATCCCAGGGTCGTGGTGCGCGTGTCAACCACGTGCACCGGAAAATCCACCTGTAAGCTGGCTGCCACCGCGTTCTGGTAGGCCCCGCTGAAGCTCGCATTGATAATCGGAGCCACAATTTCATCCGCCCCATCCGCTCTGAGGCGGCGGAAGGCCTGCACGAACTCCACCTCCGGCACCGCCGAGGTGGTCGGCAGGACGGGGTCGCGCTCCAGGCGCCGGTAAAAATCGGCGGGCTGTAAATCGACCCGGTCGCGGAACTGCTGGTTGCCCCAGATGATAAAGTGGGGGAGCACGGTGATATGGTACTGCTCCAACAGAGGTTGGGGCAGGTCGCAGGTGCTGTCACATAAAATCTCAATCATGAAAACCTCACCCTGAAATTTTACCTGAAGAACCGGAAATGCCGGGGAAACCAGGAGGGGATATAATCGGTGTTATGGAACAAACCTCCCCACCTCCGGTACAGCTCGATCTCGAGCGCCAGGTCCAGGCCAAAATTTACGCCCGGCTCAAACGGCGCCTGCTGCTGCCCGACCTGGCGATCAGCGCAGTTTTTGCCCTGGCCTGGCTGTTATTTGGCTGGTCGCGTATGCTCACTGGGAGCATGCAGAGGATCAGTGCCAATCCATGGCTGCTGGTCCTGCTGTATGCCGTCGTGTTCGGCGGGATTTATTTTCTGGTCAACCTGCCTCTTTCCTATTATTCCGGGTTCGTCCTGCCGAAGCGTTTTGGCCAATCCAACCAGACCCTGGGGGGTTGGATCAGCGACCAGATGAAGGGTATTTTGGTGGGCGGGCTGGTGGGCGGGGTCGTGCTGGAAATCATCTACCTCGGGCTGCGGACTTTTCCAGAGACGTGGTGGCTGTGGGTGGCAGGCTTCCTGCTGGTCTTTAACGTGCTGCTGGCCAACCTGGCGCCGGTGCTGCTGCTGCCGCTGTTCAATAAATTCGTCCCCCTGGGCGAGGAGCACCGCGAACTGGCTGAACGGCTGGTGCGGCTGAGCGAACGGGCCGGAACGCATGTCCAGGGGGTGTATAAGTTCGATATGAGCCGGCGCACCCAGGCCGCCAATGCCGCTCTGACCGGGCTGGGCAGTACGCGGCGCATCATCCTGGGCGACACACTGTTAAATTCCTTCACCCCCGATGAGATCGAAACCGTGCTGGCGCACGAGTTGGGGCACCACGTCAACCGCGATATCCCGCTCTCGATTGCCTTCGAGACGGTTTCGACCCTGGTGGGGCTGTGGCTGGCGGCGCAGGCGTTGAATTGGGGGGTGGCGGCTTTCGGCTTCGCCGGCCCGGCGGATATCGCCGCGCTGCCGCTCTTGATGCTGGTGATGGGCCTGTTCGGGGTGGCAACCATGCCGGTGACCAACGGTTTTTCACGCTGGCGCGAGCGCCTGGCCGACCGCTACGCCCTGCAATCCACGCGCAACGGCCCGGCCTTTGCCTCGGCGATGACCCGCCTGGCCAACCAGAACCTGGCTGAAGTCGACCCTGAACCCTGGGTGGAGTGGCTGCTGTATTCGCATCCGGCGCTCAGCAAACGGATCGAGATGGCCAAAGCAGACAGCAACCATCCCTAAATTCAATCGGTAGGGGTCATCCTGGAGATCCCATACCTGAAAGACCGAATCCGTCCGGTTTAATATCCATCTTTTTTTATTTTAGATTCCATACTTTTTGTAGGGTGTTGAAAAATGGCCGGCTGACTATACTGGGTGCATAAATCCATGAGCGCCGCAAGGCACAAGCAAGGAGCCGACCGATGAAAATTATCCGTTTTTCAATTGTCCTGATCCTGGTACTGGCGGCTGTCACCCTGGTTTCCAGACCAGTGACCGCATCGCCCTTTATCACTCCGCTTCCCGTGCACTGTTTGGACAGTGGTATCCTTACTGTAAACACGTCCGAGGTAAGCGATTCTCTCGTCTACCCGGTCGGATCTGATTTCCTGGATCACAGCGGCAGCTGCGAGTGGGTATCAACTTTTTTGAGTGCCAGCAGCCATCTTTCCATATATTTTCTGGATCGGACGATGTTTTAGAAATACACCTGATAAGCCATACCCAATAGAACCTGTGGCAATTTCGATGATCGAAACTGCCACAGGTTAGAAATTAATTCAGACCGTCACATCACCTTCTACCAGAAAATTTTTTACGTCCTGTTTTAGCCGGTCATATGATCCAAGATGCGCTTCAATGTCTCGAGAGCATCCAGATTGGCGCCCTCTGTCCAGGCTTTCAGAAAATCTGCCTCGCCCAGGGCACTCCGCGCGATAGACATTGCCCTGTCATAGCGGGCCTTTTCCACCGGGAGTAAATCCTCCACAGGCCAAGACTCCGATTGCATCGCGAGGCCAAAGGCTTTTACACCCAGATAATATTGTCTTCGTTCCACCAGACGAGAAGCGACATCGGGCAAAATCACTACAAAAAAGTACTCGTCTGTTACCGGACCGTTTGAATTTTGCCAGATACCAATTACTTCATTTATTAATTTGGACGCTTCAGCGTCTTTTCCAAGGATCCAGTCGATAATGGCAAGCAGGCCTTTGGCCCGATACAGAGCAATTTTCTCTCCCGTTTCGATGCAGAGCAGAATAATTTGATTGCAATACATTTCCATGGCTTTGAAGTCATTCAGGCTGTAGGCCATCCGCGCCCTGTTGAAAAAACTGCTGATCAGAATTCCCTTATCCCCTAATGCCTCACCCAGTTCAGTTTCCTGTTCAATCACCTGCGCTGCTTCTCCCGATTTTCCTTGCAATATATACAGGGAGCAGATCCGATCCAGCGCACTACTTTGGTTGTATATGGCCCCAGTTTTCTGAAAACTGGCGAGGCTTTCCTGATAATTCTCGGCTGCAGCAAAATAATTTCCCCGTTTTACATTAAGATCCCCCATTAGTATATTATCCCACCCAATCCCTTCGATATCGCCAAGCTCACGGCGAATAGCAAGACTATTTTCTAAATAGATTAATGCTTCTAATGGTTTCCCTTTTTCATACAACCAGACCATCCCCAGACTACTAAACACCTCAGATAGGTCAAATTGATCGCCTTTCACTTCCACTATTTTCATAGATTCTGTTAATAACTGCAAACATTCATCAGGATCAGGCGGAAAAAGGTTCACTCCACATAAAGCGCTTCCGAGTTCTCCTGCCGTACCCAGCTCCTGGTAGCGGCTCCGGGCTTCTTTCAACCAGGTCATACCCTGCCAGGACTGAAATGGAGCATTCGCCAAAGAACCGCCTACGTAGAATCCTTTTGCCAGCAGCATACGATACGAAAAGTCTGCCTGTTCCCCAATAGTGTTTTCCCGGCTTGGAGATGACTCGAGCAGCCTGGTGAACCACTGTAAGAACTCGCTGCGATTCACGCGTATATACCAGAACCACCTCAATGCAGAGGCCAGGCCCAGGCCATTCAATGATCCTTCCCGAAGCGCCCAATTCAGGCTCGCGCGGATATTATCCAGATCCTGTCCGACCCGGTCCATCCACCGCACCTGATCCTTTCCCCGCAAATGAGGCTCTACCTGTTCCGCAAACCAGCAGAAATAATCAAGATGCCGCCCGGTAAGGCTTTCGCGGTTCTTCTCCCCTAATTTTTCCTGGGCGTATTGGCGGATGGTTTCAAGCAGTGAATAGCGCGCCTCATTTTCACCTGCGTCCACAACGACCAGCGATTTATTAATCAGTGAAAGAAGAAGGTTAAGCACTTGCTCGGCCGCTAATTCATCAAATCCGCAGACCCTCTCCGCGGCTTCCAGCGTCCAGCCCCCGGCGAAGACCGAAAGGCGGTTGAGTAGAGTTTGCTCGCTGGCGGAAAGGTGGTCATAGGACCAATCGATCGAAGCCTGGATGGTCTGATAGCGGGGGAGAGCCGTGCGGCTGCCGCCAGTCAATAAGTGGAAGGCATTCTCAAGCCGAGCCGCAATCTGCTCCACGCCTAATACGCCCACTCGCGCCGATGCCAGCTCGATTGCCAGCGGGATGCCGTCAACACGGCGGCAGATCTGCATCACGGCGGCTGCATTTTCGGGGGTGAGCTGGAAACCTGACCGGGATTGACCAGCACGATCCAAAAACAGGTTAATTGCTTCGGAGTTTAACAGGTCTTGTGGGTCCGGATATGTCCTGGCTTTTGGTAAGGAAAGTGATGGTACCCGATAAATCACTTCGCCGGCAATACCCAGGCCCTCCCGGCTGGTCGCCAGCACTGAGAGCCGCGAACAGGATTTCAACAAATGGGCCACAAGTTGGGCACATCCCCCAATGAGATGCTCGCAGTTATCGATTACCAAAAGGATTTGCTTCTCGCGCAGGTAGCTGATCAGAATATCCATCAGGCTGGAGGAGGGTTGTTCTATCAGTCCGAAAATGGCGGCAACCGATTGCGGTACCAGCTTCTCATCCGTCAGGGGAGCCAATTCCACCAGCCAGGCCCCGTGTTGAAAATCCATGACAAGTTCTCCAGCCACCACCTGAGCCAGCCTGGTTTTTCCCACCCCACCCGAACCGGTGAGAGTCACCAGAGGAGTTTGCCGGACAAGCTCGATGACCCGGCCAATTTCCCCCTCGCGTCCGATAAATCGGGTCAACTGGCGAGGCAGGTTGTGTTTAGTTTTTGCTGTCAAGGGGGAGGCGGCCGGCGGCTCGAAATCCAAAATACCCAACGTCTGGGCTTTTTGGATCGCATCCCGGCGGTTATCGACCCCCAGCTTACCATAAATCTGCTGCGCATACCATTTGACTGAAGTGAGTGCGATGACCAACTGCCCGGCGATATCCTGGTAGCGCAGGTGTTGGGCGAGCAGCCGCAGCACATCCCGTTCGCGCGGGGTGAGGGGCTCAATCAAACGGATATCGAACGATTGAACTTTATTTTCCATTGCAGATTACCCCTATTGCGAAACAACCTCTGCCAGAAACTTCTCTATCTGTAGAAAATTGGGAATTTTGGATCACATCCAAATCGATTCTATCAAGATTGCATACTATTGTGAAGAGATAAAAACTACCTTATTTATCAATAAATCCCTACTAAAAGTAGGGTGTGGAAAAAATCAGAATCAGATATGCTGGAAACAGAAAGACAGGAACGTATCCGCAGGCGCAAAAAAGCTCCCAGAAAGTCTGCGGAACGCACAAACTGCGAATTACTGTAGCCTGTATTTAGAGGTAATCAAAGGAGATCAAACGATGATCGCGCGATTGTTTCGTAAAGTCTTAAAGGTCCTAACTGAGATCATTATCCAGGCCAGCACTACTGGTCTCAACTCTTACAACTCAGCACCCATCCCCTGGATTGGCGGATTTTATGACGGTAACACGCTGAATGGTGGTCCCTATATTCTTCGAGACCGGTCACGATTCCAATAATTCTCTCATTAAAAAAATTCCACCGCGGAATGGCAGGAGAATCCAAACCGATTTCTCGCCCACGATCTCCGGCGTTATAAGAAATTATAAAGAGTGATTGCAAGGATTGATAAACCATGAATGAAATTGCCAATAACAATGGAAGCCATGAACCTATGACGCTTTTGAAAGATAGCATTGTGAGAGAATCATTCCATTCCAGGCCATTATACAATGGGCATTCTCTTCAATTAACGCCGATGAATATCGAAAATGACGCCCCGGTGATCGCCGGCTGGACTTACCAACCGGAAGTTGTACCGCAGCTTACTTTTGGCCGCTCCACCCCCATGACCCCGATTGAGGTGCGCAAAGTCATGGAAAATTGGAAAAAAGATATTGAAAACAGCGGCCACACTTTTATTTTTAGCCTGCGTCCGCTCGAAGAGGATCGAATCATCGGTTTGATTGTGATTGCCTACGTACAGTGGATTCACGCGGCAGGCCAGATCCGCCTGGTCATCGGGGACCAACAGGATTGGGAACATTTTGCGCGTGAAGCATTGCAGATGGCGCTCAATTATGCTTTTGATGAACTTAACTTGTTCCGGGTCTCACTGCGGGTTGGCGAAGATGAGATACCAGCCCACGCCTTATTCCAACAGGCCCAATTAACCCTTGAAGTCCGCCAGCGCCAGGCGATTTTCCGCAATGGCAGCTACCAGGATTGGTTATCGTTTGGTATCTTGCGAACCGAATGGCAAGCAGCCCATGCAGCAGAGGAGGCGAAATGACCGCAGCCAATTTGACCGGAAAGCTGGTTCGCCTGACAATATTCGACCTGGAAAAGGAAACGGAAAACCTGGGCCGGTGGGACCGAGACAGCGAATATCAACGATTGCTGTTCTCCGGACCTATGGCTATCTATTCGCCCGAAACCATCCGGGGCATCCTCGAAAAAGAAATAAACGAATACGGGAGTTCAATTTTTGCCATTCATTCTCTGGCAGATGATTTAATGATCGGCTTTACCTCTTTAGGCGGTTTCAATTGGCAAGCCAGATCGGCCTGGGTGGGGATTGGCATCGGCGAACCGGAATACCGGGGAAAAGGTTTTGGCACGGATGCAATGAGAACCCTGGCAGGCTATGCATTCAAACAGCTCAACTTGAACCGCATCAACCTGTCGGTTTTTGAATTTAACCTGCGCGCCATCCGATCATATGAAAAATGCGGCTTCGTGCATGAAGGATCTGAACGCCAGGCTTTGAAACGCGGCGAGCGGCGTTGGGATCTAATATATATGGGCCTGCTGTGCGAAGATTGGCTTGCCAGGCAATAAAAAAGGGTTGGGTCCGGCGCATAATGCCGGACCCAACCTCAAACGTCAATGATCACCCTTTCTGGCTGGCGCCGTGCGGACAGAATTTGGCATGAAAAACACAGATCTTGTACTGGCAGCGCCACGAACCGCGCAGCTTCTCCAATTCGACCGGGTCCTGCGGCCAGGAAACGTCGTCCATCCGCCGGCGGACGAGGGCCAGGGTGGCGGCGTCGAAATCATCCCACACATTTTGCGGCTGCTCCAGCTGCGCGCGCAGGGCCCACAGGGTGTTGTAGCAGCCCATAGCGACCATCTCCACCGCGTTTTGCTGTACAAAACCCATGCGTTCGGTGAACTGCAGCGTATCCAGCGGCATTTTTTCCGGGTATACCTTGATTTCGCTGACGTGTAGCGGCATTTTTTTGTCGAGCGTATCCTGCGCCCAATCTTCCAGGCGCTGCAAGATGCCGGCGCTGCTGCTGCCCAAAAATCCGCGCAGCTTAAGCTCCTGGGCATTTTTGAGCAGCGATGCTTCCAGGGTCTGGCGCTGCTCCGGATCGAGCTGGTCCAGCAGGGAGCGGGTGCTGTGCAGCAAAGCCAGCAGGGACTGCCCGAGGGCTGCGCCGCGATCCCCAAAGGTGTTGATCGTGTTCACCACCACCGCGTCGCTGGACTGTTTAGCCGCGCTCTGCACGGAAAGGGTGCGGTTAACCACCTGGTAGAGAGCCGGATCGCGCGCATCAACCTCGTTTACCCGGGGCTCGACACTGAGGAAAATGATAAATAGCTCCAGGTCGACGTTAAGCCGGGAAATGCCCTGCGCTTCCACCCATTCCCGGGTGGCGTCTACTGCGCTGTTGGAGGGGGTATTATCGATCGTCCCGCCGTCGATGTAGGTATCGGTCAGGCGCGGGAAAAAACTGCGGATCTTCGCCGAGCTGCGCCAGCCTTCGACCAGTTTGGCCCAACTGTCTTGCGCGTGGGCATCCGCCCCGTGGCGCGCTTCATAGGCCCGGTGCAGCTCTTCACGCACCGGTTCGCTTTCCAACCAGTTCTCCAGCAGGCCGCGAAGCAGCTCGTTTTCGCCCTTTTCCTTGGGGAAGATGTCCTGGAAGGGAAAAGGCGCGAACACCCCCGGGAAGCGGCCCGAGGCCAGCGCTGCCTGAAGGGACGAGGGGTTGCCCGGCAGTTCCAAACGGAAACTGCCCAGGGGGATCATATCCGGATCGGCGGCGTTCAAACGCCAGGCCTGGTTCTCCATAAACGTCAGAAAATCTTCCGCCGAGAGGTAGGTGGATATTTCCAGCCGCCCGGTGCGGTAGTTGGCGCGCGTCAGGCGCACCTCAAACCCCGCCTCGTGGTAATCACGGAAGGTGCGCGCCGGGTCGATCAGGATGGATGCATCCGCAGGTTCCCCTGGCTCCACGGTCAATGGGCCTTCCAACTGTTCGGCGCGCAAGGGGGTGATCGGGTCGGTGAACATTCTCAGGACACCCTGGTCCTGGCCTGCCGGGATCAACGAGCGTTCCAGGTTGAAGCGGCGCAAATAGGTGCGGATAGCCTCTTCAAAAAATGAGGAGCGGTGGGATTTGAAAATGCGCAGCAGTTCTCCCTTGCCGCCCACCCGTTCGACCAGTTCTTTCACCAGGCGGGCCACTGCGGGCCATACCACCAGTGGTGGAAGTGCTTTACGGTCGGGGTCGGTCCACCACCAGCCAATTTTGACCATGTCCGCCAGATCCAGGTTGAAATTTTGCAGATCGCTTTCAAGCTGCCCGAGCGGGCCCTGCTGGCTGTCATCCACAATTTTTTTCTGCGGCAGCAGCATCCAGGAGTGCAGAAAAGATTTGATATACCCGTCCAGGGCATCGATGGCCTGCTCGCGGGTGAGATGCTTTTCTGCAACCAGTTTCTTACGGCGCAGCTGATATTCGGCAAAAAAAATGGAGTTCATAGCCCCAATCGACGAGCCGGTGATCACGTCAAATTCCATGCCGGAAACGTGAAAGGCGTGGATTACGCCCGCTTCGTACAGGCCCTTGGCCCCGCCACCGGTCATGACAAAGCCGCGGCGTTTTACTCGATCTGTTTTAGCCATGATCTTTTCTCCATCCAATCTCAATCCAACCCTTAAATCAGCCTATCAGCTAAAAAGCGGTCAGCCAGTCAGCGTTCAGTCATCCGCTGTGCGTTCCGCGCAGTCGAAACCCGTAGGTGTTACTTTTAAGCTGCACATCATTGACTATGTTGACATCATATATAAAGATTATACGAAAATCGCCAGGGCAAAGCAATGCCAGGACAAAAATTACCATGCGATATTGACAACGTTGTCAAGGTTTGATATAGTACTTCCTGTAAATTGCAGTCCATCCCCTTTCCCTCACCGGAGACAATTGATGCCCGCTCCCCATGCCCACCATGACCGCGCCGGACTGACCGGTAAAGAACTGATTTTTAAGACCCTGCGACACGAACCCACCCCCGCCATCCCCTGGGTGCCTTTTGCCGGAGTGCATGTCGGCCTGTTGAAGGGCCATTCGGCGCGCGCCGTGCTGACCGATCCGGAAAAGCTGCTCGAATCGCTGCTGGAAGCCAACCGCCTGTACACGCCCGACGGCCAGCCGGTGGTGTTCGATTTGCAGATCGAGGCCGAAATCCTGGGCTGCAAGCTGATGTGGGCCGAAGATTCACCGCCCATGGTGGTGACCCACCCGCTGGACAACCACACTGAAATTCCCGACCACCTCCCTGGCCCCGACGAAGGCCGCTTGCCCGCCGTACTGCAGGTGATGCGCCAGATGAAGACTGCCGTCGGCCAGCGCACCGCGCTTTACGGGCTGGTCACCGGCCCCTTCACCCTGGCCTCGCACCTACGCGGGACGGAGATTTTCATGGACCTGATCGACCAACCGGAATACGCCCAAGCCCTGCTGGCTTACACCGCGCGGGCGGTCAATGCGGTCGTCGCCATGTACATCGAAGCCGGGATGGACGTGATCGCTGTGGTTGACCCGGTCATCTCGCAGATCTCACCACGCCATTTCCAACGCTTTATGCACGAGCCCTTCCACCAGGTTTTCGACTTTATCCGTGCGCGCAGGGCCTTCTCAGCGTTTTTTGTCTGCGGCGACGCCACCAAGAATATCGAGGCCATGTGCCTGACCGGACCAGACTGCATCGCCGTCGATGAAAACGTCAACATGCTCGCTGCCCAGCAGGTCACCGCGCGCCACAACATCACCCTGGAAGGCAATATTCCCCTCACCTCGCGCATGCTGCTGGGCTCCCAGCAGGACAACATGCAGTACGTGATCGAAATGCTGGATACCCTCGATCCCCACAACCTGATCATCTCCCCCGGCTGCGATATGCCCTACGCCACCCCGGTTGAAAACGTGATCGGCGCCGCCGAAGCCATCCGAGATCCCGAACAAGCGCGCCTGATCCTGGCCAATTACAAAGCTCAGAATATCGACCTGTCGGCGGTCATCCTGCCGGATTACGCCCACCTCGCCAAACCGTTGATGGAAGTATTTACCCTGGACTCGGCCTCCTGCGCGGCGTGCAGTTATATGCTGGCGGCAGCGGTGCGGGCCACATCGGCTTTGGACCACACGGTAGATCTGATAGAATATAAGATCACCAAACCCGAGAATATTGCCCGCCTGATGAAAATGGGCATCAAGAACCTGCCGGCGATCTTGATCAACGGTGAGCTTAAATTCAGTTCGCTGATCCCCAGCCATCCCGAACTGCTGGCGGCGATCGATCCTTATTTGAAGAAAGTTTGAGGCCTGGATGCGTGTACACCTGGTAGGCGGGTTCCTGGGAAGTGGGAAGACCACCGCAATCATTGCCGCCGCGAAACAATTGATCGCTCAGGGTCAGCGGGTGGGGATTGTGACCAACGACCAGGGGAAATATCTGGTGGACACCGGTTTCTTCCAGCTGTCCGACCTGCCCACGGTGGAGGTGAGCGGAGGCTGTTTCTGCTGCAATTTCAATGACCTGGATGCCCGCCTGGAGCAATTGGCCGCCAGCAGCAAGCCGGACGTGATCTTCGCCGAGTCGGTGGGGTCGTGCACCGACCTGGTAGCCACGGTGATCAAACCCCTGCTGGAACTGCGCATGCTAGAATTCACCCCTGCCAGCCTGTCGGTATTTACCGACAGCCGCCTGCTGCGCCTGCGCCTGCTGGACGAACCCATGCCGTTCAATGATGATGTATGCTACATATTCGACAAGCAAATCGAGGAGGCCGGCCTGCTGGTGGTCAATAAGATCGATTTGCTCACCTCACAGCGCTTTGAAGACCTGAATTTAATGCTTGCCCGGCGCTACCCGGCCAAGCCGATCCTTTTCCAAAACAGCCTGGCGCCTGCTAGCGCCGCGAACTGGCTGCGGCGCCTCTCCGTCGCGGGGCCGGGGTTCACCCCGACCCGCTCGCTGAATATCGATTACCAGCGCTACGGCGCGGGCGAGGCTCGCCTGGCATGGTTCGACCAGACCCTGACCATCGACCTGCCTGCCGGGTCCGACGGGCGCCTGGTGCTGCAGCGGCTGATCGAACAATTCCTGACAGCCATCCAGGCCTATCCGGCAGCTATCGGGCACGTCAAGTTCCTGGCGCATTCCAGCGGCGGGGAGAGCTGCAAACTGAGTTTTACCACCCTGGCTGAAAACGGCTGGCAGGAGCGCATCCCCGACCTGCCGGGAAACCAGCTCAGCCTGCTGGTAAACGCGCGGGTCGAGATCGATGCCGATCAATTGCGCACCCTCTTCGAGGATGTGCTGCAGCACAGCGGGTTGGATTTCCACCAGCAAAGCTCTAAGTCTTTCCACCCAGCCCAACCCAAACCCACCCACCGCTTTTCCTAAATAAAAAAGGTAACGGCTCAGCTCTGTAGAAGCTGGAGCTTTTGAATCGGAGAGGGGTAAGAGCGAGATTTGAAAACGCTATGCGTTTTCAAATCTCGCAAAAATCTTTTTTAGGCGGGAGAATCCCGCGATTAACAGAAAGGCCCCTGCGGCTTAGAAGCCACAAAAAAAGTTGATATGGGCTGGCTGCGCCAGCCCATATCAACCAAATATATGCCGGAAAAATCAGCGCATCTGAACGTGCAGTTCGTCACCCACCCTGAGGATGCCAGGACGGTCGACGACCGCCACCAGGCCGCGCCTGTGCAGCGCCGCCCGGGGAAATTCAGCTACCAGCCCCGACACCTGGGGGAACTGCTCCTGGAGCACTTTGCCAGGGTTACTGCAGGGCAGGTTTTCATCCGTAACCAACAACACCACCCCACTGCTGAAAAAAAGGCGCGTGATGGAAGGCACCAGGGTAAAAGAGGGAATGCCCTCCAGCACCACATTGGCCCCCAGCCATTCGGGGCGGATCTCGGGCAGGTTGAGCGCGGCGGCAATCTGGGCCAGTTCCTCCACGGAAACCAGGCTGACCTGGCGGTCATTGCGGATCAGCGTCCCACGGGTATAAAAAGGGGTACGCCCATCGGACTGGCGGGTGATGCCGTTGTGGCGGTCGCCTTCAAACCCTTCAAAGGTAACGTTGACCTGCGGCTGCGGCGTGCTGACCAGCGACTGCGGTTCGCGCCCGACCAGCACTGCCCGCACGGTTCCAACCTGGGAAAATGGCATAAAAAAATCCTTTGGCCAGAATTTTGCTTATTATACCTGCTAAATCGGCTGGTTTAAGGCGGTTATAGATCTTTCCACTCCACCCCACGCTCTTCCAACAGCGCGCGCAGCTTTTCCACATCTTTTGAGCGCACTACCGCGGTCTGTTCGAGCTCTGCGGGGCGAAAAGTGCGCAGCAGGCGGCTGATATCGGGGTCGCGCAGCAAATCTGCCAGCGCCGATTCATTTTTAAAGCGCAGCAGGGCCACGTCCTCCACCTGCGCCTGACCAAAATGACCGGACCAGGCCTGCAGGCGCTGTTCGAGCTGCGGCGAAAGGGGTCGGACCAGCACCCGGTTGAGTTCGTTCACCATTTGGGCGGCGGATAATCCGGCATTGGCTGCCCGGCGGATGGAAGCCGGGGTCAGGCAGAAATTTTCGCCCTGCGGCTCGGCAAAACGCGCCAGGTGAGCCCGCAGGTACAGGCCCGGCTGGCGCTGCACGAAGGCCAGGCGCCCTTCTTCATCAACCACCACCGAATGCGGCGGCAGCCCGGTCTCGCGGGAGGTGATCACGGGCCACCAGCCCAGGCCTGACAATAATTGGTGGACCTCGCCCAATTTGCCACCCTCCGGAAGCACGACCACTCCCGGCGCCGGGCGCTGTTTCAGCAGGGGAGCGGCCTTCTTTTGCTGGACCAGCAGATCGAGATCTTCGGGATGCGGGGCATGCAGCACGTTGACGTGCGCCATGATGCTGATGCGCTCGTGAGCCGTCTGCCACTCCTGCAGGGTACGGGCGACATTGGCCGGCAGAGGCTGGGTGGACAGCTCTTCAAGGTAAGACTGAATGCGCGCCGCGCTCCAACCGGCCTGCTGCCCGGTGTACACTGAGGCCTGCGACATGCGAAAAAGGGTGGCGCGCTCGGCCGAAACTCGGGTGGCAAACTGCTCCAGATGGAAAAGCACGGCATCGCTGATCGGGTCGAAGGCCAGCAGGGTGTAATCCGGCTGGACGATAACCTGCCCACCTTCCTGCGGAATTTCCGGTGCGGCGCCCCCGGCCAGCAGCCAGCGACCGGGAGCAGTCAGGTAGAAACAATCCGGCTCGACGCCGACCGGGTCGTGAAAGCCCAGGTTAACCAGGCCCATCCAGAAGAAGGCCTCATTGACTATCCAGCGGATCCACTGCCCTTCCACCTGCCGCCAGCCCTCGCTCTCATCCAGCCCTGGAGAAAACGACCAGTCCCAACCCAGCGGGTTGCCAAACTGGCTGTAGGGATGGACGGTGGGGTAATAATAACTCTGGCTGTTGGTAGTGCGGAAAATGCGCGGCAGCAGGAATTCGTAAGCCGTTTCGCGCACGCGTCCGATCAACGCCTCCAGGCCCGTCCAGTGCACCGCCAGGCGGAAGAACAGCACCAGGGCCTTGCGCGCATCCACCAGCCGGTCGGGAGCCGGCACGAGACGCTCGCCATAGGCGCTGATGGCATGTTGTAAGGTGAGTTCGTTGAGCTGGCGCCCGGTGACGTAGGCTTCAAAGGTGCGCCGGATGCGTTCCAGCGGCGGCGCGCCAAAGAAAGCCTCTCCCGGCTCTGCCCGCAGGGATGACTCCTCGACGCGGATCAGGCCTAACTGGATCAACGTCATGCGCAGGAACAACAGGCGCGGAAAATCCGCCTCGCTCTGCCCGGTGCCGATCGTCTCACGCTGCAGCAGGGTATCATTCACCGCGGTCAGGTGGCGTTTGGCCAGCAGACCTTTGGCGATCAGTTCGGGGCGGTTGTGGTAAATGTAGCTCCAATACAGGTAGAGATCGCGTTGGAAAACGCGCGCAGAGCTTTCCACGATCTTTTTTGGCGCGCCCAGATCGGGCAGTTCCGGCGGCAGGGCGGGCGGCGCGGGCAGTAAGCTCAGGATCTCGGGCGGAATGAAATACTCCAGGACCATGTGGAAGGTCAGGTTCGCCTTTCGCCCCCACGGATCGGGCGTGATGCGCCCAAAAACCAGGCCACAGGCCAGGAGATGGGCCAGGATCTCATCGATGAAACGGGTATCCGGCCGGCGAAAGTCAGGCTGCTGGCTGGAATAGGCATCCAGGCGGGTCTCCCGCCCTTCCAGCAGGCCCTGATCGCGCAGCCGGTGCCGGATGGCGCCGCGTGTGGCGCTGCCTCCCTGGCGCTGTAAAGTGATCACCGCTTCTCGCGCCGAGGCAGACAGCCCAGCGTAAGCCTTTACCACCCGGCTGGGCTCGGCGAGCAGCTTCTGCAGCGTCCGCACCAGTTCTGCCTTGCCCAGGCGCCCTGGACCGGGCACCTTGTAGCCCTGGAAGGTCAGGATGGAATGCAGGGTGGCGACCTCATACCAACTCAACACCTCAAGCAGGTTATCAGCCACGGCTGCCTCCCGGCAAGCCCTGCATGTGCGGGGTATATCCGCGGATTTGCAGTTCCGCCAGGTAATCCGTGGCTTTATCGGTGCGCACCGCCACCAGGCGCGGGGTAAAGGTGGTCAGCAGGATCTGGCTGAGGCTGGTCGCTGCCAGCAGCTCGGGCAGGCAGAAGTCGTCGCCAAATTCGATCAAGGTCATATCATCGTAAAGGTGCAGGCGGCCGAAGCGCTCCCACAGCGGCTGCATGCGGGCTAACAGTTCTGCCGGCAGGGGCGTACCCAGGCCGTTTTCCAGGAGGAGGACGATCTGGTCCAGCGACCAGCCGTCATCGAAGGCTTGGCCCAGGCCCCCCTCATAGATTTTATAGACCAGCTTTTGGGCCGGCTGTTTGTTTTTACCAGGCTCTGGCGCTGGCGGGGGAGCGGCAATCTTCACCAGCAGGTTTACCAGGTCCAGCGGGGCCGTTTCCAGGTTCAATTCCAGGCCCCAATCGGCGCGCATCGCCAGCGCAGGGGCGGAGGTTCGCGGCGCGGGCATCTCGAAATCCGGCTGCCTTCCTACCAGGAATTCGCCAAAGGCGGATAGACGCAGCGCTTTTGGCTGTCCGTCCTGCCAGCCGACATCCACCAACCCCAACCAGAGCAGCGTATGGGTCAGAAAGGTTTGATGCACCTGGCCGTAAGCTTTCAGCCAATCCGGATAACGGAACGGGTCAACCCGGGTCTTGCCGATGCTGGCCCCGGTCGCCAGTGTATCGCGGGCATTGCGGCTGCCGGGGTTATCGTGCCGGGTGTTGTATTCCATCAACCAGCCGGGCTGCAATCCCTGCACTGTGCGCAGCACCGAATCAGTCTCGAACCACTGCCCCACCGGTAGGCGCGCGACCAACCGCGCCAGCCGCAGGCGCGCCCAGCCCATCTCGGCCAGGAACTCCTGGTAGCCCGGCGAACGGCGCGGGCTGCGCCAGGGGGTGAAACCTGCCTGGCGGGCCAGGTCCATTTCCAGCTGGGTGGGATACCCCGCCGCCAGGGCAAATAAGCGCCGGCTCTGCTCCTGCGGACTGAGCCTCAGCCAATCTGGCACGCGCTCGGTCAAATGCTGCGGGTCGCGCTGCGCCCACAACCCCCCGCTGTCCAGCAGGCGGGCAGCCAGGTCGATGGGTGCATCGGGCAGGCCCAGCGAGGATGCCAGGCCTTTTAGCAGGCTGCTTTCCAGGTAGCCGCCTTCGGGAGCAATTTCAACTTCATCCGCGCTGCGATTATCGCCAGGCTGCCCCGGCCAGGACCCGCGGGCGGCGCCCTTATCCTGCGGGGCGCAGCGCAGTTGGCCGGCTTGAGCCATCAAGAGCAGGCGCAGCGCCAGACGGGTGAACTGGTAGGGTTGAGCCAGTTCTACCCGCTCCGGTTCGGCGCCAAACGGCTTGAACAAACCGGGATCAGGCCGGGCCTTGGCCAACACCTGCAGCGGCACCGGGGCGCCTCGCACTGCCTCCGGCATCTGGTATAGGGCTGCCTCGTTTAATTCGCGCAGGCAGGCGCTGGCCGGGCGCGATTTCAGCCCATTATCCAGGGCCGCGTCCAGGTAGGGCACGATCTGGGTACTGTTATACAGAGGCGCGGCCCCAGGCAGCACGCTTAACAGATCGAGCAGGCGGCGCGTATCGGGCGCCAGGCGCTGGAGCGCCGGATCGGTGGCACCCGGATCCACCAGGTTCTGCAGCAGCCCCTCCCACACCTGATCGCGCAGGATGCCCTTGAGCTTCACCTGGCGCACCGCGGCCAGATCGCGCATTTCTTTTACGGTCAGGTTCTTCAGGCGCTCAGACCAGTCCTTGCGGATGGCGGCCTCATCGGCGGGTGGAAAAAAAGAAGCTGGAAGCGCCCGAGCTGGCGGTCTGGCGGGCCCTGGCGCGGGAAAATGTTGAGCCTTCGCGACCGAATCGTTAACGACCACCCAATCGATGAGCAGCGCCATGGCGTGCGTGCAGGGCCGCCCGCGCATCCCGCCGCAGTCACAGGTCATTTGCAGTTTGTTATTAATCGGGGAAATCGTCACGTGGTAGTGCCGGCGCCCATCCTGCACAATGCCGCGCAGGATGCCGTCCACGTCCAATTCGAGATCTTCGACCTGCCCATCCAGATGGAGCTGCATGGCATCTTCCATCAGGTCAGCATCAAAGGTCACCTGCAAATCGCGCAGGGTGATACTGTCAAACAGGCTTTCCATGGCTTCCTTCCGGCAGGGCCTGCATGCGTTCGCGTTGGAACTTGGCTGCCAGCACCGGCGGCTGGTAGCTCTGCAACTCGTGATCGTAAAGGATGTTGTACTGGTAGCCTTGTTCGGTCAGGAAAAGCTGGCGGTTGGCGGCAAAATCCTGATCGCGTGAATCGCGGACGACAATCGAATAAAAATGAGCCAGCAGTCCGTTGCGTTTGGGCCGCAGGATGCGCCCCAGGCGCTGGGCTTCTTCCTGGCGCGAGCCAAAGGTGCCCGAAATCTGGATCGCCACGTTGGCGTCCGGCAGGTCTATGGCAAAATTGGCTACCTTGGAAACTACCAGCAGGCGTATCTCCCCACTGCGAAAACGCTCGAAGAGCTTCTCGCGATCACGAACAGGTGTTTTGCCGGTAATTAAGGGCGCCTGGTAGCGCGCCGCAACCTGGTCGAGCTGGTCAAGATACATGCCGATGATCAGCACATTGTCGTCAGGGTGTTTGGAGAGGATCACATCCAGTACCGGATATTTGACCTCGTTGGTAGCCGCGGCGCGGTACTTCTCCTCATCGGGGGTCAGGGCGTAAACCATGCGGTCGTTTTCAGACAGCGGCACGCGCACCTCGGTGCACTCAGCTTCCGCGATCCAGCCCTGCCTTTCCAGCACCTTCCAGGGGACATCGACCTTCTTTGGCCCGATTAAGGAGAACACATCCGCCTGGCGCCCATCTTCGCGCACCAGGGTGGCGGTCAGCCCCAGCCGGCGGCGGGCCTGCAGGTCGGCGGTAATGCGAAAAACCGGCGCCGGCAGCAGGTGGACTTCATCGTAAATGATCAGGCCCCAATCGGCGCGGTCAAACAGGGCAAAATGCGGAAATTCATCGGTGCGCCGCTTTCGGTAGGTGATGATCTGGTAGGTGGCGATCGTCACCGGGCGGATTTCCTTCTCCAGGCCGGTATACTCGCCAATCTGATCGGCGGTCAGGGTGGTCTTATCCAGCAGTTCACGGATCCACTGGCGGGCCGCAACCGTGGAAGGAGTCAGGATCAAGGTCTGGGTTTGCAGCGCCGCGATCGCGCCCATACCCACCATCGTTTTCCCGGCGCCGCAGGGCAGCACGATCACCCCGCTGCCCCCGGTGACCCCGCCCCCAGCATGAAACACGTCCACTGCATCCTGCTGGTAGGGCCGCAGGCCAAAGCTTTCCCCACCCAACGTCCAATCGCGCAGCGCCAGGGGCAGTTCGGCGCCAGTCACATATCCTGCCAGGTCTTCCGCCGGGTAGCCAAAGCCGATCAGGGCCTGTTTCAAACGCCCGCGGTTGCCGGCATTCACCAAGAGGGAGGTCTCATCTTCCCGGCCCTGGATCAAGGGGGCCAGGTGCTTGTTCCTTAAGATCTCTTCGATCAAGGCCCGGTCGCTGGAGGTGAGCAGCAGGTCGTCGCCGTATTTATTGAGCTTCAAGCGCCCGAAGCGCGAAACCAGGTCGAGGATATCGATGCGCACGTTTCCTGGCAGGTCGTACTTGGAATAACGCTCCAAAGCCGCCAGCATCTGCTCCGCGCCTAACCCTGAGGCGGCCGCATTCCACAGCGAAAGCGGGGTGATGCGGTAGGTATGGATATACTCCGGACTCTTCTCCAGTTCGGCGAAGGGCGCCAGCGCGTCGCGTGCTTCCGCATACAGGTCGTTGTTGACCTCCAGCAGCACGGTTTTATCGGATTGGATGACCAGCGGGTTCGCGGGGTTAAAAGCCATAAAAATCTCTTTTTTTTATGATTGGTTCGCATTCAACACAGTATTTTATTATGCGATGCTAGGCGGTCACTTGCAATACATAGAAGACCGATGTATAGTTTTAATGATGTGTTTCGTTCAACTACGTTGAACGAAACACATCAATCTGGCTGTAGGAGAAAAGCATGAATTATAAGGGCAGCCTGCAGCTGTTGATCCTCAATATTCTGGACCAGGGGCCGAACCACGGATACCAGATCGCCCAGCACATCAGGCAGCGTTCGGGTGGTGTATTGGATTTTAAAGAAGGCTCGCTGTACCCCACCCTGCATGCCCTGCAGCGCATGGGCTGCCTGGAATCGGTCGAAACCCAAGAGAACGGGCGCATCCGGCGCAATTATGCACTGACTGAAAACGGGCGGCAGATGCTGGCCGCCGAAAAGCAGGCCTGGAGCCAGTTTGTGCAGGCGGTCGACCGCAACCTGGAAAGCGGCGAATAAATCATGAGCCGGATCAAAAGCATGTTTTGATCCGGCCCATGCCACTGTCAGCGTCTGACCAGGGGCAGCATCTCGCGGTAGGCGCAGGTCGCCAGCCCGGCGTGGATCTGCTCGCGCAGCAGTTCAGCCTTAGTGCTGTTGAATGCCGCCGCTGAATTCGTAGGATTGGTGGCGGTATTGATAAACGTCCCAAACACAAACTGGCGCGGCCCGCCGGCATCGCAGAACGGGATCTTGGCCCAACCCGAGATGGCAATATCGTACATCAGGGATGTGCAGGCCACGCTGGTGCACAGGTTGTAGTTTCCGGCTTTATAGGCCAGGTCCATGCTGTTGAGGAACCACGCCTTGTTGGCGCTGCTCATCCCGGCGGGCGCCTCCTGGTTGATGATATTGGGCAGATCCGTGTCCCATAAATGGGTCCAATCATATCCGTCGGTTTGAAATTCGGCCTTGCCGGCCATATGGCTGAACATCATATCCCGGTGGGTGGCATCGACGAGGGTCGTATTGGCGACGCCTTCATAAAGTGTGGCCAGGTCATCCAGGGTGGTCTGGTCCGGGATGGGCCCGCCGCAGCCAATGATATGCAGGATGGCAGTATGGGGCATGCCAATGGCGGACGCCATCAAGTTCACATTTGCCGTGCCGAAGAAATCGTTCAGCTCGCGGGTGCGGGTGTTATCCGAATGCCACATCATTTCGCGTACGGCGGTATCGATGGTCTCGGTCCCGTTGATGGTATTGCCCGGGCAGGAACCGCTCGCCGGGGGGGCATACCTGGTGATCGAGGTGGAAAGGCTCACTATTCCCGCCTGAATCTGGCGCATGGCATACAGGTTGGTCACCACCTTGATGGCGCTTGCCGGCTCAAAAACAGACCCATCCATCAAGTTTGCCAGCACCGGCCCGCCCACCTGCTTGAGATACAGGCCCATCGTACCATCCGTCTGGCTGCGCAGCATTTCCCCCACCCGCGAGGTAATGGCGTTGGAATCATTGATCAGGATAAACGACCAGCAGCGGTCGCCGCAGCCTGGGGTGGAGTTGGCGTCGATAATCCTGGCTCCATCCTGCGCGGCGAGATTAAGCAGATTGCTGGTGGGAACATTCACCCACCACCACCACAGCGGGCAGCCGCCAGGACAGGAGGTCAGTATGACGTTGAAATTTCCGGTAGTAGCGTCAATGTCCAGATCAGTCAGACGGTAACTGGTCGCGCTGATCCGGCCTGACACAAACGACGTATTCGCATTCACCCACCATTCCCACCCGCGAGCGTCCGTGCCCGTGTTGGCAATCATCACCGCGTCATACAGCGTGGTACCGCTCTCGTCATAGCTGTTGACCTGGGTGATGCGCGCGTTGTTGGCCTGCCAGAGGGCAGTCAATTGAACGGTGGTTTGATCCTTGTAAAAATACCAGGATTTTGCATCCGCTCCGGTGTTTGGGATCATCACCGCATAAAAGCGCACCCGATTGGCGGCAACCGGCTGGGTCGCATCGTAGAACGACTTTTGCACAATGATGCGCTGATTATTGGTAACAACGAAATTTAACAGGTCAGCCGTACTCACATTCGCTAAAAAATACCAGGTCCTGGCGTAAGAACCGCTGTTGGAGACATACGTTGCGGTAAAGACCGGATTTCCGCCTGGAACCTCGACAAACAAATCGACCACCCGCAAGTTCCCGTTGGCGGCCGTGTCCAACACATTCTGGGTGCTCTGGTGTTCGTAAACTGCCCAACCGGTGGTATCGGTGTTGTCGCGGTCATCCACCCCGGCGGCCAGCACGGACTGCGGCGCATTTGAGAGATTGCCAGATGCGACCAGTTGGCCAACGTTCGCGGGCAAAATGGACATCGTTCCCGAGTTGGGGGTGAAAGCATGTACCTGGGAAGGGCCGGGCATGGAATAGTCCGGTCCGGGCAGCGGGCTGGGCACAATCACCCCCTCCGCGTTTGGACCGGCCAAATGGCCTCCTGAAACCAGGTCGAAGGCAGTCCCGGGTTGAGCAGGGCCGCCAGGTGTCTGGGCCAGGACGGATATCTGGCCACCAAGCGAAAGAACCAGCACGAACACGGTGAGAAGGCCGCGCAGCAGTGGATGTTTTGAGGTCATATATCCAGCTCCTAAAAAAATTACATCAAGCAGTTTTGACTGCCTGATGCCGGGTGGATGGGTGTCCCATGGAAAAGAAAAGGCAACTTACCCCCTTCTTTTGCCGTGGTTCAAGATAATTCCTATTTAATTGTTTATTAATACTACCATAATTATAATGATTGTTTGGCGAAGTTCAAGCCCCAAGATTCGACTTATAAGATACGTCTGATGTGAATTGTACCTAAGAGGGCGAAGAAACCTCAAAGGTTTGCACATTAACACCAAAATCGACCAAAAGGATATGGCGAAGTACGTGGCTGGTGACTTTAGCGATCACGCGGGTCATCAAACCGATGATGGTTTTGGATAATAAACGCTCGATATTCCGACCGACATCCTGAATTTCATGGAATACACCCTCAATGCGTTCGCGAGTGCTGGACAAGAAGCGATCCAAGGTGCGGGTATTCTGGAGCTTCTGATTGGAACGGCGCGGGGTCCAAATGAGGTTGCCAGTCTGGTCAAAGACTTCGGTCTGCCAGCGTAACCCAATGAAGCCTTTGTCGCTAAAGATGTCACACAGCGAAAAGTGGTTCAGCACGGCTTCGGCAGCCAAACGTTCATCTGTGTTGGCAGGGACCAGGTCATAGAATATGGGAATACCGAACAAGGTGGTAACGGCAACGAACTTGTAGCCAAAGTATTCCATGTGGCGGCTGGCACACTTGCCAAACGCAGCGCTCCCCAAGAAATCGCTGTGATCCTTATCCCGCTTGTAGCCCACCACCGGAATGGGCTTGGTATCCAGGAGAAAGCAATGCTGATCATGCCAGCCTTTCTGCATGATCCAGTACCGGCGTAGTTCCTCTATCAGCAGACGCAGGTTCCTAGCACGCCGATTGAACTGGCTTTGATCGACCAACTTGGGAAACAGCGGCAGGTAGTTGGCGCGAATGAACCCCAGGTACTGCGTTTCACTCGGGAACGGAATATAGTCTTGCGTCAGCATTAAGGTGATTACCTCACTATCCGTAAACTCGGGTTTGGCTCCTGGTTTTCCTTTGAGCAGATTGGCGCCTTGGGCTTGATACCAATCGTCCACCAGTACATAGATGATGGTCAACAGGTCGATTAGCGATATACTTTTCATGGGAATGCTCCTCTCGATGGTTTGGTTCGCACCTATTATCTTGAGGACATTCCCCTTCTTCGTCAACCTTTTGATTTCACATCAGACGTAAGATGGCTTATGATGTATTGTCGATGCTATACAACCCATAATCATCGTCACCCATAGCATTATTATCTCTTGAGACTGCCGTACACGACCCGCAGGACGATATTGAGGCGGAAAAGGCTGGCCGGCGGCTCCATGAGATTGGTCACTTTCTGGAAAGCAAGATTCAAAACGTTATCCTCACGAGAAGCCAGGAGGAGCCGGTCAAGATACTTCCCCACCAGCCCCATGGCCCGGCTGCGTTTGCCTTCCACCTCGGGGTAAGCCAGGTCGCTGCCGGCGGCGATGCTCCAGGGCGAATCCAGCAGGCGGCTGGCGCGGCCGAAAAAGCGTGGGGCGATGCCGGGCAGCCCGGCCCGCAGGCAGTCATCCAGCAAGGCAGCCTCGCTGGCGGCGGTGGTCATGCCCTGCCCGTAGATCGGGTTGAAGCTGCACAACGCGTCGCCGCAGGTCAGGAATCCCTCCGGAAAACGGGCGAGTTTTTCATAAAGGCGGCGCTGGCTGGCAGGATATTTATACTGGCTGGCCTCACCCAACGGCTCTGCGGTTTTAATGACGTTGTAACAGTCCGGTGCATCCAGGCTGCGCGCAAATTCGATAAACCCTTCCAGGTCGGGCGGGGCCGCGTCACCCAGGTAACCGGCCAGGGTAACGATCCAGCGATCCCCCTCCACAGCCAGCATGGCAGCGCCCCGCCGGTTCTTATCGCTGGGCAAAATCACCACCGGGCTGTGGCCCAGGAGGTGTTCGGGCAGCCGGCGGAACACGCGGGTGGTGTAGGAGAGACTCATTTTGATGTGCTCTTCTTCTGGTCGGGCGTAACCCAGGTCTTCGAGCCAGGCCAGGCTGCGTGACCCGCGCCCGCCGGCATCCACCACAAAGTCCGCTTCCAATGACTTCTCCACTGGCTCGGCTTGTGCCCGGTCCATCACCTTTACACCGGTGACGCTCACGCCCCTTCCATCTGCGATGGGTGAAGTCAACAACCCGGTGGCGTCGTGATTTTCAAGGATGGTCACGTTAGGCAAGGCGCACAGCCGCTGGTAGACGGTGCCTTCCAACAGCGGACGGCTGACCTGTATGCCCATCAGCCCCGAGTGATAATTGCGCGTGTAGGCCCCTCCTGAAAACCAAAGGACCGTCTCCGATAAATCTCCCGCGATAGCGCCCTTGCCCACCAACTCCTGGGTCAGGCCGGGGAAAAAACTTTCCAGCAGTTCGAGCCCGTGCGCCAGCAGCACGTGCGCGTGCCGGCCCTGGGGGACGCCCTTGCGCGGTTCGCCGGGTGGAGGCAGGATATCACGTTCAACAATCGTTACCTGGGTAAAGTGCCTGGCCAGCGCCCGGGCAGCCAGCAGACCGCTCATGCTCGCCCCCATCACAATCGCCCGCTGCATGCGGTTAGCCGTTTGATCCATGGTTTTTCTCCCTTTGGACTTAGGATACAGTTTTTGTATCAACACAACGATTTTGGGTATTATTGAGCGAATTTATAGCATATATCCATGGTCAAGTCAATTGTGTCCTTTTTCGACATACATAATTTCCTAATCAGGCTAAAATTATTATTATATTAAACTGTTTTTATGATGCGGTTCAGGCAGGCAGTCATCTTAAAAACTGGATTTTAACGGAAACCAGGAAGGCTATTAATGAAAACATATTTCAAACTCCAAAAATTTTTCTTTTTGAGCCTGGCGTTGATTTTATGCGCCGGCCTCGTCCGGCCTACACTGGCAGCGCCGCAGGGTGTCATCCAGGCTATGATTGATAACGCCCCCGATGGTAGCACTGTGATCATCCAGGCTGGCCACTATCATGAGACGCTGGTAGTAGACAAAAACTTGACTCTTATGGGTGCTTCCGCCGACACAACCGTACTGGAACCGGCGGGGGAAAACCAACGCGTGATTCGCGTGACGGCAGGGCACAACCTGCATGTGGAAGACCTGCGCATCACGGACGGCGAGGTTGAAAAAGAATTGGGGGGCGGAATCTACCTGGCAGGCGGCAGCCTGACCCTGGACCATGTGCAGATCGATCACAACCAGGCGGCCTACGGCGGCGGCGTTTACCAGGAAGGCGCCAATTGGACCGTGACCATCAGCAACAGTATAATCGAATATAATTCGGCCTCGATCACCGGCGGCGGGGTGTACACTGCGGGCAGCGCCACCATGTTGAATTCTCAGCTCTATGGGAATACCGCCACCATGCACGGCGGGGGACTTCATGTCAATTCCGGCAGCGCCACCTTGCTTGACGACTCCATCAGCGCCAACCACGCCTCAGACGGCAACGGCGGAGGGGTGAATGTCAATGACAGCCTGACTGTAAGCGGGTCTCAATTTCAGGGCAACACCGCCGGTGACTCAGGTGGCGCGATCTCCCAGTGGAACGCCGGCAAGTTGGTGTCCATCAGCGAGGCCAATCTCGCCGATAATTCAGCCAGGAATAACGGAGGCGGAGCGTTTGTTAACAGCTACCTGACCGTAAACGACACAACTTTCAGCGGGAACACGGTCGATTCCGGCGGCGTTGACAACGCCTATGGCGGTGGATTGTATGCCGGCGGCGGGCTGGATGGCAACCATCTGACCTTTAACTTTAAATTCGACAAAATGTGTCAACTGTAATTTCTCCAGCGGCGGGGGCCTGTACATCAAGCAGCCCTCCATCATAGCCGCATCCGGAGCCTCGTCCGTTACCCACAGTTCCTTCGTCGGCAACCTGGCCTGGTTCGGCAGCGGCATATCCAGCGAAACCACGGTTGAACTCACCCTCGCCAACACCGATTTTATTAACAACGGCAGTCTGGCCCAGGGTATCTCTGGTCACGGCGGCGGGGTGTTTGCCTACTGGGTACACGGCGACCAGCTGCTCTTCCAAAACAATAAGGTTTTGAGCAATGGCGGCGGCCTGGAGGCCAGCTTAATCGTCCTGACCCGTTCGCGCTTTATCAACAACACGGCCTCTGACAGTGGGGGTGGGGTATACGCTAACGCGGATTTCAACGGCAGCAACCTGCTGTTCGCCGGCAACGACTCGGCCAGCGGGGCAGCCCTGTACGTGAAAGCCGGCCCAGCGGTACTGTACCACGCCACCATCGCCCGACCCACCCAGGGGACCGGCTCGGGCATTTTCATCCAATCCAGGTCTACATTGGAACTGAAAAACAGCCTGATCTGCGACTATGCAGAGGGGATCTACGTGGATGGTACGCTGACCGAGGACTACAACCTGTTCTATGATAATGCCAAAGATACTAACATTTCCATCACAGGTACGCACAACCAGGGGCTACATAATTATCTGGGCAACCCACTGTTTATCAACCCTGCCGGGGGTGATTACCATCTGATGTGGGATTTTCCCGCTATTGACCTGGGCACCGATTTGGGCATCACCACCGACCTGGACGGGCGCGCGCGCAACAACGGGCGCTTTGACTCCGGCGCCTACCAGTTCTGGGCGAGCATCTATGTGCCGCTCATCAGCAAGTGACGTTAAATAGCAAGACCGCCCATAAGGTGAACCTTATGGGCGGTCTTGCTTATAAACGTTTTAGCGCGCCAGCCAGCCGCTGTCGATATTCATGATGCAGCCGTTAATGATCGATATCGGCCTGTTGGGTCGTGCTAATTAGTCCAAACTTACCGATTATTCTAAATTATGAGCTTTTTTTAACACCTTCAAATAGATCAAATATTAAAAGATCAGGCGGTATTCCCCGTATGAAATAGATTGCTAAAAAAGAAGCAAAATGGAGGAAATAATGCTACAGTTAAGTCAGTTCCGCTACAACCATCATCCTTTTTCCTCCAGGTCTGCATTCGCCATCTACTTCTGTGGAGGGTCACATGGCGCATAAGCATTCAAAGCCGTTTTTTACCTGTCTATGGAGGCTGCTGCCAGTTGTGCTTGTGGTTTGCTCCACGGCGCTGACAGGCCCAGCCGCGCATGCCGCGGGAAACTCCGCCTGGAAGATCACTGCTTCCGGTAAAACCAGTACGGTTTGCTTGGGTGACAAGATTCTATTCATGGTCCGCTGGCAGCCAAACCCCAACTATGTCAACCCGCTCACCTCGTTGACCGGGGAAGTTGACAACGAGGACATCGTCCCGCTCACCGGCCCCAGGAAGCTCCTTGCCATAGCGAACAATGGAACCTTTGAACCGGGGGTTTATCCACCCGGCACGGGAGCGGGCGTGCAGGATTTCACCTACAAGGCCGAAAAGAGGGGCGCGGAAACGGTCACTTTCCAGGCATTCAACGACAACCTGGATGTGGACGCGAGCGTCTCCAAGACCTTTGAGGTCAAAAGCTGCGATTATAAGTTTACCCTGATGGTCAAAGATGACCTGATTACAACAACCGAATACGGACCGCTCGGGATGTTCCACGTCATGCAGGCCTCCGGCACCCTGAAAAAAAGCGACCCGCTCAATTTGAACCTGTATGAAGCCTTCGACAAGCAGATCAGCGACACCTACACGGTGTCTCAAATCATGAACTGCGCCATTTCGATACCGGAATACGGGCACACGTTTGGGTTCCTGGACGCCAAGGCTTTGAAGGACGAGGAAGGCGGCGTCAACCTTAAGCTCGGTCCGCCGAAGGATTTTGAAGCGGTCCTGGCCTATACCATTACCTGTCCGGATGGTGACCCGCAGAACGTGAGTTTGAAAATAGACGTTTCCAGAGACAAAGACCCATGGATCGAAAAGTATTTCCTGGAGGGCGAAGGGATAGAGTCCATCGATTCGTTTGAGCTCAACCCAGCCCTCGCCAAAATGCAGGGGGCCGGCTTCCAGGTGACCTCCACAGCCTGGTTGAAGCTGGAAAAGGCGGTGAAATGAAACCGAATGCCTCCCTTCTCCTTCGTGTTGGATTGCTGCTCGCCACCGCGTTCGCAATCCAGGCCTGTGGGGTCCCGAATGAGCTTCCACAAAACGCCGGCGGAGCGGGAATCGATCAACCTGCCGCAACGAAAGCCGCAGCACCTTCCGGCCAGACCTCCTCCGGGAACACCGCCGTTCTTCCAGATGCATCCGCCGGCCTGGCGGACTTGAAAACCTACCATTCGGTATTACAGATCGAAGCCACGGGCAGCCTGGACGGACAGCCCTTCAAGCGCAGCACACGGGTGGAGATCATGCGCTCTGGTTCGGGAGATTTCGACAGCCAGGTTCAACCTACCGACAGCAAGGCTGCCCTGCGCCTGCTGGCCCTTGGCGGCGCATATTACCGCTGGACCGGGGCGAATCCAGCCTGCCAGGGATCTGCCGATCCGCCAGACGAAGACGAGGTGATTGAGCCCGCCTTGCTGCTGCCGCCGTTGGGTGCTGCGAGCCGGGTGGGGGTTGAAACTATCAACCAGGTTTCCGCCGTTCACTACCGCTTTGATCAATCGGCCCTTCCGCATTTTACGTCCGTCGGGGTAGTGTCGGGGGATATCTGGGTAGCTGAAAATGGCGGCTACGTCGTGCGTTACAGTTTGACAGCCGCAGCGCCGCAGAAATCCAGCGGCAAAGGTCTCGAGGTCTCCCAGACCTATCGATACGAGCTTACCCCAGACAGCTCGGCGCCTACCCTGCCCAAAGGCTGCGCGCCGGTGCCAGTGGACCTGCCCGTTGTGGACGGAGCTCAGAACGTAAACCGCGCTGGCGGTCTGGTGACGTTCGATACCGCATCCAAACCCCGCGCGGTGATCGATTTTTACGTACAAAAACTGCCGGCCCTGGGGTGGAAAGCCGAGGCAGCCGGGTCCGCCGGCGAGTTCTTGCTGCCAGCTTATTATGACTTCACCAAAGATGGGCTGAGGCTGACCGTGAACATGACAACCAATGAGGACCAGACCACCGCGGTGGCGCTGATCGTCGTTGACGCCGCCGCCCAGGCCGCCGATGCGCCTCACCCCACCCAGACCCCATCTGGACCGGACAAACCCCTCCCAACCATCGACCCGGCGCAAAGCGGGCTGCCGTCCAATGTGCCGCTCTACCCGGGTGCCACGAGCCTCATGCAAGCCGGCAGCGCGGTGATGTTCAGATCTACCGATCCCTGGGAGGATGTGGCCGGCTACTATCGTAAGCAGCTGGAGGCGCTGGGCTGGGCCGCTGAAAGCGAGCAATCCCTCGATAATGGCGTCAGCATGGTCTGGAACCAGGGTGGTAAAATGCTGATCCTGAACATCCTGGTCAATGATGACCAGACGCAGATCGTCGTGGCCCTGGACAAATAATCCCTGGCGTAAGCCGCCAAAATCTGGCACGTCCACCCGCGCCTGATCCGTTGGCTGCAGCAGCGCTTACCAGTTCTGGGCCAGCATCTACCTGCCGCTCATTCGCAAGTGACGATAATAATTCCTGTTGGGGTGGAAAAAGGCCCATCCCGTTTCGGGAGGGGTTGGGGTGGGTCGATTATCCCGAATTACCGTTAAATAGCGAGGTCGTCCAAAAATCATCGATTTTTGGACGACCTCGAATATAAACTATTTAGCGCGCCAGCCAGCCGCCGTCGATGTTCATGATGCAGCCGTTGAGGTAATCCGAGGCCGGGGAGGCCAGGAAGACGGCTGCCCCCATGATATCGGCCGGGGTGCCCCAGCGCCCGGCCGGGATGCGCGCCAGAATGGTCTCGCTGCGTTCGGCGTCCTGGCGCAGGGCGGCGGTATTGGCGGTGGCCATGTAGCCTGGGGCAATCGCATTGGCATTGATCCCCTTGCCGGCCAATTCGTTGGTCAGCAGTTTGGTAATACCCGCCACGCCGCTCTTGGAGGCGGTATAACCCGGCACGAGGATCCCGCCCTGGAAGGAGAGCATCGAGGCGACGTTAATGATCTTGCCGCTCTTCTGGGGGATGAAATAGCGGGCGGCCGCCTGGCACAGGAAGAAAACCGCCTTGAGATTGATCTGGAGGACGTCGTCCCAATCTTTCTCGGTATGCTCCAGCAGGGGCGCGCGGCGGATGATGCCGGCGTTGTTCACCAAAATATCGATGTGCCCATAGTGGGATACCACATTATCGACCAGCTTCTGCAGGTCGGCCACGGAAGCCTGGATCAGGTTGGCCTGCTGGTGGTAGTACCCGCGCCCGAGTGTTTTTACCTTTTCTTCAGTATCGGGAGCGGGCCCAATATCCACCCCGGCCACGTCGGCGCCGGCTTCGGCCATGGCAATCGCCATGCCCTGCCCCAGCCCCTGTCCGGACCCGGTGATGAGCGCCACTTTACCGTCAATACGGAACGAATTGAGAATCATAAAAGCCTCTTTTTTTCTCTCCAACTTCAGCAAGAAAGAAGGAGAGATATCTTTGCAGTTTTCCTGCGCGATACGCGCAGGAAAACTGCAAAACAAAATCTCCCCTCCCTGCGGGGAGGGGTCGGGGGTGGGGTAATATTAGTGGCCCAATGACTTGAGCATGGGGACGGTTTTGGAGACCCAACCCAGGTTGGGATCGTCTGAGGTGGCCTGGATGCGGTGATTGCCAGCCAGGAACCACAGATACCAGGTGGTGTACCCCGGAGCGCTTACCACGGTATGGAAACCCTTGGGCGCCATCAGGATGGTGTTATCGCGCACGATGTAGCCGGTATCGACTTCACCGTTGTAATAACGGGTCATGCCAAAGCCATCACCCGGGCTGACCTTGAAAAAGTACATTTCCTCGTGAAAGGCTTCACGCGGCAGGTCTTCGAGCTCATGTTTATGCGGCGGGTAGGTGCTCCAGTTGCCGGAAGGGGTCGAGGTTTCGCCCACGATCAGGCGCGCGGCGGGCAGGTCGGGCTGCCCGGCCAGGGTCAGAATCTGGACAAAATTGCGGCTGAAATTGGCCGCGCCCCACACGCCGGTGGTGCATTTTTCCGGGCCGATCACGTAGGGATCGACCTTTAAATCGCTGGGGGCGCTGGTCAGGGCTACCTGCAGGTATCCCAGGGCGGTGATGGTGTAATCGGCGCCGCAGGGCATATACACCGAATGCGGTTTGCCCATAAAGGGATTGGGCCGCCCGCCAACGTTGGCAAAGGTATGGCCGTTAACGATAAAGCTGCCTTTACCGCCGATTAAAACCGCCAGCACTTCGCGGTCGCCGGTTTTTCCGGTGTAGCTTTGGCCGTCATTGAGCACCAGCAGTTCCATATTCAACAACCTGCACGGGTTGGACGGCAGGCGGTTGAGGCCTGGTTGGGTAGGTACGTTTTCGAAATATGCCATCATTTTGCTCCTTCTTGGAAGTTTTCACCACGGAGACACAGAGTGCACGGAGAAAGATTTTAAATAGGTCTTCTCTGTGTCCTCCGTGCCTCCGTGGTTTAATCTATTCATCTTATAAACTATTATGCCACAAAAGGCAGCGATTTTCCTAACGCGAGACCCGCCCGGAAGCGTCGCCGCCCATCAGGGTCTCGACCTCGGCGATGCTCACCAGGTTAAAATCACCGGGGATGGAGTGCTTGAGGCAGGAGGCCGCCACCGCGAAGCGCAGGGCTTGGCCCGCATCGCCGGCGTATTTGCGCAGGCCGAAGATCAGGCCGCCCATAAACGAATCGCCGCCGCCCACCCGGTCGACAATCGGCACGATATCGTAGGTGGGCGCGGTGAAGAACTGGCCATCTTTCCACAGCACGGCCGACCAGGTGTTGTGGCTGGCTGAGATCGATCCTCGCAGGGTAATCGCCACCGTTTTCAGATTGGGGAATCTCGTCACCAGGTCGGTGCACACCCGGGTGTATCTGGCCGCGTCCACCACGCCTGAGGTCACGTCCGTTTCCGGGGCATAGATACCAAACACCTTCTCGGCGTCTTCCTCGTTGCCGATAGCCACGTCGCAGCCGGCGACCAGTTCGTTCATCACCTCGCCGGCTTTCTTGCCCCATTTCCACAATTTGGCGCGGTAGTTCAGGTCGCACGAGACGGTCACGCCCATCTGGCGCGCGACCTGGATGGCTTCGGCGCAGGCCAGGGCCGCGCCTTCGGAAATGGCCGGGGTGATCCCCGTCCAGTGGAACCAATCGGCCCCTGCAAAGACGGCCTTCCAGTCCACCATGCCGGGTTGAATGGCGGCGATCGAGGAACCGGCCCGGTCGTAAACCACCTTGCTGGCACGCTGGGCCGCGCCGGTTTCGAGGAAATAAATCCCCAGCCGGTCGCCACCCCAGGCCACGTGAGTGGTACTCACCCCGAAAGTGCGCAGGAAAGCGCGGCAGGCTTCGCCCAGCTCGTTTTTAGGCAGGCGAGTGACGAATTCGGCCTCTTCGCCATAATTGGCCAGCGAAACCGCCACGTTGGCCTCGCCGCCGGCATAGGTCACGTCGAACGAACGCGCCTGGATGAAGCGCTGGAAGCCCGGGGGCGCCAGGCGCATCATAATCTCCCCAAAGGTAACAATCTTGCCCATTTTTGCTCCTAGTACTCTTTACCACAGAGACACATCAAAGGGTGCACTCCGTGCAGTGGCACAGAGAAAATCAAGAAATTACAAAATCTTATTATAGCAAAAATAGGTCAGGGCTTTTTCACGCAACAGGGAGATTTTTGGCGCTGCGGGCCAAAAATCTCCCTGACTATAGATTCAAGCTGCCGGGGGCATCGAAACAAACTGAATCCGGTTGCCGTACGGGTCGTAACACGTGCCGTAGGTGACCATGTTGGGGATGACGGTCACCTCGTCGCATTTAACCCCTTTCTTCTTCAGGGCGGCGGTGACGGCATGTGCATCCTGCACAGAAAGCACCAGGGTGGTCCCGCCGTGCTGAGTGGCGTGGTCAGATCGCGAGATGGAAACGTGGGCCTGGCCATCGACCCCGTATTCCTCCCAACCGGCCCCATCGCTGGTAAAATCCACCGGCCAACCCAGCACCTCGCGGTACCATTTCTTGGCGGCTTCCCAATCGGTCACTTCCAGGGAAACGACATTCACTCGCATGAAAAGGGACATGGCAAACTGTTTCTCAAAATGTCGTCAAGAGTAGACAGCCGACATTTCTGTACCGTACCCACTGTTGAAATTAGGAGACGGCGTTACGCTCTGACGCACCTTACTCTGCGCGTCAGTCCAGCCCGAAACAGTAGTTGGGGCGACAATTGAGAACTCGCCCCGCCTTTCCAAAGAGGCGGCGAACCTTTTTTGCAAGATAGACCACACGACCGATTTTGGCGTGTAGATCGTGATGTCGGGGTCATTAGCTCTTGCAAAAAGGTTAATGGCGGCAACCCGGTCGGCAGGGTCAGTATGCCCGCAGTTCAGGCACTTAAATATGTCGCCTCTCCGGTTGTTCTTGTGAACAAACAGACAGGTGGGACACATTTGAGACGTATACGCCGGGTTAACCTGCTTATGACGGAAACCTTCCGCCAACGCCAGGAAATTCAATCGTTCTATCAAAGCGCTCCGCATCCAATAGGACACCAAGCGCGACATTTTCTTTGACTTTGCTTTGCCCCGAATATTCAGATTTTCGGTAATGACCGTGTTGGGATTTTTCGTTTCTACGATTTTGTGAATAGACTGGCTCACGAGCTGCCGGACGCGAATTTTACCTTTGCGTTTGCGGTGGCGCATTTTGTTTTTCCCAAGATTGAACTTGCGAATCCGGCGAGCCTTGTGCTTACTGGACACTTTCTCCAATGCGTGCGCTTTGTTCCGGGCTTTTCCCGTTCGGTTCAGCTGGTCGGATGCCCGTTGCAGGGTCGCTCCGAATGTCGGCTCATAAGCCGCGCCATCATTATCTGTGAACACTTCGCTGATCCCCGCATCCAAGGCAAGTGCAGCACCTTTTAGCTTTTCGGGTTCAACCCAATCCGAAACAGTATGTAGTTCAATGCGCCGTTTATGGAAATCAAGGATGACGCGAATCGACCCGTCAAAGTGGGCGTAGCCAGTCAAAGGCACCACCACCATTTTGCGCGGCGTCATTCCCATAATTTTGATGAACTGCGCGGGCTTTTTTGATCCCCTGCCATTTTCAACCGACAAGGTTTCTTTTTCGAAAACCGAATACATGTTTGCGTCGAGGGGGAAAGACCGAGATAGCTTTGCGACAGGTCTTTCGCCACGTTTCCGGCGTACTACTCGCAAAAGATAGTTGCGAACTCGTTTTTTCTCTGCATAAGAAACGGAAAAGTGTTCTGGAACGGGTGATTTCCCCGCGCTCATCAATTCTGCCAGAAGTTTGCCTGAGCAGACAATCCAATAAGCGTAGTGCATTTCATTTTCAGACCAGACATTTTTGTGCTTGGCCACCAGCAATTTTAAAGATTCTGCCAACGCGTACCAGTTTTTGTGCGTCGTCTCGTAGGCTTCTTTCAGCGAGATTTTCCATTGCCGGGCTTGAAGTCCAGTCGCGGGCTTGTATCGCAGATTGACCAATTGGTCGCGCCATTCGCGGTCACTTTTACATGAAGAATATTTCTCGTCCTGATGGTAGTATCGCAGGTGTGTGTTTTTCTCATCACGAAACAGCGTGGCAATTTTTCTGATTTCTTGCCACTTTTCCTGATTGATTTTTACGCTGCAGCGGATGATTGTTCGTTTCATTTCTTATTCTTCGGGTTTCGTCTCAACCATTCCCTTGTTTTCTTTTTTGTACCGCCTCAACCGCTTTCTCTTTCATCTGGTTGTACGCCATCCTTACCGCAAATTCGTCACCCGGTAGGTCGTCATGATTTCCCCGCTTCTTTTCCTCTATGCCCAAGCCTCATTTAGTACACCCGTTCTATCTATTCTACAAGATCCCATTCCCCCTTGTCAAGTATTCCACAGCAGTTCTCAAAATAAAAGAGACCAAAGCGGCCAGGGAATTGGGAGAGGATCTTAATTAGGGGAGGTAAAGCCCATAGGATCCAGGTATGGGCACGAAATAAACCAGAAATTCTCTTCCCGGAAATCCAAAATCGACCAGTAGTGGTTCTGCCCAAACCGGGTCAAGGCAAGATACTGGCGGAAAGATAGCCGGGTCAACTGGTGTTGAGCTCCAATCCATTGAACATGAAGGTCAAGACCTCGTCCCAGGTGTTGAAGGGCAAATAGCGTAATAAGGCTTCCACATCCTGGAAAAAGGTGCTGCGTTTGCCTAATTCTGCCCGGATGGCTCGATATCGTTCGTCCACCAGATCCAGAACGGTATGAAACAAGAAGGCCAGCAAGTTGAGCGAGAGCAAGACGGAAGCTAAATGCTGACTGCCATGCCCAAAATTATGTTCGAGGTGATACCCCTTGGTTTTGAGCACATTATTGTTCTCGTTCTCCACTTTCCAGCGTGCCCGGCCATCCCGCACGATGGCCTCGACATTGGTTTCCCGGATCTCAAAATCGGTGATAAACGCATTTTTGTAAAGCTGTTGGCCGGTATCTTCGCGGGTGATGCTGATTTCACACCAATTGACCATCAGACTGTCCGCATCGCCGCGCAACGGCAACTGGTTGGCATACCGATAGGTGGCGATTTCTCCAAACCGGCCATTCCATATGCGGCGGGTGAGGGTCTTGAGCACCTGATTGGCCTCCAGAAAGTCCACGGTTTGATACAACATCTCGTGGGAATCCGGCTTACACACCAAAATGAAGTGTAAATGCTGATCGAGCGTCGCCTGGCAGGTGGGCTGGCGGCTAAACAAGTCATCCCCGAGTAAGGTAATCCCTTGGCGGGCATAGAAGGCGCCATGCTTTACCAGCCAGCGCTTGGCAGCGGCTGTTTCACAATCTTGTTTTTCATGGCCATCTTGCGGGACGATAAATTCAGGCTCGAGGGCAATCACATGTTCGTTGCCAGGAGCCACCACCACTGGGGTCAGGACAGAATGAAAATACTGGATCTTTTCGTTCTTCAAGGTGCGGTGGCTGCAATTCTCACAGTGGATCTGCTGGGAGGAGAAATATTCGGTGCCATCAATCGCCACCAGGAGTTGGTGACTGTAGGAGCGAAACCGGTGCAGGATCCCATTCCGGTCTAGGACTTCAAAGATGTCCCGATACTGTGACTGCACCGCCCCTGGATCGACGGGATCGAGTAGGTTGCGGATCTGATTATCTGAAGGGATGTCGGATAATTCAAACAGGCTCTCAGCATTACTGCGTCCTTTCGTCCGTTTCAGATTGCGTTGATGTTCCAGAAAGGAGGCACATTGGGTAAAAAACACCGAGAAAGCGCCCATCCCGGCATCCACGATTTCGTACTGGGTATTCTTTCCCCGCCGCGCATCGGTAAATTGTTGCATGCTCGCTTTCAGGTTTTTTATCATTCGGTTGATCGATAATTCTTCGTACATCGTATTTCTAAACTTAGCACGCTTTCTACTTTTTGCAAGATCTCCCCCCTTTTTTCATATTGAGAATTGCTGAGTATTCCATTAATAGAGGGTTTACTCCCCCTCGTCTCATTTTGCATTGACCCAGGGTTTGAGCAAGGATATGCCAATCGGCAGGTAGCGAGGGGTAAGTTCGAGGGTTACCGTACTTGGGACGCTATTTTTGGGCTTTTAATTGCGTTTACCCACTTATCTGATTAACTGATATAACTCCTTAAAATTATTTATAGATTTGATCAATGATGCCATTATAGAACTTTTTTTGGATTACAAGCCCTGTCCACGGCGAAATCATGGCAAAAACCGATGCTTGTTCTTTTACATATAACTGGATATGATTGACTCCATTCGTTTTGACACTTCCCTTTTTCTCCTTCCGGCACGATCCAGAACTCAAGGCCTCAGATCCCTGGAGGGGAAAGAAAAAACATGTATGTACTTTTCGCGAGAGGAGCAATGAAATGATTGAATTTCCAGTAGTCCTATCTCGGATGGCACTGGTTAATGTCGATGTGCAAAACGTCTTCGTGGAGCGGTCTGCTCCGGATGGAAGGAATAGGGGAATATTATGCCCGGCAATGGGTTCACGCAAATCGATCAGGTCACCTCTGCCTGGCTGACCACGGTGCTGGCGAACATCGGCGCTTTGACGCAAGCCGCGGTAACATCCTCGGT
Source organism: uncultured Chloroflexia bacterium (assembly GCA_963743005.1). GTDB lineage: Bacteria > Chloroflexota > Anaerolineae > Anaerolineales > Anaerolineaceae > CAVUNY01. The sequence continues at coordinate 50,396 of CAVUNY010000009.1, read as the reverse complement.
CGATTTTGAGACTGTCCCCCCATTCTGGCTTGTTAAATCCAGAATAGGCTAAAATAGACATAGTTAGTCCGGCTCAAGAGGTAGGATAAACCGGGTAGTTTACTGGGGTGGAAGACCTTTCTGTTTGAGGTACGCTTTCAAATAAACCTGACTATTAAAAACAGAAGGCAGTTCTCTTTGGAGCAGCCGCCTGGATTTTTCCTGTTAGCGTCATCAATTTTCCCGGCCATCCACTTTAAATTTATCCGCGGACATTAATCTATCCAAAAGCTGCTCACCTTGAAGTGGGTTGCGCAAGAATAATCATCATTGGCATCCTGAATATCTCCGCCGGGACCTTCATATCCCATTCATCCTGTAAGATTATGAGGATGGCAACATGACCCAAAGAAACAGCTCCGTGGTGTCTTGAAAGCGAAGTAAAGGTTGTATTTTAAAATAGGTGTTGACGATGATCTCAACAATCAAACATTGGCTGGAACCTCCTCAGTTTGAAGACGATGAAGAAAAGAACAGATTCGCGCGGCTGATCAACACGCTGGGCTTATATTTTGCCCTGCTGCTTGTGCTCGCAGAGGCGATCTATGTCCCATTTTTTGCGATTAATAAATTGTTTGACTTCATCATTTTCGCCATTTTAATGATGTTGTATGGCATTTCCCGTTATCTGCTGTTCCGCGGCCGGGTTCAACTCGCCAGCACGATTATTGTGATTACCGCATGGGCCATTTTTCATGTCCTGGCAGTTTTTTCAGGGGGCGTTAACAGTCTGACGACCATTTTTATTGTCGGGGTCGGTGTCATCATCGGTTTGCTGATTAGGTCACGCCTTGGCTATTTACTGATATCGCTGAGCATTCTGCTCGAATTAGGCCTGGCCGTATTGCAAGCCAGCCAGTATCCTTTACCTGCGGTCTTATATTTGACACCCCTGGGTACCTGGTTTGGGTTCACTCTTACCCTTGGTTTTGTCTACAGTGTGGCCAATTTGGTTACCCGGAATCTTCAAAATGCGCTCGATTTGGCCCGCCAGGAGATTGCGGCGCGCCAACAAGTGGAGCGAACACTGCGCACGAGCGAATCCAGATTTCGCGCGGTGGTAGAGAACAGTAATGATGGCATTATTTTCGGGGATGCGCATGCCAATATTTTATATCGCAGCCCATCCTATATTCGCATCAATGGATTTACCGATGAAGAACGGGTGGGACACAGCGGCTTCGAGACCGTACATCCCGACGACCTGGCGGACCTGCGGGGTTGGTGGGCGAAACTGCTGGAACAACCAGAGATTTCTCTTCAAACCGAGTATCGCGTCCAACATAAAGATGGTTCCTGGCGTTGGATCGAAACCAATGGTCAAAATTTGTTGGGCAATCCGGATATATTATCCGTGGTCATCACCAGCCGGGATATCACCGAACGCAAATTGACAGAAGAAGCTCTGCGAGAGAGCGAAGAACGCTATAAATTGATGTTCGAATCCGCACCGATTGCCATCAATATCACGTATGGAACAGAGATAACTTACGCTAATATGGCCTATCTCAAAATGTTTGGATTTTCAAACCTGAATGAACTGCAAGGGATTGCGCCACTGGAACTGTTCACCCCGGAGCACCGCCCTCAAATTCTGGAAAATATTCAACGCCGCGCGCAAGGCCTCCCGGTGCCGGATCACTACGAAGCGGAATGCTTTCGGAAAGACGGAGCCCGGTTTCCCATCCTTATGTATCTGACCAGGACAACCTTCGCGGATGGTCTTGCGACGGTGGGTTTTATCATAGATGTCACCGAGAATAAACAGGCTGAAGAGGCTTTGCATCGCCGGGCCGATGAACTGGCATTGCTTCAGGCAACGGTACTCGATATCACCACGCCAAATGATTTACCGATCTTGCTCCAGACGATTGTAGAGCGGGCAGCGCAGCTGCTGGGCGCGCGCAGCGGCGGGTTGTACCTGTGCGATCCACGGCGTGCCGAAGTCCGCTGCGTGGTGAGTTACAACACTGTACGCGATTTCACCGGCACAATCCTCAAATATGGCGAGGGCGCGGCGGGTGTTGTGGCACAGACCGGGCAGCCGTTGATTATTAATGATTATCGTTACTGGGACAAACGAGCTGCGGTCTACGAGGAAGAGGCTTTCTCCACCATACTCAGCGCGCCAATGATCTGGCACGATCAGGTAACAGGAGTGATCCATGTGCTGGACGATGTGAAAAACAGGCGCTTCACCGAGAGCGACCTGGCGCTGCTGACCCTGTTCGCCAGCCATGCAACGATCGCCGTGGAGAATACCCGCCTGTATCGAGAAGCGCAGAACGAGATCACGGAACGCAAACGCACGGAAGATGAGCTGCGCCGGAGCGAAGCCAGGTACCGGCTCCATTTTGAGAATGTCGCGGATGTGATCTATACGCTTGACCATGAACTCCGGATTACCAGCATATCGCCCTCGGTGGAGAAAACCCTGGGCTACCTACCAGACGAATTGGTTGGCAAAACATTCCCGGAATTGGGAGTGCTTGCCCCTGAGTTCCTGGGAGCGGCGATCACCGATACGCTGAAAATTTTTGGCGGGGAACAGGTGAAGGACGAGTACAACTTTATCGCGAAAAATGGGACGCGCCTCATTGGCGAAATCACCGCCAGCCCGTTGCGTGACGCCAATGACCAGATTGTCGGCGTGCTCGCGGTTGCGCGCGATATCACCGAACGCAAACAACGCGAAAACGAAATGCAAGCCATCGCCACCTTGAGTGCGGCGCTGCGCACCGCGCCGACTCGTTCCGAAATGCTGCCGGTGCTGACCAAGCAGCTGGTTGCCCTGCTGAATTGCGATGCGGTCTCGGTCGAAATCATTGATCCGCTGAGCGGGGATGCCATCACCGAAGTGGCGCATGGCCCATGGAAATCACTGGTCGGCACCCGTCAAAAAAGCGGTACGGGGATCAATGCCATCATCAGCCAGACGCTGCAGCCCTATTTCACCAACGATTTAAACCGTGATCAAAACTTTGCGCATCCAGAATTGATTCACAAAGATCTTCACGGCGGTATCGGCGCACCATTGATTGCGCAGGATCAACTTATCGGTTTTGTGTGGATGGGGCGGCAAAAGGAGGTTGTCAAATCCGACGTACGCCTGCTCACCGCCATCGCTGATATTACCGCGAACGCGATCCACCGCGCAACCCTGCACGAGCAGACCCAAAATGGAGCGATGGATCTGGCGCGGGCCTACGATACCACGCTGGAGGGCTGGGCCAGCGCGCTCGAATTGCGCGACCACGAGACGGAAGGCCACTCACGCAACGTGGTGCAAATGACCCTTGACCTGGCGTCCGCAATGGGAATTGGTGAAGAAGAATTAGCGCACATCCGGCGCGGTGCCCTTTTGCACGACATTGGCAAGATGGGAATCCCCAATTCGATCCTGCTCAAGCCGAACGCGCTGGATGAGGGCGAGTGGGAAACCATGCGCCGGCATCCCGAGTACGCTTACAAACTTTTGAAACCGATTGAGTATTTGCATCCGGTGTTGGATATCCCCTACTGTCATCACGAGAGATGGGATGGCACCGGCTATCCGCGCGGTTTGAAAGGCGAAGAAATTCCGCTTGCCGCGCGCATATTTACCATCGTAGATGTTTGGGACGCGCTGACATCCAACCGCCCGTACCATATGGCATGGACGAAGGATAAGGCATTGGCGTACATCGCGGAGCAAAGCGGCAAGCAATTTGATCCGGCAGTGGTGAGTGTGTTTTTAAAATTCTTCCAGTAACTTGCAGATGAATTGGTGCGGTCTGAAAACCGACCGCACCCTACTTCACTACTTCATTACCTGCGGGATAAAGGTCCAGTAATTAATCTTCATGATCTTATCGAAACCCGCCTGCCAGCGTACTGCCATTTTATTTTCACCGGCTTGGTTCGGGTGCACGCCATCTGCCAAGAAGTGTGTCGAGTTAAAACCAGTATTCATATCCACCACAACGATCGGTGAATAAGGTTGGGCTTTACTGGCTGCCAGGTCGGGTATGCGAGCATTGAACAGCGGGATCATATGGAGCGAATCGCAGCTGCAAGGTAAAATCTGCGCCAGCAGGATCCTGACATGAGGATTCGCCGCCCGAAGGGTATCAATCACCTGGCCTAACTGGCTGATCGCATCGTCTACGTTCGGGGCCGGATATTCCGGAGGGCCGTAGGCAAAATTATTAGTCCCGAGGTGGACTAAAACTACATCAGGTGTATAGGTGGTCGCCCAGATGCTCAAATTGCCAGGCCAGTTATTGGGAACTCCGTTGAGAATATGGTATATTGCCCATCCGGAATGGCCTTCTTCATCCCAATCCAACATTTCACAATATGTAGGTGGTCCAGGTGGGGTCAAATTTTTATTAGGAATACCCCATTGTCCATGTACGCTGCCCACAAAATCTACGGAGTAACTTAAACTCAAGCTCTTATATAACAGGCAGCGATAGCTAGACATTGGAATCGAGTAAGTACTATCCGTCCCGGAGGTAATTGAATCGCCCAAGGGCATGACCTTGATCGGCGTAACCGCCGCCCGAGCCGGGTGCGGGGCGCGCCAACCCTGACCCAAAAAGATCACACCTGCCAGCAGCAGCACCAACCCAAACCGCAGCATGCTTTTCTTGCTTCTCATTGCCGCCTCTTTGCTACCTGAACACGTTGGGGATAAAGATCTTGAAGCGCGGCTTCATGATCTGGTCGAAGCCTGCCTTCCATTTGGCGGCCATTTTCGCCTCGCCGGCGGGGTTGGGATGCGTGCCGTCGTGCGTATCGGCGCTGGCGTCAAAGCCGGTGTACTGGTCCACCACCACGATCGGCGCATCCGGCCGATCTTTACCGGCTGCCAGGGCCGGAATGCGGGCGTTATACTGGGGGATCATGCTCAGAGTGCTGCTGTTGGCCTTGCTGGGAGTGATCTGCGCCAGCAGGATCTTGACCCGCGGGTTGGCCGCCTGCAGGGTATCGATCACCTGTCCCAGCTGGCTGATCGCGTCATCGACATTCGGGGCCGGGTATTCCGGCGCGCTGTAGCCAAAATTATTGGTCCCCAGGTGGACCAAAGCCACGTCCGGGGTGTTGGCAGCCACCCAGGTTTGCAGATTTCCATTCCAACTGGCAGGTACGCCGTTCAGGATATGGTAAAGCGCCCAACCGGAATGGCCTTCATGGTCCCAATCGGGGATGCTGCAGTAGCCAGGCGGGGTGATTTTCTTGGCGCTCTTGACCCCCCACTGCCCGTGGACGCTGCCCACAAAGTCGACGTTATATCCAGCGGCGGTCAGCTGCAGGTAAAGCAGGCAGCGGTAGCTGGCGTGCTGGTCGGTGCCGGCGGTGATCGAATCACCCAGGGGCATCACCTTAATAACCGGCGATGCGCTCATTTCAACCCCCCGGCCCCCGCCCTGAAGGCGGGGGAGTATTTTTTCTGGTTTTTTTTGCGACGTACGTCGCAAAAAAAACCAGAAAGGTAGACTTCCCTACCCGGTCCCCCCTTCGGGGCCGCGATGCGCGTGGGAGGGGAGAAGAAACTTATTGTAGTTTTTGCCCAGCGTTGCTGGGCAAAAACTACATACAATTTTTTTGAGTCCTCCAAAATTTTCACCCACTCATCCTTCGCCGCGCAGGCGCGCCTGGGCCATGAAGATCTCCTGGGTGGCGCGTTCCGGCTCGCCGTCTTTGGGTTTCAAGCGTTTGAATGTACCGTCCGGCTCCATCTGGCGCGCGGTAATGTTGTCGGTCAGGTAGGTCTCCAGAACAAAATCGCGCAAATGGCGGATCCATTTTTCATCTTCCACCGGGAAGAGCACTTCCACCCGCGCGTTCAGGTTGCGCTGCATCAGGTCGGCGCTGCCCATAAAGATCTGTTCCTGCCCGCCGTTGAAAAAATAATAGATGCGGCTGTGTTCCAGGTAGCGCCCGAGGATGCTCAACACGCGGATATTTTCGCTGACGCCTTTGATGCCCGGTTTTAAGCAGCACATGCCGCGCACAATCAGGTCGATTTTGACCCCGGCCTGCGAGGCCTGGTACAGCAGGCAGATCATCTGCGGGTCGACCAGGTGGTTGATCTTAAAGATCAAACGAGCCTCTTTGCCGCCGCGGGCCTGCTCGATCTCATGCAGGATCAATTCCTCCAGCCGGCGGCGCAGGTTGATCGGCGCGACCAGCAGCTTGCGATAATCTTCTTTGGCTGAATAGCCGGTCAGATAATTAAACAGGTCGGTGGCATCCGCGCCAATGGCGTCGTCACAGGTAAACATGCCGATGTCTTCATATAATTGGGCGGTAACGTGGTTGTAGTTGCCGGTGGCGAGATGCACGTAGCGCCGGATGTGCTCGCCTTCGCGGCGCACCACCAGGGCAATCTTGCAGTGAGTTTTCAGCCCCAGCAGGCCGTAGGTGACGTGCACGCCTTCCTGCTCCAGCATCTTGGCCCAGCCGATGTTGCTTTCCTCGTCAAAACGCGCCTTCAATTCCACCAGCACCGCCACCTGCTTGCCGTAATCGCGGCTGGCGGTGAGCAGGGCTTTGACCACCGGCGAGTTGGTGCCCGTCCGGTAGAGGGTCTGCTTGATCGCCAGCACGTTTTCGTCGCGGGCAGCCGCCCTGAGAAAATCGATTACTGGCGAGAAAGAATCGTACGGGTGGTGGATGAGGATATCGCCGTCACGGATGGCGGAAAAAATGGCCCCGCCTTCCACATCGCTGCTGAAGCGCAGCGCCTGGGGCACGGATGGGCTGAATGCCCGGTCGCGGAGGTCATAGCGCTCGATGCGGCTGAGCTGCATCAGGCTGCTCAAGACCAGCGGCCCGTCCAATACATACACGTCATTCGGGTCCGCCTTGAGGTGCTCAGTCAGGAAATCGCGGATGTATGGCGGCATCTTTACGTTGACCATCACGCGCACCACCTCGCCAAAGCGCCGCTTGCGCACCGATTCTTCCATCGTTTCCAGCAGGTCGGCCGCTTCCCAATCCTGGATTTCCAGGTCGGCATTGCGCGTCACGTGGAAAGGATGGGCCTCAATCACGTCCATCCCCGGGAAAAGCTTGTGCAGGTTGGCGATGATCACCTGGCTGATCCACACGAAGGTATGGTCGCGGGGTGGCGTGCCGTCGCGGCGCACTCCGCCCGATGAACGTTTGACCGGTAAAAATTGAGGCAGGGTGGTGGGCACTTTGACCCGCGCGAAACGCTGGCGGCCCTCCGGATCTTTGATCAGCACCGCCAGGTTGGTGCTCAAATTGGAGATAAAGGGGAAGGGGTGCCCGGGGTCGACCGCCAGCGGGGTCAATACCGGAAAGATCACCTCGTCAAAATAGGCGTCGACCATTTCGCGCTGATGGGCGTTCAAATCCGGGTAGTTCATCACCTTGATCCCGGATTCGGCCAGGGCGGGCAGCAGGCGCAGTTTGAGCAGGTCGCGCGAAGCCTGTATCAGGGTTTGCGCTTCCTTGCGAATGGCGACCAGCTGTTGGGCAGGGGTCATACCGTCGGCAGTCACATCTGTCACACCGGCGTCTTTCTGTAAAGTCAGGCCGCCCACGCGCACCATAAAAAATTCAGCCAGGTTTAAATCGACAATCGCCAGAAACTTAAGGCGCTCCAACAAGGGAGCGCGCTCATCCTGGGCCTCTTCCAACACCCGCCACTGAAAATCTAACTGGCTGAGTTCTCGGTTGAGGTAATACCTGGGATCGTTAAGATCAACCTCATTCGCGGTTTCATTCTTCAATTCCACCGGTTTTTCCATCCGCTAATACCTCTTTATAAGCCCATTCCTCTTGCCACAGACAGACCTGGTTGCGCCCGGCCTGCTTGGCCTGATAAAGCGCCTGGTCGGCCTGGCCCAATAAACGGTCGATGGTGATTTGATCGTGGTCCGGCTGGAAGACCGCCACCCCCAGGCTGGTGGTAATTCTAACCTGTCCCTGGTGGGTGCTGACTTCCACCTGTTCGATCACCTGGCGCAGCCGCTCTGCACTGCGGCAGGCACCCGGGCCGTCTGTCTCTGGCAGCATGACAATAAATTCCTCGCCGCCGAAGCGTGCCAGTGTATCTACCTCGCGCAGGCTGCGCTGGCAGGCGCGCGCCATGTTTTGCAGCACCCGGTCGCCTACCAGATGACCATAAGTATCATTCACTTTTTTGAAATTGTCCACATCCATCAGGACAAATGCCAGCGAATGATGGTAGCGCCGCGAGCGTTCCAGTTCGGGAGCGGCCAATTCGAAGAAGGCGCGGCGGTTATAGACGTCGGTCAGGTAATCCGTTTGAGCCAGCCGCTGGAGCTTATCTTCCGTGCGCTTCTGCTCGGTGATATCGCGCAGCGTCACCAGATAGCCGATCAGAGAGCCCATCAAATGGTAGAGCGGGACCGCCATGACCTCATAGCGCGAGGGCATACCCAACACATCCAGGCTCATTTCTGACCGGGCATTGGGCGTTTCAACCAGGTGAATGATGAACTGGTACAGGTTCGGCAGTTCCTGGCGGATAAATTTTCCCGGGGTATAGGTATTGGAAAAGCCGAAGATTTCGCAGGCCGCGGGGTTGAAATCGACGATGCGCCAGCGCTGGTCGAGCACGATCACCCCATCCTGCAGCCGTTCCACCAGGATATCGCGGGCGATGGGCGTGACGTCGAATAAATGGAAGCGGAACAGGGCCAAAAACATCAGCAGGTTGCTGGGCGCAAAAGTTAAAGGGGTGATATCGTGCAGGTTGGCGGCTACCAGGCCGCTGAAAGCCAGCAGGCTGGTGCCCCAGGGGATGACCACACCCAGCAAGACCGTAGCGATTTGCATGCGGTAAAGGCGCGGGCTGGTAAAGAAATTCATCACCAGCAGGAATGTGGAGTAGGCGATCAGCCCATACATAAAAAGGGTCAGGGCGAAAAATAAAGGTCCGTCCTGGAAAACCAGCTGCGCGAATGGGAAGCCTGCTTCCAGGTGCGGGGCCGTGCGAATCAGGTGATGGAGGCCGTCGGACCAGATCAGCCCGCCCAATGCCGCCCCCAGCAGCCCCAACCAGCGCCGCAAGGCGGCCAAATCCGGCGAGTTGTGCCGGGTGTACTGCAAGGCAAATCCAAGGTATCCCAGAACCGCGATCAGCGCGGCGCACAATTGGACGTTATTCCAAAATATCTGGCCCGGTAAATCCGGGGCAATGCGCTGGAATAAATAACTCCCGGTCCAGGCCGCTTCAGCCAGCGTCAGCGCGACAAAGGGTCTCGCCCCCGCCACGGCATGCCGCCGCAAGGCCAGCACGCCAACCACCGCCGAAATCAACGCCGTACTAAAATAGGGCAGGATGAAAGAAAATACGCTTGAATTCACCAGTTCTCCCCTGGAGCAACAATTTCCTTATATAACTAACCGCAGACCCTGGCACCAGCCTCCCATGGCAGGTGTAAATACAGATGGACGCAGATGATTTTTTTGTACCCTTGATCAGCATTGATCCGCGTGAATCTGGGGTTGATTAGATTATATGGTGCTTTGCATTAAGATACTCCTTGCAACTGCCGTGCCATGTGCCAGGGGCACAGGAGCTCGAAAAACCCATTGAAAATGATTTATATCATTTATGCTGCTTGAGATAAATGAAGTGGTTGCCCGGCATATCCAGGGCAGGCATAAAACCTGCCCCTACACGGACGGGGCCTACCCCAATGCCATCGCGCAGCCGTCGGCGCGCGGGTCGCTGCCCGCCCACAAGACACCGCTCTCGGGGTCGCGCCGGATAATCTGGCCGCGCCCAAACAGGCTGCGCTCGATGCCGCTGACCGGGTTCACCGGGTGACCCATTTCGGCCAGGCGGGACATCACCTCCGGCGGGATGCCCTCTTCCAGGGATACCGCGCCCCGCGGGTCATCCTGCGCGATGCAGAACCGCGGCCGGTCGAGAGCCGCCTGGGGGTCCAATCCGTCATCCGCCAGGGCGCTGAAAACCTGCACGTGCCCCTGGGGCTGCATGAACCCGCCCATCACTCCGAAACTGGCGTACAAATCACCGCTTTCGGCCTGGGTGGCCATGGCCGGGATGATGGTATGGTAGGGACGCTTGCCAGGGGCCAGGGCATTGGGATGCTGCGGGTCGAGGCTGAAGTTGTGCCCGCGGTTCTGCAGGCAGAAGCCCCACCCGCGGGGCACAATCCCCGTCCCGAACCCCATATAGTTACTGTTAATGAAGGAACAGGCGTTGCCTTCGCCGTCCACCACGCTGAGATAGACGGTGTCGCTGGAGCCCAGCGGCACGCCATATTTCACTTCCGGCAGGGCCTGCTCGGGCTGGATCAAGGCCCGGCGCCGGCGGGTATATTGCGGAGCGAGCAGGGCGGCCAGCGGGGCCGGGGCCAGGTCCGGATCGGCCACAAAGCGGCGGGCATCGGCAAAAGCCAGGCGCATGGCCTCGATCTCGAGATGCAGCCGCGCGGCCGAGAGCGGCGGGATGCGCCCCAGGTCGAAACCTTCCAGCAAATTGAGCGCCAGCAGCGCGGCAACGCCCTGCCCGTTGGGCGGGCACTCGTAGACGCGCAGGCCGCGATAATCCACCGCCAGGGGCTCCACCCAGGTGGAGGTATGCTGGGCCAGGTCATCCAGCGCCATGCAGCCGCCGGCTTCAGCCAGGATGGCCACAATACCTTCGGCAATCTCGCCCTGATAATAGGCATCCTTCCCGCCTTCAGCCAGCCGGCGCAGGGTGCGCGCCAGTCCGGGATTGCGAAAGAGCTCGCCGGCTGACGGCCCGCGCCCGTCGATGGTCAATTCCCGCCCGTTGAGAGAGGCGTTCAATTGTCCTTTCGCGGAGTGCTGCCAGAAAAAAGCGGTCAGCGGAGCCACCGGAAAGCCCTCCTCCGCCAGGCGGATGGCCGGAGCCAGGCTGACAGCCAGCGGCAGGCGGCCAAAGCGGGCCGTCAGATCGCACCAGGCCGCCGCCGCACCCGGTACGGTGACGGTATAGGGATGGTCCTGCGGCAAGGATTGCCCCAGACCTTCGCGCTGCAGCCGCTCGAGGGTCAGCCCGCGCGGAGCGCGCCCCGAACCGTTGAGCGCCGTCACCTTTCGCGTGCTGGCTTCGAAATACAGGGCAAAGGCATCCCCGCCCAGGCCGGTGGATGCCGGTTCGGTGACGTTTAAGGCAGCCGCGGTGGCAATGGCGGCGTCGGCGGCGGTGCCGCCGGCACCCAGCGCCAGCAGCCCGGCCGCCACGGCCAGCGGCTGAGAAGCCGCCACCATGCCGCTGCGCCCATAGACCGCGGAGCGGTGGGAGTTAAAGTTTCAACATCAGACCACTTCAATTCCGGCTCCTTCCACAACATCCCCGATCACCCAGGCCGGTTGGTCCAGGGCCGCGGCGCGCGCCTGGAAAGCCGCTAGCTGCTGCGGAGGCACCGCCAGCAGCAAGCCGCCCGAGGTCTGGGGGTCAAACACCAGCATCTGGGCCGGTTCGTCCAGTTCCGGTGCAAAATGCACGAAATCGCCAAAATAGAGCTTATTGTCAGCCGCCCCGCCCGGAAAGGCACCCATTTCGGCATATTTACGCGCGCAGGAGACGAAAGGCAGCGCGCCGTACGCCAGGCGCAGGCCGACCCCGCTGGCCTGCGCCACTTCATGGGCGTGCCCCACCAGGCTGAAACCGGTGATATCCGTCCCGCACTTCAAGCCAAATTCCAGGGCCAGCTGCCCGGCACTGCGGTTCAGGCGGGTCATCCAGTCGACCACTTCCTGCACATCCGCCGGGACAGCCTGTTCGCGTTTAAGGGCGGTGGTGGTGACCCCAAAACCCAGCGGCTTGGTCAGCACCAGGCGGTCGCCCGGGCGGGCGCCGGCTTTGGTCAGCAGGCGGCGCGGATCGGCAAAACCGATCACCACCAGGCCGTATTTCGGCTCCTTATCCTGCACGGTATGCCCGCCGGCAATCACAACCCCGGCCTCTCTGGCTTTTTCCGCTCCACCGCGCAAAATTTCAGAAGAAATTTCCGGCGGCAGGTCCGGCGGCAGGGCGGCGATGTTCAACGCCAGGAATGGACTGCCCCCCATGGCATAAATATCCGAAAGGGCATTGGCGGCGGCAATTGCGCCGTAATCGTACGGTTCATCCACCACCGGGGTGAAAAAATCGGTCGTGAGCACCAGCGCACGGCCTTCATCCAGCTTCCACACCGCGGCATCATCCGGCGAATCCAAACCGACCAGCAGATCAGGAAAATCGCTGGCATGAAATATTCCTTCCATCGGGCGCAGAACCTGCGCCAGCGCCTCAGCGCGCAGTTTAGACGCTCAACCCGCGCAGTTGGACAGGGTGGTGAGGCGAATTTTCTTGCCAGGATTCATGTGTCTGCTCCTTTTTTCGAAAATTTACTTAAAAAATTACCACGGAGACACGGAGAAAATCTTCCAACCTAACGAATCTTATGATGATCTTCATGATCAGTGCGCATTGCGAAGAGCCTTGACAATTGATCAGTGCATCCCTCGATTGGCAGCGTTGGTTGGTATATTATAATGCAGCTATGCATACCTCCCCGCAGGTTTACCGCGTTCCGCTGCGCAAGCGCTTGTTTGACCTGGCGCTTACTCTGCCGATCCTGGTGATCCTTTCTCCGGTGATGCTTGTGACGGCGCTGGCCATCTGGCTGCTGGAAGGCCGGCCTATTTTCTTCCGCCAGGCGCGACCCGGCCTAGGCGGAAAGATTTTCACCGTGATCAAGTTTCGCACCATGCGCAGCGAGACCTTCCCGGACGGGCGTTTGCTGCCGGATTCAGCCCGCCTCTCACGGATGGGGCGGCTGCTGCGGGCCACGAGCGTGGATGAGCTGCCCGAATTATGGAATATCCTGCGCGGCGAGATGAGTCTGGTCGGACCGCGCCCGCTGCTGACAGCTTACCTGGAACGCTATTCACCCCAGCAGGCTCGCCGCCACAATGTGCTGCCGGGACTGACCGGATGGGCCCAGGTTAACGGACGGAATACCGTTTCCTGGGATGAGAAATTCCGTCTGGACGTGTGGTACGTCGATCATTGGTCGCTGCGCCTGGATATCAAAATAATGTGGTTGACCGTCTGGAAAGTGCTCAAACGCGAAGGCATCAACCAGCCCGGCAGCGACACGGCTGAAGAATTTATGGGCCCGGCCGATCCACCGGCGGGGTAAATTCGCCCCTGTTGTGGGTCGCGCGCTGCGCGCGCAGCGCGGGTCAATTTACATATCTGTTAATTTATTCGCAACTATTTGGATTATCATATTAACATGCGCGGCTCTGATTCTCCTTATCTCGCCGATTGGTTTGCCGTCTCTCTGCGATGGCTCACCCTGTTGGGCATGCTGGCAGGGCTGGCGAGGCTTGGCCCTGTCCAGACCGTGAATGAGGTCATGATCCTGACAGGGGCCCTATGGAATATCTCCATCACCATTCTCGCCACGTTGAACCGCCGCCTGCCTTTCCATCGCCCGCTCAATTTACTGGCGGATATCACCGTCTGCCTGTTCCTCTTTCATGTCAACGGCGGCTTCTTTGGCCTGCTGCCCTGGAGCTGCGTACTGCCTTTATTTACCGCCGCCATTTATTATGAAATCCGCGGCGGGGTGTGGGTGGGCCTGCTGCTTTCCGCGCTGCAGGGCGGGTTGGCCTACATCTACGGCGGGGTTAATTTCAACCCGCTGGTTTTGAGCGCTTTGACCAGTTTCAACCTCATTCTGGGGGTTTTGATGGGCCTGGTCAGCCACCAGTTGATGGGCCAGATCCGCGTGATCTATCAGGAACAGGTCCGCCAGCGCAAAGAGGCCGAACGCATGGTGATGATGGCCGAGCGCAACCGGATGCAGACCTTTATGAGCATGGTCGAGACCCTCAGTTCAACGATGAACTACCGGGTGGTGCTTAACTCGGTACTGGACCTGTGCGCCACGGCGATCGGCGGCGACGAACAGGGCGCCGGCGAAATGATCAGCGCGGTACTGTTGTTCAGTGAGCACGACCTGCGGGTCGAAGCCGCCCGTCATCTCTCCCAGCGCGATTTAAAGCAGACCTTCCCGGCCGAAGCCGGGGCGCTGAGCGATGCCTTGAAAAAGGCTGAAACCTGCCTGATCCAGGACCCGGGCAGCGACCCGGAACTCAACCGGATTGTGGTGGTCAAGAACTGTAAATCGGGGCTGGTGGTTCCTATGCACCGCGGCAACAACTCATACGGAATGATCTTTTTCGCCCACCCCGACCCCGATTTCTTTAACGTTGACCGGGTGGAACTGCTGGAGATGATCGGGCACCAGGCCGTCATTGCCATCCAGAACGCCCGCCTGTACCAGGACCTGGGTGAGGAAAAAGAGCGCATCGTTATGTCGCAGGAAGAGGCCCGCAAGAAGCTGGCCCGCGATCTGCACGACGGACCGATCCAATCCGTGGCGGCGATCGCCATGCGGGTGGATGTGGCCCGCCACATGATGACCCAGGACGCGCCCTCTGCCGGGAATGAGCTGGTGAAGATCGAAGATCTGGCGCGGCGCACGACCAAGGAACTGCGCCTGATGCTCTTCACCCTGCGCCCGCTGGCTTTGGAAACGGAAGGTTTGATCGCGGCGCTGGAGACCATGGCCGAAAAGACCCTCGAAACCTACCAGCAGAAGGTGCGCATCGAAATTGACCAGCCCGCGGTGGACAACCTGGAATTGGGCAAGCAAACCGTGATTTTTTACCTGGTCGAAGAGGCGGTGAACAACGCCCGCAAACATGCCCTGGCGACCGTGATCCTCGTCCGCCTGCGCATGCTTCCGCAGGACGCGGATATTGTGCTGCTGGAAATCATCGATAACGGCAAAGGATTCAACGTGGCAGAGGTGATGGGGTCGTATGAAAAACGCGGCAGCCTAGGCATGGTCAACCTGCGCGAGCGGTCTGCACTGATTAATGGCGTGCTGGATATCCAATCCGCCGAGGGCAAGGGCACGCGAATCCGTGTATTTATCCCGCTTAACGAAGAAGCATCCGACCGCCTCCAACAGGGCAAAATCGCCCAACCCGCGTGAACTTTTCACAACCGGAAATCCAACAATCAGAACCTGCTCTTATAAGAATGGTCTATGCCTGTCGCTCATAACATCTGTTATGCCGAATCGCCGTGCACCAACCCCAACCGCCCGCCGGTGGTGCTGGTGCACGGCGCAGGCGGCGACAGCCGCAGCTGGCCCGTTGAGATCCGCCGCCTATCCGGCTGGCGGGTGCTGGCGGTCGACCTGCCAGGACATGGGCGTTCCACCGGGCGCCCGCGTCAGTCTATTGCCGATTACTGCCACGATTTGGTGGCCTTTCTCAGCGAACTGCAAATTTTCCGGGCCGTACTGGTTGGCCATTCGCTGGGTGCGGCGGTCGCCTTACAGCTCGCCGAGGAATTTCCCGACCGGCTGTCCGGCCTGGGATTGATTTCGGCCTCCGCCCATCTCGAGGCGCCCCCGCTGCTGGTCGATTACTTCTCAAACCCGCTCACCATCCCATTGGGTATCCAGCTTTTCCAGCAGTGGGCTTTCTGCCCGCGCACGCCACCGGCCCAGATTAAAGCCGGATTGGCCACTTTGTATACCGCCCGCCCGGCCGTTTTGGCAGGAGACTGGCAGGCCTTTACCCGTTTCGATTTTCACGGCAGCCTGGAACGGGTCGCTATCCCGACCTGGATCGTCAGCGGGGCCGAAGACCGCCTGGCGCCTCCGGCTGGCGCACATTACCTGGCCTCGCACCTGGGCAATGCCACGGTCCAGGTCATCCCATCCGCCGGGCACATGCTGCTGGTGGAACAGCCGGCTGCCCTGGGGGACAGCCTGCAAGCCTTCCTGCAGAAATTATCCCCCATCGATCCCGCCCGACCGGCAGCCCCTCGCACGCCGGAAATCCCATTTCCGAGATAACGCAACCCACCGATTCGTTCGCTTGTAAAATACCCCCATTATTCTCCGCCGCGCTCAGGCGGGAGAAATTTCGCTTGCCTCAGCTGCCGCGACCCAATTTTTCAACCACGCGACTCTTTTTTACATTAATTACGTTTAATAATATGCAACCTTCATAAAGGTTGCATTCCTGATTTTGATGGGAACATCACAGTCATATAAGACTCAACAGGGAAAATTAATGAGCCTGAGGACTATCACACTTTTGATCGTCATCATTATTTTTATTGGCCTGGTTGCTCTTCTGGTGTTAAATCTGCAAACAAACCTCTCCACCCACTTTTCTAAGCTGGAAAAACAAAGCGCAACACTCATGGTAGCCCGTGCTCAAGGCATATTTGATTTAGAAATGGAGTTTTTGAACCTTATCGCTCAAGAATGGTCTAACCGTTCGGATGTGGCCACCTATATAAAAGACAGCGGCGCAGTGCAGATGCCTGTCTTGCTGACGAATGATTGCAATCTGGATAACCTGCTTACTATTGGCATACTGGTTGAGGCTAACGAACATATTTTGGAAATGGCAAGCTGTCACGGCGCAAGCATACCGGGGCTAAATGATACCTTCTCACTCCAATTGGCGTCTCGCTCCGGTCTGCTCAAACTACCCGGTGGAGCGGTGTTGTTGTCTGGCGCGCCTGTGGGGACGACCGGCGCATGGGTGTTTGCCGGCCGGCAAATCGACAATGCCGTGCTCGATAAGACAAATTCACGCTTCGACATTTCCATTTCACTCCTCCCGGCAGATGCTACCAACCTGGCGCCCGAAGTGCGTTCGGCGGTGTCATCCTTGAACCAGACCGTAACCAGTGTAATTGTTCCCATTGATGAAAACAATTTATCTGCCTTTCTGCTTTTTAATGATATTTATGGAAAGCCCGCTTACATTTTACAGGTTTCCCAACCCCGGGTTATTTACTACAGCGGCCAGTTGGTAACCAATTATTTGATGGTGTTTCTGGTTACATCCAGTTTTATTTTTGGGTTGATCATCATCATTTTATTAGAACGGTTGGTGTTGTCCCGGGTGACCAAGCTCAGCCGTGAAGTCAGCCAGATAGGGCAGAGTGGGGATTTCTCCAACAAGGTAACGCTTTTATATAATGATGAGCTTACCCGGCTGGGAAAAGATATCAATGCCATGCTGGCAAATTTAAACCAGCGGATGCAAGAACTGCAAATATTGTATGCCGCCTCTCAGGAACTTCTGGGCAGCCTCAATACAGGGGCCATTATGGCCAATGTATGCGAGCTTGCTGTACAGAAAATGGGGTTGGCCTCTGCCTGGATCGGCGAGATGAAAAGCGACGGTTCTACTTTAATTGCCACTGCCGCGTCTGGATGCGATCTTGAGAGCCTCCCAGCCTTACAAGTCGATTGTATTGGCAAGGATCAGCCCCTTGCCTGCCAGGCCTTCTGTCAGGAAAAACCGATCTTCCAATCTGCTTCCGGCGTGAATGGCCACCAAACTTCAGAGGCCGCAATTCCACTGCAAATTGGCAATGAGACTGAGGCCGTTCTGGTAATCAGCAGTTCAGCAGAAAATTATTTCACTTCTCCGCGCCAATCACACCTGCTGGCGTTTACCAATCAAGCCAGGTTGGCGATGCAAAGCGCGCGTTTTTATGATGAGGCAAAAATTGCCCGGCGCCGGCTAGAAATGCTCTCCCATCGCCTGGTACAAATTCAGGAAGAGGAACGGCGGCTGATCGCCCAGGAACTGCATGACGAAATTGGTCAGGATCTGACCGGGCTGCGGCTCATGCTTGAGATGGGAGCCGAGCAGCCCGAGAAGCTAAAAGAGGCGCACCTGCTCGTTAACGAACTGATCGGTCATGTCCGCCAGATTTCGCTCGATCTGCGCCCGGCAATGCTCGACGACCTGGGGCTTTTACCAGCGCTGGTCTGGCTGATTGCCCGTTTTACAAACCAGACCGGCATCCAGGTAAATTTTGTTCATTCCAATCTGGAAGATCGCCGGTTTTCAAATGAGATCGAGATTACCGCTTACCGCGTGGTGCAAGAATCTCTGACGAATGTCGCCCGCCACGCGCAGGTGACTTTGGTCGAAGTTCGCGTTTGGCTGACCACAACCGACCTGATGCTGCAAATTTCGGATCTTGGCGTTGGATTTGATTTCGATTTAACGATCCTCCAGAGAGAAGGACGGGGCTTATTGGGTATGCGCGAACGGGTGAATTTTGTGGGCGGAAATCTATTTATCGAGACCCGACCCAACCAGGGAACTTCGATCAACGCTAATTTAACCATTTCACAAAATACAGAGGGTATATGATCACAATTCTCCTTGCAGACGATCATGGGATTGTCCGTCAGGCTTTACGCTCCCTGCTGGAATCTCAACCCGATTTTTCGATTGTAGCGGAGGCAAGCGATGGGTTGGAAACGATCCAGAAAATCGAAATTTTTCACCCCGATGTAGCCGTTATCGACCTGATGATGCCCCGCCTGGGCGGTTTGGAAGTCACCTGCCAGGTCAGCAAAACCACGCGCGTGCTGATTCTCTCAATGCAAAACAATGAAGCCTACGTTATCCAGGCGCTGCGCAATGGCGCTTTGGGCTATGTGCTCAAAGACTCTACCGCAGACGATCTGACCCAGGCGGTGAGAACGGTCGCAGACGGGCGGCGTTATTTGAGCGAGCCGCTTTCGCAGCAAATGATCGACCGCTATCTGGAACAAATCAAGTCTGCCCCTTTGGATATGATGGAGACACTGACGAACCGCGAGCGCGAGGTCCTGCAACTATCCGCCGAAGGCATGGCTACGGTAGAGATTTCTTCCAACCTGTGTATAAGCCCGCGCACCGTGGAAATTCACCGCTCCAACTTTATGCATAAGCTAAACCTGCACAACCAAACCGATGTGATCCGTTATGCCATCAAGAGCGGTGTTCTTGCCCTGGAAGAATGATCTCGTGCCTACCTCTCTCCGATTCAAACGCTTCAGCCCAGTAGGGGCTGAGCAGTTGCTAAATTTAAAGCATTGGCAACCCGCAAAAAATTAAAAACCTGGATTTTTTAAATTACGTAACTTTTCAGACAGAATTACGTAATCGTACGAATACCATTTCATTACCGCATAGCGTATCCTGATATTGCCGATCAAAGGTAATCGAGGGATACCATGATAAAAAGAAACCCCAATCCAATTCATAAAAATTCTCAGAAAGCCCAGGGTATGGTGGAATTTGCACTTGCCCTGCCTTTATTTTTGCTGTTGCTGTTGGGTGTCATCGAATGCGGCCGTTTATTGATGACATTCATCGCCGTGTTTTCTGCCGCGCGCGAAACTGCCCGTTATGGCGCTGCGGTTGGAACCACCGATACCGGAATTCAATTCGATCACGATTGTGTCGGCATGCGCGAAGCGGCCACCCGGGTAGGATATTTGGGTGGCGTTCAAGCCAACCAGGTTCAGATCACACTGCTCAATTCGGATGGATCTATTAAGGATGCAAATTGGTGCACCGAGGACAACTCGTATAAAGAATCCAAGCTCAGTGACATTATCGAAGTTAAGGTCGATGGGCGGTTTTGGTCCATCCTCCCCCTGGTCAATATCCCGAACCTGCCCGTCTCCTCCACTTCTTCTCGCACGATTGTCCAGAACGTGGAAGTCTACGGCACCCCCCAACCCACCCGAATGATTACTGAAAACCCTGCCGCGCTGGTCCTGACCCTGGACATCAACCCGCCGGGCTCCGGCTCAATCACAAAGAGTCCAGACAAGGCCACATACCAGCAAAACGATGTGGTTACCCTGACCCCCAACCCAGCAAGCTCCTGGTCTTTTGCCAATTGGAGCCATGATTTAAGCGGCAATTTGGTTCCGATCACCATCCTGATGACCAGCAATAAACTGGTCACTGCCAATTTTACCCAGGCCCATTACACTTTAACGATGAACGTCGACCCCCCTGGGGCAGGCGCTATTTCGGCCAATCCCATCGCGGCGGATTACCTCACCGGGGATGTTGTGGCGGTGAGCGCTGAACCAGCCCCCGGTTATATATTTATAGGTTGGGGTGGTGATCTGAGCGGAAATTCACCCACAGCCAACCTCACCATGAATGCCAACAAATCCGTTACCGCTATTTTCAGCCAATTGGCATACACCCTGACGGTAACCACAACAGGTCATGGCACGGTAACAAGGGATCAACCCGGGCCTTATCACTACGGAGACCAGGTGGTGCTCACCGCACACGCCGAACCTGATTGGAATTTTTCGGCATGGAGTGGAGACCTGGCGAGCGGCACCAACCCGATCACGATCGTGATGGATAGCGACAAAACCCTCAGCGCAACTTTTGAAGCAGGCACTTACACCCTCTCCACCCAGGTCGTCGAGGGTGGAAAGATCGTCAAAAGTCCGGATCGCGCGGCTTATCTTCCGGGCACGCTCGTCACACTGACGGCTGTCGCGGATCCAGGATGGGTTTTCTCATTCTGGACCGCCGGCGTGAATAACCCCGGGCTAAACCCGAACCAAATCCTGATGGACAGAGATAAGGCAGTCGGCGCTTCGTTTATACCGGCGAAGTATGACCTCACTGTCAATATCATCCCTAGAGAAGGAGGGTCGGTTTCCCGCAGCCTCAATTCGCCGTATTCTTACGGAGAGAAAGTTGAACTTACCGCGCACCCAGCCCAGGGATGGCAATTTTCCGGCTGGAGCGACGGCATCAATGGCGCAACTAACCCATCCTCGATCACCATGGATGCCAATAAAATTGTCAACGCTATCTTTACCCCCATCGAATACACTCTGGTCATAAGCATCACCGGGCAGGGAACCGTTACCGTTGTCCCATTGCAGCCCACCTATCATTACGGCGATGTGGTTCATCTGACGGCAAACCCGGGCCTGGATTACCCCTTTACTCGTTGGGGCGGGGATCTCAGCGGATCGACCAACCCCACCACGATCACCATGGATAATAACAAAGCCGTCGCGGCAACTTTCACCCGCAACTGCGTCTCTCCTACGCTAATATCTTTAACCTTGATCGGAGGTACTGGGTCAACAGATGTCAGTTTCAAGATCACGAATAATTCGGACCTCGACATCGAACTGCTGAGCATGGTGGTGAGATGGGAAAAGCCTGGGTTTGATGGCTCGATGGAAAATATTTTCATTGGAAACAACCCAGATCCGATTTGGAGCTGGAATATTGTTACGAAATCAAATTTCCAGCCATACCTTGTGAATCAATGGGCACCTGGCATTAGCCGAGCCATCCCCAAGGGCGCTTCTACCACCATCCATATTCAATTCGATCACAAAGTCGATTCGGCCGATATTTCGCCGATCACTTACAGCAATATGTGCTCTGGATACTGATGGAGAAAAACCTGTGAATAAGACACTGAGAGCATTGAAATCACTGATTGCGGTCGGGTGGATCATTTCAACGGTCTTCCTATGTCTGCCCGTTCAGGTGGGCCAGGCGGTCTCTGGACCTGGCGCAGCAGGCAACAGCGTGTCGACTTATGGCATAAATCTCCTGGAACCTTTCCAAAGCGGGTTCTTACTCAACCACGTTATATCTCTACCCCTGACCATCCAGAACACGGGCGATTCCACAGATCATTATTCTGTGGTTTGCGCCAAAGAATCCGGCGGGTTTAACTGGTCGGCCAGCCTGGCGAGCAGCAGCAAAGAACAGTTAACAGCAAACTGCCTGGTTGATAGCTATTCAACCCCGCCCGTCCCAGCAGGGGAGAGCGTGACCATTTATGTCCGCCTGGAAGCCCCCGCTTCAGCCCAGATCGGCGATTATCTGCGTCTCAATGTCACCGCCGCCTCGGGAAATGATTCCTCAAAGACCGCCAGCGTGGTCCGCCAGGCGGCGGTGAGCGCACCTTTCATCCAAAACTTTTCTGACAGCGCGATCGGGCGGAATTTGCAGGTTTCCAATCCGAAGTTCTTGTTTACCCGGGCCATTGGTCCCCGAATAGAAATAACTAACACGCTGGCGGTGGTCTATTTAGACCATTACTGTTACATCAATGCCTGGGAATATGGGATAGGGTCGCATGCCAATATCGAATATGAAGTGATGAACATCCTCTCAGGTTACCCGCCTTCCGTCGTTCAATTGACAGATAATCAGGACCTCACCGTCGACCATTCTACCGCTCTGGCCGTCGCCTCCAATGGGATTACCGGGGTTGCCTTTATCCGGACGGTCTACGATATAAATGACACTTCGAGACAGAAACTAAACGTATATTTTGCCCGGATCGATGCCCGCGGGCTGCCGCTGGGCACGCCGATAAACATCACCAATAATCCCTATTATGGCCTTTCCACCGATGCCGATGTTCCCTTTTTCAGCGAGGTCAGCATCCATGCCACATCGAACAACCGCTTCGTCCTCGTCTGGGCCAAACTGGAAAATGGCAAGCAAGATATCTATGAAACCATCTATGAATCGGCGTATGATCCGGGGACGAATGGCCAGGTCAGTCCGCCGGCCAGCATAACCACCGCCACGGATACCACCAGCTATGCCAGCCCAAATCTGGCCGGCCTGGATTCCAGCGCGCAAACCTTTTTGACCTACATCGAGAACGAAGTCAGCGAGTTACCCGTCTTATGGGGCGCGAAGCTGGACAGCGACGGCGCAAAAGTTGGTGACGACTTTCAGATCGCGGCAATACACGGCAGCAAGATCGATACGGTCCAGCTGTCGGAGGGCAATATCCTGGCCGCCTGGATTGACGAACCATCCAAAAGTCCCGCCTTCTGTATCTGGAACACCAACAAAACCATTGTTAAAAGTCCAACCCTGCTTGATTACACCGATGGAATCTCACCGAGTCAGATCGGCGTGACTTACGATCAATATGGCCATGGCATCCTAACCTGGGGAAACCAGATTTTCAGCCGTATGTATTACGCCCTGGTGGATGGCAGCGGCACCCTTCTTACCCCACCCATGATCCAACGCAGCTTTGCAGAAGGCAGCGGTCATATCGATCTTGGATCCAGCAGTTATTCGACAGCTTTATTGAGAGATCCTATCGATTGGCAATTCTTTGTACCTGTGGTGAGAAGATGATCCCTTCATGGAGACAGATATGAAGATGAAACCGCAAGGCAAACGTACAGAAAAAGGACAGAGCCTGGTCGAACTTGGATTCGGGATCGTGGTCCTGTTAATACTTTTGGCCGGAATTGTGGATATTGGCCGGATGTTATTCTTCTACATTTCACTGCGGGATGCCGCTCAAGAAGGCGCAGTTTTTGGCCAGATCAACCCGCGTTCTTGCGACCAAATTTCAAACCGCATCAATGAAGTTTCGGGAAATTCCCTTTCTACCCCACCGGAAATTTTCATCGATGGTATCTCATGCATCTCCGCGGCAGATTTCGATGACCGATCTTGTTCCGGAAAAGAAATCAAAATAGCGCTGAATGCGCCTTTTACCTTCTCAATGCCGTTGATGGGTGGGCGAACCATTAATTTACGTACTGAAATCACAGGTACAATCCTGCGACCTGCATGCAGCGATTAATAACGAGGAGCGAAAAATGAAAACCGAGAATCATAGTGAAAAGGGACAGATCATCATCTTACTCGCTGTAGCAATCGTTGCATTGCTGGGCTTTGCCGCTCTGGCTGTAGACGTGGGCATGGTATATTCCGACCGGCGCTACGACCAGAGTGTGGCCGATTCCGCCGCCCTGGCGGGGGCCCAAATTGCCGCTCTCACCCTGGAAAATGATAATGTGACCTATACCGGCGGCGGAACCGGTGAATTCCCATTTTCGTGCGCCGGGATCAACACCTACATCAACAATTACACGGATATTTGCTCTCTCAACGAGAACACCGTCGGTAATCCCACCACCAAAGCCGCGGTCAAAGCCTGTAAGCAGGCCATCCAGCGGGCAGCCAGTAACCGATTTACGATCGACAGCGATATTTCGGATGGACTTGGCGTTCAGGTTACCTGTTCAATTGATGATAAAGGCCCCTACAAGGATAAATACCTGGATATTAAGGTCATGGTTACCTCTCAAACCAATACCTCCTTCGCTCATCTCTTCTTTGGCGGGAAATTAATGAACACCGTTACCGCCATCACCCGCATTAAGCCCCGCATGCGCGCCGAATTCGGTTATGCGATTGTGGCTTTGAACCCGATCTGCGACCAACCCAATAAAGGCGCATTTACCTTTGATGGCGGCGGCAACGGTTCGGTAACGATCCATGGTGGGGGCCTGTACGCCAATGGCTGCTTCGCCTTTAACGGCTCTTCCGTTAAAGTTAACGTCACCGGTGGCGGAATTTCGTACGCGGGACCCGCACCGAAGATTTCAGGGAACCCGGAGATCAACCCCGCGGCTGTCGATACCGATATTGTATTGCCCTATACGCCGATTTCTGAGCCCGTTTGCGGGCCCGACGACCGCACAGTTCCCAACAGTTCCAATTACACGCTTCAACCCGGGAATTACGATATCGGCATCAGCGTAAAAAATAATGAAGTTGCCACCCTGCTGCCCGGCCTGTACTGCCTGAACGGCGATTTCGATATTCGTGGATTGATAAAAATGGATAAAGCCGTGCTCGACTCAGCCTCCGGGGTGACCATTTACATGAAAAGCGGATACGTCAATGTAACCGCCAACGGCGACACCCAGATCCAGTCACCGCGCACGAGCGACGCTGGTATATTGAATGGGGCCCTCGAGGGCGTTTTATTCTATGTCAAGGACACAAACCCATGCAACACATCTAAAAACCAGGCGTGCATCCAGATCCAGGGCGGAGCAGAAACCGTTATGCGCGGTACGATTTTTTCACCCAAGGGCGATGTCGAGCTTTCTGGTAACTCTGGCCTGCAAAGCGGCGAAACGGCCACGTTTGGCACACAGATCATCGGCTCCACCGTAAAGATCAATGGCGCCGTGACGATCGACATTCTTTATAGAGATATTGACAGCGCTCCTATCCCCGCCGGCTTGAATTTACACAAGTAACCCCTTTAATTGGCGCCGGCAGGGTTTTATCCTGCACTTTAAGAGACCGCTCCTTTCTTTCCGGAGCGATCTCTTATTTTTTGGCATCGTTATTGCATACTTCAAATACAGCATTTTTGCTTGCGAGGACAGCGAATGGTGAAACAAGACAAAAACGGGTGGGTGCGCCTGGCCGCGGCTCTGCTGGCGGCTTTCAGTTTGATGGGCTGGGTGATTGCCAAAACTCCACCGTTGACCTTTCATGCGACGGCGATCAGCGATGACGCCCTATACACGGCTGAAACCGATTTCACCCCGGGTGAAATTCAAAAGCTGCTGGAAAAACGCGGCAGCCCGCTGGCCGGCTACACCGAAGCCGTCGGCGAGCAAAACATGAGCGCTGCCGAAGTGTTTTGGGCTGCCTCCCAGCACGCGGATTATGGGTTTAACCCCAAGGCTCTGCTGACCACCCTGTATCTGGAAGATGGTTTGAACTGGACGCAGAACGGCGGCCTGTATATTCACCTGAAACAAATCGCCCTCCAGCTGCAGCGCGCCGCCCAGGTTGAACCTGCGCCCTCCGCCGCGGGCGACGTCAAGACCGTTGTCCCCATCCAGGCCAACGCGGTCGCGGTCCTGTCTCAGTATTATGCCCCGGGCGCCAAGGTGGCCGGACAGGTGCGCGCCTCGCTGCAGCAGTGGAGCGACGCTTACCGCCAGCTCTTTGGGACCGACCCGGCCGCGGCCTATACGGCCAAAACGCTGGCCACGAATGTGCCTTTCATGCGCCTGCCATTTGACCAACCGGCGGGGAGTTTTTACCCGGTGGAATCATTTTTTGACCATTATTACCCGGGCCAGCTTTCAGAGCCCAATATGCTGCGCGCGGATGGCAGGGCGCTGCCCGGAGCCCATTACACCGCCTGTTGGCGGGGTATGACCTGCTATTCGGGCCACAATGCGATTGACTTCACCCTGCCCAGCGGCACCCCGGTGTATGCCGCCGCCCCCGGCAAGGTGATCTACCGCCTCGATTCCGAGGGCGGGATTGTGATCGACCACAACAACGGCTACCGCACCGTTTACTGGCACCTGGATAAGATCATCGTCAACATGGACCAGAACGTCAGCGATGGGCAGCTGTTGGGCTGGAGTGACTGCCGCGGCACCTGCAGCAAACCCCATCTGCATTTCAGCCTGCGCCTGACCGCTCTCTCGCAGGATGTCGATCCATTTGGCTGGTGGTCGATCTACAAAGACCCCGTGCCCGGCCCCAGCAAGTTTATGTGGCGCGGCGACCTGCTGGCCGACAACGGTGAGGCCCAGACCTACCTGTTTTATGACCGCTTTTGGGTGCGCGAGGCGGACGGCTACGGGGGCGAATCCTGGTACACCTACAGCGCCAGCGACCTGGGGCTCAGCACCAACTGGGGGATCTGGGGCACAACTATCCCTACCGCAGGCCAATACACGGTCTCGGCTTTCTGGCCGAAACATGCCGAAAACACCACCGCTGCCGTCTACCAGGTCTGGCATGCCGGCGGCATGACGCCGGTGACCGTCAACCAGCGCCTCGACGGCGATCGGTTTGTCTCCCTAGGCACCTTTCAATTCGACGCGGGGCCGATCGTGGTTATTCTGACCGACCTGACCACCGAAGCCGATAAAAACCAGCGCGTGTACTTCGACGCCGTGCGCTGGCAGGGGGCCCAACAGCAATCCATTTTCATCCCATACATGCAGAGCGACGGGCAGGCAGATCCTTCCTCCGCTGCGCCTATCCTGCCATAATGCTCATTGTTTTTTTATTTTGACTCGTGTTATACTTTTTTATTGTAAGGTAAGTTTATAATTTAATTATCCAAGCATCCGCATGCAGCGATACGAGTTGAAGGTGGAAACATGAAAACATTGTTGTTGATGCGCCACGCCAAATCCAGCTGGAAGGATACCGATCTGGCAGATCACGAGCGCCCACTCAACAAGCGTGGGAAGAAAGATTCTGTATTTATGGGCGCAGTTTTAAAGGAAAAAGAGCTGCTGCCGCAAATTATTCTGGCATCCTCCGCCGTGCGCATCCGCGAGACGATCACCGGGCTGACCCAGGAAAGCGCATATGCCGGCGAGATCGAGTTTTCAGACGAGCTTTATCTGGCAGAGCCGGAAGTATTTTTACGCGTCCTGTGCAATTTACCCGATACATTCGAACGGGTCATGCTCATGGGTCACAATCCCGGTCTGGAAGGGCTGCTCCAGGTGCTCAGCGGGCGGATTGAAAGCCTGCCAACCGGATCCGTCGCCTATCTCAGCCTGCCGGTCCAGCAGTGGAGTGAACTCAACAATGAAACTGAAGGCGAACTGATCGAGATGCTGCTGCCGCACGAACTGCGTGAGATGGAAGAAGAAAAACATAAAGGTAAGAAAGATAAGAAAGCAGACAAGAAAGAAGAAGAGAAGGAAGACAAGAAAGAAAGTAAAAAAGAAGATAAGAAGGAAGACAAGAAAGCGGATAAGAAAGAAGACGAGAAAGAAAGCAAGAAAGAAAACAAAAAAGAAGATAAAAAAGTAGAATTGACCGTAGACAAGAAAGAAGACGAGAAAGAAAGCAAGAAAGAAAGCAAGAAAGTAGATAAGAAAGCCGAGAAAAAAGAAGCCAGTAAGGAAAAGAAGGCAGCTAAAAAGAAGTAACCGGCTTTAACCTGAAGTGAAGATTGAGGTTTTGGCCGTGATTCGCCAAAACCTCAAATTTTACAAAAAAGTGAAGGTCACGATGGACTCATTCTTTCATGTAGACGAAAATAATTTCGAGCAGGAAGTGCAAAACTCAGCGCAGCCGGTCGTGCTGGAATTCGGCGCGGTGTGGTGCCAGCCATGCAAGCAGCTCGAACCTGTGCTGCTCAAACTAGGGGAGGAATGGGCCGGAAAAGTGCGCGTGGCGAAAGTCGATGTGGACGAGAACGTCAACCTGACGATGAAATTCCAGATCATGGGCGTACCAACCGTGATCCTCTTCATCAACGGGCAGCCGGCAGAACGCTTCAGCGGTTACCAGTCTTACCAAAAGATCCGCGCCAGGCTGGACCCTCACCTGAGTTAAATAATAGAGCGGTGTCGTAAGGAAACCTTGCGACACCGCTCACTTGCCCCCAGAAAAACGTATAACAACTAAACCACTATTTCCCCCTGCGCTGTGCAAATTACCAATAAAGTTTATTAACCTGATCAACATTTTACATTAAGTGGTACTTAATATATATCACCCGTTTGGGTGATCTTATCCATAGAACTCAAACGAAAATTCAGAGTTAGCCCATTTTCGAATGGATACGCAATAAAAAAGAGGATGCTCATGCCCGCAAAACAAAATCGACCTTTTGGCCTTTGGCCCAGTCCGGTTTCCCCGCTCATGTTGGGTCAGCGCACCCGGCTGGATAATCCGCAGTTTGACAGTGACGGGCGTACCCTGGTCTGGCTGGAAGGTCGTTCCGACCGGGGTGTATTGGTGGCGCTGCCCGAGGACGGGGCGCCCCTCGATCTGACCGACGAACAATCGGTGCGCGCCATGGTGGGCTACGGCGGCGGCGATTTCAGCGTGGACGGAGGCGCGGTCATCTTTGTCGACAGCAGCGGACGTCTGTTCAGCCGCGCACTGGGCTTCGACCACCCGCGCGCGCTGACCCCGCCTCACGGCTCGGCTGCCAGCCCGGTGCTCTCGCCCGATGGGGAATGGGTCGCGTATGTCTGGTCGGACGGCAAAACCGACCTGATCGCCCTGGTGGACAGCCAGGGCAGCGAATGGCCGGTTAAGCTGGCCACAGGGGCCGATTTCTACATGCAGCCGGTGTGGCACCCTTCCGGTTTGATGCTGGCCTGGGTCGAGTGGGACCATCCCCACATGCCCTGGGACGGCACACGCCTCAAACTGGCTTCCCTGGGAGGCTCACCCCTGCACATCACCGAAGAGCGGGCAATCGATCTCGCCCCGGACTGCGCCGTTCAGCAGCCGCAGTTTTCTCCGGACGGGCGCTATTTGAGCTTTATCGCTGAAGATGGCGAATGGGAAGACCTGGTGGTGGTTGACCTGGCCAACGACGAGAAATTTACCCTGGTGCAGGGCGACGGTTTCCACCTCAGCACCCCGGCCTGGGTTCAGGGTTTGCGCCATCACGGTTGGAACCACTCCAGCCGCCAGATATATTACCTGCGCAACGCGAGCGGCGCGGCCAGCCTGTGGACAGTAGACCTGGAAACCCGCCGGTCCGAGCAGATCGACACTGCTCCGTATACCTGGCTGAGCGGCCTTTCCGTTTCACCCACTACCGAGGAAGTGGCTTTTATCGCCTCCGGCCCAGCCCAGCCCACCCGCGTGGTCCGCTGGAACAGGCATGGATTATCCATCACCGCGCGCAGCGGCAGCGAGACCCTTTCTCCCGATTATTTAATTGCGCCGCGCGACATTTCCTGGCCTGCCCCGGACGGTACTGCGGTGCATGCTTTGTATTACCCGCCAACTCACCCCGATTTTTCCAGCGAGGGGCTGCCGCCGGCCATCGTCGACGTCCACGGCGGGCCAACCGGCGGCATCACCATCGGGTTCAACCCTGGAGCAGCCTACTACACCACCCGAGGATATGCCTATGTCGAGCTGGCATACCGCGGCTCGACCGGTTACGGGCGCACTTACCGCAACCTGCTGCGCGAGCGCTGGGGTGAGGCAGATGTGGAAGACGCGGTCGACTGCGCCCATGCCCTGGCCGACCAGCAGTTAGCCGATGCCAAACGCATAGTGATCAAGGGCGGCAGTGCGGGCGGGTATACGGTGTTAAATGTTTTGGTCCATCATCCGGGGGTGTTTAAAGCCGGGGTGTGCCTATTTGGCGTTTCCAACCTGTTCAGCCTGGCAACCGACACGCACAAATTAGAGGAACGCTACCTCGACTCGATGGTCGGCCCGCTGCCGCAAAGCGCGGCCCGCTACCACGCCTGGTCGCCCATCTATCACATGAGCGGCCTGCGCGACCCGATGGCCGTATTCCAGGGCAAGGAAGATAAGGTGGTGCCCCCCGACCAGGCCGAGGAAATCGTCAAGGTGCTGCGCCAGAAGGGCATCCCGCACATTTACCGCCTGTACGACGGCGAGGGCCACGGCTGGCGCAAGTCGGAGACGATCATCGATTACCTGGAGCAAACCGAGCGCTTCTTGCAGCAGCAGGTTTTGTTTTCAGCGTGAATTTAATAAAGTGCCTGGAACGAAACGCGTTCCAGGCACTTTATATGTTAATTACAGCAATCCGCCGGGGGTCCAGGGGACGAACTCCTGCTCGTGCGGGCCAAACCGTTCGGCCCGGCTGGGCTGGCCCGAAGCGGTCGCCAGGATCAGCTCGAACAGCTCGCAGGCCGCATCTTTCATCAGCATGCCATCCAGCACCGCCCCGGCGTTAAAATCCATATCGCCCTTCAATTTTTCATACATCGCCGAGTTGCTGGCGATTTTTAAGGTCGGCACGGCGCTGCCGGCAAACATCGAGCCGCGCCCCGTGGTGAACAGGATCAGGTTGGCCCCGCCGGCGATCATGCCGGTGACCGAAGCCGGATCGTTGCCCGGGGTATCCATGAAGACCAGCCCCGAACGGTCCACCTGCTCGCCGTAAAAATAAACCCCGTTCAATGGGCTGCTGCCGCCCTTGGCCACCGCCCCCAGCGATTTCTCGAAGATTGTGGTCAGCCCGCCGGCCTTATTGCCGGGGGAAGGGTTATTATCCACGCTGAAACCAAAGCGCGCCGCCTGTTCGTTCCAACCCTCAAAGCAGGCGATCAGCTTATCGCCCACTGCGGGCGAGGTCACCCGGTCCATGAGCAGGTACTCAGCCCCAAAGACTTCGACCGTCTCCGATAAAACCGCCGCGCCGCCCTGTTCCACCACCTGGTCCGCGGCCAAACCGACCACCGGGTTGGCGGTCACGCCCGACCAGGCATCGCTCCCGCCGCATTCCAGCCCCACCACCAGCTTTTCGGCCGGGACCTCCACACGCTGCACGCGGTTGGCCTGGGGCAGCAGGCGCTGGATGGCCTCAATCCCGGCCCGCATCGCGCCTTCCACCCCGCCCAGTTCCTGGATGATCAGGTAGGCATCGTTGGCCCCGGCCGGGTTCAACCCCGACATGCGTTCGGCGGTCACCTCAAAACAGGGTTCGATCTGGTTGACCTCGCAGCCCAACCCGATCACCACGAAGGCGGCGATGTTGGGATTGCGGGCCACGTTGCGCAGCGAGCGCTGCAGGTATTCGTACGCCTGGCCTTCCAGGGGGATCGAACAGCCGGTATGGTGGGTTAAAGCGAGCACCCCATCCACGTTAGGATACGCTGCCAGGCGTTCCGGGGTGAAATAGGCGGCGACACGACTGGCCACAAAGGCCGAGCAGTTAACCGTGGAGATCACCGCCAGGTAATTGCGCGTACCGGCCCGGCCGTCCGGGCGCGGGTACCCCATAAAGGTCCGTCCTTGAAGCGGAGGGCGCGGCGTCCAGGGGACTATAGTGTAGTGGTAATCTTTGCTGACCTCGCCCACCTCCAGGTTGTGGTTGTGGACCCAGGCCCCGGCGGGAATATCGCGGCTGGCGCGGCCGATGGGATGGCCATAGCGCCGCACCTCGCCCCCTGCCAGCACATCGCTCAGGGCAAATTTATGCCCGGCGGGCACTTCCTCGCCGAGGGTTAAGCGCGCGCCGTTATATTCCAAAACCGTACCAGCCGCGATCACCTGCCTGGCAATCGCAACATTATCCGTCACATGAAGCTGCAGGGCATAAGCTGAAAATTCTTTGGTCATTGCAATACCTATCGTTAAGCCGCACAGAAAAGAGGTTATCAGCGCCCGACCCGCAGCCGGGCGCAAACAGATTTTACCGCATATTAATAGGGGAATTGGCCGCTTCGCGGCCAATTCCCCTATTTTTTAAAAATCGCTTCAGGATAATTTCTGGTCGCACACGCTGCGGAAGCCGCAGCGCGCGCAGCGCGCCGCTTCTTCGTGCGAGCGCGAAGCCGGGCCGCGCCGGGCCTCCTGGCGAATTTCGGTCAGCAAATCGATCAGGCGCTCTTCCATCTCAGGTGTGTAATCCACGGCGAAGACGCGGTTGCGGTAGCGCAGGATACCATAAGGCGGGCGCTTGCCGGTGGTGTATTCCACCAGACGGCAGTAGGCGATCAGTTGAAAGACGTGGCTTTCGTGAGGTTGGTCGGCGGCCCAGCCACTTTTTACCTCCACCGGGATGACCCGCCCATTCTGTTCGACCAGGTAATCGGGTTTGCCGGCGATGGCATGCAGCGGGTCGAACAGCGGCTTTTCGGGGGCCGTCCAACCGCGCATATCGGTATAAATAACCCGGCCCGCCGGAAGCCCGGCGGCTTTCTGGCGCCGGCCGGCCAGCAGCAGGAACAGGACGGCCAGCACCACCAGGCCCAAGGCGAGCGGGATCATATCTCTCCCTCCAACTGGAGTTTGGCCTTTCTAAAAAAAGGTTTAAAAAAAGACCCCACCCCCTGCCCCCGCCCCACATGCCCCTTCGGGCACCCGAAGCGGGAAATCGGGGCGGGGAAACTAAAAAAAGGGTAATTTTGGCCCACAAGTGGGCCAAAATTACCCTTATACCCTCGTGTTTTAGGGTTCATTAGGGTGCAATCCTTAAAAAGCCAAACTCCAGGGTAATTGTTAAGTGGTTTTTGGCGACAATTGTCGCCAAAAACCACAAAAAATCATACCCCCCTCTCTCTGGAAGGGAGAGGGGCCGGGGGTGAGGGCAGCTCCTCATTGAATCAACAGCTGGGTCACACCCACCGCCAACGCCACCAGGGCCGCCAACAGCAGGGCATAACCCAGCAGGCGCAGCAGCCCGGCCACGAACACTTCACGGCCGTGCTGTTCATGAAACTCACTGCCGCTGGCCAATTCCATCTGGTTCTGCGACTCGAAACCCTGGTCGCTGAACCACCATGCGCGGTGGCAGTACAGGTAGGTACCGATTTCAGAGGCGCGAATGGTGCGCATCTCAGGCCTCCGGCGTGCCGTTATCCGGCAAACGCGCCAGGGCATCCGAGATAGCCTTCACCATGCGGTTTTCGCGCAGCGCCAGGGTCATATCTCCACGCGTGCGCTCCACGATCCCGCGCACCAGGTCGGTATGCCGGCGCAGGTTGCTGGTGATCGCATCCGGGTAGTCCATGGTGACCAGCACGGCATAAATATCATCCATGTAGGCCAGCAGGCGTTCGGCTTCTTCGGAGTAACCGTGACGCAGGATATCCAGGCAGCGCCGGCGCAGCTCGCCAACCGTCTCCGCCAGGCCGTTGAGATAGGTAGCGTACTCGATCCCCAGTTCTTCGGGCGTGGGCAGGTCTTCATTGAGGATCAAGGCACAGGTAATCGAGGCCTCGGCAAATTCTTTGATCGCATCCTGGGTATAGCCCGCGTAAAACAAATCGGGAAATTCACTCAGGTCCTGTTTCAGGCTGACCACGATGGCCCGCGCGGCAGACAACTGTTCGTCCGCCAGGTCTTCTTCGTCGCGGTGAATGGCGCGGATGGCGTGGGCGCAGTGCCGGGTCAGGGTGCGCGCCTGAGAAAGGGCCTGGTCGCGCGCCCGGGTGCGGATTTCAAACGCCTGGTGAATCTGATCAGCCAGGAGGGGAAGTTTATCCATGAATTCACCTTTTTGCATGTGGGTCATATTTCCACCTCTGGTGGGGATATGACCAACAAAAAATTAAGCTTCTGGCGGCTTGACCCCGCTGAACAGGCTGTTCGCCAGGGTCGTATCGCCCGGCAGATGCACCTCGCCAAAGTTAGCTTCGTAGCGCGCCAGGTTTTCTGTCAGGGCGCGCAGAAACATCTTGGCGCCCACCGGCGACATCACCAGGCGCGACAGAATCTCGGAAGGGTCGACCCCTTGCTGTAAGCAGGCGAAATCAAACGTCAGTTCCATCGGCGTGTGGCCGACGCGCACCAGGTTGACATAAATGGGTTTGAGGCCCGGCGGTATGGCGAGCGTCGGACCTTTAGGGACGGTTTCACTCATCGGATGATGTTAGAACGGAATCTCTTCGCTGCTGTCAGCCCCACCGCCGATATCCTCGCCGCTGGGAGTGCCTTCACTCTTGCTGGAAAGGAAGCGCACGGTATTGGCATTGACTTCAAACGAGGCGCTGGTCGTGCCGTCGTTGCGCTGGTAAGTACGCGGGTTGCCGTTGCCATCCGCGGTCATCCGCCCTTCAATCAGCACCTTGCTGCCTTTTTTCAGGTACTGCGAGCAGGTCTCGGCCAGTTTGCCCCAGGCTGAAATTCGGAACCAGACGGTCTTTTTTACCCGTTCGCCATCTGAGCCGGTATAACTGGCATCCGTGGCTACCGAAAAGCTGGTAACCGCCTGTCCGCTCGGGGTGTAACGCATTTCCGGGTCTCGCCCGACGTTCCCGGCAATAATGATCGTGTGCCACATAGATAAAATCCTCCTGTTTAGGTTAAACTTTTCACGATCCGATATAGAACTATTGTACATCGAAATGAAAATTTCTGGTGTGTTTGGAATGGGCAAGCGCATTCCAAACACCCTCAGGCACCGCACAGGTTGATTTTACGCAGAAAAGGCATAAACTATTAAGCACATCCTGACAATCGAGGAACATACAATGGCAGATATAAACGTCGGCATTGTCGGCACCGGTTTTATCGGGCCGGCTCACCTGGAAGCGCTGCGCCGGAATAACATTAACGTGCTGGGGCTGGCAGAGGCCACCCCTGGCATGGCCAAAGCCAAAGCGGCCGAACTGGGGGTCGAAAAAGGGTACGAACTCGTTCGAAGCCTTAATCGCCGACCCGCAAATCCAGGTGGTGCATCTGGCAACGCCCAACTACCTGCATTTTCCGCAGGCCCGAGCGGCCCTGCTGGCCGGAAAGCACGTTATCAGTGAAAAACCTCTGGCGATGAATTCGCACGAATTGGCCGAATTGGTGAAACTGGCCGCGGAAAAGCAACTTGTCAACGCGATCAATTTCAACCTGCGCTTTTATCCCATCGTCCAGCACGTGCGTTCGATGGTGCAATCGGGTGAATTGGGGCAGTTGTTCATTCTGCAGGGATCTTATTTGCAGGACTGGCTGTACCTGGCGACGGATTGGAACTGGCGCCTGGAGCCGGGATTGGGCGGCACGCTGCGCGCGGTAGCCGACATCGGCTCGCACTGGTTGGATATGACCACGTTTATCTCCGGGCTAAAGATCGACGCCGTGCTGGCCGATCTCAAGACCTTCCATCCCATCCGCAAAAAACCGGCCAAACCGGTCGAGACCTACAGCGGCAAGATGCTCACCCCGGAAGATTACATCGACCAGCCGATCTACACCGAGGATTATGCCTCCATATTGATCCGCTACGAAAACGGCGCACGGGGCGTGCTCACCGTTTCGCAGGTGAGCGCCGGGCGCAAGAACCGTCTGTATTTCGAGATCGATGGCTCAAAAGCCGCGGTGGCCTTTGATTCGGAGCAGAACGGGGAATTATGGATCGGGCACCGCGAACGGCCCAACGAGCTGCTGCTGAAGGACCCCTCACTGCTCTCGCCGGAAGCGCGCTCGGTGACATCGTATCCCGGCGGGCATAACGAAGGCTACCCGGACACCTTCAAACAAATGATGAATAAGGTATACAGCTACATCCGCCAGGGAGATTTTACGGCCCAGCCGGATTTCCCGACCTTCGCGGACGGCCATTACGAACTGCTGGTGTGCGAAGCGATCGAAAAAAGCGCCCAAGAAGAACGCTGGACCAAAGTAGGCTGATTGCTGCGCAGATCGGAATTCACAGGATTCCAGGAGCGCCAGCCTACCCGGCAGAATATGCCGCGCCTTCAGCGCTCCACAATCGGCAGTCGGACCGTAAAGATCTCCGGGATGAGGGCGGTGAACGAGGCCAGCGTCCCGTTCACGCCGCTCGAGGTTGAGACCTGAGGGGCGTCTGTCTGGGGAAAATTGAGCGCCTGGACCGAGACGGGGGATGGCGCTGCCAGGATGCCGCCCAGCAGCAGGCTCGCCAGCAGGATCAGCACAGCAGCCGCTTTGACCCAGCCGGGGATGTATGGGACCTCTTTGCCGGCGTTCATGGCGTCGTGGCCGCCCAAATGGCACGGCAGTTGGTTGGGTCGCAGCCGTAACTGGCCCCAGAAGTATCGGCAGTGTCAAAGTAAAACGTGACCGTCGAGCCGGTGGCCTTGGCGGTTTCGAAGACACTGAGCATGCGCGAAGCGTTCGCGGAATTGCTGGTGGGGTAGGCATACCAGAAAATCGTGGTGCTGGGATCAATATAAAGACCTGAAGCGCAGTGCGCCACGACTTGCACGTTGGCCGAAACCACCCGGTCGGGACTGCAAGTGAAGGTGGCCCCTACCAACGGACTTGCTGGAGCCGCACGGACGGGGAGGATGCGCAACAAAAATACCGCCGCGATTCCCAGGTTGATGACCACCAGGATCAGTCCGATCGCCCATAGGATGGATGCACGTTTGACCATATTTTTCCTCCAGTTCTAAAAACGACTATTATCCTCAATTATATAACTATTGTCTATTATTTGGGACAGTCATTACTAGAGAGGGAGGCTAAGAGCAGGATCAAAAAGACATGAACCGGGGGTCGATCAGGATCAATTTTCGACCGGCTTCAAAATTCACTTAATCTACTTCGGCTGGTTGTAAAAGAAGATAGATTCCGTTAAGAATCTGTCCGATTTTACCTGAAGGAAGAGCCCCACAATATTCACCTAGGAATTGTTTATCTACAGTAAAAATCTGAGAAACATTGACAACACTTGCCTTTGTAAGTCCACCTTCACCGGGGTCAAGCAGTACATTTCCTGGCACTTTTCCGCGTTGCAGATTTGTGGTTAGCGCGCAAACCACAACAGTATTTATCCGGCTCTGGTTAAACAGGTTGTTTTGCACAATCACGAACGGGCGGCGATAACCCGGTTCAGACCCTTTTGGTTCTTCTTGTTCAATCCAAAAAATATCCCCCTGTTTTATTTCCATTCTTCATGCTCCCCTAGTTTCTTTTGGTGAGAACGAATTATTTCCAGCACACCCGTATCCTCGGCATCCATCCCATCCCCATAAGCCGCGTTGATCTGGGCCAGAAGTTGTTTATTGCGGTAGTGTCGGATGTAAGCTTCAAGCGCCAATGCGATCACCTGGCTGCGCGGGATATCCAATTCCTGCGCGAGGGTGTCCGTCTCTTCAAACAAATCGCCATCTATCGAGATCGCCGTTTTAACTTTGGGCATCGTATTACTCCTCATCATACCAATAGTATAACGATTTCTTAGTCCATTTGCAAGTATTTTTTGCTTTCTGCCCCTGCTTTTTTTCAATCAAGTAGATCGAAGCCTTAAGGTTTTTTCAGGCAGCAACCTGACCAGACCAATCACCAGGATAAACGTCGCGGCATGGCGGGTGAGCGCCAGAGGGGAAACAATGGCGTTATAAATCCATGGCCGAATCACGTATTTGGTGCGGCATCATACATGGTAAACCTAGCTTTGGATATCACAGAAGCGCATCGGCCAATCCACAGAAAACAAGAGTCCTGATCAAAATATGGATCCGCCCCACAGGAAATCTGCAAAACCGGGCGCTGCATAGCGCCCC
This sequence comes from uncultured Chloroflexia bacterium, assembly GCA_963743005.1. Taxonomy (GTDB): domain Bacteria; phylum Chloroflexota; class Anaerolineae; order Anaerolineales; family Anaerolineaceae; genus CAVUNY01. Next base: position 12,717 of record CAVUNY010000009.1, on the reverse strand, counting down.
ACTAACCAGGATTGCGACAGTCCATTTTTTTGAGCAACTCGCTTAAGTTTGCGATCATCCGCATCCACAGGATGGTATTTTACTTCCAGGCCAGTGGGTGGTTCATTGGGAGAGGTCAGAACAAAATCAACTTCATACTCATTCCCTTTGGACAGATAAGCCAATTCTCCATATTCCCTGAGTTGGTTGAAAACCGCATTTTCAAAAAGCGCCCCTTCTCCCGGATTTGCCAGGATACTGGCAATACCATTGTCACGAAAGTACAACTTTTTACCCAATGCAGCAGATTTGTCCAGACCCGCATAGGCTGGAAGCTGGTAGATGACATAGGTTTTTTCCAGAAACTCCAGATACTCCTTCAAGGTAGGCCTGGTAATGCCAACGATTTGAGAAAGTTTGGTGGTATCCAATTTATTGCCGATGCGCAGGGCCAGCGCTTTTAATAGCAACTGCAATTCCCCAATTTTACGAAAATCGGCCATTGTCTTTACATCAATATTGATATACGAAGAAAAGATATCATTGAGAATTTCGCGTTTGATCTCCGGGTTCGTTTCCAATACAACGCTCGGCAATCCCCCATACGCAATAAATTCATCATATTGGCCCTTTAATCGTTCAAACTCATAAAAATCAAAGCGCATTTCTTCCAGCGAGGTTCGCCGGCGGTAAGGAAACCCTTGAAAGTCGAGGAATTCACCGAATCCCAGTGGGAACATTTCATAGACAATCTTGCGACCGGACATGGATTCGCTGAAGAAATTTTTCAAGTAATAAGAACTCGAACCCGTCAGTAGAAATTTGATCCCATGATGATCATAAAGATATTTGACCACACTCGGCAGGTTTGGTGCATATTGGATCTCGTCCAGGGCAACGGTCATGGGCTGTTCAGTATTTAATCCCAAATTACGCAGATAATTCAAGACCAGCTCATAGTTGCTTTCCTGGAACACGGCCCGTTGATCGAGGCGTTCGAGGTCCAGAAATATTTTATTTTTCGAAGAGACCTGATCTAACAGCCATCGCAGGCTGGTCGTTTTACCGACTCTCCGCATCCCGGTAATCACGATGATGCGCTGGTCAGCCAGGGCCTTTTTAAGCGAGGGGAAGAGGGAGCGTTCAATGGTTTGCATGTTTCTATTTTACAGAAATATAACATTATTGTAAAGTAGTATTTTACAATAATATACATTTATTGTAAATTAGCATTTCTTATTTCTATGTCGAAATAGATCGCACCCGCCAAAAGGGCCAGCATACCCAAGACACTGAAGATTTATCTCATCCAACCACCCATTTTACAATCCATCTTGAATCCAATCGACTGTACCCAATCCACCCCGCAGGGACGTACTGAAATTTATTATCCATTCGGATCGATTGTTGGGTTTTGAAGTAGGCATGGTTCTACCAACAAGCTGGGGCAGTAGCCCCTCAACCCAACCAGCCACCAAATTCTATTCGTCATTTAGTTTTTCCCCAACTTCCTGCTCAATCACCCTCGCGAGGCAAGATAGGACCGCCTGGTGACAAGCAGTTGGAAAAACCCCAATAGAATATCGATTCCTAACAACATTGCACCTTCTACCCCAAAAACAATATTCATTTGTTGCACATCTCCCAAAGAAGAAACATAGCGTAAATAAAAGCCTATGCCAAAATCGAGGATTGACGTGGTTACGATAGACAACACCGCCACAGTTCGAGCAATGGACAATACACTCTCTGATCTGGTCGATGGAATCTGTGCATGTAAAAAATAATGGGCAGCCCAGGGAATGACCATCATAGAAAGCACAATACTGTTCGTTGCAATCTGGTAACTTAAGTTGAGACCAAATTGGATTAAGATAATCGGTGAGGAAATCACAACCAGCGCGACCCACGTCAGGATAGCCCTCCAGGGAAATAAAATGAGAAGAGGTTGACTTCCTGGATGGTTACCTGGAAATCGCTTTATGAGGAAAGCGATGAGATAACCAAGCCCAATTCCGGCGATCATTGCGATGATCCAGGGAAGCAAGGAGATGACAAGGTGATAGAGAATATTCGTGAAGTTTAGGGTAGGCACCATAGGATTATTCCTTTCGTTTTAATCAGAGGCGAGTTTTGATCTCTACGGATCTGTTTCTGGTGTAGGGGTAATTTTCGTACGGCATTTTATTTTGGACCGTGGATTATTTTTCTAAAACATCCAAAGTGTTATGGTAGTTGATAATATCTCCATCGGCTCGAATGACAACTTGCAAGAAAGGAAACAGAACATGCCCGGGAAACGTCCGGTCTTCCCAAGTAAAAGCATAGGTTGTTCCATCTTTTGAGGTTTCAGTGAAGGTGAGGCTGCCTGAATTCTGTCGAAATCTGGGCGACTGGCGGTCTGCAAACGTAATCACGATAGAACGCAGGGCAGCGGTCGTTTTCACTTCGCCTGAACTGCCGGTTTGTCCCGCGGTCCACTGCACAACTTGCAGAGTCTGCTGATCGAACCAATATTCACCGCCCTGCTCATCCGTATAAATCAGGGATTTTCGCAGGTCGGCATTCGGGTTCTCGTTCTCTTCCAGGAATGACAGAGATATGTTGCTATTATCAAGCATCACGCGAATACTGGCGATGGCCTGATCGTTTCCAATGGGTGATTCTGAGGTACCACAATCGCCGGCTGAACCCGAAACACAGGGCACGGCCTGGGCATTACCTTCCAGTGCTATAAAACTGGAAAATACCCACCCTTCCATGCCATCGGCGCTCACCCGCCACCAATCTTCGTGGGGGCTTTTTCCAGTGATCTGCACTTCCAATCCGGATGGCAGCGATCCAATCCGGTCGTAGGTGGTACCGGGACCATTCCGTACGTAGACCATGGTTTCGACAGTGCCAGAGACGATTTTCCCAGACGCTGCGGGAAGGGTCGATGCAGGTGCTGTCGCCCGAGTCGCTGATGGGATCGGTTGAAGTCCAGCAACAGCCTGTGTTGGCAGGGGAGAAACCGGCAACGGAATGGCGGTAGAGGATTTGGCGAAGCCCGGGGTACAGGCAGCTGCCAGGAGCAAGATGATCAGCGATAAATATGGGGAAGGGTTGATGGCGAACAGCGCCAGTTTTGAGAATAATCTACCCGATCTCATCCGGCTCCCTATTTCATTACCGACCGCTCAAACCACTCCGGATTTTCCAAAACCCAGCCTTCGGTAGCGCCCCCATCTGGGCGGTAGAAGAGGTTGACTTTCCACCAGGTGCCTTCGACATTCTTAACCGGGCCGTCTATGATAGTCAGGTACATTTCCTGATCCAGTTGACCCAACACTTTCTCACTGGTCGAAGGCCCGGCGCGCAGGTTCAGGGGCGGATTGTAGCCTTTCTCGGTCAGAATATAAACATCCCCGATGCGGAAAACCAGGGCATTGTTAGCTTTTCCCCCAGGCAGAACGAATTGGCCCATCCAGGCCGGCGCCGGTGGTGGATTTTTATCCAACTTTTCGACCCAGGCCTGATCCGTCAGGCGATCGGTGCGCGGCTGAGTAAATTCATAATACGTGAAAACGCCTCCCTGGGCAATTTCCAATTTTCCACCCAGGGGTACGGCAACATAAATCCGGTTCAAGTTTCCAACCCCGGCTTCCAGGACATTCTCCTTCCAACCGGCTACGGCGGCCACGACCGGAATGGGATCCATGCTCGGAGGATTGAGACTGTAAGGTCCTCTATCCATGCAATCTTTGATTTCAAGGCAGGCTTAAATCACGGCAAAATCATCCGCGGTCAGGCTCTGGCCCTGCAGTTCACGCGCTGCGATGTCGCCAAACTCCAGAAAAGACTCAGCCAATCCATTTAAACGGTAGTATGAAATGGCGAGGTCGGAAGGATTATCTTTTAATCCCCCGCTGGTCATGGTGGGTAAAAGGCCCTGGTAAAGCGCATTGGCCGCATAAGCCAGACGGTAGAAGACATTTGGGTTGGGCTCAACATACGCCGGGGCCGGGCCGGAAGTGGGCGGGCCGCCGCCCCCGGCAGCCTCCGGCATTTTCGCGTAAAGCACGGTATCGTGCTTGAGCTCGGCCCAACTCCCCAACAAGGAATTCATTTCTTTATAGCCATAGGCGGTTGTGCGCATAAAGGGCGGAAAACTGCTGTCTTTGGGTGAAACCTGGGGCAGGAAAGCATATAACCAGGCCGAATAGAAGCGGTTGAGCCATTGATCTTGCGGTTGGTCGTTGACAATTTTCTGAACCGCGCTCATCTGCTGAGGATAATGCGCGTATTGGGTCTCTCCCGCCGCCTCCAGGGCGGCCAATGCCGGGGACGAGCCAAAAGCAGCAGCAACATCCAGCCCGGATGGCAGACCGCGTGGGTTTTGATCGGTGCCAACTTTATCATAGACCAGGCTCTGGAAGATAAAGCCGTCCAGGGTAAAGCGTTGGCCCATAAAGCGCCAATCGCGCGAGGCTGCCTGGGTCGCGCTGAAACTGGCAAAGGTCGAATTGATCTTAGGCGCAGGCAGTTGATCGACCTTGCCCAGGAAGGTCTGCCATTTGGCCTCATCCTGTAGATCGGAAGGGACCATTCCCCGACCGTAAACCTCTTCCATCAGCCGGTTAATTTCTACCGGACCCGGATCATCCGAAGGGCCGATCATAAAGTCCGTGATCTCATTCAGGCCCGCCCAGACCTGGTAGGCGGGTTCACCGTCCACCTGCGCCGCGCGCAGCGCCAGGGTCATGACCAGCGGCGCCCGGCTGGGGATCAGACCGGGTACGTCGGGATCTTTGAATTTAAACGCCACCCGCCCCAACCAGGTCATGCAGCGGAAGTAATTTTCCAATTCAGGCACGCCCGCGTAATGGCCGACCGGACGGTAAGCGCCGTAGTCATCCTCAAGACCTGGGATGAGCAGTGATGGTTGCTTTCCGCCGTACTGCAGTATTTGTGCGATTTGAGGCGCAATCTTCGCCTCCATTTGCGCATCGATATTCACATCCGGGTACAACAGCTTAATGGCGACGGCCAGATAGTTATGCGAGAGTTCTACATCTTTTTCCAGGGGCTGACCGCCAAAAATGGCCAAGTATTCGCCAACCTTATCATATTCCGCCTGTAACAGGCGACTCAGCTCAGGCCGCATATATTCACTTTCCAGCGCGGCCAAAAGATCGTTGAAGGTGGTATGCAGGGCATGATAAGCCGCATCCGTGGTCAGGTAATACGGCTCCCCATTTTGGCTGGAAACCATCTGACGCAAATCTTTAAACTGCTGGTCGCCGGCGTTGATTACCACAAACCCATTCTGGCTTAGAAAATTCTTTTGCTGCGCGGTCAGCCCCTGGATTACGGCGGGGTTGCCGATTTGATCGAGGCGAACGGGCAGGGCATCCAGCTTGCCGGAATACGCCGCCGGTTGGTAAGTTTTCAGTACAGCCTGGGTAAATGCCTCACCCGCGCCGGTCGCAAAATCGATTGACGGTGGGAGGGGCGTCTGGGTTGGCGGTTTCGATGTAGGAGCAGGGACAGGTGTATTGGTCTGGGGAATGAGTGTCTCGGACGGCCGAATAGTGGTGGGGCCAGGTGAGACCACAACCCTGGTTGGGGTCACCAACACCGGTTGAGTCTGGCACGCGGCGAGTGTCATTGCTATTAAGAAAATTAACAGTCTGGTGGAATCATTTTTCATATCACCCTCCCTTAGCAGCATTACAGCCAATTTATGGTCATCTGCGCAGCGCCGGACTCTGGTTTGGCAGATCGATTGTTGGGTTTCGGGGCAGGTATGTAAAAAGCCAACAGGTTGGCTGAATTGCCCCCTCAACCCAACCTACTTTACTATAATGTTGATTCGGTTCCCTATTTTGAACTGTCTTTCAGAAAGCTGGCAATTTCAGTCAACAATCGGTTGGTTTCTTTTTGAAGGTCGCGCATTTCATCGTTTCGCTTTCGCGTTCTGTCCAGGTTAATTAAGATGAGCAGAACAGGCACAACCAAGAACAAAATGATCAAAATTGTGAATACAGGACTGGGATCGCCCATGGTTATTTCCTCCACCTTCTCATTGTCCTTCGCAAAGATGTTGATGGCGCTTAATCTTTCGAATTATCAGCTATACCCCTACATCATGCTGAAATCCATTATAACGTCGTTCAGCCTTCAGATATTAAAAAGTAAAAAACAACCCAGCCTCCTTTTGGTTCGCGCGGAGCGCTCAACGCGCCCATGATATAATTTGTCCATCTCTCCATATATAGCATTTCAGCCCGTCAGCGATCAGCGCACCCCTGCGGGTGTACCATGAGTATCAGCCACGCGATACGCGCCTATGGCGGGACGATCCTGCGTGATCATGCCAGTGCGAGCGGCTTTTTAGGAGTTTGTGTGGATCTTTCCCTGGTAATTCCCGTTTACAACGAAGAAGAAAATGTGCCGCTGCTGTACACGGCGGTGACCGCCGCCCTCAAGGACCTGACCCTTTCCTGGGAAATGGTCCTGGTGGACGATGGCAGCCGCGATGGCAGCCTGGCCGAGCTTGAAAAGCTGGCCGCCCTGGATGCGGTCCACGTGCGGGTGGTGGCGCTGCGCCGCAACTTTGGCCAGACCGCCGCCATCGCCGCCGGGATTGACCATTCCACGGGCGCGATCGTGATCTTGATGGACGCGGACCTGCAGAACGACCCGGTGGACATCCCCATGATGCTGGAGAAGCTCGATGAAGGCTACGACGTGGTCAGCGGCTGGCGCAAAGAACGCCAGGATACCCTTTCGCGGCGGCTGCCCTCGCAGCTGGCCAACGGGTTGATCTCGTACGTCACCGGCGTGCATCTGCATGATTACGGCTGCACGCTCAAGGCCTACCGGCGCGAGGTACTGACCGGCTTCCGCCTGTACGGCGAGATGCACCGCTTCATCCCGGTCTACGCCAACTCGGTCGGGGCGCGCATCCTTGAGGTGGAGGTCCACCACCACGCCCGGCGCTTCGGCAAGGCCAAATACGGCCTGGAGCGCACGATCAAGGTGGTGCTGGATCTGTTCACGGTCAAATTTCTCACCAGCTACGCCAGCAAGCCCATCTACCTGTTCGGCGGGGTGGGCTTTGCCATGTTCTTCCTGGCCATGCTGCTGTGGATTTACCTCTTCATCCGGCGGGTGATCTTCCTCTCTCCGATCGGCAACTCGCCGATTTTGATGGTGGCGGCGGTGACCCTGATCATGAGCTTCCAGGCCATCCTGATGGGCCTGATCGCCGAGCTTCAGGTGCGCACCTACCATGAATCGCAGGATAAACCCACTTACACCGTGCGCAAGACGATCAACGTGGAGCCGCCGGATGACTGACCCGGAGGGTCAAGCGGTGATCGCCCAACCCGCTCCCCCAAACCGCAAGAATACGATCCTGCGCCTGGCCGGTTCGCTGGTAGCTGCCGGGCTGTTAATTTTCTGGCTGGCCCAGAACTGGTCCGAGGTATCCTCCGCCTTTCAAAAAGTGGGCTGGGGTGGATTTGTACTGGCCCTAGGCCTGACCCTGGCCTCGCGCTTCTCGACGGTTGGGCGCTGGCACACCCTGCTGCGCTCGGCGGATGTGCCCATCCGGCCGGGCCAGAGCATCCAGCTGACCTTCGCCGGGCTGTTCGCCGCCAATTTTCTGCCTACCACGGTCGGAGGCGACCTGGTGCGTTTCGCGGGCGGGGTGAAATGGGGTTTCGATGCCGCGGTGGTGGCGGCCTCGCTGGTGGCCGACCGCCTGGTGGGGATGGCCGGGATGGCGACTGCCCTGCCCCTGGGCCTGTTCCAGGTGCTGCGCACGCCTTTACCCGCGGCGGGCAGCGGATCGGCCTGGCTGGCGGCCGGGATCATGCCGGTCTGGCTGCGCAAGGCAGCGGACTGGGGCGGAAAACTGTTGGGCAAACTATGGGCTTCGCTGTTGCACGCCCTGCGCCTGTGGCTGGCGCGCCCAAAGAGCCTGCTGCTGGCCTACCTGTTCACCTGGGGCCACATGCTGTGCGTCTTTCTTTCGGTATCGATCCTCTTCAACCGCATGGGAGAATCGATCCCTTTCTGGCTGGTGGCGGGGTGCTGGGCGCTGAGTTATTTTCCTACCCTGTTGCCGGTCTCGATCAACGGCCTGGGCGTGCAGGAACTGACCTTGACCTTTTTCTTCGTGCAGTACGGTGGGGTGGCGCTGCCCTCAGCCCTGGCGATGGCCGCGCTGATGCGCCTGCTGCCGGCGATGGCCAGCTTGCCTGGGGCTTTTTTCGTGCCTGGTTTATTAGCCAATGATGGTATGAAAACAAAAAGATTTACCACAGAGACTCAGAGTCCCAGAGTGAAAAGTAAATAAAAAAATTGGTTTATGAGTTATCAGTACCCTGGTGGTTGATCTGAAAATAATTCTCTGAGTCTCTGTGACTAGTATATTGAGAAAAGGGCGATAGAATGGCAATGGGCACGGCAGACCGATCATGTGAGTTGGTCAGCGTAGACCGACACAGAGCGTGGTCGCCGTGCCCTAAGCCAAATGAACCCGAACAGTTGCGAGGGCCACGAGCCCGAATCCAAGCTAGAACGGGTCCCTCTTATTATATCGTCCGCGAGGTGCGAAATGACCGATAATGTAACGAAAGTGTATGTAGGGGTCGACGTTTCAAAGACCCGGCTCGATGTGGCCGTTGGCCAGGATGGCGAATTTTGGCAGGCGAACAATGATCCGGCGGGCATCATGCGTACCATCGAGCGCTTGAAAGCCATCCAGCCGGCGTTGATCGTGGTTGAGTCGACGGGTGGTTTGGAGACAGCGCTCATCACAGAGCTGTTCGCCGCCGGTTTGTCGTTTGCCCTGGTCCACCCAGGGCGAGTGCGCGAATTTGCGAAAGCGACCGGTTTGTTTGCCAAGACCGATAAATTGGACGCCCGCCTGTTATCCCGCTTCGGAGAAGCCATCAAACCGGCGGCTTCCCGGCTGCCAGGGGAAGCCGAACAGAATCTGAACGCGGTGATGCTGCGCCGCAGGCAATTACTCGACATATGTGTGGATGAACAGAACCACCTGATCAGCACTCGCTTGTCGATGCGGCCTAAAGTCGAAGAACATATCGCCTGGTTGGAGAATGAAATCGCCGATTTGGATCGGCAAATCGATGACCAGATCCACCAGATACCCCAATTCAAGGAAAAAGAAGCTATCCTGCGCAGTGCCAAGGGGGTCGGTCCAGTCTTGTGTGCTAAGCTACTTTCCGGCCTTCCTGAACTGGGCCAGATGGATCGCAAAAAGATTGCGGCTTTGGTCGGGGTAGCCCCCTTCAATGACGATAGTGGCCGCCACCGCGGCAAACGGCGCATCAAAGGTGGGCGGGAAGATGTGAGAGGTGTGTTATACATGGCAACCGTGGTTGCGGCTCGTTTCAATCCGGCGATCAAACCTTTTTACCAAAAACTGGTGCAACAAGGCAAGCTTAAGAAAGTAGCTTTGGTAGCCTGCATGCGTAAATTCCTGACCATCCTCAATGCGATGATTCGAGATATGCGCCCTTTTGATCAATCTTTTGCTCCTGCAAAACCTTGACAATAAACACAGTTGCTCTGTGGTAGGATTTTCATCCTCTATGGTGAATATACTTTCAAAACAACTCCGTGGTAAATTTCCTCTGGTGCATGAAGGAACAGGGATCATAATAAAGGTGAGATGATCAAACAACGCATGCTTTCCTGGCTTATCCTGGCCGCCGGGGCTGCCGTTTCCGCCCTGGCCATCCAGACCGCGCTCCAAAAGTGGGCCGGCACCGGCAGCTTTCTGGGAAGCTACAGCCCCAAGCTGGTGCTGATTTTGGCTGTGATCGCCGCCAGCGGGCTGCTTTCGCTGGCCGGGCTGGCGCTGAGCTTCACCCGGCAGTGGCCCCGGCTGCTGGCCAGTCTCGACGGGCTGGCCGTTAAGTCCGCCTGCCTGAGAGGTTTGCTGCCGGTCCTTTCCGGCTTGCTGTGGCTGGTGATGCCGGTCTTGCTGTGGATCACACCCTGGAACAACCTGCTCCTGGGCAGCCTGTACCCGCGCCTGTGGGCGCTCTGGCTGTTGTGCCTGGCCCAGCTCTTCCTGTGGCGCGCCTGGCGCCCGGCCTGGAGTCCACTGGCCGTGTTCAGCGGCGGGCTGCTGGCCTACGGGATGGTCTTCCTGCTGCTATCCTACCGTTACGCATTCAGCACCTCGCCCTTTACCCTGGACTGGTCGGAAGGTTCACGCTACTACAACGCCTCGCTGTGGTTCTCGAATCTGGTATACGGCACGCGCTTGCCGCTTCCGGAACTGCACCCCACCCGCTACCTGATGCAGGGCCTGGCCTTCCTGGTGCCGGGGGCGACGATTGCCTTCCACCGCGCCTGGCAGGTCTTCCTGTGGGTGGCCTGCAACGGCCTGGCGGCCTGGGCGCTGGCCCGCCGGCTGCGGCCGGAGGCGGGGCTGCCGCGGCGGACGCTGCTGCTGGTTTTATTTGCTGGCTGGGCCTTCCTTTCCTTCTACCAGGGCCCGGTCTACTATCACCTGATCTTTTGCGCGGTGCTGGTTTTGTTGGGGTTCAACCGGGCGCACTTCTGGCGCTCGATGGCGGTGGTCCTGCTGGCTTCGCTGTGGGCCGGGATCAGCCGCATCAACTGGTTTCCCGTGCCCGGGGCGCTGGCGGTCGTGCTGTATTTATTAGAGGAACCCCAGGGCAGCACCCCGTTTTGGCGCTACCTGCTGCGCCCGGCAGCCTGGGCAGCAGCCGGGTTGGGCGCGGCCTTCGCGGCCAACGCCATTTACATCCACTTCTCCGGCGACCCGCCCGAGGTGTTCGGCTCGGCGTTGAACTCCGCGCTGCTCTGGTACCGGCTCAAGCCCAACTCCACCTACGGCCCGGGGGTGCTCTTTGGCAGCCTGGTGCTGCTGCCCGCCTTCCTGGCGATCGCCTGGGGCGTGCGCGCCGGCCTGCGCCGCTGGGCCTGGCTGCGGTGGGCAGGCCTGACCGGCGTGCTGGCGGTCTTTTACGCCGGCGGGATCGTGGTCAGCCTCAAGGTCGGCGGCGGCAGCAACCTGCACAACCTGGATAACTTCATCGTTTTTCTGGTGGTGATTGCCGGATATATTTTCTTCGAACGCTTCACCCCCGACCGGCCCGGCGCACTGCTGCGCGTTCCTACCTGGGCGCTGCTGGTCGTGGCGATGATCCCGGTTTTCGCCGCGGTATCCGGCCTGAACCTTAACCCACCCCCCACACCAAAAATGAGCGACACTGAAGCCTTACAGTGGCTGCAGGGCATGGTAGATCAGTACGCCACCGACGGGCGCCCGGTGCTGCTGATCACCGAGCGCCAGCTGGTCACCTTTCACCAGCTCAAAGTGCCCGGGTTTGAACCAGCCGATGAAAAAGTGTTTTTAATGGAAATGGCCATGTCCGGCAATCCCTTCTACCTGGGGAACTACGAGGATGACCTGCGCAACCGCAAATTCAGCCTGATCATCAGCGAACCGATGAACGCCAACATCCAGGATGGGCGCGCCTTTGCCGAAGAAAATAACCTGTGGGTCAAAGCCATCGAGGAACCCACCCTGGCCCGCTACACCCTGGTAGGAAAACTCGACCAGCAGGGCTACCCGATCGCCGTGTATGCCCCCAAGCCCAAATAATCCGCGCTAAACGGGCATGATGGAGTAAAAAATGATCCGTCTCCACCATCCATTGTTTAAAATATTGGTACTGCTGGCCCTGGCAGCCTCCGGCTGCAACCTGCCCGTCAACGCCATCCCCGGCAGCTCAACCCCCGCCACCGCCGCGTCTACCGCTGCCGCGCCCTCAGGGGTGATCACCGTCATACCCATGGATCCCAACGGCACGCCCACGCCCGAGGTCACAGCCGTCCCCAGTGTTATGGGCACGACTTCAGCGCTGGCGACCCCTACCTACCAGCTGCTCGACCGCAAGGACCCCAACGCGATCATCGCCGGGGTGCGCGCCGCCCTGCAGCAAAAGGATACCCGCTTCTTCGCCCAGGTTGCGGCGCAAAACTTGAATTACATCGACTACATCGAAGGCGGGCAGCCGGTCGACCGCGCCAAACTGCTGGCAGACCTGACCGCGCGCTTCGCCGCCAGCAGCCCGACCTGCACCCAGTACGGGACCTACGAGCAAACCCTGCAGGTATGGACCAGCGGCTGGGACCCGCTGTGGCAGATCGACCAGAACTGCTACCAGGGCTGTACACCGCTCAACCCGCCCCACACCAACCAGAACGCGGCCTTCTTTTTCAGCCCCAATGCAAACGGCGTTTATGAATTGAGCGCGGTATGGCTGAACGACGACAGCCTGTGGCGCAGCGTGTACGCGGTCGAGATGCAGGCCTGCGGCGAACCCCACCCGCCGCTGCCCACACTGGGTGTACCCACTGTCGCGGTGACCCCCACCGCGTTTACCTGCGCCGGGGCGCCGGCTACCCGTCTGAAAACGGGCGACCGGGCCTATGCCAGCGACCAATCCACCACCCCCAGCCGCGTGCGCAGCGCCCCCGGCACCGGCACGGAGATTCTGGGGTTGATCCAGCCGCGCCAGGTGGTGGAAATCCAGGATGGGCCTCAGTGCGCGGGGGGGTACGTGTGGTGGAAAGTGCGCCTCGTGGGAGGCGACCTCACCGGCTGGACGGCCGAGGGTAATACCGCCAGCTACTGGCTGGAGCCGTGCACGGTTGCCAAGTGCGGGCAGCCCTGATACG
>CAVUNY010000008.1:0-15605 GCA_963743005.1 uncultured Chloroflexia bacterium | reverse complement strand
GTAATGCGTAAATACTTTACCAAATCAGGCATTATTTCTCATCCTTCTTTCAGGCAAATTTGGGTTAAATTAAATAACCGGAGGGGTGATTTGAATATCACCCCTCCGGCTCTTCTAAACGATCTACCAGCAATTATTCTTTTTTGGAAATTAGCCCTAATTGAATGGCCTTACTCACTGCTTCGGTCCGGTTTGCTGCTTCCAATTTCTCCAAAATATGCCGGATATAAGTCTTGACTGTATTTTCGGAGATAAACAGGTTAGAGGCAATCTGCAAGGTCGTTTGCCCTTCAACCAGACAGCCCATCACTTCCAGCTCCCGGACGCTTAACAGCCCTTCGCTCTCTGGCAGCCCGCGGCGCGAGGCGGCCTTAAGAATGGTCGCGGTTACCTCAGGCGATAAAACCCCCTGCCCCTGGGCAACCCGTAAAAGGCTGCGCCGCAGTTCTTCCGGTTCGGTATTTTTCAATAAATACCCGTCTGCGCCGGCTTGAATTGCTCCTAATAGATCGTCGTCATCTTGTGAAATGGTCAACATCAGGATGCGCACTTCAATTTTTTCCCTGCGTAAGGCCTGGACGACTTGAATTCCATCCATCCGCGGCATATTCACATCGACCAAAACTACATTAGGTTTCACCTGCCGGATCAGGTCCAGAGCCTGCAGCCCATCTTCGGCTTCACCCACAACATCGAATTCCATCATGTCTTTCAAAAGGCCAACCAGGCCGCGCCTGAACAAAGCGTGATCGTCCACCACGACTAATTGAATGCGGGGTGATTTCATTGAAGCATCTCCCAGGATTTTGATGGCAAGCGTACGTACACCACGGTTCCTTTGCCCGGCCGGCTGGCAATCTGGAAATCTGCCCCAATTAACTCTGCCCGTTCGCGCATGCCCCGTAAGCCGTACTGGGACGCACCCGGAACATCCCCAGGTTGGAATCCCTGCCCATCATCGCCTACTTCCAGGACCAAATCTCCATCCCGTTCTTTTAAAACGATCCAGGCCTGTTGGGCTTTGGCATGCTTGCGGATATTATTGAATACTTCTTGAACGATCCGGATCAGTTGGGCCTGCACTTCGCTGGGAATCTCCGCCTGGATGGGGCTGAAAGAATGTCTCACCGGGATCTGGCTGAGATGCTCAAAATCACTTGCGGACTGTTCCAACCAGTAGCTGAAACCCTTCTTTGAGGTCAGGCGTAAATTATCGATGGCCTGGCGGGCATCCAGATAAGCATCTGCCAAAGCCGAATAATTTTGATTGAGCAGGTCCTTCAGGCCAACCAGGTCATTCTGGTTCATCGCACGCTGCATTTGTGCGGTTTGCAGTTTCAGATAAGCCAGGGTCTGCGCCAGACCGTCATGGATTTCACGCGCGAGGCGGTTGCGCTCTTGCATCACGATCGCAAACTCCAGCGATTCGCGCGCCCTTTCGCTTTCGATGACCAGGGCTGCCTGTGTGGCAATAGTCTGCAGCACGTTCAGTTGGTGAGCAGCGATTTCGTGGATATGGCTGGCAAACAGCAGCACCGCTCCGATCACCTGGCCATCCGGCAAAATTAATGGGGCGCCAACCAGTTGGTTTTCCACCTGATCGGTCATTAAAACACGTTTTTCACGCAGTACCTGAGCATAAAAAGAAAGCGCCTCTTCCTGACCGGTCCAATCACTGATCCCCCGGATGGTCTCAATTTCAGAAAAGTGCTCTCCACCCGCGCGGGTTTGGAGCCAGGCTCCATCCATTTCGAATAATTTAATTAAATTGTCCAATAATTCCCCTAAGGTCGAGGAAAGCTCCAGGCGGGTGGACCTGGCCAATTGGATCTGGCGCAAGGTAGCCAATTCTTGACCGCGCAAGCGCACCACCTGAAGAGCATTGCCCATCTCGCTCAACAGCCCTTCCAAAAAAATGCGGGTATCGTTATTTAATTGGTGGTGAGGTCCAAAATATACGTTTAATAGGCCGTAAGTGCGCGCGCCGCTCTGCAAAGGCAAACAATACACGCTGAACGCATCGGCGAAAGGGCCTTGCAGCAGCGGGCAGACCTGCCCAGCATCTGCAAACAAGTCCTGGCATTTCCCGCAGGTCTGGCGCACCAGGTTGCTGGCCAGGTGTTCAGCCCAGGCAATCAAAATCGGCTCGGGCAGGTTGCCGTGCACGATCGCCGTCAGGGGTTCGCCCAGTTCATCCAGCGGCACAAATGAGCTGGCCAGCGCCCCGGTCAGTCGGGTCACAACATCCAATGCTTTATCCAGCAGGGACTTTTCATCTTCAACCTCAACGAGCTGGCGGTTAAGGTAAATGACACTATCTAACCTTTTTTGAGCTACATCAGAGCGATTTTCCTGTTCAGTCAATCGAGCTTCAAGATGGTGCTGGCCGCGAATTAAAATCATCATTTCTCCGGCCAGCCAGGCAGCCAGGCTGCTGATCGCCAGAGCGCTGATCCAAAAAGCGGCATGGATCACCTGCCACCCTGATAGGAATTCGGCAGTGAGCCAGGCGATCAATGCGAAGACAAAGACGATCCCCCGAATCCACCGGATCGAGAGGTGTTTTAGCCAGGTTGATTGCACGGATAGATTTTACTCGAAAAGGTTCGCCGGCGCCAATTTCGTTAAATGGTCATTAATTATTACTTTTGAATAGGTCAACGTCCTTTATCTATCTTATAAATCAATAATGAGATGTTTGGTCATCAAGGACATGATAAATGTCACTATTTTTATAAACCTAAATTGAGTATTTTATATATATCAGATTTGATTGATGTTCAGGACTCGGACAAATAAACTCATATTTGAGTGACCGTTAATCCACTGCAAACTCGGCCAGGAGATCAATCAAACAATCCCAATTTTCTTAGAGGTGAAACATGTTTCGTATCAGCCGCCGTCTCGATTATGGATTACAGTTAATGATCGCCCTGGCCAATGAGCCCGAGGGAAAGCCCCAGTCCACAGCATCTCTTGCTGAAAAACTTCAGATCCCTCTGCCCTTTTTGCATCAGATCGGTCACATGTTGATGCAGGCCAGCTTGATCAAGGCCTCTCCTGGCCCGCATGGCGGTATCCGCCTGAACCGCCAGGCCGATGCCATTTCAGCCCTGCAAATTGTCGAGGTTTTAGAGGGGCCTATCGCCCTGCAGCCTTGCCCTGAGTGCAATGAGAAATGCGAACGCTTCGATGTGTGCTCTTCTCAATTTGCCTGGAATGATCTGCAGAAAGTAGTGCTCGATTACCTGGGCGGTGTCCGTCTGGATACTCTTGCCCAGACCTCACAAAGCCTGCCGATTTTCGCGCTGCAAATGCTACCTTCCAGCAACGTACCCGTTCCTGTTTCCTGATCCGGTACACATCAGCAGCACTTGCCAGAAATAAAAGAGGATATCCTGTCCACAGATGGGTATCCTCTATTTTCATTAGCGATATGGAAAACGATCGCATTGCCATTTCTGCAATTTTCCTGGCGATCCGGCGGTCCAGGATTCCAATCCTGACCATTGCCCTGGCCCATCTTGCTGGCGTCCTCGCCGGCATCATTATGGTGCACAGCGGTGTTTCATTCGCCCTCGATACCCGCGACAGCATCGTCGGACGGGTTTATAACGGCAGCGATCCGACCATCAACGCCCTGCAAAGCGGCCAGCCGCTCGTCGCTGCCTTTTCAGATTTTGGTGCAAACCTGATCCAAGGGGCAGTTCCCAGCACCTTGAGTGGCTTAGGAGTAATCTTTCCATATCCAATTGCAATCTATCGCGGCTGGGTTGGCGGGATCGTTTCGGTCGATGGGAACCATATCAGCCGGTTTGCTCAGATTGGTGAGGCAGTTTATTATCTCGTCACCTTGCTGCTGCAGCTGATCCCATATTCATTGGCCGGCGGCGCGGGGGTCCATCTGGGTCTGGCTTATTACCGCTTACATTCTGGCCCCCAGACATCCCGCTGGTTTGAATTACCAAAGCCTGAACTCCGCGATGTGGGCAGGATCTACCTGCTGGTTGTACCCCTTTTTCTTGTAGCTTCTTTGTGGGAATTTTTAGTTCGCTAATAAAGGCCCCCTCAGACCTGGTTTTCGCAGGTGGCACCTGTTACCGTTTCCTTTACCATATGTGTTCTGTTGAATAACAAAGAGCTGTCCCAAAATATTTTGCGGACAGCTCTTTTTATTGGTAAAGGCTGGATAGATAAGCTGTGCGGTTAAGCAGTCTCCTGCTTTAAAGCTGCCAGCACTTCCGCGCTGTGACCGTCAGGCTTGACCCCTTCAAACACCTTCAGGATTTTCCCGTCCAGACCAATCAGGAATGTAGTCCGCATCACGCCGTAATACTCTTTTCCGGCAAATTTCTTTAAACCCCACACTCCGTACATTTCACATACCTTGTGTTCGAGATCTGCCAGCAGGGTGAAAGGCAAATGATACTTCTCCTTGAATTTCGTGTGTGACTTGGGATCATCCGGGCTGACCCCCAAAATTACGACCCCGGCATCCGCATAGGTAGAATAGTCGTCCCGAAAGGCACAGGCTTCAGTGGTGCAGCCCGGGGTATCATCCTTGGGATAGAAATACAAAACCACCGCTTTTCCGCGGTATTCTGAAAGCTTGCGCTGGATTCCGTTTTCATCTTGCAGGTTGAAATCCGGCGCGGGTATTTTTGCAGAGATAGGCATGTGTTCCTCCTAAAATACAGCATGATTGGTTAGACTGGTTACAGTCCGGTTTTAAGTTCTGTCTATTTGCTATCATACACCCTGCTGGTAGGAGGTTCAAGTCACAGGTCAAATATTGACTAAAACGCTAATCAAACTTTAATCCTGGTGGAAAATAATTTGGTGTCGTTGGTCAGTGCCCGGCTAAACGGCAACCACTTTCCCCATTTCATCGATGGCATAACCCGGCAGTGCCGAGACCTCCCGGCGGAAATTTACGTCTTCTATAATCGCGAACAGCGGATCCAGCAGGTGGTTTTGCAGGTGTTCTTCCGGGATCACCAGGTCGTACCGTTCGTGGAACAGAGGGATGAAATCCAGATCCAGCGCGCCGGCCGCGGCTGTGACTGCCAGTCCGCAGTCTGCCCTTCCGGAAGCAACCGCTGCCGCCACTGCCAGGTGGGTGTATTCTTCCTGGTCGTATCCGTGCACCTGTTCGGGTAGAATCCCCAATTTTTGCAGTTCAAAATCCAGCAAGACCCGCGTCCCCGCCCCGCGCTGCCGGTTTATGTAGGTAATATCTTCCCGCGCCAGATCTCTTAGGCTGGCAATCCCCTTCGGGTTTCCGCGGGGAACCAATAAACCCTGCTGGCGGTGAACCCAGGTGACTAACCTGACCGGAATGCCAGCCAAATACTCGTGGATGTATTTGACGTTATATTCACCGCTGTCCGCATCCAGTAAGTGTGAACCCGCGAAATGCGCCTCTCCCCGCCGCAGCGCCACCAGCCCGCCCAGACTGCCCACATTGGCCGATACCAGCCGGCGGTTGCGCTCTGCCAGATACTGCGCCAGCAGATCCAGCGTCATATCGTGCGAACCAATCGCAAACAGGGTTTGCTCCAATTCATGAGGTTTGCGGTACAGCCGGACCTTCACTTTCGCGCCGGCTTCGAGCCCCTGCACGCCGCTGGGGATGATCACGATCCCATCCGCCCGCACCAGCGAGGTAATGACCCCTGCCCCGCGCGAAACCGGCGCCGCCAGCATTTTAGTGCCCACGCGCCCCGCGACCACCCGCATGTAATCATCATCTCCGCCAGGCGAATTCACTTTTCGGGTTAAACTGGCTTCGATCTCCAACGGTTGAGCCGGCGCCCGCCCCAGCCAGCGCGCCAGGGTTGGTTCGACAAAAATTTCTCCGGTCAAAGCCGCCGAGACCGGGTATCCGGGGACGCCGATCACCGGGATTTGGCGGGTGGGTAGGCCGGCTTGCGGGCTGCGCCTGAGCATGCCCAGAATCACCGGGTGTCCAGGGCGCACTGCCACCCCATGCACCAGCAGGTTTCCCAAATCTGCGACCACCCGCGCCGAAAAATCTTCGCTGCCCGCCGAGGAACCGGCATTCAGCAGCACCAGGTCGCAGTCATTCGCAGCTTGCTGGACAGATTGGCGGATTAATTCGTAATCATCCGGGACGATACCCGAGCGTACCGGCTCCCCGCCCCAGGTGATGACCTGCGCCGCCAGCACGATCGAGTTGTATTCGATAATATCCCCGCGTTTCACCAGCTTCCCGGGCGCCACCAGCTCCGTCCCGGTAGGGATCACCGCCACTCGCGGTTTGCCGCTCACCCGAATCTGAGTCAATCCTCCGGCGATAAGCGCCCCTAAATCCACCGGGCGCAGTTCGTGTCCTGCCGGCAGGATCAACTGGGTGGCGACGATATCCTCGCCTAATGGACGCACGTGGTTCCAGGGAGGCTGTCCGGCCCGCACCCGGATCGTGACCGGGTGGCGCGGGTCGGCTGCCAGCACGCCGTCTCCATCGAAGGCTTCCACATTCTCCACCGGCACCACGCTATTCGCCCAATCCGGGAGGGGGTCGCCGGTATCCACGTAAGCTGCCTGCTCGGGGACCGCCAGGGTGATTGGCGCGCCGGGCATGGCCCCGGCAATATCCCTGGCGCGCAGGGCAAAGCCATCCATCGCCGAAGCATGATAATGCGGCGAAGACAGCCTGGCCCAGGCCGGTTCCACCAATACCCGCCCCACCGCGTGTTCGTCGATCGGGATCTCTTCAATGCGCAGCACCCCGCCAATTCCGGCCTCTGCCAGCTGTTGATTAAATCGCTCCAGGGCCAGGGCG
The DNA here is from genome assembly GCA_963743005.1 of uncultured Chloroflexia bacterium. Classification (GTDB taxonomy): domain Bacteria; phylum Chloroflexota; class Anaerolineae; order Anaerolineales; family Anaerolineaceae; genus CAVUNY01. The sequence continues at coordinate 8,800 of CAVUNY010000008.1, read as the reverse complement.
AGCGGGATATCGTGTAAGTAAACGCTGTTCATGAACCAACCACTTTATAAAATCTCAACTTCTACCAGCTCGCCGGCAGCCAGGCCGTTGGCATCCGCCGGGATATGCACCAGCCCATCCGCCCGAACCAGAGAAAATATCAGGTTGCTCTTGTAAAAAATAGGGTCTGCCTTCCAACCCCTGGCTGTTGGCAGCAGTCGCACCGGCATCCAATCTTCTCGTCCGGCCTGTGAGGCCAGGTTGAGCGTCAGGCGGGCAGAAATAACCGCCCCCATCGTGGGTTTATTCATCCCCAGCAGGTGATGGATCACCGGAACCACGAATATTCGGGCAATAACCAGGGCGCTGACCGGGTTCCCCGGCAGCCCAATCACCGCTTTACCGCCGCATACCCCCAAAATGGTCGGCTTGCCCGGTTTCACGTTGACCCCATGCACCAGTACGCCGGGCTGGCCCATCGCCTGGATCACATCCGCGGTTAAATCGCGCGTGCTGGCCGACGACCCGGCCGTGATCACGACCGCATCGCATTCCGTGAGAGCCCGCTGTACAGCCTGTTCCAGTTCTGTACGTTGGTCCCGGATGATCCCATACAGCACCGGGGTGCCGCCTTCCTTTTCCACCAGCGCCGCCAGGGTATAGCTGTTAACATCCCGCACCTGCCCGGGTTGGGGACTTTGCCCGGGGGGAACCACTTCATCCCCGCTGGAAAGGATCGCGATGCGCGGCCGGGCTGCGACCTGGACGGTCATTCTGCCCAGCGCTGCCAGCCCCCCGATTTCCATGGAGCGCAGCAAAGTGCCTGCTGGGATCACTTCGCTGCCCGAAGCCACATCTTCACCGGGCTGAAGGATATTTTCGCCAACCGCCACCGCCCGCATGACCTCGATTTCACCAGGGCGCGTATTCTGAGTCGTTTCCACCATCACCACCGCATCTGCACCCTCCGGCAGCATGCCCCCGGTGTGGATCAAAGCCGCCTGCGACCGGATTAGACTGAAATCCGGCGCGCGGCCCATGGCCACTTCGCCTGCCAGGGATAAATAAACGGGCAGGCTGTCACTGGCCCCATACGTATCCGCCGCGAAAACCGCGAAACCGTCCACGGTGCTGCGCGCAAAGCCGGGTAAGGGCTCAACCGCCACAACTAGAACCGCCAGCACCCGCCCAGCAGCGGAACGAGTGGAAATTTCTTCGGTCTCAGGCGCAGCCGGCGGCAGATGTTTGAATAATAATTCCAGTGCTTTGAATGGCGGAAGTAATTCGAGGAACTCAGGCATCGGAAATTAAACCGTCCAGATCGCCAGGGTCAAAAAATAGAGGGTCAGACCGAAGGTCGCCAGGGAGGTCAGGCGCAGCAGCCGCCAGGAAGGCCTGCCGCCATTAGCAATCTGGGTCATTTGAAAGATTTGGAACAGGCCGAACGGCAGGGTCAGCAGGCCGGGCCAGGTCAACGCCCACGGCAGGCCAAAGGTCAGCGCCATCACCAGCAAGAGATATCCGATCAAAATCAATACATTATGGAACTGCATGCCCCGCTGCCAGCCCAACACGATCATCATTGTCTGGTGGGCCAGTTTTTGGTCGCGTCCGTAATGTTCCAACGACTGCGCCAGGCGCATCGCCAGGAAAAGGGCCAGCAGCGGAAATGTGACCATCGCCAGCAGCCGGTGCAGGTCACCGGTCTGGATGATAAACCCCAGCGCCGGGAACAGGCTGCTGATCAATATGGCCTCACTCAATTCACCGTACCCTTTGTGTGCCAGCCGCAGGGGCGGGACGCCGTAAAAAAAAGACAGCAGAAATGCCGCACCCAGGATTAATACCCCGGAAAAATGAATGGCGCCCTGCGCCACCAGCATTACCGTAATGGCTGCGCCTGCGGTCAGCACCGTGAAGGATAAAAACAGGATCGATGGTTTGGATATGCGCAAAGCGGTGATTTTATCGATATCCTCATAATCCCTGCGGACCTGGCGCAGCGGTCCCCCGGCTTCCTCCAGGTCATAATACAGTTTGAGCAGGTAGCTGGCCAGCTGCAGCAGGATCACCGCCAGCATGCCGCCCCAAAACCGGATGTCCAAAATGGCAAAACCCAGATATCTGGCAATGCCGCTGCCCAGGATATATGACACAATACCTGCCAGAAGCATCCAGGGATGGATAAAGCGGATGAAAAGACGAAAATTGGTGGCGGAAGGCGGTTGGTTCATCTTTTAAACCAGTTGATAGCCTCCGTCGACGACGATCGTTTCGCCGGTGATCGTTTGATTTTCGATCAAGAAACGCACCGTCTTCGCCACATCTTCCGGTGATCCGGCCTGTTTCAGAGGAAGGCGGTTCACCAGACGCACCCACTCGGTCTCATCTTGATCGGCGGCAGGCAAAATTAATCCCGGGGCGACCGCATTCACCCGCACCGCCGGCCCCAGGGTCTTTGCCAACAACTTTGTCAGCGTTTCCACCCCGGCTTTGCTCACCGCGTAGGCCGGGAACCCGCTCCAGGTTTTGCGCGTTCCGCTGTCTGAGAGGTTGATCACCACACCACCCGCCGTCATGCGCCGGGCAGCTTCCCGCGCACATAACCAGGGAGCCCGCAGGTTGAGGGCCAGTGTGGCATCCCACTCCGCGGCTTCCATCGTACGCAGATCACCCCGCTCCATCACCGCGGCCGAATTTACCCACACTTTAAGCCTGTACGGCAGCCGATCCAGGCGTTGAAACAAGTCCTCGATCTGCGCCGTATCCCTGAGATCCGCCGGAAGCAGCTCGACGGCTGCCCCTTCGGCGCGCAGCTGCTCCGCGGTTTGCTGCGCGGCCTGTGCCGAATGGAAATAGTGCAGGCCAATCGCAAACCCACAGTGCGCCAGCTCAACAGCAATCACCTTTCCCAGCCGCTGCGCAGCCCCGGTTATTACAGCCATCGGTGCAGTTTCGCCAGAAGGTGTCATGCGGACCTTATTTGCGGAAGTAATTAGAAAAAAGGAACCATACGTTCGCCGGGCGTTCACCCAGGCGGCGCATGAAATAAGGGAACCAGTGCGCGCCATATGGCACATATACCCGCACCGGGTATCCCTCGGATGCCAGCCGCTCCTGCAAATCGCGGCGGATTCCGTAAAGCATCTGGAACTCCAGCGCATCTTTCGGCAGGTTCATTCTGGCGGCAGACGCGCAAATCTTTTGGATGAGACGTTTATCGTGGGTGGCAAAAGCCGGAAGGGGCGGCACGCGCCCGTCCCCGCTCAAGCGCGGCAATCCCGCCTGGACTGCACCATTCAACAGCAGTTCTGCCAGCCGTTCGTAATTTTCATCCACGTCGCTTTTCTTGGGATAGGCAGCCTCAGCCGGCTCCTGGTAAGCTCCCTTGCAAAGTCTGACCTTTCCCTGCAACGTTAGAATTTGCCGGATATCGGCCTCGCTGCGGTACAGGTAGGCCTGGATGACAATCCCGCAGTTTTCCAACTGCATCTGGCGCGCCCCCGTAAAAACAGCCAGTGTCTTCTCGGTCAGGGAAGAGTCTTCCATATCGATGCGCACAAAATTGCCGGATGCGCTCGCTTTGGATAGGATTCGCTGTACATTCTTCAGGCAGAAGTCGGCATCCAGGTTCAAACCCATCTGGCTGAGTTTAATGGATACATTCGCCCGCGCGCCGCAGCGCTCAATCTCATCGATCATGTGGATGACTTCATCCACTGCCTGGGTGGCTTCTTCGCGGGTCGTGGTATTCTCTCCCAGATGATCCAGCGTAGCCTGAATCCCGCGCTCATTCAACTGGCGGATGACCTGGATCGCCTCGGTGGAGCTTTCGCCCGCGATAAACCGGCTCGATAACTTTTTGGCAATGGCCCAGTTCGAAAAAGTCCGTTGAGCCCAGGTGGAACGTGAAAGAGAACCGAAAAAGGAACGCAACATAGGGATTATTCTAACATTAAGTCGTGAGCATGGCAGGAATAATAACAAGCCAGGTACTGGGTTGTCGAATGCAGAATCCTTTATTCCCCTGTGCCCTTTTCAAATGCGATATTGATGTAAAATACATCTGACACGATCCCTCTCCAGGAGAGCAGACCGCATGGTATTTACCACTTTTCGAAACCTGATGCTGGCGATTATTTTTGCTGGTCTTTTAGGCTTCCCTCTCCGTGCGTCCAGTGCGCTGCAATCTTCTGCTGTGGATCTTGTCAGTCCGGGGGTATGCCCAACCGGCGGCTGTGCCGCCGGACAGCGTTTGAATTTTAAAGTCGATTTCTCAGCCGACAAACTGGTCACTGGGGGCACACAGAACGATCTGATGGTTTGCATGTATGCCCCGCAAAATTGGGCTGTGGACCACTTTGAATTTACCTCAACCGGTTCCGTCAGCGGAAAAGTGTATGATGCCAACAATACCAACTGTGAGTCGCTTGGCGAATACACACCTTTGGGCGCAATCAGCCATTTCACCCTTCCTGCCACAACCTTCGGCGATTCGCTGCCCTTCAGCCTGCGCATCGGAAAATCCGCTGCGGCAGGCGCCTCACCCAGCGCCATCCTGGTGCGGGTTTACGTCCAGGACGCAAACAGCAACTGGAGTAAGGTGAGTGAAGCGACCCGCGCCATTCAGGTGATGCCTACCGCTGCCCAGGTGTATGTCGCCAACGATGCCGCCGGCTGCGCAGGGCAATCGCCTTGCTATCTCAACAGCCTGGACGATAAATCCGATGGTTTGGGCACTGGTTTGAAAGACGCCATCGATGCCGCCCCGGCTCCGGCACAAATCACCGTCCTAGGAAATTACACGGTCAAGCAAAATACCGTGCTCGTGGATCAACCCCATATCATCCAGGGCAGCGGGGCGAGCGGCATAACCGTCAGCGGCGCTTCTTGTGATCAGGCTGTATTAAGAATTTCGGCCGCGGCGACCATTCGCGGCCTGGCGATTGATGATGGCGATTGTTCAAACCCAAACCGCGATCTGATCTGGGTCGCTGACCTTAACACGGAAGTAAACCCGGTTACGATCGAAAACAATGACCTGTTGGATGGTGAGGATGCGATCCATATCGTGACCAGTAACAAGGCCAATGTAAACCTGCGCTTTAACCACATCTCGGGTAATAATGCCTACGCGATCTACATGGACACCGCCAACACCGGTGTGCTGGATGCGTCTGCCAATAACCTCTACGCCAACCGCACCGGTTTTCAGGTGGAGTGCAATGGCACTGCCAAAGGTAAGGTCGACCACAATTTCTGGGGAGTAGGTGTGACTGCTGACCAGAGCGTTTCGCATTGTACCGTGGATAACACTAAACGCCTGGGAGCGGCGATTTTGCGCAATACAGCCAGTCCTGGGGTTCAGGCCCAGGCAGTGACCGCCCAGGCGACCACCCAATATATATTTAATAACGGAATAGGTTTCCAACACGGCGGTACCGGATCCGATTTTGGCCTGGTAATCGTCAACCACGGTCAGGGGACTACCGATAATATTCCCTTCACCCCCGGTCAAATTGGCACTCCATTCGGCTGCGGCAATTTTTATGATGTTTTCCTGGCGAGTACCACCCCACCGGGCGATGGCGTATTGTTGAACCTGTTCTTCCGTTATGATTTGAATGCAACCTGTACCAACACTATTGAAACCGTTCAATATTGCGGTCAGACCGCCAACATGGCTGTTTACCCGCTTTGGTGGTACGACACTGACCAATCGGCCTGGAAGACCACCGGTTCTCCCGGCGGGCAGACCACCACCTGCGCTGTAGATCGCAAGGAGGTGGAGGTCAGCATTCAAACTGGGGCGCGGCCCGATTATACGGACCTGAAACACATGCCAATCGTGGCAGGGCTGCCCAACCAGCCTATGGCTGTTGTCATCAGCAGCCTGACTACCGAACCGGGGAATAATCAAGCGAAAGTTCTGTGGATTTCATCCAGCGAAATCAACATTGGCGGTTATGTACTCCAGCGCAGCACCCAGGCTGCCAGCGGTTTCACCGACATTTCCAACATTGCGCGCCAGGGATCAGGCGCTGGCGGAGCCAACTACGCGTACACCGATACCGGTCTGACCAATTACACCCAATATTATTATCGTTTACGGGTCGTGGGGCTGGACGGGAACTTTATTAATTCGAATGTGGTTTCCGTGACACCGATCCCACCCACCCCGACCATCACGCCCACGCGTACCATCACTCCTACCTGGACGCGAACCCTGACCCGTTTCCCAACGTCTACATATATATACCGCTCACCTACCCCAACGCCGACCCGCACGGCCACCCCGACTTCACCCTTCAAGACGGTCACCAACACCCCACTCGCAGCCGCGACCAGCCTGACTCAAACCGCGACCAGCCTGACTCAAGCCGCGACCAGCCTTACCCAGGCTGCCACCAACCCTGGCTATCCCCAGCCCAATGGCACAGCCACTCTGGTCACGGTAACCATCGAACCCGGTACGGCGCTGGCTGAAACCAGGGCTGCCCGCACCGCCATCGTCAAGCTTTCCCAGACCCCCACCCCAACCACAGTCCCCGAGCCCACCGCTGCCGGCGGGGGGCCGCTGACCATTCTCATGGCTGTGCTGGCTGTGGGTGCGTTGGCCGGCGGTGCAGTTTTCCTGATCCGCGAACAGCAATCCGCCCACTAGCATATTCCCCAAAAATTAAGATTTTTTGACAATTCAAACTAAGTGTGCTATTCTTTAGGCCGCCATCTTGCAACGGGACTAATTTATGCATCGTGAACGAGTATCAGAAAACGTTTATTGGTTTCAAAGTGAAATTTATGCCCAGGTTACGGCCGGAGTTGTCACAGGGCCTCAGTGGGCGGTTGTGATCGATACTCTCGCCTTACCAGACGAAGCTCTGGCAATGCGAGCATTTATCGAAGAAGAGCTTGCCGTTCCGGTACGCTATATTATTAACACCCACTACCATGCGGACCATAGTTGGGGAAACTGCTTCTTTCCTGGCGCGACCGTCATCTCCCATTATCTTTGCCGCGAGTTAATGATTGAAAAAGGGCAATCCGCATTAGAAGGCGCCAAGCGCCAGAACCCTATCTTTAAACAGGTCAAGCTGGTTTTTCCACAGATGACCTTTGAAGAGGGTCAATTTTCTCTGCGTGTCGGCAAAAAGAATCTGATCCTCCAGCACACCCCCGGGCACAGTATCGATGGCATATCGGTACTGATTGAAGAAGACCGCGTGCTTTTTGCCGGAGATCCTTCTTACCCTTGCCATATATCGTCGATGGCAATCCGGATGAACTGGCGGTGACGATCAAGAAGATCGGGAAAATGGGCCTGGAAAACATTGTACAGGGGCATGGGGATATCATCCTTAGGGGTGAGATTGACGATGCCGTCAAAGAAAACCTGGCTTATCTCACCAATATTCGTAAAGCGGTCCGCACGGCAGCCCGTCGGCGCAATCCCATGGATGCTCTGGCGATGATCGATATCGAATCCTGCGGGAAAAGCCGCGTTTACCTGGGGGGGCTGGCTGAAGAACTGCACCGCCGCAACGTGCGTTTCCTGTATAAACAGGTGTTGTCCGAAACCCCGGAACTGGTGGCGAACGAATAATCCTTAAAACAAAACGGGCGGAAAATCCGCCCGAATTTTTTAACCATACCGTTTACTGCTGGTTGGCGCGCTTCAAGTAATAAGCGCGCAGCCCAACCACCCGTTCCGTGCCTTCGCGCAGTCGTTTCAAGTTGGGGCGCAGCGCATACAGCACAATCAGTAAGGCTAAAACCCCGTACACGATATACTGCCAGGGAGCGTCCACGGCGACGGCCCGGACCGCGAAAAGAATGGTCGATACCACCACCACGCTGATCGTGGTCACTGAGGCGTAACCCACCAGTACAAAAACCAATGCGGCGATCGGAAATATGAAAAACGCGCTGTAAGGCCACAAAGCAATCGCCGCGCCCAATCCGGTCGCCCCGCCTGCGCCGCCTTTCAGCTGCAGCTTGCCCTGCGCATCCCGCTCGGTATAAAAAATCGACTTGGTCGAAGCCAGCAGGGCAATCACCGCCGCCAAAACTTTAACCCATACATTCCCCGGCACCAGGGCATCGGCGATCCACCCGCTGGCGACGCCTTTCATCACATCCAAAATCGCAGTCGAAGCCCCCGCGAGCAGCCCTGCCGCCCGCATGACGTTCGTTCCACCGGTTCGTCCGCTGCCCATTTTTCGAATATCTTTACCGGTAAAGATGAAAACTACCACAATCCCCCAGGGAATCGCGCCAATGACATAACTTGCGCCAATCACAAATAAAAGCGGTAAAAAAGGCATTAAAATGATACCTCCTGATAAATTTAAAACACTAAATCGAGACAATGGTTGCGTCAGCCTGCTATAATCAATTTTACCGTAAGAACCTGGTTATAATCAACTTCGAAACCATTAACTCGCCAATTTTCCCAGGTCAGGCCTTCCGCAGACCCGTTGGGCGCATGATCAGGATCCGCCGGGCTGGCAATCACCACCGCCGTGCCCGGATAAAAAAACTCAGCGATATCCGTGGCGGATGGGAATGCCGGTCCCTGGGGATGGCTGTGGAAAATGGCCACCAGTTCCCACCCCTGCCCTTCGATCTGGTCGAAACCGTGCAGTTGGGCCAGGGCCGCCATGCGAAAACGCACCGGGCTGTGCAGTTCATTCTCTATCGGGATCACCTGCCTGGCCGTCTGATCGAGCCCGCCCACCATCCCGCAGGCTTCCTCTGGCAGGCAGCTTTCGATGTGCGCAATGATCTGGTTCAATTGCTCTGGCGAAAAAAATAATTCGGA
>CAVUNY010000007.1:0-81200 GCA_963743005.1 uncultured Chloroflexia bacterium | reverse complement strand
ACTGACATGAAAATAAATCTCTGGCCTGCAGACTGGCGCCGGGATCGATCAATAACCACCGAATTCACAATTTGAGCTAAACGATGCCAGTGAATTCGACCAATTGGCCTGTTTCATGGGGAAAACTCCTTTACACGGCGAGTAACCGGGACGCGAAAACGACCCCTTTCCCCAATCCGAAAAGGATCGAAAAATAATTAGGCGGCGAGGGGCGCGGAGCTTGCCTGGAGGGTCACCTGGAACCCCATCCGCTCTAAGCGTTTCACCAACCGGTTCGCGGTCGCTTCAGGGCGGCGTTTATCAAAGTAATCCCCGCCCAATTCTCGGTACGCTTCATGCCGCTGGAGCAGGTAATAAGCGATCACCAAAATCGAATGCTCGACGGCCACAATGGCTTTCTTGGACCCGCGCCGTCCGGCCAAGCGGTGATACTGGGTTGACAAGTAGGTGTTCTTGGTATGGGTGGCCGCATGGGCAGCCTGGTTCAGGGCGCTACGCAAGGGCTGATTGCCTTGGCGGGTTTTGCCCGAATGGCGCTTCCCCGCACTTTCATAATTGCCGGGAGCCACCCCCGCCCAAGCCGCCAAATGGTCCGCGCTGGGAAAGCGGCTCATATCCGCGCCAATTTCCGAGACAATGATCTCAGCAGCGGCCCGCCCAACCCCTGGGATCGTATCCAGTAAAACCACCGCTTCCGCAAAAGGGCGGCAGTAGTCCTCAATTTCCTGGTCGAAGTGGCCAATCGTCTCATCCAGGCTGTCGATCTGGCATAACAATTCGGTCAACACGAAGCGATGATGGGCTTTGACCCGTCCCTCCAGGGCTTTGACCAACAGCGCGCGCTTCTCGCGCATCCGGCCTTTGGCCAGGGCCGCCATCTGCTCGGGATCGGCTTGGCCCTGGATGATCGCTTCCAACATGGCCCGCCCCGACACCCCCATGACATCCGTAGCGACACTGGCCAGTTTGATGTTGGCGCTTTCCAACACCTTCTGCACCCGATTGACCAGGTTGACCCGCTCCCGCACAAAGCTGCTGCGATAGCGGGTCAGTTCGCGCAGTTCGCGCTGCCCCAATGGGGGAATGAAGCTGGCTTTCAACAAGCCACACTGCATCAGTTCCGCAATCCATTCCGCATCACTCTGGTCGGTCTTGCGCCCAGGCACTTTACTGATGTGTTGGGCATTGACTACGATTACCTCAAAGTTGTTCTCCAAAATGTTGAACACCGGCTTCCAGTAGTCTCCCGTACTCTCCATGGCCACATGCGTCACCCCATTGGCGGCCAGCCAATCCGATAGCTCCAACAAACCCGGCGTCAGCGTGTCAAAGGAGTGTTTGGCTTCCAGCCAGGTCCCATCCGCCTGTTCAACTAGGATAGCCGCCACCACTACCTTCTTGTGCACATCCAATCCGGCGACACTCTTATATACGATCCGCATCACTAACCCTCCGAAAGTAGATTCCGGCTGACGCGGATACCCAATCAGTCAAAAACTGACATCCGTGCTTCCCAATGCAGGGAGCGACAATTAGGGGTGCTTGCAGGTATCCCGGTCCGTCTCAAATACAGGCTCGTAGCACCAAGTTGTAATCGACCTCTGTGTCAGCCGTTCAAGGACAGTTGTACACCCATTTTCATCCTTTGGGGTGCCCCCCCGGGCATGACGTCTCAAATGAAACACACCCAAATCATTTGGAGCAAATCGTCAGCCCTAACACCGTTCGGCGCATCCTTGACACCGCCGGGCTATGGCCTGGAAGTGGTGCGGGGAAAAAAAGAGGCTGACAAAAGTGTTGTTCGAGCAGCGGAACAGCCGGGGCAGACGATCAATATTGATTTGTTGTTCGTACCCGAACAACATGAAGCCGAGGAAAGACTGCCAGCGGTGAGTGGTTCCTCGGGCCACCTGGTAGTAGGACGATCAATTGCCAAAAAAGAAGCGCCTCAATGGCCTGGTTTGGCTTTTGCGAACAACGAGTTGACCTATGAAGAAGCCATGCGCCAATACATCACGGAGACCCGCGACCGGCTGGAACATCGAAAAGGAGCGAAAGAAACCCCAAAAGGAGCTGATTCCCCTTGGCACGCAGAATGGCAGGCTCGTTCAGACCGGTATCAGGTGCGCAAACAACGTAAGCAACAAGACGCAGATTGGAAAATCGCCAAGATGGAATGGCACAACAAGTTCTTGATATTTCAGGCGCGGTCACGGCAGGATCGCAAGCTACAACGCTCTGAGCATGAGCAAAATGAAGCGAGTTGGAAAGCATGCCGTGATCAAAGACAAAAGACCTGGCAACAACGAAAACGGGAAGACCAGGAGTGGCATAAATGCCACCAGGAAGGAATGGAGAACGCACTCCCTGAGCGAACTTGGATTGCCATCTTGGTCATCATCGACAACTGCTCACGCCAGTGTTTGGGACTTCCCATTTTTCGCTCTGGCGCACATGTCACCAGCGAAGAAGTTGTGGTGGCTTTGCAAACCCTCTTGCCTGATGATTTAGCTTTTCTGATCAGTGACCAAGGGGTCCATTTTCGCTCAATGGCTTTTGCCCGATTGGCAAAGAATGAAGACTTTGTTCACGTTCCAGTTTACCGTCATCGTCCTGAAAGCAATGGCATTGCGGAAAGATTTGTGCTTACTTTCAAAGACTGGCTTCGGGATAAATCCTGGCGGGATGTTGCTGGAGTACAATCCCTCTCCAGTAAATTTGAGCCAGAGTATAATGATCGCCCTCACCAAGGTTTGCCTATCCCTGGCCTGTCGCCCAACGAATTCGCCAGGCGCGTTTGGACCTTTTAGACGAATATGTTCAATATGGTTATGACAAAGACAAAAATGAATACTTTTCCTGATTCAGAAGAAAAGTATTCAATCTGAAATGGTCGGATTATAATTTTGCCAATAAAACCAGCTTATATTCTTGGTTGTCGAGTTGATTCGATGCCGTTGGATGGATTGATCGAATTTATTTACAGTTCTGTTATCCAGGATCGCAAAATATTTGTTAAATTATGTGAATGTATTTGGTCTTAATCTGGCAGCGACTTATCCCCAATTTCGCCGGATAATCAACCAATCAAATTATGTTTTCTGTGATGGTTTTGGTGTTGCACTCGCAGCATGGTTTCTCGGTCAACCGATCCCCCCACGTCATACTCCCCCTGACTGGGTGCCCGTCCTTGCTCAAAGGTGTGCTCAAAACAAAATTTCCTTTTTTTTCCTTGGTGCACGACCCGGCATTGCAGAACAAGCCGCAAGAAAACTAATAGAACAAACACCTGGGCTTTCAATTCCAGGGGTATATCATGGATATTTCGACAAAACCGTGAACTGTCCTGGAAACACTAGAAGTAATAAGCCAAATTAATACTTCCAATGCAGATATATTATTCGTCGGCTTCGGAATGCCTGCTCAGGAAATTTGGGTTTCAGATAATTGGGATAAAATAAATATCAAAGTTGCGCATTCCCGTTGGCGCCATGTTTGATTATCTTGCCAGAGTAACTCCTCGTGCCCCGCGCTGGATGACCGACCACGGCCTGGAATGGTTAGGCCGGCTGGTCATCGAACCCCGCCGCCTCTGGCGGCGCTACCTGATCGGCCTGCCGGTTTTCTTCTGGCGCGTACTGCTCCAGCGATTCGGGCTGCTCAAACTCAAAGACTGACCTTCCCCACAAGCTCCGCCGCTTTCCGTCACTTTCTCCCTCTTCTCCATGGTCCTGGAGGGAATATTCAAATCCTTACATTTCCTTTTCGTTGGAAATATTTATCAGAAAAGCCTATTCAAAAAAAAGATTTAATTTATGGAAGCAGATCCATGCAATTATTGAAACGAAATAAGCTCATCATCATAATTTTGCTCGTCGCCGCATTCTTCCGTTTCTATCATCTTGGCTACAGCGACTTCTGGTACGATGAAACCCGGATCGCCACCGCCGCCCTCCAGCCAAATTTGTCGCAAGCGGTCAAGGTCGCCCGCCAGGACGTTGCCTCGATGCCCCTGGATTACGTTCTGGTCTGGCTCATGGGTCGGGTCAGCCTATCCGAAGGTTGGCTGCGCATCCCGGAGGCATTGTGGGGCATCGCTGCGGTGGGAATTGTGTTTGGATTTACTCGCCAGGTTGCCGGTCGTTTTGCCGCCATTGCGGCAGCCCTCTTTCTGGCGCTCGCCCAGGTCCACATCTATTTTTCCCAGGAGCTGCGTTTTTACGCGCCCTTGTTCTTCTTTTACTGGTTAAGCACCTGGCTGCTTTTCAGAGCACAGGCCGACCCAACCCGCCGCAGGTGGATCCTGGTGATCGAAGTTGCAGTGATCGGCGCCTATTTTCACTTTTATACCTTGTTTGCATTCTTTAATGGGCTGATTTTCCTGGCGATCCTTTCCAGGCGCAGATCGGCCTGGCTGGGATTTTTCATTTCGGGCATGATCACAGCCCTCTGCGTATTGCCTGGTTTTCTCGTCTTCGGCCTTTCCAAATCCATGCCTCCTCTCCCGATGGCCTGGGACCAGCTGCTCCCCCAATTATCGATCGCTCTGGGTTGGGCTTCCATCACTGGAAACCTGGTGGGGAATATCCTGGGAGCAGTTTTTTTGGTGTTGGCTATAGCCGGATTCATTGCGGCAATCCTCCGCCGCAATTGGGCCCTGGTTGGCCTGACAGGCAGTATTTCTTTTCAGGTCCTTATCGTGATCGGGATGGACGTCCTGGCAAAGTACTTTTTTGTCACCCGTTCATTTTTGTTCGCGCTCCCTATCACCCTTCTATTGGCGGGGTACGCTCTCCAAACGCTAGTTAACAGTCATGCAGGATCCCTTTCCCTGCCCCGGCGCCTTTCGCTCAAACCTCTGCTTGCCGGTCTTCTCCTGACAGGACTGATTGGAATGAGCATCATTACATATGTGCAAAACCAGCCGATCATCAAGAGCAACGCCCGCCCGATTGCTGCATATTTACATCAGGCGTACCAGCCCGGTGACCAGATCTGGGTGAGCCCATCCTGGGAACCTTACATGTACCTGTTTTACCTGGATGTATATTTCGCGGATGATCGCATGACCGATAGCATGAACGGCTACGGTTGGTCGGACCTTCCCAATCCGAACCAATCCACCGGAAAGGTTTTCTTATTAACAGAACAACTCATTCCGGATCAAATTAAGGATTTGGAAACACTCGGTTTTAATCCATCTGCCGATTTCGCTGGGCCGCGTTGGCTCTGGATTTATTCTAATTAAATAATCCCTCTCACAAACCCCTTAGCTTTCCCATCACTTTTTCCCTCATTTCCATGATCCTGGAGGGAATATTCAATTCTTGCATGTCCCTTTGGTTTGAAATATTGTTCAGAAAGGCCATTTCCAAAACAGATAACTTAATTTAATGGAAGAAATTTTATGCAATTAATAAAACGAAATAAACTCATCATCATAATTTTGCTCGTCGCCGCATTCTTACGTTTCTATAATCTCGGCTACAGCAACTTTTGGTACGATGAAACCCGGATCGCCACCGCTGCCCTCCGACCTGATGTTTCCCAAGCAGTAAAAATAGCCAGCTGGGATGTTGCCTCGATGCCCCTGGATTACGTTCTGGTCTGGTTCATGGGTCGGGTCAGCTTATCTGAAGGTTGGCTGCGCATCCCGGAGGCTTTGTGGGGCATCGCTGCGGTGGGAATCGTGTTTGGATTTACTCGCCAGGTTGCCGGTCGTTTTGCCGCCATTGCGGCAGCCCTCTTTCTGGCGCTCGCCCAGGTCCACATCTATTTTTCGCAGGAGCTGCGTTTTTACGCGCCCTTGTTCTTCTTTTACTGGTTAAGCACCTGGCTGCTTTTCAGGGCACAGGCCGACCCAACCCGCCGCAGGTGGATCCTGGTGATCGAAGCCGCAGTGATCGGCGCCTATTTTCACTTTTATACCTTGTTTGCATTCTTTAATGGGCTGATTTTCCTGGCGATCCTTTCCAGACGCAGATCGGCCTGGCTGGGATTTTTCATTTCGGGCGTGATCACAGCCCTCTGCGTATTGCCAGGTTTTCTCATCTTCGGTCTTTCCAGATCCATGCCTCCTCTCCCGATGGCCTGGGACCAGCTGCTCCCCCAATTATCGATCGCTCTGGGCTGGGCTTCCATCACTGGAAACCTGGTGGGGAATATCCTGGGAGCAGTTTTTTTGGTGCTGGCTATAGCCGGATTCGTTGCGGCGATCCTCCGCCGCAATTGGGCCCTGGTTGGTTTGACAGGCAGTATTACGCTTCAGGTCCTTATCGTAATCGGGATGGACGTCCTGGCAAAGTACTTTTTTGTCACCCGTTCATTTTTGTTCGCGCTCCCTATCACCCTTCTATTGGCGGGGTACGCTCTCCAAACGCTAGTTAACAGTCATGCAGGATCCCTTTCCCTGCCCCGGCGCCTTTCGCTCAAACCTTTGCTTGCCGGTCTTCTCCTGACAGGACTGATTGGAATGAGCATCATTACATATGTGCAAAACCAGCCGATCATCAAGAGCAACGCCCGCCCGATTGCTGCATATTTACATCAGGCGTACCAGCCCGGTGACCAGATCTGGGTGAGCCCATCCTGGGAACCTTACATGTACATTTTTTATCTGAATGTTTATTTCACGGATGATCGTATGAATGACAAGATCAACGGCTACGAGTGGGCTGCCCTTCCCAACCCAGAGTTATCCACCGGAAAGGTTTTCTTATTAACAGAACAACTCATCCCGGATCAAATTAAGGATTTGGAAACACTCGGTTTTAAACCATCTCCTGATTTCGCTGGGCCGCGTTGGCTCTGGATCCATACAAACTAAATATCTACTACTATGCTCCGCCGCTTTTCCGTCACCTTTTCTCTCTTTTCCATGGTCCTGGATGGCATCCTGGCCGGGTTCGCCCTGCGCATCTCCGGACCGATCCGCCCGCTGCTCAACGGCCTGCCGGGGGCAGCGCATGTGCCCTACCCCATCCGCCTGCCGGAGGAGCTGTACTACATCTTCCCCATCCTCTGGGTGGGGGTCATGCTGGTCTTCGCGGTCTACGACGGGCGCAAGAACCTGCGTGTGGTCGATGAATACTCCAGTCTGACCGCCAGTTCCATCCTGGCGATGGTCGCCATGGCCGGGGTTTTGTTCATCACCTACCGCGACGTGTCGCGCGTCCTGTTCTTTTTCTTCTGCCTGCTCACGTTTTGCCTGTTCGTCGGCTGGCGCGCATTCGTGCGCTTCCTCTTCCGCCACCAGCTGCGGGAGCACGTGGCACACCGGAAAATCCTCATCCTGGGCGCGAGTGAAGGCGGCCTGCAGTTTGAACAATTGATCACCTCCCAGCCAGGTCTGGGTCTGCACCTGGCTGGCCTGCTCGATGACGACCCGCGCATGCAGCAAACCAACCCGGCCGTGCTGGGCGGCATCGACCAGCTGCGCCTGGTGATCCGCCGTGAAAAGGTGGACGATGTGGTTGTGGCCCTGCCGCGCTCGGACCACGAGCGCCTGAATTGGGTGGTCAGCGAACTGCACGATCTTCCCGTCCAGGTGTGGGTCATCCCGGATTATTTTTCCCTCACCCTCCACCGCGCTTCCGTCGAAGAACTGGCGGGCATCCCCATGCTCAACCTGCGCGCGCCGGCGCTCAGTGAATACCAGCGCATGACCAAACGCGCCTTTGACGTCATCGTCACCCTGGGCACGATGATCGTCGCCCTGCCGCTGATGGCGATCGTGGCGGTGCTGGTGCGCCTGACCAGCCCAGGGCCCATATTGTATCGCGCCAAACGTGCGGGTGAAAATGGGCGCATCTTCGAAATGCTCAAATTTCGCACCATGGTTCAAAACGCCGACCAACTCGTGGTGCAGGTTGCCACAGCAGATGACCAGTCCGGCGCCTTCATAAAAGTTGAGAATGACCCGCGCATCACCCCTCTCGGCCGCTTCCTGCGCAAGACCAGCATGGATGAGCTTCCCCAATTTTTCAATGTGCTGCGGGGCGACATGAGCCTGGTAGGTCCTCGACCAGAAATGCCTGTGTTGGTCGACCAGTACCAGCCCTGGCAGCGCAAACGCTTCGCTGTTCCCCAGGGCATGACCGGCTGGTGGCAGATCCATGGGCGCAGCGATAAACCCATGCACCTGCATACCGAAGAGGACCTATATTATGTTCAGCATTACACCATCTGGTTGGATTTGCAGATCATCTTGCAAACGATATGGGTGGTCTTAAGGGGTAAAGGGGCATATTAGGACTTTTTAAGAATTCTTATATTATGATCGGGTTCGTTTATAATTTCATCCACCTTTCCCTATAAAGAAACCATTTATGAATTTACCTGATCCCAACCAACCTCCCCAACCTTCTTTACCCCCTCAACCCCAGCGCCAGAATAATTTTCTGGGTCTGTTGGGAATTTTCCTGGTCGCGATGGGCTGCCTGATCATGGTATGCGTAGTCGGCGCCGGCTACCTGGTCCTGCGCTATGTGCTGAGTTCCAGTAACGGCACAGCCACGCCTACCGCCAGCGTTTCCGAAATACCCGGAAACCCAACGCCTACCCTTGCCAACCTGACCGGGACCTCCACCCCAGGAACCACAGGGACGATTCCCACGCCTGCGCCTAAGGTGGACCTCAGTATGGCCGAGGAAACGTTAAGGATATTAAGCCAGGCCGAAGTGCCGGTCAACGATCCGCTGTCCCTGGCGCACCGGCTGCAGGGAAAACCCGTCATCCCCCCCACCCTCCCTGGCCAGCCAAAGGTTTTCCAGGTCGGCGATTCACAATCATTCTGGATTGTGAACGGCGATACCGACGTCCAAAGCCAGGTTCAGGCCAAACTGGCATATATTACTCCTCATCTATATTTCTGGATCCAAAATGGGGTCCAGTACAACACCGGCGATCTCCAAAAACTATGCGACACCTTTGAAAATAAAATCTATCCAACCGACCGCGAATTCTTTGGCAGCGAATGGACGCCCGGGGTCGATAACGATGTCCATCTTTACATCTTGTTGACCGGCGGTCTGGGAAGCCGCGTCGCCGGTTATTTTTCATCGGCGGACGAGATTCCTCCCGAGGCATCTCCTTATTCCAACGGTCACGAAATGTTTGATTTGAACGCCGATAGTACCAACCTGGCCGACAGCTTTACATATTCCGTGCTGGCTCATGAATTTCAGCACATGATCCACTGGTACCGCGACCGCAACGAAGAATCCTGGATGAACGAGGGATTCTCAGAATTGGCCGCATTTCTAAATGGCTACGACGTCGGTGGTTTTGATCTCCTCTTTGCCCGTACGCCCGATCTGCAATTAACCGATTGGCCGAACGATAAGAGTTTGACCAGCCCGCATTATGGCGCTTCTTTCCTCTTCCTGGATTATTTTCTCAACCGCTTCGGGGAAAAAGCGACACAAACAGTTGTGGCTGATCCGGCCAATGGGCTGGTCAGCATCGACCACGTATTAGCTGAAGAAAACACCACCGATCCCGCCACGGGCAAACCGGTGACCGCCGACGATGTGTTTGTCGATTGGTCCCTGGCAAATTATCTGCATAACGCCGCGGTGGGAGATGGGCGATACACCTACGCCAATTACTCAGGCGCGCCCGCGGTCAAAGATACCGAAACTATTCGCTCCTGCCCAACCACAAATCAAACCCGCACAGTCGATCAATACGGCACAGATTACATCCATATTTCCTGCCGCGGGAACTTCACCCTTTCGTTCCAGGGCGATCAGGAAGTTGGCGTGCTCCCGGCCAATGTTCACAGCGGAAATTATGCCTTCTGGTCAAACAAAGGAGACGAGTCAGACATGACCCTCTCCCAAACCTTCGATTTTTCAAATCTCCAGGGACCCATTTCGATGAATTATTGGACCTGGTATGACCTTGAAGAGCATTATGATTATCTATATCTGGTGGCTACCACCGATGGCGGGAATACCTGGCAAATCGTCAAGACGCCTTCCTGTACCGAGGATAATATTACCGGTTCTAATTTTGGCTGTGGGTACAACGGAAAATCCAATAAATGGATCCAGGAAAATGTCGATCTATCCCAATTTGCCGGGAAAAAAGTTACCCTGCAGTTTGAATACATCACAGATGCGGCCGTGAATGGTGAAGGGCTGCTCCTGGATGATATTCAAATCCCGCAAATCAATTACAAGACAGATTTTGAAACCGATAACGGTGGTTGGCAGGCATCCGGCTTCGTTCGCATGCAAAACCGCCTGCCGCAGACATTCCGCGTATCCCTGGTGCAGGATAGCAAACCGATTTCTGTGCAATACCTGAACCTGGACGCCAACCAATCTTTGAGCCTGCCACTAAACCTGACTGGCGACGTTACCCTGGTGGTCAGCGGAACGACGCGTTTTACCCGCCTGCCTGGAAATTACACCTTAAGTATCAAGAAATAGAAAGAAGCGCCTTAAAACCCGAATTCCTGGGTGTTTCGCGAAATAAATGCAAAAAGCTCTCCTGCTAAAATCGGCAGGAGAGCTTTATTTTTGATGGACCTTTATGACTTCCGTAGTTTTGCCAGTTGTTCTTCCATTTCACGCCGCCGCACTTCACGCGCCGAATGCACCTCATCTTGCACGTTATGCACATATCCCTTGATTTGATCCTGGAGTTCTATCCCCGAAGATGGTGCAAATAAAGTCACAACGACCCCCGATACCAGCGCCCCGGTCACAACCCCAAGTAAAAAATTCACCAATTTAGCCATGCCATCCTCCTTTTCCTGGATAAATTATACCAGTCTCGACCGCCGAAACAAAGATGATCGAACTTTCGTTTGAAATTAAGAAATTCTTATGCTCGTACAAATTGACTTATATGGATGGTTTATTGTACACTACTCGCATGAAAACTAATTCGCGCTGGTTTGATTGGTTCAGTGCTGTTGTTCTGGTGGTCGCATTTGGCGCTGTTGCCATCCGTTTACAGGTCACCAACTGGACTGCCAACCTCGATGTGATTGGCGCCCTGGTGTTTATCGCCTGCATTTTGGGGCTGATGTTGGGGGCCAGCCAGTTCAACCGCCTCGCAAGCCAACTTTTTGCGCTCAACTTCACCATATTTTTCATACCCTGGCAGCTTGGTCTTCTGATGGGCAGCCATATGAATTGGGATGACCGCCTGCTGAGCTTAATTGGCAGGTTGACCTATTCAATTAACGAAGTGATCAGCAACCGCCCCATACAGGACCCAATATTATTCATATCCGCTATGGGCATTTTATTCTGGATATTATCCATTTTGGCCGGTTACCAGTTGGCCCGCAATGGAAAGCCCTGGGTGCCCCTCTTTTTGATGGGTCTTGCGCTGGCAATCATAGACTTTTATACCCCTTACCAGGCTAATCGCGATCGTTACAGTGGTGTTTTTGTATTCCTGGTCTTGCTGCTGGTCGCGCGTATATACCTCTTGCGTTCACGGCGAGAATGGAGTGACAAGGGTATGGCTGTGGACCCCGAGATTGGTTACGATCTGGGCCGGACTGTGGCGGTCAGTGGTCTGGTGTTGGTGATGCTTGCCTGGAATGTGCCGACCGTGATCGATGCATTGACCCCTGGAACAGAGATCCAGAAAGAATTAGCGAAACAATGGGATTCCGTCCGCAACCGTTTTCAAAATGCGGTTGCGGGTTTGCAAAACCCGGTCAGCGTAACCAGTGACTATTACGGACCTGAGCTGGCATTGGGGACCGGCGGATCTCAGGGGGATGAAATTGTCTTTTCAGTTTTTGTCCCCGGTGGCCGTCCAGCAGGCGTTCGCTTTTATTGGCGCGCGCGTAGTTTTGACAACTATGACGGGTCCCAATGGACGACAACCGAAACTACATCATCCACCATTCCGGCCAATGAATGGCCCTACCGCTATCCAAACTTTAGCTCCCGGACTGAAGTAACCATAAACATTACTCCCAATGTAAATACAATGCGCAACATATATACAGCCGGAGTACCGTTGCAGATCAGCCGCCAGGCAGACGTCCTGTCCGATACATATTCCGACGGCACTTCGGACGTAGTAGCGCTTATCGCAAACCCGCCTTTGCACGGAGGTGAGACGTTTCAAGTCCGTTCCTGGGTTTCAACCCCAACTATTCTGGATCTGAAAGATTCGGTCACAGATTACCCCGATTACATAAAAAAGCTGTATCTCGAACTTCCGCCAAATTTATCGACCCGGGTTACCGATCTGGCCAAACAAATCACCGCAGGCCTCAGCAATCCCTACGATCAGACCGAAGCGATTACAGATTGGCTGCGTAAAAATATCGCATATCAGATCCAGATTCCACCTGTCCCGAATAATCGTGATGTCCTCGATTGGTTCTTGTTCGATCTTAAACAGGGTTATTGCAACTATTACGCAACCGCAGAAGTGATTATGCTGCGTTCGTTGGGCATTCCTGCTCGTCTGGCAGTCGGGTATGCCGAAGGCGAGACCCAGGCAGGAACCAATGCTTTCACCATTCAGCGAAAAGACAGCCATGCCTGGCCTGAAGTATATTTTACGGGGTTTGGATGGATAGAGTTTGAGCCAACCGCCGCCCAACCTCTTAGAGTTTTACCATCCGGGACACCGAATGATGCTCAATCTCCGGACGATACCTTAGGTCGAGGATCCGGTTTAGGGTCAGGTGGGGCTCCCACTGAAGAATTCCCGCCGATAACGGGCCCGATTGGTCCCCTGCCTAATCAAAACTCAACCGAGATTGCTCTGGTCGTCACCATTCCGCTTTTGATAGGGTTACTCATTGCATTTTTCTTATGGCTTAAACAATCCAATCGATTGAAATTCCTTCAAATCCCCCTTCCTGTTTTGGTATCCAATAGATTGGAAAACCGTGGGATTACACCCCCCAAATGGCTTCGGGATTGGTCGAATCATATCCGGCTTTCGCCAATGGAAAAGTTATTCTCGCGTGTCAATTGGATGCTGATCTTGATAGGGCGCCGCCCACAGCCCAGCCATACCCCTGCAGAAAGAGTAAACTCCCTGGTATCAGTTGCTCCGGAAGCCAAAAAGACTGCCTATACATTCCTGGATGAATACCAAAAGGAAGAATATTCCGACCAACACGGAGATTATATCCTCGCCAGGAATGCCAACCAGCGCTTGTGGATTGAGTTAGCCGTCAGTACGATCCGGCGGATATTAAGAGTTCAACCATCATAACTCCATGCATCTCACCGAGGTGTGAGGCGTCCGTGGGTTCAAATGATGAGCCCCGGTGAGATGCCCTCCCGAGGGTGAATTTTATGTACGGCGAGTGGTCAATAGGCCAGAGGTGGGGTGTGCTGACTGCTCGTTGACAGTTGAATCGTTAAAAAAGAGGTATTTACATTGAATAATGCTGATCCTTCAGCTGCTTTCAGTACGCTCGATCAACAAATATCGCAATTGCAGGTTTTGGCAAGCCAATTGCAGAAGGCCCTGCTCACGAGCCGTCCGGCCTCGATCCCGGCCATTATTTACGAAAACGTAAACCAACTGGTCGCAACCGTCGGCAGTGTGCACAACCAGCTCAGCACGCTGGAGGAAGAACGCAACAGTTTGCAGGCTCTGGCGAGAATTGGCAGCCTGGTAAATTCGTCATTGGAAGTCGACGAAGTGCTGCAGGTTGTCATGGACACCATCGTCCGCCTGACCGGCGCTGAACGGGGTTTCTTAATGCTCAAGGACGGGCAGGATGAGCTCGCCATGCGGATTGCCCGCAACTGGGAACAAGAATCGATCGATCCTTCAGAGTTTGCCATCAGCCATACGGTCATCGACCGCGTTGCCGGTGAAGGACTGCCTCTTTTAACCACCAATGCCCAGGAAGATCCCCGCTTTACCGGCCAGAACAGCATCGTCGCTTACAACTTGCGTTCGATCCTGTGTGTTCCCCTCAAGGTTAAAAACAACCTGATCGGGGTAATTTATGCCGATAACCGCATTCGCAGCGGGCTGTTTACCCAGAAAGACCTGATTTTGCTGACCGCCTTCGCCGATCAAGCTGCCGTCTCTCTGGAAAATGCTCGATTGTTCGCTTCCGTCCGCGATGCGCTGGCTGAAACCACAGAACTTAAAAATCTGATGGACAACGTGTTTTCATCCATCGCCAGTGGGGTGCTGACTGCCAATATTGATGAGCGAATTTTGATGTGTAATCGGGCCGCGGAGCAAATTCTGGGGTATCCATCCCGTGATTTAATCGGCCAGGAAATTCTATCGATCCTCGCGCCCATTGCTCCCACATTGAAAACCCAATTCCGCAAAGTGATGAAATCGGATAAAGCCATTCAAGGATTGGAAGCCAGCCCGATCCTTCATGACCGCGGGCAGGTCGATCTGCAATTCAGCATTTCTCCATTGAAAGATGGGCAGCATGTCACCCAGGGTCTGGCAATTGTTTTGGAAGACCTGACTGAAAAGAAAAAACTCGAAGCCCAGCGCAGCCTTTTCGAACGCATGGTATCCCCCCAGGTAATTGAACAACTGGATCCAAACCAGTTGAGGTTGGGCGGGCACCGCGCTGAAATCACCGTATTATTTGCCGACATTCGCGGGTTTACCAGCTTTTCAGAAAAAGTATCCCCAGAACAATTGGTGATGGTCTTGAATGAATACCTGGCAGCGGCGGCGGATGAGGTCCTCAAAGAGGAAGGCACGATCGATAAATTCCTGGGAGATGCCGTCATGGCCTGGTTTAATGCCCCTATCGCCCAGCCAGACCACACCTTACGCGCGATCCGCTCGGCATGGGGCATTCGCCGGGCGCTCACTGCCCTTCATGCCCGGCTGCCTGCCAGTTCCCATCTCTCCTTTGGCGTGGGTATCCATCGCGGCGAAGCCGTCCTGGGGTTGGTCGGGACCGAACGCCGCCTGGATTATACGGCGATCGGCGATTGTGTGAATACGGCGAAACGCATCCAGGAAAACTCAAACCCGGGACAGATATTGATCAGCCAGGCAGTTCTGGATGTCGTCAAAGATCATGTCACTTACACTACCGTGGATGCCATCCAGGCCAAGGGGAAACGTGACCCGGTTCAGGTTTACGAGGTAATTGGCGTCAGATAACGCCTGGGAATAATCCTGGGCAAGTTACAAACGGCGCACCATGTCCCGCAGTGCTTCCCTGCGGTAATGAGTCAGGCCCGGCAATGTATCCAGCGCATAAAATGGTCCATGGCCTTCAATCGACAGGGAAGCCGATATGTTGCCTGCTAACACCCCCTCCAGCGGATTATACGTTGCCCTGAAACCGGTAAGAAACCCGCCGCAGAAAGCCTGTCCAGCTCCGGTGGGGTCGAAGACGCGCGCCGGATAGGCTGGAATCAGCCATTTTCCTCTTCCTAAATGGTCGTAAAGATATTGAGTCTGGCTTCCACGCTTGATGATCACGATCCCGCAGCCATAACTCGCGATCGTCTCCGCCATCTCCCATAAATCTTCACTGCGGCCCTGGAATAAATTTCGCAATTTTTGTTCAGAGGTAATAAATGCGGTGATCCCGTTGACCAATGCCGGAATGTGGTCCCAAAAAGATGGGTCCATATATCCCGGCGAGGGATCCATGGTGATCGTTGTGACGTGACCCTGACGCAGCGCCGGCGGCAGCAGGCTGTGGCTGAGAAAATCTAACGGGCAGAGATGGGCCGCGGTCGCGTCCAGGTAATCCGAAGGAATATCGCTGGCGCGGATGGTTAATGGGTTGGATTGAATCCGGTTATCGACAACCGGGGCCGTGGCATTATAGCCTAAGAGCTGTTTTGGAAACGAAAGTCCTAAACGCGCAAAATGCGAGACCGGGTTATCCATCTGGCAGGTATTAAAATCCAGATAGGCAAAAAAAGCACGCAAATCAATGGCATCGTTAAGAAACCGGACGCCATTGGTATCGAAGCCTGCTTTCTTTGCCTGGTCGATCCATTCTTGTGGAAAATCTTCACCCACCCTCCCCACCAACCCGATCCCTTGTTCCCAGACACCCGCCCCGGTGGCAGCGTATAACAGGCTTCCACCCGGTTTATCCAGATAAGCACCGCCGTCGGGCGTCAGAATAAAATCCCGGTTCAGTTTACCAATGATGATATAACGTAAAAAAGCAGAGGAATCCATAAGCACCCATTAAAAAACTGCGGTTTTCCCAAAAAATTCGGGAAAACCGCAGTCGGAATATCTTAATTAATGCTTTGTGGTCAAATCGGCGACCAGGCGCAGCAAACCTAATAACCCCAATCCTACTTTTATACCTTCTCCGGCAGAAATATGCGGGCGGCTGTGTTCATCCTCAGCACGCTGGATCAAGATATACGCCGCAACAATCCCGCTGATCAAGCCAATGACACCCCCAATAATCAGGGTGGTTAACCTCCAGTTATCTTTTGGTTGCTCCATGCTTTTCTCCTTAGGCTTTGTGTTTCCAAAAAGCGATGAAATCTACGAAACGGTCCCACCCGGCCTTTTGACTCCCCACGATCAACACAGGTTTTGCGGCCGCATCTGCGAACCGGCTTACTGCCGCTGAAAACCGGTTTATCCCATCCTGCACCTTATGCGCCAGCAGCGGTAACCCTTTGATGCCCCGCCCCAAGGCAAAAACCAGGCCACCTACAATTGCCATCTGGATCAATCCCCCGAAACAGGTAGGCAGGATGAGCCAGATCACAGCGACTTTTGCCGGTGGCGATTGGTGATCGGGCAGCGCCGCGTCTGGTACATAACCCATTGTGTATATAACCGTGCCCACACACAGCGCCAAAAATACCGCTGCACCCAAAATAGCTGGCAAATAGATTTGCCACATTGCCTGACGCCGGTGGTTTTGCTCGGGCGAAAAAGCTCTTTGCGAAGATTCGGTTGGGCTCATATTTCTATTTTAGCATACCTCGCTGTGTCATGTATATGGTTCATGATCTGGATTTTGATGAAATTGGGATTTTCCACAAACCAAAATTGTTTACGGAAGTTTTTTTATATCACATTTTTCGTTTCATTAAATTATTAATTGTTTGTTATAATATATACACGGATGAATCTATATTCCGCTGCCGCAGCAGGGAAACCTGTAAGATGATCGTGGCGGAGAAGACTGACAATTAATGATGAACGTGGTTTACCACTCCTACCGGAGTGTTTTAAAGATCGGCGGTCCGAATACTATGCTTCTAGATCCAATCAGAAGTTTTGTTATCTTGGCGATGTTTGGTTTATGTATGATACAAGTGGTTAATCCACCAGGATAATCAAATGGTTGTAAGCCAGAGGGTAGGTTCTATGCCGATATTCAGGAGGAGCATGTTTTCTTCTTGAACAATTAAATAGCACATTTATACCAGTTTGTTCTGGTATGAAGTGTGTTTACCTCCGGTTCCGTTCTAGTTTGTCTTTTTCACAGCCATGACCTGCCAGGGCAGTTCTATGGCTGTGTTTTTTATGGAAGAGCGTCGCATCACTTCTTTGAAAGTCCAAAAAAAGAACCCAAACCGGGTCAGCATCTACCTGGATGAGGAGTTCGCATTTGGTGTTTCTCGGATCGTGGCAGCCTGGTTGCATGTTGGGCAAGAATTAAGTGATGAAAAAATTGCCGAACTGCAAGATCAGGAGACAAAGGAAGCCGCGCTGCAAAAGGCTTTACATCTTTTGAGCTTCCGGCCTCAATCTGAAGCCGAAATCCGCCAGAAAATGAGAAAAGGTGGGTTCGATCTTGATGTGATTACGAAAGTACTCGACCGCCTGCGAGAAACGGGCCTGGTACGC
Organism: uncultured Chloroflexia bacterium; assembly: GCA_963743005.1. Lineage (GTDB taxonomy): Bacteria > Chloroflexota > Anaerolineae > Anaerolineales > Anaerolineaceae > CAVUNY01. The sequence continues at coordinate 63,419 of CAVUNY010000007.1, read as the reverse complement.
GATGAAAGTTTCGCCCGCGAATGGGTTGAAAACCGGAGCGCACTCAGACCTCGCAGTCGAAAAATGTTAGCCTATGAACTTCGCCAAAAAGGTGTTGCAGAGGAAGCCATTGAGCAAGCACTGGAAACGAGCAGTGAGGACGAAGACCTGGCTTTTCAGGCTGCCACTCGATATGCCCACAAATTAACGGGTGTCGATTGGCAGGAATTTCACCGCCGGTTGATGTCTTTTTTAGCAAGACGCGGTTTCTCTTATGAAACCACGAATACGGTGGTACGCCAGGTTTGGCAAGGGCTCCAGTCAGAGGATGGGGACATCCGATATCCAGACAATGAGGAAGCTTAAGAATGCCAACGAATGGAATAGGAATATGGTTGATTTTGATTGTAGGAGTAGTGATCGATGTCGCGGTAGTGGCGTATCTCGTCAACTACCTGACCCGTTTGAGGACTGAAAAGTATCGTAACGAACAGGAATCACGGGCTGATAACATCATCGCTCAAGCGGAGGAAAAAGCGAAAGCTGTTAACCTCGAAGCCAAAGATCGCGCCCTTAAATTCATGCAAGAGACAGAAAGTGAGACCATTCGGCGGCGCAGCGAGATGGCCAAAGAAGAGGAGCGTCTGCAAAAAAGACGCGCCGACCTGGATCACCGCATCGAAAAAAATGAGCTGCGCGATCAAGTTCTCAACAAACGCCAGAGTGCGCTGGACAAACGAACCAACGACGTTGAGAAGATGGTCGCCCAAGAAATGGCAGAGATGCAGCGCATCGCCGAGATGTCCAAGGAAGATGCTCGCGCGGTCGTGCTGGCGGAAGCCGAAAAAGAAGCCCGCAACGACATGGCCCGCATTATTCGCAATGTAGAAGGCGAAGCCCGCTCTGAGGGCGAAAAACGGGCGCGAGAGATCATCGCCGATGCCATCCAGCGCGTCGCCTCGGAACATGTTTCAGAAATCAGCACTTCGGTAGTACCTCTGCCCAATGAAGAAATGAAAGGACGCATCGTAGGCCGCAACGGGCGCAATATCCGTGCGTTTGAACAGGCCGCCGGGGTGGATGTGATCGTCGACGATACGCCGGAAGCCGTGACCATCTCGTGCTTCGACTCGGTCCGGCGCGAGATCGCCCGCCGGGCCCTGGCGCGGCTCATCCTGGATGGACGCATCCATCCAGCCCACATTGAAAAAGTCTTGAATGAAGAAGAACGCGAAGTCGAAAAAACCATCGCCGAAGCGGGCGAACAGGCCGCGTATGATGCCGGCGTCCCAGGTCTGCATCCAGAAATTCTGAAAATCCTTGGGCGGTTAAAATACCGCACATCCTACGGCCAGAACCAGCTCAGCCACGCGGTTGAGGTCGCTAAACTCTCTTCGGTCATCGCTTCTGAATTAAAAGCCGATATTGAAACTTCAAAAGCTGGCGCGCTGCTTCACGACCTGGGAAAAGCCCTGGATCATAATACCGAAGGCACGCATGCCATGCTCGGGGCCGAGTTGGCCAAACGTTATGGGGTGAACGCCCGTATCGTGAATATTATCGCTTCTCACCACCACGAAGTCGAACAGGAAAGTGTGGAAGCCGTAATTGTGGAAGCCGCCGATGCCATCTCCGGTGCTCGTCCTGGTGCCCGTCGTGAAGACATGGAGCAGTACATCAAGCGCTTACGCGCCCTGGAGGACGTCGCCAATTCTTACAAGGGCGTCCAGCAAAGTTACGCCATCCAGGCCGGACGCGAAGTCCGTATCATTGTCCGCCCGGATGATATCGACGACCTCGATTCCGCCCGCCTGGCGCGGGATATTGCCAAGAAGATCGAAGAAACCATGCAGTATCCCGGACAGATTAAGGTAACCGTGATCCGCGAAACCAGAGCGGTTGAATACGCCAAATAACCCGGCGCAATAGTAACTTTAACGAGGGTGAATTCCTGCCGTTGGCAGGAATTCACCCTTATTTTTTCACCACATATTATTTTAGATTGGTGAGGAAAGGATTGGACGCGATTTCTTCTGCCACAGTCGTTTCCGGACCATGTCCGCTGTAGAGGCGGGTTTCGGGGGGCAAAGCCAGGATCGTGGAGCGAATACTGGCGATGAGCTGGTCATAATCTCCTCCCGGCAAATCCGTCCGCCCGACGCTGCCGGCGAAGATCAAGTCTCCACAAAAGGCCGCCCCCGCTGCCGGGCAGTAGAAAATGACATGGCCTCGGGTATGCCCCGGAGTATGATAGGCGATCAATTCGATGTTGCCAATATGCAGCACCTGTCCATTCTGCAGCAGGATCTGCGGCGAGGGGCCGGGCTCTATCTCAATCCCAAACTGGGTCGCACCGCCGCCCTGGCGGTAAAGCGGTAGGTCCGCCGCATGCAAGGCTACGCGCAGAGGAGGTGATTCGCTTTCGCTGCACTCTTTCACCCCGGCAATATGGTCAAAATGAGCGTGGGTCAGCAGCACCATCCGCAGTTCGATCCCCATTTTCCGGACGTATTCCAGCAGTTTGCTCGAATCAAAGGATGGATCAATCACCACCCCTTCAGAACTTTGGGGATCAACCAATAAATATGAATTGTTTTCCAGGCTGCCCAGTACGAAGGTATAAACCTCAGGCGCGGTTTGTTTCATTTTCTATCTCCATGCCATGTTCCAGCCGGCTTTGTGCTGCTCGCTGCCTGGCGGGTAAAAAGATCAGGTTCAGGATGAACGCGCCCCCACAGATTGCCAGGCTGGCAATATACAGCGCATCCGGCTGGTAGGCATACAACCAACCGCCAATCACCGGCGCCAGAAAAAGCGCGATCCCATTCACCAGCTCCACCAAACCAAAGGCAGCCCCGGTCTGTTCTTGTGGGATCACCGGACGAACGTACGCCGGGATCATCGTTCGCACCAGGCGGTAGCCGCCGATAAAGAAATATCCCACCGCAAACCAGCCGAAACTGGTCCCTTGCCATAAGGCAAAAGCGTACACGCTGATTGCCACCAGGCCGGATAAAATGCCGCCGATCGGCGGCAGACCACCTAAAACCAGCATAATCGCGACTAACCCAACACTGCCGATAGATCCTAACTGGCCAATCTGGGTCAGAGAAAGACCCTGTTGGTTCTGGAGGTAATTTGGCGTAAGAGTTTGCGGGAGATAGGCACCCAGAACAGTCAGGAAGAAAAACGGAAGCAGAATGATAAAGCCCGAATTGCGGTGCAGATGCAAAACCGGTCCGGTTTGTTCCCGGGCCGCAGCCGGTTGAGGATTGATAAAAAGGATCACCCCGAAGGAAAAAATGAAGACTACAAATGCCGCCAGATAGACCGATCTCAGCCCAAACTGCTCGCCAATCCACCCGCCGAGCGCCGGGCCGGCTACCGCTCCCAGGCTGTATAAGGCCTGCGTCAGGGCGAAGGCTTTGCCCAATCCCCATTTTCCTCGCATATCCGCCAGGTAGCTGTTCATGGGGGTCGAGACATACGCAGTAAGACCGTAGAGCAGCAATCCGGCCACGAATACCGCCAAAGTTTGGCCCAGCGCCATTAATCCCGCAGCCAGAATCCCTATGACCCAGGCCCCCCACATCAGCGGCCGCCCGCCAATCCGGTCCGCCAGGTATCCTGCCGGGGCCTGGGCAGCCGCCATCGCCAAACCCACTGCTCCTAAGATGCCCCCGATCATGCGCGGGTCGGCGCCGAACTGTTGGAGATAGATGGGTTGAAAGATTAAGAACATTCCTTCTCCCATCCCCCAAATCATCAAGGAGAATGAAACCAGAACCAGGTCCCGGCTCATGCGCAGAGGTTAACCTCGTCCAGAAATTGGCAAATTTTGTTGAAAGCCAGGTCGCGTTGGGGATCGAGCACGATCGAATGGCCGGCATCTTCCAGCCAGAATAAGTCTTTGTGGGGCGTTTTCAAAGTCTGGTAAAGCCGGTCCGCGTTTTTTTCGCTGAGCGTTGGGTCGTTCTTGGATTGGATCACCAGCACCGGCGTCTTAATCTCGGGCAGGGCAGCGTGCATTGCCTTTTTAAGATCTTCTACTTCAGCCAAAATTTTGGTCGGGAAAAAAGGATATGCCGGGTAATCCTTTTCGCGCCTGTCCAACTTAAAGTTTGTGATCGGCATCTTCCCTTTGAGAATCACCGGGATAAACGAACTCCATAACCGGACCGAGCGCAGCCGCCAGTCGTCATCCCGGTCGTAAGGGGTCGAAATCGCCACCGCAGCATCAATCGGGTAGCACGTGGCTGACAGCAGAGCAATCGTTCCCCCCATCGATTGCCCAATCAGCACCACATGATCGCACCCGGCGCGCAGGATAGTCAGGCCTTCTTCAACCGATACCAGCCAATCCTGCCATTTGGTACGACCCAGGTCATTCGGATGGGTAGCATGGCCTGCCAGACGGATGCCGAGCACGGTATAGCCTCGGGAGCTTAAAAATTCGCCGCAAGGCCGCATTTCTTCCGGCATGCTGGTGAATCCGTAAATCAGCAGGCAGCCGGTTCTGCTGCCAGGGAAAAAGAACGGTTCAGCATTGGGGACGATCAATGGTAAGTTCATACTCCATTTCCCGCAACCCGTCCCATATTATGCAATGACCCGTAATTCCCGCGGCAAATCACTTAACGTTTCCGCGCCGCTTTCCGTGATCACCACATTATCCTCTACCCGCACGCCGCCTTTTCCGCCGAGGTATATTCCCGGCTCAACCGTGAATGCCATCCCCGGCGCCAGCACAAGCGAATTTTCAGCAAACATATACGGTGGTTCGTGACCTTCCATGCCGATGCCGTGGCCTGTGCGGTGGGTAAAATACTCACCATATCCTGCCCGCTCAATCACCGCCCGCGCCGCGCGGTCGACATCTCCAGCCGGAATCCCCGGCCTGGCAGCCGCACGCCCGGCAGTATTGGCTTCAGCCACAATCCCGGCAACTGCCCGCAGTTCGGCATCGATATCGCTGATCGCAAAAGTGCGGGTTAAATCCGAGACATACCCCTGATAGGACGCTCCCCAATCGATCACCAGCAAATCTCCGGGGGCCAGGCGGCGCTCGCTGGGACCGGCATGCGGGTTGGCGCTGTTCGGCCCGCTGGCGACAATCGGGGCGAAAGGATTCTCGGCATCCGCCCCGCCGCGCAGCATCTGGATGTTCAATTCAGCGGCTAATTCGCGTTCCGTCATCCCGACCCGCGCCAATTTCAATGTGGCTTCGAGCGAATTCTGGGCAATTTTAACCGCCTGGCGCATTTTCGCGACCTCAGTTGCATCTTTATGCATGCGCAGGCCCTCTAATACGCCTGCCGCGGATACGAAATGGGCGTTCGGAGCCGCCTGCTGTAAAAAACCTAATTCAAGGAAACGCAGCCGGATTGGTTCCACCCCCACCGTCTTTCCATCGATCCTCAGCGCCTGGCAAGCCTTTTGGAACGTATCCGGCCAGAGTGCCGGGTTATCATCATAAGTAAATGACTGCATCGCCTGGCTCGTTTGAGCCAGCTTCCCGGCTTCCAGCCTGGGGAGAATGATGCCAACCTGGTCTGGTAAGACAGCCAACAGTACGGTGGGACGTTCCATCAGGTGGAAGGTCAACCCGGTCAGGTAGGTCAGGCTCGGCCCCGGATTCAGAGCAATTGCCTCCACACCGGCGGCAGCCATTGCCGAAAAAAGGCGCGAAAAACGGGATGTGGTCATAAGTGGGATCTCCAATCCAGATTATAACCTAATCCAATCAATTGTTTCTGGGCAGGGTCGTTTCGACTGACTACTCCCCACGGCTCGCTCTGCGCCCCTTAAAGGGAAGCCGGGGGGTTCTGGAGGTAGGGCAGGCTTTGTCGGGTTCTCGCCTTTGGCTCACGCTGGCTACAACACCCCGACCGTCCCCGGCCTTCATCCAGACTTCCACGGGCGACCCACTCCGACTCCCTTTCAGACCGAAGGTGGCAGGGAAATCCCCGCCAATCGCAGGTTTGACTTCACTCAACGCCGCCCGGAGGCACGCATCCATACCCGACTCCAGAATTCTCTGCGAGTTCCGCGTTGAGCCGTTCACTTTCTACGCACGAAGCCAGAAAGGCTGAAAACAAATCTCGTTGGGCCACCACACCGCAGTCACAGACGTGCCAGCGTTCAGAGAGAGACTTCTTCTTCACCTTACCGCACAGGCACACCTGACTGAGTTGGGTGGTGCGCGTTGGAAATTCGGTCACAGAAACGCCAGCACTCACAGCCTTGCGTTTCAACATCGACACGAACATTCCCGGCGCGCGCATGCCCACACTTTTGCCAAACATCTTCTGGAATGCGCGATAGGATAGCTTTTCCAGATTTACCTCATTGCCTAACGATAAAACATGATTGACCAGCTGCCCATGCAAACTCTCGCGGTGCGCCGCCAGCTTGCGGTTTGTCTCGGATAACCGCCGTTGGGTGTCAGTATAGTTTCTCGACTTGACCCACTTTTTCGCGCCATTTTTGATCGTGCCATTCTCGTTGTAGTTTTGCGGGTTGTTGGCTCGCCTCTGGCGGTCGAGTTTTCGCTGTTCGACCCGAATTTTACGCTGGTCTTTTCTCAATTCGTTACAAAATTGGCGCAGTTCCGCCCTTTCATGGGTAGGTGCGGCGATGGCAATGGTGGACGGCCCGATGTCCAAACCGACCAACCCGAACCCCACCTTATTTTTCGGTTTTTGAAAGGGCTGCCCTTTGCACACGAGTTGTATGTAGAAACGGGTTTTGCCATTGAGTTTCCGGCGTACCAGGCGCACAAACTTCAACCGGGCGTTCAGGCCGTATTCAATGACATCGTTGCCCTTTCGTCCTTCTTTTGGGAAAATGGCAGGCAATATCAGCCCGCCCCAACGAAGTGCCTTCCCGTCCCACTGGACGACTGCTTTTTGTTTGCCCTCGATGCTGTCAAACTGCCCGCGCCCTTTGAAACGCGGCTTGCCGCCTTTGCCGTAGGCGTACTGAGAAACGGCCCTGAATGCTCTGGTAGCGACGGTTTGCACGACCTGCGAGCCAATCCAACCCATTTTGATGGTAGCGGCGTAGGCTTGCAGGTCGTAGTCTCGGAATTGATGAGTTTTCTGAACTTCATCAAAGGCTCTTTTGCGGTCATCTTTATGGTTGTCAGCTTTTGGAATGAGCCGCGCTGATTGGTAGGCTTTGGATTGGCGCATCAGAGCCAGCCGCCGCAAACCCTCGCCCAAGCAAGCATTGTAGAGCTGCCGTGCAAATTCGACGCGAATCAGAATGGTCGATTCTTGTTTCGGCGTGACCCGCAGGGGTAGTTCAGCGATAAAAGGGGGGAGGTGATGCGGCCCATATGTTAATGACGATTTCCTCACTGAAAATAAGAAATATGTTCTATTATTATACACCAGAAGAAAAGATGGCGTATGCGCCGCCGCGCATTTTATCTTCACGGATGAATCCGGGGGTTTTACGGCGTGATTTGGTAAAATTGTCCCAATGCATATTCTTCTTATCCACCAGGCGTTCGCGGCCCTCGACGAAGCCGGAGGAACTCGTCATTATGAAATGGCCAGTTACCTGGCCGAACACGGACACCGCGTCACCATCATCGCCAGCCCGGTCAGTTATCTGAGTGGGAAAAATCGCAACCCGCGATCCGGGTGGTCGCAAAAGGAGAACCCTTTGCCCGGCATCACCATTATCCGCACTTATACCTATTCTGCGCTCCACCGCAGTTTTTTCCACCGGGTACTCAGCTTTTTCAGCTTTATGGTTTCTTCATTTATCGCCGGACTGGGGGCAGGAAAGGTGGATGTGGTTTGGGGAACATCGCCGCCCATTTTTCAGGGCTTCACCGCCTGGCTGCTGGCACGCCTGAAAGGGGCAGCCTTCTTATTTGAAGTCCGCGACCTCTGGCCGGCCTTTGCCATCGCCGTCGGAGTGCTGCGCAATCCTGGGTTAATTCGCGCCTCGCTCGGATTGGAAAAATTTTTATACCGTCGGGCTGACCGGGTGATGGTCAATTCCCCTGGTTTCATCGCTCATGTCACCGCCCGCGGCGCGCGTTGGGTCGAATTGATCCCCAATGGGGCCGACCCTGCCATGTTTGACCCCTGCCAGGATGGAGACCGATTTCGGCGGGAGCATGACCTTTCCGGCAAATTTGTTGTATTATATGCAGGGGCCCACGGGATCTCGAACGACCTGGGGATCATTTTGCAAGCCGCCCAGGAATTATCGTCTTCAGAATCGATCCGGTTTGTTCTCATCGGGGATGGGAAGGAGAAGAACAACCTGCTGGCAATGGCAAAAAATCTGGGGCTTACCAATGTAATATTTCTCCCGCCCATCCCGAAGACGAAAATGCCCATCGCCCTCGCGGCAGCCGATGCCTGCATTGCCATTTTGAAACCTTTGGACGCCTACAAAACCACCTTTCCCAATAAGGTGTTTGATTATATGGCAGCCGGGAGAGCCGTGATATTGGCCATCGACGGCGTGATGCGTGAGGTGGTGGAAGGCGCCGGCGCCGGTGTCTTTACCCCACCCGGCGATCCGATGAAACTGGCTGAAGCTGTCCGGAGGCTGTCCTCCGCGCCACAGACCTGCCGCCAGATGGGATTGGCCGGTAGAGATTGCATTGAGAAAAATTTCTCGCGATACCAGTTATCGCAAAAATTGTTGATCGTGTTAGAAGAGATGGAGAAGAACCATGCCTGAAAAAATTTTGGTCGTCGAAGATGAAATTTCGCTGCAAGAGACCCTGGTTTATAATCTCACCCGCCAGGGATACGAGGTGGAAGCCGTAGGCGATGGCAATGCCGCCCTGGATGCGGCTCGCAAATCCCATCCGGATGTGATTTTACTGGATATCATGCTGCCCGGCATCGACGGGTTTGAAGTCTGCCGCATTTTGCGCCAGGAAATGACCACACCCGTCCTGATGCTTACCGCCCGAGACGATGAAATCGACCGCGTGGTCGGTCTCGAAGTAGGCGCGGACGATTACCTGACCAAGCCATTCAGCATGCGCGAATTAATTGCCCGGGTGAAAGCCATGCTGCGCCGGGTGCGTTTGATCCGCCAGGAATTAGGCACGGAGGTTCCGCCTGCTCCCAGCCAACTATTGATTTTTGACGATCTGGCCATCGATCTTACCCGCCGGGAAGTGCGCATGAAAGATGCAGTCGTCGCTTTGAAACCCAAGGAATATGAATTGCTAGTCTTCCTGGCCAATCACCGCGGCCAGGTATTGACCCGGGAATTCATCCTCGAAAAAGTCTGGGGGTGGGATTATGTGGGCGACAGCCGCACTGTAGATGTGCATATCCGCTGGCTGCGGGAAAAAATCGAGCCGACCCCTGCCAATCCCCGGCGCATCATCACCGTACGCGGCGCCGGCTACCGTTTTGAAGGCTAGATCATGTTTCGTGGGACGCTGCGCAGGCGAGTAGCCATATCGTATGTCAGTTTATTTATCGTCGCCCTGGCAGTCTTAAACCTGTTTTTATCCATTTTTGTACGGGAAACGTATTTATCCAATTCCAGGGGATATTTATTAAGCGAAGCCCAGATCGTCTCAGCTGAAGCTGAACGCCAGTGGCTGGCAAATTCTACTTCGCTCGGTTGGAGTTCATTGGCTGCCCACTATGCAGGTTTGCTCAACGCGCGCGTCACGATGATCCTGCCGGATGGCACTGTGGTCGGTGAATCCAATGCACCGGCCGGTCCATTGGATAATCATCTCGACCGGCCCGAAATCGCCAGTGCTCTTAAGGGTGAAAACACCACCCTCGTGCGTTACAGCGACACGATGAATGAAGATATGCTTTACGGGGCCGTTCCCATCCGCTATGATGGACAGGTGATCGGCGTTTCCAGGCTGGCGGTATCCTTGAAATCGGTAAATGACAGCATCGCCACGATCAGTTCCACCTTCCTGGCCGCCGCCCTGATCACCATTGCCGTCACGATCATTTTATCCATTATCCTGACCAACTTTACGACCCTGCCGCTCCGCCGTTTGACCCAAACCGTGCTCCAAATGAGCAACACAACTTCAACGGACAAAATCGAAGCCAGGAATATGGATGAGGTGGTCCAATTGGAATACGCTTTCAACCGCCTGGCCAGCCAGCTCAATTCGCGCATCGCCGAACTGTCCACCGAACGCGGCACGTTGGAAGCGGTCCTGGCCTCAATGACCGATGGGGTAATCATCGTCGATCGTGAGGGCAAGATCCAGTTGACCAACCAGGCCGTGCTCAAGATGTTCGAGAAAGGGGAAGAAAATGCGGTCGGCCTTTCTCTGGTCGAACTGGTACGCCATCACCTGCTCATTGAACTCTGGCGAAAATGCAAGCTTACCGGCGAACAGCAAATCGCCACCCTCGAAACCAGCCCCGACCGCTTGTTCATCCAGGGCATCGCCACCCCCCTGTCACAGGCCATGCCAGGCAGCATCCTGATGGTTTTCCAGGATTTGACCCGCTTGCGCCATCTGGAGATGATCCGCCGCGATTTCGTCAGCAATGTGTCTCATGAGCTGCGAACGCCATTGGCCTCACTAAAAGCGCTTACCGAAACCCTGCAGGAAGGCGCATTAGAAGATCCGCCGGCTGCCCGCCGCTTCTTGCTGCGCATGGACAATGAAATCGATAACCTGACCCAGCTCGTTCAGGAGCTGCTGGAGCTTTCACGCATCGAATCGGGCAAGGTCCCTCTTAAAGAGAATTAATTAATCCCTACGAGCTGGTTTCTCCGGCGGTCGAGCGCATGACCGTCCAGGCCGGGCGGGCCGGGGTCGCATTGATTTTGGACTGCCCATCCGATCTGCCCAATGTCAATGCCGATCCGATGCGTATGGAACAGGTCGTGGTAAATCTGATCCATAATGCCATCAAGTTCACTCTCCCCGGCGGGCAGATCGTGGTTACCGCCCACCAGGACCACAATATGGTGGTTTTTGAAGTCCGCGATACCGGGGTCGGCATCGCGGCAGACATGCTGCCGCGCATCTTCGAAAGATTCTATAAAGCGGACCGCAGTCGGTCGAGTGGGGGAACAGGGCTGGGTTTATCCATCGCCCGCCACCAGGTTGAAGCACACGGCGGGCGCATCTGGGCGACCAGTGAAATTGGCAAAGGCTCGGTATTTTCTTTCTCCATCCCCATGGCCTGACTGCTCCCCACGGCTCGCTCTGCGCCCCCTTCAGGGGAAGCCGGGTGGTTCTGGAGGTAGGGCAGGCTTTGTCGGGTTCTCGCCTTTGGCTCACGCTGGCTACAACACCCCGACCGTCCCCGGCCTTCATCCAGACTTCCACGGGCGACCCACTCCGACTCCGGTTCAGACCGAAGGTGGCAGGGAAATCCCCGCCCATCGCAGGTTTGACTTCACTCAACGCCGCCCGGAGGCACGCATCCATACCCGACTGCCAGAATTCTCTGGCAATATCCGCGTTGAGCCGCTCACTTTCTACGCACGAAGCCAGAAAGGCTGAAAACAAATCTCGTTGGGCCACCACACCGCAGTCACAGATGTGCCAGCGTTCAGAGAGAGACTTCTTCTTCACCTGACCGCATAGGCACACCTGACTGAGTTTGGTGGTGCGCGTTGGAAATTCGGTCACAGAAACGCCAGCACTCACAGCCTTGCGTTTCAGCATCGACACGAACATTCCCGGCGCACGCATGCCAACACTCTTGCCAAACATCTTCTGGAATGCGCGATAGGATAGCTTTTCCAGATTTACCTCATTGCCTAACGAAAAAACATGATTGACCAGCTGCCCATGCAAACTCTCGCGGTGCGCCGCCAGCTTGCGGTTTGTCTCGGATAACTGCCGTTGGGTGTCAGTCATAGTTTCTCGACTTGACCCACTTTTTCGCGCCATATTCTACCGTGCCATTCTCGTTGTAGTTTTGCGGGTTGTTGGCCCGCCTCTGGCGGTCGAGTTTTCGCTGATCGACCCGGACTTTACCCTGGTCTTTTCTCAATTCGTCACAAAATTGGCGCAGTTCCGCACTTTCATGGGTAGGTGCGGCGATGGCCATGGTGGACGGCCCGATGTCCAAACCGACCAACCCGCAGCCCACCTTATTTTTTGGTTTTTGAAAGGGGGTTCCTTCGCACACGAGTTGTATGTAGAAACTGGTTTTGCCGTTCAGTTTCCGGCGTACCAGGCACACAAACTTCAACCGGGCGTTCAGGCCGTATTCAATGACACTCGTTGCCCTTTCGTCCTTCTTTTGGGAAAATGGCAGGCAATATCAGCCCGCCCCAACGAAGTGCCTTCCCGTCCCACTGGACGACTGCTTTTTGTTTGCCCTCGATGCTGTCAAACTGCCCGCGCCCTTTGAAACGCGGCTTGCCGCTTTTGCCGTAGGCGTACTGAGAAACGGTCCTGAATGCTCTGGTAGCGACGGTTTGCACGACCTGCGAGCCAATCCAACCCATTTTGATGGCGGCGGCGTAGGCTTGCAGGTCGTAGTCTCGGAATTTATGAGTTTTCCGAACTACATCAAACGCTCTTTTACGATCATCTTTTAGGTCGTCAACTCTTGGAATGAGCCGCGCGAATTGGTAGGCTTTGGATTGGCGCATCAGAGCCAGCCGCCGCAAGCCCTCGCCCAAGCAAGCATTGTAGAGCTGCCGCGCAAATTCGAAGCGAATCAGAATGGCCGATTCTTGTTTCGGCGTGACTCGCAGGGGTAGTTCGGTGATGAATGATAGTGAAGTGGTGCGACTCATATTGTATAGACGATTTTCTCGCTAAAAATAAGATATTTGTTCTATTATACACCTGAACCAAAGAGGCGGCTACGCCGCCGCGCCTCGCTCTGCGTCCCCACGGATGCATCCGTGAGCTTTACGCCGAGATTTGGTAATCGATCATAAGTCAAACATTTACTCGCTCTTTACCTGTCGTTAACATGTCCTTTTTTTCCTGTTAAACGTGCGTGGGTACTATGGGTATGAAATCAAATTAAAACAGGAGAGAAAGAGAAATGCCTCGTAAATTGAGCACGTTTGTGTTCGTACTCGTATTAGCCAGCATGCTGCTGGCTGCATGTGCTGCCCCTGCAACGCCCACAGTGGCCACGGTCGTAGTCAAAGAAACCCAGATCGTTAAAGAAACTCAGATCGTAGCTGGTACCCCAATTACCCAGGTCGTAACCGCGACTTCTGCTCCCGAGCCTACCAAGATGGCCCCAGGATCCGTCCAGATTAATGGCGCGGGCGCCACTTTTCCCGTCCCGGTCTATACCGAATGGATCTTCGCCTACCAATATGTTGATCCTTCCGTGACGATTAACTATCAGGGCATCGGCTCTGGCGGCGGCAAGAAAGCCATCGTCGACGGCACCGTTGATTTCGCCGGTTCCGATTCACTCGTAACCGCTGACGAATACACCGCTGGCAAGGACCTGCAGATGTATCCGATGGTCGCTGGTCCGGAAGCCCTGATCTACAATATCGATGGCATTGCCGCAACCGATCCCACGTTGGTTATCGATAGGACCACTTTGGTTGGCATCTACAATGCCACGATCAAGAATTGGAACGATCCCGCCATTGTCAATTTAAATCCAGACCTGAAGGATAAACTGCCCAACAAACCCATTACCGCCGTGCACCGCTCAGATGGATCCGGCACGACCGAAATCTTCACCAATTCCTTGAAAGCCTTCAGCCCGGATTGGACGGCTGGCGCTGGTTCTGCCATTGAGTGGCCCGTTGATAAAGCCGGCAATGGTGTCGGTGGCAAGGGCAACCAGGGCGTCGCTGCCGCGGTGCAGAACACCCCCAACTCCATCGGCTATGTTGAATTATCCTACGCTGTGCAAAATAATATCAATTTTGCTGCGATGGTAAACAAGGCAGGTAAGACAGTCAAACCCGACGCTGCCAGCACCCAGTCTACCATGTCTGATTTCGCAAACTCTTTCACCGATAAGCTGACCGCAATCATCGTCGATGGTCCTGGGGACGGCAGTTACCCTATCGCCGGATATACCTACCTGGTGCTGCATACCACCAGCATGACCGACTGCGTCAAGGCCCAGAAGCTACTCGAGTACGTCAAATGGTCTGTAACAGATCCTGTGGCTGCCAAACGCGCTGCTGCTCTCGGCTACTCGGTTCTACCAGCCGATGTTCAGCAGAAAGTTATTAGCAAGCTAGGTGAGGTCACCTGTAACGGTAATAAGGTTCTCAAATAGTAATGTCACAAGTACGCTAGAAGTGGTAATTGTTCGCCCAAAGGGCGCACGCGACGTGCGCCCTTTGAGGTCAGAATCGGTATAATAAAGAAAAAAACGCGGGAAATACATCATGCCAAATTCAGATCTGGCGAGTAGTACCCCAAAAGAAAGCCTGTATAAAAGGATTGGGAAGATTCTCCGTCATGGAGATAGGCCATGGCAGGCGATTATTATTGCCATGGCTTTAATTGTATTGTTAATTATTCTGGCCATCGGCGGGTTGTTATGGGTTGATTCAAGCAATGCCCGGCAGGAGTTTGGCTTCTCATTCATCATTCCCACCGCCGATGCTTCCTGGAACCCTGTTCTGAGCAAATTTCAAGCCTGGCCCTTTATCTATGGCACCTTGCTCACTTCTATAATCGCCATTGCCTTTGCCGTGCCCATCAGTTTAGGCATCGCCGTATTTCTGGCGGAATTGTGCCCGGCCTGGCTGCGTACGCCATTAAATTGGATGATCGAACTCCTGGCAGCCATCCCCTCGGTGGTTTATGGTTTGTGGGGGATCTTTGTTTTTCTGCCGTCCGTCGTCGAGCCATTTGGGGCATTTCTCGCCTCTACCCTGGGCACGATCCCCGGCGTCGGATCATTTTTTGCCGGCCCGATGTCCGCCAGCGGAGCCAGCCGGCTGGCTGCCGGTTTGATTCTGACCATCATGATCATTCCTACCATTTCATCCGTCTCGCGCGATGTGCTGCTCGCCATCCCCAATGCCCAGCGCGAAGCAGCCCTGGCCCTGGGCGCCACGCGCTGGGAAATGATCCGGCAGGTGCTGCTGCCCTACGGCCTGTCGGGGATCCTGGGCGCGGTCATTTTGGGCCTGGGGAGGGCGCTGGGCGAGACCATGGCGGTCACCATGGTCATCGGCAACAGTATCGAAGGATCGTTATCCCTGCTGCGGCCCGGTTATACCATGTCCAGCATCATCGCCAACGAATTTGCCGAAGCCGTCAGTGTATTACATAGTGAAGCCTTGATCATGATCGCATTGGTGCTGTTTGTGATGACCTTGGGTCTGAACCTCGTCGCCCGCCTGCTGGTCTGGCGGGTGGCCAATCGAGTTCCCACCGCGGAGGCCCGGGCATGAACGCCGAGATGGGTATTTCCCAAAAACGATACATTAATTCGCGCAGCGGGCACAACCGGCGCCGGTTGACCAGCATGGTGATGCTATTAGGCGCCGGGTTGATGACCCTGTTGGCGCTTATCCCGCTCTTCTGGATCATCATTTACGTGATCATCCGCGGCGGCGCCGCCATCAATCTCAATTTCTTCACGCAGATGCCCAGACCCCTGGGGGTCGCCGGCGGCGGGGTATTGCCCGCAATTGAAGGCACTCTGCTTTTGGTCGTGCTGGCGGCGCTTTTTGCCATTCCGCCTGGGGTGCTGGCGGCATTTTACACCTCGCGCCATCCTAACACCCCCCTGGGCGTAGCCGTGCGTTTTGGTACGGATGTCATGTCTGGCGTGCCTTCGATCGTCGTGGGTTTGTTTTGTTACGCTCTGGTCGTAAAAGCTCAGGGTCATTATTCGGCCTTTGCCGGAGGGGTAGCCCTGGCGCTTTTGATGCTGCCAACCATTATCCGTACGACCGAAGAAATGCTAAAATTAGTACCAGCATCATTACGCGAGGCCTCTTTGGCCCTGGGCGCGCCGGAATGGAAGACCTCGTTAAATGTTATACTTCCGGCTGCGGCGAACGGAGTGGTCACCGGATTTTTGTTAGGGTTGGCGCGCGCCATGGGTGAAACAGCCCCCTTGCTCTTCACCGCGCTGGGAAATGACAGCTTCGAATTTGGCAAAATCATATCAGGCGGGATTGCCAACGGGCAGAGTATATTCGCTATAATAGGGAGAATATTTTCGCAGCCCGTCGATTCACTCCCGCTGACTTTGTGGAAATACGCTCAACAGCCTTTTCCTGAACGCGTGGAGCAATCTTGGGCCGTGGCCCTGATATTGATGATCCTCATTTTAGTGATAAATATTGGCGCACGGCTTTGGATCCAGTCCAAAACGGCGATTAAGAAATAGTAAGGATGGCATGATGAGCCTTTCGGATGTAAAGATAAAAACCACAAAATTGGTGACCGTTTCAGCCAGCATACAGCATAAAGATGGCGCTTTGGAAGACTCCGGTACAGCACCTTTAAAACTGTTAGTGGATAACCTATCGTTTTATTACGGCCATTTCCGGGCTTTAAAAGATGTTAACTTGAAGGTGCCCTCTCAAAAAATATCCGCGATCATCGGCCCTTCAGGGTGCGGCAAATCCACCTTACTTCGTTCGATCAACCGCATGAATGATCTCACCCCCGGCATCCGCATCGAAGGCAAGCTGCTTCTGGATAATGAGGATATCTACGCCCCTGGGGTGGACGTGGTGGATATTCGCCGGCGCATCGGCATGGTTTTTCAAAGGCCCAACCCTTTTCCTAAAAGCATCTATGATAATGTGGCGTATGGACCGCGATTATATGGTGTACACCGCCGGGCGGATCTGGATGCGATCATCGAACGCAGCCTGAAACAGGCCGCCCTCTGGGATGAAGTCAAAGATAAATTGAATACCAGCGGGCTTTCGTTATCCGGCGGACAGCAGCAGCGCCTGTGCATCGCGCGCGCGATTGCCGTCGAGCCCGAGGTGATCTTGATGGATGAACCCGCTTCTGCCCTCGACCCGGTCGCCACGCTCAAAATCGAAGAATTGATGCAGGACCTCAAGCAGCAATACACCATCGTGATCGTCACCCATAATATGCAGCAGGCTGCCCGTGTATCCGATTTCACGGCGATGATGATGGTCGATGAAGCCAGGGCCGGACAGGTCATCGAGTATAATGAAACTCAGTTGATTTTCACCCGTCCAGGCGACAAGCGGACAGAAGACTACGTCAGCGGCCGTTTCGGATAAATAAAAGGTAAGGTAAAGATGCCACGTGAGACACTAGATCGCCAGATCCACCAGCTCCAGGATGAGATTCTATTATTAGGCAGCATGGTGGAACAGGCAAATTTATCGGCGATGGACGCCTTGAAAAGGCGTGACATTAACCTTGCCCGCCGAATAATCCGTGATGATATCAAGGTCAATGAAAAACGATTTGCGATTGAAAATGCGATTGTCATTTCCCTGGCAACCCAACAACCGATGGCCCACGATCTGCGCACCCTGGCAGCCTTCCTCGAAATCAGCACCGAATTAGAAAGGATGGGCGATTACGCTAAAGGCATCGCCAAGGTTGTGGTCCGACTGGGGGATACGGATATTCCCATCCCGATGCGCGAGCTTGACCAGATGGCGGAATTAGGCATCAATATGCTCCATCGCGCCCTGGGTGCATTTATTAACGAGAACGCTTCTGTTGCCAGCCAGATCCCTTTGGAAGATGACCAGGTCGACGAATTATACAACCGGGTCTACCGCATCCTGATCAGCACCATGATCGCCAATCCGGAGTTCATCGGCGATGTGGACCTCCTCTTATGGGTCATTCATAATCTGGAACGACTTGCGGACCGGGTGACCAATATTTGCGAACGCACCGTTTTTGTGGCTACCGGCGAACTGCTGGAATTTGAATCGGAAGAAGACGATGAAGAAATTGATGCCTGAAGGTTTCCTTCTGGCTGCACATTGTGAACCAATCAAAACCAGTTTGTTATCCTCTGTTTTCAGACCGGCAGCTTCAGAAGCTGCCGGTTTTTAGAACCGGTGGACCCAGAATTACATTTTTCGATCAATATTGGCTATAATTAAAAATAAATTGGCGAGGAAGGGTTAGCCCGTGCTAAAACGACCAAATTACAAAGGGAAATTAATTGTCGTGGAAGGTATCGACGGCAGCGGAAAATCGACCCAAATCGATTTGCTGAACAAATGGCTCCATAACCAGGGAAAATCGGTTTATTTTAGTGAGTGGAATTCCTCGGCCCTCGTTAAAAGCACCACGCGCCTGGGCAAACGGGAAAAAATGTTTACCCCCACCACCTTCAGCCTGCTGCAAGCCACCGATTTTTGCGACCGGTGGGAGAACTTTATTCTCCCGCTGCTCAAAGCGGGGGCAATTGTCCTGGCAGACCGTTACGCGTTTACCGCTTATGCCCGGGATGTGGCCCGCGGCGTTGACCCGGATTGGATCCGCAATTTATATTCCTTCGCTTCCCAGCCCGATCTGGTGCTTTACTTCCGGGTTTCGTTGGATGTGGCGGTGGAACGGATCACCTCTGCCCGGGCCAAAATAAAATATTATGAAGCCGGTATGGACCTTGGCTTGTCTGAAAACAAAGTAACCAGCTTCCGCCTGTTTCAACAGCGGATCATCGACGAATATGAGAAGATGGTGGGCGAGTTTAATATGACGGTCATCGATGGCGAGCTCCCGGTTGAAGTACAGCAGAAAGATATCCGTAAAACCGTCGCCAAAATCCTGAGAGGTTGGGAAGGTCTGCCGAACCCGAAAATCCCTCCCCGGGCACCTCGCCGCAAGGCAGCCGCGGTCACCTCAAAAGCGGAGGCGGTCAAATGAGCAGTGGGAATTTTTATGGAGCCGGATTTCCCTACAACCCATTGGGAGAAATGCCCGGGCATTTAATCGTCCTGGAGGGTTCGGATGGCGTCGGACGTTCTACGCATATCCAACTGCTGCGCACCTGGCTCGAATCCGAGGGCTATGCGGTTTCAGACACCGGGCTCAAGCGCTCTCCGCTCACTTCGCCCGGATTGGACGCCGCCAAACAAGGGCATACCCTTGGCTCACGCACCATGAGCCTGTTTTATGCCGCCGATTACGCTGATCGCCTCGAGAACCAGATTATTCCCGTGCTGAAAGCCGGATTTATCGTCCTTTCTGACCGCTATTTCTACTCCATCATTGCCCGCGACGTGGTCCGCGGCGCGGACCCGGCCTGGGCGCGCAAGGTGTATGGCTTTGCGCTGGTGCCAGACCTTGTGCTTTACCTGCGGGCCGATGTGAACACCCTGGCAACCCGCATCGCCCATGGGCGGGGTTTTGATTATTGGGAATCGGGAATGGATATTCGCTGCGCGGATAACCTTTACGATAGTTTCTGCGTATACCAGGCCCGTCTGATTGAGCAGTTTGACCAGATGGCAGACGAGTACCAATTTTGCTCGATCGATGCCACCCGGCCGTTAACCGCCATACAGGAAGACCTGAAACAACAAATCCGGAAAGTATTGGAAAAATGACCAAGTCTGATCCCCTGGCTTGTTCGTACGGCGCCTCAGTCTTGCTCAATCACCTGGCAGCCCTGCGCCAGGAAATCCCAGGCGTTCGCACCGCCGAGGATCTCGAATCGATCCACCGCATGCGGGTGGCATCACGCCGGCTGCGTTCAGCCATCCCCCTTTTTGCTAGCTGCTTCCGGAAAAAGCAAGTCAGTTATTGGATACAAGAAATAAAAGGGATCACCCGCGCGCTCGGCGCAGCTCGGGATGCGGACGTCCAGCTGGACGTTTTAAAAAAAATCACCTCGGACCAGGCTGATGAGCGGTCAAAACCTGGGCTGCGCCGCCTGGCGCTGCGCATATATCAAAGGCGCCAGGGATTGCAGGGCCCAATCATCGTCTCGCTGGACAAGTTGGAAAAGGATGGGTTCTATACCTCCCTGGAGAGGGATCTCTCCCACGACTTCCCCGCTTTTACCCCCGAGACACCTTTTTCCCATACCTTATATATCGCTGCCGCAGCTACCATTCAAGACCGCCTGGATGAATTTCTGGCGTACGAACCCTTTATTCACCGTCCTGAAAGTGTCCTTGAACTGCACGCCATGCGCATCTCCGCCAAACAGCTGCGCTATACCATCGAAGTCTTTGCACCTATATATCCCGGAGAGTTGCAGCCCTATCTGCAAGCGGTGAAAACATCCCAGGAGCTGTTAGGAGATATCCACGATTGTGATGTCTGGCAGCAGTTTATCCCGAAATTCATCGAGGATGAACAGCAGCGCACCATTGAGTATTTCGGACATTCCAATCCACTTCACCCCCTTCTGCCTGGTTTCGAATACTTTCGCCAGAACCGGCGAGCACTGCGCGACGCCCAGTATCAAGAATTACGCCGGAAGTGGGAGCTGTGGAAAGATAAAAACATATGGGGCGACTTAACCCTGGCAATCGCTTCATATATTCATCCAGATTTCTACCCGCCAATCCAGACGGTTTAGGGTTACAGGTTGGCTAACCTTCCCATTCTTCCCCCAGACCAGCAGGCCATTCTAAAAACGGTTCTGACCCTGGCCCAGACCTGCGAATATGAGCTCGAACATACCAACCAGGTCACTTTCCTCGCGGTGCGCCTGTTTGACGAGCTGCAAGGCCTGCACCATTTGAAGGAGACCGAGCGCTCCTGGCTGGTATACGCATCGCTGCTGCACGATATTGGATGGATCGAAGGCTGGAAAAATCACCACAAGGTCTCCCTGCGCATCATCCTGGCTACCCCTATGCTGCCGTTTAGCAATAAAGAACGCCTGATCATGGGCTCAATCGCCCGCTATCACAGCGGATCTTTACCTGATCGATCCCACGACCATTATTCTGCCCTTTTACCCGCCCAACGCCACGTGGTCGACGTGCTGGCTGGCTGCTTGCGGCTGGCGGATAGTTTGGACCGGTCTCACCAGCAGCGCATCAAAGACCTGCACTGCAAGGTAACCAAAAAGAAAATCCTGATTACTTTCGAAGCCGCCCAACCCATCGTGGAAGAAATCACTGCCGCCCAAAGCAAAAAGAATTTACTGGAACTTGCCCTCGCGCGCGCGGTGGAGATCGCCGGAACAGACCCGGCGCCAGCATAATTTTTTGGTGACTGAGATAAATCTTGTTCCGGAGTTATTCGCGGGCACTGCGCACCTCCGCCACAAAGGCCGCCGCTCGCCGGGTAAGCTCCTCAAAATCTGCGCTTTCCAATAATTTTTGATTGATCAGGCTGCTCCCCACCCCGAGGGCCGCCGCACCGCTGCGCAAGAATGCCGCCGCGTTGTTTAAATCCACCCCGCCGACCGGGACGATTTGCAGCTGCGGGAGCGGGGCGAGAATTGCTTTCACCATCGCCGGCCCGCCGGCATCGGCCGGAAATAGTTTCACAAAATCGGCCCCCGCATCCCAGGCAGCCAGCATCTCGGTTGGAGTATAGCATCCGGGCATGACCGGGATATTAAGGCGCTTGCACAGCTCGATGACTTCCAGGTTGAGCGTAGGGGCGACGATAAATTCTGCCCCGGCCTGGATGGCAGTTTTGGCAGTTTCCGGGTCCAGGACCGTCCCGGCGCCAAACAGCACATCCTGTCCAAAACGCTTGCCGGCGGCGTTAATCACTTCCAGCGCGCCCGGGGTATTCATCGTGACTTCGATCACCTGCACCCCGCCCTGGCGGATGGCTTCCGCCGCGGCGATGAGCTGGTCGGAGCTTCGGGTGCGCATAATGGCGATAATCCCGGTCTCGCGGATAAGCTGAATTTTCTCCTGTTTATTCATTCCACTGAATCGACCAACCTTATTTTCCAAACTCTTTGAGGATGCGCACCATGTGCCGCGCAGCTTTAAGGTAGAGATCCAGGCGCAAATTCTCGTTAGGCGCGTGCGCCTGGGCGCCAGGATATCCGGTGCCGGTGGTGACGATAGGCACATTCAGATATTCGCTGAAAACATAATTGGGGCCAGAACCACCAATCATTGGCACGATTTGCATTGGCATACCGTACACATCCGTTGAAGTATCCACCACCAGTTTCACAAAAGGATCATCCGGATCGGTCCGCGCAGGTGCTTCACCCCCGATAAAATTAACCTTCACATCGCGAAAACCTTCGGCGTCGAGGTGGCTGCGCAGAAGTTTCACTACCTCTTCCGGAAATTGGTCCGGGACCAGGCGGAAATCGACCTTGGCGCTGGCTTTAGCCGGCAGCACCGTCTTTGAGCCCGGTCCCTGGTAACCCGAGGTCAACCCGCAGATTGTGCAGGTCGGCTCGAAAACCTGCGCCAGGCGCAGATCCACCCCACCCTTCAACCCTTTTAAGAAACCATTGAGCCCGTACCGCTGGCGGTACTCATCGGCAGTCTCAGGCAGCGCCTTCATCAATTCGATGTCGCGCTGGCTGGGTTGTTTCACCTTGTCATAAAACCCGGGGATGCGGATGCGCTCATCCGGACCCTTGAGCGAATTTAAAGCCCAGATTAACCGCCAGGCCGCGTTCGGAAAAATCGAACCACCCAAACCGGAATGGACGTCCTGCGAGGCAGTTTCAACGGAAAGTTCAACATAGCAGATCCCGCGCATGCCTAAGGATTGCGTCGGCTGTTCGCGGTGGTCCACGCCGCCACCTTCCCAGATGCAGGCGTCCGCCTTCAGCTTATCGCGGTGGTCTTCGACAAAACTATGCAAATGGATACTGGAGACTTCCTCTTCCCCTTCGATGACCCACTTGATATTGCAGGGCAGATCGCTGTCCAAAGACAGCAGCGAATCGATAGCATATAACCGGCAGACAATGTCGCCCTTATCGTCACTTACCCCCCGGCCGTAAAGCTTGCCATCCCGTAAAGTGGGGACAAATGGCGGCGTTTCCCACAATTCCAGCGGCTCTGCTGGCTGCACATCGTAATGGTTGTAAATAATTAATGTCTTATCGCTTTTCACCAATCGCTCGGCATAAACGACCGGCGCTCCATCCGTTTCCAGAATTTCGACCGAAAAGCCGCGCTGTTTCAGCCTGTCGCCCACCAGAGCCGCGCATTCCTTTAACCCCCAGTTCTGGGCGCTGACGCTCGGCTGCGATACCAGTTGGGAAAGCTCACTGACACTTTCCATCAGGTGCGTCTCAAGAAAAGAATTGTATTTAGAATAATCGGCCACAGCTCCTCCTTTATTGGAAATGGTTAAACAGCGCCAGTCCACCGTAGGTGATTAATAAACATTTGGGCAGCTTGCCCAGAAAGCACCAAAACAAGAAGACATACCAGGGCATTTTTAATGCCCCGGCAACCATACCAGCGACGTCGATCAGCACGTTGGGGATAAAACCCAAAACCAGGATCGTGACCCCGCCGTACTTCTTCATCCAACCTTCCATGCGATCATACCATTTTGAGCGTTTCACCACCCCACGCCCGGCAGCCCCGGCAAAATAGCCGGACAGTTCCCCGATCGCCGCGCCCATCGCGAATAGTAAAGCTGCCCAGAATGGATTGAGCACAGCCGAAGCTGCCCCCAACACCAGCAAACCCGGCATAGGGGCGAACATGGCTGCACTGGTAATCAAGCCCACCAGGAAGATCCCCGGATAGCCCAATACACCCAGGCTGCGGATCCAATCGCGCTCGACAAAGATCAAAACTGACAGCGCGATCACCACCAATACGACGATTACCGGAGCCCAAAGATTATCCTTTTGCGGGATTTCGTTTTCCACTTAATGAACCTCTAATTGCAATAAAGCCTCTATCCGGGTAGTGACCATGCCCATCGCGACTTCATTAAAGCCGCCCTCGGGGATGATCACATCGGCGTACCGTTTTGAGGGTTCGACAAATTCAAGATGCATCGGCCGCACGGTACGCAGGTATTGTTTGATAACTGTTTCTGTGGTGCGCCCGCGCTCGGTGATATCGCGCTGGATGCGGCGAATTAAACGGATATCCGAATCGGTATCCACAAATATTTTCACATCGAATAAATCGCGTAAAGCCCGTTCGGCGAAGATTAAGATTCCTTCCACCAGAATAACCCGCTGCGGATCGATGCGTACCGTCTTATTTGTTCGCGAATGCGTGGTGAAATCATATATCGGAAGATCGATCCCCTGCCAGGCCTTTAACTGGAGGATATGCCGGATCATCAACTCAGTTTCAAGCGATTCGGGATGGTCGAAATTGACTTCGACCCGCTGCGGATATGGAAGATGGGTCAGGTCGCGATAATAAGCGTCGTGCGCCAGATATGCAATCCGGTCAGCGCCGACCCGGTGCAAGATAACATTTGCCACCGTCGTCTTTCCTGACCCTGATCCTCCGGCGATACCAATGACAATCGGAACGGGTAAATCGGGCATGAAATGATTATATCAAAACCTCATTTGATTTCACCCTGAATATCAACTTCGAGCACAGCCAATCTGGCGGGTTTGTTATACAATTGAACCCGGAACCAGGATCAAGGTCCCAAACATCAAATAGATATGATCAGGCTTAAGTGATTAAAATAATCGGCCTTGAAGAGAATTAAATTCTTCAAGGCCTGAATAAAAACTGGTGTGATCCCAAAGCCACCAAAGGGGATCGAACCCTTGACCTGACGTTTACGAAACGCCCGCTCTACCATCTGAGCTATGGTGGCGCGTGCGAAATTATATCAGAACCTCGAATAAATCAGCAAGAGAAAAGGTTGGATCGGATGCTTTCAATTGCTATGTTATCGTTTCATACCTGTCCCCTGGCAATTTTGGGGGGCAAGGATACCGGTGGAATGAATGTCTATGTGCGTGAACTGACCCGCCACCTGGGCCTGCTGGGGGTGCATGTGGATGTTTTCACCCGTTCGCAGGATGAGCACGTCCCCCACGTCCTTCACGACCTGGGCTACGGCAACCGCGTCGTGCATGTCCCCGCCGGACCGGAAGTGCCCCTGCCCAAAAAACAGCTGGCAGGTTTCATCCCGCAGTTCGCGGAAGGCATTCAATCCTTTGTCGCTGAAAAAGGCATCCATTATGATTTAATTCATTCCCATTATTGGATGTCTGGGATTGCCGCCAGGATGCTGGCTGAGTCCTGGGATGTGCCCATCGTCGAGATGTTCCACACCCTGGGCCTGATGAAAAATCGGATCGCCCGCACCCCGGAGGAAATGGAAGGGGCTTACCGCATTAATGGAGAAACCGATGTAATCCAGGCCGCCGACCGCATCATCGCCGCGACTCCGGCCGAGCAGTCTCAGCTTGAGTTCCTGTACCAGGCCCCCACCTCAAAAATTACCATTATTCCGCCGGGTGTGGATACCGGTCATTTTTATCCCATTCCGCCAGACGAAGCCAAAGCTGCCGTGAACATCCCGCCGAACGACCGCATTGTATTGTTCGTCGGGCGCATCGAGCCTCTCAAAGGGATCGACACCTTGATCCGCTCGATTGCCATCCTGCGCGACCGGGGTATTCTGGCCGAGCTGCCCCACGATCTGGCGGTCATTGGCGGTGACCCCAATGATGACGGCGTTGTGACCAATGATGAAATGGCCCGCTTGAAAGCCCTTTGTCAGGAACTCCATCTGGATGACCTGGTGATATTCCTGGGTAAACGCGGCCAGGATACCTTGCCTTATTATTATTCGGCAGCGGAAGTATTGGTGATGCCCTCCCATTATGAATTGTTTGGCATGGTGGCCTTAGAAGCGATGGCCTGCGGTACGCCGGTCGTCGCTTCTCAAGTCGGCGGGCTGGCATTCCTGGTGCAGGATGGGGTTACCGGATACGTCGTGCAAGACGGCAACCCGGTCCTGTTGGCCGACCGGCTGGAGCAGCTGCTGCGCCAGCCGGAATTGCGCAGCCGGTTGGGCCATCAGGCTGCCGCCTACGCTCAGAATTACGCCTGGGAAAAAATTGCCCGGCGCATGATCCAGGTGTATGAAGATGAATTGAAAAAGAAAAAGGAAATATAGCCTGTCAATCCACTGAAATGACTGCAAATGGATTTATCCAGCGCTTACATTAATCCGCCTCGGAATACATAGATCATAATCATCGCCGAAAACCAGATTACCAGGGCGGCGTTCAATCGATCCATCCTCGTCTGGCTGCGGACCATAATATACACCACCGAGGCCGCCATAATCGCGGCAAAAAGAATCCCCGTTCCGATCAGCACACTATGAAATTGCGGGACATAACTGGATAAAAACATAATTGAAGCCAGGGCAATATGGCTTAACCATCCCATAAAAATTACCACAATGAAATAATGCAGCCCCACAAAATTAACCTTGCGCCATAAGACACTCGCAATCAATACCACCAATAATAAGTTAATGATCCCGGTCTCATTGATAATTGCCTGGCTGCCCAACCAATCACTGAATTTGATCACGACCCAGGCCCCAACCCCACCTAAAATGCCCCACCAGGCGCGCGTCATTTCAGGATCGCGGTTCGACATGGATCGTTCCAGGCAAATGGCCGTGATTGCTACCAGTACTAACGTATATACCAGCATCCCTGGACGGTCGAAAATTACCAATATCGGATTGACCAACAGGATGACCAGCACGCTCAGCAGCACCAGCACACCTGAAGCCAACAAACCATCGATTAACTTGCTGCGCAAATCAAATTTTTGCTCCATCCAATAACCTCCACCTGGTTTGGCCCGCCCTCGTTCATACTACATTGAAACAGGAAAGTTATGTCTTATTCTGCCGCTTGCTCATGATCTTGTTTCCGCCCTGCAGATTTTAGCGTCCGCCCGGGGAGGATCGCATCTTCGCCAAATTTTTCTCGCAGTTCATCCAATGCGCCCAGCAGCCGCCGTTCTTTATCCAGGTCGGTATCCCACAGGCCGGGCTGGGCCGGTTTCGCTTTGAGATTGCTCGCCCCGACGCCCAGTAAACGTACCTTCTTACCCGTTTGCCAGACGCCGTCAAACAAACTTTGCACCGCCTGAGAGATCACCCCATCCTGGTCCACGGGCTGGGCGAGGGATACCTGGCGGGTCAGGGTCGTAAAATCCGTCCAGCGCAGCTTGAGACGGACCGTCCCCGCGCAAAGATCGTTCCTCCTCAATCGAAAACCCACCTGAACAGATAACAAATGGAGGGTCTCTCTCAACCGCTTGAGGTCCGAGACGTCCCGCTCGAAGGTAATTTCCTGGCTGATAGATTTTACTTCATGTTCGGTCACCACGGGGCGGTTGTCGATCCCGTGTGCATTCCTGGCGAGTTCGAGCCCATTTTTCCCAAAAATCTGGTTCAAAACCGTTTCCGGCATGGTTGCCAGGTCTCCGATGGTGTTGACTCCCAGACCTTTCAGGCGCAGTTCAGTTTTCTTTCCTACGCCCCATAACATGCTGACCGCCAGGGGTGCTAAAAAATTTTGTTCCTCACCCGGCGCCACGACGGTTATGGCGCGCGGCGAACCCATCCCGGTATGCCGCGATTTTCCATAATCGGTGGCAATTTTAGCCACCAATTTGCTGGGCGCCACCCCAATCGAACACGGCAGGCGGGTTGCCGCCGCGATATGTTCTTGCAGCTTTTTGGCGATAACTTTGCCTGAATCGGGGAGGTCGCTCACATCCAGAAATGCTTCATCGATGGATACCTGCTCCACCAAGGGAGTCAGATTGCGCAGGATGTCCATCACACTCTGCGAGGCAATTTCGTATTCGTGATGATGCCCGGGGATAATCACCAATTTCGGGCAAAGGTTCAAGGCCTGGCTCATCGGCATGGCCGAACGCACCCCAAATTTGCGCGCAGGATACGAACAGGAGGCGACTACCCCCCGTTCATTGGGTTTTCCTCCCACCGCAAATGCCGTCCCCTTCAGATCTGGCTGGCGGAGTTCCTCTACTGCGCAGAAAAAAGCATCCAGGTCGAGATGCAGAATTTTTCTCTCACCCATTATGACCTCATTCTTGGTCCAGTTTACAGGGTTCGCCATGATCGGTCAAGTTTTTAAAATGTTCATTTCTGCTTATGCCCGGCATTCTGGCATCGCTGCCCAAAAAACAGGTTCGTTGCTAACCCTGCCGACAGGGCGCCATGCGGTATGCCGGCTGTTGTTTAGTTGAGAGTTTAACCAGATGCCAGAACAGGGCCACAATCCACACTATTCGTCTTCAAAATGTCTGGTGTTAAAACAGGAATTTCAATCTCGCTTGAATTCTACTCGTGATTGGTATTGATGGCAGCGGGGATGGTTTTCAGATCAAACGAGCTGGGCGCCAAGCCGGACAATTCCACCCAAAATGTACTGCCTACCCCCACGATACTGCTGACCCCGATCTTCCCGTGATGCGCCTCCACGATCGTTTTGGCGATCGCCAGCCCCAGACCGCTGCCCGAAATTTTCTTGGCGTAAGGTAGCTCGACACGGTAAAAACGGTCGAAGATATGGCTGAGGTTTTCAGCAGGAATGCCGATCCCGCTGTCGCGTACTTCTATCCGCACCACACCCCGCTGGGGCAAATTAAACAGGCTGATTTCAACCCATCCCCCGGGGGCCGTGTGTTTAATCGCGTTGTCCACCAGGTTGTGGAAAACTCTGCTCAATTGGTCTTCGTTGCCTACGATCCGGGTCATTGGGGAGGGGATACTGAGCCGCAGGTCTACCTCGGCCTGCACCGAGCGCGCCCGCCAAAAATCCCGGGTTTCCAGCAAAATTTGCGCCAGGTTTACTTCTTCCATGCGCACCATGCCGCGGTTGGCCTCAATGCGCGAAAGATCCAATAGATCGTTCACCGTCCGGCTCATCCGGTCAATCTCATCCTGCAGTTGAGACAGAAAATGTTTGGCCACTTCAGGCTCCGCGATGGCGCCTTCCGCCAATGCATCCACGTGCAGTTTGATCGCGGTCATCGGGGTGCGCAGTTCATGGCTGGCATTCGCCACGAACGCCCGCATCCCATCCATATTGTTCTGCAATTGAACCGCCATCTGGTTAAAGGTACTGGAAAATTGGCGCAGTTCGTTTGGCCCTTTCAGTTCTGCTCTTGAGGAGAGATCGCCTTTGCTGTAACGCCCCGCCACCTCTGTAAGATTCTTAATGGGCTGGGATAATGTATACGAAAACCACCAGGAACCGACCGCCACGCCCAACAGCAGCAGGATAGAGATCGCTCCCAGGAGGTAAAGCGAACGATAGGTGGGAGCCATGTTGTCCTGAAATGTTGCCGAAAGCCTCAATACCCCATAAATAGTGGATTCATGAATGATGGGGACGGCCACATAAAATGCTTCGTAGCCCTGTTCATTGATCCGAATCTGGGTGCCCTCGTTTTGCTGCAGTGCCGCTTGCACTTCAGGAGGAACGTGCGTAAAATCGGCGCCGTTCTCGTTAGAGACGACCGGCGTCCCATCCGCCAAAAAAACCGTATATTTTACACCGGAGCGTCCGGTCAAACCTTCTTCGATCACAGATTTTAATGCAGCGGGGTCTAACCCGTTCCCTTGAGCGAGATTGATAAAAGGCATTTCCAGGTTGTTACTGATCAGGAATGCAATTTCATCGTATACGTTTTCGACCTCCCGCCGCCCGCTGTCCAGGATAAAATGCCCGGCTATGGAAGCAATTAATCCAACACTAATCACACCCACCAGTAAATGTGACGCAACCAGGCGAGCCGCAAGGCCCTGCAGAAAAGGCAATCTCATGTTAATTCATCTGGACTCACAAAGCGGTATCCATATCCTCGAACAGTTTGAATATAAACAGGATTGGTCGGGTCATCCTCGACCTTTAAACGCAGCCAGCGAATATGAACTTCCAGGGTGCGCGGGTCTCCGGACCAATCTTCTCCCCAGACCCGGTTCAATAATTCCTGACGGCTGCATGCGCGTCCGGCCTGCCTCATCAGAAAATCCAACAGGTCAAATTCCCGCGCGGATAATTGCAAATCTTGCTGATTTTTTTGCACTCTTCTGGCCGTAGGGTCTAGCGCGAGATCGCCGATCTTGACCATCACCTGACCATCGCTCTGCGTATCCATTACCACCCGCCGGACGACTGAGCGGATGCGAGCCAGCAGTTCGCGGAATGAAAAGGGCTTGGGCAGGTAATCATCGGCCCCAATTTCGAGACCTAAAATCCGGTCCACCTCATCACCACGCGCCGTGAGCATGATAATTGGAACAGAGCTCCGCGCGCGTAAACGCCGGCAGACTTCCAATCCATCAATCCCAGGCAGCATTACATCCAAAACCACTAAATCCGGATGCATCTTATCAAACAAATCAAGGGCTTCTAAACCGTTGGGCGAAACAGTCACTTCATAACCTTCTCGCCTCAGGCTGTAAGCCAGTGATTCCATGATCACTGGTTCATCGTCCACAACCAAAATACTTGTCAATTGATTCCTCCTGAACAATCTAATTATACTGAATTGGAATGGAAATTGCATATTATTGATATTAATTCTGAATATGAATATCAGGAGGCTGGCTCGTTGAAGGATGAATGAAATCGTGCGTATAATAAAGTTGACATGACCTGTCAAAAGGACTAAACTTACTTTGTGTTGAAATTCGGCAGGAGGTAAAGCATGGGCCCATCATTTCAGATTGTCCTACGTTCCGGACCCACCCCAGGGAAAACCTACCCTCTGGTAAAGAGTGAACTCTTCATAGGCCGTGATTTAAGCAACGATATCGTAATTAATGATCCTGAAATTTCCCGGCGCCACGCGCGCCTTTACATTCAGAACGGGGCCTTTGTGTTGGAAGATCTCGGGTCGACGAATGGCTCATCCGTAAACGGACAGCGCCTGGTCAGCCCTTATACTTTGCATCCGGGAGAAGTAATTACCCTCGGTGAACGCATCACCCTGGTGTTTGAAGCCGTTGAATTGGAAGAAAGCACCACCCTTTCTACCAGCAGCCTGAAACAATCGGCAGCCGTGCAGCCGCAGGTCATTCAGACCCCGCCGCCCATTCAGGTTCCCACCTATAACCCTCCACCGACCACCTACGATGCCCCGCCTGCCCCCCAACCTCGCCCGGTCGCCCAGCCCGAACCGGTTCAACATTTTCCGCCTGTCGCCACCCCCACTTACCAGACTCCCCCACCGGTGGCTCAACAGCAGTTTAATCCTCAGCAGCCAAGATATCAGGCTATGCCCCCCGCGCCAACTTACCAGCCGGATCAGACCCCGTTTGCGGGCCAGGTGCCTTACCCTGCGGATATTGAGACCCCACAGCCGCAGATGAAAGCCCCTATTTGGCCTTTTATCATCATTGGAATATTGCTTTTGATTATCCTGGTGCTGGTGATCGACGATTTCAGCCTGTGGTGCCCATTATTTGGAATGTGCTGATCCGCGGTTATTGCACCACCTGGCGCGCCTGCCATAAATCCTTCATTGTTTGCAGATACTGCCCGTTAATCCAGGATTGACCGGCGGCCTTTAAATTTGCCATGATCCTGAGGTTCAGGTTGTCCTGCGGGCCGCGCAGGTAATCGGCGACGATCCCTCGTTTGCGCATTTCCGCCGGATCGGGTAACCACACCTGCCTGAAATAAGCCGAAGTATCCATTTCTTCCTGATAACTGCGGATAGCGTCGTAGAAATCGACCATTGTGTTTAAATTGGTGCGCATATCAGGCAGCACCGGTTGGCCGACCAACCAGCTTTCCAGCCTGAGATCCAGATCTTGCAGAGAAATTCCAAAATGACGCTGTAAAGTATCATCCATCGCCTGGCCTGCGTTTTGGCCGGTCGACAGGTGGATATCCCGGTAGAATTGGTTAAATCCATCCCATCCCCAGGTTTGCACCATATATGCCACCAATGAAGCGGCTTCCAAATAGCTCTCTTCATGCTGGTGAGAATAGAAATTCTCGGACAAAATATCCAGAGGCAGGTAACCGCCTTCTCGGGCCAATATTGCCGCCTGGAGCACAACCGGTTCCGGCTCGTAATGTCCGCCGGTCAGATATACTGCCAGGCCCTCGACCAACAGGATCGGCCGGTAATCTCCACCCAGGGCAACATCCATGCGGTGGATCAACTCATGTTGGATGATGATCCCAATATCGCCAGCCGTATAATCCTCATCACTGTAGGATATGATCACTTCTTTGCCGGTGAAACCACCCTGGCCCAACTCCCTGGGGATAAGATTGATGTCCAGCAGATCTCCCGAGTTTTGCGTTAAAGAATATCCCAATTGTCGAGCCGCTGTGCGAGCCCTCTCATCTACAATCTGGGCGAGGTGGTCAATATCTCGGGCAGCCGCGGTAGCGGAGATGTAGTGGATCCGGCAGCACTCTGTATCTCGTTCCTGCCAGGTTTGCGCTGCCCCTGAAAGGGGTTCTCCGAGATGCACAACCTCGGTCCAGACCTGGTTATCTGGAGAAATGGTGAATCGCAGGTGGTAATCCCCCGGCGGTATACCGCGGGTATCCCAGGCCCAGAGGAAGACAGCCGTCCTTCCGCCGGAAGCATTCGGGCCAAATTCCGAAGTGGCAATCGTCTGCAATCCTTGCGCCCCCTGATCGAGTTGTACAACCACTCCTTTTCCAGGAAAACCAGTGGGAACCATTACTTCAATAGACACCAGGTCACCGCTGAGTAAGCCTCCGTCCGGATGATAGCGGACGGTTATGCCTGCCGGTCGAACAGGAATTACCCCTTGTTGGATTTGTCTTTGAGCCAGGGCCGGAAAAAGTGAAAGATAAACAACCAATAATACTTGTACTACTTTTGTCATATTCGGGATTATACTCTTTGCCATACCGAATGCCAGACCCAGGATTAGGATGAGCACGAAGGTTGCATCCCAGGTCTATAAGAGCTAGAATCTAACCATGGCAGAGAATCCGATGGACGAAACCCCTGGAAAATCACCTTTTTGGAGTCCAACCACCAAACTGGTCATCGGTCTTACCATGGCGGCAATTGCATTTGCCCTGTTTTCCAGTTTTCGAGCCTTCCTGGGACCCATTTTTATCTCGATCATCATCAGCTACCTGTTCTACCCCTGGGCCGCCGGCATCCATCGTTATGTCCATATTCCCTGGCGGCTGATTGTCGGCATCATCTATCTGCTGACCCTGGTGGGTTTGATCAGCCTGGTAACCTGGGGCGGCATTACCCTGGTTGAACAGATCCAGAACCTGATCACATTCCTTCAGGGCGCCGTGAGTGATCTGCCCACCTTTTTCGCCCAACTCACTGCCCAGCCTCAGGTGATCGGACCTTTTACGATTGACTGGTCCCGGCTGGATTTTCCCACCTTGATTAATCAGGCTTTGGGAATCATCCAACCCATCCTTTCTCAGGCCGGAACGCTGGTCGGCACAATCGCGAGCAGCGCTGCCGGCATTGTCGGCTGGACCTTTTTTGCTTTTATTCTGTCATACTTCATCGTTTCAGAAACCAAGGTTGATTCTCGCAGTTCAATCCAACTGCGCATCCCCGGTTATGCGGACGATTTCAAGCGTATCCGCCAGGAGCTTTCGATTATTTGGAACGTCTTCTTGCGCGGCCAATTAATCTTGTTTATCCTTACCGCCACCATCTATACCTGCACCATGGGTATCCTGGGCGTCCGCTATTATTTCGGTCTCGCGCTGTTGGCCGGATTGGCTAAATTCCTGCCGTATATTGGACCGGTGATCTCCTTAACCACGGATGTAGTTGTCGCTTTTTCTCAGGGCTACACCATGTTCGGACTGGATCCCCAAACCTATGCCCTGGTGGTCCTGGGGACAGCCTGGATGACCGACGCGATTATTGACAATTTAGTCTCACCCCGCATTTTTTCCAATGCATTAAAGATCCATCCGGCTGCGGTCATGGTTTCGGCCCTGGTTGGTTTTAACTTAATGGGGATCATCGGCATTGTTTTAGCCGCCCCGGTGGTGGCTACGGCAAAGTTGATTTTTGATTACACCGTGCGTAAGCTGCTGGATATGGACCCGTGGGCCGATTTTGAGCGCACCACGCCGCCTGTCCCCCTGAACCAGATCTTCATCCAATACCTGACCACCGCCTGGAGGGTTGCCAGGGAAATCCTGGGACGCGCCAGAGGTTGGTGGAACCGGCTGCGCAACCAGCGCGCCAGCAATTAATAGTTTTTAGGGAATCGCCCAGGTTATGAAATCTACCGAGAGGATCTTATCGGCTAATGCCAGGCTTTTGATCCGGAAATAGCCAGGAAGGCCCTGGTTGGTTTTATAGCAGTAGACCGATCCTTCTTTGAGGTTCGCGCCTGGCACTGCCTGGTTATTTAATTCGGCTTTCTGGCAGTCATTTAATCCCGGAGATTGCCCTGGCACTTCTACCATAGTCGCCCCGTTGAGCAGCGCCAAAACCAGGTTGCTGCCATTCTTCTCTTGCAGTTCAAGATCGTCCCCTGTACCCGTATTTTCTTTCCCTGAATCCAGATCAAACGCAGTCCCTACCGTCATATGCAGGCTGCCTTTCGCCACCGCGGCCGGGGTAGGTGTAAAAGTGGACGTAGGTTCAGGCGTTACCGTTGTTGTGGCGATGACCTCGACTTCAATCCGCACCCAAAACGGGGCATCTCCGTTGGGTCCGATGCCAAACAAATCGCCGCTCGCATCACGCAGTTTCCAATTGCTCTGGTGATCGCCGGGCTGCATGGGCGCCCGCATATCTACCGTGATGTCAACAGATTGCCCTGGACTCACCTGTATTCCAAATATTTGCTCTGTGACCGCGCCAAATAACTCTCCGGAAAACCAGGCGATCGCATAATTATCGGTCCAGCTGCACGAACCGGCGTTGATCAACCGCCAGGTCTTTGAAAATTCTTCCCCCGGCATGAAGCGGGTTCCGTCCGGAACGGTGATATCAACGGGGCGTCCCGGGGCAGCCAGGTTGCATGGCGCCACATGCTGGGTCGGCGTCGCGCTGGCAAAGAAGCTGTCCCCGGTACCGGTTGGAAATGGGCTGGTTGTAGCCACCGGGCTGGGGACCGGGGTGTTGGTTGGGCTGGGTAAAGCGGTGATGGTTTGGATCGCCGGGCTGTCGGTGATTTGCGCAGTCTCGGTTAAGTTGGCCGAGACGGTCTCATACACTTCTGTAGAATTAGGCAGATTTGTATTCTCTTGCTGCGGGAGAAGTGAACAGGCAGGCAGGAGCAGGATCAAACACAAACCCAGCGTGAGATATACAGTTTTTTTCATAGATCTTTTCTTAGGCTCGATTTTACCCCATAATGCGGCAGATAGGTCTCACCTTTTTTAAGGGTCAAATGCCCTGATTACCCCATTATTGGTAAATTTAGTTAATTGTTGTAGAATAAGGCCACAGGAGGATCGACCCATGCAGCCTGTCGATCAAGAAACAGCCTATTATAAATACAGCAGCGGGAAATGGCAGCCGCTGAGCAGCAAAATCATTTCAGAGACCGGGGTGACGCTGACCGTTAATGGTGAAGTCTGGCTCAGTTTTATGTGTACTCCTTCCGCATTGGAGGCACTGGCAGTCGGGTTTCTATATAACGAGCAAATCATTCAATCCAAAGCCGAGATCGTTTCGGTCTATGTCTGCGCCAGCGGCGATAATATCGATGTCTGGCTGGACCATGCCGTCGAAAAACCAGCCCAATGGCAGCGTACTTCCGGCTGCGGCGCCGGGGTGACCCGGGCGGATGTGGATCAACCCGTTTCACGGCTGCCTACCGCTGGGCATATTTCGCCTGATGACCTGTTAAATTGTATGGACTTGCTGGTGAAATCCCAAACCGTTTACCGCGAAGCGCGCGGAATCCATTCCTCGGCGTTGACAGACGGCCACCGCCTTTTTTACCACGTCGAAGATATCGGACGCCACAACACGCTGGATAAACTTGCCGGATTTATGGTGATGGAACCCGAGGTGATTTCCCCACTCATTATCCTGACCACCGGGCGCGTCAGTTCAGAAATGCTCAACAAATCAGCCCGCATCGGGGCCGATGTCGTCCTTTCGCGCACCTCGCCCACCACCCGTTCCATCCAACTCGCCAAACTTTCAGGCATTACCCTGATTGGATATGCCCGGCGCACAGAACTCTATGTGTATACCCATGCGGAACGCCTGCTGCTGCCGGAAAGAGCACAGACCTTGATGAACGTACCCGCTGGCGTGGAAGGTCTAAAATTTCACTAAGGTCATTCTGAATTTGAGTTTCGTACCCTCTCGATCACCCGCCTGACTGCTTCAACCACCACCGCTGGAGTCTCATTCTGCAGGTAGTGGCGCGCTTCAGCCACGATTACCTGTTCCGCTTGCGGCAGTGCTGCCATGATCTCCCGGTGAGCCTGTAATTTCACTTCTCGTTCCACATCACTGACCGGAAAATCGGAATTTATCAGCGTCCCACTCAGGATCACGGCGGGCACATTAGGCAGCGGCTGGGCTTCTCGGGCCTGGATGCTGCTTTCATCCGAGGAGTCTTTCTCCATCTGTTGGCCTGGCGAAAAAGCCGGTACATATTTTTTAAGGGCTTGCTCGCGCGCCGCCCATTGTTCTTCAGTTACCGCTTGTTTGAGCCGCTGTTCATCAAACCCGGAATCCACATAGACCAGCCCGGCAGTATCCTCGGGAAACAGGTGAGCGAACAAGGTGACGATATAACCGCCCAGGGAATGTCCTACCAGGATGAAAGGTCCAGTTAGTTTTATGGCCAGTAAAAGCGTATGTAATTCTTTCGCAAGCTGCTCTGCCGTTCGAGGCGAACCACTCGCTGCCGATTGTCCTAACCCGGCCCGATCATAGCTAAAAGTAGTTGTCATTCGGGCAATAACTGGCTCCACATCCTGCCAGGTGGCATGGTCCTCCCCCATCCCGGCTTCGAATACAACCACCGGCCAACCTGCGCCTTGCTGTTCTATATAATATTTGCCTTCGCCAGATTTAACTTCCATAATGACGTTAGATCCTCTTTCCCCCGACCTTATTTATTCCAGTCATTCCAGCCGTTCCGCATCCTGAAATTCCTGAGGGGTATTGACATTGATAAACGAGCGAAACTGCGGGTCAACCTGCGCCACCTCATCGACCTGCATTTCGCGTACTTTAACCGCCGAGAACCAGGATGTCAAACGCCGCTGGTCTGCCCGCAAGGCGGTCTCAATCGCCGCCAGGCAGGTCGATCGGCGGTAAATCGCGTGCAGCGGTTCCAGCCCTTGCGGTGACAGGGGGATGACCACATCCACATCCGCTGCCAGCAAAAGGTCGCGCTGGACAAGCAGCAGATCAGGGTTAATAAAGGGCATATCGCAGGCCAGAACCGCTACCAAAGGCTGCCGCGCTGCCGCCACCGCGGTATATAACCCGCTTAATGCCCCCTTACCGGGCAGCATATCGGCGACTAAAGGTATTCCCAGAAACTCGAAGGCCTCCGGCTGGTTGGTTGTGACCAGCAGTTCCTGGGCAATTGGGCGCACGCGAGCCGCCATGCGTGCGATCAACGGCTGTCCGGCAAACAGCTTGAGCGCCTTATTTTCTCCCATGCGGAGAGATTCTCCACCTGCATTAATCACGATCGTCAACATGTTGCTATAATTATAAGTAAATTGATGGCTTTAATCAAAGAATAAGGCGTGCATCATGACTGAATTGGATCTCGCTCCGCTCAAACAAATCTTGGCTGGATATGCCCCGCAGGGCCGGACTGCGCTCCTTCCCGCCCTGCATGCCGCCCAGGCCATGTATGGCTACCTGCCAGAACCCGTGGCGTCTGAAGTTGGGCGCAGCCTGAAAGTACCCCTGGCCGATGTATATGGCGTGATCGATTTCTATGCCCTCTTTTACCGAGAACCGGTGAGCAAGACCATCATTCATGTTTGCGGTGACCCGGCCTGTGCCATGGCGGGCGCGGATGGCATCTTGAAACGGATGACCCGCCAGCTGGTTCGAGATGAAAAAGGGGGTGAAGGGACGGAATCGGTAACGATCGAGCGCGCTCCCTGCCTCGGGCTGTGCGAGCAGGCTCCAGCCCTGCTGGTGCAGGGCGCAGCCGTCGGGGACGCCGGCGCCGCCAGTTACCGAAAGCTGGTCGCCGACGATCACCCGCACCAGGCAAATATCGTTGGGGGGTTATGCCGCCTGCTGACCGCCAACTGCGGTCGCAAGCAGCCTACTTCGCTCGCGGAGTACGAACGCAGCGGCGGATACCGCGCGCTGCGCAGCGCCCTCGAGGCGCCGGCAAACCAGCTGATCACCGCGATCAAAGCCTCCGGCCTGGCTGGACGGGGCGGGGCAGCCTTCCCGACCGGATTGAAATGGGAAAGCGCGGCGCAGGCTCCCGGGCAGCCCAAGTACGTGGTCTGCAACGCCGATGAAGCCGAACCGGGTACTTTTAAAGACCGAATCTTAATGGAAGATGACCCGCACCGCGTACTCGAAGGATTGATCCTTGCCGCGTACGCCGTGGGCGCCGCGCGCGCGTACTGGTATATTCGCGGGGAATATACGTATGCCTTTGAGACCGTGCAAAAAGCAGTCGAGGAGGCGTACCAGGCGGGATACGCGGGCAGTTCCATCCTAGGCTCCTCGTACAGCCTTGAAATTGAGCTGCGCCGGGGGGCAGGGGCGTATATCTGCGGTGAAGAGACCGCCCTATTCGAATCGATCGAAGGCAAGCGCGGCTTCCCCAGGGTCAAACCGCCCTTCCCCACCACCCACGGCCTGTTTGGCCGGCCTACGGTGATCAACAACGTCGAAACCCTGGCCAACATCCCCCTGATCCTCAATATGGGTGTGGATGCTTACCGCAAAATCGGCACCGAAAAATCTCCCGGCCCGAAATTATTCTGCGTATCCGGAGATGTCGTCCGCCCTGGTCTATACGAAGTACCCTTTGGAACTTCCTTCCGGACCCTTTTGGAAGACCTGGCGGGCGGCCTCCGCCCGGGCCGGCGCTTCCAAGCCGCCTTATTTGGCGGGGCTGCCGGGGCCTTTGCTACCCTCAAAGACCTGGATACCCCCCTGACCTTCGAAGACCTGCGCGCTGCCGGCCTGCCCTTAGGATCGGGGGTGATTACCGTCTTCGATGAGACCCGCGACCTGCGCGATATCCTGCTGCGCCTGGGACGTTTCTTCGCGGACGAATCCTGCGGAAAATGTTATCCCTGCCAGTTAGGCACGCAGCGCCAGATGGAAATATTGCAGCGCCTGGCTGAAAATCATGCCCTGGCGGGAGACGTTGACCGCCTGCAGGATGTGGGCTGGACGATGACCGATGCTTCGCTGTGCGGATTAGGCCAGACCGCGGCCTCCGCGGTCTTAAGCGCCATCAAACACTGGCCCGAACTGTTCATACCTCGCTGATACTGACCTTTCCCTATGGATGGCAGTAAAGCGGCAAGGTACACCTACAGGCCGAAGATCGATTGCATTGTGACCTTTGTGTCTTCCTGGTGAATAAGAAAGGTGATTATGGATCAAACCATCACGCTCACCATCGACGGTCAAACCGTCACTGTTCCACCCGGCACCTCCCTGTTGAAAGCTGCCGCTCAGGCCGGCATAACCATCCCCACAATTTGTTATCACGATTTCACCACTGCCAACGCGTTGTGCCGGATATGCGTGGTTGAAATAGAGGGTGCGCGCACTCTGCAGCCAGCCTGCGTGGCGCCAGCCAGCCAGGGAATGGTGGTCCATACCCGCACCGAGCGCGTTCTGCGCTCGCGCCGCACCATCCTGGAAATGTTGGCTGCGAGCATCGATCTGGCTGAAGCGCCTGAAATTCAGGCTTACCAGCGGGAATATGGTGTGGATGTGCAGCGTTTTCCCGGCGCAAAACGCCGTGAGCTGGACCTGATCGACGATAACCCCATGTTTATCCGCGATTACAGCCAGTGTATCCTGTGCTGGCGCTGCGTCCAGGTCTGCGCGGAGGATGCTCAATACACCTTTGCCATTAATTTCAGCGGGCGTGGGTTTGACACGCAGATCGACACCTTTTTTAAAAAACCGATGCCAGAAACCAGCTGCGTTTTTTGTGGGCAGTGCGTGGGGGTCTGCCCGACTGGCGCCCTCAAACCCAAACGCCAATGGCTGCTGGAACAGGGTGTTTCAGCGGATGAAATTATGGCGCTGACCCGTTCAGAAAGGCGGCGCAGAATGCGCAGGAGCCAGCCATGATCCAGGCAGAAAAAATTGTTCCCACCACCTGTCCCTTTTGCGGGGTCGGCTGCAATCTGGAACTGCATATCCAGGATGATTTCATTTTCCGGGTGACCTCGCCCTTTGACTCGGTCGTCAACCACGGCAACCTGTGCGTAAAGGGGCGCTTTGGCTACGACTTTATCTATCATACCCAACGCGTGACCACCCCTTTGATCCGCGTCCAGCCTCAGCAAGCAGGCAGCCGGACCCAGGCTTTTGATCGGGCTGAATGGCGCGAGGCCACCTGGGAAGAGGCCCTGGAAATGGTCGCCGCGCGCCTGGTTGAAATCCGCGCCCGGGATGGAGCGAAAGCCCTGGCGGTATACTGCAGCGCAAAAGCCACCAATGAGGATAATTACCTGCTGCAAAAACTCTTCAGGGCGGTGTTGGGCACTAATAATGTCGATCACTGCACCCGCCTGTGCCATGCCGCCAGCGTGGTCGCGCTGCAAATGGCGTTGGGTTCTTCCGCCATGAGCAATACCGCCTCACAGGTCACCCAAAACGATGTATTCATTGTCACCGGCTCGAACACCACCGAAAACCATCCCATCGTCGCCCTGCAAATGAAAGCCGCGGTGCAAAAATTTGGCGCAAAACTGATCGTGGTCGATCCGCGCCGCATCGAGCTGGTCGACTACGCCGAATTGTGGCTGCCCGAAAAGCCAGGATCGGATGTAGCCGTCTTTTCGGCGATGGCGCATGTCATTCTCAAAGAAAAATTGGTTAATCAGGATTTCATCGACACGCGCACCGAAAATTTCGCCGAATTTGCCGCGTCGATGGAGAAATTTACCCCCGAATATGCTGAAACCATTTCCGGCGTCGACCGGGATTTGATCGTTCGCGCCGCGCGCCTCTATGGCAGCGCCAAAAATGGCGCCATCTATTGGGCTTTAGGCATCCCCGAACATTCCCACGGCACCCAGAATGCCCTGGCCCTGATCAACCTGGCCCTGCTCACCGGCAATATCGGCCGGCCCGGAACCGGGCTCAACCCCCTGCGAGGGCAGAATAACGTGCAGGGCGCCTCCGATTCTGGGGCAATGCCCTGGCATTATCCCGGGTACCAGCGCGTGGATGATGAAGCGGCGGCCCGC
This sequence comes from uncultured Chloroflexia bacterium, assembly GCA_963743005.1. GTDB lineage: Bacteria > Chloroflexota > Anaerolineae > Anaerolineales > Anaerolineaceae > CAVUNY01. The sequence goes on along the minus strand of CAVUNY010000007.1, from coordinate 22,233 downwards.
AAATTTGAGCAGGCCTGGAATATCGAAAGCGGCGGTTTGAACCGCTCCCTGGGGCTGACCACCACAGAGATCCTGTCCAATGCCCATCCCGGCGGGGTGCGTGCCCTATACATGATGGGCGAAAACCCGATGATGTCTGAACCCAATCTAAACCTGACCCGCCATCACATGCAGCAGCTTGAGTTTATTGTTGCCCAGGACCTGTTTATTAACGAATTGGGTGCCTTTGCCGATGTCTTCCTCCCCGCGGTTTCCTGGGCCGAAAAGGACGGCACTTTTACCAATACCGACCGCCGCGTGCAGCGCGTGCGCCAGGCCATCCAACCGTTAGGTCAGGCCCGGGCCGACTGGCAAATCATCTGCGACCTGGCAAAGCGTTTGGAAGAACGCCTTCACCATTCCCCAAGTGCGGTTTGGGACTATGCGAACCCGGCCCAAATACTGGCAGAAATGGGGCAGGTCGTCCCCGAATATGCCGGGGTGAGTTATCCGCGCATCGAAAAAGTAGGCCTGCAAACCCCGGTCTGGGATGAGCAGCACCCCGGCACGCCCTACTTATTTGGGGATGGCTTCCCAAGGGGGCGAGGTAAGTTTCATCCCCTGGAATACAACCCGGGCGCCGAACAGCCGGATGAGGAATATCCCTTGATCCTGACCACCGGGCGGGTCCTCGAACAGTGGCACGGCGGCACCCTGACCCGCCATTCCTGGATGGACGATCTCTGGCCTGAAGCCTTGATGGAAATCAACCCGGCGGATGCCGCCCGGTTGGCAGTCGCCAATGACAGCCCGGTCAGGGTGACCTCCCGGCGAGGATCGATTGTGCTGCGGGCGCGGGTGACGGTAAAAGCCAACCCCGGGGTCATTTTTATCCCCTTTGCGTTTGCCGAAGCGGCTGCCAACCTGCTGACGATTGATGCATTGGACCCCCTGGCCAAAATCCCGGAATACAAAGCCTGCGCGGTGCGGGTGACGGCGGTCGATCCTTCCGAACTGCCTAACCCGGATGCGCACCAGACCCGCGGGCGATATTAAGATTCACGATTAGAAAAGCCTTTCTGACTTTAAATATGCAAAAAGTGGCCGCAGGGCGGCCACTTTTTGCATATTAACAATTTTACTTTACCAGATCTCGAACCAGTTCTAGAAACTCTTCCCACTCTTCGGTGAAAAAATGCAGGGTAACGTTGTTCAATTCCAGATGGTAGGTGACCTCACCATCCGGTTCTTCAGCTTTCCAGGCCATATAGGCATCGGTCTCAGCCAGCGTATCTGTCTTTGGTTCAGGGGTTTGAGGCATATCCCTCTCCTTGTTTTTTTCGAATTTCTCCAATTATCTCACATTCGCGCTCATTTTTGGCTGGAAGAATTTCATAATTCTTCGCGGCGGAAACCACTCCGCTTTCCCAAAGGGACGCAGCGCGAGCGGGTGGAGGAAGCCGCGCTCCTTTGCTAAAATACGTCTATGCCACACGAAGCCAACCACAGCCCATACAGCACATATGAAATCAATTACCACTAGGAATCCGCGCTATCGAAATAAGGTTTTGGTTGGGACTATCGAGGCAAGGTTGAAAGAACTCCTGGCAGAAATCGCCACACAACAATACGGGTTTGAAATATTGGCAGTTGAGGTTACACCTGCACTCCCTGGCACTTGCACGCCAGGGCAAGTGTGCCGCACACGAAGTGCGCCTTCGGCGGTGTGCAAGTGTGCCCGACCCTGTGCATCTGTTTGTTAGCGCACCTCCTAATTTTGCTCCCGCTGAAATCATCCGTTTGTTCAAAGGGATTACTTCCCACAGGTTGAGAAAGAGTTTGAAAGCCTGCGTCGCCAGTATTGGGGCGAACATGCAACGCTGTGGGCCGAAGGGTACTATGTTGGTTCGGCAGGTCACGTTAGCGCGGAAACCATCAAACGCTATATCGAGGAAAGCCAAAAGAAATAACTTCAAGTATTGAAGGTTTAGAACGTTTGTGCTATAATCAATGGCATGAAACTGATTGCCCAGGTCAAGCTGCTCCCAACACCCGAACAAGCCGGCGCGCTCAGGCACACGTTGGAACAAGCCAATGCCGCCTGTCGGTTTGTGAGTGATACGGCTTGGGAAACCAAAACCTTTCGACAATATGACCTGCATCACAAGTGTTATCAGTCGGTGCGAGAGCAGTTCGGGCTTTCGGCGCAGGTTACAGTACGAGCCATTGCCAAAGTTGCCGATGCCTACAAACTTGACCGCAAAACCAAACGCACGTTCAATACCACTGGAAGTATCGCCTATGATGACCGCATCCTGTCCTGGCGGCTGCAAGATCAAACCGTGTCGATTTGGACGGTGAATGGGCGGCTTCGTATACCGTTTGTATGCGGTGAACGTCAGTGGGAACTGCTGCAAACACGGCAGGGAGAAAGCGACCTGGGGTTGTACAAAGGGCTGTTTTTCCTCTCGGCCACCTGTGAAGTTGATGAGCCAAAACCAATTGACGTTGAAGGCGCGTTGGGGGTTGACCTCGGAGTGGTCAATATTGCCGTGGACAGTGATGGGCAAGTCCACAGTGCAAGCCATATCAACAACGTGCGCCATCGTCACCACCGCTTGCGAGCGAAACTGTAATCCAAAGGGACGCGTTCCGCCAAACGCAAACTCAAGCGGCTTTCTGGAAAAGAACGCCGTTTTGCCAAAGACACCAACCATTGCATCAGCAAGAAACTGGTTGCCAAAGCGAAAGACACAAATCGAGCGATTGCCCTGGAAGATTTGGAAGGCATACGCGAGAGGGTTACGGTTCGTCGCGCACAGCGGGCAGCCTTGCATAGTTGGGCGTTCTTCCAGCTTCGCTCCTTCGTGCCCTACAAAGCCAAACGGGTTGGCGTGCCGGTATTCCTGGTTGACCCCAGAAATACGAGCCGCACCTGTCCCGAATGTGGTCACGTTGACAAAGCCAATCGTCTTTCTCAATCCAAGTTCTCCTGTGTGGTTTGCGGGTTCGCTGGCCTGGCCGACCACATCGCGGCGATCAACATCGGTCGTCGGGCGGTCGTCAACCCGCCAATCGTAGCGCGTGAAGCCAAAGCTAACCTTTCGTTAGAATTGCGGCAGAGCGTAGTTACAAGCCACCTGCTTCCCCTTTAGGGGCGCGCAGAGCGAGCAGGTAGTCGTTGACTCGATTGGGTTATTGACAATCATCCAGCCATCTGGTATATATATCTCATCATGGAAACAGGTTTAATGTTCGCCCATCATCATCCCAACTTCACCAACGGCCTGACCGCGGAAAGCTGGTAGCTTCGTTTACCATGCAGTCAATCAATACCCTCGGTCAAGCCGGGGGTGTTTTTATTTATAAGCTGTCTGCGCTCGCGCGAACCACATTATACGATGCATAGGTGTGTTGTTGTGGCGGGGAAGCCGCCACAACAACACACCTGACATCAAAAAAGAGGTAAATCTATGGAAAATTCTGAAATCGCCACGGTACGCATTTCGCTGCCTTCCAAAGGCAGGCTGGCGGAGGAAAGTATCGCCTTTTTGGATGCTTGCGGGTTGAGCATTTATAAACCAAACCCGCGCCAGTACCAGGCCACGATCAAAGACCTGCCCGGGGTCACGGTTTTATTTCAGCGCCCCAGCGACATTGTAACCAGCGTGCGCGACGGTTCTGTCGACTTTGGCCTCTCCGGTCTGGACGTGATCGAAGAACGCAAAGGCGATAACGGCGATGTGCTTGTGCTGCACGAGGCCCTGGGGTTTGGGGCCTGCTCGCTGGCTCTGGCGGTGCCGGAAACATGGAATGAGGTATACGACCTCGCCAGCCTGGGCCAGTATGCGGCGACGCTTTCACGCCCGCTGCGCATTGCCACCAAGTATCCGGTGTTGACCGGGCGTTTTCTGGACAGCCAGGGGATTTCCTACACCCTCATTTCCGCCGAAGGCACCCTGGAAACAGCCCCGGCGATTGGCTATGCCGACATGATTTCCGACCTGGTCTCTTCCGGTCAGACCCTGCGCGATAACCGCCTGCGCCAGCTGCCGGACGGGGTGATCGTGGTTTCGCAGGCAGCGCTCATCGCCAACATGCGTTCCTTGCGTAATAATCCCCAGGTTTTAAGCGTTGCCCGCTACCTGATCGAATCCTTCGATGCCCACCTGCGCGCCGAGGGCAACCTGGCGATCTTTGCCAATATGCGCGGCAAATCTCCGGAATCGATTGGCGAGATGATTTTCAACAAGACCTCCATCGGCGGGCTGCAGGGTCCAACCATTTCAAAAGTGGTGGTCCGCGAGCAGGGTGAAAGTTGGTTCGCGGTCAACGTGATCGTGCACCGCAGCGAATTATTCAAAGCGATCAACGAACTGCGCGCGATCGGCGGGAGCGGGGTCGTGGTCATGCCGGTCACCTACATATTTGAAGAAGAACCGCCGCGCTACACCGCCATGCTGGCTGCGCTGCAAGCTGGAAAATAAAAAACCAGAGAGGCAATGATGCTAAAAGTCTATGATGCCAAAACCGCGCGCAGCAGTTTCCTCGTCCGCCAGGGGCTGGAAGACACTCCCCTCACCCCGGCCCTGCAGGCCAGCATTACCCGCATGTTTGGCGAACCCCTGACACCCGCCCAGGTCGTCGAGCGTATCCTCAAGGATGTGCGCGAGCGCAAGGATGAAGCCCTGCGCGATTGGACGATAAAACTGGATGGCAGCGCGCCGGATTCCTTCCGCGTGCAGGAAGTTGCCCTGGACGCGGCCCTGGATTCGCTCGAATCCGGGCTGCTCGCCGCTTTAAAATTATCCGCTGACCGGGTCAGGCGTTTCCACCAGGCGCAGCCGGTGACCTCATGGATCACCCAGACCATGGGCGGCACGCTGGGCCAGCTCGTGCGCCCTATCCGGCGTGTGGGCATTTACATCCCCGCCGGCAGCGCCCCCCTGCCCTCCACCGTATTGATGAGCGCCATCCCGGCCCAGGTCGCCGGGGTCCCTGAAATTGTGCTGGTTGCTCCACCCCAGCGCGGTACGGGCCTGATCGCCCCGGTCATTTTGGCCGCCGCAGCCCTGCTGGGCATCAAGGAAGTGTATGCCGCCGGCGGCGCGCAGGCTGTCGCCGCCCTGGCTTACGGCACGCCCTCGATCCCGCGTGTCGATAAAATATTTGGACCGGGGAACCTGTTCGTCACCCTGGCCAAACGCCAGCTTTACGGCGTGGTGGGGATCAACTCATTGGCTGGACCGACCGAAACTGTGGTCGTGGCCGACGAAAACGCCCGCGCCGATTGGGTGGCGGCGGACCTGTTGGCCCAGGCAGAGCACGACGTGCTGGCTGCCGCCATCCTGCTGACGCCATCCCGGGCGTTGATCGAAAAAGTGGAAGTCGAGATCGGCCGGCAGCTGGAAGACCGCAGCCGGGCCGAAATCATCCGCGGTTCGCTTGACAACCGCAGCGGCGCCGTCCTGACCGCCGACTTGAACGAGGCGGTGGAGCTGGCCAACTTCTACGCTCCCGAACACCTCTGCCTGGCGGTCAGCGATCCCTGGAGCTGGGTGGACCGCATCCATTCAGCCGGCGGGATCTTCATCGGTGAAAATTCGTTCGAGGTATTGGGCGATTACGTCGCCGGTCCCAGCCACGTTATGCCCACCAGCGGCTCGGCACGCTTCTCCTCGCCTTTGAACGTGCTGGATTTTGTCCACCTGATCAGCCTGGTGGCCCTCGACACGGATACCACCCAACAAATTGCCCCGCATGCCGCGCTGATCGCCCTGGCGGAGGGCCTGGATGCGCATGCCAATGCGGCCAGGGTGCGCCTATGAAAATCGCCAGCCGTTTTCAATCCTTTCCATCCTATACGCCCATCGAGCCGTTTGAAGTGCTTTCGGCGCGCCTGGGCATTCCGGCGGAGCAGATCGTCAAGCTGGACGCCAATGAAAACCCCTATGGCCCATCCCCCAAAGCCCGCCAGGCGCTGGCCGACCTGGCATTTCCCCACATTTACCCCGACCCGGAAAGCCGCGCCCTGCGCGCTGCCCTCAGCCGGCTGACCGGCGTCGAGGATAAATACCTGATGGCTGGAGCCGGGGCCGATGAACTGATCGACCTGGTGCTGCGCGTGCTGCTCGAACCGGGCGACACCGTGATCAACCTGCCGCCGACCTTTGGCATGTATGATTTTGACACCCGTTTAAATGCCGGGCAGGTGATCGAAATCCCGCGCCTGGCTGGCTATAGAATCGACCTGGATGCCATTCGCCAGGCTGTAGCACAGCGCCAGCCCAAGGCGCTGTTCATCACCACTCCTAATAACCCGGATGGCAGCCTGCCCGAACCGGACGAGTTGGAGGCGCTGCTCGCCCTGCCAGTGCTGGTCGTAATTGACGAGGCTTATATCGAGTTTGCCAGCCGGGGCGGCCGCCTGGGCGAAACGCTCAGCCGCATCCGCCAGGTCCCGCAAAGGGAAAACCTGGTCGTCCTGCGCACCTTCTCGAAATGGGCCGGGTTAGCCGGCCTGCGCGTCGGTTATGGAGCCTTTCCAGGGTGGCTGATGCCTGCATTGTGGAGCGCCAAACAGCCTTACAACGTCAGCGTCGCCGCCTCGCAGGCCGCCATCGCCTCGATCGACGACCTGGATTTCCTGGCAGAAAATGTCGCCCGCCTGCGCCAGGAGCGTGAGCGGCTTTACGCCGGACTGCAAACCATCCCCTTCTTACAGCCATCGCCCTCGCAGGCTAATTTCATCCTGTGCAAGGTTGTCGATCGCCCGGCTCTCGAACTAAAACAAACGTTAATGAAGCAGGGCGTGCTGGTGCGTTTTTACAACACCCCCCTGCTGAGCGACTACATCCGCATCAGCGTGGGCCGTCCCCAAGATACGGCTGCCGTACTGGCCGCGCTGCGCGGCGAGCCGCTTCCCGAGCGCCCACCTACCTCATTGGCTATGCGCAAAGCCCGGATCCATCGCAAAACCGGTGAAACCGAGGTCGAAGTTACCCTCAATTTGGACGGTTCCGGACGCCACACCATCGATACCGGCCTGCCTTTCCTCGATCACATGCTGGCCCAGGTGGCCGTCCACGGCCTGTTTGACCTGGATATTCACGCTGCCGGCGATTTGCAGGTCGACCCCCATCACACCCTGGAAGATACCGCCTTAGCCTTGGGTCAGGCCTTTGCCGCCGCGCTGGGCGACCGCGCCGGGATCAACCGCGCCGCGTCTTTCGAATACCCCATGGATGAATGCCTGGCCTCCGTCGCGGTGGATTTCTCGGGTCGTCCTTATGCGGTGGTCCAGGCGGAATGGCGCACCCCCACCGTGGGCGGGCTGCCGGTGACCCTGTTCCCCCATTTTCTGGAAAGCTTCACCGCCCAGGCCCGCTGCACGCTGCACGTGCGCGCCTTTTACGGCCGTGACGACCATCACCAGGTGGAAGCCATCTTTAAAGCATTGGGCCGGGCCCTGGCTGCCGCAGTGGCCATTGATCCGCGCCGCGCCGGACGCGTGCCGTCCAGTAAAGGGATCCTATGAACGAAAAATATGATGCGCTTTTAATCGATGCCGGCACCGGTAATCTGCACTCCGTGCATAACGCCCTGCTCAGCCTGGGATATGCCATCCGCATCACCACCCGCCCCGAGGATCTGGCTCAACCGGCGCGGGTGATCCTGCCCGGGGTGGGCGCCTTCGCCCGTTTCATGGACGGTCTGCGCGCCGCCGGCCTGGAGCAGCCGCTGAAAGACGCCGTCCGGCGCGGGGACCCCATGCTGGGGATTTGCGTCGGCATGCAGGCCTTGTTTGAGATCGGGGAAGAGATGGGCCAGCATCCCGGGCTGGGTCTGCTGCCGGGAAAGGCGGTCCATTTCCCACCCCTGGGTGAATTGAAAGTACCCCATACCGGCTGGAACCAGCTGCTGTATGAGCGGGATGCGCCGCTGTTCAAAAACATTCCTTCCGGCGCCTATGCCTATTTTAACCATTCGTATTACTGTGCTGCCTCCAACCCGGATGATGTACTGGCGCGCACCGATTACGGTATCCAATTCCCCAGCGCAGTGCAGCACGGATCCTTATCCGCTGTCCAGTTCCACCCCGAGAAAAGCCAGCGGGTGGGGTTGAGATTATTGGAAAATTTTATGCGAATGCACTGATTCGCGGAAAGGTCAAAATGTCTCCCTTTATTGTTTTCCCGGCCATAGACCTGCGCCACGGCCAGGTGGTGCGCCTGCAAGAAGGCGACCCCGCCCGGCAAACCAATTACGACCCGGACCCGGAAGTTGCTGCCCGGCGCTGGCTGAACCTGGGGGCAAAATATCTACATGTCGTCAACCTGGATGGGGCTTTCGGCGAGCACAGCGAGGCCAACCGCAGCGCATTAATTACCCTGATCAGGGTCGCCCACGAGTTTTCTGCCCAGGTGCAGTTTGGCGGCGGTCTGCGCTCGCTGGATGCCATCGATGACGTGCTCTGCCTGGGCGCAAGCCGGGTGGTGCTGGGCACAGTCGCCGTTGAGCATCCGGAGCTGGTTGAGGCTGCCCTGGCGCGCTGGGGCTCCGTGCGCATCGCCGCCGGTTTGGACGCGCGCGAGGGTATGGTCCACGTCCGCGGTTGGCAGCAGGCCACCGGCGTGCCGGTGCATGAGCTTGCCCAAAAATTAGCCGCCATTGGCTTGCGCTGGCTGGTTTATACCGATATCGCCCGTGATGGCTTGCAGACCGGGTTAAATATTCAGGCCACGGTCGAATTGGCGCGCCAGTCCGGGCTGTCGGTGATCGCCTCCGGAGGAGTAGGCGGCTGGGCAGATATCGAAAGCGCCTGCCGGGCCGGTCTGCCGGGGGTAATCGTGGGCAAGGCGCTTTATGAAAATAAGTTTGAACCGGGCGAATTGTTCGGATACCAATGTATAAAGGATCAAACCTGATGCTGGCAAAACGCATCATCCCTTGTCTGGATATAAAAGATGGCCGCGTGGTCAAAGGGGTCAACTTTATCAATCTGCGCGATGCCGGCGATCCGGTGGAACAGGCCTGGTTATACGATCAGGCCGGCGCGGATGAACTGGTCTTCCTCGATATTTCCGCATCCAATGAAGGGCGTGAAACCACGGTTGAGACTGTTCGCCGGGTGGCGAACCGGGTTTTTATGCCCCTCACCGTGGGCGGCGGCATCCGCACCGTCGAGGATATCCGCAGCATGTTATTGGCCGGGGCGGATAAAGTCAGCCTGAATACCGCCGCCGTACAAAACCCCGACTTGCTCCGCGCCGGCGCAGAGCGCTTTGGCAGCCAATGCATCGTCCTGGCTGTAGACGCGCGCCGTGTCCCTGGTGATACCCTGCGCTGGGAGGTCTTTACTCACGGCGGGCGGCGCCCGACCGGGTTGGACGCCCTGGAATGGGTGGCGCGCGCCGTGGATGCCGGGGCTGGTGAGATATTATTGACCAGCATGGACGCGGACGGGACCCTGGCAGGCTACGATATCGAGCTCAACCGGCGCGTCGCCGAGCTGGTCAATGTCCCTCTGATTGCCTCCGGCGGGGCAGGCAAACTCGAACATTTCGCCGAAGTGCTGACCACAGGCAAAGCGGATGCTGCCCTGGCGGCGTCCTTATTTCACGATGGTGTGCTCCAGATCCAGGATTTGAAAACCTATCTGGCCGCCCAAGGAATCAATATTCGTATGAGCGTGCAGCCATGAACCAGGCGCTGCAGCCTAAATTCGACGAGCGCGGCCTGGTTCCGGCCATCGTTCAGGATGCCGCTACCGGACAAGTGCTGATGCTGGCCTGGATGAATGCCGAATCCCTGGCGCTGACCCTGCAAACCGGCGAAACTCATTTCTGGTCTCGCAGCCGGCAGGCCATGTGGCACAAAGGCGAGACCTCCGGCAATATCCAGTCTGTGGTGTCCATCCACCTCGACTGCGACCAGGACACCCTCCTGGTAAGCGTCCATCCAGCCGGCCCGGCCTGCCATACCGGCGCCGTCAGTTGTTTTTTCACCCCCTATGGAGACTTCACTCATGACGATCGATGATCTGTATGCCATTATTTGCGACCGGCGCGACCACCCCACGGAAAAATCGTATACCGCCAGCCTTTTTGCCGCGGGTCAGGACGAAATCATTAAAAAAGTGGGCGAAGAAGCCATCGAGGTCGTCCTCGCCGCCAAGGGCCAGGGCAGCCAGCGCCTGACCGAGGAGATCGCGGACCTCACTTACCATACCCTGGTGCTCCTGGCGTCTGCCGGTCTGTCGCCTCAAGATATCCGCGATGAGCTGGCCCGCCGCCACAAATAACGTCAATACGGAATACGGGCGCCCACACCCAGCCCCTCCCAAATGGGAGGGGCGGAAGAGAAATCTGGAGATTTTGATGCCCTGGAAGGGCATCAAAATCTCCAGACCGCTTGGTTTTGCCCCCTTCCCTGTTGGGAAGGGGGTTGGAAGATGGGTTTTTCCACTCACCCGAACTCACGTTAAATAGGTTTAAAAATTTTAGAAGCTGTCCATATGAACATATGGACAGCTTCTAAAAAAAAATTAACGATGATGGCAACCCCCGCCATGCCGTGTGCTGCAAAGTTTTGAACCTGCAAAAGCAGGGCGGGATCCTTTTCACAAGCGCTGCCTTGACCGAGGTCTATCGCATTACCCGTGAGATGTGGTTCCCATAAGGTACTTGTTGGCTCAAAACCGGGAAAGCAACAACACGTACACAGCAGGGTAATTTTCTTATACCATAAAAAATACGCCGTGCATAGTCTATATGTTCTGATATAGGCAAGTCATCTCACCAGCCGGTACCAGCGGTAGGCCAGCCAGGCAAACAGCGCCATGCGCAGCGGGACGATCAGCCACAGCCCTTCGAAGACAGCATGCGCGAGCAGGGTCGGCCATTCCAACAATGCCAGCAGAATTAACAAGGAAGCGCTGTACAGGCCGGCCTTGAATGAAAATGTCAGCAGGATGAGCGGTATTAAATACAGAATCCACTGCGGGCTCCAACCAGGGGACCAGGTTAAAAACACAATCCAGGTCAAACCTAAAAACGAAACCAGCGCCCGGTCGGTCTGCTGCCGCGTTCGCCAGAACAGCCAGCCACCCAGGGCGGCGAACGGCAGCAGGGTCAAATAGGTCGGGATTTTCGCCGGCTGCCCGCGCGGAACGCCGGCGATAGCCGGGTCAAGCCGGTCGTTCACCAGTAGAAACGCGCCCGTGGTCATATTGCCATCCAGCAGCGCCCAGGCCGTTTCCCATGAACTGCGCGTGGGTTGGGCCTTGAGCGACGCCAGGGTCATTTGCGGGGATAACAAATAAAGGATTGCCAGCACAGCGAAAACCGAACTAAATGCAATCAACGCCGCTTTGCAAGCCCAGGCCGGCTTCTTAAAACGCAGGGCGCTGGCTAATAGCAGCCCTGGAAACCATTTCAACAGCATCCCAATCCCGATCGCCCACCCACTGCGCCAGGAATGGCCCTCCAGCATCCACCACGTGCCCAACAGCATGCATGCCAGCGGCAGCAGGTCAAAATACCACCAGGTGTAAGGCAGGGGCAGCAAGAGCGCCAGGAAGACCCAGGTGCGCGTGCGCGCCTGGCGTACGCTGAAAATTCGCCCGGCGATCTTGCGAAAGAGCAGCAAACAGGCAGACCCCGCCAGCGCCAGAACCAGCGCCAGCAGCAGAGTATATTGAAAAGTCTGCCCGCCGGTCAGTTTGAAAAGACCCGCGTTCAGCAGCGGGAACAGCGGTGGAAATTCGCTCCAATAATGGACATATGGCCAGCCGGGCAGCTCCGCCCAGGCCATATAGATAGGCAGATCTCCCACCGCGGTGTAGCTGTTGGGTACCAGCGCCAGAAAGGCGACGATCCGCCCCAAAAAGTACAAAAGCGCCGGCAGAATCTGCTCATCGAATGTGTCGTTTGCTTCAGTTTGATCCATATCCAATAATTATAGAGGCTTTAAATTTGATTACAGGGCGATAACGTTATCTATTTGTCATTCGGTTCCGATCTCTTCCAGGGTGACACCTTATATTGGTCACTGTTTGGCCAAACACAGAAATATTTACCCGGCTGGCCTGGCTTGACAGCCAATCGATCGATTTGTATACTCATAGCAATCCGAACTGCATTACAAACTATTTCGTTGCCACACCCGCTGACTCATGCCGAGAGTATCCATGAATGCTATCCGTTCGTTTATTGCCATCGAGATGCCGGCTTCCATTCAACAAAAATTGGAGGGCATCATCACCCAGTTGAAGGGACCGATGACCGGCGCCGTCAGATGGGTTCCGGCGCATAATATTCACCTGACGTTAAAATTTTTGGGGGATGTCTCGCCGGCCAACATGACCGTCTTGATGAATATTCTGCGCGCAGAGGTCGGACGGCAGCGATCTTTTTCCCTATCCATCGCAGGTATAGGCGCCTTTCCTACGCCTCGCCGCCCGCGCGTCCTGTGGGTTGGGGTGGACGCCCCGCCTCAACTAAGCGCCCTGGCGCGCCTGGTGGAAAGCGAAACCCGCAAATTAGGCTACTCCCCAGAAGAAAGGCCATTTTCAGCCCATTTAACCCTGGGACGGGTCTCGCAAAATGCCTCACCGCTTGAGGTGCGCCAGGTAGCCGAAACATTGGCCGGGGTGCAGGTGGGTCCATTAGGGGATGCCGTGGTGCGCGAGGTGGTTTTATTCAAAAGCGTGCTCACCCCCCAGGGAGCGGAGTATTCTGCCTTGCTGAAAGTCCCTTTACAGCCTTAATTGACCGGATTTTTCAATTTTCTACCCCAAAATCAAGCAAACTGGACTTCTTAGCTTGTAGATCAGGAAAGTCCGATTATAATTGAATTTAACTATCTATTTTGTGAGGTGAATTCTGACTGCTACGGTTGATATTGCTCGTGCCCTGGTGAATGCTTTGGAGGATAAAAAGGGCGAAAACCTCCTCTTGCTTGACATCCATGATTTCGCTACATTTACAGATTATTTTGTTCTGGCGAACGGAACCAGCGACCGCATGCTGGATGCCCTGGCAGACGCGGTGATGGACGCGGCCAGGAGCCTCTTCAAGCTGCACGGTCGCCGTGAAGGGCGTCCAGCGGATGGCTGGATCGTGATCGACTTTGGCGACATCGTCGTCCATCTGCTTTCGCCGGACCAGCGCGATTATTACCAGATTGAAAAACTGTGGGAACGGGGGAAGGTATTACTCCGGCTGCAATAACGAAAATTTAATTCGGTTAAATATTTTTGCCCTTCCAATGAAAAGGGCTGAGATTAAATCCTATAGAGTATGTCGGGTGGCAGTAGAAACATATGGCGTAAGTATATGATTTGAGGTGAATGATGACCAGATATGTTTCACGCCATCCCATTATTTTCTCTGTATTGGTAGTTCTTGCGGCATTGATCGTGATCAATCTTCTGGGGGTTATCTTTACTTACCTGAAGTTGCCAGAACTCACCTCCCGACTGATTGTAGAAATTGTGTTTTGTGGTTACGTTATTTTTCTGCTGACGTACTTGCGCTGGTGGAAGGAAGCGGGTTTCAAACTTCCCACGATCCAGCGTAATTTATTAGCCTTACTCCCTTTATTAATCCTGCCCCTGCTGGTAGTGATCTCCAGTGGGATCAAAGCTGCTTCGGCAAACCTTGTGATCTGGTTTGCAATATATACCTTTATCGTTGGTTTTGTAGAAGAAGGTTTGCTGCGTGGGGTTGTATTACGCGCATTGCTGCCAATTGGCGTAATGCGAGCCGTAGTTCTATCTTCGCTTTTCTTTGGACTGGGCCATCTTCTCAATATATTGCAGGGCGCCTCCCCCTCCGCAACGATTGTACAAATAATCTATTCAATTCTGCTGGGCTTTGGTTTTGCCGGAGCGCGTTTGTATTCAGGCTCAATTTGGCCCGCGATCGTAATCCATTTCCTTATCGATTTTGTAGATGTCGCAGGCCGCGGCTTTGTGCTTGCTCCACCGCAAGCGCTTACCCTGTCCGGAGTGGTAGTGACTTTAGTGCTCACTGGCCTGTTTGCGATTTATGGTTGGTGGCTTTTACGGCGTTCGAGAATCTCCAATTTAGTTGCCTGACAAAAGTTTATTTTCGATCTGCTTATGAAAGAAGAATACGGGCGGTTTATTGCCAGCCTTATTCATACTACGATTACTGAGGCAGTTCCCTGATTTTTCTCACCATACGAATTGGATGGTTTCGATCTCACCATTAAATGCATACCGGTCGAAAAAGGGGTATGCGCATCTTTCGACCGGTAAAATTTTTAACTTCGATTATTTTATTGCCTACAGCAGCACGTCCAAAACCAGGGCCAGGAAGAGAAAAGCCAGGTACATGCTGGAGTAGCGGTACATCTTCCAGGCAATTTTATTCCCGCCCGTTTTCCACACCCGCCACGCGGTGGAAAGCAGCCAGGCCCCCAACCCCAGCGCCGAGTACAGGAAGATCGCCCCGGTAATGTGCAGGGCAGGCATCAAAAGCGTCAGCCCCACCAGTTCCAGCGTATAAACCAGAATCTGCCAGCGCGCGGCCTTTTCGCCCTGGACAACGGGCAGCATGGGCACACCCGCCCGCGCATAATCCTTTTGCCGCACCAGGGCCAATGCCCAAAAATGCGGCGGGGTCCACAGGAACACGATCGCAAACAGGAACAGCGAAGGGATATTCAGGCTGCCGGCTGCCGCCGCCCAACCTACCAACGGCGGGATCGCCCCGGCTCCGCCGCCGATGACAATATTTTGAACGGTCAGCTTCTTCAACCATATAGAATAAAGCAGCACGTAATAAATCATCCCCGCCAGTGAAAGCAAAGCCGCCAGCAGGTTGACGTACACCGCCACCAGCACAAAAGCAGCCAGGCAGGCCGCCAGGCCGTAGGCGATACCTTCCCCCGCCGTCATCCGCCCGGAAGGCAGCGGTCGTCTGGCTGTGCGCTGCATATTTTTATCCAGTTCACGGTCGATATACTGGTTGAGCGCGCTCGCCCCACCAGCCGCCAGAGCCCCGCCCAACAGTGTCCAAAAGGTCAGATTGAAATCGGGCAGCTTGCGACCACCCAACACCATCCCGGCATAGGTGGTCACCAGCAGCAGCAGAACGATCAACGGCTTGTTGAGCAAGAAGAAATCCTTTGCTCGCTGCCGGATTGGGCTGATGTGAGCCCCTTCAGCCGCCTCTTCTGCCCGCGTCCGCCCGGCTAACCCGGCTGCCGTCACCAGCACCGCCAGCACCGCCCACAGCCCCGCTGCCACACCCGCGTGCAGGCCAACCAGGTCTGTGGGGAAACCGCGAAGGACCTTTGCAGCCCCGATCAATCCCTGCCCCAGAAAGAGGACGAAGACTGCCGAGCTGGCGCTAAGGATCACCCGCTGGCTGCGCTGCGTACGCCAGGCATTCCAAAAAAGCAGGATGACCAGCAGTCCCGCCGCCCCGGTGACCAGACGGTGGCTGAAAGCCAGCCAGCCCTGTATCGTCACCGGCAGCCCTCCGCCGCATAATGGCCAGCCGCTGCAGGCCTGCGGGGCGTTGCCCGCCACCACCACCGCCCCACTGACCAGCACCACGAAAACTGCCAGCGCCGCCGCCAGGGATAAACGCGAGAAAGGCGAACGAAAGCTGAACCGGCTGCCCCAGGGCCGCGCCAAGGGGATATTTTCACTGCTCGCATCACCGGCGTCTGCGAGGCCGGGCCGAACGGCAGCGGCTTGAGCCGGAACCAACCCATAGGCTGCGGTCGTTGCGGTGACGGCCAGCCCTAACACGCCCAGCGCCAATGCCAGATGGATCCCTGCCAAAGACAGCGGGTATGCGGCCAGCGCCAACCCGGCTCCCAGAAATATTTCGATGGCCATCAAACCAGCCCCCACCGATAAGGTCGTAACGATGATCCGCGCCGCCTTTCGCCGGACCGCCCAACCCGCCGAAATCGTCACCAGCAGGGCGGCCAGGGCCGCCAGGGCCCGGTGCAGCACCTGCAAACGCGCCTCGGTCTGAACCGGCCAGGCAAACTGTCCGAAACAGGTCGGCCAATCCGGGCAGGCCTGGGCCGCATCGCTCACCCGCACCACATTGCCCAGCACCACCAGCAGGAAAATGACGATGGTTGTCGCCAATAAAAAATAACGGAATGCTTTCATTTAATCCTCTCTCCTGATCCTCTTAACTCCAAACAGTTAAAGAGCGTTCATCATGCTTTGCTTTTCCCGATCTGTTTCCAGAGAAAAAAAGGGTAACCGGCCCCCAGGATCGTGGCAAAAGAAAACCACTGGATGGCGTACCCCTCATGCGGGCCTTCGGTGATTTCCGGCATCACAACTTCACGCACCGGGTATTCGGGTTGGCCTGTTTCAGGCGCCTGCTGGATATACACCGGCAGGAGCTGCAGCGTGGTTTGTGCTTGAATCTGTTTCAGGTTGATATAGTTCCATGCGTCCAGGTGGGTTTCACCCGGGGCCAATGTGGGGTTAGGCACCCCGCCAAAATCTGGCGTGTCCAACCCGCGCCGTAAAACGCCGCTCACCGTCACCAGGCCTGGCTCATCATATTTTGTGCGGGCCTGAGGCGCGGAATCTGCGGCCGGGATCCATCCTCGTTCCACCAGGATCGCCTGCCCGCTCCCATCCAGGATCAAAGGCGTAAACACGTGCACGCCTAAACGGCTGTCATAAACCTGGTTGCGCAGGGTGATTTCCTGGGTATTGTCAAAGTGGCCTTTGACCGTCACCTGGCGGTATTCCATGTCATATAATTGATCGACCGGCAGGGTCTGGTTCAGATCCATGACCGGGGCATTGATCTGATCTTCTACCCGGGCATTGAACGACCGCCGCCAGGCCAGGCGGTCGAGCTGCCAGAATCCCAAACGGATGCACAGCGCGGCCCCGGCGATCACCAGCAAGGAAGTCAGAATCCATTTCCGGGTTAAAAAACGCTGCAGCATTTACGCCTCCGGGCCTGACTCTGGGTCGTTCTTTTTCTGAGGCACAGCCAGCGTGAACAACGCCAGCATCACACCCGTCGGCAGACCCACCAGGAGGACCCCCTGGATGCGAGTCCCAATAGTCAGCGCCGGCTGGACGTCCAATCCAAACACCTGGGTCTGGGTGAATGAACAATGGTAGGTGTAGGCATTTTCGCCCCCAACCTGCAGCACGCCGCTGGATTGAGGCGGCACCCAAACCGGTCCTAACTGGTGGCTGACCACATCCATATTTTTCACCACCAGCAGATCGCCCTCGCTGAAAGTCATATTGGTTGGGATGGAAGGTACGGGCAGCCCTTCTTTGATTCTTTCCGCGGTCCCTTCCGGGATGACCAGTTCAACCCGTTGTGGCTCGCGTTGAGATCGGTCCGGAATAGCCATGAAGGTAGATTCACTTACAAACCAGCCAAAACCCAGGCCAATGAGAATCATTAACACCATTCGCAGCCAGATTTTTCCAAACCAGAATTTTTCAAACCAGGTTTTCATATCAATTTTCTTTCAGCAAATGTTCCAGGTCCTGACGGATGGAATCTCCATCCGCCCCGTAAGGATAGGTCATACGCAGCTGATTATTCTTATCGATCACATAAATTAAAGTGGAATGGGCAACCTCGTAATTACCTGTCGCCCCGGCAGGTTGAATTTCGTGGTATACGCCGTATTCTTTCCACACCGGATCCAACTGATCCATGGTCCCCGACAGACCCACAAAGTTTGGCCCAAATGCCGCCAGATAACTTTTCAATTGGTCTGTTGTATCGCGCTGTGGGTCGACCGTAATAAATACCACCTGCACGGATTTCGCCTGGTTGCCCATAGCTGTCAGCACCTGGCGCAGCTGTGCCATCGTCGCCGGGCAAACGTCCGTACAGTGGGTATAACCAAAGAACAGCAAGACCAATTTTCCTTTTTGCTGGTCCAGATTGTACGAAGTGCCATCACTGGCTGGCAATGAAATTGAGGGAGCCGGCTGCGCGGGATCGATTACTGAACCATGCATGACGTAAGGCTGGGCAAAAGCGTAAATGATCACCGCCGCCAGTCCTACCAAAACCGCCCCCCCCGCCAAAATTAACCTGGTTTTCATCTTCATTCCTTATAGAACAATCTGCGGGTGGTACCCCGCAGATTGCTGTAGATATTCGATCAGACCGGTGTCCCCATCAAATAAAGCGCGGGGTAAAAGAAGATCCAGACCAGATCGACAAAGTGCCAGTAGTTCGCGGCGGCTTCAACCGCCCAATGATGTTCCGCCGTATATACGCCTTTCATCCCGTTGCGTAAAACGATCACCAGGAAAAGCACGCCTGTCAAAACGTGGAATGCATGCATACCGGTCATCATAAAAAACACGCCGCCCTGCGCACCGTCCCCCGGGGCAAAGGGCGCGATGCGCCACTCAAAGCCCACCACGCCCACCAGGAAGCCGATCCCCAGGATTATGGTGATCAATGTGCTGGTCACAAACCCTTTGCGGTTCCCTTGCGAGATTTGTACTTCAGCCCGGTTCATGAAAAAGCTCGAAATCAACAGCACCGAAGTCACGATTAATCCCAGGAACTGCTCCAGATCGGGCCGGTGATTGCCCAACAGGTAAAAACGGGTGACCAACAAACCGCCAAAAACAAAACTGTCCGAGATGAAAAACAGCCACAGCCCAATCCGATTGGTCAGATGTTTATAAGCCGGCTGCATGCGCGGATCGACAGCGGCTGTCTGTTCGTGTGTGCTCATCAATGGCCTCCTTCAGATCCAAAAACCCGAAACACATGCATAAAGAACCAAACCACCAGCGCGCCTTTGGCCAATGCGATCACCCACAACAAAATAGATGGCACCTGGTTAATCGCCAGGAAATACTCGCCGGCGGTCAGGATCGCCAGGATCAAAAAGACCACCAGTCCTCTTCTCAAATCATTGGATAATAATTTTTCCATGGTTCACTCCCTAAACCTGCTCAGGCTCAACGCCGATTTCAACGTATTTCGAATCGATTACCCCATAATCGTAGGGTTCGCCCACCACAGTCAGGCCATGCTCGTAATTATGAGTGGGCGCAGGAGATGGGATCTGCCATTCTGGTGAGCGCGATTCCCATATATTGCCGGTGGCTGCTTCGCCGTTGCGGGCGCTCCGGTACAGGTTGATAAAGAAGATCAATACCGCGATAGCAATCAAGAAACCGGCTATCGTGATCAATATATTGGGCAGTTGGAAACCCAGGCTTGGGTCATAATCTGCGATCCGGCGCCGCATACCCAGCAGTCCGATGCGCATCTGGGTTAAAGTCATCACAAAGAAGGCCGGGGTCATCAACCAGAAGTGAATTTTTCCAAGCCTTTCGTTCAACCGCCGGCCGGTGATTTTCGGGAACCAATAATAGATCGCCGCGAACATGGGGAAGATGTACCCGCCAAACATGGTGTCATGGAAATGGCCCACGATAAAATAGGTGTCCGTCAGGGGCAAATCCGTAGAAACCGTGCCGGCCGGGGGGCCGCTTAAGCCGCCCAACAAGAACACGACGATCCCACCCAGAACAAATAACATGGGCGTTGGAAACCGAATTTTTCCCTGCCAGATGGTAGCCACCCAACTGAAGAATTTGACCCCCGTTGGTACGGCGACCAGCAGGGTGCTGTACATAAACGGCACGCGCAGATATTCTTCTATTCCGGCGGCAAACATGTGGTGTCCCCACACCAGGAAACCGGTAAGGGCGATCGCCATTGAAGACATGGCAATCCAGCGGTAGCCGAATAGGGGCTTGCGCACGAATACCGGCAGCAGTTCACTGATCACGCCCAGACCGGGCAGGATGAAGATGTACACCGCCGGATGCGAGTAGAACCAGAAAAGATGCTGGAATAGGATCGGGTTTCCACCTTTCGCCGGGTCGAAGAACGGCATCCCTAACAGCCGTTCGAACAAGACCAGTTGGAAGGAAAGGCCGATCAACTGAGTGGCGGTCATTGCCATGATGGAAGTCGCCAGCACCGCCCAGACCAGGATCGGCATCCGGAACAGGGTCATCCCCTTTGCGCGTTCGCGGACGATGGTCACCACCAGATTGAGGGCGCCTAAAATCGACGACCAACCGGCAAAAAAGACACCCAGGAAGAACATCTGCACGCCCATCGGCCCGGTCACAGAATTCGGCGGATATCCGGTCCAGCCCGTTTCAAACCCACCCACCGGCATCGCCATAATCAGCAGCACTGCCGCCGGAACCGCCAGCCAGTAGGCAAAGGCGTTTAACCGGGGGAAAGCCATATCTTTCGCGCCGATCTGCAGCGGGATCACATAATTGCCGATCGCCGCGATCCCCAGCAAAATGGAGATAATCAACACCATACCGTGCATTCCCACCAGGGTATTGAACTGGATATAGCTCAAGAACTGGAGGCCTGTGGCCATTAATTCCGCGCGGAAAATCAAGGCAAATGAACCGCCCAACATCAGTAAGACCAGCGAAGTAAACCCATACTGGACGCCAATCACCTTGTGGTCGTAGCTCAAATTGAAGAAGCGTCGACCATTGGGTTCGTCTTCGACTTCGTGCGGCTCGAGGACTTCCTTTCCCTGCACCATGTGCCACCAATCTCGGACGGCGCCTGCTCCCACCATAAAGGATAGCGCGCCAATCACGCCGCCCACCACCCAGGCAGGTTCTGCCCAGAGCGCCTTGCCCTCGATTGTTTGAATCAGGTAAACGAGGCCAAAACCCACCGCGGTACCGGCTATCTGGAACAATAATCCTCTGATCAATCCGAGCGAGAAAAACCTTTTCATTGTTTCTCTCCCTATTTCAAAGTTTCAATATACGCAATCAGATCGGAGATCTGTTGGTCGGTTAAAGTGCTTTTATATGTTGCAGGCATAATATTTGGAAATCCTTTGACGATCTTTGCGGATGGATTTTCGATTGATTCTCTAATATAGGCTTCATCCGCGGTAACGGTTGAGCCATCAGCCAGGTCCACCTGGCTGCCAAAAAGGCCTTTCCAGGTTGGGGCAATCCCTTTGGATCCATCTACGGAATGACAGGCATGGCATTGGATTTCGGCAGTTTTCTGGCCGCGAGTAGCCGGATCCTGTGTGCTGGAGGCCATTTGTTGGGCAACCCAACTATCAAAATCCTGCTGGCTTTGCACGATCACCGGGCGTACCATTGCCGCATGCGCCCCGCCGCACAATTCCGCGCAGCGCACCTTATAATTGCCGATCAGGTCTGGGGTGATGCGCAGCTCCTTCACCAGGTTGGCCCCGGGCAGCACGTCCTGCTTCACCCGAAATTCAGGCACCCAGAAGGAATGGATCACATCCCGAGAGGTCATTTGCAGCAGAACCTGTTTATTGACCGGGAGATATAAAGTGTCGGTCGTGATCCCATAATCGGGATAATCAAACTGCCAGTTCCATTGAAATGCGGTCACCTTGACGATCATCGCTTTCGGATCTGCAACGGAGATCGCTGCCAGGTTCTGGCTGCCGATATATGCCACCGAGATCACGGTGATTAAGGGGATTACCGTCCAAATAACTTCTAACCGGCTGTTACCTTTAAAGAATTTTCCATACCCGTTATCGCCTGGTTTTCCCCGGAATACGACAAAACTGTATACCATGGTAACCACAATCAACGAAAACAGGAATGAGATCAATGCCCAGTGCAGGTTAAACAACTGGTCAATGATCACCGCTTGCTGGGCGGCTTCAACCGGAAGCAGGCCCGCGTGGGTTAAAAAAAAGTCGACCAGCACTGTCGAGATGGCAACCAGCACGCCAACAATCACAAAATGTCTCATAGGACCTGAACTCCTCTCCATTTTAGGTGGGGATTTTTTTGCGGGTATCGTCTCAGGGGTTAGGTTCAACCAATCTTCTGCCTGGGCCGGGGTCAGGGTTTTGCGATCGTAAACTACCACGGCCCCACTGGCCTGGAGCGAGACTAACATTAATTGCATTGGCTGATCGGTGGCAACAAAATGGCTCAAGAATTCTGCACGGTCGATTGTGCGGTCATCGTAATCGACGACCACCAGTTCGGGCTTCCAGGATTGCATGATCTCCAGGGTTTCCCGCATGCTGGCAGCCATATGGATTTCAGTCGACCCGCCGGTTACCCGCTGCCGCAGCATATTCTCTAACCCTTTACCGAACAGTGGATTTGCCGAAGCAATCAAAACCTTCTGCGCTGTTCGTTTCTCTGGTTGCGCCATTTTATTACTCCACTACAGTTTT
>CAVUNY010000006.1:0-241391 GCA_963743005.1 uncultured Chloroflexia bacterium | reverse complement strand
ACAATGCCCACCCCGAACAGCTGCCGAATGGGTTTTCCTCCGACTTGTTCGTCGAACAGAACCGGCGCACCCACACCCAGACCCTGCTGACCGTGCCGCTGATCGGCTGGACGCCCAAAAACCGGACCTTTGCCTGCGGTTTCAGCGTGGCCAAATACGGCGTGCAGGACAGCACGGATTATTGGCAGCCGGACTGCGGCGACGGCCTGCATAACGGCCAGCCGCTGACCGGCAATAATCCCTCAGACACCAGCCAGGCCATCGGGCCGGATTTCGTCGTCGGTTGGATCTCTCACCTGGCGGCGCGTTACGGCACCGCCAGCCAGGGCGGGGTGGCGTATTACGACCTGGATAACGAGCCCATGCTGTGGAACAGGACCCACCAGGACGTGCATCCCCTGCCCACCAGCTACGATGTGATCAGGGACCGCACCCTCCAGTACGCCGCCGCGATCAAGGCCGCCGACCCGCGCGCGCGCATCCTGGGACCGGTGGTGTGGGGCTGGACGGCCTATTTCTGTCGGCGTTGGATGCAGCCGCGGGTGGTAGTTGGTGGAAAAACCCGCTGGACCGCCTGGCGCACGGCGATACGCCTTTCCTGGTCTGGTATCTGCGCAGATGAAGGTTTACCAGGACCAGCACCAGGTGCGCCTGCTGGATTACCTTCACGTGCATATCTACCCGCAGGGCAGCGGCGTCTTTTCCGATTCGGCCGGAGACGCCGCCACGCAGGCCCTGCGCCTGCGCTCGACCCGCGCCCTGTGGGACCCGACTTATAAAGATGAAAGCTGGATAAAAGATTATGTAGATCTGATCCCGCGCCTGCGCCAGTGGGTGGCGCAGTACTACCCCGGCACGCAGGTCGCGCTCAGCGAATACAATTGGGGCGCCCTGGGCACGCTTAACGGCGCGCTGGCTCAGGCCGATATTTTGGGGATCTTCGGGCGCGAGCGTCTCGACCTGGCGGCGCTGTGGACGGCTCCCGACAGCAGCCAGCCGGCGGCGTATGCCTTCCGCATGTACCGCAATTACGACGGCGCCGGGCACGGCTTTGGCGAGACGAGCATCCCCGCCGCCAGTGCCAACCAGGACTATCTGGCCGTCTACGCCGCCCAGCGCGCCAGCGACGGCGCGCTGACCCTGATGGTGATCAACAAAACCGGCGGGAGCCTGACCAGCGCGGTCGGCCTGAACGGCTTTGACCCCCAACCCACCGCCGCGGTTTACCGCTACAGCGCCGCCAACCTGAACGCCATCCAGCATCTGGCAAACCAGGCGGTGAGCGCGACCGGGTTCACGGCAGACTTTCCCGCCAACTCGATCACCCTGCTGGTGATCCCCTCCGCCCGGCCGTTCGATCAGCGCCTATATCTTCCATTGATGAGGCGCTGATCCGCATTGAAGAAACATTACGGAGCACGGAATTAACGGAGATGAGCGAGTAGAGGGCAGTCACCGCACCCTTCCATCACTGGGGAAGCGATGAAAGTATCAAAAATCGCGTGGTTCTGTGGTAAAAATCAACGAGGAAAACTATAAAAATGGATCTTCCAGGCACAGAATTGAATGAAACACTGGTCCGCGATCTACTGGCCCTGGGTGTACGTCCAGGCGGGGTGCTGCTGGTGCATTCCTCGCTGCGCTCGCTGGGACCGCTGCCCGGCGGCGCTGAAAGCGTGATCCGTGCCCTGCTGGCAGCCCTGGGCCCGGATGGGACGCTGCTCACCCCGGCTTTAAGTTTTGCCTCGGTGGGACGCGACCGGCCCATCTTCGATGCCCGCCAGACGCCATCCTGCGTGGGCGCGCTGAGCGAGGCCTTCCGCACCCGCCCCGGCACACTGCGTTCGGTGCATCCCACCCATTCGGTCTGCGGCGCGGGGTGTCTGGCAGGGGAACTACTGGGCGATCATGAGCGCGACACCACGCCCGTAGGCCCGCATTCGCCCTTTGCCCGGCTGCCCGCGGTACACGGGCAAATCCTGTTCCTGGGCTGCGGGCTGCGCCCCAATACCTCGATGCACGGCGTCGAAGAACGAGTTCGAACCGCCTTATCTGTACGGCGAGCCGCTGGATTACCAGATGATCCGCGCGGACGGCAGCCGGGTGACGATGCGCGTGCGCAGTCATAATTTTCAGGGCTGGGAGCAGCGCTACGACCGGCTGGGTACCGTACTGGCAGAACCCGATCTGCGCCGCGGCCCGGTTTTGCAGGCGGATTGTTACCTGGTTGAAACCGCGGCCATGTGGCCGGCCGCCCTTACGGCGCTGCGTGCCGACCCGCTGTATTTTGTCGAGCCGATCCCATCGGAGAAAAAATAATGAAAATCACCGGCACTTTTCTGGATGAAATTACCCACGACATCCCTTCCGCCAACTGGGGCGCGGAGGAATGGGCGGCGGATTTCGATGCCATGCAGGCCGTGGGCATCGATACCGTGATCCTGATCCGTTCCGGCTACCGCGATCGCATGACCTTTCCCTCGGCGGTGCTGGCCGCGGCCCAACCCATGCGCCCGGTAACCCTCGACCTGGTGGACCTGTTCCTGACCCAGGCCGAACGCACCGGGATGACCTTTTATTTCGGAATCTACGAACTCGGGACGTTTCTGGCACTCCGGTCAGCCTGAACGCGAGGTGGAGCTGAACCTGCGCTTTACCGAGGAGGTGGTGCAGCGTTATGGGGATCGCAAGGCCTTTGGCGGCTGGTACATGACCCACGAAATCCACGAGCACGAGGAGGGCGTCACCCGCCTGATCGAACGCCTGGCGCGCCACGTCAAGGGCTTGAAGGATGCGCCGGTGCTGATGTCGCCCTACGTGCGCGGGCGCAAACAGTTTGAGGATGAGCCCATCACCCCGGAGGAGCACGAACGCCAGTGGGAGCAGATCTTTGCCATCCTCTCCGGTTTTGTGGACATCGTCGCTTTTCAAGACGGGCATGTCGATTTTCAGGAGCTGCCGGCCTTTATGGAAATCAACACCTGCCTGGCGCGCAAATACGGCCTGGCCCCATGGTCGAACGTCAAATCCTTCGAGCGCGGCATGCCGCTGAATTTCCTGCCCATCGATTGGCGCAACCTGGTTTATAAAATCGAAACCGCCGCGGCAGCCGGGGCGGAAAAACTGATCACCTTCGAATTTTCACATTTTATGAGCCCCAATTCCATGTGGCCTTCGGCGCGCAGCCTGTTCCAGCGTTACCTGGAATATATCCAAAAGACGCCATGACCGCCGCCAGCTTCTGGGACGCCCTCGACCGGCTGGCGGAGGAGTCACGCCTGGTGATCGACCGTCCCAGGGGGTCAGCCCACCCGCGCTACCCTGACAGGATCTACCCCTTCGATTACGGCTACCTCGCAGACACCCGCGCCATGGACGGCGGCGGGATCGACGCCTGGCTGGGCAGCCTGCCCGGCAGGCAGGTAACTGCCGTGATCTGCACAGTGGATCTGGACAAGCATGACGCAGAGATCAAGCTGCTTTTAGGCTGCACTCCGCAGGAAGCCCAGATTAATCTGCAGATCCATAACGATGGAAACCAGTCCGGTTTATTGATCGAACGCGGGGAAGACCACGATCCCCCCGGTTGAACAACCGCCGGTCTGCAGGCGCTCCAGCAGCCAGGCGGGATCCAAATCCCCCTTCAAAAAGAACAGGTGGGCCGGGCAGCGGCAGTCCGAGGCGCCAAAGCGCGCCATAGGCATGCCCACCCGGGCCGCAGATGCCAGGGACTGCGCCCATTCATGCTCGCAGCGCTGCTCTGGGGCGCACCAGGTTTCGACCGGCTGTGTCACCCGGCGCAAATAATCGATGTGCCAGCGCAGTGGGCCACTCCCGGCGATATGCCGTCCCACCCGCGCCCGCAGACCACCGGGGCCGAAGGCGCTGCCCACATACAGATAAAACCCCGGGTAGACCATCATTTCGCCCAATGACCCGACCCGCAGCCGGGTTTCCGCCACCGCGGTCAGCACCAGGAGGTAAGTTCCCGGTGCGGTGGGCAGTAAAACGGCGCTCATGCCGCAGCCACGATAAGGCGGTATGCCTCCCCGGGCTGGGTTTCAAACACAACCTGTTCGCCTTCAGCAAAGATAGGCAGCGCAGCGCCGCCCGAGATGCGCTCCACGCTGCAGCTGCGTTGCGCCAGGCAGGCGGCCTCCACCCGGGCGGGCAGCCCCAGGCTGGAGGAAAGGGTGGCTTCGACCAGGCAGCCTTCTTTCCAGGCCAGGTCCACGGTAAAACCACCACGCCCGCGCAGGCCGCGCACCCATCCGTTGGGCCAGGCATCCGGCAGGGCCGGCAGCAGGTGCAGCGTACCCAGGTGGCTCTGCAGCAGCATTTCGGCCACGCCGGCGGAAAAACCAAAATTGCCGTCGATCTGGAAGGGCGGGTGCGCGTCAAACAGGTTGGCGTATACCCCGCCCCCGGCGCTCATTTTGGTCTCGGTCAATTCGACCAGGGTGAAGAAATATTGGACCAGGCGGTAAGCGTGATTGCCGTCCAGCAGGCGCGCCCACAGGTTAAGCTTCCATCCCAGCGACCAACCGGTGGAGTAATCCCCGCGGATTTCCAGGGTTTTGGCGATCGCCTGGGCCAGGTGCGGCTCGCGCCGGGGGTCGATCTGCCGCCCGGGGTGCAGACCGAAAAGGTGAGAATTGTGGCGGTGCTGGATCTCTTCCTCGCGAAAATCGCGGAACCATTCCTGCAGCTGCCCGCGGCTGCCGACCTGGTAGGGGAGCAGCTTCTCGCGGGCCTCGCGCAGGCGGGCGGTCAAAGGGTCGTCCACCCCCAGTACGTCCGCAGCTTCCAAACAGTTGCTATAGAGGTCCCAGATGATGGCCATATCCATGGTGGCGGCCATGCTGGCGGCTGCCGGGCGACCCTGCGGGGTGAGAAAACGCAGCTCCGGTGAAAACGAAGGCGCCGTCACCAGGTGGCCCTGCCCGTCATCGACCAGCCAATCCAGCATGAACTCGGCCGCGCCCTTCATCAGCGGGTAAGCCTGCTCGCGTAAAAACTGCTCATCCCGGCTGAAGGCATAATGCTCCCACAGGTGCTGGCACAGCCAGGCGCCTGACATGGGCCAGTTAGCCCACACCGGGTTGCCTTGAAAATTGCCCACCGGAGACGTCTGGCGCCAGATATCCGCGTTATGGTGCGACACCCAGCCGTGGGCGTGGTAATTGACCGCCGCGGTTTTGGCTCCATTCACAGCCAGCCCACCGATCAGGTCGAGCAACGGTTGGTGGCATTCGGCCAGGTTGCAGCTCTCCGCCAGCCAATAGTTCATCTGGGTATTGATATTGATCGTATAGTTGGACGACCACGGCGGGCGCATTTCCTGGTTCCAGATCCCCTGCAGATTTGCCGCCTGGCTGCCGGGTCGCGAGCTGGCCATCAGCAGGTAGCGCCCGTATTGAAAAAGCAGTTCCACCAGCAGAGGATCCTGGGTTTCGGGAAAGCGGCGGATGCGTTCATCCGTGGGCAGGGCGCTGTATGGTCCGGACGGGCCCAAATCCAGCGCCACCCGGCGGAATAAAGCCTGGTGATCGGCCTGGTGGCGCGCCAGCAGTTCGGCAAAAGGCCGCCGCGCCGCGCTTTCCATCGCGCTTGCCGCCAGCGGGCCGGGGTCACGACCCTGGCTGCCCGGTTTGCGGTCGTACCCGTTGTAGCTGGTAGCCGCCGAGATCAGCAGCAGCACTGCGTCCGCGCCAATCACGCGCAGCGCCTGCCCGTCGCAGGCCACCCGCCCGCCCTTGCTGCTGGCAAACAGGCGGACCTCGAAGCGCATGCCTTCGCTGTTGGGGCGTTCATCAAAAACGATCGCGTTTTCCATTTCGCCCAGGTAGCTGGGTTCCACGTGGACCGGGCAGCGCCCGGCCATGACCAGCGTGTCCTCGGCGGCAGCGCGGGTGGCGAAATGCTGTTCGCTCGTCAGTCGGGCGGTGAAATTGAGGAACCCGGGCTCGCTGGCCTCCAGGCGGACCGCGATCACCTGATCGGGAAAGCTGGCGAAGACCTGGCGGGTAAAGCCGACCCCATCCACGTAAAAGCGGGTCGTGGCCACCCCAAAATCAAGATCCAGGTCGCGGGAATATTCCTGACAGCGCTGGCGGATGGAGGGGTCCGCCCACTCGATCCACAGGTCGCCCAGCGGCTGGTACGATTGGTTGAACGGTCCCTGCATTTTCTGGCATAATTCATCCGCTTCGATATACTGCCTGGCGAAGATTAAACGGCGCACATCCGCAAGGATGGCTGCCGCCTGGGGGTTATCCCACTCCTTCGGCCCGCCGGACCATAGCGTATCTTCGTTTAGCTGCATGCGCTCGACTGAAGTCCCGCCAAAGACCATCGCCCCCAGACGGCCGTTGCCTACCGGCAGGGCTTCTTCCCACTGGCGCGCCGGCTGGTTATACCACAGGGTGAGCGGGTGAGGAATGATAGATGCGGGAATTGGGGGCATATTTGTTTCTCCTGAGAAGATGAGATGGAAGCGGTCCGCAAAAAACAGGCTTGAATTCAGTGGACTTCTTCCCATTTTAACAGGTAACCCCATTAATTGGTTGTCACCACGGCATTGTTTTGCTATAGTTGTGTACGAGGGGCAGGTATCCAAGGAGGAATCAGGATGGGAATTACCGAATTGGTACGCACAATGGTGGCATATAACGATGCCCTAAACCGCCAGCTGTGGGAAAGCATCCATCAGGTGAATGAAGAACTGTTCACCGCATCCATCGAATATTCACACGGGTCGATCCGCAACCAGATGGTCCACCTGGCAGCGGTGGATGGGCGCTGGACGCGCGGGTTAAAAGGGCCTGCCGGATGCTCGATCTTACAACCCGCACGCGGATGATTATCCGACGCCGAGCAGCGCCTTCGCCCTGTGGGATCCGGTTGCCCGCGAGTTTTGCGATCTGGTTAACGGGATGGATGAGGAAGCTTTGACCCGCATCCCCATCGGGATGAACGAACCTGCCTGGCAGGTCATTTTACATGTGGTCAATCACGGCACCGACCACCGCGCCCAGGTGCTGCGCGTGCTGCACGATATTGGGGCGCCGACTTTCAACCAGGACCTGATCATCCACCTGTGGCAGAAAAAGAAGGCGGCTTGATGCACTCTCAAGAATTAATCACCCTGTGGAAAGCAGAAGAACGCCAGCCTTTTACCGGCTGGGATTTTTCGTATCTGGATAAACGCATGCTCGAGGATCAGGCCCCCTGGTCTTACACCACCCGCGCCATGCAGCTCATGCGCCAGGCGCAGGCCGCCCTGGATATGGACACCGGCGGCGGGGAACGCCTGCTGTGCATGCGCCTGGCCTGGCCTAAAAAGATGGTGGCGACGGAAAATTACCCTCCCAATTTTCGCCTGGCGAGCGAACGTCTGAACCCCCTGGGCGTGCAAGTGCACAGCGTGCGCCTGACGCGGTACGACCCGATGCCCTTCGCCGGTGGCGAGTTCAACCTGCTGCTGAACCGCCATGCCGCCTTCAACAGCCGCGAGGTAACACGCATCCTCACGCCTGGCGGCACCTTTCTAACCCAACAGGTGGATGGACATTGGGCCGAAGACCTTGAAGCGATTTTTGGCACCTACCCGCAGTGGCCGGATGCCACCCTGGAAAACTGCCTGGCCTGGCTGGATGCTGCGGGGCTGAAAATTATCACCGGTCAGGAATTTATTGGGAAGCTGATCTTCAGCGACGTGGGCGCCATCGTCTACTACCTGCGCGCCGTACCCTGGTTGGTGCCGGGTTTCACGGTGGATACTCACCTGGATGGCCTTTTACAGCTCCAGGCCCGTTTTGACCGCGGCGAGGGATTGAGTTTTCAGGCGGGAAAATTCCTGATTGAAGCCCAGAAACCGGCTGCATAGATTCAAGCCAATGAGGTCTGATGCAAAAAACCGTACTATCTTTTTATGTCGATGATACCAATGCGCATATCGCGCCGCCGGGCGCTTTTAAGACCTTTCTTGATTTCGTTTCGGCGGAAGGCGCAGCCGGGGAATCAAGCGTTATCCTGGGGTATGACTGGTCCGGGCATGGGCATCTGCAGTTCCCAGGGATTGATAACCAGGATTCCTATATCGAACAGGTCCAGCGCGCCTACAGCTGTGGGGTTGACTCGCACTGCGAGCTTTACACCCATTTCGGACGATTTGACTTTCATGAAAACCGGATGCCTGACGGAGCCATCCACGAAGGGCTGTGGCTGTACGAGCCGGCGGTATCTTTAGCCGAATATGAAAGCTATTTCGGCAGCATCCTTTCAGCAGGGGAGCAGCTGGGCATCCACTTGACCGGCCTGACCTGGCCGGGCTGCGGTTGTCCAGCCTGCAGTCAGCGCTATCAGCAACTGCGAGATGCCGGGGTGAACGACCCCAATCCCAACGTCTGGCAGGCGTTGTTAAACCTGGCCAGGGCCGGCCGGTTCCGTGGACGCAGCGTGCCGTGTTTCTTTGGAGGAGAACTGGAAGTAGCGCAGGCCCAGCAGGTAGCCGGGGACAGCCGTTATGGTGTTTTCACGCTTCCGCCGAATGCGGGCGACCAATTTGGCATCTGGCTTAATGATCCGCAAAGGGTCAATGCCGATTACTACATCAGCGCAGATGGACAGTCCGGGCGCCTGGTGGATCTGGTGCGCGCTCAGGTGCCTTACTGCCTGTTCTTTACCCACTGGCAAGGGCTGAACCCGGCCAACGGTGTGGGTTGGGTTGCCTTCACCCAGGTCATCCGTCGGGTGCAGTGCTATTTGGGCGACCAGGTGGAATGGATGCGGCCCAGCCAATACACGGACAGTCTGCTAAGTACCTGATGTTCATATCGTTTTTTCGTAGGTTAGGTGGAGGGGCAGCAACCCACAGCTAATCAGTGAACCGCCTGTCCCGAAACCCAACAGTCTGTGGTGAATGATCCGCGGCTTGTGTCTAATACTGGCTGAGGGCGTCGATCAATTTTTTCAAAGCCGCTTCAACCTCAGGACGGTCGACATTCATCTCCGTCAGGCGCTCGTCACCAAATTCCAGCAGCCACTGGTAGTAATCCAGCAAGGCCGCCTGGGTATCCACTGGCAGGCGCTCATTTTGCAGCCTCTGGCGCAGCTGTTCGATATCGCCGATCTGCTCGGCAGACAGCCCGACCTGCTCATCCTGGGCCATCACCAGCAAAAGGTTCAGAGCGCGCAAATAATCGCGCGAGCTGTCTTTCATCCGGTCTTCCAGTTCGTAAATGGCCCCCTCTTCTTTAAACAGACTGGCTACCAGCGCCAGGCGTTCAAAATCCACCTGCCCGCGCACGGTGAGCAGCTGCAGCAGACTCGATTCATCCATTTCCTTCAACAGCACGGAACGCATCCCCAGCAGCAGTTCCAGGGCGATATCGATATCGGTCAGGGCGGCCTCCAGCTGGCCATTTTTGCGCAGGCCGAGAGCGTGCAGCAGTAAGGCAATGGCCTGGTTGATTCTACGGATAAGATAATCTTCAGTCAGCATTCTGTCCTGTACTTTTTTTGATTGAATCCCAAAGTAATTACCACGGAAGCAAGAGACACGGAGGAATTCATTTGTTGAGGCGAAGATTGGGTTGAGGGGCATTACCCGCAGGCTATCCATATCATTGCTGCCCCGAAACCCAACATTATTTACGCCGATAATCGCAGCAGCAGTTCTCTCAGGCGCGGCCGGGTCCAATTCTCCTGATCCTGGTTGGGGTATTTACGGTAGGCACACTCGATCACCATGATCAGGTACAGATAAGCATTGTACAACAATCGCCGGGTGATCTGAGCGGGTTCGATGAAAAGCGGCTCGCCGTAACCAGCTGCCCCGGGACCGCCCGGGACAGGCGGGTCGGGATGCATAAAAATCGCTTCCATCAGCGGGTCGGCCCACAATGCCCGCTCGAAATCGATTAAACCGGTCACCCTCCCGGTTTGCGGATCGACAAATACATTGCCATCCCACAGGTCCCAATGCACCAGGCGCGGGGTGGAAACTTCATCCAGGGCGGCAAAATTCCTCCCCAGGATCTGGAAGATTTCTGTGTAAGGGCGTTCCAGATCAACCTGTGCATCCAGGCCGTCTTGCAGCACACCCTGCAGCATATCCGCAAAACAATCGCGCCAGCTCACGCCTGCCGGGCAGGGCTGCACCCAATAACCGAAAGCCGGCCCGGTGATTTCGGCCATTTCACGGGTCATGCGCCCCATCTCGCGGCGCACATTCAGCTGGACCTCATCGCTCAGTTGCGCGCGCAGCTTATGAAACGGTACGCCTGAGACAAACTCCATCACGAAGAATTCACTGGGCAGCAGGCGCCGGGTAGGGTCGTAAATATAGACCTCCGGTACGGGCACCTGAGTGCGCTGGCGCACCAGGCGCATCGACTCGACCTCGGCCCGCATCAGATCCTTCTCATAGCGCAGTACTCTGACCTCAGCTGGCGGGGCAGCCTTTAACACGCATTTCAGGCCGTCATCCAGCTCCAGCAGTGCGGCGGCGTTGAAAAAACCTTCGCGCAGTTCTTCGAAGGCGACCAACTTACGACCGGCGCCGAAATGATGCCTGACAATGTCGCGGGCGATCTCGACAGAAAGAGGAATTTTGGAAAAGCTGTCCATGGGGCTCCAGATAGGATGCGGGATGCTGGCGTTGATTTTACAGCCGTTTACCCGCTGCCGCCAGGATTATTTTAGGTATAATTATTTTGTTTTTGGATCATATTTTCTGCCGGATTGGTTATGCCGGCCGGGTTGGTTCGGACAGGGGTAAGAGAATCGATGGCAGAGCAGAAATTATCCAAGGTGGCGATCGTCTCCGAACAGGCAATTTTCTTAAGAGGATTGCGCTCTTTGATGATGGCGCAGCCTGGGCTGCAGCTGGTTGGTGAAGGTGGCAGCCAGGCAGAAGCCCTGCAGTTGTGCCAGATGTCTGCCCCCAACATGATCTTGTGTGATCTCAACCACAGCCCGGGAACCTGGCAGGAAACCATCCACACCATTTGCCAGAAGTGGCAGAATATCCAGGTCATTATTCTGCTCGAAGACAAAGATCAAACCTGGGCCGGTCAAGAATGCCCGGAGCTGCCCCTTTACCAGATATCCCGCGAAGTTTCGGAAGATGAATTCCGCGCCGCACTCACCCAGATCCAGCAAGATGCCGAACGCCACCTGGCAGCCAGGGGCCAGGGACGCTTTGAACATACCGTGCTGGAAGACCCAGTAGATTATCTGGATCAAATCCAGCACCTGGGCCAGACCGGCGCCTCACCCCGCAATGAGGGCCTGCTGGCTCGGGAATTGACCATGGCTGGCAAGATCCAGGCCGACATCCTGCCCGAGGACCCGCCCCCCATCCAGGGTTGGGATATCGCTGCCCGGCTGGTTCCGGCGCATGAAACCTCCGGCGACTTTTATGATTTCATCCCGTTGAGCGACCATAAGCTGGGCATGGTCGTGGCGGATGTGACCGATAAAGGCATGGGAGCGGCCCTGTTTATGGCCCTCTCCAGCACGCTGATCCGCACCTATGCCGTGCGTTACCCCACCCTGCCGGCTATTGCGCTGAGCGCCGTCAGCGAACGCATTCTGTCAGACACGCGCGGCGGGATGTTTGTGACCACGTTTTACGGGATACTGGAACCACATACCGGGCGCCTGCAGTATGCCAACGCCGGACACCCCCCCGGGGTGCTGATCAGCACGCGGCACAGCAAAGAATCGATCAACCTTTTGCGCCCGACCGGCATGGCGTTGGGGGTTTCAGATGACGCCCGCTGGCGGCAGAAAGAAGCGCGCATGATCCCTGGGGATGTCTTGGTGCTTTACACGGATGGGATTACCGAGGCCAATAACCCGAACGGCGTATTTTTCGAAGAAGACCGCCTGATCGAAACCATCCTGGAAAACGTGCAGGGTTCGGCTCAGCAGATCCTGGATGCGCTGGTAGAAGCAGTGCATCGCTTTATCGGACCTGTCGCGCGCCAGGACGACATCGCTATGATCGTCGTACGGCGAAACGAATAATCCACAACTTATCAAGATTTTAACAACCCGAACCGGCCGCTATCACCTGTCGGATTAAAGACAAATCCGCCGCCGGGCGGTTATATTCATTCGGATGGTAGGCCTTGCCCATGTACACCCCTGGCCGGCGGAAGCTCATCGCGCTCGCCACGGGTTTGCGGGCCGAAAAATGGATCTCACCCACCCCGGTCGTTTGGATCAACAGCGGCAAGTTTTGGGGGTTGATCCCACCACCGGCCATCACTCTGATCCGCCCGCCGGCCTGCCTCAACAGGCCGGCGATGCATTCCGCGCCTTCGATTGCGGTAGCCCGCTGACCCGAGGTCAGCAAGCGGTCGATCCCCGAGCGAACCAGGGACTCCAGACCTGCAGCCGGGTCACGGCACAGGTCAAAAGCGCGGTGAAAGGTCACGCTCAAGGGTCGGGCCAGTTCCACCAGCTCCTGCGTGCGCTCGAAATTGACCGCGCCGTCCGGGCGCAGCATCCCCAGCACCACCCCACTTGCCCCCGCTGCTTTCAGCGCTTGAATATCCTGGCGCATGACTTCCCATTCCGCCTGGGAACAAACAAAATCACCGCCGCGCGGGCGCACCAGTACATGTACGGCGATCCCCTGGTGGCAGGCCTGGCTCACCAGACCAATACTGGGCGTGACCCCGCCTTCCACCAGCCCGGAACATAATTCCACGCGCTGCGCGCCGGCCTGACAGGCCGCCTGCACACCTTCAACCGCATCCACGCATACCTCAAAAATCATCTTGCCGGACTCCTTTCTGCCAGAACCGCAGCCATGCCATCGATCTATTTTAACCCGGCAGCGGATCTTCCGACATGCGCAAAAAAAAATTGCCTGTTCGCCTATTTTCAGTGGAACCCCGCAGAAAATATTCCATCAGCCACCTGCCGGCGTTTTCAACCCGGGCGAGGTAAATAGGGATAAAATTTGGGGATGAGCCATTCACCCACTCCGATCATTTATATCGCCCTGGCGGCGCAGTTGTATGCTGAAATCCGTTTCGAGCAGTACCTGCCCGGCCTGCGGGAAAAAGCGCGCGTTGAACGCTGGAATGGGAGCGGGGCTCCATCCGCGGAAGCCGTGCTGGACGCGCTGCAGCGGGCCGAGATCCTGGTGACCGGCTGGGGAACGCCGTCCCTGGGCGAAGCGCTGCACGGCTGGTCGCCCGAGGGCAGCCCGCTGCGCCTGGTGGCGCACGCCGCCGGCAGCGTCAAGTATCTGCTGCCCTATGAAGCTGTGCAGAACGGCCTGCTGGTATCGCATGCCAACGAATTGCTGGCTGAAGCGGTAGCCGAATTTACCCTGGGCGCCATTCTGGCGATGCGCCGCCAGATGTTCCTGGCCGAACGGCGCTATAAGGCGCGCCAGCCCAACCCGCAATACACCCAGATCCACGAATTGAAGGGCAGCACGGTGGGGATCATTGGAGCCAGCGCCATCGGCCGGCGGGTGATGGACCTGCTGCGCCCCTGGCAGGTGCAACTGCTGGTCTTCGACCCATACGCTCCCTCGGCGCTGCTCGAGGAGTACGGCGCGTCTCGGGTCAGCCTGGATGAATTATTCCAGCGCAGTAATATCGTCTCGCTGCACGCCCCGGTCACACCGGAGACGATGCGCATGCTGGGGGCGGCCCAATTCCAGGCGATGAAAGATGGCGCGCTGTTTGTCAACACCGCCCGCGGGCGCCTGGTGGATGCCGACGCCCTGCTGCGTGAGCTGCAAACCGGGCGGATTTCAGCCCTGCTGGACGTGACCGATCCGGATGAGCCGCTCCCGCCTGATTCTCCCTTCTTTGGCCTGGAAAACTGCGTGATCCTGCCGCATATCGCCGGGCACAGTGTGGAAGCACGCCTGCGCCAGGGGCAGTATGCCGCCGAAGATATCCATAACTACCTGAATGGGAGCCCCTTGCGCTTCCAGGTGCGCCCGGAACGCTGGGCCAGCATGGCCTGAGGCAGGTGAATTTCACATTTGACGGCATACCGTCAAATGTGATAAATTAACTCACAAATGCGTTCTTCGTGGCTTCCACCGGCAGTTTTCATCTGGGTGATTTTTACAATAATTGCCCCACCCGGCCTGCCATCCTGCTGGATGGAGCGTGAGCCCTGTGAAATCCACCCTCACTTCAGCCGGCAGCAGGCGGAAACCCCGCACAGCCATTTTTACTTAATAGACCTGTCGCAGGGATTGGCATCTCAGCCTTACCCTTTCCTTAGCGCTACCTCGACCGTTTTGATCGCGCTGCTGGCCGCTTCGGGGGCAAAAGCCTGGCGCAAAATCAGCTTACCCTTCTTCACCGGCCACCACTGGCAGGCAGCGCCGGAACCCCCGCCTCCCAAAACATTTCTTCTTTCCATGGCGCCGGGCTGAGGCCCTTATCGTTATATAAATATCACCAATCCTGGAGATCAGAAATGAAACCAAGGTTATTATTATCGTTACTGGCAACTTTAATGGTTGCTTTATTAATACACAGCGTGGCGTTCGCGCACGGTCTGGCCACTGTGGGCGATTATGAATTGGAAATCGGCTTTCACAATGAGCCGGTAGTGGTCGGTATGCCGAATTCGCTGGATCTGTTCGTGACCAACGCCAAGACCGGTGAAAAGGTCAATGGGCTGCAGGACACCCTGCAAGCCGAACTTATCTTCGGCGCTTCCAAGAAATCGCTGAGCGTGGAACCCCAGGAAGGCGAAGATGGGGCTTACACGGCCTACGTGATTCCCGCCGCGGTCGGGGACTATACCTGGCATATCACGGGTAAAATAAACGACACACCGGTCGACGTGTCGATGACCAGTTCGCCGGACACCTTCAATTCGGCGGAAGAAGCTTCCGTTTATTCTTTTCCCGGCACAGCCAGCCAGCCATCCGGGTCCGCCAACACGGCGCTGCTGGTTGGAGGCGCCGGCCTGGTCATTGGGTTGATCGGTCTGGTGGTCGGGTTGGCCGCACTGCAGGCGGCCCGTCGTCAAAAATAAAATTACCATAGGATTGGGCGGCTGCGCGCTGCGCAGCCGCCCAAAAGGTCAGCAATTCGATGGAAAAACGCCGTAAGCAGGCGAATTTGCGGATCGTCATAGGTATGGTGTGGGCTGCCTTGCTGGTTTTCTTGCCCACCGGCAGCGCCCTGGCGCATGCCAACCTGGTGCGGTCGGTTCCCGAACGCGGGGCAGTGCTGGCGACCGCCCCGAAATCCGTCACCCTGGAATTCACCGAAAATCTGGACCCGCAGCTTTCGCAAGTCCAGCTGCTCGATGCCCACGGCAAGGTGGTGGCAGCCGGTCCGGGCACGATCGATCCCAGCACGCCGCGGGTGATGAAACTGACCCTGCCTCCCCTGCCAGACGGCACATACAGCGCCGTATGGCAAACCCATTCCTCGACGGACGGCCACTTTACCAGCGGTTCAGTCGGGTTCTCAGTGGGCGCTTTCGACCCCAACCTGTCGCTGCTGCCGGCGGAAAATGCGCCGGTCCCTTCGGAGACCCTGCCCCCGCCGCTGGAGATTATCCTGCGTTGGGCCAGCTACCTGGCTGCCGCCCTGCTGGGCGGAGGCGTGTTCTTTGGAGCGCTGGTCTGGCGTCCGGCATACCGCAGCAGCCAGCCGGCGGACGCATCAGCGGCTGATCAGCACGCTGCCCGCTTGATCCGAAAGCAGGTGAGCATTGGCGCCGGCGCATTGATCGGGCTCACCTTGCTGACCTTCCTTTACCAGACCTGGACGGCCGCGGCCAACAGCCCGCAACCGGACCTGGGTGCGGCGTTATTGAACACTCTGAACCCGGTCAGCGCCTGGCCGTACTGGGGTAGGATCGCCATCCTGGTGGTGACTCTATGGCTGATCACCCAGACGACCGGCCCCGGCCGGGATCCGCTATCCCTCTGGCTGGCGCTGGCCGGCCTGGTGCTGCTGGTGATGGCCACCTTCAGTCTGAGAAGCCACGCCGCGGCGCTGAAAACCTCACTGGCAGTCGTCTCGGACATGGCCCATATTACCGCCATGTCGGCCTGGTTGGGCGGGCTGCTGCCGCTGTTCCTGACCCTGCGTCAAAAAGACCTGCCCCCGGCGGCCCTGGTATCGCGCTTCACCCGGCTGGCCCTGGCTTGCGTGGGGCTGCTGGCGCTGACCGGGTTGTACGGCGCCTTGGAGCAGGTGCGCACCCTGGATGGGTTAATTGGCAGCCTATACGGGCAGGCGCTGCTGGTCAAAATCGGGCTGTTTGGGCTGCTGATCGCGCTGGGAGCGCTTAATTTCCTGTTGCTGACCCCGCGCTTTCGCCGGGATGAAAACGGCACAGCGCGCCGTATGCGCCTGTCGATCCGCGCAGAATGGCTGCTGGGGGTACTGCTGCTGATCGCGGTGGGCATCATGGCGGGCGCTTCGCCGGCCTACGACGCACTCCAGGCCAAACGCCAGATGGGAATCATCGGCGATTACCGCCAGGACGGGGTGCAGTTGCGCCTGTGGCTGGCTCCTGGGATCAGCGGGGTCAACGAAACCGCGGTGGATGTATCCGGGCCGACCGGCGCGGACGCAGCCGGAGCCCAGGTGCTGTTGCGCTTCCGCCGGAGCGACGGGAAGCTGGGAACCACTCAGGCCGAGGCTAAGACCAGCGACCAAAAGCGCTACACGGTGCGCGGCAGTTATCTCACCCAGGCCGGCGATTGGACCATCCAGGCCATCTACCGCCGCCCGGGGAAAAACGACGTCACCCACACTTTTGCGGTCACGATCCAGACCGACCCCAACGACCCCGACCCGGCCAACCCCATCCCGGTCGCCCCGCCATCCATCGCCGATGGGCAGGCCCTTTACCAGGACCACTGCGTATTGTGTCATGGAGCCAGCGGCAAGGGCGACGGTCCGGGCGGGCTGGCGCTGAACCCGCCCCCGGCGGACCTGACCTATCACACTATCCCGGGCGTGCATACCGACGGCCAACTGTATTATTGGATCAGCCACGGCCTGCCGCGCACGGCGATGCCGGCCTTCGAAAGCCTGTTGAGCGAGACCCAGCGCTGGGACCTGGTCAATTTCATCCGCACGCTGGCCAAACCGCTGACTGCTCCCCACGGCTAAAGCCGGGGGGTTCTGGAGGTAGGGCAGGCTTTGTCAGGTTCTCGCCTTTGGCTCACGCTGGCTACAACACCCCGACCGTCCCCAGCCTTCATCCAGACTTCCACGGGCGACCCACTCCGACTCCGGTTCAGACCGAAGGTGGCAGGGAAATCCCCGCCCATCGCAGGTTTGGCTTCACTCAACGCCGCCCGGAGGCACGCATCCATACCCGAACTCCACAGTTCTTGTGCGAGTTCCGCGTTGAGCCGCTCACTTTCTACGCACGAAGCCAGAAAGGCTGAAAACAAATCTCTTTGGGCCACCACACCACAGTCACAGACGTGCCAGCGTTCAGAGAGAGACTTCTTCTTCACCTGACCGCACAGGCACACCTGACTGAGTTTGGTGGTGCGCGTTGGAAATTCGCTCACAGAAACGCCAGCACTCACAGCCTTGCGTTTCAACATCGACACGAACATTCCCGGCGCACGCATTCCCACACTTTTGCCAAACATCTTCTGGAATGCCCGATAGGACAGCTTTTCCAGATTTACCTCATTTCCTAACGAAAAAACATGATTGACCAACTGCCCATGCAAACTCTCGCGGTGAGCCGCCAGCTTGCGGTTTGTCTCGCATAAGCGCCGTTGGGTGTCATGATAGTTGCTCGACTTGACCCACTTTTTCGCGCCATATTTTACCGTGCCACTCTCGTTGTAGTTTTGCGGGTTGTTGGCCCGCCTCTGGCGGTCGAGTTTTCGCTGATCGACCCGGACTTTACCCTGGTCTTTTCTCAATTCGTCACAAAATTGGCGCAGTTCCGCACTTTCATGGGTAGGCGCGGCGATGGCAATGGTGGATGGCCCGATATCCAAACCGACCAACCCGCACCCCACCTTATTTTTCGGTTTTTGAAAGGGGGTTCCTTCGCACACGAGTTGTATGTAGAAACGGGTTTTGCCGTTCAGTTTCCGGCGTACCAGCCTGACGTATTTCAAGGGAACATTCAACCCGTGGTTGATCACATCGTTGCCCTTTCGTCCTTCTTTTGGGAAAATGGCGGGCAATATCAGCCCGCCCCAACGAAGCGCCTTCCCGTCCCACTGGACGACTGCTTTTTGTTTGCCCTCGATGCTGTCAAACTGCCCGCTTCCTTTGAAACGCGGCTTGCCGCGTTGGCCGTAGGCGTACTGGGAAACAGCCCTGAATGCTCTGGTGGCGACAGTTTGCACGACCTGCGAGCCAATCCAACCCATTTTGATGGTGGCGGCGTAGGCTTGTAGGTCATAGTCATAAAATTTGTATGTTTTCCGAACTTCATCGAAGGCAGATTTACGTTCATCTTTGTGGTCATCGCCTTTAGAGATGAGCCGTGCCGACTGGTAGGTTTTGGATTGGCGTATCAGCGCCAACCGTCGCAAGCCCTCCCCCAGGCAAGCATTGTAGAGCTGCCGCGCAAATTCGAAGCGAATCAGAATGGTCGATTCTTGTTTCTGCGTGACCCTGAGGGGTAGTTCAGCGATAAAAGAGGGTGAAGTGGTGCGACCCATATTGTATAGACGATTTTCTCGCTAAAAATAAGAAATATGTTCTATTATTATACCCCAGAAGAAAAGATGGCGGATGCGCCGCCGCGCCTCGCTCTGCTTCCCCACGGATGATTCCGGGGGATTTACGGCGCGATTTGGTAAAATAAGACAGAGGCTTTTAAATGAAAAAATCGATTTTTCTGTTGATCCTATGGTTGGCGGCAGGCTGCGCCGGAGCGGTCGCGACCACCCCAACGCCAGGCGCTTCCTCCCCGGTCCAAACCGGCATTACCCCCGGCGCGCCGGGCAGGCTGCCCATGACCTGGGGCGGGCATGGATTAAGCGGGCACCTGCTAGTGATCCAGTACCACGAAAGCGGCGCCTCGTTGATCAGGCTCGACCTGGCCACGGGCAATTTCGAGACCCTTTTCCAGGCGCCATCCGGCAGCCTGTTAAACACCGCCGCCCTTTCCCCGGACGGCAAGCAGCTCATCCTGGCTTACGCCCCACCCAAAGAGGGAGAAATCCAGTTGGGTTATACCGATTTTTACCTGGTTACCCTTGGATCGACGGACCCACCGCGGGCGCTCAAGCTGCGCCAGGACGCCAACGAGTTGTATTTTGGCCCGGTCTGGTCGCCGGATGGGAAAGCGATCGTGTACGCGCATTTTTTCGTGACCACGGTGGATAAGAAAGCGGTTTATCATTACGCCAGCGAGCGCACGGATCTCAACGGCAAATCCGAGACGTTGATCGTGGATACTTTTTGGCCGGTGCTGTCGCCAGACGGCAGCCGCCTGTCTTACGTAACGGCGAACCTGGCTTCGCCCAGCAATGATTTATACATCTCGGATCCGGATGGAAAAAACGCGCTGGCCCTGACCACCCCGGGATCGACCAATCCCGTCGATTCGCAC
Source organism: uncultured Chloroflexia bacterium (assembly GCA_963743005.1). Classification (GTDB taxonomy): domain Bacteria; phylum Chloroflexota; class Anaerolineae; order Anaerolineales; family Anaerolineaceae; genus CAVUNY01. Next base: position 221,828 of record CAVUNY010000006.1, on the reverse strand, counting down.
GTATTCAGCCCGGATGGCAAAACGATCTACTTCAGCATGGTCAATCCCCAGACGCCTCCCGCCGCCTCCTGGTTTGATAATCTCTTCGGCATTAAAGTTGCCTCCGCCCACAACGTACCCTCCGACTGGTACAAGGTGCCGGCGGCAGGTGGCAAAATCGAGCGCGTGACCAATATCAATGATTCCGGCATGTATGGCGCCGTATCGCCGGACGGCCAGCGCCTGGCATTCATCAGCGCGAGCGGCTTGTACGCGGTGAACACGGATGGCACCGACCTGGTGCAGCTGTCGAATGCCGTGTTCCAGGGCAACGGCAATATCCAGTGGCTGCCGTGATTGATACCAGGGTGTTTTCTGCACCTTTCGGGTGCAAAAAACACCTAAATTAACATATCAGGGGAGGGACTTCCATGATGCTTGCTTACGAGGAAACCGGGCCGCAAGGGGCCACCAGCGTGGTCTTTGTGCACGGGCTGATCGCCAGCCGCTGGACCTGGCGGCAGATCATGGCGCAGCTGCCCGATTACCACTGCCTGGCGCCTGACCTGCCGGGTCACGGGGAATCGAGCGCTGTGCCCTGGAAATCGATCGGGGATGCGGCCCGCCACGTGGTCGAACTGGTGCGGGCCAAAACCGCCGGTGGGAAAGCCACGCTCGTGGGGGTCTCACTGGGGGCGATGGTGGCGCTGCAGGCCCTGGCCGAGGCTCCGGATGCGGTATGCGGAGTGGTGGTGAGCGGGGTCAACCTGCTGCCGCTGCCCTGGACAGTGCGCCTGCTCAGCCTGGTGATGCTGCCGGGGATGCGTTCGGAGCGCTTCATGAAGGCCAGTGCGGAAGGCCTGCGCCTGCCGGAAGATGCGCTGCCCCTCTACCGCGCGGACCTGGAGCGGCTTTCGCGGCTGACCGCGCTCAGCGCCAGCCTGGCGGCTTCGGGCTTTCGCCTGCCGGCGCGCCTGGCGGGCAGCCGCCGTCCGGTGTTGACCCTGGCTGGAGAGCTGGAAAACATCCGCGTGTTGGATTCGCTGCACATCGTGTTGAAAGCTCTGCCCAATGCGCAGGCTTGTAAGGTCCCAGGCGGGCGGCACGCCTGGACCAGCGAGCAGCCGGAATTGTGGGCGCGCACGCTGCGCGCCTGGCTCGGACAGGAACCTCTGCCGGAAGAGTTGATCCGTGTTGAGCGATATTGAGTTTACCTACCCGCTGGACGATGCACAGGGCAAAGTGATTGAACAACGCCAGGGAAAGGCGCGACAGTTTACCGAAACGCTGGCCCCAGGTGTCGGATTGGAACTGTTGGCGGTACCCGGCGGTTCGTTCCGTATGGGCACCCCCCACGGGCATGGTTACCCGGACGAAGAACCGCAGCATTTCGTACAGGTAGGACCGTTCTGGATGGGCAAGACCCCGGTCACCCAGGCGCAGTGGCAGGCAGTCATGGGCCGCCACCGCGGGCGCTTCACGGGTCCAGACTTGCCGGTGGACAGTATCTCATGGGTTGAGGCCAGCCGCTTCTGCCAGCGCCTATCCCAAAAGAGCGGCAGGCGCTACTCCCTGCCCAGTGAAGCACAGTGGGAATATGCCTGCCGGGGCGGCTCGCCCGGCGCTTTCGCCTGGGGGCCGGTGGCAACCTCAGATCTGGCTAATTACAACGGGGAATTCCCTCACCTGAGCGGGCCGCGCGGCGTTTACCGCCATGCACCCTTGCCGGTGATGAGCCTGCCGCCCAATGCCTTTGGGCTGTACGAGATGCACGGCACGCTGTGGGAGTGGTGCGCCGACGCCTGGCATGAAGATTACGGCGGCGCCTCCGCCGGCGACAGCGCCTGGGAAAGCGGGCCTAATCCGGAATTCCGCGCAGCGCGCGGCGGGTGCTGGCACGACATCCCCGAGGTATGCCGCTCGGCAGCGCGGCTGCGAGCCAAAGCCAGCGAAGGGGACGAGTTTATGGGGCTGCGCGTGGTCTGCTGGATAGCGGAGACAGGAGGAATAAGCGAGCAGTTATAGCATTTCTGCCAGACTGCTTTACCAGACGCCGGCCCGTCGCGGTTATATCCGCCTCAGGACCTCGGCCTTCTTCTGATCGTAATCCTGCTGGGTGATCAACCCCGCATCTACAAGCTGCTTCAGCTTGCCCAGTTCTTCGGCAGCGTCCTTTATCTTCCCGCCCACAACCGGACTATCTGCTGCAACAGGCTGCCGCTCAAAAGCTTCCTGGCGTGCTTGCGCAGCCTGCTTAAGCCGTGAATAGCTCCTGCCGCGGTACAACACCACCCCGCGGACAATCATCACCAGCACAAAAACAAGCGATCCGTCGATGATCCCTGCCGGCAGAACCAGTTCAAACACGCCAAGGATTTGTTTTTCTCCGCTGCTCGCGTCGGTGCAAACCCAGGTCGTCGTCGTAACTGTTTGCCCGGGTGATGGATTGTACTCATCCTGTTTGAATTCCATCGCGCCGTTCGCGCATACGAAGGGTTTCGCAATGATGTTGATCGGCGGGTAAATTGCTCCGCCTGCGATCGAGATCAATGTCACCCCGAAAAACCAGCAAACCAAAAGTGCCCATATAATACCCTGGGTATTTTTTTTGAGCTTCATCGTGTAAATTTCCTCTCGATTAAGATCGGCCGTGACATTGATTGAGTATTGTTGCCTTTGCCAAATTGGTAAATTAATCTCAGATATCACTATCTGCTTAGAAGCAGGGGGACAAATACGTTGTACAGCGGGGCGTCGAGGATTGTGTAAATAATGCCATCGGTGTTAAAAATAACGCTGCCGTCCTGGTCGGTACGCCAGACGCGCGCTCCGTCCTCGTTCAAACGGGCGATGATCGTGGCGGATGGGTGACCGTAGCTGTTAACGCCGACCGAGATGACGGCTTCTTTGGGCTGGACGGAGGCCACGAAATTGGGACTGGAACTGTAGGCCGAGCCGTGATGGGCAACTTTGAGGAAGTCGGCTGCCAGGGGAGTGCCGCGGGCGATGACCGTGGCCTCGACGGTCGTGTCGATATCCCCGGTGAACAAGAAGCGCCGGCTGCCATAGGTGACCTTGATCACCACTGAAGCCGCGTTGGTCTCCGGGCTGGCCATGCCGGCGGCGGGGTTCATCACCCACACTGTCATCTGGCCTAACTGCAGGGTCTCGGGGAATTGGGCGGCTTCAAGCGTCAGGCCGCGCCTGGCAACCTCGGCGGCAAAGGTACCCCAGGTGTCGGTCGTGCCGGGATAGCCGTTGTACAGGACGCGTTGCACGGCGATCGAATGATCCTGCAGGACGGTGATCAGCCCACCGATGTGATCGCTGTCGGCGTGCGATGCAAGCATCACGTCCACGGAGCTGATCCCCAGGTTTTTGAGGGCGGCCAGCACGGCCGGGCCGGCGGAGGTCCTGCCGCCGTCAATGAGCAGGGTAAAGCCGTTCGCGTCGCGCAGCAAAGCGCTGTCACCCTGGCCAACGTTGATATACGTGACCTGTAAGACGGCCGCGCCGTGGATATCCCGGACCAGAAAAACGGACAGCAGGGAAACCATCAGAAAAGCCAGGATCGCGGCTTTTCTGCGAAAACGGATCAGGCTCCTCCAGGCAGGCATATAACTCATTGTAGCAGAAGTGAGCAGAAGGAAATGCTCGCTAAGAATGGATTAAATTGGGGCTCCCTATTAAACTTAGATTGATTCCGAACCATAAAAATATTCTCAAAGACAGGAGTACGGACCAATGGATGAGTTTATGAAGGAAAGCATCGCTGAAGCGCAAAAGGGATTGGAGGAAGGCGGGATTCCGATTGGTTCCGTGCTGGTGTTGGATGGAAAAATTGTCGGGCGTGGGCATAACCGGCGGGTGCAAAAAGGGAGCGCGACTTTGCACGCTGAAATGGACTGCCTCGAAAACGCGGGCAGATTAAGCCCCAGCGAATACCGCCGGGCGGTCATTTACTCCACCCTTTCACCGTGCGATATGTGCAGCGGCGCCATCCTGCTGTACAAGATTCCCAGGGTCGTGGTGGGCGAGAATACCACCTTTCAGGGCCCGGAAGAGTATTTACGCTCGCGCGGCGTAGAGTTGGAGATCCACAATGAACCCGAATGCATCCGCTTGATGAATGAATTTATCCGCGCCAAACCCGAACTGTGGAATGAGGATATTGGCGAGATAAAATAAAAGGGCTGTCAAAAAAGCGATGCTTTTTTGACAGCCCTGGTGCAGGCCGCAGATATATTGGGGCGGCCTGCGCTTACTTTGAAAAAACCAGGTCGCAGGCTTCGGCCGGCATCCAATGGGCATCCTGGCCCACCCACTTGACGTTGCAACCAATCGGGTTGGTCAGGGGTACGCTGAGCGGCTTGCCGGCCAGGTGCTGCGCCAACGCGTTGTCCAGATCGTTGACCGTCATCTTGCTGACATCCTTCGGATTATCCACGCCGCGCCCGGTATAAACCAGTTTGCGGTCCTGATCGAAAACGTAGAAATGGGGCGTGCGCAGCGCGCCGTACATCAATGCGATCTTCTGATCCTCATCGCGCAGGTACACCCAGGGGAATTTCTGCTCGGCCATGCGGGAAACCATGTGATCGAAATCATCATCGGGATGGGTCTCCTTGCTGTTGGCATTGATCCCCACAAATTTGACACCCTGGGGGGCAAACTTTTCCGCCGTTTGGCGGGTCACTTCATCCGATCCCAAAACATAAGGGCAGTGGTTGCAGGTAAAGAACACCACCAGCACTTTGGCATCCGCGAAATCAGATAACTGGTAAGTCTTGCCATCGGTCGCCGGTAATTTGAAATTTGGCGCGGCATCCCCAATTTGTAGTGTAAAAGACATCTTGATCCTCCATAAAAAAATTTTCAGGGCAGAAATTTGTCAGGTTGGGACACACTGTACAGACCCAAAACACTTTCACAAATTTCCACCCCATATGCCATTTCATTGTACAACAAAAATGGCAGGGAAAATCAATTTCGCGTCAGAATTCAAGCACCAGGGTTTCCACCTGATCATCCGCTTTGGGTGCGGCTCTCACTCACCGTACGCGTCTGGTCGCGATTCATGGAAAGATAATACACCAATGCAAAGATAAAGAATGGCGCCAGCATCACCAGGCCGCCAATGTTGTCGCCAAACGCAGCGAGATCATCCAGCTCGAGCGGAACGGCGATGATCTGGATCGCCAGGGCCAGCCCGGCAAATACCAGAGGCACTGCCGAGCGCCGGTAGCGGTTGCGTCCGGTTAAAAACCAGACCAGACAGGCAATCCCAATCAGAGGCAAGCCGATATCGTCGATCCGGTCCAGCCAGTCGTTTTCTACCGGGCTGAAAGCCAGCGTGCCAAATGCCATCGTTCCAAAAAACAGAACCGCCGTCACCATTAAATTATAGCCATGCGCCATACTTTCTTTGAGGTTCATTTTCTATTCCCTTTTTATAAAATCCCAAACAACTGTTTGATTGATTATAGATAAATAATCCAATTTGTCAAGCAAGTGTTTGATTGATACAAAATGACTTGCTTAACCTACCCGGCCGTGCTAGGATTGGATCAAACACTTGATTGAAAAAGGAATTATAGGTCTCATGGATGAACCTCCGGCAGCAGCGCATATGGTTTACCATCGGGAAGGGAAACCCGACCGGCGCCAGGAACTGATCCTGGCAGCCTATAACTTGATCGCGCAAAAGGGCTTTGAAGGGTTACGGGTCCGGGCGGTTGCGCTTCAGGTCGGGATCAACGGGGCAACACTGCATCATTATTTCCCGACCAAAGAAGATTTGATCCAGGCAGTTGTAGACTATGTGGTTGCACACCTGAGCGCCGCAGAGGCAGGACCTGATCTGCATGCGTCTCCCCCTGAACTGCTCCATTACCAACTGAAACACCTTGCGCAGCTTATGCAAAATGAGCCGAAACTGTTTGTCGTGCTGGTAGAAATTAATCTGCGCCAGCAGCGCAATCCTGCGGCCAATTTTCTGGCCAGGCGTGAAAAAGATTGGCATATTCACCTGGCGAACCTGCTGCAAACCGGGATTGACCAAAAATATTGGGCGCAGAATCTCGATCCGATTGCTACCGCCTCCGTGATCATCGCCCTGGTGGAAGGCGCCGGTCAATGGGCCATGACCGACCCCGGTCGCGGCGAGCAGGTGCTGGTCCAATTTGAAAAGTGGCTCCTCGCTCCTCCTTAATCCTGCTCTTTCGATCTTACCTACAACCTGATTTTTCCCCACTTCCCCAACCTTCAGGTATACTGCCTGGAGAACGCCGCACCGCAGGAGATTTGGGCTTGAAGATTCCCTTACGAAACTACTGGGATTTGCTTGCCAGGCACATTGCGCCGCAGAAATCCCTGTTTGTATGGCTGGTACTGCTGCTGTTGGGCAGCATCAGCCTGCAGATCATCAACCCGCAGATCATGCGGGCATTTATCGATTCGGCGTTGGGTGGGGGCACATCCGGCCAGCTACTGCGGGATGCGGCTGCGTTTATTACCATCGCGCTGGTGCAGCAGGGGGTGGCGGTGGGGGTGACCTACCTGGGTGAAAGCGTGGCCTGGACGGCGACTAACGCCCTGCGCGGCGAACTGGCGGAGCACTGCCTCAACCTGGATATGAGCTTTCATAACACGCACACCCCGGGTGAGCTGATTGAGCGCATCGACGGAGACGTGACCCTGATGGCGAACTTCTTTTCGCAATTCGCCATCCTGATTGTAGGCAACGGGCTGCTACTGGTAGGGGTGCTGGCGGCGCTGGCTCGTGAGAATGTCACTACCGGCGTGGTATTTACCGTTTTCGCCGTCGTAACCCTGGTCGTCATGATCCGCATCCGCGGAATCGCCGTACGCCACCATAAAGACCGGCGCCAGGCCGAGGCCGAGCTTTCCGGTTTTATTGAAGAGACCCTGTCCGGCACCGAAGATCTGCGCTCCAGCGGCGCCTCAGGCTTCAGCCTGCGCGAGCTGTTCCGGCTGCAGGGCATCATTCTGGGCCATGATCGCAAGGCCCACCAGAAGGGCTGGCTGGTTTCAGACCTGATCCCCGGCGGGCTGATGACCCTGGGCTATGTTATGGCCATCGTGGCCGGCTACCTGCTGTACCGCGCCGGCAGCATCACCCTGGGGACGGTCTACCTGTTCATCTATTATGCCAACCTGTTGGAAACGCCGGTCAAAGCTTTAACCCGCCAGGTGGAGAACTTCCAGGCCATCGGGGCCAGCGTGGAGCGGCTGGACGAGCTGCGCAAGATCAAGACCCGGGTATCCGACGGGCCGGGCTGCGAAATCGACGAGGGTGCCCTGTCTCTGGCCTTCGACGGGGTGAATTTTGCTTACCACGACGCCCCGGGCGACCCGGTGCTGCACGACGTCAGCTTCGAGCTCAGTCCAGGCCGGGTGTTGGGCCTGCTGGGGCGCACGGGCAGCGGCAAGACGACCCTCACCCGTCTGGTGTTCCGCATGGCGGACCCGGTGAGCGGCGAGATACGCCTGAATGAGATTAACTTGTGCAAGATGAAGCTGAATACACTGCGCCAGCGGGTGGCGGTGGTTACCCAGGAGGTGCAGTTGTTCCGGGCCACGCTCAGAGACAACCTGACCTTCTTCGACCGCAGCATCGCGGATGAGCGCCTGCTGGCGGCGCTGGAGGAATTGGAGCTTGGCGAGTGGTACCGCCGCCTGCCTGACGGCCTGGATACCCGGTTGGCGCTGGGCGGGCGCAGTCTTTCGGCCGGCGAGGGGCAGCTGTTGGCTCTGACCAGGGTTTTCCTGCGCAACCCGGGCCTGGTGATCCTGGATGAGGCCTCATCCCGTCTGGATCCGCTGAGCGAGGCCCTGATCGAGAAGGCGATGCACAAGCTGCTCAAAGCACGCACGGCCATCGTCATCGCTCACCGCCTGAATACGGTGCAGCGCGCAGACGAAATCATGATCCTGGACGAGGGCCGCATCCGCGAACATGGGAAGCGCGAAAGCCTGGTGAAAGACCCGGCCTCGCGTTTCTATGGGCTGCTGCAGACCGGGCTGGAAGAGGTGCTGGTCTGATGAAAACGCCCGGGATGGACGACTCACCCTTGAATCATCCTGTCAGAAATGTCATGGCCGCCTGGAAAGTGATTCTGCACATGGTCCACTTCCGTGCCTGGTACATCCTGGTGGACTTCGTCGCGGTCTTGGTCATCCGCCTGCTGTCTCAGATCGCCCCGGGTCTGATCATCCAGGCTTTCTTTAACCTGCTGACCGGCAGCGCCGCGCCTGGCTTTAACATCTGGACGGTGGCAGCGCTGACCTTTGGGGCCTACCTGGGACGCCTGTCAGGGGCTTACGGGTTTGTGTACGCCGACGTCCCTCTGTTTGCCGATGGGTCCACCCTGCTGCGTAAAAACATCCTGACCCACATCCTCAAGCGCCCGGGGGCTTCCCCCCTGCCCGATTCGCCGGGTGAAGCCGTGAGCCGCATCGTAGGTGACGTGGTCGAAATCCCGCTGTTCGGCCTGTTCATGAACGACATGCTCTCTGGTGCGCTGATCGTGATCGTTTCCATCGGCCTGATGCTTTCGATCAACCCCTGGATCACCCTGCTGGCGCTCATGCCTCTGGTGGTGGTAGGGGTGATCGCCAGCAACGCCTCGGCGCGCATCGAACGCTACCGCCGCGCCAGCCGCCAGGCCGCTGGAACGGTGACCGGATTCATCGGCGAATTTTTCGGCGCGGCCCAGGCGGTAAAGGTGGCCACGGCGGAGAAGAATATGATCGCCCACTTCGCCGAAATCAACGAGCAGCGGCGCAAGGTCACATTGCGCGAGCGTTTGTTCGACGCCATTCTGGGCTCGCTGTGGCACAACACTTCCTATTTCAGCATGGGGGCCATCCTGCTGCTGGCCGGGCAGGGCATGCAGGCTGGGACCTTCACCATCGGCGACTTTTCGCTATTCATTTACTTGCTGCAAAGCATGGGCGAGCTGACCACCTTTGCCGGGATGGTATGGGCGCGCTACCGCCAGCTGATCATCTCCATCGAGCGTATGTACCGCCTGATGGAAGGCGCCCCGCCGGAGGCGCTGGTTGAAGAAAGTCCGGTGGATCTGGAAGGGCCATTGCCCGAGGTGATCTATCCACCACTCGGAGAGGGTGATGCGCTGCGCGAATTGGAGGTCAAGGATCTCAGCTATCATTTCCCCAACAGCCGCAGTGGGATCGAAGGTGCGAACCTGCGCCTGACGCGGGGTTCTCTGACGGTGATCACCGGACGGGTGGGTTCCGGAAAGACCACCCTGCTGCGCGTGCTGCTCGGCCTGCTGCCCAGGGAGCGAGGCGAGATACTCTGGAACGGGCAGGCGGTGGAAAACGCGGGCGAGTTTTTCGTCCCGCCGCGCAGCGCATATACCGCCCAGGTGCCGCGCCTGTTTTCCGCCACCCTGCGCGACAATCTGCTGTTAGGGTTGAAACGCGATGAAGACCAGATCTGCGCGGCTCTGCGCCTGGCGGTGATGGAACGCGACCTCGCAGAAATGGGGCCGGCCGGGCTGGACACACCCATTGGACCGCGCGGGGTGCGCCTTTCAGGCGGGCAGGCGCAGCGCGCGGCGGCGGCGCGCATGCTGGTGCGCTCGACCGAGCTGCTGGTGTTCGACGACCTCTCCAGCGCGCTGGACGTGGAAACGGAGCGCACCCTGTGGGAGCGGATCTTTGAAAATCCGGGACAGACCTGCCTGGTGGTTTCTCACCGCCGCCCGGTGCTGCGCCGCGCGGACCATATTTTGGTGATGAAGGACGGCAGAGTGGCCGCCGAGGGCAAGCTGGATGAACTACTGGCGAGCAGTGAGGATATGCGCCAGTTGTGGCAGCATGAAAAGGCAGGGGATGAGTGAAGCGCCTTAAGAAAGCGTGAAATTATTCCAGGCCCAAATCGCGCCAAACTCGATGCACAGTAAGAGCAGAACGATGACCGTACTGACCGTGCCTCGCAGCGCAGCGTCAACCTGGATTTGCAGCCAGGTAATCAGAGCGATGATCACCAAAAAGCCTGCATAAGCCAGAAATTCAGGGATTCTTTTTTGTTTTAAATCTTCGCGGGAGAGACCATAGCCAGAAACCGGATGGATCTCGGCCGCCGCAGCTTCTTTCACAATGTGATAAAGCTTTCCCTGTCCTGATATGCTTTGTTCTATGGCTTGCTCATCGGTGCACACGATCTCATCCTCAGGCCGGTAAATCTCCTGCAATCGAGTAACCCAATCCGCCGGCCTGGCCTGGATCCACTGCGCCTGCAGCCAATTTCCCGCGGTCACGGCTTTCATCGTTGCCATATCCCGCGTGAGCGCCAGGGATCCTTCGTTGTTGTCCGCAATCGTCATATAGAAAACATCACAATTCTTATGATAGGCCATCCAATGAATCTTGTGGGCCAGTTCAAAATCGTTTGCCATAAAGACCGGCAGTAAAACGATCAGGTGCTTTTTCTTTTCCTGACTTGTCTGAGAATCCATACCGTTCTCCTTATCTGTTCACAGAGAGTGTAGTCAGAAGGTATAAATTCCGGATAATGAAAAACAGGCGCTTTATAAAGAAAACATAAAGAATCTGAAAACTGCGGAATTGTGATTACAATTGTTATTGCAATTTCCAAAAAGTTTGCGGAATGAGTTCGATTCTAATCCTATGATGAGAACCTCGAAGAAGCAGCTGGTTTCAATCATCCTGCGCCACCTGGCAGCCATGCTTAGCGTCGGGCTGACCACCCTTATCCTGCAGCCATTTAATCCCTTCCTGGATAGCCAGCTGATCGCCTTGCTGTATTTGCTCCCGGTGATGATCAGCACCGTTCAATGGGGGCTGATGCCCGGGGTTTTGGCAGGCATGCTGGCTTTTTTGGCGTTTAATTTTTATTTTATCCAGCCCTATCACACCTTCGCCGTGCATAAAACCCAGGATCTGATCACTTTGATCATCTTCCTGATTGTGGCCGTGCTTTTAAGCCAGCTGATCGGCCAGGCGCGCAAAGGGATGCAGCTGGCGCGCAGCCGCGAATGGGAAGCAACCCGCATGTATGAGTTAATTTCTGCCCTGGCCGGTTTACAGGATGCACGCAGCATTGCCCGGACCCTCGCTGCCCACACGCTTGAGACCTTCCGCATCGACCAGGTGACGGTAACCATCGCCGCCCGGGATGGCGAGCCGGGTTTGACCGCCAGTGCGCCGGAGGATATGCCGCTGCGCGAGCCTGCCACGCTGCGGTCTCCGTTGATGACCGCTCGTGCAAAGGAGGGCGAAATGCTGCTGTGGGACATCCACGCCCAACTCTCCACCGAAGAGCTGCGTTTGTTGTCGGCCTACAGCAGCCAGGGTGCCCTGTCCCTGGAGAGGATTCACCTGGCGAAAAGTGAAAATAAAGCCAAAGTGTTGGAAGAAAGCGATCAGATGAAGTCGTCCCTGCTGAATTCCGTTTCGCACGAGCTGCGTTCGCCGCTGGCGGTGATTAAAGCCTCCGTTTCAAGCCTGCGCAGCGGTGAGGTGACCTGGAACACCGCGGACCGTCAGGAACTGCTGGCGACCGTTGAAGAAGAGACCGACCATCTTAACCTGCTGGTGGGAAACCTGTTGGATATGTCGCGCATCGAAGCCGGCGCGCTCTATCCTCTGAAACGCTGGAATGCCATCGCGGAAATCGCGATCGGCGTCGCCGCCAAAATGCGCAAGCAGCTGCAAAATCATCGCCTGGAAATGGATCTGCCCGAGGATCTGCCCCTGGTGCCCACGGACTACATTATGATCGAGCAGGTGTTTACCAACCTGATCAGCAACAGCATTAAGTATGCGCCGCCCGATACCCTGATCCGCGTGTCAGCCGGGGTCGAAAAAGATTTTATGCACATCCAGGTAGCCAATGAAGGTCCTTTGATCCCTGATGAGCATCTGAGCCGGATTTTCGAAAAATTCCACCGGATCACACAAGCCGACCGCGTGACCGGCACTGGGTTGGGATTATCCATCTGCAAAGGGATCGTCGAGGCGCATGGGGGAAAGATCTGGGCGGAAAACCAACCCTGCTGCTTTGTGCTGCATTTTACCTTGCCCCTCTTATTGAACGGGGTCCAACCTGATTTTCCAAAGGATGAAGGGGATGGATAGAGATCCTTTAATTTTGCTGATCGATGATGAACAGCAAATTTTACGCGCCTTGAAAACGATCCTGACCGCCCATCACTTTCGGGTTTCCACTGCGATCAACGGTGAGCAGGGGCTGGCCTTAGCCGCCGCCCAACTGCCCGATGCCATCATTTTGGACCTGACGCTGCCGGATATTGAAGGAATCCAGGTATGCGAGCAAATCCGCCAATGGTCGCACGTGCCGATTATCGTGCTCAGCGTGCGCGATAATGAAAAAGATAAAGTGGCCGCGCTGGATAAGGGCGCGGATGATTATCTGACCAAACCTTTTGGCATTGAAGAGCTGCTGGCGCGCATCCGGGTAGCGCTGAGACACGCCGAGCAGACCTTGGGAAATAAACAAAGCATCATTCATGCCGGGTCGATCATTGTAGATCTGGCGCGGCATATCATCACCCAGGATGGGGAAGAGATTAAGCTGACAGCCACCGAATTTAAATTGCTGGCTTATTTGGCGGCTCATGCCGACCGGGTGCTCACGCATCAGGCAATTCTTAATCACGTATGGGGATTCGGTGATTCGAACCACGTGGAATACCTGCGGGTTTACATCGGCCAGCTGCGCAAAAAGTTGGAAAGCAACCCATACGACCCGCAGTTCCTGCTCACAGAACCGGGGATTGGCTACCGCTTCAAGACGGACGAGTAAGCAGCGGCGGATTTTTATTTTTTCTTTATGAATCTCCTTTAATTTTTGTCTTAACTTTATATCTATTTTTTATACTGTTCCAGAGCTTCGGGCTCTGGTATTTTTGCTTGCTTTTTTAGCATGGGGCCTGGGTTCCTCTACTCGTTTGGTGAGCAGGGTTGTGCTTATAGATTGAAAGGAATGTTTTGTGATCGAAACTGAAGATTATAGTGACGAATCCATGTTTGAGGCTCGCATCGAAAGTGCGCCGAAGAAAAGCTGGCGGCAGTGGTTTATTGGCCGGCCGCTGCATACCGCCGACATGCCCCACCAGACCATCGGCAAAGCCATTGGCCTGGCTGTATTTGCGTCCGATGCACTCTCCTCCACCGCGTATGCCTCCCAAGAAATCATGATCATCCTGGCGATCGCCGGCAGCGGGGCGCTGGGTTACGTGTTCCCGATTTCGCTGGCTATCGTCACCCTGATGGTAATCGTGACCCTCTCTTACCAGCAGACCATCCATGCTTACCCGGGCGGCGGCGGCGCATACATCGTCGCCCGAGACAACCTGGGAGAACTGCCGGCCCAAACCGCCGGGGCGGCCCTGCTCACCGATTATATCCTCACGGTCGCGGTTTCCATCTCTTCCGGCGTTTCTCAAATTACTTCGGCCTTTCCAGGTTTGTACGCCTACCGGGTCGAAATATCTGTTTTCATGGTGTTTTTTATCATGTTGATTAACCTGCGTGGGGTGAAGGAATCCGGCTCTCTTTTTGCGATCCCCACTTACTTCTTTGTGATCACCATGTTCCTGACGGTCGGGCTCGGTTTTATGCGCTACTTCACCGGTTCATTGGGAACGGTTATCAACCCGCCGGCCTTTCCTTACTCAGGCGTGGTCGCGATTGTCACCCCATTTTTACTGCTGCATGCATTTTCGAGCGGCACGGCCGCGTTGACCGGGATCGAAGCGATTTCCAACGGGATTATGGCCTTTAAAGAACCACGCAGCAAAAATGCCGGGATCACGCTGCTCTGGATGGCCGGCATTCTGGCCTCTTTGTTTCTGGCCATCTCATTCCTGGCCGGGAAGGTAGGTACGGTACCCTCGGAAGAGGAGACTGTGATCTCTCAACTTGCCCGAACTATTTATGGCAGTGAAGGGCTTTTCTACCTGGCGATCATCGCCGGGACCACCGTCATTTTAATCATGGCGGCCAACACTGCTTTCGCTGATTTTCCCCGCCTGAGCGCACTGCAGGCCACTGACGGATTTCTCCCCCGCCAGTTGACCTTCCGCGGCAGCCGCCTGGTTTATTCGCAGGGTATCGTTGCCCTGGCCGTTCTGGCTTCTTTGCTGATCATCCTCTTTCAAGCCAGCGTCACCCGCCTCATCCCGCTGTATGCCATTGGGGTTTTTATGTCGTTTACGCTGTCGCAAACTGGTATGGCACGGCGCTGGTTGAAATCCGGGCATCTCCAGCCGGGCGAGGAAATTGTCGAGCAGGGCTCTACCATCCGGCGTGACGAGCATTGGAAGCTGAAGATGGTAATTAATGGGTTTGGGGCTGTATGCACTTTCATCGTGATGATCGTATTTGCGGCAACCAAATTCCAGGATGGCGCCTGGATTATCGTTTTGTTGATCCCTACCCTGGTGGCCATATTTTTTATGATCCACCACCATTACCAATCCCTGGCTGGAAAATTAACCCTCGAAAATTTCCGGTCCCCTCACCAGATTAAACGCCACCGGGTTGTGGTATTGATCGCCGGGGTGCATCGCGGCTCGCTGACCGCCTTAACCTACGCGCAAACCCTCTCTTCGGATGTGACCGCGGTGCACGTGTCTATTGACCCGCAAGAAACCCTGAAAGTGCGGGAAAAATGGAGTATATATGGAGATGGGGTCCGGCTTGTGATTCTCGAGTCACCCTACCGGCTGCTGATTGAACCCATCCTGGATTATTTTGAACACCTGATGGGTTCTTACCAGCCCAATGAATTATTAACCATCGTGGTACCTCAATTCGTCCCTTCCCACTGGTGGGAAAATTTATTGCACAACCAGACCGCACTGTTATTACGCTTCGCGCTGATGTTTCGCCAGGGTGTGGTGATTATCGAGGTGCCCTACCAGGTGTAAATCTTGATTTTCTCCTGAAGTTTACGGGAAAATCTTTAATTGCCCCCGCCCTGGGATTTTAGGGTGTCCTACTTTTAGGGTTTTTCCCTCTCCCACCGGGAGGGGGTTATGGGGTTGGGATTGCTTTTCGATATAATATTTATGAGGCTGTCTCAAAAGAATGAGACAGCCTCATGTATTTTAGTTTATCTTCTAACACTCGGTATATATACGACGTTCCCAGTAACCTGCAGGTTGACCGTTACAACTTGCGGGCTGTTGAGCGCCGTGGGCGAGGTAAAGGTTATCGTTCCACTGTGCATGCCCACGGAGAGGCCGGTGGGATCGATCGTCATCACCAGGTCCGCCGGGGATGTTCCGGAAACCTTATCCAGGCTCAACCAGGGAATGGCTTCGCTGGCGGTCCAATCGAATTCCGTACTGCTCAGACTGCGCACGGTGAGCGGCTCTTGCATCGCGGGGCTGTGGAACGGCACAACTACACCTGCGCTGAAGGGAGAAAGATCCATATTGACCGCTACGGGAGCGCTTTCTACGGATATCGTGATGGTGCGCTGAGCCTGACTGGTCATGCCGTTGCTGTCCGTTGCCAGCAGCGTGATCACATGGGTGCCGGTGGAGAGTTCGCTCGTATTCAGAGAAGCGCTGGTCCCCAGGAAACCATCCAGGCTGGAAGACCAGCTTAGAGCGGCATCGCCAAGCGTACCATCCTCAAGGTCGTAACCCGAACCCTGGAGCGACACCATTTGGGTAGGATAGAAAACTTCATCCGGATTGGGAGTCTGGATTTCGACGGTTGGGGCATGCAGGGGTATCCCAAGGCCGGTGTGGGTGTCCTGCCCGGTCAAGAAGCCGTCCGAGGCAATGATGCGTAGTTGGCCGGAACCGCCGGGGAGTTGGTTTGTATCCAGATTCACGCTGGTACCGGTCAGGTCTGCCGCCAGGGTTTGCCAGGAAACGCCGCTGTCGCTGCTGTACATCAGGCTGTAGCTTAAGGAGTCACTATCTTGATCCGAGCCGTTCCAGGATACCTGAAAAGAGCCGGCCGGGATCGGGGTGTTGTTGACCGGGGCGGTCATCGTCACCATGGGGGCGTGCGCGCTGGCGCTGCGGGTAGCGACGACCTGCCCGTTGAAGCGAATTTCCACCCGGGTCGTTCCAACTGACCAGGGAACGACTTCGGCGATCACCGCAGGTATGCCGGAGCCGCCTCCGCTATCGGTCAGTTCATTCGGTGCAAAGGCATAAGTCGCCAGATCGGCGTTGCCCGCCCCAACCAGGGCGATCGTCCAATCCCCGGCGTTTGGCAGCGAGATCGTATTTGACTGTGAGAGCTGGTAAACGTTCTCCAGGCTGGCGGTATGATTTGACAGGTCGGCTGTGCCGACAACAGCCAGAAAATCTGTGGCGGTGACCTGCATCGGAGCGAGGCTCACATCGCCCACCGAGGCCAGGTAGCTGCGGATTCCTTCGTAGGTGAAGTCTGAGACCCACTCGTTGCTGCAGTAGGTCATCACATCTTTCCAATTCGGATCGTATATCGCATGCGTGGTGATATCGAAACCGTAAATCGCCGTGTTCCCGGTCAGACTCGGGCTGATCCGCCCGTTCGGATAGGGATAGGGTAGGCCGTCTGCCGCCCCGCAGAACTCAGCATGGCTGCGCCCGCGGGTATGGCCGATTTCGTGCCCGCCGTACCAGTCGGCATACGAACCATCGAAATCCCAGCCCCAGGTGTCCGATCCGGAAGGCCCGGCGGCGATTGTGGAGGGGATGCCAGCCGCTTTGCCGCGCATAAAGCCACCGCCGTCGTCGACCACGCCGTAATACACTACCCGAGGATCTTCACTGGAGAAGATGATGCGCAGCAGCTTGGTCAGCGCCAGCCAACTGTGCAAAGCATCTACATTGGGCAGCCCTGTTGTCGGGTAAATTAAATTCTGGCGAGTCACCTGTAAGCTGGAAATCGGGTAAGCCCGACGCAGCCAGGATTCTAGCGCGTCCAGGTTGCTGCTGGCTGCCAGGTAAGTCGAACCTCCGGATGTGTACTGGACATCCACCAGACGCAGCCGCAGCGGGGGTGTAGCCAGGAAATTTACCGTCACCGAGCGCACGTTATTGGCCTGCACCAGGTCATTCTTGGTGTTATTGGGATCCAGCCGGGCGGTGAGGGTCAGGCTCCCGGCATCAGTCCAGCCGGAGGGCAGTTCGAACCAGAAACTGTCGTTCAACTGCCCGCGGTCTGGGGCGGTGCGCACGGTGATCGCGCTGCCCGGGTTCCCCGGGCTCAGGATTGGATTCAGGGAGACAAAACCGCGCTGCCCGGATAACGTGGCATAAACATTGGTAACATTTACCGGCGCACTGACATGCACGCGGGCATAGGTCTTTTTCCCGGCTACCAGGTCGACGCTGTTGTTCAAGTCCTGGATGGCCTGGGTGACTTCAATCGCGTCTACGTGCATGTCTGGCCCGGGCGGGGGGCCGGACCCTGCCCAGAAAAGACTGACCGGCAGGAAAGCCTCGAAAAGCAGCGTTTTCTGATTGGCATTCCACATCTGGATGCGCACTTTGTCCACGATCACTGGGCCGGCGGTCAGGCTGAAATATCCTGTTCCGGCCCCCGAACCAACCGGATAGATCCCGGAACCATGCGCCGCGTAACTGGGAGATAGGTGGGCCCCGCTAAACGGCCGGGCAAAGATGACCACACCTCCGACCTGGTTGGTGGTGTAATTGAAGGTAAAGTTGATATTCTGACTGTATTTGAAAATATTGGGCGTATCCGGGGTCATGCCGATGCTGGTGACGATATTCGTCGGATCGTAGAAACGGTAGTAGACCGGCAGAAAAGCCTCAAAAAGCAGGACGGACTGGTTGGCGTTCCACATCTGGACGCGGATCTGGTCAACAACCGCCTGCTGCGAGGTGATTGTGAAATATCCGGAACCGCTGCCCGAGCTGGTCAAATATGTAGGGGAGCCTGAAGCGCCATAATTAGGGGTCAGTGAGCCGTTGGTGAAGGGCCGCGCAAAAATCAGCACGCCTCCCTGTTGGCGGGTGATGTAATCGAAGGTGAGGTCCACATGCTGGCCAAATGAGCTGACATTCGGCGTATCCAGCCGGTAACCGAAGTTGCCGACCACGCTGCCCGCATCGCTGAAGAGGTAATAAACCGGGATGAAGGCATCAAAGAGCACCACGGTCTGGCTGGCATCGGTCATGCGCAGATTAATTTGATCGACGACGATCGTGCCGGCAGTGATGGTAATGGTGCCGCTGCCCGTGCCGGTGGCAGACTGCGGGTATACGGGCGAACCCGAGACCGCGTAGTTAGCGCTTGGCGCGCCGTTTGTATAGGGATGAACGAAGATCCTCACGCCCCCCACCTGGGTCGTGCTGTAACTGAAGTTGATGGTCACATCCTGGTTGGTCCTGAGGATGTTGGGCGTATCCGGACTGAGACTGATATTCGTGACCAGATGGTCTCCGGGGGCATTCACGCTTTGCGGCCCAGCTTCCTGGCTGAGCGAGGCAGCATCCGCGGTGAAACTCGAGAGGGGAGCGAAGACCAGCATGATTAAAACCAAAATGCTGGTAAAGCGCCAGAGGGCAGAATGGGAATGAGCTTGCATATTATCCTCCACAAAATTCTGTCTTATCAAGATAATTTTGGCGGTCCGTTTTCGACCTCGCCTATACCCTGTCTGCTTTGCTACCAGAATGTGACGAAATCCGGGGATGTTTAATTGTTAATAATCAGGTATATAATATTATATTAATCTTTTTAGTCATAAAGTCAAGTAGCAAAAGGAAGATCTATGAAACCCTTATCCGGGAAAACCGCTCTGGTGACTGGTGCCAGCCGCGGGGTTGGCAAAGGAATCGCTCTGGGGCTTGGCGAAGCGGGGGCGACAGTCTACGTGACGGGCCGCACGATGGTTGAGGGTCAGGCGCCAGGCGGGATCGCCGGCACGATCCAGGAGACGGCAGCCGAAGTGACCCGTCTGGGCGGGCAGGGAATTGCGGTACGCTGCGACCACCGCGACGACGATCAGACCCGCGCCGTGTTCGCTCAGATTCAGGTCGAGCAGGGCCGGTTGGATGTGCTGGTCAATAATGTTTGGGGCGGATACGAACATTTTTATGATGGGACAGAGTTCTGGAAAGAAAGCGGCTTCTGGACTGCGCCGCTGGCTCGTTGGGATGCCATGTTCCAGGCCGGGGTGCGAGCGCACTTCACGGCAAGCGTGTTAGCAGCGCCGTTGATGATTGCCCAGGGCAGCGGCCTGATCGTTAACATCTCATTTTTTGCCGCGCAGCAGGTTGATAAAGGTGTGGCGTATGGAGCAGCCAAGGCCGCCGATGACCACATGGCGGCCTGCATGGCACACGAACTGCGCCCGCACAACGTGTGCGCGTTATCCCTTTACCCGGGGCTTGTGCGCACCGAATTTGTGTTGCGAGCCGCTGAATATTTCGACCTGTCCAACTCCGAATCTCCACAGTTCGAAGGGCGGGCTGTGGCAGCTCTGGCGGGCGATCCTCAGGTGATGTCAAAGTCCGGGCAGGTGTTGGTCGCGGCAGCCCTGGGGTTGGAATATGGCTTTACCGATATCGACGGCAAGCAGCCGCGCCCGGTCACGTCGGAAGAAGCCTGAAGCGTACTATATAGTTTTCATTTGTGAAAAATATAACCAAGTTTCTTGTATTCAAATAGATAATTTGGTATATAATGAAATAAATCACAATCGATTGGCGAAAAATTAATCGCATTTTCTGACACACCCGGATGATTGTTTAATAGCGGTGGCCCGGATCTGACCTTTACCAACGTGAAACGGAGGGAATATGGCAGATATGCGCGAAGGGCGCTTCACTACCCCCGACGGAATTCAATTGTATTATCAGGCTCATCTCCCGGTGGGGAAACCAAGCGCGGTGCTGCTGGTGGTGCACGGCGCGGGAGATCACAGCGGGCGCTATCAGGGCGTATTCAATAACCTGCTGCCGCAGGGCATCGCCGTTTACTGCTATGACCAGCGCGGGTACGGACGCTCGCCGGGGCAGCGCGGGCACATCAACGACTGGTCGGAATACCGGCTGGATCTGCGCACTTTTATCGACCTGGTGCACAATGAACAGGCCGGTCTGCCGATCTTTGTGTGGGGATACGGCTTAGGGGGATTGGTGGTGACAGACGCCATCCTGCATGAAACCCACTACCTGAGTGGGGCGATCATCATGAGCGCGCCTTTTAAACCCAGTGGGGCAGCCCAACCGGCGCTGGCGCTGGCGGCGAAAGCGCTTTCGTTTACCTGGCCCAATTTCAGTTTAAAACTGGCCGCTCCCATGGAGAAGTTCACCCGCGACCCCCAAATTATTCGGGCCGCGCAGAACGATCCTTTGATGCACAACCAGGCCAGCGCCCGCCGGGGCAGCGAGTTGCAACGCACGATCCAATGGGTCAACCAGCACTCCAGCGATATTTACCTGCCAATCCTGATCCTGCACGGCGAAGCCGACCAGCTGAATGCGGTGGAAGGCGCACGCCAGTTTTTTGAAAAAGTGACTTATCCCGATAAGATGCTGATCACCTATCCGGGCGGGTGTCACGAACTGCACAACGATTTGATCCGCGGGCAGGTGCTGGTAGACATGATGAAATGGATCCAGCGCCACATCCAGAGTCCGGCAGCCGAACCTGCGCCCGAGGCCGAAGACCATCCCGTGCCGGTCATGTAGCCGGTTTATTTTCGGGCGGCAAACATCAAATTAAAGGAAAAAGTTGGCCACCACCCCCGCCGCAGGTAAAAAGCCGTGTTGCGTCCCAGGGTCACCTCGCCGAAGAAGTCCGTCTGGGTAAAGCCGGCCTGATCAAAAAGAACGCGCCAGGCTGCGGGACCGAGGGTCGAGACGTGGGTGCGGTCAAAATAATTGGTGATACGCGTTACGATACCGCCGACCAGGCCAAAGTTGTTGGGCATCGAGCCGATCATCACCCCGCCCGCTTTTAATGCCTGGTGGCATTTTTCGAGCACCGGACCCGGCTGGGGCAGGTGCTCGAGCACGTTAAAAATGGCGATCGCGTCGTAACGGCCGGGCGGCAGGGGCTCGCTGACGATATCCGCCTGGCGCGCCCGGCTGCCGAACTCGGCCACCAGTTTAGCGGCGGCGCGGCGCGAGATATCCATCCCTTCTACGCTGAAATATAAGGCGGCCTGCCTGAGCAGGCCGCCGTGACCGGCGCCCACTTCCAGCAGCACACCTTCTTGTTTATAGGCCAGGAGCAGTGCCATGCGCTTGTGCAGGCGCTGTGAATTTGGCTTTTCACGCATGAAAAAACTCTCGTGATAGTTTTCTTCGTAATTATCCTGGATGAGCTTCATGCCGGACGTTTGAATTCAGACGGGTGACCGCGGTCATGGGCCGGAGGCGGCTCAGGCGAAAGGGCCGAGATTTCCGCGCGCAGTTCGGTGGTCATCGGGATACTGGCAGCCTGGAGCGAATCTTCCAATTGGGCCAGGTTGCGCGCGCCGATGATCGGGGCGGTGATCCCCGGGTGACTGCCCACCCAGGCCACTGCCAGGGCAGCCGGGCTGTAGCCGCGCTGGCGGGCAAAGTCGGTAAACGCACCGGCTGTATCATAGACCCATTCGGCATCGTAACGCTTCTGATATGCACTGTTATCCACCAGTCGCCCGTGCTCGGGGCGCTCACCCGGGCCGTACTTGCCGGAGAGCAGCCCGCCGCCCAATGGGCTGTAAGAGATCACGCCCAACCCTTCACTGAGCGCCATCGGCAGGATTTCGACCTCAGCCTGGCGCTTGACCAGGTTGTACATGGGCTGCAGCACTTTAAAGGGCGCCCAATGATGCAGTGCGCTCAGTCCGAGGGCTTTAGCTACCTGCCAGGCGGCAAAATTGCTGGCAGCCGGGTAAAGGATCTTGCCGGCCCGCACCAGATCGTCCAGGGCGCGCAGGGTCTCTGCCAGGGGGGTATGCTCGTCGAAATGGTGGATGAAATACACGTCGAGGTGATCGGTCCCCAGGCGCTTGAGGCTCTTCTCGATCTCGGCCATAATATTGCGGCGCGAGGCGCCGCGCAGGCGTTCATCCGTGCCGGTGGTGGAAAAGACCTTGCTGGTGATGACCAGCTCTTCCCGGCTGCCGGCGATGAGCCTTCCAAGGATTTCCTCGGCTCGCCCCCCGGAATACGAATTGGCGCAGTCGAAGAAATTGATCCCCGCGTCGCGGCAGCGGCGGTATAGGGCGCCAGAGATAACCTCATCGGCATCGCTGCCAAACGACATCGTACCAAAACATAACTGGCTGACCTGCACGCCGGTGTTGCCTAAATAGCGATATTCCATAAAAATTCCTCCTTGATTGCATGTCAGTGGAGTTTGGGTCTCGCTACGCGCGGCCCAAACTCCACTGTACTATCACAACCCATGGGCGGTGCGCTGGATGAACAGTTCCTGCTCCTCCGGAAGCAAATGGGTAAAATAGACGCTCCAGCCGGTGACGCGGATCTGCAGCGAGGCGTATTTCTCGGGGTGGCGCTGGGCATCGCGCAGGGTTTCAACATCGAAGACATTGAACTGCAAGGCGTACCCCCCGCGCGCAAAAAAGGTGCGGATCAGCACCACAAAAGCGTCCAGGCCGTCATCACCCTTGACCGCGCTGGGGTGCAGGGTGATGTCGAGCACCGCCCCATTGGGCATGCGGCTGAAATCCAGCTGCGACACCGACCGGATCAGGGCGGTGATCCCGCTGCGGTCCTGTCCGGAGCTTGGTCCGACGCCGGGGGCCAGCGAGGCGCGGGCATGCCGTCCATCGGGGGTGGCGGCGACGTTCTCGCCCAGGCGCCACTGGTAATCGAGCGAAAACAGAGAGGCGCGCACTCGCCCGCCGCGGGCATTCTCGAAGGTGTGCACCTTATCGCTAAAATAATCGGCCAGGCGGCAGGTCAAAGCGTCGGACTCGGCATCGCTGTTGCCCCACTTGGGCACCCGGTTCAGCAGGTACTGGCGCAGGCGCTCGCTGTCCTGAAAATCGCTGCCCAGCGCGCCCAGCACCTCATCCATGGAAAAACGTTTTTCATCAAACACGGCCCGCTTGAGCGCCAGCAGCGAATCGCTGGCGTTAGCCAGGGCCACCCCCACGCAGCCCACCGAGTTGTAGCGCGCGCCGCCCTGGCCGATATCCTTGCCGCGCGCGAGGCAGTCTTCAATCGTGCCGGCGATCAGCGGCGAGGGATGGATTTGCGGCCACAGGCGCTCGTGGGCGCGGTTGTATTCCACAAAACGGGTGAGGAGAAAGTCCATTTGAGCGGTATAGGCGGCAAAAAGCTGCTCGAAACTGGTGAAAGCGCGCGGGTCGCCGGTGGGTAGACCCACCCGTTCGTCGCTGAGCAGGTCGATGCCGTCGTTGAGGGCTAGCTCGACGCCTTTCGCCAGGTTGATGACGATATTCATTGTGCAGCCGGTTTCTTTGCCATCCACCGCCGGCTCATAGCAGCCGATCGGCAGGTACAGCCGGGCATCCTCCAGCGGGATTCCCAGTTTGACCTGGGCCTCCACCGCGGGGACGTCATTCATCAGCACAAAGGAGTTGTGCCCGCTGCGGATCAAATCGGCCACGCGCCGGTAGAGGCGGTCTTCGGTGGTGGGCAGGAAGCGCACCGACAATTTCGGGTCGGGGGTATTCAATTCCTCGTAGGCTTCCAGGGCCAGATAGGTGAGCTCATTGGTGATTTCGCTGCCGTCGGCAGTTTGGCCGCCGAAGGCAAAGTTCTTGCCGTTGGCGCTGCCCTGGGTGTGAGCGTAATATTTGTACCAGAAGAACTTAATCAATTCTTTGGCCTGGGCGCGGGTCAGGCGGCCTGCCGCGAGATCGGCCTGGTAATAAGGGAAGAACACGCGGTCGAAATGGCCCATGGAACGCACCATTTCACCTTCCATCTCAATCGACTGGTGCATCAGCCAGGAAAACTGGAGCGCTTCGTAGAACGTGCGCGGCGCACCGCTCGGGACGTGCTCACAGGCGCCGGCGACCGCCAGCATGCGTTCGCTATGCTGTGGGAACTGGCCGGCGGCGCGGCGGGCCTGCGCGGCAAAACGGGCCGCCAGGTCACCCGTGGCCGTATACACGATCTCCACCGCCTGGTAAAAAGCACGCTGTTCGGCGGAAGCATCCGCCCCCAGGGCGATTAATGAAGCATGCGCCTGTTCGACCAGGCCGTCCAGCCCGGCGGCAAACATGTTTTTCCAACCGGGCGAGATGTGGCCCGTGTCCAGCAGCCCGCGGCCGATGCCGCGCTGCCAGATCAGGCGGAACCAGGCACTTTCTTGCCGAAGGAGACCGGCCTGGGCTTCGGCCAGCCAGCGATCGCTTATTTTTTGAAGCAAACCGCCGTGGTTCAATTTGTCGGCAAACCAATCCTGCGGATCCACGGCGATCTGGGCGCGGGTGACCACCAGACGGAAGGCGTGGGCAATCTGCAGCACGCGCGGCAGCGCCGGGTGAGCCGCCAGGAACGCAGATACCTCAAGCTCCAGCTCCTGCGGGGCCAGCCCGGAAGTTGGATCGTAGGGCGGATCCTCGAACTGGTGAAACAGGTGCTCGCGGACGTCGTCGAAGGTGTTCCAGACCGTTGAAATGGATTCGATCATGCCTGATTCCTTTTCATGCTTTTACCACAGAGACGCAGGACCATACCGCAAGGGTACGCAGAGCGTGGCCCCCGAAGGGGAGCCTCAGAGAAAATTGCCAATTTATGCGATCACTACTTCGCAGCCGGAGGCGCGCAGCACTTCAGCCGCGGCCTGCATTTGGGCTGCATCCGGGGATACGGCCGCGGTCAGCCGGTTCTCACGTCCCAGGCGCAGGTACTTGCCCCCCGCCAGCGGGTGATATGGCAGCAGCCTGACACGCGGGCGGCTTTTCAGCTTCCCAAGGAAGGCGCTGGCTGCTTCCAGATTGGGGCCGTCATTGACGCCCGGGACCAGCGGAATGCGAATTTCCAGTTTAACCTCGCTGCGGTCAAGACGGCATAAATTTTCCAGAATGAGGGTGTTGCTGACCCCGGTATAATGCCGGTGCTGCTGCGGATCGAGATGTTTCAGGTCGTACAGCACCAGGTCGGTATAGCGCAGGGCTGATTCAAAGATCGTCCAGGGTACCTGCCCGCTGGTGTCAAGGGCGGTGTGGAACCCTTCGGCTTTGCATTGGCGCAGCAAGGCGACAGTAAAACGCTCCTGGGCCAGGGGCTCGCCGCCGGAGAGCGTCACCCCGCCGCCTGAGGCCTGGTAGAATTCGGCATCCTGACGCACCACGCTCATCACCTCTTCTATGCTGGTCTCCTGCCCGTATTGAAATATCGCGCCTGTGTAACACGCCTCCAGACATTTTGCGCACATCTCGCAGCGTTCAGCATGGTAGACCATCTCGCCGGCGATGAATTCGCGGGCCTGGTTGGGGCAGGCCTCAACGCATGCGCCACAGTGAATACAGCGGTTCTCAAAATAAACCAGCTCCGCCTGGCGGCGGATGCCTTCCGGGTTATGGCACCAGGCGCAGGCCAGCAGGCAGCCTTTCAGAAAGACGGTGGAGCGCACGCCCGGACCGTCATGCACGGCAAAACGCTTGATATCAAAAATATTTCCGCTGATTACCATAGGCAATTTGATTATACCGAAAACCGGGCAATCCGGCCTGGTGGTATTTCAACCTGACGAATATCGCCAGGTTGAGGGCATGGTAGAATCAACTCAACGACCTTACCCGTTCCAAATATCCTTTCCAGGAGCATCCTCATGGCACTTGCACCCGTATCGCTTGGTTCGCTGACTGTCAGCCGCCTGATCCTCGGCGGGAACCCCTTTAGTGGTTTTAGCCATCAGAACCCGGCCAGAGACCGGGAAATGGTGGCCTATTTCAGCACGGCGCGCATCAAAGAAACCCTGCGCCAGGCCGAAGCCCTGGGGATCAACACCCTGATTTCCCGGGCCGACCGGCATATCATGCGCACGCTGCAGGAGTATTGGGGGGAAGGCGGCGCCATCCAGTGGATCGCCCAGACTGCGCCCGAATATGCCAGCCTGAGCGCCAACATCGGTCAGGCGATTGCCGTGGGGGCCAGCGCGGTGTACATCCACGGCGGACAGATGGATAACCTGTTCGCCAACCAGGGTCTGGGGATCATCCCGAGCGCGATCCACCAGATTCACGAGGCGGGCCTGCCCGCCGGGGTCGCCGCCCACGACCCCAAGGTGCATCTGTGGGCGCGCGAAAACCTGCCGCTCGATTTCCATATGTGTTCCTACTACAACCCGTCGCACCGCGATGCGCACGCCGAACATCGCCCGGGCGAAACCGAAACCTTTGACGATGCCGACCGTGAGGCGATGACCGCGATGATCCCGTCCTTGAGCAAGCCGGTCATTCATTACAAGCTGTTCGCCGCCGGGCGCAACGATCCGCGCGCGGCATTTGCGGAAGCCGCCCGGCACATCCGCCCCGGCGACGCGGCCTGCATTGGCGTCTTTCCCAAGGACCGGCCGGACATGCTGGCAGAGGATCTGGACCTTTTCGAGGAAAGCCTCATACAACTCGCGCCTATTGCGAAATAACTGGTTGATTTTAAACCTTCTTTTTATTGGATCTCTTTTCCTGAGCCAAATATGAAGAATTTCTCCGTGTCCCCGTGGTGAAATAAAAAATAGGAGTAAAACCATGACTGAAACCCAACCTATCTGCCTGGTTTGTGGTCAAACCAGCGAATTTATTCCCTTACTGGCGTTGACCTACCAGGATCAGCCCTTCTGGATTTGCCCGGCCGATCTGCCGGTGCTCATCCATAAACCCGCCGAACTGGTTAACAAGCTGCCCGGCGCGGCCAACCTCAAACCCCACGAGCATTAAATGGACCTCGTCCAGCTTCCTAACAGCGAACTGAGCGTCTACCCGATCTGCCTGGGCAGCGGGTCGCTGGGCTCGACTGTCGACCGCAGCGACTCCTTCCGCATGCTGGATACCTACCTGGCAGCCGGCGGCAACTTTATCGATACCGCCAAGGTGTACGCGGATTGGCTGCCGATCGAACGCAGCATCAGTGAAAAAACCATCGGCGAGTGGCTGCGCCAGCGCGGAAACCGCAGTCAGGTGGTGCTGTCGACCAAGGGTGCACACCCTGATCTGGCGACCATGCACATTTCGCGGGTGAGCCCCGCGGATATCACCGGCGACCTGGATGCCAGCCTGGAGCATTTGGGGGTAGAGACGATCGATATTTACTGGCTGCACCGCGACGACCCCACCCACCCGGTGAGCGAGATCCTGGAAACGCTGGCGGAGCAGGTGCGGGCCGGCAAGATCCGCTATTTTGGCTGTTCCAACTGGAAAACGGGGCGCATTCGCGAAGCCCAGGCATATGCCGCCGGCCACGGGCTGCCCGGGTTTAGCGGCAACCAGATGATGTGGAGCCTGGCAGCCGCCGACCCCAGCCGTCTGGCGGATAAGACCATGGCGTTGATGGACCCGGCGATGTGGCGTTATCACCTGGAAAGCGGCCTGGCAGCGATCCCTTATACCTCGCAGGGTGGCGGATATTTCACCAAACTGGCGGAAAACAGGGTCAACTACCCGACCGGCGGGCGGGTGACCAACGCGGGCAACCCTTACGACACCGCCCAGAACCACACCCGCCTGGAGCGCATCCGCCAGATCTCCTCTCAGACCGGGCTCACGATCACCCAGATCGTACTGGGCTACCTGCGCGCCCAGCCTTTCCCCACCGTGCCGATCGTTGGCCCGAAATCGCTCGCCCAGCTGGCTGACTGCCTGACGGCAGCCGAGGTGCGGCTCACCCCGGAAGAGGTCGCTTTTTTGGAGCGGTAACTCGCGCCAGATCCCACGGATCGCCTCACCGGCGTCCATCAAATCTTTTCAATATTTCAAACCGGATGGATTTTGGATTTCTGTGAAACCAAAAATCCATTTTATTTCATCTTTCTGTCATCTTTATCCCTTATGATCATTTTATGGATAATATTCACCCATAAAGGATGATAACTCATGAAAAGAAAACCCGCGTTAATCGCCGCGTTTCTGACAACTTTAGTCATAGCAATTGTCATGGTCCTGGTCGGGGCCAATGCACTCTTTAATCCGAACAGCATTCCGGTTTCCGCCGCGCCCACCACTGTCGCCGCAAGCGACTCGGGCGGGGTGGTCGCAGTATCGGCTAACACGACCACGGACCAGGTCCAACAGCTAAACGCCTTGATCGCACAATACCAGGCTCGCGAACAACAGTACCAGCAGCGCGAGCAGCAGTACCAACAGCAGTTGAATGACGCCTCCAGTCAGGTCCAACAGTTGACTTCCGTGCTCCAGCAGCTGCAGCAAATGGGTGTCATCAGGATCGATCAGAATGGGCAGATCTCTGTCCCACGTCGTTTTGGTAACTAGCATTCCAGCAACCATCGAGGTCTATATTGAAAACAAAACCTTTTCGCACACTTTTAAAAGGCTGGATCACCGCCGCCAGTCTGGGTGCATTTTTCTTTGGCTGGGCGGTTTTGGGCCATTCCGGAAAACCGGTGGTCGCGAACAGCAGCACCACATCCGGTAATGATCCCACGGGTACGACCTCCCAGCTTGCCCCGCTGCCCACGTTAGCCCCGCTGCCGCCCATCGGCAGCAGCGTGCAAAGTTTGCAGTCCCTGCCCCAACAGCAGCCGCTGACGAGCTTTGCTCAACCGCGCTTCCGCACCCGGGGATCCTGACCTGTGGAATACTATTCCTTTTCCGCGATGAGCACCGAAATCCTGGCAGGCGCCGAAGGCAGCCTGGGAGCCGTCAATACCGGCTTCCGCCAGGTGGAAGCTCTGGTTCGCGATCACGAAAGGCGCTTCACCCGTTTCTCCGAAACGAGCGAGCTTTCTGCCCTGAACCGTTCAGCCGGCAGCTGGTTCGACGTTTCACCCGAAATGTACGAGGTGCTGCGTCTCTCGGTCCGCTTTTACCAGGACACGGATGGCCTGTTTGACCCATCGGTGTTGGCCAGGTTGGAACAAGCCGGCTACGACCGCAGCATCGAAATCGTGCAGGCCGGCATCGGCACCGAGAAACCTGCTCCGGCCGACCTGGAGGGCATCCGCCCCGATTTTAGCGCTGTAGAGTTGGCCGCCGACCGGCTGGCGGTACGTCTGCCCCCTGGCATGCGCATCGATCTGGGCGGCATCGCCAAGGGTTGGATCGCCGAACAGGCGGCCCACCTGCTCAACCGCTACGCGGCCGCCTGCGCGGTCAACGCCGGTGGAGACCAGTATGCCTGCGGCGTACCTTATGACGAAAACGGCTGGCCGGTCGGGATCGAAGACCCGTTTGACCCCAAAAATGACCTGGCTATGCTGACCGTCGGCCCGGGGGCCGTGGCTACATCGTCGATCATCAAACGGCGCTGGAAGCAAGGCAAAACCGTAAATCATCACCTGATAGACCCGCGCACCGGAAAACCGGCAAATACCCAATGGGCCAGCGTCACGGTCATCACGGACACGACCGCCCGGGCAGAAGTGCTGGCCAAGGCACTGTTGATCGCGGGACAGAATGGTTCAGAGCGGCTGATGGCCCGCCATCCAAAAAGCGCATTTATTGCCATCGATATGCACGGTCATTTATGGGGTTCTGAAAACAGTAAGGAGTACTTATATGGGAATTATGCAAAAGTTTTCTAGTTTGAAATCTACTCGCCCGGGCTTATGGTGGAGCGCGGTGACTGCCGTCTCTTTCGTTGTGCTGGGCGGAGCATTGCTGATCGGTTACCTGACGGCAGCCCTGCTGCACAGCCAGGCGCTTGCCCCAGTGGGCTCAATCCTGAACTGGCTGTTGGCCATCAACACCACCCAGGTCACCTGGTACGTCACCCGGGCCGCTGGATTTATGGCTTACCTACTTTTATGGCTTTCCACTGTGTGGGGATTGGCCGTTTCCAGCCGGGTATTGGAAGGCAAACTGCACGGCTCGTATACCTACGACTTCCACCAGTACATCTCGCTGCTGGGCATCGGATTTTTGGCCCTGCACATGGCGATGCTCCTGTTCGACAAGTACCTGCCCTATTCATTAGCCCAGGTGCTCGTGCCGCTGACTTCTACCTATCGCCCGGTATGGGTGGCGCTCGGCATCCTGAGCATGTACATCACCGTGTTGGTGACAGTCACCTTTTATATCCGCGACCGCATCGGCCAGAAAACATTCCGCGCGATCCACGTCTTCAGCCTGCTCGGCTTTTTGGGCGCCGCGGTCCACGGCCTGCTGGCCGGCACAGACGGCCCCCTGGCAGCCGTGACCCTGATGTACGCGGTGACGGTGCTCTCGGTGGTCTTCCTCACGGTCTACTGGGTCATCCTGGTGTCGCAAAAACGTTCGGAACAGAAACGATTGGACCAAGAGGCTCAAAAGCAGCAGCTTGCGCAGAAGCGCATGCGCCCATCTTATAAATAAGTCAATTTCTATTTGAGTGTTTTCGATGTGACTGCCTCACAACGAAAACACTCATTGTTTTAAGAAAACGCCACATCCGCCGACACAAAATAATGATCCGAAGGGTACCTGCCCCGATCGTTGGTTGTGATAATTTCGGCGGATGTCGTTTTTAACCCGCCGCGCACAAAAATCCAATCGATTTTTCCATCCTGGCTGGTCGTAGTCGGTCCCTGGAAACCATGAAAGGTGTTGCCAGGGTCCGGATTAGCGAACATTTCCTGATAGGTATCCACCCAACCTGCCTTTAAAACTGCCGCAATGACCGTATTAGCGGCATTGCAGTTTAGATCCCCGGTCAAAATCTGCGGGAATTCCGCCGCGTAAGCTGCTGAATCTTCCAGGATCAGGCGCATCTGGTTTACTCTCGCCGGTTGGCTGATATGGTCGAGATGAGTGTTGGTCAAACGAAATTCTCGCCCACTGGAACGGTCTTCCAGACGCAGCCAGTTGCACAGGCGGATGGCAGCGCTGTTCCAGGAACGCGAACCGGGGATATGCGGGGTCTCCGAAAGCCAGTACCCGCTGCTGGAGACTCTGCGGAAGCGCTCGCGCCGGTAGAAAATGCTGTCGACCGGGTTGTCGTTGTCAGGCCGATCCGCCATGCCCAACCAGTCATACTCCGGCAGCGCTGCCAGGAAGGCCTGCTGCTGCTCGGCGCTCATCTCCTGGCAGCAAATCAGGTCCGCCGTCTGCTGGCGGACCACATCCACACATAAATCTTTGCGCAGGTTCCAGTGATTCTCGCCATCCTGGGCCGCGGAATAACGCACGTTGCAGGTTAGAATACGCATAAAACCTCTATCGTTGAGTCCGGCAGCTTATCCAGATTCCTGCTCTCGATCCCAGCGGCTCATGTAGGGCTGGCTGCCCCATTCATCCGGCCCGTGGAACATCACCCCCGCCAAATCGAACAATTCACCGCCCGCCTCCAGCCAATCGAGCACGGAGCGGCGCAGGGCGTTATCCCGCGGCGCCTCGGCCAGCGAATGCACTTTTTCGCCAAAGACGTAATCCCACAGAAAGCCCGGCGTGCCGGGGAACGGGTAAAGGTAAAATTCGCGCTGAAAACGCAGGATGTTGCTTTCGGGCGGCAGGATGCACTGCAGCTGGGGGGTAAAAAACCAGGTGTGGCAGTAAGCGGCCTTGAATGGGTCATGCGGCGCCTGATGCTGGAAAAAATCAAACGCCTGGCGCAGCGAATCGCGGCAGTCTTCCTGGGTGAAAGGAGCGCTGCGCGGGATGTGCATATCCAGCACGGTATCGCCTGGCTGCAAGACCGGCTCCCATTCCGCGCGCGGCAGCAGCAGCGGATCCTTCAATACGCAGCCGTAAGGCGAAACCGGGTGCCCCCACCACCCCTCCGGGCGGGCTTCGAAAGCCGGGCTCCAGGCATCTTCGATGGCTGGGTCGCGCTCCTGGTAAAAGGGGTCCCTGGGCTGCGAACGCCCCGCCCCCAGGGCATATCCATCCGCGCGCAGGAGCATTTCCGGGCCTGCCATCATGCGGATCTGTGCCGTGGTCCGGCTGCGGTAAGCGCTCACCGAGCCATCGAAGGCTTTGAGCATATACTGCATGCGCCCCAGGCGGAACAGCTCGCAGCTCAGGTGGCGCCAGACCCAGCTGAACTGGCGGAAGGTCCACTCGCCGTCCAAATCGAATTCATGACAGAACCAGATGCGCAGGTCGCTCATCGTCGCCTGGAAAATGTCCATCCCGATGCCCCGCCGGCGGTATTCGCCCTCGGCGTAGGGCAGCGCCGCCAGGTAAGCCAGCAGGTAAAACAGTGAGACGCGCTCACCCAGCGCCGCCTGCACGCGCTCGTCGAAAGGCAGGGGCGTCCATTCGCGGTGCCAGCGTCCCTCGAGCGCCGTCTGGCGGTGAAAATCTTCAAAAATGGCGCGCAAAGTTTCATCCTCGCGCACGATCTGAGCGATTGCAGCCAGCTCTTCGACCGCCGCCGCCGGTAATTCGAGCCGGCGGCACCAGGCGCGCAGTTGGTCGTCGTCCAATAATTCTATGTCCATACCCACCTAATGCATGCCAAACATTTGTTCTTTTAGATCCAGGTAGAACAGGTAGTCGTCCGGGTCGACATTCGGCGGGCAGCGATGGTCGCAGAAGGGTATATACCCGCCGCGTTCCACCAGGGGCGCCAGCGTATCCATGTAGCGCCGGATGGCCTCCCGGCCCTTGCCGAGCTCAATCTTGTCGAACCCGCCCATGATGTGCAGGTCCTTGCCGTATTCATTGAGCAGTTCGGCGGGATGCGTGCAGGAGTTAACCTCAAACGGGAACAGGCAGTTGACTCCGCCTTCCATCATGTAGGGCAGGATCGGGCGCACGTCACCGTCGCAGTCGATATACCACAGGTCGATGCCGTGCTGGGCCAGCTTTTGGTGGATGCGCTTGTAGCGCGGCATGACCACGTTCTTAAAGAATTTTACCGAGACGATCGGCCCGCCTTTGTAAGCGATGTCTTCCCAGCCGGAGGCGTAATCGAATTCAAAATGGGGCAGGATCTGGTCGAGGAAGTTCTCGACCATGATGCAGCAGGTCTCGACCATGTCTTCGACCATCTCGGGATAATCATACACGGCATACGCCAGGCCCTCAAAGGAAAGCATGTCGCGGATCTTGCCGATCATCGAACCGCAGTCCACCCCCAGGGGATAGTCGCGCACCGCAGGGTAGCGTTTTTGCAGGGCGGGGATATCCACCACCCGCGCCGGGTCGTCCAGGCGGAAGCGTTCGGCCTTGACCTTTTTCCAATCATCGGGGGTGACAATCGTCGCCTTAATGTAATGCGGGATGGTATCGTGCCCATCCAGCGGCACCTCCGCCAGCAGCCCGTCGTTATTCATCAGCACTTTGGTCTTCTCGCGGATCTCCACCAGGGTCTCGCCAAAACCCGGCGACAGCCAGACCCTGCCGCTGATGGTGTGGATCGGGTCGAAGTTGAAGAAAAGGTCGGCTTCGGCATTGTTGGTGATGCCGTTGTCTTTGAAAAGCGGCCACAGGTCAAAGTTCTCGGCCCAGTAGCCGAACTCCATGTTGAACGTGCGGTCGATGGGCTGGTAGTGCATCTGGCGGATAAAGCGTTCTCGCCCAGACAGGGTGCCTTTCCACGCGGGCCGGATAGGGGTGATGGTCATGAAAGTATCTCCATTCAGGGGTCTGAATGGAGATTATACAGTATGTTTCAGGCGCAGGTTGGGTTGAGGGGCAAAAGTGCCAACATTTTGTCCAATCCTGCCGTGCCCCTCAACCCAACAATCGACCCGAAGGCAACTAATGAGAAAGCAGATTCATGCTATATTATTCATGAGGTGGATGCAATGAAATATCGGGGATTCGATCGGCGGGGTCTCCTAGTTGGAACCATCCTGATCCTTATTTTCCTTCTCGTTTTAAATTACGCCCCAACTAACGCCAGCGCTGAGCCCACGGATGACTGGACGCGTTTATCCGACCCGCTCGCCGTTGGCGGGGTGATCACGCACCTGGCGGCGGCACCCTCCAATGCAGATATTCTCTACGCTCTGCAAAGCACACCGCTTTTTCCCATACAAACCCTCCTTTACCGCAGCCAGGACGGCGGGGCGAGCTGGCAGACTGTGCCCGCCGAAAAACACACTTTCACCTCGCTGGCAGTCGATCCGGAAAACCCGGATACTCTGTACGCGATTGAAAACAACCAACTACTAAAATCCATTAATTCCGGGCTGGATTGGGTCATGTTATACCCATTTGGCGAGACGGTAGTCGTCCCAGTCGCAGACCGAATATACCTGACTGGAACAATATTAGACTGGGGCGACCTCTGTCCAATCACCCCCGAATTTATGCGCAGTATGGATGGAGGATTGACCTGGGAGCGCCATTCATTCTCTTGCGGTATCACGATCCACAAAATTTTTGTCGCGCCTGCCAATCCGGATAAAATATTTCTCAGCTTTGATGCTCAAGATGTGGACACCCTATTTAGCCCGGATGGGGGGACGACCTGGCAGCCATTTCTGGTAAACGCAGGTTTATTTCCGCTTGACAATATGGCTTTCGACCCGCAAAACCCGGACCGACTTTACCTGGTCAATCACGAAATGCTGACCACAGATGACAATGGAGAGACATGGATTGAGTGTGGTCCAATCCCAGAATTCTATCCACTGGACCTGGTAACTGTGAGTGACCGGGTGTACGCCATCCCCCAGCATAACCGATCAACGACCGACCCATACCTGCATATCTACCAGAGTGAAGATCACTGCGCCACCTGGTGGAAATCGATCGAGGGCTTCCCGACCATCGTGAACGGCATGATCGGTAATGTAAACGCTCCAGGAAAGCTGCTGGCGGCGACAGGCGGATATGGAATTTTTATCTCCACCAGCGGTGGAACTGTCTGGGAAGAAAGCAACACCGGGCTGGTCAGCCCGGCAGTCATATCGAAACTTGCCATTGCGCCCAGCGACCCTAACGTGATTCTCGCAGCGAGTGGGAATCCGCGACCAGGGGTTTATCGCAGCGCCGATGGCGGCCTCACCTGGAGCCCGGCATCATTAGAGATCGAACCGCTCTCAATCCTCATCCACCCGCTCAACTCCCAGATAGCCTGGATCGGCGCGAAGGATGGTCTCTATATTTCTCAGGATGGTTCCCATTGGTGGCACGCAAACTCCTCGAGCCAGGTGAATGCTATGGCTGTTTCCTCTGCCTCCCCAAATTCTCCTTATGCAGCCCTTGGATATGGAGCCCATGGATATGTCTTGCGGTTTTTTAATGAATGGAACTTATTTCCGGTAGCCAATTCGCAAGTTATCCGCACCCTGGCGGTAAATCCATGGGATGCCAACGATCTTCTGGCCGGCGAGAATTACGAGGTTTATCGCTCTCTCGACGGTGGGCTCACCTGGCATCAGGTTTTTCGGGATTCCTATCAGACGGTGGACATTGCCATCGATTCCAACCAGCCCCAAAACCGATATCTTCTGACCCGCGGTTCCAATTATTCGGATATAAAGATCCAGCGTAGCACGGATAGCGGAGAAACCTGGGTAGATTGGACCAAAGATACAATTATCCAAGATTTAGGTGAGAGGTCCAGCCTTTTGGTGGACGACTCCGGGGGAGTCTATCTCTTTACCTCAAGCGCAATCTATTACCGTTCAGGAGAAGATGCGGATTGGCAAATTATCACCCAGGATTTCCAGGGAATTTTTGGCGGCTCGTTATGGCATGGGAAGTCATCCTTCCTGTTGCGTTCAGGGACCAGAGGTCTGTGGAGAAAGGACCTGCCGCCCATCCACAAAACCTGGCTGCCGACCCTTTCAAAATAGTGGGACGCGTGTACTCCAGAAACACCAGAATAAAGGTTTTTCTCCGTGTACTCTGTGCCTCCGTGGTGAACGATTAATAATAGTTTTCGTAGGTTAAGTTGAGAGGCAAAAGAACCAATTTATTGTTCTATCCTGACCTGCCCCGAAACCCAACAATCTCACCGGATGTTGGGTTTCGCTTTGTTTTGAATTAAAATAAGCCGTGAACGGCGCGCTCAACCCAATTTCCAAAAATCCTCTGAGCCTCTGTGGCTCTGTGTTAGGATTTTCCCCTTAATATGCACCTAATTCCAGCCCTTTCTGTATAAAGTAGCGGTAGGTATCCGGGTGCACGTTATTCGGGATGGAGTGGTCGCTGTGCAGCACGTAGCCGTAACGGCCCTTCACCACCGGGATCTTGGATTCCAGTTCGGCGTCGATCTCGCGCCGGTCGTTGTTGTACAGCACGCGCACGTCGATCCCGCCCATGAACGACAGGCGTTCGCCATAGTCGCGGTACAGGCGCAGCAGGTCCATGCCGGCCTTTACCTCGATCACCTGCAGGCAGTCGATGCCCGCCTCGACCATCCCCGGCAGCAGCGGTTCGACGTAGCCGCAGGAGTGCATGATCACCGGCAGGTTTCGCGCGTGCGCCCAGCCCACCGTGCGCGTATGCGCCGGCTGGATGATCTCGCGGTACATGCGCGGCGACATGAAGGGATGCTGCTTGTAGCCCATATCCTCGTAGTACCAGATGCCATCCGGGTAACCCTCCTCGGCGAAGAGCATCTCCTGCAGCTCAAGCGTCACCCGCGCGTAGGTGGTTACCATATCTTTGACCCAATCCGGGTCGAGCGCCATGCCCACCAGCATGTGCTCGTGCCCGCACACCGGGTGCATCAGCTCAAAAACGTTAATCCCGCTCCAGCAGAAGAATCGCCCGGCGGCGGCGGCCTGGGCTTTGGCTTTGCGGTAGCCCGCAAAGTCGATCCGCCGCCGGTCAGCGGTCAGCCTGGGCTTGATATGTTCTTCCCAGCCGGCGCGCTCCTTCACCAAAAAGTCGACGTGTTCGGGCGTGGAGTCATGCAGCTTGTGACGGCGCAGCAGCGCGCCGTTGCCGTCGCGCTTGAGCACGGTCTCCGCGGTTTCCTCAACGATCTCCTCGCCGAAATCGAGGTCGGCCACCAGGTTGAAGGCCCAGAAGGTCTGCAGGTCAAAGCCAAAGGCGTCCTCGAAGGGCGTCTCATCCGGGATCCAGCCGTTGGCCTGCCAGATGCGCTGGGTGTCGCTCCAGAAATGCTCGAACAGGCCGATGCGGTCCACCGGTTTGCGCTGCAGAATATTGGCAATGCGTTCGTGGCCGGTCATAGGTTGCATAGCATGACTCCAGGGTCGGGTTATTCTATCGATTATAATGGAGTTTATGCCCCTAACCCACCCGCGCATGCGCCGCGAACGAAAAACCATCGAGTCCATGTTTGCGATTTACTGCCGCGACCAGCACGCCGCGCCGTCTGGCGAGCTGTGCAGCGAGTGCCAGGCGCTGCGGGATTACGCCTTGCAGCGCCTCGAACGCTGCCCCTTCCAGGAAAACAAGCCCACCTGCGCTAACTGCGCGGTGCATTGCTACAAACCGGAAATGCGCCAGCAGGTGAGGCAGGTGATGCGCTACGCCGGCCCGCGCATGCTGCTGCGCCACCCGGTGCTGGCAGTCCGCCACTTAATGGACGGCAAGCGCCGCACGCCGGCTTTGCCAAAACGGGTGCCGGCGGTGAAAAAAGACCAGATCACTTAACCACGGACGATTTTTGCGCCAGCAAGGCAGTTTCGAACGGTTGCCCATACGGTGGATGACAAAGGCAGCTCGCCAAACAAATTAGCTGCCGCTCACCCCCTCTACAAATTAACCGCACCTGTTCAGAGAAAAGAAAATGGTTCATTCTGCCAGGTAAGGTTCGATAATATGGGTGCATCTATACTACAGATGACAATTTTGGGTGTCAGAGTCTTGACATTAATCTGATACCTTTTATAATAATAATCAATGTTAATGGTAGGAGTTGCTTGTGGCTAAGTTTTCGTGTTCTTGTATGGGGCGGGGTCTGTAACCGCCTGATTCCCTGGTAATACATTGCCGGTGTTGGGCAGTTACAGCCCCTGTAGGGTGGTGGTTTTTCGCCACCCTTTTTTCGTATTATACCGGGCCATCGCCCGGATTGTTGGAGGAGCATCATGGACCGTCTGAACAAAGTCGATCACAGCGCGATCCGCACCAACCAGGCCCTGATCGTCGGGCTGACGCTGGCGGCGTTTATTTTCAATTTTCCCCTGCTGGTAACCCTGGTAGGGTTGGTGATGTTGTCCGGCTCGATACTCGCCCGGCCGGGTTTTCTGCCGGTCTACAAGGGGGTGCTGCTGCGCTTCGGATGGGTCAAGCCGGACGTGGTGCCTGACAATCCCGAACCGCACCGTTTCGCACAGAGCATGGGCAGCGCTTTCTTACTGGCCGCCAGCCTGGCCTTTCTGGCGGGAGGATGGGGATGGGGATTGGGTTGGGTCCTGGCCTGGATCGTGATTTTACTGGCGTCTTTGAACCTGTTCGCCGGTTTCTGCGCGGGCTGCTTCGTCTATTACTGGCTGAGCCGCTTAAATGTGCCCGGGTTCTCCCAGTCACCTCCACCCAATACCTTCCCGGGGATGCGCCCAAAAGTGAGTTGAACCATGCCTGAGATCCTGCTGCGTTTATTGGAAACGATCGCCCTGGTGGGGCTCGGCTGGCTGGCATTCCGCCTGGCGAACACCGCCATTTTGAACCGCGCTGCCAAAGCCGTGCCTGCCGCCCAGGAAGACGCCATGTTTCAGACCGGCCGCCCGGCGGTGCTGTATTTCACCACGCCGGACTGCGCCACCTGCAAGGCTTTCCAGCGCCCGCAGCTCAACCGCTTCAGCGGGATGCTGGGCGAGCGGGTCCAGGTGGTGGAAATCGATGCCCAATCTCAGCCGGATCTGGCTGGGCGCTGGGGTGTGATGAGCGTCCCGACGACCTTTGTGCTGGATGCGGCCGGCAAGCCGCGCCATGTCAACCATGGTGCGGTGACCGCCGAAAAATTAGCCGAACAGGTGCTTTCGTTCGATATATAAAGGGGCTTTATATCCGTGCAAAGGGCTGTCCAAACGTACTTTTTGGACAGCCCTTTAATATAAACTAAGCCGGTACTTCGCCGGCCTGCGCCAGGCGGCGCTTGGCTTCGGCATAAACATCCGCCGGCAGCGGACCCATTTGGACCGCGGCCACATTCTCGGCGAGGTGTTCCGGATAAAGCGTGCCGACGATAATCGTATCGGCATGCGGGTGAGCCAGGGTATAGCGTAACAAAAACCCGGTGCGGCTTTCACCCGGCGCAAGCAAATCGTCCAGGTGGGCATCGTTAAACTTCTGCCAGCGGTCCGGCCTCCCCAAACCTACCCCTTCTTCGCCGCGCGCCACCCCGCCGCGGATGATGATGCCGATCCCGGCCTGCGCCGCGCGCGTGATCCAGTCTTCGTGGGTGCGTTCGAGGGCCGAATAAGGGATCTGGAAGGTGTCGAAGGCGCCCATCTGGATATACGCCGGCAGATGCGGCAGGGTGGTGGAAATGCTGGTAAAGCGCACCTTGCCCTGTTTCTTCATCTCCGCGAGCACCGCCACCAGGTCACCCTTCTCACAATCTTCAACCGAAGGGTTGTGCAGCTGCATGATATCCACGTATTCGGTTTTCATGCGCTCCAGGCTTTCGTGCAGGCCGCGGAATAAATTCTCGCGCGTCCAGATATGCGGCGTTTCATCCGTCTTTTCGTCTTTATAGGTCACGTGACAGCCGCATTTGGTCGCCAGGAAATATTCAGAACGCCGGCCCGAAATAAATTTTCCGATGAGTTCTTCGCTGCGCCCGTAATCGTTGGCGGTGTCAATAAAATTAATCCCACTGTCGAGCACGGCATTCAGGATGGTTTTCGCCTGGTCATCCGTCACCGGGCGCCCACTCCAGATGCGCGAGCCGCGGATCTCCATCGCGCCAAAACCCAATCGGGTAACAGATAAGCCGGTCCGGCCCAGGACAGCCTCAGGGATAGCACTGGTCATTGAATCCTCCTTCACAGCATGTCAGCCTATCAGCTTGTCAGCGAAATCACGCAATACCTATTTAGCTCGACCCACAAATGACAGGCAACATTTACTTTTATTGTACAAGTTTAGCACGTTCACCCCTGAAAATGCAACTCGGCAAAATCCGTTTTAAGCTTGGGATACAGGCCGGCATACACCGCATACAGGCGGTCGTAGCGCCGGCTGGCTTCGGGGTCGGGAAGGACAGGCTGAGAAGTTTCACCCCAGGCCTCAATATCCTCAAACGCGGCTGTTTCACCCACGCCCAGCGCCGCCAGGAATGCCGCCCCCAGGGCAGTGCCGGCGCGCAGGCTTCCGCGCTGCACCGGGATGCCCAGCACGGAAGCGAAGATCGAGCGCCAGACCGTGCTGCGCGCCCCGCCGTCGATCGCCACGATCGTCTTCAGGCCGGTCGTGCCGGTGATCTCGAGCACCTGGCGAAAGGCAAACGCCACCCCTTCCAATACCGCCCGATATAAATGCGCCCGGGTGTGGCGGCTGCTCAATCCTACGAAGGCGCCGCGGGCTTCCGGGTCCCAGATCGGGGTGCGTTCCCCCATCAGGTAGGGCAGGTAGATCAGCCCATCGCTGCCGGGCGGCAGTTGGGCAGCGGCTTCATCCTGTTGGCCATAAAAAGCCGCCGTTGGTTCATCGAACAACCCGGCAAACCAGTTCAGGTTGCCGCCTGCCAGCACCCCGCCGAAGGTCAGCGGCTGCCCGGTGACGTGACGGGTATGTAGCAGTCGCGGATCGGGGTTGAACACGCCGGGAAAGAGTAAATTGCCGGCCGTGCCCAACATCAGCGCCGCCGTACCCGGGCCGGTGACGCCCGCCCCCAGGCAGGCGCAGGCAAAGTCGCCCCCACCGCATACCACCGGCGTACCTGCCGGCAGCCCGCTGGCGCGCGCCGCCTCGGGCAGCACCCTCCCGATGACCGCCTGCGAAGGGCAGATTTCCGGCAGTTTATCCAGATCCAGGCCCATCTGGGCGCAGATCTCGGCCTGCCAGGTCCCGGCGGAAAAATCGTAGCACGGCGAGCACAGGCCAGCCTGCGAAGGGTCGATCACCGCCTGCCCGGTCAGTTTCCAGGCCACGTAGCCGTTGGCCTGGAGGATCTTCCAGGTGCGGGCGTACAGCTTGGGCTCTTCCTGGCGAAACCACAGCCACTTGACCCCGCCAAAGTAGCTGTCCAGGCGGTTGGCGCTCACCTGCAGGGCACGCTCTTCACCCAGGTTTTGCGCGAGCCAGTCCACCTGCGGCGTGGCACGGCGGTCGAGCCAGAGAATGGCCTTGCGCAGGGGCGTTCCATCCATCCCCAGCGGGGTGCACAGTGGCGCCTGCCCACTGACGCAAATCGCCGCCAGCTCTTTGTTTCCCATATCTGCCATAATCTCCGGCCCCAGGCGGCACACCGCCCGCCACCATTCCTGCGGGTCCTGTTCGGCCCAGCCCGGGCGCGGGAACTCCACGGAATAAGCGGCGCTGCCCGTAGTGAGCAGCTGTCCGCTGGCATCGTACAGGGATAATTTGGTCGAGGAGGTGCCGATGTCAATCGACAGAAAGGTCTTCATGGATCGGATTTTTAAACATTTCAAGAAATGTCATTGCGAGTGAGCGTTTTTTGCGAACGAAGCAATCTGCAAAATGGCCCTTAGATTGCTTCGGCGGGAAAAACATCCGCCTCGCAATGACTCAAAAATAGATTTACGCCGCGTAGGGCTCGCGGAAGAAGGCCTCCCAGGGGATATTCACCGGCTCGCCCTGGTTCAAGATATGGTCCAGGTGCATCAGCAGCGGGAAATCCGCCAGGTCCAACAGGCCGCGCTCCGCCAGCCTGGGGAGGGCGCGCGCCACACGGGTGGTAATCTCCACACTTTCCAGGGTCACACCGGCCATCAGGCTGCGCGCCTCGCTGAAGGTCATCCCCTGGCCCAGCAGCTTGCCCAGGCGCACCGTCCGCCCGCCAAAGACCGTCACGTACAGGTCCCCTGGTCCGGGCAGCCAGGTGACATTGACCGGGTCCCCACCCAGCAGCGCGACCAACCGGCGCATCTCATAGCAGCTCTGGCCGAACAGGGCAGCCTGTGGGTTGTAAAGGTTGGCCAGCCCATCCGGGCCGGCAGCTTCCATCATGCCCACTGCCAGCCCAACCCCCAGGGCATAAGCATTCTTGAGGGCGGCGCATACCTCCACTCCCACCAGATCGGTGGAGGTCCAGACGTGATAGTAATCGGTAACTAACAGCCCGCGCAATGTGGACAGGGTGGCAGGATCAAATCCGGTAAACACCACCGCGGTCTGGCGGCGGGCTGCCAGCTCGTGCGAGATGCACGGGCCGCCAATTGCATTCAGGCTGGCCTGCCCG
Organism: uncultured Chloroflexia bacterium; assembly: GCA_963743005.1. Taxonomy (GTDB): domain Bacteria; phylum Chloroflexota; class Anaerolineae; order Anaerolineales; family Anaerolineaceae; genus CAVUNY01. The sequence goes on along the minus strand of CAVUNY010000006.1, from coordinate 179,499 downwards.
CGCAGCCCGTTGGGCAGGCTGCGCTGCAGCGCCACGGGCAGCGGCAGCAAGCTGCCGTCCGGCAAATCAACCAACCCCTTGGTTACCGAAAGCACCGGCAGGTCCGGGCGCAGCCCCGGCCCCACCGCCTGGGCAAACCAATCCACGCCAAAGCTGCTGACCCCGCCGATCACCAGGTCTGCACCTTGCAGCGCCTGGTCCAGTTCGTCTACATAATAGGCTTCCACCTGCGGCGGCACCGCGCGCATCAGGCGCGGGTGAACCCGGTTGGTGCGAATACTCTGGATCAATTCCGTGTCCAGCGGCGTCCCAACCAACCGGACTTTATGCCCATTGTCGACCGCCGGCCAGCACATGGCGGTGCCCATCATCCCTGCTCCAACAATCGTTATGGTGGCCATGCTCACCTCCAATCATTGACTTATGTGGGGAATAAAGGCTTCAGAGGATGAATCCTTTTTCCCAATTACCCAAAAAATTATACCGCAGGGCTCCCCCGGTCTGCCAGAGGAGAGTGCAATTATTCGTCACGTTTTTAGGACAATGTCATAATTTCGGACAGGATTCTGCTGCGAGCCAGGAAAACGTTTATAAAATGTTATCTAAACGTTTAACAAACGTTAATACAAATGGGATATACTGATACTGGCAAATTAAAAACTTATCGCCTAATCTCCTGAGCGGGGGACCCGATATCGGGGGCGAATCAGCGCAGAGCGTTGTAGAGCAAGTCTTCTGTTCGAGCCCGTCAGCTAACCCCGTAGGCGTTGAAGACACGATCACCTGAAAAGATGATCCCGTGTGCTTCGGATGCTGCTTTTATTTACCGGGTGTGGAAACCTATGAGCATCTAAGCACAAGGTCACTGTGACCAAAAACGAATAAGGAGATTGATCATGTACTTCAATTATGACAACAACAACCGGCCTCAAGGGGCTTTCGAGATCGAAATGCGTGCCAAAGAAATGGAAAAACGCTATGCCCTGATGAATTACCTCAACCACAGCCAACAGCCCAGCAGATTAGCCGAAAGATTTGGCAAAGCTGCCCGGCGGATCGGATCAGTAATCGGATCCCTGTTCATGTAATTTGAGAGATAAAAATTCGAACCGTACAACTAAATACAGCTGCCCCCCAGATGAAATACAATCTGGGGGGTAATGCCTTTAATTACCGGATGCCGCTTGACATTTTGGCGCGAATATGCAGGATTGAAACCCGGGCCGAAAAGTGCTATTAAACATTAGCTTTGCCAACTACCGCATCCGGAGGAATCTCCCCATGGAAGAAAACCAGGGCGGGATCACCGCTCTTATCACCGCCTATGCGCGCGCCTATCACGCCACCCACGACTCACCCAAAATTTTTGATGACTTTTTGGCCGATGCGTTGTATACCCCGGCTGAACATGCCGCCTTCGACCAGAGCCTGGCAGGTCTGCTCAAGATCATCGATCCCGAGCTGGAGGCGGCTCACCCCGACCAGGAAACTGCCCTGGCGCGGGTCATCCAGATCTATAACGGGCCGGTGACCCTCAGCCGCTCGCGTTACTGCGAAGACTGCCTGGAGGAGGCCATCCGTCAGGGTGTGGGGCAATACGTCATCCTGGGGGCGGGGTTCGATACCTTCGCCTTCCGCCGGCCCGAACTGACCGGCCGGCTGCAAATTTTTGAGGTCGATCACCCGGTCACCCAGGCCCAAAAGCGCCAGCGCATCACCGCCGCCGACTGGGAAATTCCCCCCCACCTGCATTTTGTACCGGTAGACTTTACCCAGGAGGGGTTTGCCAGCGTGCTGCTGCGTTCGGCCTTCGACCCGCACCAGGCGAGCTTTTTCAGCTGGCTGGGCGTCACCTATTATCTGGCCCGTGAGGTGGTTCGCGCGACCCTGCAGGCAGTCGCCGGCCTGTCTGCACCCGGCAGCCAGGTCGTTTTCGATTACATGGACGCGGATGCATTTTCCACGGAGAAAGCCGGGAAACGCATCCAGTTGATGCAGGGCATCGCCAAAATGGTGGGCGAGCCGATGAAAACCGGTCTCGACCCGCTTTCACTGGCTGCCGATCTGCAAAACTGCGGGCTGTGCCTGGTGGAAAGCCTGGACCCGCAGGATATCGAGGCGCGCTACTTTCAAAACCGCGCGGATGCCTACCACGCCTTCGAGCACGTGCATTTCGCCCGGGCGGTGGTTGGGTAGGCCGGCTTGTAGTTTTGGTTTTATAATCCTTATTGGCGAGATGGAATAAAATTTAAAATGATGACGGGAATGGGGTTAGCGGGGTGGGATTGGAAAAAAAGGACAACACAATCAATGCTGTAGAATGGTGCGCACTGCGCACCATTCTACAGACTTCAATCGATTTATCAAAGTGCGCACACCATGAATACTGCCAGGCAACTTCCATTTTTCTTTCTTTTTATACTTTTAATCATGGGATGCTCTTTATTTTCCCCAACTGTAGCGCCGCAAGTCAAACCTCCATCCCCATCCCCCACCCCGGAGATCTGCTCAGATAACCCGCCTGGTCTTTCCATTGAGATCGTATTTGGCCGAAGAAATGCAGATCAACCGGTAGTTTTTCAATCGGTAGTTTTAAGTGGGAACGGGTTTAATCCAGGAGAAAAATTGCAGATCCGTATAGAAGGACACGGCGATACTCACAGTGCCGGGATAGACACTTTCGACCTCCTGGTAAAAGCGGATGGAACCTTTTCCCTTAGCGAAGGCCTGCCCCTGGATGATCCCGGCATGTTTTGGGAGGTGCATGTGGTTCACCAGCGGGGTATTGCCTGTCTGGGTTTCCAGACTCAGCGGTAGGGTGCGCAGTGCGCATCTGCTTTTGAGACAGCGAATGCGATCCTTTTGTTATAATATCTATATACCCAGGAGGGGCACATGGTTACATTGACAACTCACAGCACATCCGCACGCCTGCGCAGCCTGTCGGTTGGCGCGGTCAGTCTGGCTGAAGGTTTCTGGCATACATACCAGCACACTAACCGCACCGTCAGCATTCACCAGGGCTATGCAAGGCTCGAAAAAGCCGGTAATTTTAACAACTTTCGCCTGGCGACCGGCGCCGGTCAGGGCGAATACACCAACCCGGTTTTCATGGATTCGGACGTGTACAAATGGCTGGAAGCCGCCTCTCTGGACCTGTCCAACCAGGCGGACCCGGCCCTCGAAAGCCGCATCGACGAAGTCATCGCCCTGGTTGCCGCGGCCCAAATGCCGGACGGCTACCTGAACACCCATTACCAGGTGCTCAAACCGGACCAGCGCTGGACCAACCTGGCCAGCGACCATGAAATGTACTGCGCAGGGCATCTGATCCAGGCGGCGGTGGCCCATTTTCGGGTGACCGGCAAAACCAGCCTGCTGGATGTGGCGACCCGCTTTGCCAACCTCATCTTCGATATCTTCGGCCCGGGCAAGCGCAACGGCTACCCCGGACACCCCGAGCTTGAAACGGCCCTGGTTGAGCTGTACCGGACCACAAAGGAAGAAAAATATCTCGACCTGGCGCAGGCGCTGATCGACCGCCGCGGGCAAAACAAGATGGATGGCTACCGCCAGTGGGGTGCCAGTTACCACCAGGATCACCTGCCGGTGCGCCAGGCCAACGAAGTCGTCGGCCATGCCGTGCGCCAGCTGTATCTCAACGCCGGGGTAACCGACGTCTACCTGGAGCGCGGCGAGCAGGCCCTGTTGGATGCCCAACTGGCCCAGTGGCAGGATATGACCGGTCGCAAGACCTTTATCACCGGCGGGCAGGGCGCGCGCCATTCTGGCGAAGCCTTTGGTGAGGCCTACGAGCTGCCCTCGTCGACCTGCTACTGCGAGACTTGTGCCGCGATCGCTTCAATCATGTGGAACTGGCGCCTGCTGCTGGCGACCAGCGAAGCGCGCTTCGCCGACCAGCTTGAACGGGCCCTGTACAACGGTTTCTTGAGCGGGATCTCGTTGGATGGGCAGCGCTATTTCTACGTCAACCCGCTGCAGTCACCCGGCGGCATCGAGCGCCATGAATGGTTTGGTTGCGCCTGCTGCCCGCCGAATGTGATGCGTCAGATCGCCGCGGTGCAGCACTTTGCGGCTACCTGGGACGATAGCGGCGTTCAGCTGCACCAATATATGCCCGGCACGATCCGCGTTGAACGGCCTGACGGCAGCCGCCTGCAGTTGGAGGTCAAGACTCGCTTCCCCTGGGACGGCAAGGTGGAGATCACCGTCGTAGAAGCGGAAGGCGATTGGCAGATGGCCCTGCGCTTGCCCACCTGGGCGCGCGAATGCAAGTTGAGCGTCGACGACCAGATGGTCAACCTGCCAATGTTCAGCGGGTCCTACGCACGCATCAATCAAGCCTTACAGGCCGGCGACCAGGTAACCCTCGAACTGTCGATGACGCCGTATTATATCCAGGCCAATCCCCGGGTTGACGACCTGCGCAGCAGCCTGGCCATCCGCCGCGGTCCGATGATCTACTGTCTGGAACAGGCCGACCAGCCTGAAATCGTCAACCTGCTGGATGCCGCGATCAACCCCTATTTGCCCCTGCAGGAAGCCTGGCAGGCGGATTTATTGGGTGGGGTGATGACCGTGCGCACCCAGGGGATCCTGCGTACCCCGGAGGCCTGGCAGGACAACCTCTACCTGCCCAATGGAACCGTGCAGGCTACCCAACGTATGGTAAACCTGACCGCGGTGCCCTACTATGCCTGGGCGAACCGTGGCCCGGGGGCCATGCGCGTCTGGATCCCACAGATATAATAGGGTGGCGGCCCACACATGCGGAGCACGCCGTTGGCGATGATGCAGGGTGTTTTTTTTCGCAGCCTCGCCTCGAAAAAAACACCTGTAACATCAAAAAAGACGTAGGGGCACCCATAAAGGGTGCCCCACCACGCAAGATGATCAATGATCTTATAAGAGCTTGTTAAAGAGATGATCCTGGATCGATTTCTCCTGACAGACCAGGTCGCCGTGGTCACCGGCGGCAACCGCGGGTTGGGGCTGGATATCGCCGGAGCGCTGGCCGAAGCCGGGGCGGATATCGTCAGCGTGCAGCATGCCACCGCCGCGCCGGCCCTGGTGGAGCGGGTCGCGCGCGTTGGGCGGCGCTGCCTGGCGGTGGGGGCCGACCTTAAGGACGATAACTCAGCCGCAAATGTGCTGGCGGCGGCCCTGGCGGCTTTTGGCCGGGTGGATATCCTGGTGAACAACGCCGGGATCCAACGCCGCACCCCTTCGGAAAACTTCCCGCTGTCCGATTGGGACGAGGTGCTGGCGATCAATTTGCGCGCGGTCTTCGTCTACTGCCAGACCTTTGGACGGCATTTTTTGGCCCAGGGCGGCGGCAAGATCATCAATATCGCCTCCGTGCAGAGCCTGATCGGCGGTTGGACCATTCCGGCTTATACCGCCAGCAAACATGGCCTGGCCGGCCTGACCAAGACCCTGTGCAACGAATGGGCCGGACGGGGGATCAACATCAACTGCATCGCCCCAGGCTACATGGATACGGAGATGAACACCGCCCTGAAAGCCGACCCCCAGCGCAGCCGGTCGATCAACGAGCGCATCCCCGCCGGACGGTGGGGACTGCCTGAAGACCTGGCCGGGGCGGCGGTTTTCCTGGCCTCGCCGGCTGCCAGCTATATCAACGGTCATGTCCTGGTGGTGGACGGCGGCTGGATGGCGAGGTGAACGATGCGCGACGACCCCTACGAAGCCAAAATCCGGGCAGCCATCGCCGCCCGCGGCATTCAATGCGAGCATCTCTCCTTCGAACAATCCTGCCATTCTGTGGCTGAGGCTGCCGCGGTGGTCGGGGCGGCTCCCGATGACTTCGTCAAGAACATCTGCCTCATGACCAATGCCGGCGACCTGGTGGTAGCCATCGTCAAAGGCGAGGACCGGGCCAGCGCGGTCAAAGTGGGCAAGCTGCTCGGCACACCCACCCCGCGCCTGGCAAAACCGGACGAATTTCTGGCGCTGACTGGATTCCCGTGCGGGGGCACGCCGTCCTTTGGCTTCCCGGCGACTTTTTTGATCGACCCGCGCATTTTCGAACGCCGCCTGGTGTACACCGGCGGCGGCAGCGAAACATCCCTGGTGCGTATCGCCTCGGACGAGCTGCTGCGGGCAAACGGCGGGCAGGTTGTCGTGATCCGAATGTAGAAAACGCCCTATAATAAAGGTAGATTAAACCATTTCCGCAAAAAGTCAATCTGAGAGGTGGAAGTATGAACTCTCGCCAAAGGGTGATCGCCGCCCTCAACCATCGTGCGCCAGACCACATCCCGCTGGACCTGGGGGCCAGCGCGGTTACAGGGATGCATGTCGCCTCCGTTTACCTGCTGCGCCAGGCATTAAAGCTCGACCCGCCGGGCACACCGGTCAAGGTGGTTGAGCCGTACCAGATGCTGGGTGAGATCGCCCCGGACCTGATAGATACCCTGGGCGTGGACGTGCTTCCCCTGGGAAAACGCGAGACCCTGTTCGGTTTCCGCAACCAGGGTTGGAAACCGTGGGACTTCAACGGGACGCCGGTGCTGGTGCCGGAGGGTTTCAATACCCAACCGGAAGCGGACGGCAGCGTCTTCATGTATCCGGACGGCGACCACGCTGCCCCGCCCAGCGGCAAGATGCCCGAAGATGGCTACTATTTCGACACCCTGATCCGCCAGCCGCCGATCGACGACGACCACCTCGACCCGGTCGATAACCTCGAAGAGTTCGGCCCCATTTCCGCGGACGACCTGGCCTATCTGGCGGCAGAAGCTGAGCGCCTGTATACCACTACCGATAAGGCCATCCTGGCAAATTTTGGCGGCACAGGCTTCGGAGACATTGCTCTGGTGCCGGCCCCTTGGCTGAAACATCCCAAGGGCATCCGCGACGTGACCGAATGGTATATCAGCACCGTGTCGCGCCAGGACTATATCCATGAGGTCTTCGAACGGCAGTGCGCGATCGGCCTGGCGAACCTGGAAAAAATCTACGCGGTGGTCGGCGACCGGGTGTGCGCGATCTTCGTCACCGGCACGGACTTCGGCACCCAGGCCGGGCCGTTCATCTCCCCCCGGTCTTACCGCACGCTGTACATGCCCTTCCATAAAGTGGTCAACGACTGGATCCACCAGCACACCCCCTGGAAAAGCTTTATTCATTCCTGTGGGTCGGTCAATGCGCTCCTCCCGCATTTTATCGAAGCCGGCTTCGACATCCTCAACCCGGTGCAGACCTCGGCCACCGGGATGGAAGCCGGTGGTTTAAAAACTCAATTTGGCGCCGACCTTGTTTTCTGGGGCGGCGGGGTGGATACGCAGAAAATATTGCCCTTTGGCACCCCCGACCAGGTGCGAGCGGACGTGCGCGAACGCATGGCAATCTTTGGCGAGGGCGGCGGGTTCGTGTTCAACTCGATCCACAATATCCAGGCCCGCACTCCGGTGGAGAACCTGCTGGCGGTGTATGAGGCCGTAAACAAGTATCGGTAGAGGACCTCATCGCATCCCCTACCCCTTTCAGAATGGTAAGGGCGAGGCAAAAAGAGGAATTTACATCCGGCAGTTCTGCCCTGGCCTCGCCCCTCCACCTGCTCTTCCTGGTTTTGTTTAAAAGAATGGGATCCATTTTGGATCTAAAATAACGACGAAACCTCTGCGCCTCTGTGACTCTGTGGTAGGATTTTCCTCCTTTCAGGTGAACGATAATTCAAAGCACTCCGTGGTTAGAATAAAAAGGGAATCCTTATGGACGAAGTGATGTTTCAAAACCGTCTGGCAAAACTGGTGCGCGAGCACCGCTTGTTAATCAAACGCAAGAACGAAATCGACGAGAGCTGGGATAACGGCCTGTTCGAGCGCTGGCGCGACCCGGTGCTGACTGCGGCCCACGTGCCTTTGAGCTGGCGCTACGATTTCAACCCGCACACCAACCCCTTCCTGATCGAACGCCTGGGGATCAACGCCGCGTTTAACCCGGGCGCGATTGAAATGGACGGCAAAATCCTGCTGGTGGCGCGCACCGAGGGTTACGACCGCAAATCCTTTTTCGCCGTGGCCGAGAGCGAAAGCGGGGTGGACGGCTTCCAGTTTTGGCCCGAGCCGCTGGTCATGCCCGAGACCGAAGATCCGGATATCAACGTCTACGACATGCGCCTGGTCAAGCATGAGGACGGTTGGATTTATGGCCTGTTCTGCACCGAGCGCAGGGATCGCTCGGCGCCGCCGGGAGACACCAGCGCCGCCGACGCGCAGGGCGGCCTGGCCCGCACCCACGACCTGAAAACCTGGGAACGACTGCCAGACTTAAAAACGCCTTCGCCCCAACAGCGCAACGTGGTGCTGCACCCTGAATTCATCGCCGGCCAATACGGCTTTTACACCCGCCCCATGGATAACTTCCTCGAAGCCACCGGCGGCGGGATCGGCTGGGGGCTTTCACCAAGCATGAACCCGGCGGTGATCGAGGACGAGCTTGTCTTCGAGCCGCGCGTCTACCATACGATTAAAGAAGGGAAAAATGGGCAGGGTCCGGCCCCGATTAAAACCGAGGCCGGCTGGCTGCACATCGCCCACGGGGTGCGGGCCAACGCTGCCGGGCTGCGCTACGTGCTCTACCTCTTCTTGAGTGACCTGAGTGAGCCCTGGCAGGTGACCCACCGCCCGGCGGGCTACCTGTTGGCGCCGCAGGGAGAGGAACGCACCGGCGATGTTTCGGACGTGGTGTTCTGCAACGGGGTGGTCGCCAAAGAAGACGGGCGAGTTTTCATCTACTACGCCTCATCGGACACGCGCTGCCACGTCGCCACCAGCAGCGTGGAAAAGCTGGTGGATTACTGCCTGCATACCCCCGAAGACCCGCTGCGCTCCGCGGCCTGCGTCCAACAGCGCCTGGATTTAATCCGCCGCAACCGGGATTATCTGAAAAGCCAGAGCATGGGCGGCAGCCGGACTTTCTAAATTCGTTACCGGCCTCAGACCTCGATTTTGGTGCCCAGCACCTTGAGGAAGGCCGCCAGCCACTTGGGGTGAGCCGGCCACGCCGGGCAGCATGGATTGCATTTTTCAGGCGAACGCCGCGGCTAAATCCAGGTTGGCGATCCCGGTTTGCATGCAGATCAAACGCCAGCTATCCCCTGCGGCGGCATCTGTTCGCAGTTTTTTCACCAATGCGAAAGGCTGTACATCCACATCCTCGCACTTCAGATGGAAATCCTCGCCCACCCCGGCTGATAATTCCCAACCGCTGTCGATCAGCGCAACCCCCAATGCCGCCCCCACCACGTATTGAACGTGGTTGGACAGTTCCTCCGCAGTCGGTGGCCTGGGAGACGATTGCTTGATTTGTTCGATCAACCTGTCGGGAGATAACCCAAACTCAGGCAGATTGCCAGGCGTGAGACCAGCCAAACTTGCCTGGAATTGTTTCGCCACAATCCGCCAGGCCGGAATGTAAACAACCGCCCCCACCTCCTGCCAGGCAACCGGTTTCAAATCGCGGATTTTTTCGCCGTCGAACATGAAATTCATCAACTGCCTTTCAAGGCCCACATCGCTGGTCAAAAGATTGAAGGCCGGGCGGTCGTTGCTAACCACCGCTGCCGCAGGCAAGGCTTCGAGCGCAGATATACGCTGTTTCAGAGCAGGGTGCGTGCGATAAGGATCAGGTTTTTCGCTCTCGAGGATGTCTTCCACTAAACCTTCCATGCTGTCAGCGATCCGTTCTACCCCAATAAATTGAGAAAACCCCTCGCTCAACGGTGGGTAATATCCCGCTAAAAAGATCGGGAACACTTCGTTCTGAATATAAGCCGGGAAGGCTGCCACAACCCCGTGAATGGCACGCAGACCCTCGATCGCTGCCCTGGCTCCGACCAGCCTGGCTGACAGCTCGTCAGCCGAAAATTCCTGCCGCCGTGACACGGCATGGGTAATGCGCAGAAAAAGTTGGCCGTACCATACAAAAGGCGCCTGCAGCCATGACCGCCCGCCCAAATGCTGGATGGTACGGATGATGGTCGTACGGATCTGGTAGATCATTGGACCCAGGCGGGTGTCGCCGGTAAAATAATGGCCAAATTCATGCGCCATCACTGCCCGCAGTTGTGAGATCGTCAGGGCAGACAGCAGCGGCAGACCAATCCCCATTACCCGCCGACCTCCGCCACAAATGCATTCACATCCCCGATCAGGTAGACCTGGGCTGGCATCTTCTGCCCGGTTGCGCGGGCAATCAGTTGGATCTCAGCAAACAAGTTGGGCTGTTTCTCGGCATCCAGGCGAGGTCCTGGATCTACGAAATGCCCAAGACGGGGCAGGATCGCCCATAAGATGGTACCTGCCCCAACCAGGCAAACCAGGGTGATTTGAAAATTGACCCGGTGAATAAGCGCAAATTCAGCATAGACGATGAACAGCAGCAGCCCCGCCACCCCTAAAGCCAGACTGTAAAAACCAACGGTGAGCAAAACTGCCAGCAAAACCCGTCCCCCAACCGATGGCGGTTTCGATATCATCCCTCATCCCCTTTTTTATATTTCAGGAATTCATTCCCTTTCTATCATTTTATCCGATCTGCCAGCTCAATAAAACTAAGAATCTATCCGAAAAACAGGTGAACAAATTCCTTTCTATGCCTGAGGGGCGCCGCGCTCGCTAAATATGCGATAATCATAGGTACACGAGGAAAACCTATGATTCCCGAACCAGACGCCCAACTCTCTCCCAATCGTTACGGCTATTTCGATACGGCCGCGCGCGAATACGTCATCACCCGCCCCGACACCCCTTCCCCCTGGATCAATTATCTGGGCGAAGGGCGCTACGGTGGGATTATTTCCAACACCGCCGGCGGTTATTCCTTCGACCGCGACCCCAAAAACCGGCGGGTGACGCGCTACCGCTACAACGGCATCCCGGCCGACCAGCCGGGGCGCTACGTCTATCTGCGCGACCAGGAAACCGGCGAATATTGGAGCCCGACCTGGCAGCCTATCCCGGCCCGTGAGCTGGAAGGGTATGAATGCCGGCATGGGGCCGCCTATACGCGCATCCGCAGCCGTTACCAGGCGATCGCCGCCGAGCTGTTGTATTTTGTCCCGCCGGGAGCATCTTGCGAGGTCTGGCAGCTGACCGTCAAGAACCTGGGCAGCCGGCCCCGCCGCCTGCGCTCCTTCAGCTACGCCGAGTTCAGCTACTTTGACGCCCTGACGGACATGACCAACCTGGATTGGGCGGCGCACATCGTCCATTCCCGGGTGGAAGACGGTGTGGTGTACACCTCGACCCAGTTCCGCCCCGAAATCATCTTCTTTGGCGCCAGCCAGCCTCCGACCGGGTTCGATACCGACCGCGAGGTCTTCATCGGGCGCGCCCGCGACCTGTCGAACCCGCAGGTAGTCGAAAGCGGGCAGCCGCAGGGCAGCCTGGCCCCGCGCGGCAACAACATCGCCGCACTGTGCCACGACCTGGAACTGGCCCCGGGCGAGGAAACCGTCTTGATTTATATCCTGGGGACCGGCGAAGATTTGGACGCAATCCGGGCCGAAATTTCACGCTTCCGCCAGCCCGGCGAAGTGCAGGCCGCCTTCCAGGCGCTGAAAGCCGATTGGGCGGCTTACCTGAACTCGTTCTCGGTGCAGACTCCAGACGCCGAAATGAACGCCATGCTCAACTTCTGGAACCCGCTGCAGTGCCGCACCACGCTCTACTGGTCGCGCTTTGTCTCCGCCTACGAAAGCGGCCTGGGGCGCGGGATGGGCACGCGCGATTCGGCCCAGGACACCCTGGCCACCGTCCAGTCCGAGCCGCTGCTGGCGCGCCACACCCTGGAAGCGTTGTGGCGCCTGCAGTTTTTGGACGGGCATACCTGGCACCAGGTCTTCCCCCTGACTGGCGAGGGCGGGCCAGGGTTGGCCGGGGAATTCCCGACCTGGCCGCAGTGGTTCTGTGACGACCATCTGTGGCTGGTGATCGCCAGCGCGGCTTACCTGCGCGAAACGGGCGACTTCGCCTACCTCGACCAGCGGGTGGCTTACTGGGACGGCAGCGCCGACGACGAAAGCGTATGGGGGCACATCCTCCAGGCGGTGCAGTTCACCCTCGACCACCGCGGGCCGCACGGCCTGCCGCGCCTGGGGTTCTCCGACTGGGACGATACCATGAACCTGGACCACGGCAGCGGGAAGGCCGAATTGGTGTGGTGCGGGCAGCAGTTCTGCCGGGCGGCCCTCGACCTGGCGGAGGTGTGCGCCGCCCTGGGCAAAGAAGACCAGCGCCGGCGCCTTTTGGACCTGCACGCCGAAATGGCAGAGCGGATTAACGCCGCCTGCTGGGACGGGGAGTGGTACGCGCGCGCGTACGACGACCAGGGCCTGCCGGTAGGGGTCAGCTCCGAGGCTTTTCACCAGATCAACCTAAATTCGCAGACCTGGGCCGTGCTGGGCGAGGCCGGCCCGCGCGAGCGCCAGGAACAGGCTATGGACAGCGTCGACCAGCGCCTGAACACCCCTTATGGGGTGTGCCTGCTGGCCCCGGCTTACCGCGCCTTCGACGAGCGCATCCGCGGCACGACAACCTACCCGCCTGGGGCCAAGGAAAACGGCAGCATCTTCTGCCACGCCAATGCCTGGGCCATCGCCGCCGCCGCCCAATTGGGTTGGGGAGACCGCGCCTACCAGTACTACCGCCAGGTGCTGCCCCTGACGCGCAGCGACGCGGACACCTACCTGGCCGAACCTTACGTCTATTGCCAGAATATCTGCGGCCCGGAACATCCGCAGTACGGCATGGGGCGCAACACCTGGCTGACCGGCACCGCCGCCTGGACCTATCTGGCGGGCACCCAATACCTGCTCGGCATCCGCCCAACCTTCAGCGGCCTGCAGATCGCCCCGGTCCTGCCGCGGGCCTGGCCTGGATATACCGCCCGGCGCGTTTTCCGCGGGGTAACCTACCACATCACCGTGAGTAACACAGCCGCTGCGATTGGACTGCGGGTGGATGGACAGCCGCTGGCGGGCAACATTGTGCCCTTCCCCGCGGACTGGGTGCGGGAGGTGCGGGTAGAATTAGGGATCTAACCAATTGCTGGAATGGCTGTCGCTGCGCGGCGATCCTAAAAAATATTTAAACCAGGAGCATAATGATGATCCGCAAAGCTTTTAAGATGTATGTCAACCCTGAGATGCACGCCGAATACCAGCGGCGCCATAACCCGATCTGGACAGAATTGGAAGAGGTGCTCAAATCGCACGGCGCGCACCACTACTCAATCTTCCTGGACGCCGAGACCAACACCCTGTTTGCCTATGTCGAGATCGAAGACCAGGCGCGCTGGGACGCCGTGGCCCAGACGCCGGTCTGCCAGCGCTGGTGGGCGTACATGAAAGAGGTGATGCCCGCCAACCCCGATAACAGCCCGGTCAGCGTCGAGCTCAAAGAGGTGTTCTATTTAGAATAGAAGAGTTTTTATCGCAATCAGATAGCCTTCACCATATACAGCTCGCCCTGTTTGAAACCCCGCTTTCCATAATATTGGCGCGTGCCCACCGCGGCAATCACCGCCAGCTTGCGAAAGCCGGCATTCCTGGCGGTCTGGGCCGCTCTTTCGAGCAGCTGCTTGCCCAGCCCGGAATGCTGCGCGGCTCCGGCCTCTTCCGCGCCTACCGGCAGCGACTGCCCGTATACATGCACTTCGCGCACCAGGGCCGCCCCTTCCAGGTCGGCAAACATCGGCAGCGGCAGCAGCGAACCCTCTGTTCCCACCGGGTGTTCCGGCAGGGAAAGGCGCAGGTAGCCGGCCAGGCGGTCTTCATTGTTCACGTAAGACAGGAAATGCTCCTCCGCGGCTGCGGCGTGGTACACCAGGTCGCGCAGTTCTAGCGAGCGCGGGTTGACCTTGCGCTGGCGGATCTCGCGGCAGCGGATGCAGCGGCAGTGCTGGCCGCGGCGGTCAAGCTCGGCGAGCACATCCATGCGCAGGCTGGTGCGGCGGTTGCCTTCCACAACGTGCGGGGAGGGAATGTCGCGGATCACGCGGTTGACCCGGCAGTATTCGGGGATCCCCGGTTTGATATCCGCGATCAGGTTGGTTAATTCTTCAGTGGTATAGGGCGTATATTCGCCGCGCCGCCACCATTCATACAATTCGGTGTCTTTCAGCAGCTGGGTGGGGTAGATTTTAATCTCGTCCGGGCACAGCCCCAGCCCGGTCGAATATTCCTTCCACAGCCGGGTAAAATCCTCACGGTCCGAGTCGAGCGTGGCGCCCAGCAGGTTGGGCATCCAGTGCAGCACGGTTTTAAAACCGGCGGCGCGCAGCAGGGCGCAGGCTTCCTGGGTCTCCAGCACGGTATGCCCGCGCTGGTTCAGCGCCAGAATGCGTGGATCGAGGCTCTGCGCCCCCATTTGCACCTTGGTCACCCCCAGGCGGCGCAGCCAGGCCAGCTCGGCCGGGGTAATTTCATCCGGGCGGGTCTCGATTGCCAGGCCCACGTTGCGGTGGGGAGTGTCCTCGTTCCACAGCTGCGCTTCGCGCAGGTTGGCCGCCGTCCGCCCGTTGAGGGCGTCAAAACAGCGTTTGACGAATTCCTCCTGGTAGTCGCGGCGGTAAGCCGACCAGGTACCGCCCAGGATGAGCAGCTCGATTTTTTCGGTGGGATGGCCCACGGCTTCATAAGAGGTGAGGCGCGTGGAGACCTGCAGGAACGGGTCAAAACCGTTCTGCACGCCGCGCATGGCGCCGGGTTCATCCGGCAGGTAGCTCTTTGGCATGCGCGTATCGTCGGGACAGAAAATGCAGCGACCCGGGCAGGGATAGGGCTTGGTTAACACCGTGACCGTGGTCACGCCGGAGAGCGAACGCACCGGCTTCATGCGGATGCGGGAGAGCATCGCCGGGTCGCTGGCCCAATCGCCGCTCTCCACCAGGCGGTGATACACCGCCACCAGGGTATGTTTGGGCACAAACCCGCCGCCTTCCAGGGGGTAATGGCGCGTGGCCACAAAAACATCCACCCCGCTGCGGATCTCGTCCAGGATTTGCCGCGCAATCCCCAATTTTTCAGGGGTATCCACCATCGAAGTGAGCCATTTCTCAGTCTGCATGAGAAAAGTATAACATAATGGCGGGTGAGATGTCTTAATATAGAGTTAATAGATCAAAAATAGAAGGAATTTGCCGGTCAGCGATCAGTATTTCAGCCGGTCGGTGGTCCTCTGTCCGCGTGTCAACCGGCCCGCGCCCTCATGGGGCGAAAATACCTTGCCACGTAGGTTTTGGGCCAGTGAAACCGGCCCAAAACCTATGATAAATAAATCTCCCCTCCCCAAGAATTTGGGGAGGGGCTGGGGGTGGGGTTTGGATTTAATCAGTGGGCCTACTTTATTTTGACCCACTGATTAAATCCAGGGCAAAGTACACGTCCCCGTTGGCATAATGGGTGATATGAAAACCGAAATCCAGGTAGAAGGCGATCACCTCCTGCCAGGTGTCGGTGGTCTCGAGCACCACCTGGCGCAGGCCATCGCGGCGAGCCTGGTCCATCAGACGGGTGAGGATGCTGCCCCCCAGGCCGCGGCGGCGCAGGTCGCGGGCCACCGACATGCGCACGATCTCCGCCGCGCCCTCCCCGCGCGGCACCAGCGTGCCCGTGGCGACAATGCGCCCCGCCAGGCGGGCTACCAGGAAAGTCGCCCCGGCATAGGCGGCGGCGATATCCACCAGGTCCGGGTTTTTGGTCGGGTCGAGCACCCCCCAATGATCGACCAGCCCGGCCAGGATCAGGCTTTTGACCTCAGCCTGGTCGGCGGGGCAGAAGGGCTGCACGATGATGGTTTCCATCACCCAATTATATCCGCTGGCAGCAAGAGACGTTTCCCAACGCACTCCGTTTTCACCATCGCGGATTGGACTGCCGACCGAGATGATGATAAAATTGATCATATTACAAAATAATTTCGTGCGGGAGGTCGGTTATGTGGTACGTTCCACCGGTTTCTGACGAAAATGCAGAGGGAGTACTGTGCGAACTGTACGACCAGGATCTGGAAAAAGTCGGCTACATCAGCAATATCAGCCGTGTTTGGAGCTACCGGCCCGAGCTGGCGGGTCCTTTCCGCCAGATGCTCAAGACGATCCGCTCACACCAGCGCCTGCGCGACTTCGAATTGGTGACCCTGGCCGCATCCCGGGCGATCGGCTGCGTGTACTGAATGCTGGCTCACGGAGCGGTGCTCCGTAAAAATGGCTTTACCGCCCAACAAATCATCGCCATCCTCGCGGATTACCACCAGGCCGGCCTCAGCTCCGTGGAAGTGCACATGATGGACTATGCCAGCAAGATCAGCGGCGAACCTGGCGGGGTTGCCCCGGCGGATCTCGACCAGCTGCGCCAGGATGGGCTGAGCCCCCAACAGATCACGGACGTGGCGCTGACAGCCGTCGCCCGCAACTTCATCAGCCGCTTCTTCGACTCGTTGGGCGTTCCCCCCGACCTGGAGCTCCAGCAGCAGGAACTAGAGCTGTGGGCCTACCTGAAGGACTGGCAGAAAACAGGCTGAACGGCCGCGCGGCCTTTAAGACCTGGTAATTTTGGGTGCGCACCGCGCACCTTTTTTTCCCCGGGGAATAAATTACCATGCTCATCGGGTGTGGTATTTTGTCAGAAATGGGATTGACAAAAACCAATAATGGCCTAAAATATTGATCATGAATACCTTCTTCCAGCAGCAGTCTCAGCGCACCCAAACCGGCACCGGTTGTGGGCAGGTTGAGCTGTCTGGAAGTTAGAGCGCAAAAGGCTCTTTTTCACACACCTCATCCGGGATGCCCATCAGGCATCCCGTTTTTTTATTGGCGGTTGGTCTAACGGCAGGACACGAAGCTCTGGACTTTGTAATCGTGGTTCGAATCCACGACCGCCAGCTCGAAATTGTTCCATATTGGCGGTTGGTCTAGCGGCAGGACAAGAGGCCTTGGACCTCTTAAGCGTGGTTCGAATCCACGACCGCCAGCAGTCTGGTAGGGTGAGCTCCGCGCACCATTTATATCATCGCCGCCAGACCGGTTCAAACCTCTCTGCGCCCCAGTTCATCCGGCCCCGGCCGCTGGAAAAACGCGATCCAGGGCAGCATGCTCTCCGCGGGGATATGAAAAGCTCCCGGCTCCGGCTGTGCATTGCGCGCCGCGAGCCGCAGCAGCAGCTCATCTTCCGGCGTATCCAGAAAATGGATTTCGCTGCTCGCGCCCAGTTCCCGCGCCCGCGAGCGGAAGTCTTCGCGCTCTTCGCGCGCCCAGAAGCCGTAATCCAGGATCACGTTCGTGCCCAAAACCAGCGCCCGGGCGGCGATATCCCACAGCATGGCTTCGATCATGCTGTGCCGGGTGTCATGTTCCGGCGCCTCCGCGTCCTGGCCGAAGAGGCGCAGCTGCCATTCATCCGGCGTCAGGCGCAGCGCCGCGCGCTCGATCTCAAGCCTGCGCGCCAGGGTTGTTTTCCCCGAACAGGGCAGTCCCACCATCAAATGCAGAGTCGCCATACCCGTACCTCCTGCTGAGCGTGAATGAGCCCGCGAAGGCTTTACTATAATACAGGGTGTCCCCCACAGGTGATAATTGAGGAATGATGAGGGGTTATTCCGAACAATCGCTTCGCACTCGTCGCCTTACAATGTATCTCTATATTCAGGGTATAGTTAATCGGACGTGGGTGTAACGAAAACCCTAAAACTCTTGATGCCAAAAGAAAACCAACTAAAGGAAAAGGTCAATGAAGAAACTAATTGAAATTATTCAATCTTCCCCTTTGGATTGGACAGGAAGTAACCAGCAAGCTTTCGAAGAATTGTTTGGAACTCAGGATGGACGTTATCCCAGTCGAGCAAAAGAGTTTGTTAAACTCAGGGCTCCGAAAATGTCCACAGGAGATGGAGTCAGTTTTGCGGCTTATATTCACCCAGCCAATCCCGACTCAGGTGCGTATGGTGGAATGAGCTTTGTTATTTTTCCTGTTGAGGGAGCACCCTGTCTGGTTGCAATGGTCATTGGGACACAAGGATTGAGCCCTGACGAAAATATTTTGAGCCGTCCAGGTCATGCACGAAAAACTGCAGCGATCTGTAATTGGCTAAACAAAGAATATGGTAAAGGGAAACTGGTAGCCTGGGCAAAACAGGACCCTGCCCGAGTTGATCTTGACATGCCAGAACACGTAAAACGCAACTTTGCTCCTTATCAGTCAGTATTTTCCCGGTACGGTAAGGTTCTATATGGTATTTTTTGCCCTCCAGTGGATCATCCAGATGCGACTCTCAAAGCGGTTCCCGCTTTCCTGGATCTCATGTTTTCTGAACGTGGATTTATGCCATTATCTCGTTTTGAGAAAGAAGCCGAACAGATTCGGAGTAAATATTTTGAATCACTCTTGCCAGGTACTTCAAGAATTGAAATCGAAACGATCTTAAAGAACCGCCGATATGTGGTTTTGGAGGGTCCCCCTGGGACTGGTAAAACCATGCTGGCGCTTGACCTGTTGGCCAAACGATATCAGGGGAATGGCAAATCGATCCAATTTCACCCGAACACAACCTATGAAAATTTTGTTGGTGGATTATCGCCCACCGAATCCAGCAGTGGTTTGGGTTTTAGTTTTAAGCCGAAACGCGGTTATTTGCTTGAAGCAGTCGTTGAAGCGTTGAAGGAACCTCAAAAAGACTATCTCTTACATATTGATGAAATCAATCGAGCAGATCTAGCAAAGGTACTTGGCGAAGCCATCTTTCTTTTTGAAGCGCAAGATAACGGAAAGCGGCAAGTGAGCCTCGCTCATGATTTTAACGATCCGATTGGTAGTGAACTTTGGCTTCCTACCAATCTCCACATTCTGGGAACCATGAATAGTTCAGACCGCAGCATTGCCATCTTGGATGTTGCGATTCGAAGACGGTTTGCTTTTATAAAACTATGGCCCCAAACAGAGGTAGTTCAAAGACTCGCGTGTTCTTTAATGCAGCAAGCATTTCAAGAACTTTTGTCGATATTTATTGAATACGCCAGTGATGATGCCCTCAATTTAATGCCGGGTCATGCGTATTTTCTCGAAAAAGACCAAGACCGTGCAATCCAGGTTTTGCAAACAACCTTGTATCCTCTTCTGGAAGAATATTTGGCCCAGGGGTATGTGTCGGGATTTTCAGAACATATCCTCGCTTATATGCAATGGCTAAAAAGTCTTTAACCTCTCCAATTCTAATAAAGACCAACCCACTAATCTTTGAATGCGTCGATTCGGGTGAGCAAAGGTTAAATGCAACGCGTTTTATCCGCGGTGATTTGCCACGTGATCCGCAAGCTATGGCAGCCAGACTTGCGAATCAATTTATTGACCAAAATAGGGGAATTCTAAACAACTTTGATGTTCAGGCTTCACAGGATTACGATGGCCAAAATATTTGGTTAGTGCTAAAAACTGGAATTAAGGCCGGGGCATTTCCATTACTTGCACCTACCAGCGGTAGACCAGAATATGGTATGGTGATAAAACCACGCTTTGAATGGGCAGGAATAGGAAGTATGTTGGCGCAAATGGGCTGGCGGATTACGCCCACTCTTTTGAAATTACCCTTAATCCCCGGTACCGAAAGAAAAGTTCCCCCCTGGGTTCTTTCATCCATTGTCCTGATCCGTGTTCGCACATTACTGGATCAATTAGAACGGCGGTTTGAGTTAATTCAAACCATTCAACCAGCGCCAAAGGGTACAGTGGATTGGTCTGATTACGCAACAAGGAAAATCCCGAATGCTCAATTTCTGCAAATATCATGTCAATATCCCGATTTGCGGGATGATCGCACGCTAAGAGCCGCCGTACATTTTACTTTGCGGAAACTATTAGCTGGACTGGAAAGTCAGCGCAATTTAACCGGAGCTGTACTTTCTTTAATAGATTTTTGCCAATCTTTGATCAGGCATGTGGCCGCTGTCCCTCCGCAAAGGCCGTCTTCCGAGATGCTTCAGGCTTGGTTAACTGGCTCAATGAGAATTGAAGCTTTTCGTGAAGGGATTCAAGCAGTTGAATGGACAGTAGAAGACCGTGGATTAGCAGGATTGGCAGATTTGCAAGGGTTGCCTTGGGTTCTTCCGATGGATACATTTTTTGAAGCATGGGTTGAAACATTGGTTACCCGTTTAGCCAGAGACACAGGGGGTGTTTTACGAACGGGCAGAAAGAGAGAAACTCTTACTCCGATCCATTGGGACAACCCCTTTATTGGAACGCAAAAATATCTTTTACCCGATGTAATTTTAGAGCGTGATGATGTAACCATTATTTTTGACGCCAAATATAAACGCCATTGGGAAGAATTTAATTCAACCAATTGGGGACAAATCGAGAAGGAAATCCAAGAACAGCACCGACAGGATTTGCTGCAAGTTTTAGCATATTCGTCTTTGAATTCATCTCAACGGGTTGTTGCTTGTCTCATTTACCCCTGTCAGAACCAGACTTGGGAATCGCTTAAGCGTCGCGGAAGGCTTTATCAGCACGCCTCATTGCCTGCGAATGGGCGCAATATAGAAATTGTTCTTACTGCGGTTCCTATGACCTCAGATGTTGGTGCAGTTGTCGAAAATATTAAATTGGCTGTCGGTTCTTTGCCAATGTGAAAATGTTTTATTATTACGCGATGCAGTTTTAAGGGGGTAATTTTATAAAATCCGCGACTTTTCTGTATATAAAGATTCGATTAGCGTCGTATAAACTGAGTTATGCGATTGGCCCCGGCGCCGGGTGCATCCAGGGATGTGGTGTGACCTATCATCTTCTGGGGAGAATTTCATTATCCACCGGACAGTTTGCCGCCGCGGCCTATCGTGAAGGCCAGTGCTTTTGCTTTAGGTTCCGGTTAAAGCCAATAATGAAATTAAAGCTGACCAGGTAGTCTGGCTTTATGACAATCCATCGGTAAATTCGTCAAACACCCGTAAAAACTCGGCCGGCTGGTCATTATGGATCCCGTGGCCCGAGCCGGGGAAGGTGACCAGGCGGGTATTGCGCGCCTGCGCCATGAAAAATTCCACGTCTTGCGGCACCAGGGCAGCGTTTAACGCCAGGTCGGCCTGCATGAGCAGCACCGGGCAGGCAATCCCGCGCAGGTGGGCGTCAAAATCCACGCCGCGCGCCGTCTCGCGCTCGTTGCCCCAGGTGATGGCGGTGATGTAATTGGGATCCACCCAGGCCAGGCTCTGGGCGAAGGGCCGCAGGGATTCCTTTGGGACAGCCGGGTCCCGTTCGGCCAGCACCGCCATGATTTCGTCGACGGTCTGT
This sequence comes from uncultured Chloroflexia bacterium, assembly GCA_963743005.1. Classification (GTDB taxonomy): domain Bacteria; phylum Chloroflexota; class Anaerolineae; order Anaerolineales; family Anaerolineaceae; genus CAVUNY01. Next base: position 158,162 of record CAVUNY010000006.1, on the reverse strand, counting down.
GCAGTCTGGCGCAGCGCATACACCATCTTGAAAAAATCGAGGTAGCTTTTGCTTTCCTGGTTGTCGCGGCGCAGCATCATGGGCGGGTCTTCCAGCACCAACCCGCGCAGCCATGGCGCGGCCGGCATCCCTGCCAGCGCCGCGATGACCGCACCGTAGGAATGGCCCATCAGCACGGCCGGCTCGCGCACCACATCCCGCAGCAGTGCGACGGTGTCGGCGACATGATAGAGCAGATTGTAGCCTTCCAGGTCGGCAGGCCGTCCGGACAGGCCGTGCCCGCGCAGATCAAAGCTGTAGACATGCCAGCGTTCTGCCAGCTGCGGGAGCACGCTGGACCAGCCGTGGCCGTTGGAAAGGGCTCCGTGCAGCAGCACCAGAGCCGGGCCGGCTGCCGGGCCTTCCAAACCGTGCAAACGTATGCCCCCGGCATCGTAATAGATCTCTTTTAATTCCATTGCATACCTCTTTGTGGATCGGTTCGAGACCGCGCTCATCTGGAAAAAATTTTCAGGCGGTGTCGATCGCCAGACCACATTGGTGAGACCGCTGGAGTGAATTTATTTTACAGCATTCTGCGCCAGGCAGGATAGGGGCAGGCAGTCCCATTTATCTATGCGAATGATTTATAAATCTTCATTCATTTATGACTCCACTGCAAGAACTCGAACATTAAAAACTGAAACTTCGCTTCCGCCATCCCAAAAGGGCTAGTCCGGCCTCAAAAACCGCTTTCAGCGAAGCAAAAAACACAACCGCATGCCCATCTTGGGCGCATTCCTGCTCTGTTTGGGCCTTCTTTTGCTCATTTTCCAACTTTATTTTGGCGACCAGGTAGCGTTGGATGCGGTGCGCATTGGTGACCAGGGCTGAACCGGCGACTATACAGGCTATCCGAAATCGGCCTCTCACGGGCAACTTGCTGGCCGGGAAGGGGTGTTTGACTTCCCGCACTGTTGCTTCAACGGCCGCCCGTAAGTTTCGTCCTTCTTGCAGACAAGCCAGACTGCGTCGTCTGCGCTGCGACACATTTGCCTGAGCTTCACTAAAGTTCAGGCGTAACCTCGGGTCGCGTTTTCCAGGTTGGGCCGGACAACTCGTCTGGAAGAACGGACAGGTCTGGCAGATAGGCAGGTCAAAATGAGCCACATACCCTTTTTTCTGGCTGCTGGGGTGAACCGCTACCTTCTGTCCCTGCGGGCAGGTGATCTGGGTGGGCTTGCCACTCTCGGCCTGCTGGATTTCAAAATCCGCCAGGTTGAGTTTTTCGCTGCTTGGCACCCGACCGCGGATCGCGGTTTGGATTTGTTCCACTTTGTGATCCCGCAGGGTCTGGTCCGCGTCGGGACTGCCGTAGCCGCCATCTGTATAGAGCGTTTTCAGGTCGGTGCGCTCTTTCAAGTTAGCTACATCCTCTTCCATCAGTTTGGCATCATCGACACTATTGGGCGCCACCGCGGTTTTGGTGATCAATTGCAGCTTATTTTCCGGGTCACACGTCTCGGTCAGATTGGCCACGTAACCCTTGTAGGCCTTGTGACCTTTCTCCCGGTAGGTCGCTTCCAGATCGTCGGGCGATTGCAGGCTGCTGGCGCTCAATTCTTTGTCCACTTTGGTTTTCACGACCTGCTCATCCACCCGATAATGCTCGCCAAACACCCGTTCCAGCATCTGGTAGACCGGCTCTTGGCTATATGCGTTTTGCAGTTCGCCCAGGATGCGCTGCATCAATTCCCCGATCTTCTGGAGATGCTCGCTCGTGTCCTGCCCCTTGAGATGATAGATATATTGCCCGGAATGCCCCAGGATAAACGGCGCAAAGGCTTCCGCATAGCCTTTCTGGTCTTCTTCCTTCAACATGCGGTGTACGCGCTGGATCACCTCCACCAACAACTGCAGCCGGCTCATTTCGCGAATGTTGCTGGCGATTTGAGTGCTGTCCGTGCGCTGTTTGCCCGTCTTGAGCTGGTAGGCCTGAATCTGCTCGTCGGTCACTTGCTCAAAAGCTTTCTCGATTAGATTGATCCCCTTCTCCTGCCTATATCGGCTGACCCGCTCGCGAAAGTAATACAGGCTGCGCAGATCAAAGTCCCCCTCACCTAACTGCTGATACCCCAGCGCGTAGCGTACTTGCATGTCATAGGTAAAGGCATCATACATCTCTTCATCGCTCCAGCCGAAATCGGCCTTCAGACTTTCCAGCCCGACCAGCACATTCACCGGTACATTCGGCCGAGAGGGACAATCCGCATACAGCACCTCAAAGGGCCGCTCATCCAGGCGGCTGAAGGTCTCCCGGTAGAAAACCCCCGCCCATGAGTTTTCCAAACGCTTGCGGTGTTTTTCAGGTAAATCTTGAACGTTGCTGATCAATACCGGCTGTAAATGGCGGGTGTTTTTTCGGAACATGTTTCACGACCTGGATGGATATGGTGTAGAATGGCTTGACCTATTATATTAAACTTTTACCTCTTTTGTCTACTCCTTTTTGCAGGGGAGTCATTTATAACAGCATAAATCTCATAAATCATTGAAACCCCGCAGCATGCTGTACAATAAGTTGTTCGTACGCATCAGATCTCAAACCGATTTTCTCTGAGTCTCTGCGTCTCTGTGATAAATGACAAAACCAGGCCCCCCATGCACCCCCACACCACCCAACTCCTGCTCGAACTCAACCGGCGCTTTTACCAGGATTTCGGCCGGGCATTTGCCGCCACCCGGCTCCGGGTGCCGCTGGGCATGCAGCACGCCGCGGCGGGGCTGCCCCAGGCGGGGAATTGGCTGGACCTGGGCTGCGGGTCGGGCGAGCTGGCGCGTTACCTGGTGAAAAGCGGCTACAGCGGGCATTACCTGGGGCTGGATGCATCGGCGGAACTGCTGGCAGAGGCCGGGCAGGACCCGCCCCACTCCCCGGGTTTCAGCGCCGCCTACCGCCAGGCCGACCTGGCGGCGGAGGGTTGGGCCGAGGATTTGGCGCCGGGCGCCTGGGGGGTGATCTCGTGCTTCGCCGTGCTGCATCACCTGCCCGGGGACGAGCTGCGCGCGGGCGTGCTGCGGCAGGCGCGCCGCCTGCTGGCGGCGGAGGGTCGCCTGGCGCTTTCGGTATGGCAGTTCCAGCACAGCCCGAAATTGGCCGCGCGCATCCTGCCCTGGGAACGGGTAGGGTTGAGCGCGGCGCAGGTCGAGCCGGGCGATACTCTGCTGGACTGGCGCTATGCACTGCCGGGCCAGGCGGAGCAGGTCGGGCTGCGCTACGTACACCTTTTCAGCCGGGAAGAGTTGGCCGGGCTGGCCGAAAGCTGCGGCTTTGCGCTCGAGTCGGAATACGAATCCGACGGCGCCGGCGGGCGTTTGGGGTTGTACCAAATTTGGATGGTTGATTAAAAAAGGCGAGATTGTTTCGACATTGCCATAATACAAACCTCACCCCTGCTCCAGGCCCCTTCCCCTATACGGGTCGGAGAGGGGAAGGGGTTGGGGATGAGGAAAGGTCAGGTCGTTTGCGGCTGGGGGATCAGGCCCAGTTGGGCCATGACCGCGAAACGGTCCGGCACGCCCCAATGGTCGCTGATTTTCTCGTTTTTAATGCGCAGCACGTCGAACACGGTGATTTTGAACGATTTTCCGGTGGGCGGGCCCATAAAAGGGCCGCGGTGGGTGCCGGTGCCGGTCATGCGCGCCCAGACTTCATCCTCGTTGGCGACCATGTCTGCGATCTCCAGGTGAAAATCAGGAAAAGCGGTGCGCAGGAACTGGATGTCTTGCTTCATCCCATCCAGGGTGGGGCGCAGGCCAAACTGATGCTCCTGGTAATCGGGGGCAAACAGGGCATCCAGCGCGCCCAGGTTGCCCTTGTTGAAACCTTCTTCCACCACGGTGCGGAACATTTCCATATTCTCTTTGACGGACATTTTGAGCTCCTTTACGAATAATATGACCAATAAACAGCGACCCTGGTATCAAATATCGGTTATGATTTAACAGGAACCTTATATTTAATATAGTATCACTGTATTCAATATTGATATAATACATCTAAATTGAACAAGAGTCAACAGGCTATGAGCGATTCACCCAAACCTAAACGCACCTACAACTCCACCCGCCGCCTGGCGCAGGCCCGCCAGACGCGCCGCCTGATCGTCGAGGCTGCCGGCAGGCTGTTCCACGAGCGCGGCTACAGCGGCACGGCGATCGAAGCCATCGCCCAGCAGGCCGGCGTGGCGGTGGAGACAATCTATGCCACTTTTGGCAACAAGGTGGCGATCCTGTCTGCCGTGGTGGATTTTTCGGTGGTGGGAGATGACGAACCTGTGCCCCTGCTGCAGCGCCCGGGCATCCGGGCGGCGCAGGATGAAAACGACCCACGGCGTTTGCTGGACCACTTTGCCGGGGACGTAGTTGGGGTCATGGCGCGCATGAGCCCAATCTTCAGCCTGCTGCGCACCGCCGCCAAAAGCGAGCCGGAGATCGCCGCCCTGCTGGAACGCCTGCTGGCGGAACGGCTGCAGGGAATGATGTTTTTGATCGAGCAGCTGGAACGCACTCACAGCCTGCGGGCCGGACTCGACCGCCAACAGGCCGGCGAGACGGTCTGGGCGCTGTCATCGGCGGAGGTGTTCCACCTGCTGACGGTCGAACGCGGCTGGCCCCGGGAGCAGTATTCAGCCTGGCTGGCCGGCAGCCTGGCGCGGCTGCTGCTGGCATAAGCATTTTATAGCTATTGATTAACAATGCAGTATCCGATTCATGAATCCATTCCCGAAAACTGGCATAAAATGGAATCGGACTGCAGCGAATTTCCAAACCCCATTAGGGTGATCCCCTTTTTGAGTGGGCGTCCCATCCCGATTCACAGGAGAACAGCATTGGAAAACACATCCCACCCAGGAACAGAATCCAGCCAGGCATGGTCGGTGCGCATGGCCGATTCGGTGATGAAGCGGGCAGTGCCTTACCGCTGGCATTATGAGTATGGGCTGGTGCACAAGGCGGTCGAGCAGGTGTGGCTGAAGACCGGCGAAGCGCGCTACTATGACTACATCTGGAACGACCTGGACCCGCTGATCACCCCGGCGGGGGATATTCTGACCTATCAGGTCGGCGAATATAACCTCGACCAGATCTACGCCGGGCGGCTGTTGTTCCTACTGTACCGCACCACCGGAGAAGAAAGGTTTAAGAAGGCGATGGACCTGCTGCGTTCACAGCTCAGGTCGCAGCCGCGCACCCGGGCGGGTGGTTTCTGGCACAAGCAAATCTACCCCAACCAGATGTGGCTGGACGGCGTGTATATGGCCGGGCCGTTCTACGCGGAATATGCGCGCGCCTTCGCTGAGCCGGCCGCTTTTGACGACGTCGTGCATGAGATCGTGGTGATGGAGCAGCACGCCCGCGACCCGCGCACCGGGCTGCTATATCACGCCTGGGACGAGAGCAAGCAGATGCCCTGGGCCGACCCGCAGACCGGGTGCTCGCCGCATTTCTGGGGGCGAGCCCTGGGTTGGTATGCGATGGCGATCGTGGAAATCCTCGAAATCCTGCCCGCCGGCCACCCCGGACGGGCGGTGGTGCTGGAAATCCTGCAGCGTCTGGCTGTGGCCGTGCTCAAGGTGCAGGACCCCGTCAGCGGGTTGTGGTTCCAGGTGCTGGACCAGGGCGGGCGGGAGACGAACTACCTGGAAGCTTCCGGCTCGGGGATGTTCGTCTACAGCCTGGCGAAAGCTGCCCGGCTGGGCTACCTGCCGCCAGAAATGCGGGCCGCGGCCCGGCGCGGTTACCAGGGGATGCTGGAACATTTCGTGCGGGTGGGTGAAGACGGGCTGGTCAACCTGGAAAAGGTGTGCGGCGCGGCGGGTCTGGGGGGCGTGCCCTACCGGGATGGTTCGTACGAATACTACACCCACGAGAAAATCATCACCAACGATTACAAAGGGGTGGGGCCATTTATCCTGGCTTCGGTGGAGCTGGAAGAAAGCTAATGTCACCAGCTGGACCGTGCGCTCCTATAAAATGACCACATTAAATTGCCCATCCCCCTGCCCCGTTCCCGGTGGGAAGGGGGAAAATAGAATAGTATGGGAATTTTGACCGCATAAATGCGGTCAAAATTCCCAATTCTCATTATTTTCGCCTTGAGTGCTTGCGTAAGGCAGCCAGGACTGAGGCGGAGGCAAATACATACAAATCGCTAAATCGGGGAGGAGACTGATAAGATGGAAGCGTTTATCGAACCGCCGAAAAATATTCCGTTCTACTTGAGAATAGGGATCTGGATTTCCAAAAGGATCACGGGCAAAGACATGCTGCCGGGCAAAATCCTGGCCTGGTATCCGAAAGCAGCCGTCGGATCGGGCGTGCTGGAATCGCTTGTGGCGCATCACGATGGCAATTTGGATGAACGCATGCTCAAAATTGTGCGCATCCAGGCCTCATTCGCGGCTGCCTGCCCGTTTTGCATCGATATGAACAGCTACCGGTATGAAGAGACCGGGATCACGCCGGAGGAATTATCCGGCCTGCAGGGTCGCAAAGAGGTCGCGGCGATCGATTCGTTTTCGAAGCGAGAAAAACTGGCCAGCCAGTATGCCAGGCTGATCTCGCAGACACCGTTACAATTCCCCAGGGAATTTATTGACGAGCTCAAGCAGAATTTCACGGAACGCGAGATAGTCATCCTGGCCAGCACAGCCGCCCAGGTCAATTATTGGGCGCGGCTGGTGCAGGCGCTGGGTATTCCGCCGGCTGGATTTACGGACCAATGCGCGATATAATACTCCCTTGGTTTTGCGCAGGCGGTTATTGATCGGGCGCAAACTCTCTACTCTACTATCAAACGTTTCAGGAAAAAGAAAATGGATTTTATTACCAGGCTGTTTCAAAAATCGACCATCACCCAGTTAGAACCGGACCAGGTTAAGGAGTTAATTTCTCAGCACCCGCGCCCGATCCTGCTGGACGTGCGCACCGCGCAAGAATATAAAGAATATCACATCAGCGGCGCCCAGCTGATCCCGCTGAACGAGCTGTCTGAAAAGCTCAAGCGCATCCCCCGCGACCGGGATGTGGTTTGCGTGTGCGCTACCGGGAACCGCAGCAGCTCCGCGGCCCGCCGGTTGGAGAAGGAAGGCTATCGGGTCAGCAATATGAAAGGCGGCATGACGCGCTGGATGAAAAACGGGCTGCCGGTGAAGAAGGGCATGGCGAAGTAAGAGCGGGTCAGCAGTTCAGCTAGTCAGTCCAACCATGCAGGTTTATCAGAGGTGTCAGACAAAAGTTGATTGTGCGACTTTACTAAAATATTTAACGAGAGACAGGCCGGCAGATGCCGGCCTGTCTCTCGTTTACAATACTAGATCCAATCCGCATCCTGGGTGCGGTCGTTGCGTAGGTTGCCGGTATTCAGGGTAGAGGCCGGCTCCAGCAGCAAGACGTGCACCTCTTCCTGCGCGACCGGGCAGTGTTCGACGCCGCGGGGGATGATGGCGAACTCGCCTTCACCTACCCACAGCTCACGGTCCGGCAGGCGGATCAGCAGCCGGCCCTTGATCACCAGAAATAATTCATCCTCGGCATCGTGGTGGTGCCAGACGAACTCCCCCTGCAGCTTGACCAGCTTGACCTGCTGGCCGTTGAGCTCGCCGACGATGCGCGGGCGCCAGCAGTCGTTAAAGAGTGTCAATTTATGGGCAAGGTTAACGACATCCATTATTTTTCCTGTCCAATCGATAAAAGTAAGCGCTAAGGGGTCGCCCAGGCCAGGCGACCGGGAGATGACACCTTGAGCAGCGGTGCCGGCGAGTACTGCGGGGCCGCGGCAGCGTACAGGGTATCCCCGCTCAAAAAGACCAGCGCCGTGCCGCTCTCGTTCCACACCGCCGACGACACAGGCAGTTTGGATACCATGGGGGCTGCGCCGCCTGGCGGGCCGACCCACAAGCCGGGTATGGTGCCAATGGTATCGACGGCCCAGGCCCAAACTTTTCCCCCAGGCGCCGCGAGCGGAAAGCCCACAGGCACACCGGTAGGCAGGGCAATGGCTTCGCCGGCCTGGTTAAAGGCTGCCACTACACCTTTATCCGACATGCCCCAGGCCACGCTGGCACTCTTAATCCAGGATGCCTGGAAGAAGTTTGCCGGGTCCAGTCGCTGGTAGCTACCATCCAGTTTGACCAGGTACAACCCGCTGTCGACTTTATCGCCGCAGACGCAGTTATCCGCTATATCCTGGGCGATGCCCAGCACTACGCTGACCGAAGATGGGGCGAAATCAATGGCATTAAAACAGCCGCTGAAAATAGTGCGCACCTTCAGGGGCTCAATATCGACAGCACGCAGGTTGAAGTTGTCGCAGGCCGGACTGAAGCTGTACACCAGGAATGTGTTCGCACCGGCCCAGCCCAGACCAATTTCTTCGCTGCTGTGCGGGGTATACAGCTCGATCGAGGCGCCGCTATCCGGGCGGGTGGCCCACACGCCTGACATCGAAAAACCGGCCCCGGTGCCGAAGGCTGTGGCTCCAAATTGGACGATGTATTTGCCATCCGGCGACCAGCTGGGTTCAAAAGCCTGGCTGGGCTCGTCCGTCAGGCGGGTAACCTTGCCGGTTTCCAGGGTGTACAGGTAGAGGTCGGACGAGGGGCCGTCCATGACGCCAATGAAAGCCAGCTGGCGCCCATCCGGAGACCAGGCCAGGCTGGTGAATTCGGTGATCGAACGCAGCGCCTCGAAGGCAGGGTCCCCAGGCCCCGCATAGGGACCCAACTCTGTTTTAAGGGCAGTGAGCGCGATCTTGGCGACCACATTCCTTTTTGAAAGGCTGTAGATATTGAGACTCAGCTGATGCATACCGTCCGTGGATGGCGATGTAATGAAAGCCACATTCCCGCCGGTCGGGGAAATCATAGCCTCGACCGCGAACGGGCTGACAACTTTGTCCGCGTTTAAAGTGATCGAGCCCTCGGGCAGGATCCAATATACGTTGTCATTATCTTTTGAAAGCAGCCAGGGACCCTTCGGGAATAAAATATCCGCCGCAGATAGGGCTGCCGGGGTGAGTGTCACCGAGGGCGCTGCTGTCGCTGCCTGGGTGGGTGTGGCCGCCAGGAGGGTCGGTTTCTGGGTAGGCGCTGCCGCAGTCAGGCTGGGAGCAGCGGTGGTCTCTACTATTGGCAGGGTGGTGGAGGCAGCAGCGATCGGGGTGGGCGAGGGGTTGGATGCAGGAGCTAACGCATTCAAGCCAAAGATCACCAATGCCGCGATCACCACCAGCCAGATCGTCCCCAGGCCGATCCACAGCGGCAGCGCAGAACGTCCGGCAGGGCGCTGCGCCGGGACGGGCTGCGTATCGGCCGGGTTAACACCCGGCGCCGGTGAGAAGGGCGGGGCAGGTGGGGTGCGCTCGACCCAGGTCTGGCCTTCGAAACGGTACCACCTGAGGGTGGCGCCGTCAACGTGCCAGAAACTGCCGGCGGCATCCACAATCTGCAGCTGGTCGACTGCCTGGGTGAAAGCATCCGCGGTAACCTGCCCGGCAGCGAAAATGCCCTTTAAGCGCTGTATTTCCTGGTTTGCCTGCAGAATATCCATTTTTCTCCCGGGTTGTTTATTCCATCCAGACCGTGCGATCCTCAAAGGTGAGTCGTTCGACCGGCGCAGTTTCGCCTTCGGGGAAGCCAATATAAAGAAAAGCAACCAAATGCTGGTCGGGTTGGAAACCTAAGAAGGCCTTGACCCGTGGGTTGTAGGCCGCGTCGCCGGTGCGCCACTTGGCCGCCAGGCCGAGGGCATTCGCGGCGAGCAGCAGGTTTTCGGCGGCGGCGGCGGCGGCGCAAATATTTTCCACCTCGACCACCCGCGGATCGGCGGGGGTGTCCACCCCCACGGCGATCAACAGCGGCGAGCGCAGCGCCTTGGCCCGTTCCTTATCCAGGGTAGCCGGGGGCGCGTCGGGGTGAGCCGTACTCAGTATTTCCGCGAAGACGTCCCCCAGGCGCTCGCGGGCCGGACCTTGCAAGACAACGAAGCGCCACGGGCGCACGCGGTAGTGATTGGGGGCTTGAACGGCTGCCGCCAGCAGGCGCTCGACCAGTTCGCGCGGCACAGGGTCCGGGCGCAGGGTTTGAATCGATTGGCGAGAGAAAATGGCATCAATAACTTCCACTGTAAACTCCTTAATAGATCTAACCACGGAGACACAGAGAACACTGGGAAATTCACTATGCGTGGCTTATAAAAGTGCTCATGGCTTATGATGAATCATACCCGAGATCAGGTATGAAGTCCAATCGGACACATTGAAAGGGTGTATTTTTATGGTAAATACAACCCTTACTACAACCGCTTATAATAGGACCATGATTAAGCTGGTTACCTGGAACTGCCAGGGGGCTTTCCGAAAGAAATTTCTGCCCATCGCCGCCATGGCGCCCGATCTGGCGGTGATCCAGGAATGTGAGCATCCCGACCGCATTTCCTGGAAAGGCGGGCCGCCGCCAACGAGCATACTGTGGTTCGGCGAAAAACCAACGCGCGGCCTGGGGGTTTTCTCCTGGACGGATCTGACCATCGAGCCGCTGGCAGAATACGACCCGTCCATCCGACACTGCATTCCGATCCGGGTGGTGTCGCCCTACACCTTTCAGCTGATCGCGGTGTGGGCGATGGACCATAAAGATGACCGCCACAGTTACAGTGGGCAGGTGTACCAGGCGGTCGGTGCATATCGCGAATTCATCCAGGCGGCGGATACGGTCTTGATCGGCGATTTCAACAGCAGCACCCTGACCACGCCTAAATCGCGCCTGGGAAACCACAGCACCCTGACCCTGGACCTGCACAACCTGTGGTTGATCAGCGCTTACCACCAGTTTTACCACGAACGCCAGGGGCAGGAAAAACGCTGGACCTTTTTCCACGGACGCAAACGGGACCGCCACGGGCATATCGATTATGTGTATATCCCCTCGCGCTGGCTTCGCCGGTTGGCAAACGTGCAGGTCGGCGACCCGCAGGGCTGGCTGCAGCACAGTGACCACTGCCCGGTGATCGTCGAAATCCGCGAGGTGGAAAAGGGACGGATTGTGTAAGGGTTAGCCCGGCGCATGGCCTGCCTGGGCTAATTTAACCACTGAGACTCAGAAGCACAGTGGAAATGCAATTTGAATGACTAAATTAGATGAAAGGTTTCTTGACGACAATTTATCATAGGGGATGAAAATCCTACCACAAAGAACACGAAGGCCACAAAGGATGAAAAACAGTGATCATTTCACTATCGATCATCATTCAAGGAGATTGACCATGCCAAACGAAGCCACCATCGAGGAACGCCTGCAGAAATTGGGATTGGTGCTACCGGCAGCGATACAGGTGCCGCCCGGGGTGCGCCTGCCCTTTGCCCCGGTGCGGGTCCGCGGCAGCCGTGCCTATATTTCGGGGCATGGCCCCTGCAACCCGGATGGTTCCCTGGCAGGCCCATTCGGCAAAGTCGGGGCGGAGGTCAGCGCCGAGCAAGCCTACCAATCCGCGCGCCTGACGGCGCTTTCCATTCTGGGCAGCCTGCAGCACGCTTTAGGCGACCTGGAGCGGGTGACAGCCTGGCTGCGGGTCTTCGGCATGGTTAATTCCGCGCCGGGTTTCAACCGCCAGCCTGGGGTGATCAACGGATTTTCCGACCTGATCCTGGAGCTCTACGGGGCAGAACGTGGGGCGCATGCCCGTTCGGCGGTGGGCATGGCCGAGCTGCCGTTCAATTTGCCGGTAGAGATCGAAGCGGAGGTGGAGATCAAGTAAGGGGGCAATTCTATCGGACCTGATAAAATAGTAGCTATCCACCACAGATTCACTCTCCAGGATTCGATCTACCTTTAAACAATGCTCAAAAATCGGCTCGAAACTCCCGCATTTGCCATCTTTTTTTCAATGATTCCGGGGCTGGCTGTATGGTTTTTTGGGAAACGCAAGCAAGCCGCAATCGTATGGATCGGATTGGCTTTGACGATTACCGGCTTCTTCCTCATTCCTTCACTTGTCATCTGGTATTTGATTTGCATACTTTACCTGGGACAAATGATTTATAGCGCAGGCTTAGCGGTCTGGCAGCATCCGGCAAAAGGAGGCCAGATCACCAGTATCAATGCCAATCTCGCACGCCCCTTGCCAATGCATTTTAAGAACGCTGCCCATTTAGATCAAGCCGTGTCTTTAACGGTGGCAAGAGCTATCCGTCCAGACCGAGACCTTATCACGGCTGTCCTGGGCCTGGATCAGGATTCTACCAAATACAAATTCTATGCTGTCACGAAGAACGATTTAATCGTCGCAGATTGCACAGACAAAGGGGAACCGCGAAACAGTATCCGTATTCCAAGAACCGAAGTGGCCTGGGTAAACTTAACGGTAAGTGAACGAAACAGCCTGATGACGATCCGATATGAAGAAGAACCCTACCCCCTAATCACTCTGCATATTCCAGGCAAGCTGAAAAAACAGGCACTCGCATTTGTAAACGAATTTCCAGGGACATGGTTTGCGGATAATTCTTCAAACGATACTTTCTTCTCCATTCAAAAACTGGGTTGGCGCCCGCAGACTTTGATCATTGGCCTGATTAGTTTTGGCTTTATCCTGTTCGGTGTGTTGCCGACAAGCAGCAATGCAACTCTTTTATTTGTAAAAATGATTTCCTTCAGTTTTGGTTTTTTTCTGGTAGCCTGGCCTTATATCCTCTGGTTTTTGGCCGAATTTAAAAAAGAGCCCGTTTTAACCTGGTCGAATTTTTACAAAATCATTTTAATCGTACCTAGCGTCCTGCTCACATGGGGAATAGCCGTCGGATCTCTTGGAATAATAGTTGTAGCATTTCTAAAGACCTTACTGTAAGCGAATCACTTAAAATAGAAGTGAGCGCCTGGCCCTATCTATGTAACAGGTCAATGATCTGTTAGCCAGAATAAGGCTAAAGCCGATTTAAACAATCTCATGAGAGAGACCAGGAGCCTCTTGACAGATGTCCCCGAAACTATAATTATTAAAGAGGAACTAAGCGGCATCAAGAAGCACTTAATAAAAAACATTTTCCCAAGGGTTGAACCATGGACTCCTTCAGTGAGCAATCGAGTATTGGCTCAGGAAGGACGTGATCAGCTTAACGATCTATTGGCGCAGTTGGTAAAGTACACCCAGGAAAATGGCGAAAGCGGCGCAGTTACCTATGCGGGCACTTATTCCATAGGGCAAGGCGAATTTACGATGCAATCTATTCGGTCCATTGTAGTTCAAACAGATTATCTGCTTCGCCAGAACGATAACCAGATGGTCGAAAAAGTATTGTCATCAGTGGGCAATCGCCGAAGGTTAGAAATTTTTTTAGCCTTGTTAAAAAATCTCATAACTGCCAATCAACTAATGGATGTATTGGTTTCGAACATGACCAGACAGGTCTATCCACTTAAAACCATTGGTTGCTGCCGATATTATCAAAGAAGATAAAAGGGTGTACGCAATTACACCACACCGTGTTCAAGGAATTATTATGCTCCTGGCAGGTGTTTGGGACCTGACAGATACAAGCTATACTCCAGGGACCTGGGAAGAACAAGGATATATGCCCATTTGAAAGGATGTGTCGCCGTGACGCACCCTTTCATAATGATACATGAGACTATAGCTTTTCTACTTTAACAAAGCCCACTCAAAACACTCATGATTTAGGTCGTGCGGATAGCGGGGATGCGTTGGCCCTTCGCAGGCGAATTGACAAATCCTTGTCATCCGTTTAATGATTTGCACCATATACGGTGCTATACTGACGTCACATTCGACAGACTAAATGATTCAAAGTCGATGCTAGCTGTTTTTCAAGGAGACGAGGATGGGCAGGCTGACCGTACGGCTTCCGGAAGCACTTCACCAGCAATTAGAGATCCTGGCGCGCGACGAGGGAGTTTCCTTAAACCAATACCTGGTTTACGCGCTCACCCGCCAGGCAACTCTGGATGCTTTCCGGAAACCCGAACTCAACACCCAACCTCAACCCCCTATGAAACCGCTCCGCCCGACCAGTTCTACCACGACAGATGACCAGAGGGAATCCGAAGAAATCCGCCATTTACATGGCGGAGGCCTCCCGCCCCCTGCAGGTAAATAAATCTTCGTATCCAAATTAGACCGGGCACACCCCGGCGAATAATCAACCCATAAACCCAGGAATACCCCGGCGGGCGGCACGGTTCTGCCTGCACGGAGTTCCTGGCAACCAGAAATCCATTTTCTGTTCCACGCTCCGGTCGTCCGGCAGGCTTGAAGCGGTGAAAGGAAGGCTGCTATATCATGTTGTCTACAATCCTGACCTTTATGCTGGCCTGGTATAACCTGCCGTTCACCTTTCTGCTGGCGGTATGCCTGCTGATGGCGGCTCTGCAGTGGATTGGCCTGGGCGGCGATCACGATCCGGACTCTGAGGCGGAGGGGGACCTGGATCACGACCTGGATGGCGACTTTGACCATGAATTGGATCACGATCTGGATGGCGATTTGGATCATGACCTGGAGGGTCATCTGGATCACGATTTAGACCTGGGAGAAACGGGTGACGTCCATTCCGCCGGTGAAACCGCCGCAGAATTGGGCTTTTCGATCCTGGCTTACCTGGGTGTAGGGCGAGCGCCGCTGCTGGTGACCTTGCTGCTGCTGTTCGGCTCGGTGGGGCTGACCGGTTGGATCTTCAATGGATTTGCCGTCAGAGTTCTCGGCACCTACCCGGTTCCAATCATGGCAGCCGCGCTGGCGGTCTCCCTGGGATTGGGCAGCCTGGTCAGTTCACGTATCGCCCGGGCGATTGGCCGGACCCTTCCCCCGGTCAGCACCACCGTCACATCAGCCCATGCCATGGTCGGCCGGCGAGGGACCGTGATCAGCCCGTTTGTCGACCAACGCTACGGGATGGTCCATCTGCGGGACGCGGCTGGCACACTGATCAGCGTGTTCGCCGTTACCCAGGCAGAGCAGCCCATCCGCCGCGGTGAGGAGGTAATTCTCATCAATTACGATCCGGAAAAACATCTATATACCGTGATTCACACCAGCCAACCGGGCTGAACTCAAACTAACTGGGACCAACGTCCCAATCGTATCCTGATCTTATCAACTGGAGGTATGCAATGGAATGGATTTTTCTTGTCGCTGCTTTATTAGTGGTTATGATCCTGCTGGTATTGGCCCGCTCGATTATCCACGCTTACGTCAAGACCCCGGCCAACCGTGCCTTTGTCCGCACGGGCGGATTTTCGGGAAAAACCAACAACCCACCCAAGGTGGTGATGAACGGCGGCGCATGGGTATTCAAGAGTATTCACGAAATCACCTGGGTCGATCTGGGCACGATGGCGATTGAAATTGAGCGTACTGAGCAGAATGCGCTGTTGACCATCGACCCGCAGTACGCCGACATCAAGGCAATTTTCTACATCAAAGTTAATCCGACCATGGAAGGGATCGTCGACGCTGCCCGCACCATCGGCGGCAAGCAGGTCGACGCGAACGCGGTCAAGCAGCTGGTGGATGCCAAGCTGGATGGCGCGCTGCGTGACGTGGCTGCCAGCTTTACTTTGATGAGCCTTCACCAGGAACGCGAACATTTCATTCAGGAGGTCCAGAACCGGCTGAAGACCGATCTGGAAGAGAACGGTTTGATGCTCGAATCCGTCTCGATCCTTACCCTGCGAGCCGCCCGCCAGGGCTCCTTCGGTACGGACGACGTGTTCGGCGCACAGGTGGCGCGGGCTAACGCCCAGGTGATCCAACAAGCGCTGCGCGAACGCAACGAAATCGAACGTACGGCGGAAATTGAGATCAAGACACGGGATACCGAGGCTTCCAAGCAGCGCCTGGAGTTGGATCGCCAGCTGGCCCTGGCCTCGGTTACCCAGGAGCGCGAAGTGCGTTCCATCCAGGCGGTCGAAAGGGCCATGGCCGCCCAGAAAGAGTTCGAAGAAAACCAGAAGGAGGAGCTGGCTCGGATTGCCAAAGAGCGGGCCGTCGCCCTCTCGGAATTGGAACGCGACCAGGAATTAGCCATCCAAAACGAGCGTAAGGCTCAAGAGGTCGCCCGGACCGAAGTGATCCGCCAGCAGACCATCGAGTTGGCCGAACAGCAGCGCCAGATCATGGTGCTGCAGGAGCAGCAGAAACGCGAGACGGCAGAAAAAGAACGCCTGCTGGTTTCGGCCGAGCGCGAACAGGCTAACCAGGCGCTTAAAACGATTGAGGCCACCCAACAGGCCCAGCGTGAAGCCCAGATCCAGGTGATCCAGGCTGAACGAGAAGCTAAAAAGGTGGTCATTGAACAGCAGAACAAAATCGAATTAGACGCGATGCGCAAACAGCGCGAGGCCGAGGCGCAAGCCAAAGCGTTGAATGAAACGGCCAATGCCCAGGCCGATGCGGCGATTAAGCAGGCTGAGACCTTACGAACTCAGGCCCAGGCCGAGGTAGAAGCCGAAAAGCTGCGGGCCGAAGGGACCAAGGCCCGCACTTCCGCGGCCGGCCTGGCCGAAGCAGATGTGATGAAAGCAAAAGCAGAAGCCGCGATGCGCGAAGCAGAAGCGATCCGGGCACGAGGTCTGGCCGAAGCCGACAGTGAGAAGGCCCGGGCCGAAGCCCTGGCCGCCTTCGACGGCGTGGCCCAGCGGGTGGAATTAGTCCGGCTCGAGCTGGATGCCAAAATGCGGATCGAGATTGCCCGCGCCGATGCCTTTGGTAAAGCAGTGGCCTCGATGGATCTGAAGCTGATCGGCGATCCGAATGCGGCCGCCAGCCTGCTGCGGTTGGTGACATTTTCGGATGGGTTGGGTGAGGTGATCAAAGCCGCACCCCAGCCGCTCCAGGAAATGGGCCGCAGCTTGATTGGCCGGATGACGAACCCCACGCCGGTTGTGGCGCAGGGCGGCAATGGAGACGGCCATTCTGTCGGCCTGGCCGAACTGGCCGAGATGGTGCCGGCCTTTGTGAAACTGGTTGAAAAAACCTTTGAAATTGAAGACCTGGCCAAAATGAGCGTTAAAGAAGTTCTGGCTGCGTTAGCGGATGAGGTCTCTGGGCAAGATCAAGCGCTGGTTGAAAAAGCTAAAAAAGCGCTGGCCGTTTTACCGCTGATTAACGATCTGCCATTCGAAGAGCTGTACCTGCGGGCCAGTACCCCGGCATGAACGCCTGGCAGCTTGCATGGCAAAGAATCAGATGGGCCGCCCGGGTCCTGCTGCACGATCTGTTTGGGGAAAATGACCTCAAGGAAAGTGAGACGATGCTCCTGGGCGGTTCCATCCTGCAGCCCATTCAGACCTATCTGGATGGGCTGGCGCCGGAAGTTGCCCGTCTGGAAGAACGCCAGAGAGTGAGCGAGGCTGAACGGGCTGTGGCGGCCGCGGAACTGGCTGCCCTTGAAAATGCCATTGACCATGCGCTGCTGCGCGGCGAGGACGAGCAGGCCCGCCGCATGGTGCGCGAGAAATTTCAGAAGGCAAAGCAGTTCGAAGACCTTACGCGGCGTTGGCAGGAGCAGACGCAGATCACCGCGGATGCCCGGCAGGTGATGGAACGAATCCAAGAACGCGCAGACCAGACCAACCGCCAGATCGCCGACCTTTCCAAGCGCAAGCAAGACGCCAGAACGCTCGAAAACCTGGCCGCTGCCCACCGCGAAATCGATCGGCTCCTGGCGGGCCTGGAAGAAGAGCTTGCCCGGCGAAAAACCGGCCAAACATGATGCACCCCTCCCCAGCCGCTGGCGCCGGGCAGGCAAAATTAGAAAGAGGCAAACCATGCTGAAAACATCAATGGCAGCGAGAATCACAGCCGAACAAGAAAACGCTCTGGCAGATTTAACGGCGCTGCTTCAGAGCCGCCCGGTGCCGGAAAAACCAGACGCCTTGAAAACCTGGCTGGGGATTTCTGGCGAAGATGTCAGCCATATCGTGCAAGGACTGCTGACCCGAAAAGCAGGGCTGGAAAACCAGGTCCTGAATTGGACTGAACGCCGCCCGGTGGATGCGGCTTTCGAGTTTTTGGCCACAGCGGCGCTGGCTTTTTATACCGCAGAAAAGGCTTCCAACCCCAAAATCAACAGTTATGTCGACGCATTCTATTACATCGCCACCTGCGCTTCGGTCGGTTATGCCGATGTATTCGCGGTTACCCAAACCGGCCGCTCGATCGCCTCGCTGGTAATGATCGTCGGCCCGGCCCTGACCAACCGGCTGCTGGAACGGCCGACAAAATAATACGCCTTTAGCAAGGAGGCTGTAAGGGTAAATTTAACCATTCTTCATGTAAAATAAACCTGTACGCTGGAGCATGCCCATCTCAGATGGGTTGGCGGAGATGGCGTAGTTTGGGCGGGAAATCAATCGTCAATCAAAGCTTCAGGGATGCTGCTGGAATCATGACTGTACCCTCCGATACCCCCTTTTCCATGGCGCTTACCTGCCAGAAATGCGGCTGCCACGATGATTCGGTCAGGCAGGTGATCTACCCATATGTGTTCAGCTTCATTTTCATAACTTTCCGGAAGGAATTCCATGGCCGCTGGTGTCTGAAGCATCGCACGTTTTATCTGCTACTGGCAGCGATCATCAGCGGCACTTTCGGATGGCTCGGTTTCCCGTTTGGCCTGATCTACACTCCCCAAACCCTCTTTCGCCTGGCAAAAGGGTCGGTGATGCGCAAATTATCCAACGTCAAGCTGCTGCGCAGCCTGGCGGAGGCGCATGAAGAACGCGGCCTGAATGCAGGCGCCTTACGCTGCCTGGAAGGTAGCTTGCAGTTTGTCGATGACCTCTGGAGCCGGCAGGAGATTGGCCGTTACCATGCGCTGCCCGGATCTAACTCATATAATCGTTTTAGTCCTCCCTGGCTGTTTGCCGGTGCGATCCTGTTGAGCGGGCTGGCAGGTTTTGTTTCGTATTACGCAGATAAGGTCTTTGACCTTCCCACCGGATATCAGATCATCTTCCTCGGTCCACTGCTGCTGTGGATGCCGTTGGCAGTCATCAGCCTGGTTGTGATCTTTGTTTTACGCCAGATCCAGGAGAAAGTACTGGAGAGCCACCCGTATCAAAACCCGATCCTGATCCTCGGAATGGCATTTCTGAGCGGAATCGTGGCGGCTTACAGCTTTCTGGAAGGGCGCCAGATTGGCAATTTCCTGAATATCCTCCAGGACCAGCCGATTTTACCGACAGGGGCAGCATTTTGGAATATGCTCTGGTCCGTGTTCACCCGGGGTGGCCTGTTAGAAATACCGCAGAACCTGCGTTGGATAGAGTTCTGGAACTTTTTTCACCATCTCCTCTTGACAGCCTTTCCACTTATCTTTCCCGCGGTGTTGGTTGTGGCCGCGTGGCCTTATCTGCATTGGGAAAAGCTGCTCAAAGAAATCCGTTCCCAGAGGCAAAATGATTGGAATAATCCGACTTCCTTAAGGTTTGGAAAAATGGCGCCGTTTGCCGCGTTTATCGGCCTGGTCGGCCTGCTGTTTGTTTTCCCGCAGCAATCGCTGGTGGATTTTATCGAGGCGCGCGACCACTACATTCAGGGTATCGAATGGACAAACAACGAAGACTATGAAAAAGCGCTCTCCGAATATAAAATTGCTGTTCAGTTAGACCAACACTATGCGCTGGCTTACGCTGAAATGGGCTGGGCCTATTACCAACTGGATGACAACCAGCAGGCCATCGCCCAATACACCCGCTCGCTCGAACTGGACCCCAACCGAGCTGCCACGCATTACGAGTTGGGCAGAATTTATTATTTTGACGATCAACTTGAAAAAGCCGAGCAGGAATTGGAAGCCACTATCCAGCTGGATCCGGCATATACCTATGCCTATCTCGGCTTGGGATGGGTGGCATACGATCTGGGCGACCTGGAAAAAGCCGAGAGCAACTTCCGCAAGGTGCTGGAATTTGATAAACGTGAATATGATGCCTACGTGGGGCTGGGATATATTTATGAAGACCGGGGGGAATTAGATGAAGAGATTGCCGCCTACCAGCAGGCAGTCGTCAGCGACCCGTCCTCCGCGGAGGCCCACATGCTCCTGGGGATGGCGCTGTATGATAAAAATGAATTGGACCAGGCGATAACTTCGCTGAAAAAGGCAGCAAACCTGGATCAAGAGAATCAGATGGTGCGCTTCTGATTTAACCAAGGCTTACATTTATACCGGGCAGCCTGATACGGCGGTGGAATTCAGCCGGGAGACCGTGGAGCTTTTCCCGGATTGGGCAGGAGCGCATGCGCTTCTGGCCGATTTACTGATCGAGACGCGCCAGGTAGACGCGAGTATCGCCGAGATCCAAGCAGCTATTGGAATTTCAGAGAAAATGGACATCGACCACAGCCAGATCATCCATGTGCTGTTGGACGCCAACCTGCCCGCGGAAGCCGAAAAGGCTGCCAGAGAAGCGATCAAGGATGGGCAGCGCCCATCCAATTTCTACCTGTCCCTGGCAGAGGCAATTTCTCGTCAAGAAAATTATGACCTGGCGTTAGCCACATGTGATGAGGCCGAAAAGGCAGGCGCCAGAAAAGCGGATATTTTGATCGAACGCGCCAGCATCCATCTGGATCAGGAAAAATATGATTTGAGCGCGGAAGAATTGCAACAGGCCATCCAACTTGAACCTGCCTCTGCTGGCGCTCACTATATGATAAGCCTGGTGTATTCGAACCAGGAAGATTTTGCCAAAGCCCTCAGCGAAGCACAGCAGGCGGTCGCGTTGGACCGCTATCATTACAGCGCATATCTGCGCCTGGCGGTTGCCCAGTCAGATATGAACGACACTCAAGAGGCTATCCGGGCCGCCTCGCGAGCGGCCATTCTCTCGCCTTACGCGGACATTCCGCACTATTTTTTGGGGATGTCCTATTTACAACAAGGACAGGAGCGCGAAGCTGGCATTGAATTGAACAAATTTTTGGCAATGTATCAAGGCCTGCCCTCAGAACAGGATATGAAAAAGAACGCCGAGCAAGCCATCCAGAGGCTTAAACCGACGTTCTAATCCTGGCATAGACCGCGCGCTTATTGAATTGTTTTCAGGAATCCGGTCACCGCCGCCATATAAGCCGGATAATCTTCGCGGCGAATATTGTGCCCCACCCCCGCGATATGCGCCACGCGGATCATCGGGTTCATTTCACAGGCCTTCAGCGCGTTTTCGGCGCTGACGATCGAACCTTTGTCCACATCGCCGGTGATTAAAAGGGTAGGAACGCTGATATGGCTGGCGATTACCTTCCAATCCAGTTCCATCTGGCTGTCGCGCATCCCGAAAACGTTCAAATCGAGCTGCTGCTTGGACTCGGCCCAGGGGCGGAGTTCGACATCGGCCCAATGCGGGTTGTCAGCGCGGCATTTCGCCATCACTTTTTCCACCGGCAGGCTGGCAGCCAGCTCCAGCGACTTTAACCAGGGATTATCCTCGCGGGCAGGCGAAGCCTGTTCAGGACGGCGGTCGATCCAGGCCGGGTCTTCCAGGATCAAAGCCCGCGTCAAATCGGGATGGTGGGCCCCAAGGACGGCAGCGGTGGACCCGCCCATCGAATGCCCACCCACCACCGGCCGGTCCAGGCCGAGGGCAGTAATGAAAGCCGCAAGATCTTCGGCGCGGTTGGCGGCCTGACCCGGCTCGACGCGCGAAGACAGTCCGTGCCCGCGTGCGTCCGGGAGGACCACGTCATAACTGGCCGATAGATCCTGCGCCACCGGAAGCCAGCACATCCCATTATCTGAAAAACCATGCGCCAGCACCACGGCCGGCTTGCCGCCGCCGGTGCGGGTGTAATGCATGGTCATGTCGCTTAATTTCACATCCCCTTGCTGCCAGTTGGTCTGCATGTCTGCTCCTGAATGAGTTCCTGGATTTTTGATGAACGATAGAAGATTATTTTACCTGAAACCCGATATTTTAACCCCAGCATTTAATGCCGGCTTGATTTTTCTACGCTATAAATATCGAGCTCCGTAATGTATGGCTTGATATCCAATATTAGCATGCCGTCTAACATACCAGCACCTGTAAACTGGATTTAATTTTCCTGGCGTTCAATGAGTTGAAAGACCGAGAGCCTTCATGGATTGGGCCAGCGGGGATAGCGCGTGGCAAAGATCCTATTGGTTCATGCGCCTTTTGGATAAAGTGCCCTTAAGTCGAATTGGTCAGGCCATTTTGTAAAGTCATCAAACATAACCCCAACCAGTTCGGCATTCTCCAGGTCTGCGCCCAAAAGATCCGCGCCGCGCAAATCAGCCCCTTCCAGATTGACACCTTTCAACCCGGCAGACTTCAAGCATGCCCCATGCAGATTCGCACATACAAGGATGGCATGCTTGAAATTAGCTCGTTCCAGGTTAGCGCCCTCCAGGTTAGCATTCATCAGAACCGATCGCTTCAGGTTGGCTCCTTCCAGGTTTACATCTTTCAGATTTGCACCCTCCAGGTTGGCGCCGTAC
The DNA here is from genome assembly GCA_963743005.1 of uncultured Chloroflexia bacterium. GTDB lineage: Bacteria > Chloroflexota > Anaerolineae > Anaerolineales > Anaerolineaceae > CAVUNY01. The sequence goes on along the minus strand of CAVUNY010000006.1, from coordinate 135,643 downwards.
AGGTCAGCGTCTTTAAGGTCAGCCTTTTCTCCACCGGTTTCACCGGACAGAAATTTATTGTGAAGCGCCAATATTTTTTGCAGATCATCATATAAGAATTTCATGCCACCTCCTCAGAAAAGTCGCTCCAGTGTCCTGCCCATTGCGATTTTCCCAAGCTTTGCAAACAGCTATTGGTTAAGCGAAAACTTAATTTTTCCATAGATTGAACCGGCAGGGATCAAAACGACACAAAGTCTAACCAGAACTCCTGGTAAAAATGGTCTCCAGGGGAATACTTAGAATATTCGCGATGATTGGAAAATAAGTCTCTCAGGAGGGGCAGCCGCTATTGTTCGTGCAGCCAGGTCAGGGCCTCATCCTCGCTTTCAAAATAACGCACCTCTTTCTCGTAGTAACTTTTTGACAATTCCAACACTTCCTGACCAATCGGGGCGCCAAAAACTGCCGCGGTGGGCATCATCGGCCTGAAATTTCTCATATTCCTCAGGCAATCTTCCACAGTGGTTCCTGTGAGATCGATGAGGAGCTTGCCTTTGTAATCTTCAAGAAACTTTGCCAGAGACTGAACATCTTCGGGCGAAAAAGATCCGGAGTGTGTGCAGCGCATGATCCCTTTTCCAACGGGTGTAAGGGTAAAAGCCGCCATGCCAACCTCCTTGTTATCAAATACTTGATAAAACACAACTCACTGCGATGATCACCTCAATGAAAGTTCCCTAATATGGTTTCAGGCTGCCTCCTTATCGTAATCGAACAAAACCCTAATGAAGTAACTCAGTGTGATCCACCAGCTTCCCATCCAGAAATGCCTGGACAGCCACCTCGATGTCGCTCAGATCTGTCACCACAGGTTGGATATTGAGCTGGCGCATGCTTTCATAGGCGCCCATGCCCATTCCGCCGCAAAGAATGGCTTTGCAGTCGGCGATGGTTTCTGCCATGCTGGCATGCCGGTTGTGCGAAGCGGCATCCATCCCGTGTTCTGCGTCATGGGAATCGTGCGCATGAGGCTGAGAGCTGAATTGGTTGTGGCCCATTTTGTCGCGCATCTCACGGCTGACAATTTTTCCTTCTTCAATCGTGAAAACCAGATAATACGGCGCACGGCCAAAATGCTGGCTGATGGTCTTTCCATCATCGGTGATGACTGCTATTTTCATGGTGATTTCCTTTTTCATGGTTTCAAGCGAAAAATGACGCCCACCCGGTTCTTCACGTTCATCGGATGGGTAAAGGATGAGCAAAATTTCAGCGGTATCGCCGCCTTTATTTTCCCAACAATGCGGCAGGTGGGCCTCAAACACCAGGCTGTCCCCTGCCTTTAATAAATATTCTTCCTGTTCAATCTGGTAGCGGATGGTCCCGCTTAAGCAGTAGACGAACTCATGCCCGGTGTGGACAATCAAGCGGTCGCCGCTGCCTGTGCGCGGCTGGAGCGTGACCGCAAAAGGCTGGACTGCGCTGCCGGCCAGATCCCGGCCCAGGTTCTGCATTTGCATTCTGCCAAAAGTCGCCAGAGGGCGCTGGTCCGCCGGGGTAAAAACTACCCGTTGCTCCACCGGTTCGGATTCGAAGAAAGACCCAATCGGCACCTCCAGGGCGATGGCCAACTGCTGCAGGGTGCCGACCGAAGGCGACGACCTGCCATTTTCGATCAGGCTGAGGGTGTTGACATTCAGCCCACTCAGGGTTGCCAGACCGCGCAGCGAAAGCGCTTTACGGCCGCGCAGTTCGCGCAGCTTACGCCCAACCAACACTTCGGGCTGTATTACGGAGCTGGAGTTCAGATGGGCGGAATCTATCTGAACATTCTCATTTTCATGGCTATTATTCATATCAACCAGTATTATAGTACATTTTCGATTTAAATGCGTATAAATAACTAATATAATATTACAATATTTACGGCAATCTCCTTCACGAACAGGGAATTTTATAACGTAAAGCCGGCCCCGATTCGGCTATAATCAACATCAATCACCCAAAGTAGGATTTCACTGTGCCCCCACTAAAAATCACTTCTCCCACATTTGTTCATCACATGGCAGCGTTGGATGACCAACCCTATCTGCCTAACTCACTCGAAGCCATCCAGGCCAACCTGCAGGCCGGCGTCGAGTTTATCGAAGTGGACATCAATGCCCTGGCCAACGGCGATTATTTGCTGGTTCACGAATCCGAACTGGAGGCGGAAACCAGCGGGCAGGGTCCAGTGATCGCCTGCACGCCGGAAAAAGCGCAGACATTAACCATTAAACATCACGGCGTCCACAGCCAGCAGCGCGTGCCGCTGCTGAGCGATGTAGTGAATTTGTTTTTATCAACTCCGGGGCGCTCGCGGCTGCAGCTGGATTTCAAAAATTTAATCCCCTTTTCCAACGACGAACCGCTGCAGCGCCTGATGCGCCTGATCGAGCCATTAGGCGACAGGGTGTTGGTGAGCACGGGAGCCGATTGGCAGCTGCGCAAGATGCGTAAGATGGCGCCCTGGTTGATGCTGGGCTTCGATATCATGCTGTATATCGCCTGGAAACCGGCAAATTCGCCGCAGGAACCGGACGAACTGCCCAGACAGCTTGGCGCGTACGGTTACTACGACGATCACATCCTCGCCAGCCGGGCCATCTGGACCAAAGCGGAATACCTGCGCGACCGCTGCGAAAGCATGGCGAGTCTTGTGCCAGACGTCAGTGTCTTTTACCTGGAACACAACCTGATCGCCCAATCCCTGGATGATGGGTTCAACTGGGCCGAAGAACTGCACGCTCACGGGATCAAACTGGACGCCTGGACCATGGACGTAACCAAACCAGAAGCGGTCAAAAATGCGCCACGCCTGCTGAAGGCAGGCGTGGATTTGTTTACTTCCAATACTCCCGGAGCGCTCAGTACGTTATTGGGCCTATGATTTAGTCGCGGCCATCCAAATAAATCGGGTTGGTCAGCGCCAGCATCTTGCCCTGCATATCACGCAACGTGACCAGGCTCCAGTGAGCATTGTCGTCCTTGAGTTCCCAGGTATGCGTGCCGTCGGGCTGAGCAGAAAAACAATCCCTGGCTTCCCCATCCACGATCCATTCCAGCTGCGCATTGGCAGGGCATGTGTCCCAGCGGACATTTAACTTGACCGGGTGGTGAGCACTGGTCTTCAGACAATCACCCATCCTGACCCGCACGCCACCTGCGGTGGCTTCCATCACCAGGGTTGGGCCAGCGCTGAGATAGAGATGCCCGGCCCGAACAGCCTGAAGAATATCCAGCTCGGTCAAATCGTCGGCATACACGACGTTGAACCCAAACTTGCGTCTTATCGCATGGCCTCCGTGGTTATCGGAACCGGCGGTTAAAGCCAGCCGGTAGCCCTGGTTGAGCCAGGCATAGGCCAGCTTCAATCCATCCTCATTGTTGCTTTCCGAAAGCCAATCCTCGTTCCACACCTCGACCACCCGGGCCGTACCAGGCATCATTTGCGGGTAGAGCCAGTCGCAGCCGGTACATTTCGGGTCGCCATCCGCCCTGGGATGCGCGATGATAAACAGCCCACCGCGTTGAACGGCCTCATTTTCGATGTCTTCCATCATTCTTTCGCCCGGGGAAACCCGCCAATCGATCCAATCACGCAGGCCGAGAACCAGGGCGTGCCCCCAAAAAGTGGTCAGCTCCATACCACCTATCGTTAAAAGGTCATCTGCCCGCGCCGCGTCCATCTGAGGCAGCCCGGAAACGGTGTTGTGATCGCTGAGCATGGCAAAATCGAGGTGCTGCGCACGAGAGAACGCGACCAGGTCAGGCACATCCCAGGCTGCATCCGAGTGAATGGTGTGGGCGTGCAAATCCCCGCGGTACCAGCCAGGCCCGCGGGCAGCGGTGCGACCGGGCGTCCAGGCGGGCGGCGATCCCCCGGCAGGCGCGTCGGTCCCCGAAACCGCCAGCTGCATCTGGCAATCCGGGCCAGGCATGATCATGTGGGAATTTACCACCACCTGCCATATCCCCGCACTGACCGGGCCGGTCCGGTAGCCGGGGGTGGCCTGGTCTTGCGCGATCATCACTTCCTGGCGGTTGCCGCCCCGATGGCCTTCTCCACGCCATCCAGAGGGGTCAAAAATGGTCAGAGTCAGTAAATTCCGGATCCGGTCCACCATTTGAGGGGTGAAACTGAAATGGACCTGGAAGTGGGTGGTGCCGGGTGGCACCTGAACCTCGAAAGGAATATTTTGCTTGCAGTCGCCGGCGGTTAACGTTCTCTCAAATGAGCTGCGAAAGGTTTCCATATAATATTCAATTTTCCAATAAAAGAAATCAATCGAGGTTGTCTTTTTCTCCAGGTATGAGAATTGATTGGTTCTGGTTATCGCCGCGGGGTTCATTCGATGTCCGTAAGGGTTGATTATAGACTTCGATAGGTTCTGCATTATCCGCGTACACCAAATAGCGCGCCGGGTAGAGCCAGACCTGGTCACCCTCTTTATCCTCAGAGGATTTTTGAGTGTACATCTTCACTCGCCGAGAAACATCCGCAGCCTCATCGGGGAACAGCCCCGGCACAACAACCAGTACCTTGCGGTAATGCCCCAGGTCGATCGATTGGTCAATGGTCCCCTGCCACAATAAACTGGGGTCCGTGACCTGATCGGGTTGTACGACCAACAGATCTTCGGGGCGGACGGCAATATTCAATTTACTGCCGCCATTCAACACAGCAGGCGCATGCAGAGAATAACGACCGATGCGCAGCAGATTACCATCGCGGCGCGTGGGTAAGATATTCATGACCCCAATGAAATCGGCAACAAAGAGCGTGCGCGGGTGGGCGTAAATTTGAGAAGGAATGTCGAGCTGTTCAAGATGACCGGCATTCATGACCGCAATCCGGTCGGCCAGGCTGAGCGCTTCTTCCTGATCGTGGGTAACAAAAATGGCGGTGATCTGGATGCGGCGCTGGATGGCGTGAAGCTCCTCGCGCAAGCGGACCCGCAGTAAAGCATCCAGGTTGCTGAAAGGTTCGTCCAGGAGCAGGATTTTGGGCTTTAATACCAGGGCGCGGGCCAGAGCCACCCGCTGCTGTTCTCCGCCGGAAAGCTGGGCCGGGTAACGCCGTTCATAGCCCTTGAGACCCACCATCTCCAGCGAACTGAGCACCTCGCGGTCGAGTTCTGCCTTGGGGGTATGCCGGAGGCGCAGGCCAAAGGCGACATTGTCGTACACGCGCATATGCGGCCAGAGCGTGTATTTCTGAAAGACCATGGCGGTCGGGCGATGGTTAGGGGGAATATCTACGACCGACTGGCCGTCAATCTTTACGTCGCCAGATGTGGCCTCTTCAAACCCGCCGATCATGCGCAGGGTGGTGGATTTTCCGCAGCCGGAAGGGCCAAGGATGCAGACAAACTCCCCATCCCCCACACTGATGTTCACATCGTTGACGGCATCCACACCGGTGAAATGCTTGGTTAAACCCACAAGTTCGAGTGTCGACATTGGTTAAACTCCAAAGCCAGCAGAAATGGCGTTCCCGCGGACAAAACGCTGCGCGAAAATCAAAAGAAGTAAAGATGGCAGCCAGAGGATTAAAGAAATGATTGCACCGTATTGGACGATCACCTGACTGTTGATAATCGAATACATCAAAACAGGCATGGTGGTGACGTTAGGAATACCGATGATCAAGGCACCCTGGGCTTCATAAAACGTGCTCACAAAGGTGAGCAGGATCGCGGCGCTGAGGGCAGGCAGCACCAGGGGCAGGGTGATTTGAATGAAAACCCGGATGCGCGACGCGCCAACGTCCATGGCCGCCTCTTCCAGGGCGTGGTCTACCCCCTGGAAAGCCGAGGTGGGGATCCAGATCATCAGCAGCAAAGTATTGACGATTTGAATCAGCGCCACCCCCTGGACGGTGCCGATCAGGTTCAAGCGAAAGAAAACGACTGCGATGCTGACATACAGTCCGAAGCGGGGAAAGGCATTGGTTGCCAAAAATGAGAGCAAGAGCGGCAGCCGCCCGGGGAAATTCATACGGGCAAAGGCATACGCCGCGGGCAGGCAGATGACCGCCGAGATAAAAGTGACGGCGGTCGCCAGGCCGATACTTAGTGGAAGGGCTGTTTTGATGTCCGCCCGAGATAGGGTCTCAGTCCAATAGGATAAGCCCCATTGGGTAGGGATCAGGGATGGAAACTGCCAGCGAATGGTAAATGCCCACAGAACCACAGCGAGCATGGGACCAATGATGACCACGAAAAGCACGATCAGCAAGATCAGGCCGAGGCCTTCACGCTGGATCGTTTTCAAGGCCTGAGATTTTTTGCGGGGAGTAGCTTGAATTTGTGCCATTATGCATGCTCCGTCTTGGGGCGAGTAACCGTCCGTACATACAGCAGGCCAACGGAAGCACAGAACGCAAAGGTGATCACTGCCTGGGTTAATGCACCGGTGCGGTCCTGATAATTATTGAAGGTTTGCTGCATCGAGACGCCCATCATCATGGGCTGGGCCGGACCTAAGAGGTATGGAATGGTGAATGAGCCAAAAACGCCGATTACATTCAAACAAAAAACGATCACCACGGCCCGGGTGGTCAGGGGGAGAATAATTTGTGAAAATACCTGCCATTGATTGGCGCCCACATCTCGCGCGCTTTCGATCACCGAATCCTCCACCTGGCGCAGGCCGGCGGTCAGGACAAGTACGGTGAAGGGAATGTTTTCCCACACCAGAGCGATCACGACCCCGGATGGATGCAGATAGGGGGTATAGTACCTGGCTGTGCTCACCATACTTAACATCGTGTCCAGCATGCCGTGCGAGCCGAGAAAGCGGATCAAGGCGAATGCCAGAATGACGCCTGGTACGAAGAGCGGAAAAAGGGCCAGCATCTGAACCCCTGCCGCAATCCGGCTTTTGGAAAAGCGCAGGTATAGAGAAAGCGGGAATCCGATGGCGAACAATAAGGCCACGGTTGCAAAGGTAACCTCAAGGGTAAACCATAGGTTCGCCACCAGGATCCTATCATTGAAAAACTTAATGTAGTTTTGGAGCGAAAAACTCAGGTGGCCAGTGACACTATCTGTAACGAACAACGTCTCAATTAATGCCTGGATCGCGGGCCAGAAAATGAGAAAGGCCATGATGAGCACCGGGGGAGCAACGAGCAGATAAGCGACGGGGCCGGACCATTTCCGGCGGGCCGGCCTGGCAGATGCAGGAGGACTTGTCGTCACAGCGCTGGAAGCCATAATTTATACTTACCTCACCTTATTATGCACCAGCAGGGGTGGAAGGGCCCACCCCTGCTGGTGTAAAACCGGTTATGATCCTTGCTTGATATTGGTGGCTACGTTGTCATACCACCCTTTTTGCATGATGGCATCCCACTGGCCGCCGGGCCAGTTGGGAACGCTCTTCGCGATGACACTGGTATATTGGGTTTGCAGATCCTGCGGGAGGGTGCTCCAATCTACCGCCGGGAAACCGCCGACATCCTTGATGACGGAAGTCTGACCATCATTGCTCAACATGAAATTGAGGAAGGCCAGCGCGCCCTGCAAGTTTTTGGCGTTTTTGGGGATCGATAGACGAGTGGAACCGCCGGGGAAAGGTAAGTCGGTGAGCTGGGCCAGCTTGACTGTTGAAGGCAGCACACCCTTTGACAAGGCCACCAGGGCCTGGTCTGACCAGGCAGTGATCATGCTGACCGAACCGTTTTGCAGGAGGGTCATAGACTGTGTATTGCCGGCCGGGTAAGCGCCATTATCATAAATGGAGGTGTGAATATCCTGCAGCATCGTCCAGGCTTTTGTAAATTGAGCGGTTAGAGCGGGATCCGGGGTACCGGGTTTGAAGATAGAGGGGTCGTTGCCGGTCGCCTGGTAGATTGCGCGCACGACAAAGTTGCCGCCAGAGCCACCCTTATCGGGCCGGCAGTAGACAAACTGTCCCGGATTGGCCTTAATCCAGGTCAGCAAGTCGGGGAATGTTTTCGGCACATCCGTATCTTTAACCTTCGTGCTGTCGTAAGCCAGAAGCACCTGAGAGCCGCGGTAGGGCATGCTGAAGTCTGATGTTTTAACCCTGCCAGCAGGTTCTTGGAATTCGGCACGCTGGTCGTATCCAACGTATACCACAGGCCGGCGGTGACCAAATCTGGCTTGGAAAGCGCATCGAATTCCAGGATATCGACCTGTGGATCCGCGTTGGTTTGCAGCGCAGCCAGGGCGCGATCTGCAATATCCGCATCGCCATTTCCAACTCCACGCACAATGGTCACTTTCAATTCGTACTGCGGGAACTTGGCGTGGAAGGCTGGTGCGATGACATTCGACATCCAGTCGCTGATGTTCGTGTCTGAGTCGGTCACGAAGTTAATGGTCGTGACCTGAGCCGGCGCCGTAGTGGCTGCAGGCGCTGAAGTACTGGCAGGTGCTGAGGTTCCAGCAGCCGGGGCGGCAGGGGCACAGGCGCCTAATGCCAGGGCGAATATCACAATCAGTGAAACCAGGGTCAAACGACTACTTTTCATCTTGTTTCCTCCAAACTTGTTCGAGCTTGAAATCAACGAATAGATTAAAAATCGGTAGCCAACAAGGCATGTTGGATATCAGAAGTACATTTTCCTGGACCACCTCCTTCCGTGTACAAATTCTTGACTTCCCGTAATGACGATTTCAACCTGTTGCCTAGCTTATTTGATCCATTTCATTCCGCCCGGTTGGTTTGGCGCAGGGGATGGATTTGCGGGTTGAAGACCGAAATAGAAAACTCGACCGGTCGGTGGGTCTGCGAATATTCAAGGGCATCCACTGTGAGCACCACGCCAAATTTCGACAGCCGCAGCAGACGACATTCTTCCTGTGTGGCCAGTCTGGCGCTGATCGTTTGCCGGCCTTCTACTACCCGGACGTTATACTTCATCGACAAAATCTCAAACAAAGACGAGTCCGCGAAATCGTTGGCCAGAATATCCGGGCAGAGGGTATGTGGCAGCCAGCTTTGCTGGATCATCACCGGACGACCATCGATAAACCGCAGGCGGTGCAGATGGACAACCTCGCTGTTTTCCGAGATCTCCAGATCACGAGCCAGCGCCTCGGCCGCCGGGATGAGGTGAGCCTCAAGTACCTGGCTGGTGGGAGTTTGACCACCCTCGCGGGTCAGGGTATTGAAACCTTTAAAATTTTCTAGTGGATAAGCAACAGGTTCTTTGACAAATAATCCTCGCCCCGGGACGGCGGTAATGAACCCTTCCCCCACCAGTTCATTGATTGCCCGCCGGACAGTCATATGGCTCATATTGTGCTTTTCGCAAAGTTCTCTTTGCGACGGCAGCCGGGTGCCGGGTGAATAAACCCCACTATAAATCGCGGTGACAATTGCTTCTTTTAATTGAGTGTGAAGAGGTTGATAAGATGACATATCAATCAAAATTGTCGTCAATTAACCGCTGATATATATAAGTATATATCGTAATTAATCAGAGTCAAGTACTTTTCCGGAAAAAACACAGCGGCTCAGCTTACTCTGGTCAATTTTTAATGTCTTAACTCGCTTTAATTATGATATATACTTATATATATCAGTAGTCAGCATCCAATTCTTATTATCGCTAGTTTGAAGAACATGAAACATTCTACACCTACGGACATGATTTCTTTGGTCGAAAAGGTTAATAATGTGTTATTTTTTGGTTAACACCATCTACACCCGTCGATCTTTGAAAAAAGGATAAAAAATGAAACTGACCATCGTTGGGGGTGGGGGAGTTCGCACACCGCTCTTAATTAACTCGATCCTGCGCCGGGCTGAACGCTTGAAGTTGGAAGAATTATGCTTAATGGATATCCAGCCCGAAAAACTGCAAATGATCGGTACACTGGTCAAGAAGCTGGTCAGCCAGGCTGAAAGTGAGGTGCGGGTCACCACCACCACCCAAAACCAGGCCGCTCTTGAAGGCGCCCGCTATATCATCACCACCATTCGGGTGGGGATAGATGCGGGGCGCGTCCTGGACGAAAAGATTGCCTTACAAAACGGCGTGTTGGGCCAGGAGACCACCGGGCCAGGCGGGTTCGCCATGGCGCTGCGCAGTATCCCGGCGATTTTGAATTATGCGGAATTGCTGGAAAAATACAGCCCGGGCGCCTGGATGTTAAACTTTACCAATCCTTCCGGGCTGGTCACCCAGGCATTGTTTGAGGCCGGATACAAGCGGGCGGTGGGGATCTGCGACGGCGCCAATATGGCGCAGCATGCCGTAGCGCGCTGGTTTGATATAAAGCCCAACCAGCTGCGGGCCGAAGTTTTTGGGCTCAACCACCTTTCATGGACCCGGCGGGTCCTGCTGGACGGAAAGGACCTGCTTCATCCTCTGCTAAACGAGCCGGATTTTCGCCAGATGACCATGCTGCGCTTGTTCGAACCAGAACTGATCCGCGAAATCGACATGTTTTTAAATGAATACCTGTTTTATTTTTACTATCGCGAAGAAGCCCTGCGCCAAATTAACCTGGAAGAATATACCCGGGGTGAAAAAGTAGGCCAGATCAACCAGCAGATATTTGAGGTGATAAAGAAGATCGACCCAGAAACCCATCCTCTGGAGGCATTGGCTGCCTATTACAAGTTTAATGAACAGCGCAGTGCCAGCTATATGCCCTATACCGTCACCCAAAACCAGGTGATACCCGCAGTGATTCCGGAAAAGATGACCAGGACGCAGGAAGAGGAAGAAGAAGGCTACGCCGGCGTGGCTTTGAACATCATGGAGGCCATGGAAACAGGCGAGCCGCTCCACACGGGGCTCAATGTTCCCAATCAGGGCGCGATTTCGGGCATGGCAGACGACGATGTGGTCGAGGTGAGCTGCCGGGTGGACGGGTCGGGGATCCACCCCCTGCCCATCGGTGAAATTCCGGCCCACCAACTGCAGCTGATGGGCATGGTCAAACTCTACGAACGGTTGACGGTAAAGGCAATTCAAAACCGCTCCCGCCAGCAGGCAGTGATGGCGCTGATGAACCATCCCCTGGTGTTATCCTACTCGCTGGCTCAAAAATTGGTGGACGAATACCTGACAGCACATCGAGAGTACATCGGGGAATGGCATTGAGCCAACGCTACCAGGTTATCCATTACGGCCTTTACTTTTGCGACCTGATTTTCACCGGCCTGCCCAAAATGCCGGCCCTGGGCGAGGAATATTACGGCGATGGCCTGGAAATTCGCCCGGGCGCGAATTTTAACCCTGCTTTAGCCTTTCAGCGCCTGGGCGTGCGCGCCGGCTGGGTGTGCGATTTCGGCAGCGATTTTTTCAGCCGTTATGTTCTGGAGCGCTGCCGGGAGGAAGGCATTGACCCGGGCCTTTTTGAAATTCTCCCCTTTCCCCTGCAGCGGGTGACGGTTGCCCTGTCTTTTCCGCAGGACCGGTCCTTTATCAGCTTTATGGACCCGATCAGCCTGCCGCCGCTGTGCCCGATCCTGCTGCGGGAGCGGCCGGAGTGGCTGTACCTTCCCAATCTATTTCCGGATGAGATCCACAAGGATATTTTCACGACGGCGCGTCAGGCAGGAATAAAGATTTACATGGACTGCCAGTTTACCGAAGAAACGCTGGAAAACCCGGGGGTGAGAGCGGCAATCGGCGCCGTCGATGTTTTTGCGCCCAACCAGTTGGAAGCGCTCCGGCTAACCGGGGCCGCCAGCCTGGAAGATGCATTAACCATCCTTTCACGGCTGGTTCCGCTGGTCATTGTCAAATGCGGCGCACAGGGGGCTTTCGCCTGCCAGGAAGGTCAGATACTCCTTTCGCCGGGCCTGCCGGTAGAAAAAGTTGTCGATACCACCGGCGCCGGGGACTGCTTCAACGCCGGTTTTCTTTTTGGCCTGTTGCGCGGCGAACCCCTGGAGCGCTGCCTGCGCCTGGGAAATATCTGCGGAGGCCTTTCCGTGACCGCCGCGGGGGGCGTCGCTGTTCCTACGGCAGCCGAGGTCGAGAAATATTTGGAAATCCAGCCGGATTAAAGTATCTCCGGAGTGTTACCCCAAACCCATAAAGAATTCGTGATATTCATCATCGGAAATTCAAATAATGCATTCTGAACCGGCCTGCCCTGCAAGCCTCTGGAATTGTTCGATATGCCGGTGCCAGTGCATCAGACGCAGCCGAGTTAAAAGTTGACATCGCGTTCCCGGGAGCGATTAATTCATGATGCAAGCCGTCAGGCATTTGATATACTATCACCATGAACATCGAGTTCAACGGCAAAATATGGTACTGGCATGGTCCCTCCCCCTTCTACTTCGTTACCGTTCCGGCGCAGCAGAGCGGCGACCTGAAAGCCATATCAGGGTTCGTGACTTATGGCTGGGGAATGATTCCCGCCTCTGTCCGCATCGGCAAAACCGAGTGGAAGACCGCCTTGTTTCCCAAAAATGGCTGCTACATTGTGCCCATCAAAGCGAGTGTCCGAGAAGCAGAAAATCTTGAGGTAGACGACATCGTGACCGTACGCCTCGAAGTTCATTAAACTTCGCGGTTTCGTTTACCATTCAGCGGGATCTAACCGGCCCCACTGAATGGTTGAGCAAGCTGTACTCTCATTTATGAATCATAATAAAAACTCCCTTCTATTTCCTCATATTTTTATGAGTAGAAGAGAGATTTTATAGTGTGCCCCTGATTACGCAGTACCCCCGGAGGGGGCTGAATTCGAACATCGTCCCCCATGGGGATCTGCAACCTTAAATAAAGAACCGTCCTTTTCAAGACGGTTCGTGTGCCCCTGACAGAATTCGAATCTGTAACCTTTTGCTCCGCAAGCAAACGCTCTGTCCAATTGCGCTACAGGGGCAATCCGCTTCCGAGGAAGCGCTCTATTTATACCGCAGGGCGGGGGAATTGTCAAGGAGTTAACCCGCGGTTTTCGATGATACAATTGTAGCGTTCATCCCCGTCTTATAAAGGTAGAGTATGCCCACCCAGACCGAAGTTATCGACGCTTTACGCAAAGTCACCGATCCCGAGTTGGGGCGCAACCTGGTCGAACTCAACATGATCCACGACCTGGCGATTGCCCCCGAGGGATCTATATCTTTCACTATCGCGCTCACCGCACCCGGCTGCCCGCTGCGTGATTCGATGGCAGCCAGCGCGCGCGCCGCGGTCAAAGCCCTGCCGGGCGTGGCGGAGGTCAATACCCACTTCCGCAGTATGACCGATGCTGAGCGCAATGTCGCTTTAAGCAAAGCGCAAGCTCCCCAGCTTCCCAAGCTCAATACATTAAATAAGATCAAACAGGTGATCGCGGTGATGAGCGGCAAGGGTGGGGTGGGAAAGTCATCCGTCACCGCCGCCCTGGCAGTAGCCTTGCTGCGCAAGGGCCAGAAGGTGGGCATCCTGGACGCGGATATCACCGGGCCAAGCATCCCGCGCCTGTTCAAACTGCCCTCGGGTGGGCTGCGGGCCGGCGAGATGGGCATGCTGCCTGCCGTGACAGCCAAAGGGATCAAGGTGGTCTCGGCCAACCTGCTGCTGCCGGAGGAGGACCTGCCGGTAGTGTGGCGCGGGCCGATGATTTCGGCTACTATCCGCCAGTTCTGGGGCGAGGCAATCTGGGGCAAGCTGGATACACTGCTGGTCGACCTGCCGCCGGGCACCTCGGATGCGGCCCTGGCGGTGGTACAGAATCTGCCGCTCAACGGGGTGGTGCTGGTCACCACCCCACAGGAGCTGGCGGCAATGGTGGTCAAGAAGGCGATCTACATGCTCAAGGAACTCAAGGTGCCCATTCTGGGGGTGGTTGAAAATATGAGCTACTACCGCTGCCCGAACTGCGGCGAGGAGCATTCCCTTTTTGGACCCAGCCACGTGGACGAAGTCGCCGAACGAGCCGGGGTGCCGGTTTGGGGACGGCTGCCGATCGACCCCACCCTGGCGGAATTATTTGACAGCGGGCGGGCCGAAGAGATCGAAACGCCCGAGTTTTTGGCGCTGGCTGAGCATCTTACCCAATAAGTGAATCCTTATTCAACGAATATTAATCGATAAGCGTCGATAGCGGCCACCGCAGTCTCGAAGATTGCATCCTTCCCCAGCAAGTCGATCAGTCCCGAGCGCTCCAGTTCAAGAGAAACGTGGCTATCGATATCTGCCAATACCAGGCGCACGTTTTTTTCTTTAAGGACTTTAAACAGCTCTTTGAGCGTATTCGCCGCGGTAAAGTCGATATCATCGACGGCGATGGCATCCAGACAAAACCAGGCCAATTGGGGGACTGCGCCGTTAACCAGCCCCAGCACTTCCCGGGTTAAGAATTCTGCGTTGGCATAATACAGGCTGTGGTGGAAACGATAGACGATCAAACCCGGCACGACTTGAGCCTGGCTGCTGACCAAGGCCACGCGCAGATTACCCTCCGGGTTGGTCATCAGCAAGGAGTTTTTCGGTTTATACCCATGGCGGGTGTGGATAAGAAGCGACAACAGGATCGCTAACAGGATCCCCTCTACCACCCCAATAAATACGACAGCCGCAGTGGTGATCAGAGCGACCCAGAATTCATACGGGCGCTCGGAGTAAATCCGGCGCATCCCTTTGATATCAATCAACTCGATACCGATCAAAAAAACCACCGCCGCCAGCACCGCTTCTGGCAGGTAAGCGAGGAGATCTTTCAAGAACAACAGCACCAGGAGGACGATGCCCGCGGTGGTGATTTGCGCAAGCTGGCTGCGCCCGCCGGCGCTATCCACCATTTGGGTCTTGGTCGGGCTGCCATTGACCACAAAGGTCCCGGAAAGGCCGGCCCCGATATTGGCCAGGCCCATAGCGACCAGGTCCGCGTTTTCACTCAGATGCTCGCCATAGCGGATGGCATAAGCGCGGGCGGTGGCTGCGCTCTGCGCCAGAACGACGATAAACATCGAGAGCGAAATCGGCAACAGCTGGCGCAGCAGGTTCAGGTTCAGTGAGACTTCCGGCAGGCTTATTGTGGGCAGCGCGCCTGCGGAGGCTCCCAGCACGGCCACGCCCATACCCGAAAAATTAAAAATGAAGCTGAATAAAATCGCACCCAGGACCGCCACGAGCGCGCCGGGGATATTCGGGTTGATCTTATTCGTGCCAACAATAATGCTGATGACGATAATCGAGATCCCCAGGGCGAAAAAGTTCGTATGCCCAAGCTGTTGAAAATCGGCAATGATCTGCTGGACGGGCCCAACCCCGCCTCCGGGGATGCCCAGGATCCCTGAGAGCCCGCTCACGGCCACCTGAATGCCAACCCCGGTCAGGAAGCCGATCAGGACGGTGTGGGAGAGGAAATCAGCGAGGAAACCCAGGCGGATCATCCGCGCCAGGATCAGCAGGGCGGCTGTCATCAATGCCAGTACCCCGGCAAACGCGACATATTGGGGAGAAGCAGCCACCGCCAGATTGGCCAGACCCCCCGCCATGATAGCCGCGGTCGCCGAATCAGCCCCTACCACCAGGTGGCGTGAGGAACCAACCAGCGCGAAAATGATCATCGGGATCAGGATCGTATACAGGCCGGTCACTACCGGCATGTGGGCGATCCGGGTATAGCCCATCACCTCCGGGATCGCCAGAGCGGCCAATGTGACCCCGCCCATAATATCCGCGGGGATTTGAGCCCGATTAATCGGCAGCAGCCCTTGAAGAAAATAGGATGAGAATTTCTTCACCGCGTTTTACCGCCCTGTACATCCGGATTTTGACGAAAAAGATGGTCAGAAAAAGTTTGCGGTTTCTCTGACCATCCGGGTTATATTGACATCATGGTGGTTCTCGATTATTACAGGTCAGGCCGGCATTTATTAATGGAATTTTGGCAGCATGTCGCCGTGGGCCTCGATCAGGTCGTCGACCATGTGCCAGATCTGGTCCAGATCCAACTCAGCAGCGGTGTGCGGGTCGAGCATGGCGGCGTGGTAGATGTAGTCCCGCTTGCCGGTTAGGGTGGCTTCCACCGTCAGCGACTGGACGTTGACATTGGTCTGGATCAGCGCCGCAAGCTGCGGGGGCAGGCTGCCGATATGGGTCGGCTGGAGGCCGCTCTTATCCACCAGGACAGGCACTTCCACCGTACAGCCCGCCGGCAGGTTATCAATCAGGCCATGGTTGGCCACGTTGCCGTACACCACGCGCGGGATGCCGGTCTCCAGGCTGTGGATGATATACGAACCGTATTCGTGCGATTGGGTAATCTCGTCGAAATTGGTCGCCATGCGGCTCAACCAGAGCACGTCATGCTCGGTGCCGCCGGCTGCCAGCAGCTTCTGGCGGATGAGGTCGGTATTCACGGGCAGATCAGGGTTCTCAACCACATCTTTGGTCGACTCCCCACCCGGCCAGCTGTACTTCGCAGCGGCGGATATACTCATCCAGCGGCACATTGAACTTCTCGATCAGGTCGGGCCGGTCGCGTTTGATAAACCAGGGGGTATATTCGGCGAAGTGCTCGCTGGATTCGGTCACGAAATAACCCAGGCGCATGAACATCTCATAGCGCACCCGGTTCCAATCGGGCACCCGTCCTTCGGATACCACCTGGCGCAGGCGCGGGTAAAGATCCTCGACCCCGTCTTTCGTTTTACGCTCGAACTTCAAGTAGAAGGCCATGTGGTTGATCCCGGCGCACAAATAATTGACCTCCTCGCCGGGGATCTGTATGTCATGCGCCATCTGCATGGCGGTGCCCTGCACCGAATGACACAGGCCGACATTCTTAATTCCGCTGGCGCGGTTCACCGCCCACATATTCATGGCCATCGGGTTGACGTAGTTGAGCAGGGTGGCATCCGGGCAGAGCTCTTCCATCTCCCGGCTCAGGTCCAGCAGCACGGGGATGGTGCGCAGGGCGCGCATGATTCCACCGATCCCCAGGGTATCGGCGATGGTCTGGCGCAGCCCATACTTCTTGGGGATCTCAAAATCGATCACCGTGCCCGGGCGGTAACCGCCAATCTGGAACATGGTGATGACGTAGTTCACCCCCTTAAGCGCGGTGCGCCGGTCGAGGGTGGTTTCAATCGTCGGGTGCGCGCCCAGGGCGCGCGCGATGCGCTCGGCTACCAGTTGGGTGGTATGCAAGCGCACGGGATCGATATCCATCAAACGAATGGTGGCATCCGCCAGCTCGGGGAAACTGAGAATATCGCCGAGCAAGTTCTTGGCAAAAACGGTGCTGCCTGCCCCAATGAATGCTATCGTGGTCATTCCTTACCTCCAGGAGAAATATACCACGGAGACACAGAGAACACAGAGAGAAAAATAGCAATAAAGAATTTCTCCGTGACCTCGGTGCCTCCGTGGTTATTTATTACCAGTTGGCCTGCTTCATCACGCTGAGCGCCCGCGGCGCGTCCACGGCAAAGGTCGAAAAACCAGCTTCGACGCTCACCCGCCCGTCATAACCGCCGCGATTGAGCCCGCCAAAAAAGGCCTTGAACTCGTCTTCTATCTCACTGGGATACACCCGACCCTCTGGCTTGGCAAAATGGGCGTGGCGCACATAACCGCTGGCGGTAACCGCGATGCCAAAATCCTCTTTCATCAGTGACATGTGGAACAGATCAAGCAGCAGGCGGATATGCGGCCGGTCGACGAGCTTTGCCAGTGCAAAACCCTCGGCGCCGGTATGGATGATGTTGGTCTCTTTATCGTTCAGCGGCTCGATCACCACCGCGATCCCGTTTTCGGCGGCAATGGGCTCGATCATGCGCAGCAGTTGGACGAGCTGCAGCCAGGCCTGCTCCATCGGGAAACCCTCGGGCACCTGGCGCGAACCGCCGCTGCCAAAGACCACCACTTTGGCGCCCAGCTGCCCGGCGCGTCCCAGGGCTAGCTTTACATAGTCTTCGACCTGCTTCCAATCCACATCCGGGCCGGTCAGGCGCAGGCTGCGCGGAAAGAACACGTTGCAGGCTTCAACCGGGAACTTGCTCTCAACCACTTTTTGCTTCACTTCGCCAAATTCGGCCTCGCTGAGGGCTGCTATGGTCGAAAGCGGCATTTCAAGGTAGTCATAGCCGGCTACTTTGGCTGCCGGGATCAGGTCAAACTCGGTCCCATCCGCATTTTTGGCCGTGAGAAAACCACACACGCCGTATTTCATCAAAGTTCCTCCGTCACACAATTTCTTGAAATATCCGAAAATCCCCAGATCGGGATAGGACTTAATTGTATCGCAGAACGTTTCTTAACAATGAATACCGAATCGATCCTGTTCCATGGCGTACCACGCCAGCGCAACTATGCCGCCCTGTTTTTCAAGCGAAAGGGCTATACCGATGTATTGGATGAGGCTGCCGCCCAGGGAAAAATCGATCCGGTCCAGGCGTATGCCCGTTAATTTAATAGGATGGCAGTTGGGCGGCTACGCCGCTCCACTGCCATCCTGGGAAATCACTGTTTGGAACGCGCTTCTACCCCGGAAAGTTTTTCCAACACGGTAATCACCGCAGTATGGTCCAGTTCGCCGCCGCCCGAAGCCAGCAGAGATGTGAACAACGAATAAACCACGCTGGTCACCGGCAGCGAGACGCCGTATTCCGCGGCAGTCTTCATAATAATATTCAGGTCCTTATAATGGAACCTGCCCTTGAAACCGGGCTTGAAGTCGCCGGTGATGACCTTCGGGCCGCGCACATCGGCCACCCGCGATTGGGCATAACCGCCGCTCAAAACCTTGTGGATGATGGCCGGATCGACGCCTGCCTTGGCGCCCAACACCAGCGCCTCGGACATCCCCAGGATATTGAGGGCCACCTGGATCTGGTTGCAGGCCTTGACGGTTTGCCCGGCGCCGTTTCCACCGCACAGGGTGATGGTTTTGCCCATGCACTCAAAGATCGGCTTCATCTCTTCAAAGACGGCCGCGTCGCCGCCGACCATGATGGAGAGGGCGGCGTTGATCGCGCCGGACTCGCCGCCACTAACGGGGGCATCCAGGCAGCGCACGCCCTTTTCGGAGAGGGCTTTGGCCACTTTGACCGCCGTGGCAGGGGCGATGGAACTCATATCTGCGTAGATCGTTCCGGCCACAACGCCCTCGATCAGGCCCTTGGGGCCGAGCGCCACCGCTTCGACGTCGGGCGAATCGGGCAGCATGGTGATGATGACCTGGCTTTGGGCAGCCACTTCACTGGGCGAGCCGGCAACGGAAGCGCCGGCCGCTTTGATGTCCGCGACCGCGGCCGGGACAATATCGTACACAACCAGGGGGTAGCCGAGGTTGATCAGGTGCTTCGACATCTGCCGGCCCATGATCCCCAGGCCGATGAAACCAATGATGGGTTTAGACATAGTATCCTCCAAATAAACGTTCAGCTATTTTAAAGCTTTCTGCACATCTTCGGCGATCAACGGGCCGGTCAGGCGGTGGCGCACGAGCAGCTCTTCGGCCACCGCCGATTCACCAAACTCGTCGCGCACGCCCAGGCGCACCAGGCGCGGCATATTGGCCTGGCCGGAAAGGTATTCGGCCAGGGCGCTGCCCAGGCCGCCGATGATGCTGTGTTCTTCCACGCTGAACAGCAGGCCGGTCTCGCGAGCCGACTGCAGTACGGCGGCTTCGTCCAGGGGCTTGATGGTTGAGACATTGACTACCCGCGCCGAAATACCGGCCTGGGCCAGGATTTCATGGGCTTCGACCGCCTTGGCGACCATATGACCGGTCGCAAACAGGGTCACCTGGTTACCCTCGCGCAGGGTGACGGCTTTGCCGATTTTAAACTGGTAATCGGGGGCGTTCAGGTCGGGCACGGGATAGCGACCCAGTCGCAGATAAACCGGCCCCGCGCATTCGGCGGCGGCAAACACCGCCTGTCGGGTTTCGAGGGCATCCGCCGGCACGATCACGGTCATATTGGGCAGGCCGCGCATCAAAGAAATGTCTTCCAGGGACTGGTGGCTGGCGCCGTCCGGGCCCTGGGTCAGGCCGGCGCTCGACCCGGCAACGATCACCCGCAGGTTGGGGTAAGCGATCTGGGTGCGTATCGGCAGGTAGCAGATGCTGGTGGCAAAGATGGCAAAACTGTTGATGAAAGGGGTCATCCCGGCGGCGGCCAACCCGGCCGCGGTGCTGGCCATATCGGCCTCGGAGATGCCCATATCGAAGAAGCGGTTGGGAAATTTGTCGCGGAAGAGCACGGTGCGGGTCGAATTATACAGATCGGCATCCAGCACGACCACATCCAGGTTGCGCTCGCCCAACTCTGCCAGGGCCTCGCCGTAAGCCATACGTGTTTCGGTCATTGGGGACATAATCTTTTATCCTTCCTCAACCACAACCGGGTTCAGTTCGGCCAGCGCTCGCTGAAACTCTTCCTCGGTAATCTGAGAATTGTGGAATTTCGCCAGACCCTCAAAGAAAGACACCCCCTTACCCTTGACGGTGTTGGCGATGATCATCGCCGGCTGGGTGCGGGGTTCGGTGGCCCAGTCCAGCGCGTCACATATTTGAGCCATATCATGGCCGTCGATCTCCCGCGTCACCCAGCCAAACGACTGCCAGCGCTGGTCCATCGGGTCCATTATCTTGGCGGTGTTGGGATTGTCCTGGCTTTTCAAGCGGTTGCGGTCGAGGATAGCCGTCACGCTGGAAAGCTGACGAGAAGGAGTAGTCATCGCGGCTTCCCAGACCTGCCCTTCCTGCAGCTCGCCATCGCCCATCAGGCAGTACACCCGGTAATCCTGACCGCGGATGCGGGCAGCCAGCGCCAGCCCGTTGGAGAACGAAAGGCCTTCACCCAGCATTCCGGTGCAGGCTTCGATCCCCGGGGTGTGGTGCATCGCCGGGTGGCCCTGGAGGCGCGTGCCCATGCGTTTCAACGTGGGCAGCTCGGCCAGGGGTATCACCCCTTTCAGCGCCAGGGCCGCGTATTGGGCCGGAACCGAGTGACCTTTGCTCATCACAAAGCGGTCCCGGTCCGGCCAGGTCGGGTTCTGGGGATCGTAATTCATTTTATAGAAATACAGGGCGGTCAGGATATCCGTCGCGGAAAGCGAACCGCCAAAGTGATGGACCTTTTTAGGCCCCATCATGCGAACGATCTGCAGCCGCATCTGGGCTGCCATATCGATTAAATAAGCCAATTGTTCCTGCGTTGCTGCCATCCTCTGCTCCTATTCTGACTGCGCCAGACGCCGGACTACTGCCAGCGCGGCCACTGCATCCCGATGAAATTCGTTCGAAAAGCCTTCGACGCTCACCCGACCGGTATAACCATTGGCCTTAAGGGCATCAAAAAATGCCTGAAAGCCGGGTTCCAGCGCATGCGGGTAGGTGCGCCCTTCGACACGGGCAAAATGAACGTGGCGCAAGGCCGGCCCGGTCAGGCTTAAAATGGATAGATCCTCGTTTTCGAGGGCCATGTGGTAGTAATCGGCCAACACCTGCACCTCGACGCGCTTCACCCGCTGCATCAGCGCCAGGCCTTCCGCCACGCTGTTGACAATATTGCTTTCCTGGCGGTTCAAGGGCTCGATGGCAATCACAATGCCTTTCCGGCCGGCTTCATCCGCCGCAATATGCAGGGCGGTCACAATCTGCTGCCAGGCGCGGTACTTTGGGTAACCCTCGGGCACATTTTTAGCAGCCGAACTGCCAAAAACGATCACCTGCACGCCCAACTCAGCGGCCCGGTCGACCGCCAGGCGGGTATATTGGCGCACATCCGGCCAGCTTACTTCCGCTCCAGTCAGCCGCACGCTGCGCGGGAAGAAATTATTGCAGGCCTCACAGACCAACCCTGAGGCTTGCAGCCGCTTGCGGACCGAGTCAAACGCCTCGTCCGACAGGGCCGCGACATGCGCCAGCGACAGCTCAATATAATCGTAGCCCATCTCGCGTACCTGCTCAACGACCTCTATTCCGGTGCCATCCGGCTGGCTGGCAACCATCGACCCACAAATGCCAAAGCGCATCGCAACCTCGTCAATCGATCTTTTCAAGCATTTCCTTCACTCGGGCAAAGCCTGTGTCGCCGCTGTTGTAAACCGGAACCCGGGTATCCTTCAAATAAGGGGCCATCGCCGACATGGATAGCTGCGCCATAACGATCGAATCGACCCCTTTGGATAATTTTTCGATCTCTTCCAGCACCATTGCGTTGTGGGTTTGAATATCGCCGCGGCTCCAGGCCTCGAAGGCTTCTTCGCGCAGCACGGTCTTGACCTCAATCTCTTTGCCGTTTTCCTGAGCGATGATGCGCAGCAGGCGTTCGGAGGAAGGCACGGTGGTCGAGAGGGTGGCCAAAAGGCCGATTTTTTTGCTGTGGCTGACGGCTTTCTCCATCATCGGGCGGTCGATCTGGGCAATCGGGACGTTAATCAGCGGGCGGCCCAGTTCGGCGGCGTAATTAAAGGTCGAACAGGCCAACAGGATCATATCCACGCCGGCCTCTTCCAGGTTGTGGGCATACTGCGCGAACTTGTAATAATTAACTTTGGGGATTACGCCCACGCCGGCGGCGATATTGTCGCGCTGGATGGTGTCATCCGCCAGGTGCATCACATCTACCTCGGGGATATATTTTTCAATGAACGGCTCCATGGCCTTGATGGTCTTATGGATGGCGTGAATAATGCCCAGGGTCTTTTGTTTCATTGGCCTGCTCATAAAGGATCTCCTTTTATTTTTTCAGTTGATTTTCGATGCAACTACATCGCATCGAAAATCAACCTGATATTAATGCTCAAAATTTGCCCGATTATGCCGCTGGCGTGATCACGAACAACGAGATCGAACGAACCGGCATACTGGTTTCCAGCTTCAGCTTTCCATCCCATAATTGAACGGTGTGAGGTGGTTCGAGCAGTTCCAGGCCGTCGCGCGATTTGATCGCCGCCATCTGCCCGGCAGAGGGGTACATCGGCTTGCCCTGTCGGATCCATTCCGGATAGGGGTTGCTGTGGTCCGCGTCCACGCGGTAGTGCTCTACCCGGTAGCTGCCGGCTTCAAACGGCAGGTTGGCCACTTCCAACTCCACCGGACTGTCGCCGTTCAGATCCCAATCATCGTGGTGATTGTAAATCAGCACGGTCAGGCTTTTATTGCCCGAGAGGGCCGCCACGCCGTCGATATCCGGCCCGACCCCGCGCCCAAACTGATCGGCATAGTTGAGGGTATCTTTTGCGCCGCTGCTGACCAGTGAGACCTGTTTGTCTCCCAGCCTGGCATACATTTTAAAGAGATTGAAGACCGCTTTATCGATCCCCTGGGTAGAAAAGGAGCGGGTGCCCTCAAAACAGCGCTCGGCCACAAACATAAAAGCCCAGCTCAACGCCTTGAGATCCCAATGGTTTTCCAGGCCAAATTTCAGCAGCTTGTCGAAAGAACAGGCCACGTAACTGGCATAATATTCGGTATTGCGGAAATTGAGGTTGATATTGTCCCAGGCGCCGCCGGCGGCCCAGCCATCCGGATCGCATTCCGACAGCACGCACTCCAGATCCTTGTAAGCGGGGTATTTGGAGATAATTTCGTACCCGGTTTTGGTACTGCCAAACAGGAATTTAACTGAAGGGGGATCCTTACGCTTGTGGCGCGGGTCCGCGGCGTAACCGCCGCCTTTGACGTGGAAAGTGATGAAATCCAGGGGGGTGCCGGTCTGACCGGTGCAATAATTGGTGCCCGAGGAAGTATGCGCCAGAAATTTATCCAGGTATTCCGCTGATTTATGCCCGTAGACCGGGTTGGTCACCGATGGGCCGCCCACCCGCGCCTGGGGATGGGCCGCCTTGACCGCCGCCGCGGTGTAATCATACAGTTTTTCAAACTCTTCCAGCGTGCCCTGCCAATAAAAGATATCCGGTTCGTTCCACAGCTCCCAATACCAGGTGAGCACTTCGGCTTCTCCGTAGCGCTCGAAGCAGTGGGCCACCGTATGCTGAACCAGGTCGTGCCACTTCTGGTAATCCTTGGGCGGGCAGTTCCAGCCCAGGCGGCGGTAACCCGACATCTGCCAATCATCCTGGGTCGGATCGTAATGGGCGGGATCGATCAGGTCGCGCGGCATGAAACCCAGTTCTACAAACGGCTTGTTTTTGGTCTCGAGGATCGCGTCGAAGATCTTATCCACGAAAGTCCAGTCATAGACTGGGCTGCCGGCTTCATCTTCCAGGTAAGCATTGGTTGAGCCCCATTTGTAAAAGCCGTGGCAGTTGCCGGTGCAGAATAAATGATGCACCCGGACATAATAAGGCTTTTCGGCCATCGCCCCAAACTTGGCCAACAGCTCTTTCCCTTCAGGCACATAGGTATAATTGGGCTCATCGTACCCAATATAATTCCAGATGCGGGGCAGTTCCCCCAACCAATTGCCCGCATCCACGGTTACTTTAACTTTCTGATCTGACATTGCTTTCTCCTTGATGGTTCATCACCAAACAACAAATATAGTTCGAGTATTCTCAACATTTTGAATGCTGTTTGAATTTTGCAGACTATCGCCTCTGCCCTTAACCCTCCACAACCAGTAATGAAACGCTGTGAACGGGCAGCGTGATCACCAGCTTTGCGTGGCTATCATCTACCACCAGCGATTGTGGGGCAGACACCATCTCCAGGCCATCGCGCGCTTTAATGGCAGCGTATTGGCCGCCCGCCGGGTACATCGGCTGGCCCTGCCGCACCCATTCGGAATAGGCATTGCTGTGGGCGGCATCGATGCGGTAATGCTTGAGCGTCAGTTTCTTGCCCTGGAAGGGCAGATTTACCAAATCAATATCAACCTGGGTGTCACCCGTCCGGTTCCAATCATCATGGTGGTTATAAACCAGCACCTCCAGGCTTTTCTCCCCGGTCAGGGTGGCAAAACCAGACACATCCGGGGGCGCGCCGTAACCCCAACGATCGGGATAGGCCTGTGAATCCTGGGCGCCGCTGCTGGTCAATTCGACCTGTTGGGTGCCCATTTTGGCATACATTTTAAAGAGATTGAAGACCGCTTTATCGATGCCCTGGGTGGAGAAGGCGCGCGTCCCTTCAAAGCAGCGCTCGGCGACGAACAGAAAGGCCCAGGTCAGCGGGCGAACATCCCACTTTTTTTCCTGCCCAAAGCGGATCACTTTATCAAACGTGCAGGCCACATAGCTGGCGTAGTACTGGGTATTGCGGAAATTCAAGGCCTTGTTATCCCAGGCGCCGCCCGCAGCCCAACCATCGGGGTCGGCTTCGGAGAGCACGCATTCCAACTGGTTTAAGCCGGGGTAGCGAGAGATGATCTCATACCCGGTCGCAACCTGCTGCATGAGCCATTGGGTAGAAGGGGGATCGACCGGCTTATTTTTTGGATCGGCCCGGTAGCCGCCGCCCTTGACGTGAAAACTGACATAATCCAGCGGGGCGCCGGTTTTTCCGGTCAGGTTATTGGTCTCATGAACGCAGTGTTCCAGGAAGCGATCGAGAAAATGGTCGGCGTTGCGGCCGCGACCTGGGCCGGTGGTCGCCGGTCCGCCAGCGCGGGCCTGGGGATGAGCCGCCTTGACCGCGGCGGCGGTGTAATCATAGAGCTTATTGAACTCATCGATCGTCCCTTTCCAATACATGCCGTCCGGCTCGTTCCACAACTCCCAATACCAGCCCAATACCTCGCTTTCGCCGTAGCGCTGCAGGCAGTGGACGACAATGGCGTAAATCAGGTCATACCATTTCTGGTAGTCTTTGGGTGGGCAGGCCCAACCGTAGGCCTTGTATTCCTGCATGCGGCGCACATCTTTTCCGATATCGTAGAATTTTGGGTCGGCAAGATCCTGGGGCATGAAACCCAGCTCGACAAATGGTTTCAGATTGTGTTTGAGGATCGTATCGAAGATCAGGTCAATGATCGTCCAGTCATAGATCGGATTGCCTTCCTCGTCTTCCAGATAGACATTGGTCGAACCCCATTTATACGACGCGTGGCAGTTGCCCGTGCACAGTAGATGGTGCACGCGTACAAAATAGGGTTTTTCCTGGATGGCGCCGAACTTGGCCAGCAGCTCTTCCCCTTCCGGGGTATAGGTGTAATTGGGCTCGTCGTAGCCGATGTAATTCCAGCTGTGGGGAAATTCCCCCAGGCGTTTTGCGGCATCAATAGTAATAGCAACTTTTGGCTCAGACATCCCTCGCTCCTGATTGATTTTCAATGATTTGCACGACCCGACCTTCCTAGACCAGAAAAATATCCAGGTAGTGCAGAAATGGATTGTGGTGTCCCTGTCTAATCCACCAGCTGAACGCCGACCAGGTCTAATTCACCCGCCCGGTGGCAGGAGACAAAATGCTGCGGTTCAAGCTCGCGCAGGACGGGTGTCTCTTTTTTACATATCTCCGTGGCATACCGACAGCGCGGATGGAAATAACACCCGCTAGGCGGGTTAGCCGGGCTGGCCACATCCCCCTGAAGAATGATACGTTTCATTTTAATATCCGGGTCGGGTTTGGGGATGGCAGAGAGCAGAGACTCGGTATAGGGGTGCAGCGGATGAGAGAATAATTCGACCACATCGGCCTTTTCGACCAGCTTGCCGACGTACATGACCGCGACCCGGTCAGATATGTGCTTGACCACACTCAAACCGTGAGAGATAAACAAGAAAGAGAGCTGCAACTCCTGTTTGAGATCGGCCAACAAATTTAAAATTTGAGCCTGGATGGAGACATCCAGCGCCGATACCGGTTCATCCGCAACGATGAATTCCGGATTTAGCGCCAGGGCTCGGGCCACACCGATGCGCTGGCGCTGCCCGCCGCTGAAGGCGTGCGGATAGCGGTTCATGTGCTTGATCTCTAACCCGACCATATCCATTAGCTTCTTAACCCGTTCCACCAGTTCATCGCCGTGCGCGATCTTGTGCAGCATGAGCGGTTCGCCGACAATTTGCAGCACGGTTTTGCGCGGGTCCAGGGACGAATAAGGATTCTGGAAGATCATCTGCATATGGCGGCGCAGCAGGTTAAGGTCGCGTTTATTCAACGCGAGAACATCCACCGCCTCGCCGTTTTCCGGATAATACTCGACCTTGCCGCTGGTCGGTTCAACAGCACGCAGAATACAGCGCCCCAGGGTGGTCTTTCCGCTGCCTGATTCACCCACCAGTCCGACCGTTTCGTTGCGGTGGATAGTCATGCTGACATCATCGACTGCCTTGACGTGTCCGACCACCGTGTGAAAAAAACCGCGCTCGATCGGGAAGAACTTTTGCAGGTTGGTTACCTTTACCAAAGGTTGGGGATTGGTTGAGATTTCCATGAGGTCTATGCCCCTCCCTTTCCGTCCGCGACCAGAAAACAGCGCACATGGTGCCCCGGTGCAATTTCAACCAGGGGCGGTATGCTTGCATTGCACAAGCCATCTTTCGCCAGGATACAGCGCGAATAAAAGCCGCATTCTGCCGGCGGATCGAGCGGCACAGGCACATTACCGGCAATATTTTCAAGCCGCACACTGTGGCGCGAAGTGAGATTGGGAATGGCCTTTAGCAGCCGCTGGGTATAGGGGTGCAGCGGCTGTTTAAAGATCGTGTGCGTGTCGGCCATTTCCACAATCCGCCCGAGGTACATAACCGCTACATGGTTGGCAATTTCGGCGATCACGCCCAGGTCGTGGGTAATATACATCACCGACATGCCGAATTCGGCCTGCAGTTGGGCAATCAGGTCCAGAATTTGAGCCTGAACAGTCACATCCAGGGCCGTGGTTGGTTCATCGGCGATCAACAACGAAGGGTTGCAGGAGAGCGCCTGAGCGATCATCGCCCGCTGGCACATTCCACCGGACAACATGTGCGGATACTCGCCAAATGCGTGCTGCGGGTTCGCCAGACCGACCTTGTTCAACATCTCGATCGCGATTTCTTTAGCCTCTTTTTTGTTCTTGGTGCGGTGCAGCAGAATCATTTCCATGATTTGATCGCCTATCGTATGTACAGGCGAAAGGCTGGTGATCGGTTCCTGGAAAATCATCGAAATTTCTTTGCCACGGATGGAACGCATGCGGCTGCTGGAAGAGTCCAATTGGGCGAGATCCACGATTTCATTATTGGCGAGCTCAAATTCCATCGTTCCGGCAACAATTTTTCCCGGGTGAGTGACGGTGCGCATGATCGAAAAAGCCGTCACACTCTTGCCGCAGCCACTTTCACCAATAATCCCCAGAGTTTTTCGCCGTTTAATATCAAAATCGACACCATCCACCGCTTTCAAGATACCTTCATCCAGCTTGAAATAGGTCTTCAGGTTGCGAACGCTTAAGATCAACGAACTGTCCAATGTGTGGGCTCCTTTTCGCGGATTATTTATAGGGGTCCGCAGCATCGCGGAGTCCATCGCCCATGAAGTTGAACGCCAGGACGATAACAAAAATGATCAGGCCCGGGAACATCAACCAGGGCTGTAGGGCAATCGTACGTACGTTTTGCGCCTGCTGCAGCAGCACGCCGAGGCTGATGGCAGGTGGGCGCAGTCCAATCCCCAGGAAGCTCAGCGAGGTTTCCGCCAGGATCATACTGGGGATGGAAAGGGTCAGGCTGACGATCAGGTAGCTGATAAATCCAGGCAGCATATGGTCAAAGATCACGTGCATATCCGAAGCGCCGGCGAGTTTGGCGGCATTGATATAATCCTCTTCGCGCAGTTCCAACATCTTGCCGCGCACGACCCGCGCCAACCCGCACCACCCGATCAGGGAAAGGATGATCGAAATCATAAAATAGACCTGGGTGGACGGCCATTCTTTGGGCAGGGCAGCCGAGAGCGTCATCCACAGGGGGATGGCAGGCATCGAGAGAATAAACTCGATGATGCGCTGGATAATGAAATCCACCGCACCGCCGTAAAACCCCGAAATGGCCCCTAAAACACTGCCCAGGATAAAGGTAAACGCCACCCCCAGCAGGCCGATCGACATTGAGATGCGGATGCCATAAATCACCCGCGAGAACATATCCCGCCCAGATTCATCGGTGCCCAGCAAATAGAGATGCCCTTCTGTGGTGCCAAAAAAGTGAATATCTCCATTGATGATGCCCCACATCTGGTAAGGATCACCTTTGGTAAAAAATTTGATCGGGAGCTGAACCGATGGGTCTTCTGCGTACGATTTGGCCCAGGTGACCGGATCTTCGGTAAGCTTCATCCCATTGACATACGGGCCAAAGCCGTTCGCCCCGATCCAATGCACGGTTTGGGGCGGAACATGGATAAAATCCGTATCCCGCTTTAACGGATCCTGGGTAGCAAAAAATTCGCTAAAAATCGCGAGCAGGTAGAACAGGAACACGATCGCGGTCCCGAACATCGCCAATTTATGCTTGCGAAACTTTCGCCACATTAATGTCCACTGGGTGGCGATAAAAATATCTTCCTGGCTGTTCCGGCTTTTAACTTTATCGAGTGTTGTGACTGCCATTGAATGCCTCTGGTGGGTTCTTCCGGTAAGGGGTGAAGCTCATTCTGAAAGACGACGATCAGGTGTAACGGATGCGCGGATCCACGAAGACCAGCAGGATGTCGGAAAGGAACATGCCCACCACGGTCAAAAATGATAACAGCATGATGGACGCTCCCGCGACATAGGTATCCTGAGCCAGCAGGGATTCATACAGCAGCGAGCCAATGGTGGGAATATTCATGGCGATCGCCGTGACTGTTGCCCCTGAAACAATATTAGGCAGAATCCAACCGATGGTTGATATTACCGGGTTCATAGCCATGCGCACCGGGTATTTGAAAAGCAGCGTTCCTTCTTTTAGGCCTTTAGAACGGGCAGAGGTCACATAGTTCTTCTTCAATTCGTCCAGGACACCGCTGCGGATGATACGGATCAGGCTGGCGGTGCCTGCCAGACCCACTGCGAGCACCAGCACTGGGATGTGCTCGAGCATGTCGCCGAATTTCGCCCAGGTCATCGGCTGGTCCATATACTGCTGCGAATACAATCCCCCCACGTTTAGCCCGGTATATTTTGTCAGGTAATACATGATAACCAATGCCAGAAAGAAGCTTGGCATGGCTAAACCCGCGAAACCAACCCCGGTAAAAATGTAATCCAGAAAGGAATATTGGTGGGTCGCGGAATAAATTCCAATCGGAATGGCGAGCGCGTAGGTGACGATCAGGGTGAGCAGGGAGGTGAAGATGGTTATCCCCAGCCTTTCATTGATCATGGTAACCACCGGCATATTCCAGGCAAACGATCTGCCAAAATCTCCATGAAGCATATTACTAACCCACTTCACGTACTGGGCATACATCGGCTGGTCAAGGCCGTACTGCATCCTCAAGCCGTCAATCTCAGCCTGGTCGATTTCTGTGCCGCGCGTATCGCGCAAGCGGGCAATATATGAGGTCAGATAATCGCCAGGGGGAAGTTGAATGAGGAAAAACGAAAATATCGAAACAGAAAAAAGGAGAACCACCATGTAAAGAAAACGGCGGAGGAGATAGGATCTCATGAGCACCTTCCTCTATCAAGGCAAACCGTCAGAACGGCAGCGAAGTGTTGGTGAAGCAGTGGGTCCGGCGGCAGTGAGCTTACCGGCGCAGGATTCCTGGTGAAAAATGTCGCCAGGAATCCTGCGCTACCATTAAGGACGGCTTATCTCAGAATCTGCGATACAAGCCTTTAAGCCGTCAGAGGAACAGCAACTTAGGCTTTGAAATACCACTGGTCACCCCGGTAGGGATCCCAGAAGCCGTAGTCATTGGCGAAGGTCCCTTTCAGCGGGACATTGCCCAGTTTGTTGGTGAAGATGATCACGCGCGGTCCCAGGTAAGCGCCGAAGCGCACCAGGGATTGGGTGTATTGGGTGGCGATCTTCTTGCCAAGGTCCATGTATTCCGGCGATCCGGGTTTAGCGACAGCGAATTGATCGCAGAGCGCGTACAGGTCTTTATATTCCTGCGGGGGCTCCTCGCCTTGCTTGCCGTCACTGCCAAACCACTGTTTCCAGAGCATCATCTGGGTGTCGCCGCCGGGGCGCAGGCGGCTCATGCCGTTAGAGCGGAGCACGGGTTCGGCGACCGAGTTGTACGGATCGGCGGACGCATCCAGTTCATTGGCCTGCTGGCGCTGGTCCCACAGGCTGCGTTCTTCCTGCTTCATGGTAGTTTTGACACCGACCTTGGTCCACATTTCGGCGACCAGCTCGGCAAAGGGTGCAAATTCTTCCCAGGTCTCCATCACGATTTCCAGGGGTTTGCCGTCCGGCCGCATGCGAGTCTTTTTATCCGCGTCCCATTTGAGCCCAACTTCATCCAGGAGGGCATTGGACTTATCCGTGTTGAACTCGATGTAGTAGTCGCCCATCCAGGATTCATAGAATGAAACTGACGGCGGGATAGTCGCCTGGCGGATCAAGCCTTTGCCAAAGGCGCGCACGTCATTGATTTGCTTGCGGTCGATCGCCATCGAAAGCGCCTGGCGGAACTTGACATCGCTGTAGATCTTGCGCAAGACGGGGTCGGCATGGGTCATATTGAGGGCCAGACCTACATCCCCACCGCGGGTATTGTCGAACAGGAAGACCCGGTAATTGCCTTTAGCCTCGTTCTCTTTATACAGGGTGAAATCGGACAGAGGCAGTGGGTTTTCGCCAGCGTTGTCGAGTTCCTGAGAGATGAGCTTGAGGTTGCGGACGTCTTTATCTTTCACCTGAAGGGCAAGCTGGGAATCAATGTACGGCAGCTGGTTGCCGGACGTATCAACCGCCCAATAATAGGGGTTGCGATCAAAATACTTGTTGCCGAGGTCGTCGATCTTGGTCAAGGTCCAGGGGCCGGTTTCTGGCAGCGCGGGATCGGCCGCGGCCTGCGAACGGTCAACATGGTATAGGAACGCCTGGCCCCAGCTCTCAAACTGCTCAGTTTTGGCGACATCATTGGCCTTTGTGTTGTACTTCGTGTGCCAATTGCTCAAATAATGCTTGGGGGCAAACATTGAGTTGTTTTCGTAGCTGCGCACCATGGTCAGATCGAAGTTCGGGTTTGGCCCTGAAAACACTATCTGGAGATTGAGGTCGTCAACCTTGGTCATCTTCATCAAATCACCGCCCACTTTCCAAATGACGGGGATGGAAGGGGTGACCTCCGTATTCTGCAAGATGTCCTCATACCAGAACATGAAATCGTCGGCGAGTAATGGGGTGCCATCCGAATACTTCAAGCCCTTGCGCAAGGTGATCGTCCAGGTTTTGAAATCTTCCGATGCCTTGTAGCTGCTGAGAATGTTGGGGCTGATGGTCTTCAAATCGGTTTCCCAATTTAGCAGGGGCTGGCGGCGCAGGGCTTCCGTATCCAGCTGGCCAATCTTGGGGCCGTAGGCCGGGCCGCGCTGGGTACCGCCATACTTGCCAACCTCATCAAAGGGCTTGAGCACCTTGGGTTCAGACGGCAGGCGCTGGTCAACCGCTGGCAGGCTGCCAGCCTTGACCATATCGGCTAATTTTGGGGCTTCGCCAAATTTTGCGGTTGGGGCCAGCGTCGGAGCCGGAGCTGACGTGGCAGCGGGGGCGGATGTAGCGGCAGGGGCTGACGTGGCAGCAG
Source organism: uncultured Chloroflexia bacterium (assembly GCA_963743005.1). Lineage (GTDB taxonomy): Bacteria > Chloroflexota > Anaerolineae > Anaerolineales > Anaerolineaceae > CAVUNY01. The sequence goes on along the minus strand of CAVUNY010000006.1, from coordinate 103,097 downwards.
GGGCAGATGTCGCAGCGGGTGCCTGGGTTGCAACGGGGGCGGTCGTGGCTGGCGCGCAAGCTGCAAGCGCAGCGCCTGCGCCGATCAGACTGGACAGGCGAAAAAATTCACGACGGGACATTCTTTTGGATTGCATGGTTCTTATTCTCCTCAGGAATCAAACAATTTGAGATACAGGTGAGTGTTTGTGGTCAAACAATCGTCGGGGACAGGGGGACAACGATCTTTGTATTTCACCTCCTATTCGTGGGGGAAAATTCATTCCACAAAAATATCCATATAGTATGTAACGGGGGTAACCGGTAAAATCCCATGAGCATTAATCGAGTCAAAATAAACGCTCTCGCCGGGTTTGAGCAGGTATTCGATATTTCCGATGTGCAGCTTAAGCTCACCCTCCAGGACATAAATCAATTCTTCGCCCTCATGGTGTACAGTATGGGCTTTCACCTGGCCTTTGCAGGCCCGGATCAATAACGGCTGCATCTTCTTATTGACGACATGGGGAGCGACGGCAAAAATGCTGTATCCTTTGCTGGTGGCAACAAAAGCTTCGGGACGGTCCAGCATGTTCGGAGTGTAGGCCGCATCGCCGTTGGTGCCTTCTTCCATCAGCACAGATACTTTCACCCCCAGTGCCTGGGCAATTTTGGACAATGTGGCGACTGCCGGAATAACCTTGCTGTTTTCAACCTTCGAGAGCATAGCTTTCGAGCAGCCGCAGGCGTCTGCCACTTCCTGGATGGTCCGATTTTGCTGCATTCGGATCTTACGGATACGGTCACCGATTTCCATATAGCTCCCTGAGAGGAAATAATAGCAAACCTACTGGTTATTTCCAGCGGTTGCGGAAGCTTGCGTATTAATATTGCTAATTGGGAATTTCTATTGCCATCGATAAACTACCAATAAGAATTGCTGATTATCGCGGCCTTAAACTATGTTTCTTATTATTCAACTCTGTTTCAGTATAGTAATCATCAGTGAAAAAGTCAAGTACTATTTTTGAACCCTTTTAGTATTTTGATATAATGAATGTCTATTCCAACCCAGGAGATGCACGATGCTGATGAAAATTTCGATCGAATACTGTGCGGTCTGACACTATACCGACCGAGCCGCCAGTCTGGCGGCTGAACTTCTCCACCAGTTCGAACCAGAGATCGAGACTATCACCCTGATCCCTTCCGATGGCGGGCGGTTTGAAATCATGGTAAACGACAGACTGCTCTATTCGAAAAAGAAGACCGGGCGCCATACCGAAAAAGGCGAGGTGGCCCGCCTGGTTGGTGAATTTATCAGTGCAAACCGCTAATCATTTCCAAGCCCGCAGGATTGGGATTACCTATCCAACCACCGGGCTGAGAAAATCTTGAAAGACAGGCAGATAATTATATGAAGAAAGGCCGCGTTTTTTCCGGCGCCCGCCCCACGGGCCGCCAGCACCTTGGCAATTATTTGGGCGCGATTAAAAATTATGTTGCCCTGCAGGAAGATTATGAGTGCGTGTACTGCATCGTCGACCTGCACGCCCTGACCACCGTTGAAAGCACTCAGGACCTCAAGCAAAATACCTACGAGATGGCGCTCGACTGGTTAGCCGCCGGGATCCGACCGGAAGATTCGATCATGTTTATCCAGTCCAACGTGCCCCAGGTGACTGAGCTGCACACCATCCTTTCGATGGTCACTCCCATGGGCAAGCTGACCGACCTGCCAACTTTTAAAGAAAAGGTCCGCCAGCAGCCACACAATATTAATTATGGCCTGGTCGGATATCCGGTGCTGATGACTGCCGATATCGTGCTGTATAAATCAGATATCGTGCCGGTGGGGCTGGACCAGGCGCCCCACCTGGAATTTGCCCGCGAGACGGTGCGCTCATTTAATTTCCGCTACCAGACTAACTGCCTGATCGAGCCCGCGATGAAGGTCACCGAGGTACCCAAGGTGATTGGCATCGATGGCGTGCAGAAGATGGGGAAAAGCCTGGATAACCATATCGAACTGGCTGCCACACCTGCGGAAACGCAGAAGCGGGTGATGAGCATGGTGACCGACCCCCAGCGCATCCGCCGCACCGACCCGGGCGACCCGGACGTGTGCAACGTGTTTTCCTTCCATAAGATCTTTTCCCCGGAGGAAGAAGTGGCGATGATCAACGTGGAATGCCGCCGGGCCGGCATCGGCTGCGTGGATTGCAAGAAGCGCATGGCAGCCAACCTGAATGCGCACCTGGAACCCTTCCGCAGCCGTCGCGCCGAGCTCGACCAGGATCCGGACCGCGTGTGGGATATTCTGCGCGACGGAGCCAAACGCGCGCGCACCATCGCCGAACAAACTATGGTCGAAGTGCGTGACGCCATCGGTCTGCCTTCCTGATTTTGTATCTATCCGATAAATATCTTTGGGATGTTTTTTTTGCCCCACTTCGTGGGGCAAAAAAAACATCCCTAGAATTATTTTACGAGCAGGTCCTTATTTTCTGATCATCGGCACGTAAATCTTCTTATCCAGTAAGGAAAGATCCTCAACAAATAATGCATTGCTGATTGCATCCTGGCGGGTAGAAATAAGCGTCAGGCCGGCAGCGATCTTTCCACTCCCCTGGGTTGCTAAAAGCTGGAAATACCCCTCCCCAGTGAAAACCGCGCCTGACCCCAGGCTGGTGAAAGAGCCGTTGCCATTGGACGTAGCGGCGGCATACGTATCCACATCAGTGTTATTATAGGGAGCATTATTCCAGACCAGATCGGCCTTGCCGTCGTGGTTGAGGTCTGCCAGGGAAAGGCCTCCGCTCCAGGCGCTGCCAAAGTTTTGCACTGATCCTAGCTGGAAAGTTCCATTAAGATTGGCCAAACCCACCACCACCAGCTGGTTGTGCGTTTGTGGCCCGGATTGATAGTGAGAAGTCCAGACCAGGTCGGAACGCCCATCGCCATTCATATCCCCAACCAGGTCTATGGAATTAGGATAATCGGACCAACCTGAAGCGCCGTAGGTTTGCAGGCTGCTCAAAGAAAAACTGCCCAGACCGTTGTTGAGCGCAGTGTAGACCAGGTTCGCATCACCAATCGTGCAGGAAGAATCGATAAAATTGGTTTTCTGGCAGGTAGAATTGAAAACCAGGTCGGTTTTGCCGTCGCTGTTTAAATCACCGGCAAAGACCATATAATCGGTCCAACCGGATGCAGACAGGTTCTGGCGGGCGCCCATAGTAAAGACACCGCCGCTGGATGTAGCGACATAGAGACTGTTATTATCCCCAACCGAACAACTGGTGGTCGCAAAATTACACACTGTGGTAAATCCCAGGTCGGTTTTGCCGTCGCCATTAAAATCGCCGGCGAGCGGGTTGAAATTGTTCCAGGCCTCCCCGGTGAAGGTCTGTGGAGATTCCAGGGTAAAACTGCCGTTTCCGTTGGATTGAGCGATATAGATCGTCAGGCTGGTCGGATCGGGATAGACCAGCGCCAGATCCGTTTTGCCATCGCCGTTAAAATCACCGGTCAGGAATTTATAATAGGTAAAATCCAGGGTATTATCGCCCAACTGCTGCGGCGCCACCAGGGTATAGGTATGACCAGGCGCGCCCAGCGCCGCGCCGACTTGCAGATGATGAGTGGCGCAAGTTCCAAATGAGCTCGGGGTCTGGCAGGTGGAAACGAGAAGCACATCTTCCAGGCCATCCCCGTTGACGTCGCCGGCCAGGGAATATTGAAAAGTGTTATAGCCTGAGGTTGCCAAAGTTTCAAGGGGGGCGGAAGCCAGCGGCCCCGCCATGCCGCAGCGCAGGGCCATCAGGTCAGAAATGCCGTCCCCATTGAAATCCCCGACGCGCAGCGCAGGGGCCGGCGCGGGAATATGGCCCAGGCTGAGGCCGGCGCCGAGCCCACCCGGCCAGTAAACCACATTCAGGCTGCCATCGCTCTGAGGATCGGCTGCCAGGACATCGGTTGTGCCGTCCCCGTTAAAGTCGCCAAACTGCAGTTCAGAATAAGGGACGGTGGTCGTAATCAGATTGGTAAAGCTGGCGGCGCCCCCGCTGGAATACACCCATTGGGTGGAACCATCCAGCTGCTGGATGCCGGCAAATACGTCGGTAATGCCATCCCCGTTAAAATCCCCAAAGCGCAGCAAAGAGGGATCGACGCTGGAATACGCCAGGTTGGTCAGGCTGCCGGTGCCGCCGGGAGAGTAAGCCCATTGGTATGTATTAGAGCTTGCTGTGGCGGTGAAAACGTCGGTCACCCCGTCACCGTTGAAATCCCCGAGAGCCAGGCGGGCCGGGGGGAAACTGGTCGAGTTAAGGGTGATGAAGCTGCCCGTCCCGCCCGAGGAATACAACCACTGGTAATTCAACGAACCATTATTGTACACGTTGGCAAAAACATCCGTGTTGTGGTCGCTGTTGAAATCGCCAAACTGCAGCAGTGAGGTCGGTAATAAACTGGTAGCGTAAGCCAGGTTCTGCCAGGCACCCGTCCCGCCGCTGGAGTACTGCCACTGCAGGTTGCCATCGGGCCGCGGGAGGGTGCGGAAGACGTCGGTCTTGTTGTCACCGTTAAAATCCGTTGAACCGGTGGAGGCCAGATGGGTCGATTTCCCTTTAAACATGCTGCCCAGGCTCAAGTTCTCGACCGGGGTATTATCGGGATCGTTATAAAGAAGCTGTTCGGGCTGGAGCTTACCCCCGCTGATGGGATAATAGGTCCACTGGCAGGAAGAAGAAGCAGAGACTGCCTGCGGCTGGCTGGGCGCTTGCTGCGCAAAAATGAGCGAGGTGGGCTGCATGACCAGCATCATACAAAAGACAAAAAAAAGCTGTCTGAACATAAAGACAGCAGAGAACAACTTTTTCATCAAACGTTTTGGGCCGCCTGCCATAGTTTTTCCCATCCTGAGGTCTGCATTCTTTTTTGATGGTTCGGGTGTGTTTTTCCGGCGGTGAAGCCGTCGAAAAAAAACACCCTGGCATCGTTCGCTTATCAAGCGAACACAAACTGATATATCGTATATTAATAATCTGAATAGAATATGATAACCAGCTAAAAAGAGTTGATTTTGACTGGGCCTGCGTGGAAAGAAAATCAGATCAGGGGGGCGCGGAAATGTATAATTAAGCGCAGAGGTGAAGCATGGCCGAATACACAGGGAAGGCGCAGGCGTTTGATATCAGGGGGTCATCTTGAAAGCTGTCATTCAGCGGGTGTCGAGGGGCAGCGTCACGGTCGAGGGGCGGCGCATCGCCGAGATCGGGCGCGGGTTGGTGATTTTGTTGGGGATTGGCCCGAACGATGGCGAAGAAAACGCCCGCGCTCTGGCGCGAAAAATCGCCCTGCTGCGCATCTTCGAGGACAGCCAGGGCAAGATGAACCTATCGGTGCTGGATGTGAAAGGCGCGGCAATCGTCGTCTCGCAGTTCACCCTGTATGCCGATACCCGCAAAGGCAACCGCCCGGCTTTCACCGATGCGGCCCTGCCGGAGCTGGCCAGGCCGCTGTGCAGCCGTTTTACGGAGCTGCTGCGTGAGCAAGGTGTACCCGTCCAGGAGGGGGAATTTGGGGCGCATATGGTGGTCGAGATCGTCAATGACGGCCCGGTAACGATCATATTTGACATTTAAATTAAGTCGCTATTTTGACAACCATCAATTAACTCATCCACAAGGCTGTATCCACCTGCACCGCCCCTGCCCCGGCAGCGAGCAGCGCCCGCCCGGCGGCGACGCTAAAAACTCCACAGCCGATCACCACCGGCAGGTTCAAGGGATGCACCAGTTGCAGCGCTGCCATGGCCTGCGGAAAAAGCCCCGCACCCACCAGGCGCCCGGCGACAATTTCCCCCCCAGGGACGGACAGCGCCCCGCGCGGGGCAGTCAGGCATACACCGCGCACCCCCAGCCGGGGCAGCTGCTTGAGCCAGGCCTCGCCGGCAGAGTTCAGCGGCAGACTGGCGATGACCGCCAGTTCGCCAACCGCCGCCTCAAACATCGCCAGGGCCTGCTCGGGGGCAGCCCCCGGCGGAAAACTGACTTCTACGGCCGCGACCCCTTCGACCTCTTCCAATACAAGCGCCATACGGTGGATCTCTTCCGGCCCATCCCCCAGCAGGTGAACCCACACCGGCAAACTTCCCCGCGCCCAGCGTTCGGCGTACTTGCGCAGCACGCCCTTCAAACCCGGGTTCGGAAGGCCGCTGTGCAGCAAGCTGCCGCCCGGATAAGCCAGCGCGGCGCGGGTCTCCGCCGGGGCGCGCGGGTTGGCGCTGACCGGATTGGTAACAAACCCGCCCTGCATCTCGGGCCAGGGCCAACCATCCGCGCCGGGAGCAAAACCCAGCGCGCCGGCAGCATTCAACCAGGGGGACGAGAGTTCCAGATCGATGTAGTCGCTCATGGTCACAAAATAATAGTCCAGGATAATCCTGATTGTAGCATGGCCAATTCGCCTTTTACGAGGTTTATTCTAAAGAAATATGCCCTAAACTTCCCAAAAACTTCCATTATTTCTCCATAAAAACCTGTCAAAATAAGAGAATATCGTACTGCAGCCGTTTCATTAATTTTTTATTAGAGATTTGCTCAGACCATTGACGACCAAACTTCGCGGGATTATAGTTCGCCCTCGAACTATTCAATATATGATAAATCGGAGCGATATTATACAATTTATGAAAACGATGTCGTTGGACCAAATTGAGTGGTGTATGCACAATCCCATGCGTGAACGCATGCAGGCTCTGACGGGTCAAAGCCAATTAACCGGCTTCGAAATCGCTAATCTTGTACGGCTGATCGCCAATAAATACGAAACCCTGGGGGAGCAGTGCCCCAAGAATGAACACCTATCCGGCCCGCGTTGGGGGCTGCTGCTGCGCTTGCTGGCGGAAGAAGAACACGGCAACCGGCGGATCACCCCCACTTACCTCAGCCGCTGCCAGAATGTGGGCAAGAATACGATCAGTTCCCTGCTGCGCGGGCTGGAGGATCAGGGGCTGATCGCGCGCGAGCTGGACGAAGACGACCGGCGTATTTTCTGGATCACACTCACACCCCTCGGGCGCACATTAATCCATGATACGGCTCCCGGTCGGGTCGAACGGATGAACCAGTTCATTGCGCATTTATCACCTGAGGAACAGGCGCAATTAATCAACCTGTTGACCAGGCTGTATTACTCGATTAACGAGCCATCTCAATCTTCGGAGGATGCGTCAACGACCAGCCGCTAAAGCGGCAGGCTTGTAACTGCGCTCTGCCGCAATTCTAACGAAAGGCTAGCTTTGGCTTCATCACGCGCTACGATTGGCGGGTTGACGACCGCCCGACGACCGATGTTGATCGCCGCGATGTGATCGGCCAGGCCAGCGAACCCGCAAACCACACAGGAGAACTTGGATTGAGAAAGACGATTGGCTTTGTCAACGTGACCACAAGCAGGACAGGTGCGGCTCGTATTTCTGGGGTCAACCAGGAAAACTGGCACGCCAACCCGTTTGGCTTTGTAGGTCACGATGGAGCGAAGCTGGAAGAACGCCCAACTATGCAAGGCTGCCCGCTGTACGCGACGAACCGTAATCCTCTCGCGGATACCGCCCAAATCTTCCAGGGCAATCGCTCGATTTGTGTCTTTCGCTTTGGCAACCAGTTTCTTGCTGATGCAGTGGTTGGTGTCTTTGGCAAAACGGCGTTCTTTTCCAGAAAGCCGTTTGAGTTTACGTTTGGCGGAGCGCGTCCCTTTGGATTGCAGTTTAGCCCGCAAGCGGCGGTGACGGTGGCGAACATTATTGATTTGACTGGCTTTGTGGACTTCACCATCGCTATCTACAGCAATATTTACCACTCCGAGGTCAACACCCAACGCGCCTTCAATATCAAGTGGCTTTGGTTCGGCTACCTCGCAAGCAGCCGAAAGGAAAAAAATCCCTTTGTACAACCCCAGGTCGCTTTCTCCCTGCCGTGTTTGCAGCAGTTCCAACTGCCGTTCACCGCATACAAACGGTATACGAAGTCGCCCATTCACCGTCCAAATCGACACAGTTTGATCTTGCAGCCGCCAGGACAGGATGCGGTCATCATAGGCGATACTTCCAGTGGTATTGAACGTGCGTTTGGTTTTGCGGTCAAGTTTGTACGCATCGGCAACTTTGGCAATTGCTCGTACTGTAACCTGCGCCGAAAGCCCGAACTGCTCTCGCACCGACTGATAACACTTGTGATGCAGGTCATATTGTCGAAAGGTTTTCGTTTCCCAAGCCGTATCACTCACAAACCGACAGGCGGCATGGGCTTGTTCCAACGTGTGCCTGAGCGCGCCGGCTTGTTCGGGTGTTGGGAGCAGCTTGACCTGGGCATTCAGTTTCATGCCATTGATGATAGCACAAACGTTCTAAACCTTCAATACTTGAAGTTATTTCTTTTGGCTTTCCTCGATATAGCGTTTGATGGTTTCCGCGCTAACGTGACCCGCCGTACCAACATCGTCCCCTTCGGCCCACAGCCTTGCATGTTCGCCCCAATACTGGCTACGGAGGCTTTCAAACTATTTTTTCAACCTGCGGGAAGTAATCCCTTTGAACAAACCGACGATTTCAGCGGGAGCAAATTTAGGAGGTGCGCTAACAAACAGATGCACAGGGTCGGGCACACTTGCACACCGCCGAAGGCGCACTTTGTGTGCCCCAAGTGCAGGTGTGACCTCAACCGCCAAAATCTCAAACCCGTATTGTGTGGCGATTTCCGCCAGGAGTTCTTTCAACCTTGCCTCAACAGGCCTAACCAAAACCTCTTTTCGAAAGCGCGGTATCCATACCATGTGGTAATTGATTCTATATGCGCTGTGTGGGCTGTGGTTGGCTTCGTGTGGCATACACCTATTTTAGCAAAGGAGGGCGGCTTCCTCCACCCGCTCGCCCTGCGCCCCTTGTAGGGGAAGCGGAGTGGTTTCCGCCGCCAAGAATTATGAACCCTCGTTCCCGCCCCCCTGCCGGTTTTCCCCAGCGGCGCATCAGCTTTGCGCCGCTGGGGCGAGCCATTCGCTACCTGGGCCATTACCGCAAGATAGCGATCATCGCTTATGGTTCACTGTTTATCGCCACGGCAGCCCAGTTAATGGTGCCGCAGCTGGTGCAAAATATCATCGATGCCATCACCAACGGCTTTCTGGCCCAACAGTTGAACACCATTCCGGATGCGTTCCGCTCCCTGGCTTTGACCAAGGTGGGTTGGACAGCCGACCAATTCCAATCCTATTTGAATGGCGGCGAGCAGGCCCTGATTTTAGCCGGGGTGTTGATTGTGCTGTTTTCGGCCACCCGAGCCCTGTTTGCCTACGCTCAAAACTATAACGGCGAGCGCGTTTCGCAAAGCATCGCCTTCGACTTTCGCAACGATCTGTACACCAAGATCCAGCGCCTGTCTTTCAGCTACCACGACCAAAACCAGACCGGCCAGCTGATGATCCGCGCCACCGACGATGTGGAAAAACTGCGCACGTTCATCGGCCAGGGCCTGTTGATGACCGTGCAGGCGGTGATCCTGCTGACCGGGGCCCTGGCGCTGCTGGTGATCACCAATATCCAGCTGGTGATCATCATCCTGCCGGTGCTGCCGATCGCGTTTATCATGTTCCTGGTTTTTGGCCGGGTCACCCAACCGCTCTTCATGCTGGCCCAGCAAAAACTGGCGCGCTTGAATACCGTGCTCCAGGAAAATCTGGCCGGGATCAAGGTCGTTAAGGCGTTTGCGCGCGAACCCGAACAGCAGAAACGCTTTGATGTAGCCGCGGTCGATCAGATGGAACAGCAGATTCAAATCGCCCGCGTTTTCTCTTTCCTGTTCCCGGTGGTCTTCCTGATCGCCAACCTGGGCCAGTCGGCCATCCTTTATTTCGGCGGGCAGCAGATCGTGAACGGTACTCTGACTTTCGGCGAATGGCAGAAGTTTAGCCTGTACCTGATGTACGTGTTTTTCCCTTTGGGCCAGCTCGGGTTCATTATTTCGCAAATGTCGCAGGCGGCGGCTTCGGCCCAGCGCATCTATGAGATCCTGGACACGAAGAACGACGTGGCTAACAAACCTGGCGCACCGCTGCTGCCTGCCATCCAGGGAAGAGTCGAATTTCAAAATGTGACCTTTCGCTACTTTGGCGGTGGCGACCCGGCCCTTAAGAACGTCAGCTTCAGCGCTCTGCCGGGCCAGACCATCGCCCTGTTGGGCGCAACCGGCAGCGGTAAAAGCACGATCATCAACCTGGTCCCGCGTTTTTACGATGCCAGCGAAGGCGCGATCAAGATCGATGGTCTCGACGTGCGCGACGTGACCATCGAATTGCTGCGCTCGCAGATCGGGATTGTCCTCCAGGACACCACCTTGTTCAGCGGAACGATCCGCGATAACGTGGCCTTTGGCCGTCCGGATGCCAGCATGGAAGAAATCACCGCCGCGGCGAAAGCGGCATCCGCGCACGATTTCATCATGAGCTTCCCGGATGGGTATGAAACCAAGGTCGGCGAACGCGGCACGACCTTGAGCGGCGGCCAGAAACAGCGCCTGGCGATCGCTCGCGCCCTGCTGTTGGACCCGCGCATCCTGATTCTGGACGATTCCACCTCATCCGTTGACACGGTGACCGAGTACCAAATCCAGCAGGCCCTCAGCCGGTTGATGGCTGGGCGCACCAGCTTTGTCATCGCCCAGCGGATCAGCACGGTGCGCAACGCCGACCAGATCCTGGTGCTGGACAAAGGCCAGCTTGTGGCGCATGGCAAACACGAACAATTAATGGAAAACAGCCCGATTTACGCTGAGATTTACAGCTCGCAGCTGGTCGAGGATACCTCGGCAGTAACTGCAGCCGTCATAAGCTAATTTTGACCCCGGCAATGGGGATAAACCGATAGGAGCGACTTATGTTTGGTGGTGGTCCTGGTCGTATGATGCAGCAAGAAACATCCAAACCGGTGGATGTGGGTAAGACCCTCGGTCGGTTGGCAAGCTATTTTAAACCATATTGGCTGGTGCTGATCCTGGTGTTGGTTTTGATCCTCATCAATACCTACTCCCAGGTCATCACCCCTGAATTAACCGGCCAATCGGTCGACTGCTACCTGACCCCGGCAACCGAAAGCCGCCTGGCGAGCCAGGCATTACAGATTCCCGGGTTATCTGGCACAAGCGGCACGGCGCAAACTTCAACCAACTGCTGGTTCGACAAACTGCCTGCCGGCGCTACCGCGGCCGACTACATCGCGGGTTTGGGTAAACTGATTCTGCTGATCCTGGCTTTGTACATCTTCGGCGCCATTATGGGCGGGCTGCAGTTTTTCTTGATGACCTACGCCGGGCAGCATGTATTAAAATCGCTTCGGGTGAAGGTTTTTGTTCATCTGCACAAACTGTCGCTAAATTACTACGCGGAGAACGAAGCCGGCAATGTGATGAGCCGCATCACCAACGATATGGACACGCTCCAGCAGGCGATTGGATTTGCCCTGGTCAGTGTGACCAGCGGTGCATTACTGTTGGTCTGGGTGGCTTACAATATGCTGGCCAAAAACTGGGGCTACGCTCTGATCAGCATGGCAGTCGTTCCGGTGATGGCGGTGGTGACCAACGTCATCTCGGGACGGGCACGCAAGGCGTACCGGGTGACCCGCAAGGAAATTGGCAAAGTCAATGCCGATCTGCAGGAGAGCATCTCCGGCGTTCGTGAAGTGCAGGCCTTCGGGCGTGAAGAAGCCAATATCCAATCCTTCCGCCAATCCAACGCTGCCAACCGCGACGCCAATATCGCCGCGGTGGCGATCACCGCCAGCCTTTCTCCAACGCTCGAGGCGCTGGGCTACCTGGCGATCGCCATCACCACCATCGCGGGCGGCATTTTGCTGCTGCGTGGTTCCACCTTCCTGGGCACGACGATTTCACTCGGCCTGATCATCACCTTCCTGGGCTATGTGCAGCGTTTCAACCAACCCATTCAGCAGATCTCGACCCTGTGGGCCAACCTGCAAAGCGCCGTGGCCGGTGCAGAACGGATTTTTGGCATTCTGGATATCCAGCCGGATGTCACGGATGTACCCAACGCCATCCGCATGCCCACCATTCAAGGGAAAGTGGAGTTCGAGCACGTGGACGCCGCCTACATCAAAAACGACCCGGTGTTATGCGACGTCAGCTTCACCGCGGAACCGGGCCAGATGGTGGCTATCGTGGGACCGACTGGCGCCGGCAAGACCACGATCATTAACCTCATCCCGCGCTTTTATGACATCACCGGCGGGCACATCCGCATCGACGATATCGACATTACCCAGGTTACCCGCGAAAGCCTGCGCCAGCAGATCGGCATCGTGCTGCAAGACACCTACTTATTCAGCGACACGGTCATCAATAATATCCGCTTTGGCAAGCCGGATGCGACCGAAGCAGAGGTCATCGCCGCGGCAAAACTGTCCCGGGCGGACGAAGTGATCCAACGCCTGCCGCAGGGCTATAACACCGTGCTCGGCGAGCACGGGGCCGGGCTCAGCCAGGGCCAGCGCCAGCTGCTCTCGATCGCCCGGGCCGCGCTGACCAACCCGCGCATCCTGATCCTGGACGAAGCCACCTCCTCGGTGGATACCCGCACCGAACGCCAGATCCAGAGCGCACTGGATGAACTGCTCAAAGGGCGCACCAGCTTTGTGATTGCCCACCGCCTGAGCACCATCCGCAACGCCGACCAGGTGCTGGTGATCGAAGATGGTCAGATTGTAGAACGCGGGCGGCACGAGGAGCTGTTGGCGAGGAAAGGCGCCTATTACAATCTGTATATGCGCCAGTTCGTGCGCGAGGAAAATCAAAACGGGCAACTGCCCGATGCCCTGCCGGCGGCAAGCTAGCCTGGATGGGAAAAAATGGCGTTTTTGCGAAAATGCAGAAATGCCCTTTTTATCAGGTCAATTTTAAAGGCAGCTTTACAACCGCGGTCGTGCCCACCTTTTCCTGGCTTTCCAATCGCAGATCACCGTTTAACTGGCGGATGTATTGGGCGGCAATCGCCAGGCCTAACCCCGTGCCGGCGGTGGTGGAAATATTGGATGCGCGGTAAAATGGCTGCATTACCCGGGATAATTCATCATCCGGAATGCCGCAGCCCGTGTCTTGAATCTTGAAGCACAGTTCTTCGGGGGTCACGCTGAGCGTAAAATGGACCGTACTTCCCTGCGGAGAAAACTTCAACGCATTGGAAAGCAAGTTTTCCAGGACCTGGCGCAGTAAAATGCTGTCTTGAAAAGCTACCAGGTCGAGACCTTGTTTTTCAAACTGAATACGGTGCTGGTCAGAATCAGAGACGAGAACTTCGTCGATTAATTGGCGCGACAGCGCAGCCGGGTCGAAGCAATCTGGTGAGACGAATGAATGGCCCTGCTCGGCCTTTTCATAGGTTGCAGCTTTCTCCGCCAGATTCAGCAGCCGGTCCACTGCCTGGTAGATGCGCTGAAAATGAAGCTGGCGCTTGTCATCGGACCACTTTTTGGCGTAATGATCGAGCATTTCTGCCGAAGATATAATCACGCTGAGCGGGGTGCGCAGTTGGTGTGAAAAATATGAATAAAAACGCGATTTAATCTCATTGACTTCACGCTCGCGATCCAACGCCGCCTGCAAACCCGTTTCCACCTGCTTGCGCGCAGACACGTCATGCAGCAGGATCAGGTGCCCCGCCAGCACCCCGCGCATGGCATACAAAGGTGTGGCAATGGCTTCGTAATAGACCAGCTGCCCATCTCGCTCGAGGGCAATTTCAGAATGGCGGGCAGGGGTCACCGCCAGCGTCTCTTGCAGCTGCGGAAGCAAATCCGACAGGGGCAGGCCAATCACCCCAGCCGTGTGGGCGTTCAAGATCTGCTGCGCCGCGGGGTTCAAATCTGCCACCCGACCTTTGGCATCCAGCACCAGCATACCGTCGCTCACCCGGTCTACCATGGCCCCCCGTGCCACCGGCACTAAATCAAACATGCGGTAGTGAAACAACCCCCAGGATAATACCAGGCCTGAAAGGGCGAAGGTGATCGGCGTCAGGTCGTAGAGCATGGGTACGATCCGGGAAATGTACAAAAAATTCACCACTACAGGAAAAATTGTAGCGACAATCATTGCCGCGGTCTGATAACGCAGCAAGTTGGGGGCATGCAGTACGGCCCGCATCATCAAAAACGTTCCAATGCCGATGAGCAGATAGTTATAAATCAGGTTTATAAATAACCAGCCGGTATAGTCGACCTCGTGGAAATTTACGCCCTCGCGCACAAAATAATGAACTTCTTTGAAGTAATTTCCATTTAATACCAGCACAAAGATCAGCGCCGGGACAATCAACAGCAGGATGATTCGGTGCGGATTTATCCAGCGATCATGCCCTGCCAGCGTCATCGCAAAAACAAACCAGCCCACCGGCAGGGTGGTCACCCCCAGGTAACCGATCCGCTCCCAAAAAAACTGGACATTCGGGTCCTCGGTCAGGCTGCCAACCAGGTTGGTCAGCAGCCAAAAGCTGACCGAAAACATCATCGCGGCGGATGCCCGCCCCCCGGGCGTACTGCGCCGCATCCAGGCATACCCGAATAGGACCAGGCATACAATCAAGCCGGTCAGATTTCCTACCAAATCCAATCGTTCAGCAAGCCACATAGCCGTTATTCCCACAATAAATTAACATGGTTGCCTGACTACTGCGCTTTCCCCTCACAACTCGAAACTCTAGGCCGCCTGAACCACTGCCAGCCCTACCGCTCCCGGGCCGACATGGACCCCAAGGACCGGGGTAATATCCATAACCCACGGCTCCACCCCGGGGAGAAAGAGATGACCGGCCTGGCGCCGAATTTCCAGCGCTCTTTCCGGCGCGTTGGAATGGACGATCCCCAGCCGTTCTAATGGGCCTAATTCTTCGATCAGGCGGATCACCCGCGCCATGCCGCTGGCGCGGGTACGCACCACATCCATATCAATCGCTTCCAGGTGGATTTTCAACACCGGCAGAATATGTAACCAGGAACCAACCCGGGCGGTCAGCGAGGAAACGCGCCCGCTGCGCCGCAGGAATTCCAGCGTATCCAGCGCCGCAAAGATGTACGTGCGGCGGGTCAATTCCTCCACGCCGTGGATAATTTCAGCCAGGGATTGCCCGGCCTGGGCGGCCTGCGCCGCGCCGCTGAGAATAAATCCCCCTCCCAATGAGAGAAAATTTCCGGGCACGACTGTAACTGGTACGGAACGGGTGGCTTCCGCCGCCAGGCGGGCTACATTGGAAAGATTGCTGAACTTTTCATAGATATGAAAAGAAATCACCTGGCTGGCGCCCTCGGCTGCCAGACGATCGTACACTTTGCAAAAGGCATCCACGCCGGGGGCAGCGGTGGTTGGCGGCACGGGCCAATCCACCAGGCGCCGGTAAAACTCACGCCGGGACAGGTCTACCCCGTCTAAAAAGCTTTGTTCGCCTACATTAATATAATCCGGTATAACCGTAATTCCCAACTCGGCCGCCACTTCGGGCGGTATATCACAGGTGCTGTCTGTCACGATACGAATGACCATGCTCTGATCCCGACCAATAGGATAGATTAATTATAGACCCATGCGCGATATTCACTATATTCCTCAATGAACCGAACATTGTATAATCAACGCCATGAACCGGATCGAACGCCTGGCGGCTATTCTGCTCCTGCTTCAGGAGCACGCATACACCTCGGATGAAATCTCACGGCGCTTTGAAGTCTCCCGCCGCACCATTTTACGCGATGTGCAGGCCCTTTCGGAAATGGGCGTGCCGGTCATCGCCCGTGAAGGACCGGGCGGCGGTTATTCCCTGGCCGAGGATTACCGCACCGAGCCCCTGCCGCTCACCCGCAACGAGGCTTTCTTGCTGCTTCTGGCCATGAATACCCTGCGGCAGCTTTCGGACCTGCCCTTCAAGCGCGAGATGACCTCGTTGGAAACCAAACTGCGGGCGCTGCTGCCGCAGGACGAGTTGAGCGGCGCGCATGATCTGCTGGCTAATGTCGGTCTGGATGTTCCCACACGCAAGCAGCGCGCGCCTTTCCTTGAAGACCTGCTGGACGCGGCCCAAAGCGGCCGCTGGCTGCGCATGGTGTATCACTCCGCCGAACGCACCTCGACCCAGCATATCTTCCCGCGCCAGATTTACGCACAGAATGGGCTGTGGTACTGCGCGGCTTATGCGCACGAGCGCGGCGAATACCGCACCTACCGCGTCGACCGCATCCTGGCGATCGAATCCCCCGCCGCCGATTTTCAACCCGGGCCGATCCACCAGGCTCTGGCTTACGACGACCCTTCTCACCCCGAAATCCGCGCCAGGCTCAGCTCGCGCGGCGCGGACCTGGTTGAAATCGAGCCCCACATCGCCAGCCAGATGCAGCGCACCTCTGGGCAAGGCGCCGAGCTGGCGCTGCGCTGCCCACCCGGTGAACTGGACTGGTATGCGCGTTATTTTGCCGGCCTGGGGGCCGAGGTGGAAGTGCTAGCGCCAGCCGGACTGCGCCAGAAGATGGCGCAGCTTGGACAGCAACTGCTCGATCGATATCAAAAACGGTGACAGACAGTTGTCACCATTTCAATGGTATTCTGATAACAAATCAAATAGATTGGAGAATATCATGAAAACCCAGGCATTTGATCTGGCTCAAGAGTTTATCTGGCGCAATGCACGCCTGATCGACCGTTATCTGTTTACCTGCCTGTTCTGCCAGGGGCCGAAAGCCGCGGTGATTACGGCGCTCAAGGCCTACCAGAACCCGGATGGCGGGTTCGGCAACGCCTTAGAACCGGATAAACGCACTCCCGCCAGCCAGCCTATCGACGCGGAAGTCGCTTTACGCTATCTGGACGCAGTCGATGCCCTGTCCGATGCGCAGGTACATCACGATCTGCTGCTGCCCCTGTGCAGCTGGCTGCAAAGCGTAACCACGGAAAAAGGCGGCATTCCTTTTGTGCTGCCATCGGCCAACGCCTATCCGCATACGCCCTGGATGGGCACAGCCGATGATCACCCGCTCGCCGCGCTCAACCCTACCGCCTCAGTGACTGGTTTTTTGCTCAAGGGCGGGGTGCGGCATGTTTGGTTAGACCGGGCAGTGGAATTCTGCTGGCAGTACATCGAAACCTCATCCGATCACGAATACCACACGATGGTCACCGAGTTGGTATTCCTGCAAAACGCGCCCGACCCGCTGCGGGCCGCCGGCTTGCTGGCGCAGCTCATCGAGCGCGCACGCCAACCCGGCATGGTTGAACTCGACCCAAACGCAGGTGGCTATGTTCACATGCCGCTGGATTGGGCCAGCCAGCCCGACAGCCCATTCCGCGTGCTGTTTGATACCGATGTGCTGCGCACCCACCTGAAAAATCTGGCAAATCGCCAGCAGGCGGATGGCGGCTGGCCCATCACCTGGGATTCCGTAGGCCCGGCAGCCGAGATGGAATGGCGCGCGAAAGGCACGATTGAAGCGATTATCACCCTGCGCGCCTACCAGGCAGCTGGCATTGATATTGACGATTAGTGACGCTCCCCACGGTTAAAACCGGGGGCTTCTTGGGAAACGCATGGCGCAACCACCTACGTTAGCTCCCAACGGACGCGTCCCGCCCAAAAATTTATGCACCCATGATGCGGGCGAAGCCCGCACAACACCCAATGTGTTTTACGCCACGCGGTATTTCGGCGTGGCAACCATATACACAAGCCATGTTAAGGTGCGGCCCTGTCGGGCGACGGTGCGGCTCGCAAGCCCACCGTGGTAATATGTATCTACTCACCGGATTGCAAAGAACCGGTAAAGTTTGGTAAGATAGTCGGCAAATGAACCGAGACGAGCTTGAAGCGCTGAGTAAGGAGGAGTTGATCAATCTGATTCTGGAACAAGCCAGACAGCTTACTCAATTGCGAGCGGATTTTGAAGCCATGAAATTGAAACTGGAAGGCAAACAAAAACCGCCGACGACCTCGAAGAACTCGTCGCAGCCGCCCTCGCGAGACCAAAAAGGGAATCGGCCGAAGGATAAGCGCAAGCATCGCCACGGTCCGCCAGTAGGGCATGAGAAACATGAACGGGCCTGGGTGGCACAGCCGGATTATACGGTCAATTTGCGCGTGCCGGCATGCCAGAAGTGCCACACTGCGCTTTCGGATGAAGGCGAGCGGCTGGTAAAGGTGAACCAGATTACGGAACTGCCGGAAGCCAAGGCTGAGGTGATTGAGGTCAGGCAGTACGAAACGGTCTGTCCGGATTGCGGACACGTTCAGATGGCCGAGCCGCCGATTGGATTGGAGATGGAACGGACTTTTGGCGCACGCCTGGAAACCACGGTGGTGTACTACCGGCAGGAGCAGCACATGAGCTATGAACGCACCCAATTGGCGCTGCTCAACCTGCACGGGGTCAAGATCAGCCAGGGTGGGATCGATGGGATCATGCGGCGCGGCGGAAAACAGGCGATTCGAGCGGGCGAACCCATTCAAAAGGCCGTGCGCCAAAGCGCGGTCATCCACAGCGATGAGACTGGCAGCCGGGTGACCGGCGACAACTGGTGGGAATGGGTCTTCTGTACGGGAAAAGCAATCTGGCATGTCGTCCGGTTCAGTCGCAGTGAAGATGTGATCCGGGAATTCATGGGGAAGTACGAGGCTGAAGTGTGGGTGAGCGATTGCTACGGCGCACAACTGAAAGCTCCGGCCAAAAAACGTCAATTGTGCCTGGCTCATCAAATTCGCAACTTGCAGGCCGTGGTGGATGCAGATCCCACCTTGACCTGGCCAAGAGCGATGCAAATGTTGTTCCGCTATGCCATCCACCTTCATCACCAACGTGACCAATTATCTCCTGACCAATACGCCGCCCAGGTGGCGCGGGTCGAGCGCCACTGTGATCGGCTGCTTCAACGTTCGCTTGCTCCACCTGACGCCAGACGGCTGCAAAACCGCTATCGCAAACATCGTGACAAACTGTTCGTTTTCTTGTATCGCGCCGATGTTGAGCCGACTAACAATGTAGCCGAACGAGCGCTGCGCCCCTCCGTCATTCATCGCAAAGTGATGGGCTGTTTTCGCTCGGAATGGGGCGTAAATGCATTTGCTGCCCTGGCCTCGGTCATCGATACCGCCGAATTATCCGGCATTCAAGCCTTTGATGCCATTCAAGCTCTCTTTGGCTTGCCGTCCCTGCCGGTCCCAGTAGGCGGTGAGTAGATACGGTAATATTATAGCACATTTGTTCTCTTCCAAAAAATTCCTGCCTTTTCCCCACGTCTAAAGCCGGGGGCTTGCGTCGGGAAGATTTCGGTCAGTTTGCGCTCTAAATGGAAAAGGCGATGACTTTATTTATTTACCACCCAGACTACCTTGCCGAGCAGCCAGGCCAAAGGGATCGGGCCAAATTCCTGGCTGTCGAGGCTGACCGGGCGCGTGCCGCGCACGGTCAGCTGGCTCTGGGCGGGGCGAAGTTCATCAACCAGCTTGACCAGCGTCCCATAGTCCGGATGGTGGAAGACCACCTTGTCGCCAGGGCGCGCCTTGCCCACCAGCCAATACCAGTCGACCGCCAGCACCAGATCCCCCTCGGCCAGCAGCGGCAGCATGCTTTCTCCCTTAACCCTGAAGAAACGAATCATTTTACGCAAAACCCCAACATTTTAGGATCAAAATCCCCCGCCCATGTAACGCGGGCGGGGGAAACAGGGGTGAGTGTTGCCAAAAAACAGACGAACCTCGAAAATTTACCTTCGGGATTCGTCATGTTTTTTTCTGATGAATGAATGGATTATAGAACCGGGTAAACGACTTCTTCACTCGGTTTATAGGGCGCTTTGGCTTTCTTTGTCGCCACACCCTTGGTTGCCCAGAAAATTTCCGCGAAACGATTGACCAGGGTCAGCAGTTCCATGGCATTCGCCCGGTTGGCGGTCTGGCGGGCTTTGGACCCGGCCTGGAAAATCTTGTGGACCAATTCAGGCAGTTCAGGGAACTTATCGATCTGTTCTTTCTTAATATAGTCGCCAAAAATGACCCGGACTTCGCGTTTGCAAAGTTCGGCGTGTTCTTCTTTGACTGCCACATAGCGCGACATGGAGTTTACGTACTCCAGGTCCATATCTTTGTGCGCTGCAGCCAGATCGGCCATCAGATCATCCATGCGAACTACGGTCAAAGCGGCCACCTGGGCCAGGTGCGGGTCGTAAATGCCACACGGAATATCGCAATGGGCCTGAGCCTCATCTTGGACAAATGAATCAAGCAGTTTGTGGATCATAAATATCCTCCTAAAATATTGATTTTAACACTCAATCTCTAGAACTATCTTGATCATATATATCAATGATGCTTTTGTCAAGAAAAGTTAATGAAGTTTAATAAAACTTCGCTTCGAGATGGCAAAAAAGAGGTCGATCCCTCATTATCCATAAATATATTCGGAGAGCAGCAGCAGGCTCAACCCCTGCCCGTACATAGTAGGGTAGCGCGAAAGGCGAGAATATTCTTCGATGGTCTTCATGATCGGGGTTCCACCGGAGACGCCAGTGATCGCGCCTTCATCATTCAGGGTGGAAAGCACCCCGCCAATCGCTTTTTCGACCACGGGCAGGTAGCCGGCAGCCGGCAGCACGCCCTGGTGGATGGATTTCAAGATGCCGCCCGCGATGCCGGCGCTGCCTGAGGTCTCCTGGTAGAAACTGGGCTGATCCATCACGGTGGACCACAGGCCGTTGGCCGCCTGGTACTTGACCAGTCCATCCACCAGACGCCGGTAGCGTACGCCGATTTCCTCGGGGACGGCAAGCATATCTTTAACTTCATCCAGGATCAACGGCGCGCCGACCGTGATCCAGGCATTGCCCCGCGTCCAGCGCGCGCTGGAGCGGTGGCTTTTTTCGGCGCAGTAATACCCGTGGAACAGCACGCCGGTTTCCGGATCCTGAAGATACTGCAGATGGAGCAGCAGCTGTTGGACCGCCTCATGAGAAAATTTGGCGTCCCCGGTTAGCCGCCCGACCCGGGCCAGGAACAGCACGACCATGAAAACCGTGTCGGCCCAGATTTGCTCGGTCAGATCGCCGCCGTGTTGAAAAGCCCCAGTCATGGTGCGGGCAGAATTATCGAGGATCCAATTGGCATACTCGATCGCCGTATCCTTGAAATAGGCATCCCCGGTGCGGCGGTACATATCCGGGAATACGGCAAAGGGCGTCATGACGTTGACGTGCTGGAATTTCCGCGCCAGGTGTTTGTTGCGCTGCACCCAGTTCACCAGGTAGTCCTGCACTTCCGGGATGCCGCTTTTGCCGTAATAATAGGAAATGCAGTTTACGCCCACCCCCGGATTCCAATCCCAGTTATTAATATTCACGCCCCAGGCGGCGCTGTCGACATCCACCTCACCTAACTTCTCAGACTGACCCGAGTGATCCGCCGTCATAAAATTAAAGATTTTTGCGGCTGACTGTTTTAAATTTCCTTTATCGAGTGCTGAATTCATCCTTTGTACTCCTGATCTTCTATACCGGTTTTAAAGGGTGCTTTTCTCCTCGCGCAGATCGATAATCTTTTCCACGAGGGGCAGTACGGCCTGCTTGAGCGCCTCCAATTTGACATCGGCTACCTTCAAAATGAGCAAGCGGGTGCTGGTGCTTTCGCCTTGAATAGCGCCCATGCCGACGATATTGCCGCCCAGGCTGTGAATGGCGCCAGCCAGCTCGAATAATTTTCCGGGCTTATCCACGACTTCGGCCGTCAGCCGCACGCCAGGCACGCGCGCTCCGAGCATTTCCAGCAGAATGCGGAAAAGATCGGATTCGGTGATGATTCCTACCATGCGATCGCCCTGCATGACCGGCAAACTGCTGATATGTGCATCCGCCATGATGCTCGCCGCTTTTTCGACGGTGGTATCTGCCGTAGTGGTGACGACCTTACCCGTCATCACGCGCTCCACGGTGATTTTCGAAAGCAGATAACTGATCTCCCAAACGCTTAATGTAGTGGCCTCGGATGGGGAGGCGTTGATCAGATCGTTATCGGTGACGATGCCAACCAGCTTGCCGTTCTTATCAACCACAGGGTATTGGCTTACATGATCTTTTTTCATGCTCGCCAGGGCATCCTGAACCGGGACACCCACGGTGACCGTCAGGACCGGATGGGACATGCGTTCTCCAACCAACATAGCTGCATCTCCTTCAGATAAATCAATGAGTGAATAGATGAATTTTACATCAGAACTGCGGAACCGAAAACGAAGAGGGCAGCCAGAAACTGAGAAAGCGCTCCCGGACAGGATCGGCTCTTGATCTGGCGGTCAGAATCCTTTATGATCCATCTATGAAACGCCGTTCATTTTTAAGCCTGGCAGCTTTACTGCTGGCAGGCTGCGCAGTACCACCTGAAACCCTGCCAGAAGGGACGTCCTCCAGCAGCCCAACACCCGTTGCTTACAAACCGGCTGGCTGCAGCCCAAGCGCGCTGGTCGCGCCCACCCGCCCCGCGTCCGTACCCTCCCTGTTCGACCAGGATAGTAACGGCCTGCACGTTGCCGGGCGCCCACCGATGGAGCTCGACCCGCTCAGCTACCGCCTGCGGGTGACCGGGTTGGTCGAGCAGCCGGTCGAGTTCACCCTGAACGCGCTGCGCTGCATGCCAAGAATCAGCGCCAAAGTTGAAATAATCTGCCAGGGCGTCTTTCGGGATGAGACTACCTTCTCCGGGGTGCCGCTGTCGCAGGTGCTCGAACTGGCCGGCGTGAAGAAAAACGCAAGCACGATCCTGATGATTGGCGCGGACGAGTATGCCAACCTGGTCGACCTGCGGGATATCCAGAATGACAAGAGTTTTCTGGCAACGCAATGGAAGGATGAACCGCTGCCCATCTTTCACGGCTTTCCCGTGCGATTGGTGATCCCGGTGCTGCTGGGCTACGCCTGGACCAAATACCTTATAGAGATGCGAGTGGGCTAGCATGCAGGCTGCGCCACGATCGACCCTTTTTGACCATCCCGGCAGCCAAGCCGGGGATCTTAATAATCGGGGTAAATCTTCACATTTCTAATAATAATTTCATCTATGGGTGCTAAGATTTGCTTTGGTTTATCCAATGGGTGGAAAAAAAGCCCTTTATCTTGCTCGCCCAGGAGTAATAAAAAATGAAGAAGAGTAGTTATTCCTCGATGTCTTTCACTGCGGTGATGGTCCTGGTGCTGATTTTCAGCACCCTGACCGGATGCGCGCCCGCCGCTACGCCATCCCCCACCACAGCACCCGCGGCTACCACTGCGCCCGCGGCTACCACAGCACCTGAAACGCCTTCGGTACCGGCCACATCGGTACCAGCCGCCACGACGGCGCCGACAACCGCTGCGGCCCCGGTAGAACTGACTTTGTACTACCCTGTCGCCGTGGCCGGCCCGATTACCCAAATCATTGACGGCTACATCGCCAAGTTCGAAGCCGCCAACCCGGATATCAAAGTCAAAGCCGTCCTTTCTGGCGGTTACGGAGATACCCTCACCAAGATTCAAACGACAATCAAGGGCGGCGGCACACCTCCCGACGTAGCTGTACTGCTCTCCACCGATCTCTATTCGCTGGTGGATTCGAATGCCATCCTGCCCCTGGATGACTACATCAAAGCTGCCGGCGGAGCTACCTTTACCTCCGATTTTTACCCCGCCTACCTGGCTAATTCAGACTACCAGGGCCATACCTGGAGCCTGCCGTTCCAGCGTTCCATCCCCGTGCTGTATTACAACAAGGATATGTTTAAGGCCGCCGGGCTGGATGACAGCAAGGGTCCCGCCAATTATCAGGAACTCGTCGCCGATGCTCAGAAGCTCACCAAACCGGATGGCAGCACCTGGGGTATTGAAATTTCCTCGGACGGTATTCCGTACTGGCTGTTCCAATCCTTCGTGATCGGCGGCGGAGCGAACGTTTTCACATCCGCAAACAAAGTGACCTTTGACACTCCGGAAGTCGCGCAGGCATTGCAAGACTTCAGCGACTTGAGCAACAAAGATAAAGTTATGCCCCCTGGAATCTTGCTTTGGGCGAACATGCCCAATGATTTCGTCACCGGCAAAGCCGCGATGATCTGGCATTCGAGCGGCTCGCTGACCAATATCCTCAAGCAGGCCACATTCAACGTCGGCGTCAGCTATACGGTCGGCGAAAAAGGGTTTGGCGCCCCGACCGGCGGCGGTAACATTTATATGATGAAGGGCATCCCCGCCGATCACCAGGCCGCGGCCTGGAAGTTCATCCAATTCATGACCTCTACCGATATCCAGGCGGATTGGAGCATCAACACCGGTTACGTGGCTTCGCGCAAGTCATCCTACGACACCCAGGCGATGAAAGATAATATTGCCAAAGTGCCGCAGGCCGCGGTTGCCCCTGCCGGGCTGCAGTACGCCGGGCCAGAGCTGGCTACCCACAGCAACGCCCAGATCCAGAAGTTCCTGGGCGATGCCGTGCAGGCTGTCCTGACGGGTAAGAGTTCTGTAGCCGATGCGCTCAAAGCTGCCCAACAGCAGGCCGACCAGGTTCTCTCCCAGTTTCCAAATTAATCGTGGCTCTGATCCCGCAAGCAAGGATCAATAAAAATGCAGAGCGGCGGTCCCGTTTACAGGCCGCTGCTCTGCCCTATTTTTAATCGCCCCGACCCTGTTGTTTGTAGCGGCGTTTACCTTGTGGCCGCTGCTGCAGGTGATCCGTTCCAGCCTGTTTGCCGAAAACCAGGCCGTGCAGGTGCCAAAGTTTATTGGTGCGGGCAACTATACGGCGCTTTTCTCTGACCCGGGCTTCCGGGACGTTATCACCAACACCCTGACCTACGTCATTGTGACCGTGCCGATCAGCGTTTTCCTGGCGCTGGTCCTGGCGCTGCTGCTCAACCGCAAGTTCCGCGCGTTGGGCCTGTACCGTCTGGCATTCTTTTACCCTACCGTTTTACCCATGGTCAGCGCGGCGACGATCTGGCTGTTTATGTACACGCCCAGCTATGGCTTGATCAATGTTTTCATCGAATTCTTTCACATCCCCAGTCAGAACTGGCTGGGAGACCCAAAGCTGGCGCTGATCGCGCTGATGATTCTGGGAATATGGAAACAGACCGGTTATTTCATGGTCTTCTTTCTGGCAGGGATGCAGAGCCTGCCGCACGACATTTTTGAATCGGCCAAGCTGGACGGCGCCAACATTTTTCAGTCGACCTTTTACCTTACCCTACCGCTGCTGATGGGCACAACCTTGTTTGTGACCACGATCGCCGTGATCAATGCCTTTGAGACGGTCGACCAGATTTACATTATGACCGGCGGCGGGCCGATTAATTCTACAAGTATGTTATTGTTTGACCTGTGGCAGACCTTGTTCAGCTACCTGGATGTCGGCCGGGCGAGTGCGATCAGCGTGATCCTGGTCGCCATCCTTTTGATTTTTACCGTGACCAATTTTGTGACCACCGAAAGACGGGCCACGTATGAATAAACGCCGCCTGACCTCCACGCTGAGTACCGCGGGACTGCTGGTTTTGGGAGTGATCGCTCTGGCCTGGACCGTCCCGATCCTGTGGACGTTTGCCGTGTCGGTACACTCGCCCAATGAGCCGCTCAGCGCCACCAACCTATGGTGGAGCAGCCAGCCGACCCTGGCTAATTATTCACAGGCGTTTGATATCGCACCCTTTGGCCAGTATTACCTTAACACGGTGCTGATCGTGCTTGGCATCCTGAGCTTCCAGTTGGTGACGATCTGCCTGGCAGGGTATGCCTTTGCCCGTTTCAAATTCCGCGGCCAAAATATCCTATTCTTCCTGATCATGCTGCAGCTTATGCTGCCTTCCAGCGCCCTGGTCGTACCGAACTACACCACCATCAGCAAACTGGGGTTGTTCGATACCTTGTTGGCGGTTATGCTGCCTTTCTTTGGTTCGGCCTTCGGCACATTTTTAATGCGCCAGACCTTCAAGTCCATCCCGCAAGAGCTGGACGATGCCGCGCGGATCGACGGCGCCAACTGGCTGCAAACTCTGTGGAATGTGTACATCCCGCCGGCGCGCCCGGCGCTGATCGCTTTTGCATTATCTTCAATCAGTTTCCACTGGAACGATTTTTTGTGGCCGTTGATCGTGACCAACAGCGCAGCCAGCCGGCCGCTGACCGTTGGGCTGGCCGTACTGACCCAGTTAGGTGAGATTGGCGCGCAGTGGCCGCTGGTCACCGCCGGCACGGTGATCGTGGTCGGGCCGCTGCTGGTGCTGTTCCTGGTCTTCCAACGCCAATTTATCGACAGCTTCCTGCATTCCGGTTTGAAATAGCCATACCCTGCCGGCCCCCCACCCGGGTTTAGTAGTGCATCAGCACCTTGCCAGACTGGCGCGACTCAAACTGCTTATAGGCGGCATTGGCCTCCATGAACGCAAAGCTGTGCGAAATGATCTCCAGCAGGCGCAGCCCGTTGCGATACAGGTTTAACATCTGGGAAAACTCGGAAAAGAAAACCATGAGCCAGCCACCTCGTGCCCGCCATTGCCGTCCTGGGCTGCCCCCCGGTAGGAATGCAGTTCGCTTCCGCATATCGCGGAGACAGCCGTCTTAACCAGCACTTCCCCCGGCCCGGGAATGAGATCCGGCGCATCAACCACCTGAATAGTGCTCTCCCCTGCATATCGCGCTCAGCGCATAAAAACCTCCCAATTTTCTATTTGTCTATAAGTTTTTGATTTTAGGGGGATGAAGGGGTTCCAAATCCTGGTCCATTCACCCCTATGGTTTAAATACCGGTGACAGGAAATTCATTTTGAACGTCCACCGGGGAGCGCCGGGCAACAGATCTGCGCAGCGCAGCCTCAAACTGCAGTTCCTCCAGCCCGGCAGAACCCGGAATGGGCGGCGGCGCCCCCCGCTCGATTGATTCAAGGTATGCTGCCAGAGATTTTTCAAAGGAGGCGGCATACTGTGCCCAGCGCGAATAATTACCGATGAGGGTATGGGCTTCGCGGTAACGCCGGGTGTTGTCATACAGTTCTAATGGGCCGTCGAGGTCGCTGAAGTGCAGGCTGCCGTTTTCAAAATTAAAGTGCAGCTCGTAGAGCGAGAAATCAAAATGCGTTCCGCTGGTACCCAGGATGGCGCCGCTGGCGCCGTTCTTAAGGCGGAAGGATCCCGCCAGGTCTACTGCCTCATGATAGCGGGTTTCCCCGGCAAGCGCAGTTACCCAGGCCGCCCGACCGCCAAAGAGATGCAGCAGGTCGATACAGTGGCTCCAACAGGCGTAGTTGACAAAAAGCGAAGCCTGAATCAGCTTGCCAAAACCGCGCTCCTGGATCACCTGCTGAGCGCGCCGGACCTGGTCGAAGAAGCGATAATTAAACACCATGGCTGTTTCAGCGCCGGCGGCATGCGCGTTTTGGAGCAGCTCGCGGGCTTTGAAGAAATCCTCCTCCCGTACATTCGCCTGCCCATCTCGGGCAACCAGCGGCTTTTCAAAGAAGATGCGCCGGGGATGGTGTTCGAGCAGAGGCAGAGTTGCAGCATAGCGCTGAGTTTCATCCGTCAGCACCAGCACGGTATCCGGGTCTTCAGCCATTAACTCGCGGATAGACCCCGCCGCGTGCCCGCCGAAATCCCGGGCGCAGGCCTCGGCCTTCGCAGCCGTGCGCGAGTAATAAGATAGCTGTACATCCTGCCGTTTGGACAGGTATGGGAGGTAATTTTGCCGCGCCACATTGCCGGTGCCGACGATCGCTATTTTAAGGATCATACATCCTCCGCCTGGATAGGATCCATCAATTATATATCGCGTGTTCAAGGAGAGTGGCTGCCAACAAAGAAAAGCAGTTTTTTTGTGCTGTTGAGTTTACTCCCAATCCCCCGGGTTATACTGCCGTGTCTTCTTGATCACCCCCCGGCGCTTCTTCTCGTCCACCCGCGCCGCACTGGAAGTGCGGCTGGGGCGGGTTTTTTTGCGTAATTTTGGTTCTACCAACGCCTTCTGCACCAGGGCCACCAGGCGGGCGATGGCGTCCAGACGGTTCTGCTCCTGGGTGCGGTAGCGTTTGGCCTCGATGATCAGCACCCCCTCCTCAGTGGCACGGCTGCCGGCGAGCTTGAGCAGGCGCGCCTTGGCCTCTGGATTGAGCGCCGGTGTGGCACTTATGTCCCAACGCAGTTGGCAGGCCGTGGCGACCTTATTTACATTCTGGCCGCCCGGACCTGAGGAACGGATGAAATCGAGTTGGATCTCACTTTCTTCTATTTTTACAGAGGAAGTAACCTCGACCATGTTTTAAGTATAGCAGAGCAATATGGAGCTGCAGTTGGCTCAATGTTACCAAAAAATTATTGTTCCTTCTTCTACCAACGTTATTCACCATTTGCGCGACCGATCGATCCAGTAGAAAAAGGGCGAATCAGATCGCCCTTTTTCGATCGTTGGTGGATTTCTTTGCTCAATTGCTGGCTTTCGGCTATACTTTTTAAGAATGAATGCTCAAGATGCATATGATTTGATTAAGACAGTTCAGCAGGGAGAATTTGAGGATGTCCGCCTGGAGGTCAAACGCGCCCAAAAAGGATTGCCCACTCATCTTTATGAGACGATCTCAGCCTTTGCCAATCAATCAGAAGGCGGGGCAATTGTCCTTGGTATAGATGAATCACAGCACTTTACCCTGACTGGTGTTGAAAATATCCAACTATTCTCACCGAGTTGACTGATTTGGCCGGCAAGATGGAGCCACCCCTGGCGCTTGATATTCAGGTCCTTGAGGTCGACCACAAATCGATCATCGTCGCCGAAGTACCAGAATGCGACTTTCAGCATAAACCTTGTTTTTATAAGCCTTCCGGCATGCAGATTGGTTCTTTTTTACGTGTGGGGAACCAGAACCGGCGCATGACCCCCTATGAAATTTATTCTTTCATGGTTGGGCGTGGGCAGCCGACCTTTGACCGTGCAGTGGTGAAAACAGCGTCCTTTGCGGCCTTGGATGAGAAACTGGTCCAGATTTACCTGGATCGGATTCAACATTCACGCAGTAATATTTGGAACCGGTTGCGCCTGGGTGAAAAAGATGAGATTGGCCAACTCACTGCCTTAGATGTACTGGCAACAGAAGGTGGTGAAGTGCATCCGACTTTAGCCGGGCTGCTGGTATTTGGATCCTGGCCACAGAAGATTTATCCTTCACTAATGGTCAGCTTTGTCAGATATTTTGGTATCGATTCGGAGACAAGTGGGCCACGCGGCGAGCGATTTCAAGATAATGCGTAATTTGAAGGACCGCTGCCAGAAGTGATCGATCAGGCCGTTTCGCGATGCATTACCAATATGAAACAGTCCACCCTGATCGAGGGAATATTGCACCGGATGATCCCAGAATACCCGGAAGAGGCTTTACGGGAAGCCTTGGTCAATGCTGTCGCCCATCGTGATTACAGTTCTTACGTTCTCGGCAGTCAAGTGCGAATTGAAATGTTTGCGGACCGGTTAGAGATCATCAGCCCGGGAGGGTTATTTGGACCAGTTAGCCTGACAAACCTGGAAACCTTCCAGGCTTCACGCAATCAGCTTCTGATCCGCCTGCTTAGCGAAGTCGGTCTCGTTGAAAATCGCGGTTCGGGGATCCGAGCAATGGTATCAGCGATGCGAGAGGCGCATCTGGAACCACCAAAATTTGAGGATCACCACGATTTTTTCAAGGTAGTTTTCTCAAACCAGGCACTTTTAGACCCAGATAGTCTTGCATGGTTGAACCAATTCGCCGGATTTACAATTAATTCCCGTCAGCGAACTGCTTTGGCATTTCTCCGCAAACATGAGCAAATGGCGAACCCGGAATACTGCCGGTTGAATAATGTGGATTTGGTGACTGCAACGAAAGATTTAAAAGGATTAGTTGACAGTGGTCTGGTAGAAATGCACGGTACCCGGCGATGGGCATATTATCATCTGGTGGTTGAGCCGGAAAAATCATCAGCACTTTTTAATGTCGATTTAACCCCGAGACAAAAAGTTATTCTGGAATACATCAAAGAGCATGGTTCTATCACTACGGCAGAATTTGTTCGGATTTCCGAAGGCAAAATTGCCGAACGTACCGCTCGAAAAGATATGCAAGTTCTTGAAAATATAGGAATTATTCAGCAAAAGGGGCAAAAACGGGGTGCCTATTATGTATTAAAAGATGCCGAATAATGCCGTTATTTGCCGATAAGGGCCGATAACTTTCTGTAATGATATGGGAAGAATTTATCACACTCCGTTTACATTCTGGCCGCTCGGACCTGAGAAACGGATGTAGTCAAGCTGCAGCTCGTTCTCATCCAGAGAGAGGGTTGGCGAGATTGAGATCATTGAACAGACTTTTCAAACCGCCAGAGTTGCAGCGATCTAGTTTCAGTTTGGGCCCATGAAGCCGTAATATGCCAGCCGGGATTGCCCCTCGGGTGAAAGCACCATATCGACAAAGGCTTTGGCCATTTCCTGGTTGGGACTATCCGTAAGGGCGGCGATGGGGTAAACCGCGATCACGTTCAGCGCATCTGGAATTTCAATCCGGCTCACTTTAGATACCGCATCGCCGGTGATATCCGTCGTGTAGACGACGCCTGCATCCGCTTCGCCCAGGACCACCTTGGTCAGCACGCCCTTCACCGAATTTTCAAAGGAAGCCACGTTTTTCAAGACCCCCGACTCGTAACCGGTCCCATACTGAGGATCTTTTACCGCTTTATCCAAAAATTCGATGGTGTACAAGCCGACCGGCACTTCGCGGTTGGCCAGAATGATTTTCAAGCCAGGTTTAGTCAGGTCTGCCAGGGTAGCCAGTTTCCCGGGATTGGAGATGGGGTACACGACAACCAGCTTGTTTCGCGCGAAGATATGCTCCGCGGAGGCATCCACCCGCCCGGTCTTGACCGCCAGATCCATCTGCACCTGATTGGCGCTGGCAAACACATCGGCTGGGGCACCCTGAGAGAGCTGCAGCGCGAGCTGCTGCGAGCCGGTGAAGTTGAATTGAACCGTGACCCCGGGATGGGTGGCCTCGAACTGCAAGCCGAGCTGGCTGAAAGTTTCGGTCAGTGAAGCCGCCGCCATCACGGTCAGGGTAATATTGGCTGGCGTCGGGCTGACCTGCTGCGGGGCGCAGGCTGCGCTCAAGACCAACATTAAACTGGCAAAAAACAGAAAGATATTTTTCATGGATGAATGCTCCCTGAACCTATTTTACCGTATACTTCATCCCGGCGGTCCATGTTCGATGCGCCGGCGTATCAGAAGAAGGCCTTCTGCGTCGCGCTTCTCATTCCAACGGGTCTCCGTCCACCAGGTTGCCCCGGCGTCTTCCCAGGGTTTTAGAATTGCGCGCGCTTCGACCGGCTGATCGCCAGGGGTCTCTCCTTCGACGACCACATCATATGGCGTGCCGGCGGTGCGCCGAACCTGAATATAATCCACCATGCGCCGCAATTCCTCGGGCGAGGCCAACCCGGCAGCCGCGCCGGGTTTCAGCACCGTAGGCAGGAGGCCATCCCAGCGCAGGGCGCGCGCCATAGACTTTTGGCTCGGCCAGGCGCCTACCACCCAGATGGGAATGCGCGGCTGTTGGACCGGCGGCGGAGGCGGCATGAATTCGGTGGGCTTTACCTGGTAATGCCGGCCCGCGTACTGGAAAGGCTGGCCTTTCCACAGACCGGTGAGGATCTCCAGCCCCTCATCGAGCAGCTCCGCGCGCTTTTTGCGATCGGTTTCCTCGCCAAACTCAGCAAAACCGGTGTCAACCGCCCCCAACCCTACCGCCAGGATCACCTTTCCGTTGGAGAGCAGGTCCAGGGTAGCGGTTTCGCTGGCCAGCTTCCAGGGGCGCATCCGGGAAAGCGGGGTGAGCATGGTTCCCAGGCGGATGCGCGAAGTGAGCATGGCGGCAGCCGTCAAGCTGACCCAGGCGTCAATCCCCCACACTGGCTCCCACACAAAAATCCCGTCCCAGCCGGCCTTCTCGGCCGCCAGCGCCAGATCGGCAATCTGGCGGGCGTCACCCATGGGCAGGACAAATCCATATTTCATGGCCATCACTCCTTTTCTTATGATTTAGCACGGTGCTTCATGGTCCAAATTCACCCGAAAAGATGAAAATCCTACCACAGAGAGGCGCAGAGACTCAGAGTTATTCTTTCAGATCAAACACGCAGAACAAAGTTTGCGTGACACCCACTCATTATAAATTGAACGGGAAGGTTTTCCAACGGCTTGACTTGGAGCCGCCGGCGCAATATGATCAAAGCAGACAAATCAGGGGAAGAGGTGAGCATGAGCGCTGAAATGATCGCTTTTCCATCCGGCAGCCGCACGCTGGCGGGTTATTATGCCCGGCCTGAGGGTAGCGGCCCCATTCCGGGCGTGCTGGTGATCCACGAAATTTTTGGGTTGAATGAAAACATAAAGGAAATCGCCCGGCGCTTTGCGAACGAAGGTTATGCCGCGCTGGCGGTGGACCTGTTTGCCGGGCGCAACCGCATCTTGTGCATGTTCAGCCTGTTCGCCGGCATGCGCAACAACTCGACCGGCCACGGCGGAATCCGCGACCTGCGGTCGGCGCTGGACTTTCTCCGGCAGCAGCCCGGAGTCGACCCGGCCCGGTTGGGGGCGGTGGGCTACTGCCTGGGCGGCGGGCTGGCGATCGCCCTGGCTTGCGCCGATAACCGGCTGAAGGCGATTGCGCCTTATTATGGGATGAACCCCCGCCCGCTGGAGGCGGTGGAGCGGGCCTGCCCGGTGGTCGGTTCGTACCCGGCCAAAGATTTCACGGTAAAATCGGGGCGCGTGCTGGAAGCTGAACTAGAACGGTTCCAGATCCCCCATGATATCAAAATTTACGAAGGAGCCGGGCATTCCTTCTTTAATGACACCCTGCCGGCAGCCTATAACGCCGACGCCGCGCTGGATTCATGGGAGCGGGTGAAAACCTTCTTTAAAGAATACGTTTAGAGTTCTACAACCTGCCCGGTGCGGATAGATTGGTCGGCGGCGAGCACGATGCGCAGGCTGGTGACAGCATCCGCCAGGTGGGCGGAAAGGTCGAGATCTTCGCGGATAGCGCGCAGCAGGAAGCGCTGCTCGCGTTCGCACAGCTCGTCGTGCCCGGGTTCGTCGCTCAGGTCGAAAACCCGGTCGGCCTGCGCAAAACGACCGGATTCGTCCGTCTCAGCCAGATGAAGGAGCAGCCCGCCGACCCGGGTGTGCCCGCTCAGATCATCCGAGCGCAGCCCCGATCCGCTGGTGATGCTGACGCTGCCCAATGGGCCAATCACATCTTTAATGAAGTAAGCCATCTCGCTGACCATCGGCCCCCATCCAGCTTCATACCAACCCACCGAACCGTCATCGAAGACCACCTGCAGCTGGCCGTAATTGTACATGGCGGGGTCGATCTGATCCGTGAGGCGAGCGCCAATAGCGAAAACGCGCAGCGGACGGGCGCCGGTCATCTGGCACATGACGTCCACGTAGTGCACGCCGCAGTCCACCAAAGGCGAAGCCGAACTCGAGCAGGCTGCGGTGGGTCTGCCAGGCGGGCCCAGAGCTTTGCTGGTTGAGGTTCATGCGCATGACCAGCGGCTTGCCGAGCGTGCGGGCCATCTCAATGAAGCGTATCCAGGAGGGATGGTGGCGCAGGATATAACCGACGACCAGCTTGCGCCCGGCCTGGTTGGCGGCTGCGACCACGGCCTGGGCATCGGCAGCGGTGACTGCCAGCGGTTTTTCGAGGAAGACGTGAGCCCCGGCTTGAAAGGCGCGGATGGCATAACCGGCGTGGGTGTCTGGATAGGTGTTAATGCTGACGACCTCGGGCCGCACGGCGGTCAGCCCATCTTCAAAGCTGGAGAAGAGGGGAAACCCGCCGCCGAGCGCCTGGTTGAGGGCCTCCCGGCTTTCCGGGCGGCGCGAGACGAGACCGGCGATTTCAAAATCTTCGATCTTCTGGTAGGCGCAGGCATGAGAAGCACCCATACTGCCGCAGCCGACGACTAATACACGCATAAGACACCTCGTTTGAAAAGTAAGTAAAGCTTTCTGTCAGGATAATACTTAACACAGAGACACACCATGGATGCACACCGTTTGTAGGCACTGAGAAAACTATCCAAAAAAAACCTCTGCGCCTCTGCGTCTCAGTGTTGAATTTATTATGGGCTAAACAAAATAACTTATGCCATAATAAGCCATTATAACCCGCGCCTTTGGAGGTGAAACCTTGCTGCCGGCCCCATTTAAACTGGAACGCTATTTTGCCCAATACGAATTCAACGTGCGCTACCTGCTGTGTGCCTCGGACTGCGAATTGCTGACCATCCAGGAACTGCTCGCCCTGGAAGCGGGGGCGGCGGAACGCTTTGGGCGGCTCTGGCTGGGCTACACGGAAACCCTGGGCGCGCCAACGCTGCGCGCCGAAATCACCCGCCTGTTCACCAGCATCACGCCTGATGAAGTGCTGGTGAACGCCGGCGCGGAGGAGGCGATCTTCCTGTTTATGCAAGCGGCGCTAGCCCCGGGCGACCACGTGATCGTGCACCGCCCGTGCTACCAGTCGCATTTCGAGATCGCGCGCAGCATGGGCTGCGAGGTGAGCGCCTGGAGCGGGCGCGATACTACCCTTGCCCTTCCGGGCACGCCACACGAAGTGCGCCTTCGGCGAGTGGCGACGGGGGTACAGGGGCCGCAGGGTTGGGCGCCTGACCTAGACGAGCTGAAAAACATGCTGCGTCCCAATACAAAAGCGATCGTGCTCTCCACGCCGCACAACCCGACCGGCTACCTGATGGCAGAGGAGACGCTGCGCGCGATTGCGCGCATTGCCAACGAAAAGGGCATCTGGCTGTTTTCGGACGAAGTCTACCGGGAATGCGAGTACGACGCCGGGCAGCGCCTGCCCTCCGCGGCCGATCTGGGCGAGAAATGCGTCACCCTGGGGGCGGTTTCCAAAACATACGGGCTGCCGGGGCTGCGCATCGGCTGGCTGGCAGCCCATGACCGGGCCCTGCTGGCGAAGATCGCGGCGCTGAAGGATTACACCACGATCTGCTCCAGCGCGCCGAGTGAGTTCCTGGCGGAGGTGGCCCTGCGCCAGCGCACGGCATTGATCGCGCGCAGCCTGGCGACGATTCAAATTAATCTGAGCCTGCTGGATGGCTTTTTCGCGCGGCGCAGGGACCGTTTCCGTTGGGCGCGGCCCGGGGCCGGGCCGGTAGGCTTTCCGCAGCTGATCGGGGAAGACGTGGACGTGTTTTGCGACCGGCTGGTCAAACAGGCCGGGGTGCTGCTGCTGCCGGGCACGGTCTTCGACGACCCTGGCAACCATTTCCGCCTGGGGTTCGGGCGGGCCAACCTGCCTGAGGCGCTGGCAAAGTTGGAAGAATTTCTGGACGAAGAGCGGTGATGCGCATTCTAAAGGGTATGCAGAGCGAGCGCGGCATTTTGTCAGGAGCCGCCGCTTACACGCTGTGGGGCTTTTTCCCATTATATTTGCACACACTGAGCGCGGTACCCCCCTGGCAGATCACGGCTCACCGCGTGGTTTGGGCGTGCGGGCTGCTGCTGGCATTGAGCGCCGGGACGGGGCAGTTAGGCGCGCTGCGCGCAGTGCGCGACCGGCGGGTGGCAGCGATCTACCTGGGTTTGGGGCTGCTGCTGGGGGCCAACTGGCTAACTTTCGTGTGGGCGGTCAACTCGGGACACGCGATAGAAGCCTCGCTGGGCTACTTTATCAACCCGCTGGTCAACGTGCTGCTGGGAATGATCTTTTTGGGGGAGCGGCTGCGGCGCGGGCAGTGGCTGGCGGTAGGTCTGGCGGCAGCGGGGGTAATCTACCTGACGGTGCGCTTTGGCAGCCCGCCCTGGGTGGCGCTGATCCTGGCAGTCACTTTTGGTTTCTACGGGCTGCTCAAGAAGCGCTCGCCGCTGGCGGCGCTTCCCGGGCTGACCCTGGAAACGATGCTCATGCTGCCGGCAGCGCTGGCCTACCTGGCCTGGGCGGAGTTGAACGGGGTGGGCGCCTTTGGGCACATGGGGACCGGGATTGCCCTGCTGCTGGCGGGGACAGGCGCGGTAACTGCGGCGCCGCTGCTGCTGTTCGCACTGGCGGCTGCTCCCGCGGCTCGGGGTGTGCAAGGAGTGCCGCTCTCGACGTTGGGCCTGCTGCAGTACATCTCACCCAGCATCCAGCTGGTGAACGGGGTGCTGCTGTTTGGCGAGCCGTTCACCACGGAACGGGCGGTGGGTTATATTTTAACCTGGCTGGCGCTGGCGGTATTCACCCTGGACGGGCTGCGGCAGCGCCAGAGGACGCTGCACCCAAACTTCGAACCCCAGGCTAAAGTAAGCGTTTTAGATTAGAACCGCAGATTCACGCGGATCAATGCTGCTTAAAGAAATCACCATAAAAAGCCTAACCTACTCTAAAGTGTCCACATAAAAAACATCATCACTTTGATTAATAAGTGCATTGACGCGCCGGGAGCGGAGATTTATAATCATTTTTGACATTCTAGATCATATTATTTATCGGCCTTTAGAGGTAAAACCGTGGGCTGATTTAAAAACCGCGAGTTGTTATTTCTAACTGGGAGGAAAACATGGCAAATACGTTTAACTGTCCATCCTGCAGTGCTCCGCTGGTAACCGATGGCAAAGAATCCACTATTCACTGCGAATATTGCGGCGCAACAGTGATCGTTCCCCCCGAACTGCAAAGATCTACTCCGTCCGCGGCGGACAGCGTTCCAGTGCCTGAACCCCACCCTTCTCAGGCGGAAGGACCGCATGGCAAATTGACCACTTCCCAGTTGCGCCAGATGATGATAGATATCCGCGCCGGAAAATTGGATGACGCGACAAAAACTTTTCAGGAAGGGACGGGATCCAGCATGGATATGGCAGGGCAAACGGTGCAGATGATCGCCAACCAGATTTCTGCCACAAATCAGATCCTTCCCACGGAATTGGCAGCGATTATGCGGGCGTACGCCCAAAACGTCTTGACCAATCCGCCATCCCAGCAGCCAGTCTCAGGGCCTCAGCGCCGGGGAAGTGGGCTGGGCTGCTGGCTGATATTGGTGATCATCCTGCTGGTTTTTTTCTTCTCGTATACTTCCGTATCCCCCCTCGCCCTGGTAGCCTCGTTGTTAGGCGGGAACACCAGCGCTCCGGTGGTTCAGACGGCGATCGCGCCGTTCCACACCATCGCGACCGTGATCGCGCCCCTGCTTAAATAGGTACTCACCGGCAGCAGCTTAAAATTGAATCAGAAGCCCGGTGCTTTGGCACCGGACTTCTGATTCAAGCACCTGACTGCTATACCAACGCCAGGACCGGTTTCTCGCCGACCAGCAGTACGGAGAGGAGAGACTGTTTAAGAAAATAATCATGCTGAATCAAGGAAGTGCGGACCGGGCTTTGGCGACCAGCGAGGCGGCAGGATGGAGACCGATCACCACGGCTGCGCCCCTCGTTTCCAGTGACAGATCGGCACCGGCCACAGCCATGCCGAGCAGGCGCCCGGTGACGCGGCTGACGACGGGGCAGCCGCTGTAGCCGTTTGGCGAAAAGGAATCTTCCAGCTGCACCCAGATGGCGTTGGGCATCCCCGCCCACTCGCCCTTCGGCGCCCCCGAAGGGGGGTCAGGCGCACCAGGGGTGTTGGGTGCTTGGGGCGCGGCGGTGTCGAGCACAACCCCCGGCCAGCGCTGGGGGCCGCCGGCGCCGTCCACACCCGTCCCGTAGAGGTAGACCGGCTCGCCGGGTTGGGCCGATGGGCGCGGATCGGGGCTGAGGAAACGGGCCGGGTCAACCGGCGGATCCACGGACCAGAGAACGTAATCCATGGTGAACTGGTCGCCGATGAAGGTCTGGCCGAAGGCGATCTGCGTGGGGAGGACGGCCACCCGGGCGCCGTAGGGGTCGAGAAATTCGGCAGGCACTCCGGGCTCAAGGCACGGAGAGGCATGCGCGGCAGTCACCCCCACTCGCCGCCCGCCTCCCAGGTCAAGGAGGAAGCCGCAGGAAATTGTCCCGCCGGGAAAGGCGCCGGTATACGCCTGGAAACCGGGTGGGAACTGGCCGGGGGAAGCCGCGGACAAAGGCAAGGGTGGGGTTGGCCCGGGGGTGGGGATGGCAACACTGCCGGGGATGGGCGCGGCCCGCAGTACGGCGGCTAACTTCGCCGGGTTAAGGGAAAAATAAAGGGCCAGTCCCAGGATCCCCAGCAGCAGGCCGATCAACAGGCGGGCGAGGAACGGGCGGATTTTAAGGGGCGCCAGTGTGGTTGGGGTCATTTAGCTATACGAAGCCAGGTGCGGCGTAATGAATGGGCCGATTTGGCAGGCGGATTTTTTTGTTCGATCGTATAATTTTACTGTATGGATAAGGATTCTGCACCCCCTCAAACCGATATTGGCCTGGCACTGGATCGCTCTGAACCCAGGATCTCGATCCGCGGTGCGATGACGGCATTAGCCGCCGCGCGCGTAAATGGTCAGGCGGATGAGATCGCGATGGCCCTCATCCGTCTGGCTCACCTCCATTTTCGCCAGGGGCGCTACAGCCAGACTCAGATGCTGGCTGACGAGGTACTGCGGGATGCTCCTCTGGATTCTCTGATGCGCTGTGATGCGCTGCGCATGCTGGGCAACTGCGCCGCAGAACTCGGTGACCCGGATAACGCAGAAAAATATTATTTCCAGGCCATCGACCTGGCGCGACAGCTGGATTATCCCTATGCGCTGTATAAATGTCTGCACAGCCTGGCAACCAATATCTATTGGCCGCGTGGCCAGTTCGACCTGTGCCTGGCGGCAGGTCGTGAAGCCCTCGCGCAAGCCCAGACCCTCAACCTGGGCGAAGAGCTCTGGTTCCCGCTTTCGGATATTGCCTGGGTTTACCGGGATACCGGCCAGGTCGAACTGGCTGCCCAGAGTGCCGATCGAATAGCAGCCGTGGTTTCCCCGGGCTCATTGGGGGAAGGTTTCTATTATATTTTACAAGCCGGGCTGGTAGAACCAGGCGAAGGATATCTTAAAATTGTCCTCCCCTATTATGAACGCGTTCGTTCTATAGCCGAAACGACGGGAGACCCCGGTTTGAATTTGGAAGTGCGCCTGGGATTGTGCCGGAGCTACCGCCTGGCAAAAGACCTGCCGTCTGCCGCCTTGTGGGCTGAAGACGCAGTGGCGACCGGCATCCGTTTGAATTACCGCCAGTTTCAAGGGATCGCATTGATCGAGCGCGGGCGAGTCCGGTTGGCGCAGCGTAACCTGCTTGGCGCAGAACAAGACCTGCGTGCCGCGCTGCAGATCACGATTCAATTAGGCGCAAAATATGACCAGACGCGCAGCGCTCTTTACCTGGCAGCCGTTCTTTCAGCCCAGGGAAGCACTGAAGCCTCAACCTTTTGGGGAAATACAGCACGTATGATCATCGATCACGGCTACCATTTTTTGATTGAACAGGAACGGCCGCTGTTCATCGCGTGGATCGCGGAAAATCTAAATTCGGCCGATCCGGCGCTGGCAGAAATAAGCTCCGCTTTGTTCGAACGAATGATGTACATCTCACCGCCTGCTCTGCGCATCCAAACCCTGGGCCAGTTTTCCTTACAGGTGGGATCCAACCCGGTTTCCAGGGAAAACCTGCGCCAGCGCCGCGCAGGCGAATTGCTGGCCCTGCTCCTTTCCAGCCCCGGAACCACACTGTCGGCGGAACAGGTGACCGAGGCCATGTGTCCCGACAAAGAGCCTTGTGCAGCGGTCGATTTCTATCATCACGCCATTTCGGCCCTGCGCCGCCTGCTCGAACCGGATCTGCCGGACCGGCGCTTTCCCTGCCGCTATCTGGAGGTGAGTGAAGAACGGGTTACGCTCATCGTCCCGCCTGGATCTAATATCGATTTTTTGGAGTTTGAGCAGTGCGTACGAAACCAGGATTGGGATAGGGCGATCGAGATTTATGGGGGAGAATTCCTGCCGCCGTTATGTTATGCCGAATGGACCATTGACCTGCGGCAGCATTTCTCGGACCGCTATGAACAGTCCCTGTTGGCGAGCGCCGCAGGAAAACTGTCCGGCGGACAGGCCACAGGCGCATTGGAAACGGCACTCCGAGCGATTCGGCACAACCCATGGCAGGAGCAGGCGGTAGAGTTGGGGATGCGCGCCGCGCTGGAATTGGGTGACCGGACCACGGCGATAAATTTATACCAGCGGCTGAAAATGAAGCTGGAGAAAGATCTGGGGATCGCACCTCAAAATGAGCTGCAGCAGTTATATACCGGGGTACGCAAGCGGCCCGGGGGGAATAACGTTTCAGCCTGACGATCAGTTAAAAGCCATCAGCAAGCTTACATGGGGCAATCAAGTTAAAAAAATCCGAATTTGCTGGTCCGAGGCCGTCCAAAAAGAACGTTTGGACGGCCTTTTTTTATCAGACATGGGTAGGGTCCAGGCCTCCGCGGGGATATTCAGCATGAAAAGATAGTTCAACTGGACAGGGCGTTTTTTGGCAATCTATTGGCAAACGCTTTTGATACAGTCAATCCAGCGGAGATCCGATGCGATTTATCAAAACGTTTGTTTTACACCTGTATATCGATTCGGAGGCGGATGGCCGGCTGTGTGGGGATCTCAAAGCGCTCTCGGACAAAAAAATGCACTTTTTTAAAAGCTTAAGCGAATTGGCTGCGCTGCTGCAGTCTTTCCGCCAGGCTCCGAGAACGCCAGGATCTCCTGCAGATCTCTCCGATCTATATAACGAAAAAAGGGGGTAAGCGGAGTGAGATTTCACAAAATATACCAGATATCAGTCCTTCGATAATCAAAACCTAATTTCTCAACTCAGGGAGAATCACAACTATGTCCAAAGCGCGAAATATATTTTTAACTATTTTCATTTTAAGCGGCTTGCTGGTCGCCTGGGCGCCTCGCACCCAGGCTGCGAGGCAGCTTCAGACCGGCGAACACTCCGGCACGCTGACCGCCGACGAAACCTGGTACGCCGCCGACAACCCACATATTGTCGACGGCACTGTCACCATCCCCGCCGGCATTACCCTCACCCTCGAGCCCGGGGTGATCGTCCGTTCCTACACCGATTACTACTTCGGGGGGTTTATTGTTCAAGGGGTCTTGAACGCTACCGGCACCGCCGACCATAAGATTATTTTCACTTCCAATGACGACAGCGCCCCGGCCCAGTGGGGTGGGCTGAGGATCCTGGGGGGAACTGCCACCCTGACCCACGTGGAAGTGCGCTACGGCGGCGGCGGCGGTTATGGCCTGCCATGTTATAACGAAAACGCCACCGTCTGCGTCCAGGCCGGCGGCTCGTTGACCATCGCTGACGCCTACTTCCACGCCAACGCCCCCTATTACGACCATTGGTCCGGGGTGCTGGCCGCCTACAGCGCCAATGACAGCGATCCCATCGCCCTCTCCATTCAAAATTCGCATTTTGAAGACAACGGTAACGCTGCCTTTACCACCAGTTATTACCCCATCATCCTGAACGGCCCCGGTATCCAGCTCCATCTAGCCGGGAACACCTTCGCCAATAACCGGGTCAACCGTATCCTACTTCAGACCAACCCCATGAAAACTCAGGCCGCCCTGACCCTGCCAGCCCAAACCGGCCTGGAAGCCTACGAAATGGATGGAGATTGGATCGTCCCCGCCAGCCAGACGCTGACCCTGACAGCGGGCGTCACCTTTCTGGCGGACCCCGGCAGTTGGAGCCGAGGAATTGCGCTGGTGGTGCACGGCAAACTGATCGCCCTGGGCACCGAGGCGCACCAGATTACCCTGGACGCCGCCAACCCGGCCTACGGCTGGAGTGGGCTGGTAGTCAGCGGGGCGGATGGATCCGCCCAGATGAGCCACGTCCAGGTGCTGCACGGGGGGACCCAGGGGTTGGCGACCGGCTATTACACCAACCTGGCGGTAGAAAATGGGGCTCGCCTGGAATTGAGCGACAGCCGGATCGCCAACCTGGTTTTAACGAGCGCCAATTACACTTGCGGTGCCCTGATGCTGGTGAATGGGACGGCCACCCTCTCGGGGAATACGATCGCGGATAACCTGCCGGCCGGAGCCAGCGGCGGTGTCTACGCCATGGTCGTTTCCGGCCCGCAGAGC
This sequence comes from uncultured Chloroflexia bacterium, assembly GCA_963743005.1. Classification (GTDB taxonomy): domain Bacteria; phylum Chloroflexota; class Anaerolineae; order Anaerolineales; family Anaerolineaceae; genus CAVUNY01. Next base: position 60,859 of record CAVUNY010000006.1, on the reverse strand, counting down.
CGTCTGGAGATGACGAACAACACCTTTTCAGGCAATTTCATCAACGCCGTCCTGCTCGGTGCGGATGGGTTGGGAGCCACGATCAATACCCTTCGCCCGCAGAGCGGCCTGCTGGGTTACGATATCGGCATCCCTTATGCCGGGGATAACTACCTGCTTCAGGAGACGGGCAAACTTACCCTGGAAGCCGGGACACACCTGCGTGGGGTGACCGGCCCGTGGGGCAAGGGCATCTATCTCAACGTACAGGGCCAGCTGCGCGCCCTGGGAACCGCGGAAGCCCCGGTGGTGTTTGAAGCCGCTGCCAGCGGCAGCCCTGCCGCCTGGGGTGGAATATACATAAACGGCGGGACGGCTGACCTGTACCAGACGCGCATTGTGAATGCCGGCCGCGGCCAGGACTACCCTACTCCAGGGCCGTTCCCCAGCCTGTGGGTCACCGCCGGCGGAAGACTCACCCTGGCCCATTCGCTCGTCGCGGATAACCGCACCGCCGGCCAAACCGACCTGGGCGTGCTGGTAGACCAGGGCACGGCAAGCCTGCTCGACTCCACCATCACCGGCCTGGGAAACAGCGGCGAGAGTGACTACCCACTGAAAATCAGTGGAGCAGACAGCCACCTGGAACTGCGCGGCAATACCTTCAGCAATAACGGTACCGGGCGGATCCTGCTGGCGGCAAACGCCATGACGGGCGCCGACTTTACCCTCGTCACTCAAGACGGCCTCAACGGTTACGAACTGTTCAACACGCTGACCGTGCCAGCCGGCACCGAGCTGACCGTCTCGCCCGGTGTCACCCTGTTTGGGCGCAGCGGGGCGGGATTGGTGGTGCATGGGAAGCTGACGGCCGAGCGTAACGCTGGCCTGCCAATTACCTTCACATCGCTCAGCGACAGCGCCGCCGCAGCCTGGGCAGGAATCATTTTCGATGGCCCGACGGCCACCGGCAGCCTGGACGGAGTCGCCATCCGCTACGGCGGCGGTACGCTTTCCGGTAGTCCGGGTTACCCCGCGGGCGGGCTGGTCTTCAATAACCTGACTGCTGATGCGGTGCGGGTGCGCCATTCCAGCATCAGTTATGCCAATACCGCCGGCTGGCAGATTTATAACAGCAGCAACGTACTGACTGCCACCCTGGACGGCAACCGCATTTCATCCACCAAAGGAATTGGCGTGCGCCTGAGCGGCACCAGCCAGGTCACGTTGTCCAACGCAGCCATCCTGGATAATGAGAGCGGCGGCTTGAACCTCGACCAGAGCGGCGTGCAGCTTACCTTGCTGCATCCCACCCTGGCGCGCAATAAGGTCTACGGCCTGCGCGCGGCTAATGGCACGCAAGCCACCCTGACCAATGCCATCCTGGCACGCAATGTACTGGCCGTACGCGCCGAGAGCGGCGCGACCGTGACGGTGCAAAGCGCATTGTGGGACGCCAATACCGCAGACACCAGTGGGACGGTCACCAGCCTGAACCGTTTCACCGGAGCAGCCGCTTTTGACCCATTGGATGGTTTCCATCTGACCCAGTATTCCGAAGCGACCGGCAAAGGCCAGAACGCCGGTCTTACCAGTGATATTGATGGCACCATCCGTCCCCAGCCTGCCGATAGCTCCCCCGACCTGGGCGCGGACGAGTTCAACCAGGCCGCCGCCGTCACCCTGAGCGCCGAAAAACTGGCCCTGCCCCCGGTGTGGATCAACACGCCGGATGCATCTTCCAACCTGCTTGGCACCCTGCTGCAGCAGTACTGGATCCGCCTGCACTACGGCAACCTCATCGAGCAGGCCGCCCCCATCGACGTGACCGTACAGGATACCCTGCCTGACGCGGTGCAGTATCAAAGCGAACTGCATTCGTCGCAGATGACTTTCAACCAGAACGGCCAGGTATTGACCTGGCAGACCGTCCAGCCGCTGGCCCCGCACGGCACAGTCGAAATCCAGGTCGACGCCCAGGCCAACAGCCCCCTGCCCGGCAGCCTGCTCACCAACCAGGCGGTCGTCACCGCCGGAAGCGAAACCTTTGACCTCTCGGCCTCGACCCGCGTGCCGGTTTATACCCCGCTGGTCATCTGGCCGCAGAACGGCGAACTGTGCGCGCTGGCGAACCATTCGCTCAGCGTGGAAGGCTCCGCGCAGCCCGGCACCACGATCGAAATCTACGAGGGCGACACCCTGAAGGGCCAATCGGTCACCGACGCCCAGGGGTTGTTCAAGGTATCCTACAACGCTTCCCAGGCCGGGCTGGCAGCAGTGAACCTGCGCGCCCGAGCCTGTGAGAATGGGATTTGCAGCAGCTTTACCCGGGTCAGTCTGGCCCTGCCGCAAAGCTTCTGGGACCCCCAGCGCTCGTGGTGGGAAGGCGACCCGGTCGGCGGCCCGATGGCCGGCAAGCACCTCACCTTCCAATTCCGCGACCCGGGCGGTTCGGCCAGCAGCAGCGGTTGGATCATCCCCGGCGTCTACGGCTTCGCGGATACCACCCTGCACCTGTACGCCTGTGGGGACGCATCCACCATGATGATGCCCACCCAGATCTGGATCACGGCCGATGACCACGTGTACATCCCGGTCTCGGTCGAAGGCAACCTGCACACCTACAAGATCGGCGCCGCCCACCGCGTCTCGCTGCAGGCCACCTACCGCGATGACCCGCCGCCTGTCCCCCCGGATCCTAACGATCCCCCACCGCCGCCTGACCCGGGCGATCCGCCCGATCCAGACCGAATCGACGATGGCCAGGTATTGATCGATCCCGACGGCTATGTGTTCAACTCCATCCTGGGCTTTGACCCGCAGCAGCCCACCCAACACGTGATTCCCGGCGCGCGGGTGACCTGTATGGCTTACCTTCCCGGTTGGGGCGGGTGGGTGCCCTGGCCGGCCCACCTGTATGGAAACCAGGTTAACCCCCAGGTGGTGGGTAATAATGGCTATTTCGCCTTCTTCACCCCACCCGGCCAATATTACTTGCAGGTGGATGGCCCCGACGGCTACCAATCCTGGCGCAGCCCGGTGGTGACGGTGGTGAACGAGATCGTGCACGTCAATATCCCGCTGACTCCCACCCACGCCGGAACGGCTGCGGTCATTCAGAGCAGCCGGGCCGGCTTCAGCCAGGCCGAGGTGCTGATCCCGGTGGGTGGGCAGGTGCGCTGGGAGATCGTCCAGAGCCCCCAGGAAGATGCCGCCTGCCTGCTGGCGGATGCCGTCAATCCGCTCATCCGCCTGGTCAGCAGCCCTGATCCGTTCGCCAGTATCGACGGCTGGGACAGCGGACGGCTTTATCCTGGTCAAAGCTACACCCGGACTTTCGATCAGGCGGGAGTCTACACCTACACTGATTCTGCCGGACATTCCGCGATCATTCGAGTGAGCAATACAAAATACGTCTACCTGCCGGCAGTCCGCAGGTAGACGAAATCAATCATTTTGTAGAAAAAAATGTACGTCCTTGCACAAATTAAGGCCGTACATTTTCTTTTCTTTACTTTGCTATGCGGTCGCTGCGGCCTCAAGCGTCGGATGGCCCGGGCTGCCAGCCCACGGCGGCGGCCCAGGCTTCGGCGGCAAAGTAGATCAGGTCCACGGCGGGGTCTTTAACGAAAGGATAGTCCTGCGGGTCGGCCAGGTACTGCGCCAGGCGGCGCTTGAGCTCGGCGTAGGCTTCGGTGGTATCCGGGTGGGTGCGCAGGTAATCGCGGAAGAGCAGGGCGTAGCGCTGGTTGGCCCGCCCCTGAATGCGCACGTGGATGTGGGTGCGGCGCGCTCCTGAAGGTGTCTCCCCTTCGGAAGCGCGAAGCGCGGGGGAGAAGAACATCTTCTCCCATTCGCTGTCGGGGCCGGTGAAATGGGGGGTGGCATGGTCGCAGCAGTATTCTTCCTTGACGTAGCCCAGGGAAGTGAACGGCACCACCAGAGAATCGTTTAAAGCCGAAACAGTGATCTGAATATCGATCACGTCTTTAGCCGCCAGGCCGGGGACGGAGGTGGAGCCGATGTGGTCGATGCGCAGGGCCAGATCGCCCAACGCCTGGCGCAGCGGCAGGGCAATCTGTCCAAACTCGGCCGGCCAGCCGGGCTGGTAAGGGACAATTTCGACCATGGTGTGCGGGCCGGGCGCTAGGCCTTGATGTAGGCCACGCCGTCAACCATCACCAGGCAGTCATCATCGATAAACTGGGTGGTGGCGGTCATGCGGGCCGGAAAATGGTCCGGGGCAAAGTAATGCTGGAAGATCTTCTCCATATCGGGCAGATCCTGGACGTTTTTCAGCCAGACGTTGACCTTGGCGATGTGCTCGAGGCCCAATTCCAATTCAGCCAGGGTAATTTTGAGGGCGACGAAGATGCCTTCGAGCTGGTCGGAAAATTGGCTGCCGAAGCCGCGGTGCAGGCCGAGAAAGACGAAGTCTCCGGCGACGACCGCCGACGAGTAACTATAGGGGGTGGGGATATATTTCATAGACATGAGTATATTATACATGCTACAATTTTCATTTGGAGGCCACTATGACAACAACCCTGGCATTATTTAGCGCAGCCGGCAAAATGGCGGCCGGATTTCAAAACGATTGAAGATCGCGGCGGATTTCGTGACGCGGTACGTGGAATCGGGCGAGAGCGAGGCGGCACAGGTGAGGGAGGGGGAAATCGAGCTGGCATTCGTCGGCGTGGGCACGGTGACGCTGGACAAGGAAGCGTAAAGGCCAGGACCGGCCAGTCCACCCCCACCCACATATCTATGCGGGTAAAGGAGCGGTTGCCATCCGGCGAGGAAAAAGACCATGATCGCAGAATACGAAACCTATTTATTAGACGTTGTGAAAGAAATGGGTAAGGCCTGGCCCGGTAACCGTACGGTCAATATTGTCTGCCACGGGCACAGCGTTCCAGCCGGATACTTCACCACCCCGGTGATCGACACGATTAACGCGTATCCGCACCAGCTGTTGATCGGGTTGAAGGGGCGCTTTGCTTACGCTTCCATTAACGTAATTGTGACTGCCGTCGGCGGGGAGAACGCTGCCGAAGGGGCGGCGCGCTTCGAGCGGGATGTGCTCTGCCACCACCCGGATGTGGTGACAATCGATTACGCGCTGAACGACCGGCGCATCGGTCTGGCCGCGGCCGAAGCCGCCTGGCGCTCAATGATCGAACAGGCCCTGGGGCGAGGCGTGCGCGCCATCCTGCTGACCCCGACCCACGACATCCTGTCCCAGCGCTCGGGCGAGGCGCATTGGGCCGAAGAACTGCCTTCGCACGCCAGCCTGGTCCGCCGGTTGGCCGCCGATTACGGTGTCGGCCTGGCCGACAGCGACGCGGCTTTTACGCGCTACATTCAATCCGGCGGGCACATTCTGGACCTGCTGTCGCATGTCAACCACCCGAATGCCTCCGGACACCAGCTGGTGGCCCGGGAGCTGCTGCGCTGGTTCCCGGCGCAGTAACGATTCGTCTTATAATTACCCACATGGACACCCAAACTTTTCCCATACTTTTTGCCGGGCACGGCAGCCCGATGAACGCGATCGAAGACAATTCTTTCAGCCAGACCTGGGCTCAATTGGGCCAGGCTCTGCCGCGACCCAGGGCGATTCTTTGCATTTCGGCACACTGGCAGACGCGCGGCACGCAGCTCACCGCGATGGAAAATCCGCGCACGATCTACGATTTCTCAGGTTTTCCGGCGGAACTGTACCAGCAGAAATACCCGGCGCCGGGTTCGGCGGATCTGGCGCGGCGCGTGCAGGCCCTGCTCGGCGCAGAGCACGCCGCGCTGGACAGCCGGTGGGGGCTGGACCACGGGACGTGGTCGGTGCTGCTGCGCATGTATCCCCAGGCCGACATCCCGGTAGTACAGCTCAGCCTGGACGTGAATATCGCCGAAAGCGCGCATTACGAGCTGGCCAAAGGGCTCAGGCCGCTGCGCGAGGAAGGGGTGCTGATCCTAGGCAGCGGCAATATGGTGCACAACCTGGGGGTGCTCAACTGGGCCGGGGAGCCTTTCGATTGGGCAGTACAGGCGGATGCCGAACTGAAAACGATGATCGAGCAGCGCGACCACCCGGCGATGATACGTTTTCCCTCCTCCAGCCGCGAAGCCCGCCTGGCGGTGCCGACCAACGAACACTTTCTACCGGCATTATACGTCCTGGCGCTGCAAGGGCCGGATGAAACATTTACCTTCTTTAATGAAGAGATCGCCCTGGGTTCGATCGGCATGCGCGGATTTGTAACCCCAGGTGTGTTCCAGGCACAGACCCGGGAGGATAAGCCATGAGCGATGAACTGAGCACGAGCGCGATGAAGGTGCAGGCGGCGCTGACTGCCTTGGGACTGGAATGCCAGGTGAGCGAACTGCCAGGGTCGACGCGCACCGCGCTGGAAGCGGCGCAGGCGGTGGGCTGTACGGTAGGGCAGATCGTGAAATCGCTGGTGTTCCGCGGCAAGGGCAGCGGCAAACCTCTGCTGGCCCTGGTGAGCGGGAGCAACCGCGTGGACGAGAAAAAGCTGGCGGCGCTGGCCGGGGAGGCGGTCGAAAAAGCGGACGCCGATTTCACCCGCCAGCACACCGGGTTCGCTATCGGCGGCGTGCCGCCGGTGGGCCACGCCGAGGCGATCGAGACTTATGTGGACGAGGATCTGCTGCAGTATGCTGAGGTTTGGGCGGCAGCCGGCACGCCGCACGCCGTGTTCCGCATTCAACCGGCGGACCTGGTGCGCACCAGTGGTGGAAAAGTGGCGGAGGTCAAGCCGGGGTAAAGAAGTTCGAACCGCGGATGAACGCCGATCGACACAGATCGACGCAGATAATGGACAGAGCTTTTTATCTGCCGACCAGTGGGAAAAAGCTGGCATAAAAAATACCTTCATAGGCGCCCATATCACAGGCTTTCCCCTGCGGGCGAGCCACCCCACGCTGGTCTACGGTCAGGGGTGTAACCCCATCCGCCAGGGTGCACTGGTCGAGCGGTACGGCGTCCACCGCCGGACTGCCAGGCAAGAGCGGGATGGTTTGGGTAACACTACCGTAATCGCCCGGTTCGCCCAAGCGCGGATCGACATTGATGTTACCCTCTCCGGGGAAATTAATCCCTTCCAGGCGGCGAATGTCACTATGGGAAACCAATAAAGCGCTTGAAGTATAGCCAACGATCACGGCCATATCCGGGGTAGTACCCCAGATAATGCTGTTTTTTATTTTCAAGTCGGGACTATCCACTATAAGCAATTCACTTCCACCATAATCAGCAATGTTGTTGTAAAAAGTAGCATGGTCCAGACTTGCAGCCATTTCATAATCGTCGATAAACAATCCGCCACCCCATACCCCAGCATGGTTCAGGAAAACGGTTATATTTGTGAACACCGGAGCCGAAAAATAATCGATTGCTATTCCACCACCGTATTGTAAAGATGAATTTTCTGTGATGGTCACCTGGTTTACAATTGGGCTTGAATAGTAGATATAAATACCACCTGCATTAACTGCGTTATTAGCTTTAAGCGAAATATTTAGCAAATATGGATTTTCGGAATTCAATATAGCAATTCCCCCGCCAAATGAAGCTGAATTCCCTTGAACAATAAGGTTGATGAAATTTGGATTACCCCCGCTCACCCACAATCCACCACCACATTGGTCGCCACTACAAGGGAATATATCCGGAAAAAAATTTGTCTTTCCACCGGTTATGGTAAAACCATCAATCACTGTACCCTCACTTACTCCATTAACAGTCACCACATGATACGCATTTTCCCCGACGATTTGATCGACGTTCGTCACCGGGCTGGCCAGGTCGTTGTGGTCGATATCCCCGCTCAGGATGGTCGGATGCGCCTGCCAGTCCCGTTCATCCAGCGAGCTTTCGTCCCCGCCAAACCCACCGTACAGCCTGACGCCATCGATCAGGTTGAACGTGGCCGAGCGCGGATCGGCGGCATCTGTCTGCAATGAGGGCCAGTACGTCCCAACCGCTACCCATATCTCGTCCCCTGCCTGCGCGATGTCCAGGGCGGGCTGCAGGTCGGTGAAGGCGTCCGCCCAGGAGGAACCGTCATTTGCACCGGCGGCAGTGTCATCCACGAAAATGATGTCAGATGCAACGGTTGAACGGTAGGCTGAAACATCAAGGTGCGGGGGCATGGATAGGACAAACCCCAGGAGGACCGCCAGAGTCAACAGCCGCCGCATGAGGCAATGCGTTTTTACTGGACGATGCCAGCCGGGGCGAGTAAATTTTTCCCCAACCGGGCTGCTGGCTGTTGCACTCTTATCTCGTTGATCCATCTTTTTTCCCCATTCGTTCAGGTGATGTTTCGATTTTGACGACGAAAAAATTTGTACATCTTATGATACAAATTTTTTGATGGGAAGCCATTGATTTTCTTCGTCTCATGTCAGGAATAAGGTCATTTTAGAAAATGTTCTCCGTGACCTCTGTGTCTCCGTGGTGAAAACAACTAATTGACACCCCCACCTTTTTCCATTAGAATCCTCTCCACTAGCGACGAACGCCTTTGGCAAGCGGGAGCTGGACAATTCAACAAAAAGCTGCCCCTGGAAAAGGGGAAGCAGGGTGGAACCGCGGCGAAACCAACCGTCCCTGCAGCACGATGCGTGCTGTGGGGATTTTTTGTTTTTTAAACCATTAACCACGGGGGCACGGAGAAAATCCTTTTTCGTGACCCAGGAGTAAGAGCAGATTTTGGAGGAAAAAAACCGAAATGACAGACACAACTGCAGGCGTAACCCTGGATAAGATCATCGCTCTGGCCAAGCGCCGGGGATTCATCTTCCCCACCTCCGAAATCTACGGCGGGCTGGCCAGTTCCTACGATTACGGCCCGTTGGGCGCCGAACTGCTGCGTACGATCCGCAATTTATGGTGGGAAGAGCTGGTCACGCGCCGCCTGGATATGGTCGGTATTGATTCGCAGATCTTATTACACCCCGAAACCTGGGTGGCATCGGGTCACGTCAACGCCTTCAACGACCCGCTGGTCGAAGACAGGACCACCCATAAACGCTACCGGGCCGACCACCTGATCGGCGCCTGGTTGGAAAAACACCCCCAGCCGGAACCGGTCGAGGTGGAAGGTCTCGACCTGGCTCAAATGGGCGCGCTGATCGAAAGGCTGAACATCACCAGCCCGGAAGGCAACCCCATCCTGCCGCCCAAGGCCTTCAACATCATGTTCCAGAGCGCGATCGGGGTGGTGGAAGGCGAGAAACAGCCGGTGTACCTGCGCGGCGAGACCGCGCAGGGCATCTTCACCAACTTCCACAACCTGCTCAATTCCACCCGCATGCAGCTGCCTTTTGGGGTAGGCCAGATCGGCAAGAGCTTCCGCAACGAGATCACCACCGGGCAGTTTATCTTCCGCACGCTGGAATTCGAGCAGGCCGAGATCGAATACTTCTTTGACCCCGAAGCCAGCGACTGGCAGGCCATTTTCAAAGACTGGCAGGCCGCGATGATGAAGTTCATCTGCGAAACGCTGGGCATACGCAGCCAGAACCTGCGCTGGCGGCGGCATTCGGACCAGGAGCGCAGCTTCTACAGCAAGGAAACCTACGACCTGGAATACCTGTTTCCGTTTGGGTTCAAAGAACTGTGGGGCATCGCCTACCGCACCGATTACGATTTGAAGCAGCACATCGAGCACTCCGGACGCGACCTGCGCTACACCGATCCCCGCACGGGGCGCACGCTGATCCCGCACGTCATCGAACCAGCGGTGGGGGTCAACCGGCTGCTGTTGATGGCGCTGTGCGATGCCTACTGGGAGGATACCGCCAACGGGCGGGTGGTGCTGCGCTTTACCCCACGCCTGGCGCCCTATAAAGCAGCGGTCTTCCCCCTGCTCAAGAACAAGCCCGAGTTGGTCGAAAAGGCGCGCCAGGTATTCCAGGGGGTGTCGCGCAGGTTCGCGGCGACCTGGGACGAACGCGGTAATATCGGCAAACGTTATTACGCCCAGGATGAGATCGGCACCCCTTTCTGCATCACGATCGATTTCCAGACCCTCGAAGATGAGACGGTCACCGTGCGCGAGCGCGATTCGATGGCCCAGGTGCGGGTAGCGGTTGGCGAACTAAACGGCTACCTGGTGGAGAAATTAGAACCGGTATAACCCCTCCCCTGGCCCTTCCCCGAAAAAAGGGGAGGGGAAAAGATTTATTTTGAGGGTTTTGCCCCGCGAAGCGGGGCAAAACCCTCAAAACGAAAATTAATTCGGCGAACTTTCAGGCCAGTATGAAAAGTTGTAGAATGAATGCAGAAGATTATGGAAATACGCGAACTGAGCTCCAACGAAATGAACTTGATCCAGCAGGTGCGCTGGATCTATGAACAGTCGTTCCCGGTCGAGGAACGGGACCCCTTCGAGAACATGCTGCAGGCTATCCTGCGGCGCGAACAGGCCGGGCCGGAGGAATGCGAAAACTGTCACTTCCAGGTGGCGGTCGAGGAGGGGCAGGCCGCGGGAGCGGCCTTCTTTAACTATTATCCGAAAACACGCATGGGCTTTATCGCCTACCTGGCAGTGCATCCCACGCGGCGCAACAGCGGGTTGGGGGCGCAGTTGTACCATCATCTGGTGGAATGTGTCGCGCAAGAAGCGCAATCCAGCGGCAGTGGCCCGGCGGTGGGGGTGGTATTCGAGGTGGAACCGCCCGAATTGGGAAAAAATGCTGAGGAACAGGCCCTGCGCCGGCGGCGGATCGGGTTTTACCAGCGCAACGGGGCTGTAGTGGTGTCTGACCTGTCCTTGATCGCGCCGCCGCTGGGCCACGGGCTGCCAGAAATGCCTTACGAAATCATGTTTCACCCCCTGGAAGGGGCGCAACTGCCCCTGGGGCGGAGCGAGATCGAAGCGGTGGTGGAGACGGTGCTGGGGTTCAGCTACGGGCTGTCCCCCACCAGCCCGTACTACCAACGCACACTGGAATCGATCAGGTTATGAGCCTTTTGCTGAAATCACCACACCTATAAAACGCCCCACCCCCGCCCCACCCCAAAGCGAAAAATCACGCTTTAGGGTGGGGTGTTCAATTAATTGTAGTTTTTGGACCAGTGGAACTGGTCCAAAAACTACAGAAAGAAATTTCCCCGCCCCGCTGTAGGCGCGCAGAGCGTGGGCGGGGTTATGGGTGATTATGGCAAATGGCCTGAACCCATCAAATGATTAAATTTGGGTGGTTTTTATACCGCATTTTGCGACCTAAACGACGCGGTTCGTTTAGGTCGCTAATTTTTCCCATTCCGACATGTACTGTTCAAGGGCGGCCTGCGCTTCGGCCAGCTGCCAGCTCAGCTTGTTGAGCTTATCGTGGGCCTGCTTCTCGCCGGCCTGCTGGATGGCGCTGTACAGGCGCTGGATCTCGCTTTCCTTTTCATGGATGCGCCCTTCGACCAGGGCCAGCGACTCGGCCTTCTTTTTTGCCTGGCGGCTGTCCATCTTGAACAGGGGCCGGGCCGGCGCCAGCACCTGGCGCATCCGGCTCCCGGACGTGTTGAGGGCCGCCCGGCGCAGCACAAATTCGCGGTAAGTCCCCTTAAAGACGTTCAAACGCCCGCCGCGCAGCTCCCAGACCTGGGAAGCCAGGCGGTCGATCAGGTAGCGATCGTGGGAGACCAGCAGGATGGTGCCTGTGAAATCTTCGAGCACCTCCTGCAGAGCTTCCTGGGCGGGGATGTCGAGGTGGTTGGTCGGCTCGTCCAGCACCAGGAAGTTGGACCCTTCCAGCGCCAGGATAGCCAGCGCCAGGCGGGCACGCTCGCCGCCGCTGAGGGCGCTGACCGGCTTGAACACGTCATCCTCCTGGAACAGGTACTGCGCCAGGTGGCCGCGGGCCGGGCCGGGATCCATCATTTTGTGGCGGGTCAGTTCCTCGATAACCGTCAGGGATGGGTCGAGCTGGTCGTGGGCCTGGGCAAAATAACCCACCTGCAGGCTGGAGCCCAACTGCACCTCGCCCGCCAGGGGCTCAAGCTGGGCCAGCATGGTGCGCAGGAAGGTGGTTTTGCCGCTGCCGTTGGGCCCGATCAGCGCGGCGCACTCCCCGCGGCGCAGTTCGAGGTCGCGCACGGTGAAGAGCACGTGGCCGGGAAAGCCGATGGTGGCATCCCGGGCGCGCATCACGATCGTCCCGCTGACCAGGTCCGCGCCCAGGCGGGGCTTGATGCGGTGCGGGCGGTGGGCCGGCGGAGCGATGGCATTCACCGCACGGATGGCGTCGATCACGTCCATCGGGCGCTCCGTGCCGCGGATAGTGTCGGCGTCGTATTCGGACCATTTTTTACCGCTGCGCAGGGCCTGGACACCGTAGTTCTCGACTACCGCCAGGTCGCGCGTCAGGCGGCGCAGCTTACCCAGGGCGCGGGCATGCGAGCTGGCACGCACCCAGTTGCGCTGGATAAAGTCCACCTCGTTGAGCAGGCGGGTCTTTTCCTCCTCGTAGACGCGCTGGGCGAATTCCCAGCGTTCCTGGCGCTGGAGCAGGTAGGAGCTGTAGCCGCCGGCGTAGGTATCGATCCCGGCGCGGCTCATCTCCCAGATGGTGTTGACCACATTGTCCATGAAGAAGCGGTCATGGCTGACGATCAGCACGGCCCCCTGCCACTCGCTGAGGGTGTGCTCCAGCCACTCCACCGCCTCGATGTCCAGGTGATTGGTGGGCTCGTCGAGCATCAGCAGGTCAGGTTTTTCCAGCAGCAGGCGGGCCAGCAGGGCGCGCGTTTTCTGCCCGCCGCTCAGGTGGCTGAGGGGCATGTCCCAGGCCTTCTTGCCCAGTCCCAAACCCTCCAGGGTCTGCTGGATGCGCACGTCCATGTCATAGCCGCCGGCCTGAGAGAACGATTCCTGGCGCCGGCCGTATTCTTCGAGCAGTTCCTCGGAATACTCACCCTGCGCCATGCGGGCTTCCATCTCGTGCAGGCGCTCTTGATCGGCAAACAGGTTTTCAAAGACGGTCTGCATCTCCTCGTAGACGGTATGGCTGCGGTCGGCGAAGGTATCGATGGCCTCCTGGCGCAGGTAGCCCAAGCGCCGGCCCCTGGCCAGGAAGACTTTGCCCTCGGTAGGCTGGTTGATGGCTGCCAGGATGAGCAGCAGCGAGGTCTTGCCAATGCCGTTCGGACCAATCAGGCCGATCTTGCTGTCGTTGGCAATGGTAACGGTGATCCCGCGAAATAGATCGAACGATCCAAACGATAAACCCAGGTTTTCTGCGCTAAGAATAGACATGCTGAACTCCGAAAGAACTCACCACTGAGACGCGGGGACACAGAGTTATTATAGACAATTCCACCATATCCGCCAAAACTCAATGATCAAAACAACGAAAAACCAAAAAACGAACCGGCCGCGAGAGTCAACCCGGGGCCGGTGGGTAAGGCAGAAAAAAAACGACCGCGGGCTGGAGAGCGCCGCGGCCGCAAAATATTGCGTGTAGGAAAACTAACAGCAGGCGCACTCCGACAAGGCAAACCCCACCCCGCCGCCCCTGGTGGCAAGAAAGAAAGATTTGTGAGAGAGAACTGCCTTACCCATTGTGTGCCAATAATTCCTTTGCGATTTCACCACGGAGACACGGAGAACAGAAATCAAAGTTTAAATCATTCAATCCATGCATGTAGTTATCTAAAAAAATTGTAACATGAGGTTTGCGCAAGAGTCAAGAGAAGAAAAATAATTATGGATTGATTTGATTGAGGTTCGGTTTCGGGCTGGGTTTACTTGAATTCAAGCCACTGGCCGGTCTCCCTCGACCTAACTTTCCTCGTCTGTTTGTCGATTGGGGTAAAATGGGAAGATCTTTACGGTCTAAACGATCCGACTCATGTCCTCTTCCAAACTGCGCGAATTCCTCAGCCTCTTCCTGCCGCTGTACCTGCCGGCCTTTTTATTTGCCTTTTCTTACAGCCTGCTGGTGCCCATCCTGCCCAAGTACGCCGAAGGGTTCAACGTCTCGTATACCCTGATCGGCGTGCTCCTGGCCGGCGATTCGATCGGTATGCTGCTCAGCGACCTGCCTTCCGGGATCCTCATGCGCCGTCTGGGACAGAAGCGCTCGATGATCATCGGCCTGATCCTGGCCGGAGCTTCAACCACCATGCTTTTTTGGGCGCCGACCATCGCCTGGGCGATCGCCTTCCGCATGATCGCCGGGATGGGCAATTCGCTCTACACCGTCTCGCGCCATTTTTACCTGACCGAGATGACCCCGGTGCGGGAACGCGGGCGGGTTATTTCCACCTTTGGAGGCATTTTCCGCTTTGGCCGGTTCCTGGGTCCGCTGGCGGGCGGGGCCGTGGCGCTTCTGCTCGGGCTGCGCGCCTCCTTCCTCAGTTTTGGAGCAATCTGCGTGGTCGCGCTGCTGATCGTGATCTTCTTCCTGCCGCACGTGGAAACGCTGCGCGTGCATGCCCCCGTCGCCCGGCCGGCGGGCAGCCTGTTTTGGCATGTGATCCGCACCCAATACCGCTCGCTGGCGACGGCCGGAATGGGTTATTTATTCTTCCAGATCGTGCGCTCTGGCCCTACGACCCTCATTCCGCTCTACGGCACGTTTATCCTCAAACTGGACGTGCAGACCATCGGCTTGATCATCGGCTTTTCTTCTGGGCTGGATATGCTCCTGTTTTACCCGGCCGGCCTGCTGATGGACCGCTGGGGCCGGCGCTACGCGATCATTACCAGCTGCCTGTTCATCACCGCCGGCGTGGCCCTGGTCCCCCTGACACAAACCGCCACCTTTCTCCTCCTGGCAGGGATGGTGGCGGGATTGGGCAACGGTCTGGGCTCGGGTACGATGATGACCATGGGCGCGGACCTTTCGCCCGTGGAGGGGCGCAGCGATTTCCTGGGAGCCTGGTCGATGGTGGGGGATGTGGGCACCGCCACCGGCCCGCTGGTGACCGGCAAACTGGCCGACCTGATGCCGCTCCCGCTGACCGCCTTCGTGATCGCGGCGGGGGGGCTCACCGCCGCTATGATTTTCTGGCGCCTGGTGCCGGAAACGCTGCAAAAGAAACCGCCCGCTCCCACGAGAGTTGAGGCATGAACAGCGCCGCTTTCCTTCAGGAACTGCGCGCCCGCGGCGATTGGACGGCCTATTTAATGGAAGAATCGGGGCTGCCCGGGCCACGCGGCAACCTGGAGCTGGCCCACGCCGCCGCCCAGGAAGATGCCCTGCGCCTGGAAAGCTACCTGGGCATACCTCTCCAGGATGCGCCTGAAAACACCCCGCAGGTATTCCTGGTTTTTTGCGGCGTGCTCGGGTTAGGCGTGCGCCTGGCGCGCGGAGAAAGTGCGGCGCTGCCCCGGCTGCGCTCCTTTGCCAGCGACCCGCGCTGGCGCGTCCGCGAGGCGGTGGCCACGGCTCTGCAGTTGTGGGGCGACAGCGATCTGGCAGGTCTTGTGGCGGAGATGGTGGAATGGTCCAGCGACGGCTATTATGAACAGCGGGCGGCCGTAGCGGCGCTGTGCGAGCCGCGCCTGCTCAAAGACCCGCAGACGCCTTTCGCTGTCGACGCGCTGCTCGGCCTGCTGGACCGAGTGACTGCCGGCCTCGAACAGCCTGGCGACCGGCGGACAGATGATTTTCAAGCCCTGCGCAAGACCCTGGGGTACGGCTGGAGCGTGGCCCTGGCAGCTTCCCCGGCGGCAGGGAAACCGCGTCTGGAGCGCTGGATCGCCAGCCCCAACCAGGATGTGCGCTGGGTGGTGCGCGAAAACTTCAAAAAGAACCGCCTGCTGCGCCTTGATCCGGACTGGGTGCGGGCCTGCCTGGCCCGCCTGAGCTGAACAAGCTGACATGCTGAATGCTGACACGCTGACATGCTGGCTCGCTCCCGAAAGGAAACGAAATGGAAAATCCTGAAACTGCTTTTGTGATCCACCCAATTGGGGTTGTGCGCCGCGCGGAGCAGGGCCTGTTCATCGAGGTGTTCGCTCCCTACCGCCCCGGCTTGCACCAACTGGGCGATTTCAGCCACGTGATCGTCTTGTGGTGGGCAGAACAGAATGATACCCCTGAGGCGCGCAGCCACCTGATGGCCCACCCACCTTATGAACCGCACCAGCCGACCGGGGTATTTGCCTGCCGCTCGCCGCGGCGGCCCAACCCGCTGCTGCTGACCACCTGCCGGCTGCTGGGGGTGGACGAAGAGAGTGGGCAGGTGCAGGTCCAAAATATCGACGCCCTGGACGGCACGCCGGTCATCGATCTCAAGGCTTATTTTCCGGTCTCCGACCGGGTGAAAGACGCCCGCCTGCCGGATTGGCTGGTGGGTTGGCCGGAATGGTTTCCTGAAGAGGGGTTAGGCCTTTGATCTGCGTCACCCCACCCCCAGCCCCTCCCCGAAAACCGGGGAGGGGAGTTAAGTATTGAGGAGATTTTCGGCACGTTAGCGTGCCGAAAATCTCCTCAAACTTGTCACCGAAGGTGCGCTCCCTGTACCCCCGTCAGGGTGGTATCGCGTGTTTTCTCCCCCTTCACTTCAGTGAAGGGGGCCGGGGGGGATGGGTTGGCCGAACGGCTACCCCACGTATGTCAGCCAGTCGACCGAGCGCTGGTGTTTGCCGCGCACGGCGGCGTGGAATTCATCCTGCAGGCGGCGGGTGACCGGGCCCATGCGCCCCGAGCCGATCTGGCGGAAATCGATCTCGGTTACCGCGACCACTTCCGCCGCGGTGCCGCACACAAAGACCTCGTCGGCAATGTACAGCTGGTCGCGGCTGATGGGGGCCAGCTCGACGGTGTAGCCCTGGTCGCCGGCAATCGTCACCAGCGCGTCGCGGGTGATGCCTTCCAGGATAGGCGCGGTATACGGGGTAAAGATTTTTCCGCGGCGCACGATGAACAGGTTTTCCCCGGTGCATTCGGCCACGTATCCCTGCGGATCGAGCATGATGGCCTCATCAAAGCCCAGGCGGGCCGATTCGGTTTTAGCCAGCACGCTGTTGGCATAATTGCCGGTGATCTTGGCCTTGGTCATGCTCACGTTGGGATGGTGGCGGGTGAAGGAAGAAATATTGGCGCGCACCCCTTTATCGCGGGCCTCATCACCCAGGTAGGCATCCCATTCCCAGGCGGCAATCCCCACCCGCGCCTCGCCTTTATCCAGGTTGAGGGTTGGGATTTCGGCCCAATGGTAGATCAAGGGGCGAATGTAGCACGATGAAAAACCGTTGGCGCGCACCGTGTCTTTGGTGGCTTCGATCAGCTCATCCACGCCGAACGGCAGCGAACGAAAGCCCAGCACCTGGGCGGAATTGATCAGGCGCTCGATATGCTCGCGCAGGCGGAAAACCGCCGGACCGCGGTCGGTGGCATAACAGCGGATGCCCTCAAAGACGCCCAGCCCATAATGCAGGGCAGAGGTTAAAAAGTGCACGTTGGCATTCTGAAAATCGACCAGCTTGCCATCCATCCAGACAAATTGTGATTCGAGACCCATGAGTTTCTCCTAATTAATAGCGGTGTTTATTGTGACGCGGCGCGCCACAATAAACACCGCTTAAAGATTAATATTCAGGTTACTCTTCGCCGTTTTGGGAATAAACGTGCGGTGAGCAGGTAACGCCCTTGGCGCGAGAAGCGCGGCTCATTACCCGGTAGTGGCGCAGATTCTCACGTTCAGGCGCAAAAAAAGCGGACACATCCCAACCGCCGGGGATCGTACGGATCTCACTGAAAGGGTCGGGGCTGGCTTCAGCCATCGGATCAAATGTGGTGTCGGCTCTCGGGTTCATCTCAAAAACTCCTTGGAAAATAATTGCATTGGAATAAAAACCGCCCGGTCTTCTCTGCCGGGCGGTTTGCTTATACGAAGGATATGCTACACAGTATTTTTAACTTATTTTCCCTTGTATTCCATCCTTATCGCCCAACGTGGATTGAGGCCCTCGAGGTAAAGACCCACGAGGACCAGAATAAAGGCCAGAAGAAACAGGTAAGAATCAAGCATCAGGTTGTAGACCATGAATGGAAAAGTTAGTTCTAATGATATTATCACGAACCAGGATCAAAGTCAACTTTTTTTAAGTTTCCGCGGCGCCCATCAATCAACCATTGAACTTGCAGGTGCATTGGATAACCAGCCCTTTTTCCGTCTCTGCCGCAAACGTCATGTTGTCGAGGGTGATTTCCCAGTGAAAATCGCGGGGGGTCAGCAGGCGGATTGCTTCCGGCAGCTGGTCCAGGGTCAGGTCGCCGACCGCCAGGGTAATGTGCGGCATCCAATGGTCAGAGGTATAGAAACCGGCGTCGCCATGCAGGGGCGGGAAGGCTTTGGTGATCAGGCGGTGGAGGCGGTCCAGGGCGGTGCTGCGCACCACGGAAACAAACAGGACCGGGCTAGCGTTTCAAGAAGATTCCGATGCCGGCTGTTTTCACGTTGAAAGGCTTAAAACGGCTGACGGTATCCTGCAGGCGCTCTTCTACCGTCGCCTGGGTGTAACCATCCACGAAACAGAACGAAATGTGCGGGTATGGAAAGGCGTCTACGCCGTGCAGCCCAAGATAGTCGCTTAGCTCGGCGAAAATCACGTTGACCCGATCCGCACTGGCCGGATCTACCAGAGAAAGGATACCTTGCATATCCTTTATTTTATATCATATTGCCGCGGGGACTTCCACTTTTTCCGACCATTGCGCCGCCCGCCAGGTCAGGATTGCGCCAACGATAAACAATACCATACTCAAAAAGAAAGGCAGCACGCGGTTAATACTCGAAAGCGTACCGGCGATCCAACCGAAGGGCGAGGTGAGCACAATCACCACCACATATAATATGGAAAGGATGCGCGCCCGCTCCTGCGGATTGACCGTGACCACCACCATTTTATCCAGCAACGGGCCCACCATGGCAAAACCGCTGGCTTCCAGTAAAACACTCACCAGCAGCAGCCAGTAACTTTTTTCCGGCAGGAGGACCAGCAAAACATAAGACAGCAGGTAACAAACGAACCCGGCGATCATCGGCTTTTTGTAGTGCATTTCTTTAATCCGTGGTTGGACGACGAAGAAAAACAGCATCATCAGCGCCGAGCGGGCAAAGGGGTAAAGAGCCAGATCGCCGGCCGGGATGTGCAGCTTCTGGGTAACGATCACCGCCCAAAAATTGCCCCCAATCATATTGGTGATGCTGGTGGCCAGCATGATCCCCAGGGTAAAGAGGGTGGCCGGGGTGCGCAGGATCTGGCGCAGCACGGCGGGGTAGCCGTTGAGCACGGAAAACACGCTCTGGTGTTTTGATTCCTGCATGCGCAGCGCGCCTACCCTGGTTTCGGTGACGAAGGCATTGTTCACCAGGATCTTGGTGGTCATGAGCAAAAATGCCAGCAGATACAGCCAGCGCATAGTCGGTACCAGGCTGAACTGGGTGATCAAAATCCCGGCGATGGGCGCGAAAAAGACCGCCATCTGCCCCGAGATATACACCCAGGCATACATATCGACCAGCTGTAAAGGATCGGCGTCCTCCACCATCAGGCAGGTCCATGAGTTCAAGGTGACGCGCCACATCGAGTTCACGATGGCGGCGATTACAAAATAGGTGAAGTTTTGAGCCACGGCCCAGATCAGGGTGGGCACGCTCCAGGAGAGTAGGTCAAAGATCAGGGTGGTGCGTTTGCGCCCCAGCTTATCTGAGATCACCCCGCTCATCAGGGCAGTGATTACCTGGAAAAAGAACCCAATGCTGGCAATCAGGCCGATCTGCGTGTCGGTTATGCCCAGGGCTAACATATAGACGGAGATATAAGGACTGTATAAATTGAATGGGATGCCCCACAATGGTTCGGTATAGACACAGGCGCGGGCGTTTCCCCGCAGTTCCAGCAGGGAACGGATCAAAGGGTGTGTTTTCAAAATGCGGCTCGAGTAGACGGAATATCCCACCGGGGGGTGCGTGAATTATATCATCTCATCCTGTCAGCAGCCGCGCCCCAACTGTGTGGTTAATGCAGCAATGCGCCGGTTTCACCGGCGCATTGCTGCATTAAAATAATTTTATTCGCTGCTGCGCGCGAAGGAGATCTGTGAAAGCAGCTCGCTGCGCAGAGCCGCGTCATCTTTATAGGCACCCAGCATGGCACGGGTTACCATCCGGGTCTGCGATTTTTTAACGCCGCGCATCATGGCGCACATATGCTGGCCTTCCACGATCACCGCTACCCCACGGGGGTGTAAAGTCTCATTCAAAAAAGCGGCGATTTCAGAGGTCATGCGCTCCTGAACCTGCAACCGGCGGGCGAACATATCCACAATGCGCGGGATCTTGCTCAACCCGATCACCTTGCCGTCGGGAATGTAGGCCACATGGGCATGTCCGAAGAAGGGCAGCATGTGGTGCTCGCACATGGAATAAAACTCGATATCTTTGACCAGCACCATTTCGCTGTAATCCACGTCGAACAGGGCCCCATTAATTAATTTTTCGGGGTCGGTAATATAACCGGCGGTGATTTCAGCATACATGCGCGCTACCCGGTCGGGGGTCTTCAATAAACCCTGACGGGTTGGGTCTTCCCCCACCTGGAGCAAAATATCTCGGACGGCCGAGTGAATGGGTGTTTCAGGTGCTGCTTCGATTTCCGGGGCAAGAATAAAGCCTTCCAGAGCTTGAGAAACCTGTGGCAGGTTTGATTTTTGAGTCATGTTCTAAGTCCTTTGTGTGTACAGTCAGGCCTGTACGGGAGTGTTTTCATAGTTCCAAGTGTAGCCTTTGCATAATGTTTGTGCAAACAGTCGTACAATGTTCGCCGCGGCTGGTCCTGATCCAGCCCGCGCCTGCACCTATTTAGAAGGGCGGGAGTGGAAATATATTACCCCATTAAAATGAGAAATTGATCAGAATGCTCTTAGTTGATGATTTGAGTATTTGTTCTGGTGGCTTCGCCACCAAAACAAATACATGCCTGATTTTATTCTGGCTTTATTTTTCCCGTAGAATTCGAGTTCCCGGCCACACCCGCGATCAGGATCACACCGGCCGTGATACCGAACATGGGCTGGACGCCAATTGCCTGTGAAATAATCCCGCCCAGCCAGGGACCGGCGAACATGCCGGCGGCGTACACCGCCTGGTTGAGACCCATGGTGGTGGTACGCTCACTGTTATCCACGTAGCGGATGCAAGCCGCCAACAGGACGGGATAGGCGATACCAAAACCGATGCCGATCAGCAGCTGCCCGACGATGACAAACGTCAGTGAAGGAGCAAGGGCCGCCGTGCCCAGGCCGGTGGCTACCAGCACGAAGCTGACCAGCAGCATGGTTTTGTAGTGCAGGCGCGCTCCGAACGAGGTAACGATCAGGTTGCCCACGAAAACCAGGCCCAGGTTGGCACTGGTCAGGGTGCTGATAACCACATCGCTGGCGCCAAACTGGCGGGCCAGGATTGGGATAAAGCTGAAGGTAGACGCCCAATCGCCGAAATGCAAGATCAGGTTGAGTATAGCCGGGCCAAAGACATCCGGGCGTTTGAAGAGCGCCAGCAGGCGGTGAATCTGAGGCGGCTTGGAAGGCTGGCGTTGTTCCGGGATGAAGACCATGATGCCGATGGCGACGATCGCCGCCAGGGCCGCCAGGTCAAACGCCGTCTGGTAGCTGCCGGTGACCACGTTCAATGGGCCGTTGATCCCGGTGGAAAGCATACGCGCCAGCGTCCCGACCAGGGTAATCAGGCCGGTTGCCCGAAAGGCCTCTTCCGGCTTGTAAAGATTATTGAAGAGCACCAGCAGCGGCACCCAGGTGCCGGCCCCGATCCCCGTCAGGGCACGGGTAAAAATCAAGCCCCCCGGATCCTGCGCCTGACCCAGCCCCCAGGCCCCGGCGGCGACGATGACCAGGCCGATGATCACATCCGGCTTGCGCCGCCCCATCCAATCGGCCAGGATACCGATCGGCAGGCGCACGATAAACTGCCACAGCCCGTACATCGAGAGCACGGTGCCCACCAGGACCAGGTCGCCAGCCTGACTGACAACTTTGTTTTGAACGTATATCGGCAGGGTGGAAGCGTACAGGTACAGCCCCATCCAATACAAAAATACGACGGCAATCACCGCCGTTTTTTTGGACAAAAAGCGTTGTTTAATTGTATTCAAAAGATTTCTCGCGCGGATAAGATAAGACTAATTATATTCCTAATTGTTCCTGGCTAAAAAAATCGAGCACTGCCCGCGCAATTTTTTCCTGCCCGGACGGTGAGGGGTGCAAGCCATCGTCTTCCAACAGGTCTGCGGCGGGTGGGCAGCCGAACACCGGGTAAAGATCGATCACCGGCTTAAACTGGCAGCGGACGGCTTCCGCCACCGCATCTAGATCGCTTGACCGCCAGGTCAGTCCGCTGGCCTGGAAATATTCGTCCCTGGCGGCGCGTTCTTCATCAATCGGGTTCGGGGTAATCCAGATCCAGCGGGTATCAAGCTGGCTGAGGGCATAATGCTGCATGGCGGTGAGGTTCTTCACCGTTTCATCCAGGCTGACGTCGGTTTTGAAGGCCTGTTCACCGTGGCGCCGGGCATCATTGGTCCCGGCCAGGCAAAAAACCCACTGCGGGCCGGCCTGGATGACGGGAAGAAAGCGGCTGAGCAGGTGAGCCGTCGTATCCCCGGAAAAGGCGGTGTTCATGAAACGGATCTTTTCTTTCCGGCGGCGTTCTTTGACCAGGTTTTGGATCAGGTGAAACCACGAAAGTAGGTCGTCGGTAATTGAGTCGCCCACGGCCAGCACCAGGTCGCCGGGCCGGAAAGGCAGCCGGTCAACCTGGTCGGCGATGCTTTTCTCCTCCAACATCCGGCGCGCGGTTTCGCGGGCCTGGTGTTCAACCTGATTGCGGGCCGGCAGGTACAACAGCACCGAAACGCCAAAAGCGCGCGCCGCCACCCCGGAAACATTAGCCGGGACAGGCAGACCGAAGTAAGAATACAGCTTTTCGGGGTGGACGTAACGCAAGGCATGTTGGATAAGATCCAATGAGAATTTCATGACGCTCCTGATTTTTTTACGCTGCTTCCGCGCGAGTTCGAACGGGTTTGCCATTCTCAGGCAAATTGGATGTGGTGCCCGGCACTGCGCAGGGTCTGCACCGCCGCGGACAAAGCCGTTTCTTTCACCAGGATGTAATCGGTATCGAAAGTTGACAGGGCAAAGATGCTGATTTTAACGGCGGCCAGCGGGCCGGCCAGGGCCGCCAGCACACCGGTCAGACTGAAATCCAGCGGGCCGGCCACTTTCAGCGCTCGCCAACCCATTTCGGCCTGCACGCCATCCGGGATACCCTGCTCGTCGCACACAACGGATAACTCGTCCGGGGTGCGGGTGACCGCGGTCAGCTCACCGCCCACCCAGGCCGGCATTGGCGCCTCGGCGGTCAGGCGGCAGACGCCCAGACGGGCCGGAAGCAGGGTAAGATGCAATCCCTGGCCGGCGGTCTTCTCAGGTAAAAAGATCCGTGATCCGGGCCACATGCGCGCGCCCCACTGGGCCTGTACGGCCTCCGGCGCTGCCTGCAAAGCGGCGGCATGCTCGGGGCGGGCCGCCAGGAAGAAGACCACCTGCGCGGTTTGAAACCAATCAATGCGTTCCACGCCAAGCCGGGCCGCGAACTCCTGGGCGCGTTCTTCCAGATAGGCTTCACGGCTGCGGCGAGGAAAGTGTTGGAAAATGAGCAGCGAATGACCGTGCTGGTGAAATGCTTCGACCGCTTCCGACCAATAGATATGCTGGATGGAGCGCTGTGCGGCGCGCGGGGTGGTTTTCGTCTCTAGACCGTTATCCGGATCGAAAAAGAGCAGTGGACAGGTCTGCAGGACCTGGAAAAGACCTTGAAAATACGTCTGGCGAGCGGCTGCGCCTGGCGGCAGGTTTTCGGCGTAATAAAGCGCATCGGGGATCAGGCCTAACTGGCCGGCCAAACCCACGTTTCGCCCGTGCGCATACGCGGGCACGCGCTGCAGGCTGGCGAAAAGCTGCGGGTCGTGCGCCTGCCAATCCTGCGGCTGGTTAAGGTAGCTGCGCAGTTCCCCCTGGCCGTTGGCAGAATCGGGCGTGAGCATCCAGGCCACGCCAATGCGCAGGCCCGAAACCTGCTGTAAAGTCCGCAAAAGACCGTAGGTCAGGTAATCTTTAACATCGCCAAAGTATTGGTTTTTCATCCAAAGGGATCATCGATCAAGCGACGTAGGCTAACAGGGCTTGAAAGGGAGCCTGAGGTTCAACGCGGTATTTTCCAACCGCGGCTGGCACCAGGATGGTTTCCCGCAGGCCCAGCTTCACGCTCCAGTTATCCCCGACCACCCTGGCCTCACCTGCGGTGAGGGTCAGGGCATGGAAAGATTCTCCAGCGGTATCCAGCGAGAAAGCCAGGCTCGTGCTGGCCAGCCGTTCCAGGGTGAAGTAAGGGCATTTGATTAATGGACACCGTTCGCCATCCCCGAGCGGCTGCGGGGGGATCACTTTCCCGGTCAGGTTGGGATTGGTGACGGCCAGCGACTGCTCGATGTGCAAGGGTCGTCCGGCGCTGGCCGGCCGGTCCCAATCAAACACGCGATAAGTGATATTGGAAGTTTGCTGGATCTCATATAGCAGCAGCCCGGGGCCCAGGGCATGCAGCATGCCGGCCGGAATGTAGATTGAGTCGCCGGATTGGATGGGCAAATGCTGCACAATCTGCAGCAGCCCTCCGCTGCGGATCGCCTGGACCAGCGTCTCGGGGGTCGTACCTGGATACAGCCCGCCCAGAATTTCAAACTCAGGTGCGGCTTCCAGGAAATGCCAGGCCTCGGTCTTGCCAAACTGCCCCGGCCCTTCCAACTTAACCGCCAGTTCGTCATTGGGATGGACCTGCACGGAGAGCCAATCAGCGCAGTCAAGCAGCTTAATCAGCAGGGGAAAGCGCTGCCCGGTGCGGGCCAGCGGCTTGCGGCCCAGCAATTCGGCCGGATAACGGCCGGCAGCTTCACCCAGGGTCATCCCGGACCAGGGGCCGTTTTCGATCACATCGCCTTCGTAGATGATCCAGGCTTCGGCGGTTTTCTGACCGGGGCGCAGCCGCTGCCCGCCCCATACATATTCGCGGAATTCAGGGAGAAGGGAAATCGCTTTAGTTGGCATGTATTTAGTATACTCCGAGATTAATTTTCGACAGCCGCTACGGGATAATTTCGATTTGGACGCCTGCCAGCAGCAGCACCTGTTCCGGGCGTTGGATACGGTCCAGGGTAAAACCGGGCACAATCAGGGTCTTATCGATGGCTGCATTGGCATTGATGCATAAAAACTTGGCACACTCGCTGTGTTTTTTCGCGTCCGGGTCAGGCGAGACCCGGGTTGAGGGATAGCCCGGCGCGGTCGATGGTATAGCGGATAAATTCGAGGGTGGCGTTCAAATCGGCGGGATCCGCTGCAAGGCCGGGATTATGCCGCCCTTCCCAGGCGCGTTCGATCAATGGGTGCCAGCGTTCCTCCAGAGCGGCCTGCGCCCAGGCCGCCGCTTTCGGCTTGGAGGTGATGGCGCTGCGGTCCAGGGTATACAGAATGCGGCATAACGAGAGCACAACGTAAGACTGGTACCCCCGGCTGCTCATTTGCTCGGGGTGAGCGAGCAGGTGGGCTGCCCACTTCGCCAGGATAACCTGCATCGCCTGGTGCAGATGACCGGAGGTGATCGGGTCGATCAGGGAGCGGGGCGGCGGCCCCACCAGGACGATCCCGCGTTCGCGCAGGATCGAGCGGTGAATGTCCCAGGTCTGGTTATGGTCCACCAGCTTCAGGCGCTCGCCCTGCCCGCGCTCGATATTGGGGTACAGGGTCAGGGCCGGGTCGTAGCGCCGGATAGCAGCCCGGGAGAGGTAAGAGCCCTCCAACTGGATCGCCCAGATCGTATCCAGGGCGGCGACCTGATCGTGCATGGCCTGCAGGGCTGAAAAACGCTCCGGGGTGATTTCGTCATCGCTCACCAGCACAAAATCAATATCGCTGTCCTGATCGAAGTCGCCGCTAGCCAGCGAGCCCTCCAGGTACATGGCGACGATGTGCTCTCCAATAATCGCCCGCTGGCGATCGTAGAGCACCTGCAGCAGGTGGTTGACGTCAAGGTAAGGGGTGGGGTGGATCATGCTTTCCCGCTTGCTCCAAAAATGCGCATGCGTTCGCGCACAACTGCGATCATCGCCGAACGTCCGGCGCCCAGGTAGGGGCGCAAGTCGACTCCGGATGGGGCCTGGTCCAGCACCTGGCGTGCGGCGGCGGTAAAGCTCAGGTTGAGCTGGGTGTACACGTTGACTTTGGCCAACCCCAGCGCGATGCCGGGCCGCAGGCTTTCATCGGTTACGCCCGACGAGCCGTGCAGCACCAGCGGCAGGTCGACCAGGGCGCGGATGGCCGCCAGCAGCTCCAAATCCAGGGCAATGGTCTTACTCTTGCCGGAATGGATCGAGCCAATGGCGATCGCCAGGGTGTCGACCCCCGTGGCGCTGGCAAAAGCGGCCGCTTCCGCCGGGCGGGTCAGGCCAACGCGCGCGTCTACCGCTTCGCCGGCTTCCGGCTTGGGCACGTCTCCCACCTCGGCCTCCATGCAGGCGGCGTAGGCATGTGCGCTCTGCGCCAGGCGGCGGGTGATGGCGATATTTTCGTCCAGTGGCAGTCCATCGGCGTCGAACATGACCGAGGTGAAGCCCAGTTCCAACGCCAGGGAAACCTCGGTCTGCGCGCCGTGGTCCAGGTGCAGGGAGACCGGGACATCCACGCTCTCGGCGGCAGCTTTACCCACGGCGGCCATCATGCGCAGCCCGCGTTCCGCGCTGCCCTCTCCGGCATACAACAGTGCGCGGTGGCTGACCTGGATAATCGCCGGGGCGCCTTCGGCTTTCGCCGCCCAGGCAATGGCCTGGGCCGTTTCCATATTCACCGCGTTGAACGCTCCTACCGCCCAGCCTTCGTGAAAAGCGCGTTGGATCCAGGGGAAAACATTGGTCAGGGTCATAATAGAATCCTTGTTTAGCAGGTCAACCAGTCAGCTTATCAGCCGGTCAGCGGTCAGCCAGAAAGCTGTTATACACGGCTATACAGCACGTGTAATTCGTTTAAGATCATATCTTTCAACCGGCAGCGCGTAAATTCGTGCGCGAAGGAAATTCATAACTGCCGGTCGCACAGGTGAATTTCACCGCGCATCAGCTCCTCAACCCAGGTCATGGGCAGGCTGGCTTCGGGCGGCGGCGCTTGAACCACCAGCCTGGGGGCGATCCAGGGCGTATGGCAGGTTGATTTCCGCCAGCACCTGCCCTTCCAGACTCCACAATACCGCCTTGGTGGAGGAGGTGCCGTTATCCAGAGTGAGAATCGCTGCGCCGGGGGGCATATACGCTGATTATAGCATCACCTCGCGGGTGCAGTTTTGAGCCGCGAGGCGGACCTCTTTTGCAAACTTTCAAATCTGATAATGCAGCATGGGGGTTCTGTTTGTACAATATTGCCATAATTATCTGATTTTTTTGGAGCCTGCATGAACGAAAGCATCGTCCAGCGTGTCACCCGTCGTTCGAACCGCAACCTGCTGATCCTCAGCCTGTCGGGGCTGACACTGGTCGTGGTATTGGGGGTTTTGAATGTGCGTTATTTTTATAATTTTTTCCTGGGGCCGTTCGACGCCGACCCGGACGGGTTGATCACCCTGCCCTCTGCTTCTGATCCCCAGAATTATTGGGTAAATATCAGCGGCGAGGAACTGCTCAACACCGGTATTCAGTATGTAACCACCCACGAAAGCGGCAGTGAGACGGTAGAATCTTCTTATTACGCCCTGGTACTGGGCGAGCGCCTGCTGCTGGTCAAACTGGAAGGGAACCTGGTGGCGGACACCCTCGACCCGCACCTTTCGGGCTGGCTGGCGAATATATCCGCAGAAGAAAAAACTGAGATTCTGCAGGCGATGGAAACAGAAGTTCCCGGGCTGACGGAAGCTTTTCTGCCGTATAAGCTGAATACCGGTAATTTTCGCACTGGCGGCATCCTTGGCATGATCGCGGGAGCCGTGGTGGTCGGTCTGAGCCTGTGGGGTCTGCTGCTGGTCATTCGCCGCACCAGCGACCCGGCTTCCCACCCGGTGCTGAAAGCACTGGCGCGCTTCGGACCCCTGGATTTTGTGACCAGCCGCATCGATGCTGAAATGAACGGGGAACACCAGAAGATCGGCAAGCTGAACCTGACCAACAGTTGGGTCATCTATGAGGACCGCACCCATCTAAATGCCACCCGGTATGAAGACGTCACCTGGATTTACAAGCACGTGACCACCCAGCGTTACTACGGCATTCCGGTCTCAAAAACGTATACAACCCTGGTCTTCGACCGCTACGGTGAGAAGATGCAAGTCGTGGTCGGACGTAAAGAGCAGCCTACCGATGAAATGCTGCGGGCTATCGCTGGGCGGGCACCCTGGGCAGTGATGGGTTATTCCAATGAACTTGACCAGGCCTGGAAACAAGACCGGGCCGGGTTCCTGGCGGCAGTGGACCGTCGCAAGGCCGAAGTCCACCTGCAGCCGGCTTGAAATGATATTTTGGTGTTATCCAAAAAGCGAAGCTTTTTGGATAACACCAAAATAGGCTAATAAATATGCGGAGATTTTGCCCTCGCGAGGGCAAAATCTCCGCAAAACGTTTCATAACCCTCGCCTCTTCCGATGTATACTTAACTTGTACCTTTTTTCCCAAGGAGTTTAACAATGTCCAAAATTACCCTGATTGGCGCAGGTTCGATCGTTTTTACCCGCAACCTGTGCAATGATATTCTGCTGACACCCGCGCTGCAAGATTCGACCATCTGCCTGATGGATATCGATCCCGGTCGCCTGGAACAGGCCCGCGCCCTGGTCCAAACCCTGGTCGACCGGCGCGGACTGAAGGCCAAAGTGGTGGCTACCCTCGACCGCAAGGCAGCCATTAAAGACGCCGGATATGTGATCACCACATTTCAGCAAGGCGGGCTCGAGGCTTACACCCTGGATATCGAAATTCCGCGCAAGTACGGCGTAGAGCAGTGCGTAGGCGACACGCTCGGACCAGGCGGGGTTTTCCGCGGGCTGCGCACGATCCCGGTGCTGCTGGATATCTGCGATGATATCGATGATCTGGCTCCGGAAGCGCTGCTGCTCAATTACGTCAACCCGATGGCGGCCAACTGCTGGGGGGTGAGCGCCGGCAGCGGGCGCCCGTTTGTGGGCCTGTGCCATTCGGTGCAGGGTACCAGCGAAATGCTGGCCAAATGGGCCGGGGCCCCGTATGATGAGGTTAATTTCGTGTGCGCCGGCATCAACCACCAATCCTTCTTCCTTGAGTTCCGCCAGGGGCGTGAGGACATTTATCCAAAGTTGTGGAAGGCGATCGAAGATCCGGCGATCTACGGTTCAGAACCGGTGCGCATCGAGATGATGAAATACTTCGGCTACTTTGTGACCGAATTGAGCGGGCACGCCAGCGAATATGTGCCCTACTTCCGCAAAAACGTGAAAATGATCGAAGAGGACCTGGTGCCGCTTTTCAAAAGCCCGGACGACGCCTGGTTCGACTTTTCCCGCACCGGCGGATATCTACGCGAATGCCAGAGCCGGGCAGCTCACATGGCCGATGATTTCAAGGCCCTGATCGACGGCACGCGCGAAATGAGCCTGGTGCGCAGTCATGAATATGGCTCGACGATTATCGAAGCCATGGAGACCAACCGTCCGGCCAAGATCAACGGCAATGTGCCCAACCTTGGCCTGATCACCAACCTGCCGGAAGGCTGCACGGTCGAAGTGCCCTGCCTGGTGGATGCCAGCGGCATCCAGCCGACGACGATCGGCGATCTGCCGCCGCAGTTAGCGGCGCTTAACCGCACCAATATCAATGTACAGGAACTGGTGGTAGAAGCCTGCCTGGCGGGTGAGCCGGATGCGGTCTATCATGCGGTGATGCTCGACCCGCTGACCGCGGCCGTATGCACCCTGCCGCAAATCCACGCCATGGTGGCGGAGATGCTTGCCGCTCAGAAAGAATGGTTGCCGCAGTTTGAATAATTTTTTTTGTTGTGTGTTCTGGTGGAGCAAAGCTCCACCAGAACACACAAATTTAAAGGATTAATGCATGGGCCACGGCGTCATCCGGCCGTTCGCCTTCGGCCAGCGGGGGGAATACGCGATGGAAGCTCTCGGTCGGCAAAATCACCTCCGGCATGCTGACCGGATGGCCGACCTCCCGGGCGGTATTGCGCAAGAACATGGCGTTCTGCGTCCGGTGGCAGAGGGCCGCCTGCACTTTCTGCTCATGCACCGGGGTGATATCCAGCACGATGTGAGCCGGGTCGTCTTTGTTCATCAACCGCGGTCGGGGATGGTCGGGGTACGCGCCGTGAGCGGTATAAAACAAGGGGGCCTGGTCGCCCAGCGAGGCAACCGCCAGAGAAACGGCCTGGTGCATCAAGAGATGAGCCGGGTGGCCGTACTCGCCGTTCGAGCCGTGGGAAAATACAGCCGCCGCCTGGTGCTGGCGGATGCTGGCGGCGATTTGCCCGGCCAGCATGGTCAGGTCCGCGTCAAACGGATAAAGGGTGTCATCCGGGCCGACGCGTGGGTCAACATAGCCCAAAAACGTCAGGCTGCTGCCGCTCAAGGTGCGGATGGCGCACACCAGCTCGTCCTCGCGCACGGCGCCTAATTCTTCGACCGCACATAAAGGTGGCTCGCCGACTTCACCGCCCTCACCGCGGGTGGCGCTGTAATAATGAACCTGAAAACCGCGCTGCGCCAGCAGCATGAGCGCCCCACCGGCCATCATCGTTTCATCATCCGGATGGGCAAAGAAAGCCAGAACGTTCATCCTTCCTCCAACTCATTAAAATCAAAGACCGGCCCTTCTTTGCAGGCCAGTTTCCAGCCGTGACGCGAGCCTGAACGGGAACTGGTCTCCACCGCGCACAGGCCGCATTCGGCGATCCCACCACACGGCATGGGCACTCGCACCAACACCTGGGCCGTCACGGGCAGCGGGGTATGGGGCATCAACCCAAAACGTTTTTTAATCCCGGAAAAAGCTCCTGGCGCCAGGTCGAACGCCATGAAGTCGGCCCAGCTCAAGGCGTCAGGCAGGGCTTCCAGCGGCAGCACTTCCACTTCGGGCGGCAGACCGCCCGGCACACCGCGCGCGGTATGCGCACTGTGCGCGTACAGCGCCACCGCGGCCCCCTGGGATAGGGCCAGATCGGCCAGGGGCAGCAAGCGGTACGGCGGCACACCCAGGCCGATTAGAGCCACCTTACGGGCTGAAGCCGGCAGGCGAAACCCGCGCCCAAGCGGTCCGCGTACCGCCAGGCGCACGCCCGCTGTCCAACCCGGCGGGAGCGGGGGAGCCAGCTCTAACTCCCCGGCGGCCACATCCCCGGATAATGAGAGCGACAGGGTGCGCGCGGCGAACAAAGCCGCCGGCAGGGCCTCATCTTGCCCCACCGCGTGCGCCAGCAGGTACTGACCGGGGTCAGGCCGCAGGCCAGGCGGGCATTCGATGCGCCCACCCATGCCTCCGTTCTCCAACCTCACTTCCACCAATGTGACTTCACAGCGCAGCATGGCTCAATCCTATCATGATTGCTCTTTAATTTTGTTGTTTTTTTTCGTGCGACGTAGCCGCACGAAAAAAACAACTTGCTATCACACTCTCAAGCTAAATTATGTTACCATAGCTAAAATTATTCCAGGCCAATAATCAATGAAGCGTAAAACCCTGCGAAAACTTGTTAATATTATCTTCCATGTCATCGCCAAACTCGAGTTCGTCGGTGGCGAAAATATCCCGGCGCAAGGCGGGATTATCCTGGCGACCAATCACATGAGCCGGCTGGATATTCCCCTGCTGTTTTTAAATCCGCCCCGTCCAGACATCACCGCCCTGGTGACCGATAAATACCAGAGCTATCCCTTTTTCAAATGGTTTACCGAAACCGCGGAAGGGATTTGGATCGACCGCACCAAAGCAGATTTTGGTGCCTTCCGCCAGGCTGCAGAGGTGATCAAGGCCGGCAAAGCCCTGGGGATTGCGCCGGAAGGGACGCGCAGCGACACCGCCAGCCTGCTGGAAGCCAAGGAAGGCACGGCGCTGCTCGCCATCCGCACGAATACTGCGGTGGTGCCGGTGGCGATCGCCGGAAGCGAGAACGCGGTCAGCCAGTTCAAGCACCTGCGCCGGGCGCACATCGTGACCCATTTCGGCGTACCGATCCCGCCCCCCACCCTGACCCGAGAAAACCGTGAGGCGGCCTTACAGCGTTTTACCGATGAGATCATGTGCCAGATGGCAGCCATGCTGCCGCCCTCTTACCACGGTTTTTACGCCGGTCATCCGCGGTTAAAAGAAATCCTCAGCGCCGGCTTGAACAGCCGGTGAGGGTCCGATCAAGCCGGGAAACCGTAAAATCTTATGCAATCCTCATTTTGCGGCATTGATAATAGCAGTAGAGTACAGTAATATAAGCGTTGTTTGATCATAATCGTAAATTATGGGAGACTTTATGCCTGCCAGATTGTCAATTTTACGCGCGCTTATTGCACTTCTGCTCATCATCATTATTTTGCCTTTTTCTCACGCGTCCGGGGCGGGTACTCTTCCTTTACCGGATTTGTTGGGGGCAACTGTGGGGGCTGCCAGCACGGCTCAAGCCAGTGGAGCCGACCAGCGTTCTCGTTCCGCGGTTCTGTACCTGGGTGAAGTCGAAAGTACCCGCGCCGACCTGGATGCAGGACGCTCCCCGAGTGCGCTGGCGCTCAGCTTGTTCACCGGTACAAACCTGGTTGCCCGTTTTGAGCATATCGACCACCTCCAGACCGGCGGGTATACCCTGACCGGCACGATCGACGGCAGCCAGTTTGGTGAAATTCACCTTTCGGTGGTAGGCAGCGCCCTGTATGCCAGTGTGAACACTGCCCAGGGCCTGTACCGAATTTCATCACCAGACGGCCTGACGGCCCAAATTACACAGATCGATCCTAACCTGCTCCCGCCTGAGGAGGAAAAGGTACCCACTGCGGCGCCTGCCGCCGCAGACCCCCTGACACCGGCAGCAGTTACCGCCGGCCCCACAACCACGGACGACGGCTCACGCATCGACGTGTACGTCGGATATACCGCCACCACTCGGGCTGCCGCCGGCAGCACGGCTGCGATCCAGGCAGTGATTGCCACAGCTATCGCTGAAACCAATACCGGTTACGCCAACAGCGGCATCAACCAGCGGGTTGTGCTGGTGGGTTCCGGTGAATATGCCTACAACGAGACGGGCTTCAATTGGAATACGGCTTTGAATCAATGGTCGAACCCGGCGGATGCGATCTTTGGCCCGGCCCACACCCTGCGCGACACACTCAAAGCGGATGAGATGGTGCTGCTGGTCAGCGACCCCGCTTACTGCGGTCTGGCCTGGTTGATGACTTCGGGCCAAATTTCTACCTCTTTTGCCGCGAGCAGTTTCGCCGTGGTTAACTGGACCTGCGCGACGGGCTACTATTCCTTCGGTCATGAAATGGGCCACAACATGGGCGCGCACCACGACCGCATCACCGCGGGTACTGGTCAGGGCGCCTACCCTTATTCATACGGCTACCAGTGGTTCGACTCCGTCAACAGCGTTTATTACCGCACCGTGATGGCCTATAACGTATACGGCGGCGATATCCGCATTAATTTCTGGTCCAACCCGAATGTCTCTTATCTGGGCCGCAACCCGACCGGCGTCGGCACCGCCAGCCCCAATTCGGCCTACAATGCCCTGACCCTCAACAACACCGCGCCCGTCGTCGCCATGTTCCGGGATGGGAATGCCCCGGCAGCGCCCACCAATTTGACGGTGACGCCGTTAAGCGCCACCTCGTATCGATTGAATTGGACGGATAACAGCCTGGATGAAATGCGCTTCCGCATCGAACGCGTTCCCACCGGGCTGACCTCCTGGGCTGAAATCGGCACCGCGGCGGCGAATGCAACCACCTACACCGACAGCACCGCGGTCAGCGGGACCACTTACCAGTACCGGGTGCTTTCGGACAACGGTAATGGGCGCAGCGTTTCAAATATCGCTTCACTGCCTTCGCCGCCCAGCGGGTTATCCATCACCGCCAGCAGCCTGACCTCTGCGGCGCTGCAGTGGACCGACAACAGCAGCAATGAAATTTTGTTCCGGATCAAACGCGCGCCGGCTGCGGTGGATACCTGGACCAGCTTGACTACGGTCGGTGCAGGTTTAACCACTTTTACAGATTCCACCGTGCCTGATGGCGCCGGTTACCGCTACCAGGTCTTTGCGGAGAACGCCAACGGTCCTTCTGCGGGGTCGAACATCGTCGTTTTACCGGCCATGCCGGCCCCACCCAGCTCATTAACCGCCAGCGGTTTGAGCCAGACTTCGCTCAAACTAAACTGGGTCGATAATGCCACTTCGGAAGACGGGTATAAGATCGAGCGGGCTTTGTATGGCGGCTCATTTACGCCGCTGGCAACCCTGGCGGGGGTCAATGGGGTCACTTACACCGATAGCAGCGTCCCTGCCACAGGAGAATACCAGTACCGAGTTTATGATTACAACAGCCGCGGAAATTCCGCCTATTCCGACGTGGTTTATGGTCTACCCACCCAACCATCGGCCCTGAGTAATACCGTGATCAATAACCACCAGATCGATTTAAGCTGGACCGACAACAGCCAGATCGAGAACGGCTACAAGATCGACCGCTCGCTGGACGGCGGCGCCAGCTATCAGCCGCTGGCTACACTGGGGGTCAATATCCAGAGCTACAGCGACAGCGCCGCGGCCTGTGGGACGAACATTTACCGCGTGTACGCTTATGACGCGGCAGGGAACTCAGTTTACGCTACCTCCAGCGGCACAACCGCGCCCTGCAAACCGGTGGTCATCGCCAGCCCCGGCACCAGCACGGTTTACCTGACCTGGGCGCCGGTAAGCGGCGCACAAAGTTACCTTGTACAAAAATGGGTTAGCGGCACCGTATACATACCAATTTCGCCTTTAATTTTCGCCGCGGATCTCACTTCGTTTATGGTTACCGGCCTGGACAAGGGTACTGCCTATCAGTTCCTCGTGTTAGCTAATAACGCGCGGGGCGATACGCTTTCCGATCCGGTAAACGTGACAACGATGAACTTCGATGTATTTCTTCCGTTCACGATCCGCTGAACGGGTTTTTCCGGCGTTTTTTCCCCCTTAAACAGGTGGTTTCCGGAATATTCCGGAAAACCACCTGTTTGCGTAAATTTGGTAGGCATTTTTTACTACCCTTGTACAGGAAATTTGGTAATATTAATAAATATTATTGGCATTTATTGGTTATTGAATTAATTCATTTATTTTCTTTCAGGATAAGGGCATGGACCAAAATAACCCCCACCCAACTCGAGCAGCACTTACTTACCTTAAGGCCATCTATGATTGTGGCGATGGCGTTGGCTCTGTCACGACTTCCCAACTGGCTGAGCATTTGATGGTGGCTCCGGCATCGGTGACGGCTATGTCGCAGAAACTGGCGGCTTCGATCCCACCTTTGGTGGAATATCATAAACATCACGGGGTGCGCCTGTCGCCGGTCGGTCTGCAAATTGCCCTGCGCCTCATCCGCCGGCACCGTCTGGTCGAGGCTTTCCTGGTTCAGGTTCTGGATTATTCGTGGGATGAAGTCCATGAAGAAGCAGACCTGATGGAAGGCGCTATTTCTTCTCGACTGGAAGAGCGGCTTGCACACTACCTGGGTCACCCGGCATTTGATCCACATGGGGCGCCGATCCCGGCCGACGATCTTTCCGTACCCACCATGCCGGCGATTCCGCTGAACCAGCTGGCGCCTGGAGAACGGGGCATGGTGCGCCGCGTGCGCAGCAACGATGCCGGCCTGCTGCGCTACCTGACGGACCTGGGGATTAATATCGGCGCCTCTCTGGAATTGGTCAACCGCATTCCATACGATGGCACCGTCCAGGTGCGCGTGGATCAGGTAGATTTTGCTCATTCACTGGGCGTTGGTCTCAGTTCGGTCATCCTGGTCGAAAAACTCATGTAATCTTCCTGTCCCCTGTGTATGCAATCACTCCTCCCTGCGCCAGAATGGCGCAGGGAGGAGATTTTTTAAATTCAAGAATTGCCTATTGACTCTGTAGAAATCTTGTTCTATAATAGCCGCATAGAACATATTTTCTGGCAAGCCATTAAGGAGGCATTCCATGAATATCACAAATCGTTCCTCTCTCGGAGTTTTCAGCCGGATTAAGGTCCGCCCAGGGCTGATCTTTGTCTTGATCCTCCTGGTGGCCCTGATTGCTTTTGAGATGTTCAATTACAGCACCACAGATTATGCCCTGAACGATCTATTGGGCACCTTGAAATTTGCAGGCATCCCCTGGTCAACCATCCTGGCGATCGCCTTCTGCGGGATCGACTTTGCCGGGATCGCCCGCCTGTTTACCCCGGAACAAGGGACGGATGAGCCCAAAGAAGTCTGGTACCTGTTCGGCGCCTGGCTGCTCGCCGCGACGATGAATGCGATCCTCACCTGGTGGGGAGTCTCGATGGCGATTGTCAATCACAGCGTGCGCAGCACATCGGTGGTCGATCCCAATACTCTGACCAAAGTCGTGCCCATTTTTGTGGCGGTGATGGTCTGGGTGATCCGGGTGCTGATTATCGGGACCCTCTCGGTCGCCGGCGACCGGGTGTTGAACGGCGATCGCCGCGGCTACGCAGTAAACCGCGGCCGGCACATCAACCCCAGCGTGCAGGCGCCCTCTCCGGCGCTCTCGGCGGCTTCCTCAATGTCGGCGCGGCCTTCCCTGGCGCGTTCAGCCAGCGCCTCCCGCCCGGTGCCTATCCCCGAGCTCAATGCAAACCGCTCCCAATCCTCTGAACCCACCTATCACAGCATGAACGCGGTCAGCATGAGCCCCCGTCCCGCGGTGCGCACCGCCTCAGCCGGCGATCCCCCGGCGGGCAGCGAACGGCGCATGTAGCAGGCGATAAAATAGTATCAAAACCGGCGCACTTGCGCCGGTTTTGATTTAAACCGAGCTTATTCTTTGATCGGCAGCAGTACTTTAAAGGTAGTGCCCTGCCCTTCCCGCAACTCGACTTCAATCGTGCCGCCGTGGCTGCGGACGATCCAGTAAGCGATGGAAAGGCCCAGCCCAAACCCGCCGCTTTGTTTACGGGTGCGGCTTTTTTCGCCGCGGTAGAACCGTTCGAAAATGTGGGGCAGGTCTTCGGCGGGAATGCCCGGACCGGTATCGCTGACGGTGAAGCAGGCCTGGTGATCAATCCGTTCCAGCTTGAGGTCTACCTGGCCGCCAACGGGCGTGTATTGGATGGCGTTGCCGACCAGGTTTAACATCACCTGCTTCAAACGGTCGTGGTCGCCGTTCACCTGCAGCTGGTCAATGCCGGTCAAATTCAGATGGATGCGTTCACCCGCCAGGACGTGCATTTGCTTCATGACCTCAAAAACGATCGAATCCAACTCGACCGGCATCATATCAAACAACACTGTCCCCGATTCAGCCTTAGCCAGCAGCAGCAGATCCCCCACCATGCGGGTCAAACGATCGACCTCGTTCTCGATGCTGGAAAGGGACTCCTCATCCGACCCAAATTTACGGACCAGGCCTACGTTGCCCTTGATCACGGTCAGCGGCGTGCGCAGTTCGTGGCTGACATCCGCCAGGAAACGGCGCTGCATATTGAAAAGCTGCTCGAGGTGTTCGAGGGTGGCGTTGAACGCTCCAATCAGTTCGCCCACCTCATCGTCTGTGCGGTTGGGGTGTGGGATGCGCCGGGAGAGATCGTCAGCGCGGGTGATCTGGGTGGCAACCTGGGTCATGGTGGAAAGCGGAGCCAGCGCCCGCCCGGTCATCACCCAGGCGGCTACGCCCGAGAGAAGCATCGCGGTCAGGGCCAGTACCACCAGGACGGTGGCCAGCGTGGTTTGAACCACATCGAGCAGCTGCAAATTAACCGCCACCTGCAGCACGCCAGCCGGGCCGCGCTCCGTTTCCAAAGGGATGCTGCGCACCCGCAGATGGAACCCTCCTACCCGGCTGCTGTTAAAGAAATCGCGCCCAGATTGCAGCCCCACCGGATCGAGCGGGGTCTGCATGCTGGGCGGGCGGGCAATCTGCAGTTTGCGGTCGTTGCCCCAAACCTGGAAGAAAAAGAGCGCGTCCGTCGACTGGAAATTGGTAAGCGAACGCGGGTCGAACTGGTTGAGGGTGTTGACGCGCAGCACACTGATTAACTGGTTGGAGGAAGAAATCAGGTTGTTGTCAATCTGCTGGATCAACAGCAGACTGACCAACCCGTAAACCAGCGCGCCAAACAATAAGATGGCGCCCCCGAGCAGTGTAATGTAAAGCAGGTTAAGCCGGAGGCGCAGCGACATCAGGGTGTCTCGCGAAGCACATAACCCACACCGCGCACGGTGTGAAGCAGGCGCATTTCTCCTTCATTTTCAAGTTTCTGCCGCAAATAGCGGATGTACACATCGAGAACATTGCTCTCGCCGCCGAAATCATATCCCCATACCCGGTCAAAAATCATTTCGCGTGTCAGAACCTGGCGGGGATGGCGCATGAATAACTCCAGCAGGTCGTATTCCTTGGCGGTGAGTGAGATCACTCGTCCTTTTCGGATCGCCTGCCGGGTGGATGTGTCCAGTGTCAGGTCGGCAAAGGACAGGACAGTAGAGCGTTCGGGCTGGGTACGGCGCAGCAAAGCGCGCACGCGGGCCAACAATTCATCCAGTTCGAACGGTTTGACGACATAGTCGTCCGCACCGGCATCTAACCCTTGTACGCGGTCCTGTGTCGTATCGCGGGCTGTCAGCATCAGGATCGGCACATTTCCACCAGCGCGCAAGCGCTGGCACACTTCCAGACCATCCATGCCCGGCAGCATCAGGTCGAGAATGACCAGGTCGGGATGATGGTCGCGAGCCAGGGTCAAGCCGGTTTCGCCATCGAGGGCGGCATCAACCTGATAACCTTCATAGGCCAAACCTCTACGCAGTACTTTGACGATGGCCTCGTCGTCTTCGACGATTAAAATCCGCTCTTTCATGGACCCTCCTATTCTTAAAGATTAATATACCATAGAGGTCGATAGTTCGCCACAAATTAAGCAAGTGGATTTTAATGTTTGCCAGCTAAAAGAGTCCAGCGGCATGGAGTATAATCAAACTTATGAGTGCCCCCGTTATTCAAGCGCCCACGGCGCCCCCGGTATGGGTCAACCGGCCGGAATTGTTTAAACGCATGGTTGGCGATCTGTCCCGGCATTGGGTGATCGCGATCGATACTGAATCCAACAGCCTTTTTGCCTACCGCGAACAGGTTTGCCTGATCCAGATTTCCACCGGCGAAACCGACTATCTGGTGGACCCGCTGGCTTT
Source organism: uncultured Chloroflexia bacterium (assembly GCA_963743005.1). Classification (GTDB taxonomy): domain Bacteria; phylum Chloroflexota; class Anaerolineae; order Anaerolineales; family Anaerolineaceae; genus CAVUNY01. Next base: position 21,366 of record CAVUNY010000006.1, on the reverse strand, counting down.
GAGCGATCTCTCGGCCCTGGCGCCGATCTTTGCCGACCCACAAATTGAAAAGGTCTTTCACGCCGCCGAATACGACGTGATCTGCTTGAAGCGCGATTTCGGTTTCACGTTTGTCAACCTGTTCGATACTATGGTCGCCAGCCGCGATGTGGGCCGCAGCGCAGTGGGATTGGCGGCATGTCTGCTCGAGGAGTTTGGGGTGGATGTGGATAAACGCTACCAGCGCGCAAATTGGGGCGCCAGGCCGCTCTCGCCAGCCATGCTGGCGTATGCCCGCCTGGACTCTTATTACCTGATCCCCCTGCGCCACCGGTTGAAGACAGTGCTGGAAGAGATGGACCGCTGGTCGTTGGCGGAGGAAGATTTTCGCCGTTTGTGCGATACGCCCGCCCCACCCCTGGAATTGGGCGCATGCCAGTGGTGGCGGGTGGCCGCTGGTCAGGATATTAATGCCCGTGAGGCGGCAATATTATTTGAGGTATGCCAATACCGCGATTTGCGCGCCCGCCAGTCTGATTTGCCGGCTTTTAAGGTCTTATCTAACCAGATGTTGGTGCAAATTGCCCAAACCTGCCCGCGGACCGATGCCGACCTGACCCGCGCCACCGGATTGCGCGGCAGGCAGCTGGAACGCCATGGCGCAGGCCTGCTTGAAGCAGTTAAACGTGGGATGGAAGCTCCGCCTTTGCACAAGCCGGCGCAGCCTCGACCAGACGATCATTTCTTGAACCGGTTGGAACGATTGAAGGTCTGGCGCAGGCGCACCGGGCAGGATTGGGGGGTTGAATTGGACGTGATTTTACCGCGGGATGTGATGGAGGCGTTGGCCCAGGCTGCGCCGCGTGAATTGGCCGAACTGGATGAAGCCATGACAAGTGTGCCCTGGCGAAAACGCCAGTTTGGCAAGAGAATTTTAGCGGCTATGCAATATTGATTTTCAGAAAAGAATTCATCCCCGAATATCCCCCACCCTCCCCTGAGGTTTGTTGGTGAAGTTTATGATTGATGTGATCCGCGTAAAGTGCGAGGATTTCGAAAAATAAAGGAGCGAGGATGAAAATTTATTTTTCTGGGGCGGACCGCACCGTCACGGGATCGCAGCATTTGATCGAAGTAAACGGCCAGCGGCTGCTGCTGGAATGCGGCATGTTTCAAGGCCACCGCGCCGAAGCCTATGCCCGTAACCAGAATTTTCCATTTAATCCATCCTCTGTCAATGCGCTGATCCTTTCTCACGCGCACATTGACCATTCAGGGAACCTGCCCAACCTGGTCAAACAAGGCTACCAGGGAAAAATTTTCTGCACTGCCGGCACCGCCGAACTGGCCGACCTCATGCTGCGCGATTCGGGGCATATCCAGGAAGCCGACGCCCAATTCATCAACAAGAAACGAATCCCGCGCGGCGAAACGCCGGCGGAGCCGCTGTATACGATCGAAGACGCGGCCGAAGTAGCCCAATACCTGCAAGCTGTGCACTACAACGAGCCCTTTGAGGTGATCAACGGGGTCACGGCCACCCTGGTGGAAGCGGGGCACATTTTGGGGTCGGCGGCGGTAGTGCTGGATATCGAGGAAAAAGGGCGCAAGTTTCGCCTGTGGTTTTCGGGGGATATCGGCCGGCTTAAACTGCCCCTGCTGCGCGACCCGGTGATGCCTGAAGCTGCCGACTACCTGATCATGGAATGCACTTACGGCGATAAACCTCACCGCGACCCTGAACTGGCGTATATCGAATTTCGCGATACCGTGGTGCGCACCGTCCAGCGCGGCGGCAAGGTGATCGTGCCGTCTTTTGCCGTGGGACGCACCCAGGAAATTGTGTATTCATTGAACCGTATGGTGACCGAAGGCAGTGTGCCGCACCTGCCGGTGTACGTGGACAGCCCCCTGGCGGTGAACGCCACTGAAATTTTCACTCACCACCGCGAGTATTTTGATGAAGAGACTCACGCTTTTATCCGCGAGGGCAAACACCCGGCGCTCGCTTTTCCCGGATTGCAGTACACCCATTCGGTAGAGGAATCGAAAGCGATCAACGACCATAAAGAGCCGTGCATCATCCTTTCAGCTTCGGGCATGGCCGAAACCGGGCGCATTCTGCACCACTTGCGCAACAATATCGAGAATCCGCGCAATACGATCTGCATCGTATCCTGGCAGGCGCCGGATACCCTGGGGCGGCAGTTAGCCGAGCAAGCGAAACATGTGCGGATTTTTGGTGAACGTTTCGACCGGCGGGCAGAAGTAGTAACGATTGGGGGTCTCTCGGCGCATGCCGGGCAGAACCTGCTGGTGCCTTACGCCATGGCCTCCCGCCAGACTTTGAAGCAGGTCTTCCTGGTGCATGCCGAAGAGCGCGCCGCCATCCCCTTCCAGGAGAAACTTAAAGAGGCCGGGGTCGGCCCGGTAGTCTACCCGGAACTGGGTGACTCGGTCGAGCTTTAACCCGCTTCCCTCACTCGAAAAGCATTATTGTGTTAAAATGAACCCCATCCGGAGAGGTGCCAGAGCGGTCGAATGGGACGGTCTCGAAAACCGTTGTGGTCCTCGTGGCCACCGTGGGTTCGAATCCCACCCTCTCCGCAGGTCGTAAGCCTCATAGCAGCGAAAGCTGCACATTATCGCCGGTCTCAATCGTTTGGTGATATGTCTTAACCGAGTGAGGGTTTGCGACAGAGATCGTTCAGTGTCCGCTGAGCGATCTCATTTTTAAAGTGCATAATCCTCATTTTACATACTCCTCGACGCTTGTCAAGACATTGTGAGACACTTGAGGTAAAGTTTTGACACCGGTACTCACTTGTCCGGGATCTGCCGCTATGTCACGATTGTCCTCTTGCGTCTCCAAACGCACTTCTAACCAATAGCGCATTTCTGTATCCGGATGCAATCGATCCAGGATGGCGAAGAGCGGCTCATAATCCGGGCGGGCTTTCACCCATAGGACCCTTTTGGAGGCCACATTCACACCCACCTCCTGGATCATGACGTGCACCAGGTCTTTACGCTCTTCCTGGGTGGTGTTCTCCCAGGTTTCGCTCAGATCCAGCAGGGTGTGCGCCGCGCGGTTGATGGCGGAGTCAGGAACCCGGTCCAGCAGAGCCAGCTTTTCTTTCAAGTTATTGACCTTTTGCCAGTACTGGTATTCTTCGCCTTTATACAACCCGTGTTCGAAGTTATCGCGCATCGCGCGCAGCGACACGCGAATGTTCATGCGTTCAGCCTCGGGATTGGCCTGCTCGCGCTGGGCATCGAGCATCTGGCGTACGACCGGCTCCCAATTCTCTGGCAGGTGGATCGAACGGATCAGATCAGCCACCTGAGCATCGATCACGTCGGCATGCACACTTTGCCCGCTGTACGAACAATCTTTGTACCCGCGCAGGTGGGAGTCTTCCCGATAATACGTAGGGCAGTGACTGGGGGTTTGAATACGCAGCCGGCGGCCGCACTGGACACATACCACCAGCCCTTGCAGCAGGCTTATCCGCACGGTCTTCTTGATTGTCTTGATCGTCACCCGCCGGCTGGCTCGTATGGCCTGGCAGCGCTGCCAAAGTTCTTCACTGATGATGGGCTCGTGCTGTCCTTCAGATACCCGGGGCGGGGTGGAACGAAAGCTGACCCCATTCGGACGAACGGTCATGCCCCGGTAGCGGATCTCGCCCACATAGTATGAGTTGCACAGCATATCGCGCGCGGTATCCTTGCCAAAGGGTTGGTTGCGATTCGTTCGCAAACCTTTTTCATTCAACCATTCGGCCATCTGCATATCCGAGTAAGCCCCCGTGGCATAGCGCTCAAACATCTCTACCACCACCACAGCCTTCTTCAGGTCGGGCACCCCTACTTTGCGAATTCCGACCAGCTGGCTGGTGTAACCCCAGGGCACGGCGCCGTTGTGATAACCTTGCAGCGAGCGTTCCAGCTTGCCCTTGTTCGTTTCTTTGGAGAGCGAGTCGGAATAGAACTCGCCGAGCGAGCTGATCATGTGGAAGAGCAGTTTTCCCTCCGGTGTACGCAGATCGAACGGCTGCTGGACGGCTTTGAAGTTGATTTCTAAAGACTGTAACTCGTGGACGATCTCCAGCGACCATTCGAGCCGGCGCGCCAGGCGATCCACCTTATGAACGTACAGGACTTTGAACTCGCCGCGCCGGGCAGCTTCGCGCATGGCATTGATCCCTGGGCGAAATTTTTTGCGATATGCGGATACGGCCGGGTCGGCATAAACTTTGACGATCTCCACTTTGTCTCGCTCAGCCTGTTCTTTGATCTGGCGCAGTTGGGCATCCAGACTGAAAGATTCGCTTTGCATCTCGGATGAGTAGCGGATGTAAGCCGCCCCTGGAATCAAGATTGAAGATTCCGATGGATTGGTTTGGTTCATTATTTTTAACTCCTTTGATTGTCAGTTGAAATAGGTGTGAAATAGGTTGAACTACACGATGATCTTCATCGGGTACCTCCTTTCGGGGAGCGGTGCAGGAACAGATTAGCCGGTATCATCGGTCTGCTCCGGCGCCATCAAACGCAGGTGGACGCGCACCAGCCATTCCGCAAGGCTTTTTGGTGGTTTTTCTGGCAGGCGACACTGCTCCCTGGAAGGGGTTATATCATCCCCTGAAACCTGTTTTTCTTGTGGGTCAGGGTTTGGGCGTGGATTGTGATTTGTACCTGTAGTTTTCATAGTTATACCTACTCACCTTTTTTCGCGAATGTCTCCTAAATATTCATATGTCAAATCAAAGAGAAAGAAAAAAACCGCCCATAAAATATGTGGGAGGCTTGTCTCAGTCAACAGTTGTGATGATGTAAATCAACCTGAGTAGCGAGAATATTGCGACTACGTACACTCTACAAATGAATTTGCTAAATATTTGATATAATCTTTTCTAGTAATCCACATTCTTACCTGTTGTCCAAACGCAGACATGGTCTTCGACATTAACCTCTAATTCTCCTACCCGTTTACCAGCTTCTACGTTGGTTAAGGCGTGCGATTTTCATCATCTTTCGCATGCCGTATGCATTACGGGTTCCCCGTATCTCCTCATCAAAAAACAGTTACGAATAACGGCATCTCTCAGCGTGCCGCGAGGTTAATTGCAATGGCTGCGAAAACTTCTCTAAAGACCTTTAACCGTGGATTGGTTGTCAATGTTCGCGCTTTACTCATTGTTTGGCAAGCCAGTCCCTGGTATGCCTTTCTCGGTTTGATGACGACCCTCTTTACCGCGCTGGTGACCCCAGCCCAGGTATGGATTTTGAGAGAGGTGATTGATCAAGTTTCTGAAAATATTAATCGAGATGCGGCTTCATCCTCTTATTGGGCAAATCTATTAGGGCCTATCACACTCTATTTATTTGTCTGGATGCTAGGTGAATTCTTCCAGGCGATTTCATTTAGCGTCAATGAGATGATTACCAGGAAGGTTCATTTCCATGCGCATCAAATCGTGCTGAAGAAAGCGGCTTCACTCAGCCTGGCATTTTATGAAACCCCATCGTATTTCGATCAGATGCAGCTTGCAAGAAGCGAAATCTGGCGTTTCTACAATATTGCCTATTTTGCTTTTTCAATTTTGACCCAGGTCATTACCGTGGTCGCACTGCTGATCCTTCTGGGCCAAATTAATCTTGTGATGCCGTTTGTTCTGGTTCTCACTACCTTACCCCGCTTGATTTCGCAGAGTTATTTTATGACTGAACGGGCGAAAATTGTGATGCGCAATGCACCAGCAGAACGCAAAGCAGATTACCTTTCCTGGTTATTGACCGCTCGCGAGCCTGTTAAGGAAGTGCGTTTATTCAGGTTACAAGACTACATTTTGGATAAGTTCCGCGCGTTTGCTGACCAGTATGTGAAATCAATTGGGTCTGTGGTCATTCCTCAAGCGCGAGTTAACTTTTTTCTATCGTTGTTGTCCCTTCTCGGGACAGCAACGATCTGGGGATATGCGATCATCGAGGCCGGAAGAGGAAATATTACCCTGGGTGGTATCGCTCTGATTTTTCAGTCGACAGAAGGTTGCCGAACGACTCTCGATCCTCTCTTCTCTGATTTCGGGTATATCTTCGAGAACGTTTTCTATCTGAATAACTTCTTCACCTTTCTGGATCTTCCACCTGGATCAGTGGCAGGCGCACTAGCCAGTCCCACGATTAATTCTTCTAATCGGCCGCAGGTAGGATCATTGGAAAAGGGGACATTGAAGTTTCAGCACGTAACATTCCGGTATCCTGGTTCAGATCATGCCGTTCTAAAAGATATTTCATTCACCATTCATCCTGGCAAAACCATTGCACTGGTTGGCGAAAACGGCGCAGGGAAAACTACATTGGTTAAACTGTTGTCACGCCTTTATGATCCGAGTGAGGGACAAATTCTTTTGAATGGTCTCGATTTGCGTGAATATGATCCGGAAGAATATTACAGTCAGGTGGGCGTTATATTCCAGGATTTTACCCGCTACGAGCTTTCTGCTCGAGAGAATGTTGGTTTTGGCTGTATCAAAGCAGTCGAGCAGATAGATCAGGTTCGATTGGCAGCGGAAATGGGCGGAGCACTAGGGTTGATTGAGAAACTCCCGGATGGGTTTGAGACGATATTGGGTAAACGGTTTGAGGAGGGTAACCTGCAAAAGAAAAGCGTTGACTTATCCGGAGGCGAGTGGCAAAAAGTTGCTCTGGCGCGAGCCTTTATGGGGACCGTGAATGGAGGCAACGCTTCTTTGTTGATCCTTGATGAACCAACCGCTGCATTAGATGCTTATGCAGAGAGCGAAGTATATAACCGCTTTGCTGAGTTGACCCAAGGAAAGACAACTGTATTCGTTACTCATCGCCTTTCCAGTGTAAAAATAGCAGACAAAATATTGGTCTTAAAGGATGGATGTTTGATCGAAGAAGGAATTCATGCTGAACTTATGGCCTTAAAGGGAGAATATGCCACCATGTTCTTATTGCAGGCTGAGCGGTATCAGATTCATCCTTCGGAGGGGGAAGTAAATCCCTGAATTACCTCATATCTGTCTCGTTCGGCCTGTTTATTCAATTGTGCATCCAGGCTGAATGAGTCGCTTTGCGTCTCAAATGAGTAGCGGATGTAAACCACTCCTGGAATCAAAATTGAAGATTCTGATGGATTGGTTTGATTCATTATTTTTAAACTCCTTTGTTCGTCAGTTGAAATGGGTGTGAAATAAGTTGAACTACGCGATTATCTTCATCTGGCACCTCCTTTCGGGGAGCGGTGCAGGAACAGATCAGCCGGTATTATCGGTCTGCTCCTGCTCCGGTGCCATCAAACGCAGATGGACGCGCACCAGCCATTCCGCAAGGCTTTTTGGTGGTTTTTCTGGCAGGCGACGCTGCTCCCTGGAAGGGGTTATATCATCCCCTGAAACCTGTTTTTCTTGTGGGTCAGGGTTTTTGGAAAAGTTTTGACTTAATTGGTTATATATCATTCTTGCTCCTCTTGGGCTGAATGGTCTGAATGTCTCAAATGCGACTTGATGGGTTAAATAACTCCAACCTCAGCAAAAAAGAGAGGGCTGGAATACCCCAGGTTCACTTTTGAGTATTAGAAACTCAGTACATAATCAAGAAAATATTTTTGAACTCTTTTTTTGTTCGATTTCGTTATCCAAACCAATAAAATTTGTAAGGTCTTTGTGAAGTATCCCCCCACTTAACGGTTTATACTGAATGATAGGTAATACTTAATAAAATTATTAACGGCTTTAAAGTTAGAGAAATTAGTATAACTTTGAATGCAAGCCCTCGGCATTTTACAAGGGCCTTTGGATAAAAAAATTGCTGGATGAGCAATTACACTAATTATTAAACGAAGGATATTGACGTTCATATGCACACTAAATTTTTGCTTCGCTTTACAAATTTGCTTTTTGTGGCGGCTTTGGTCTTGCTGGCAGGCTGCTCAAGTTCTGGTCAGCAAACCCAGCCGGCTGATGCAGCGCCATCCCGGACGCCAGCGGTAACCTCCACGGCAATTCCGACGATAACGCCGACATATTATTTTGTGCAGATGCCCGCCAGTGTACAATCGGCCAGCGGATGGAAAATTACTCTTTCGGCTTTAGATCTGCAAACCACTCTGGGGGAGACAAAATCCAAGAAAGAGATGTTCCTGGTGGGTCTAATAGAAATTGAGAACCTGACCGGAGAATACGACTGCATTAAAAGTGACCAGTTTATGCTGCAAAATGGATTGCAAAAGATAAAAATGGAGCGCGATCTACTGGAGGCTGGAAAGGACGCTTATGCCAGGGACTATCCCGGCACGATTTTGGGACAGTGCCTGGATGCGAACGAAATACAGGAAAGCGTGCTTGTGTTTGATATTCCGACCACCAGCGAAGATCTGAGCATGAGTTTTGAGAAGCAGACGATGCGGTTGGGAAAGATTGAGGCGATCCGAAACCCACTGCCCACTTTAACCCCAACGGCAACAGTCATCGTTCCCCCGACTGCGACATTCACTCCTACACAAACGCCAAATGCAACCGTCATTCCTACTATTGCGCCATCTAAAACGACTGCGCCAACTCCTATACTTCAACCAACTCCTACACAAAATATATTAGATACTTATGTAACTTTGATAAACGAAAAAATTTTGGATTATGCCAAAGCATACCTAGACACCAATGAATTGATGCAACAGTTAACCAATGACACATCGCTTGTGGTTGATAGTAATTGGAAAACAAAAATGGGTTTATCTCTCGGAATACTAAATTTTCGAGCAGATGAAATGGCAAAACTTGAACCCACTCCAAAATATGTCGAACTTCATTCAATTATAGTCAAACTTGCGAATGAAACACATCTTTTCACTGACGCTTATGCTAATGGCGTTGACAACTTAGATGTTGTCCTGATTGAAAAAGCAACTCAACATTTAAGTAATATGAATACTCTTGTACAAGAAGTGACTTCAGAGATGGAAAAAATTAAAAATTACTCCTTAATCAAAGAGTGTGTCAACAACGCGTGTAGTGGATTTTTGGGACTCGGCGCGGTTTTCTAGCAATTTTCTGGCTTCGAGTTTTTCCTGCTCCCAAACAGAATCCACGCCAACCCCAGCGCCAGTAACGCCTGCCGTTAGTGAGCCAAGCGAAGCTTGGCGTTTCTTGCAGGGTGAAAGACCCTGTCGAACAAGGCCTAACCAGCCAATCGTACCGAGTGTTGCAGTGATGAAGGAAGCCGCTCAGATCGGTTAGAGAAGTTACCGTCGTGAGAGAAAATTTCGGCGTTGAAGCAGTGTACTGTATTGGCTTCCTGAAGCCTTGATTAATCTTCAGGAAGCCTGTATTTATTCGGTCATAGAGTTTCTACATTACTTACTCCTCTCCCCACATGGATAATTGGCCAGGAAAAGCACGGTTCCCATTCTTTCCAAATCTTCCACTCGCAGGTCTTTTACCACCTATCGAATGCTGCCGCAGCCACTCTTCCCAGGTTTGGGATGCCGGTAATACCGGGACTAAGAGCGGACTGACTTCGGTAAGACAGCCCAGAGGGGAGTTGGAAACTCTCATCTCGTCGGCAAACAAGGCCTGCAAGTCGGGCAGTTCTGCACCCTTGAGTACTTCACGGGCCAGCTCTGTGAGTATGTCTCCTTCATCTTGCGGTACGATTGCTCCACTGACCTCGTCGCCATACAACAATTGGGCAGCCTTCATCTTCATTCCGATCAAACTAAGCGCCCTGGCCTCCATCGTACCGGTATAGATCGAGAAAACTGCCCGAATTGCCTTCAGCTGGCCCAAACGGTAGACACGGCGTAATGCCTGCCAAAGCGTGTAAAGACTGTATGTAATTTCGTAAAACACCACCGAGGAAAATTGAACCAGATCGAGGCCGGTCTTCACCAACTCCGGGTTGCAGATCATAACATCCAGCCGGTCCGCCCGTTTGGCAATCCAGTCCTCTCGCTTACGTGGGTCCATGTGGCTGCCAAGTACCATCACTCGCAAGCCATTCTCTTCCAGGGGCAGCACCAGGTGATCCTGGATATCGCGGGTTCCTGTTTGGCGCACGTACACCAGCACCTTACGCCCCAGGGCTTTCTCCGTCCGGCAGAAGCTGGCCAACCAGCTTTCCTTGGGTAGCCACTTGTGTCCATTTGGGTTGCTCGAAGAGTACCCCTGCGGGGTAATGGCTGGCAGTTCCAGATAAGGCACGCTCCGCACAATTTCACCCTTCTGGTTCAGTTCATCCAGCTTGACCACTTCATCTCGAAAAGCGGAATTGGGCCGCGCCAGGCTCCACTGCAACCAGGTCGAGAGATAACGGTTGGATTGGATCGCCAGGGTTTTGAGTGAGCTGTCCATTTGTTGGTACTGTTTCGCCTGGTCGTCCAGCATGGATAACGCTATGACTTCCTCTTTGTAATCTGGCAAAGCCAATCCCAGATCTTTCAAGGTCAAGAAAATGGTGGTATCCAGAAGCCGGTTGACGATGGCCGGGCTGACGCCGGGTTGTTCTTTGGCCTGGTTGTGATACCGCCGGTTGCCGGTGAACACACCATCTTCGTCTGAGTCATCGTTCTTTCTTCGTCTGCGCGTCGTTTCCAGCACACCGTAAAGCCGCGCCCAACGTTTCTCATCTTGAAAGGCAAAGTCATGGCGCACGCCAGCATTCAGACGATGCAGAAGTAGGGTAAGAACCGTGCGCCTTAGAGCATTGCTGCCCCAGGTTTCACTGAACTCCCCTCCGAACCGGACTTGCACCTTTCAGCGCATCCGGCTCTCCAGTTTTCCCTTAGCTTTTCTTTCTCCCACTGAGCCGTCCAGCATGTAAGTCGGTATGGCATTGTTTGCACAACACCAAGGTTTTGCGACGACGAGCAATCATCTGGATTTCCCATGCCTCTTTGCCCTTTAAGTCTTTCAACTTCCTGACATGGTGAACCTCGAATGAGCCTACTTGGGTTCCACACCACTCACACTTTTGGGCCGAGAGGCGTTGTCCCAATTCAGTCGAAACTCGATATCGCCATACGTCAGGCTTTTGATCAACCTTTCCATACGTAACTGCTTCTCGATGAAGCTGCTTCGTGGAGGAAACCAGGTAGTAGTTCTTGGTTTTTCCATCTGCTTTCTGGTCTGCAATCGCGTATTGGTTAGGATCCTTTTTCAGACTTTTCGCCACCTCCATTAACCTACTTCGGCGTTTGCCTGCCAGGGTGCGAAAGAAGCTGGTGGTAGTCATCCACATAATTCTCCCGGCAACCATTGATAGGTTGTCGGCCAGTGAGTAGTAGCCCAAAAAGCCCCGGATTTCCGCATTGTAGGTCATCAGGATTTCCAGTTCACTGAGGTGAAGCAAGTTAATTCGGCGTGCACCCTTCCAACCATTCGAATTTCCATATGCTTGCGCAAAGGCTTGTACCTTGTCACGCGGCATAAGTAATTCCAATTGTCGGGTACACGTTCGTCTGGTGACTACACCCTGTTTGGTGGTATATCTCAGTATCCGCTTTCCAGTTCCCTTCTGGATGTCGTACCCCAGAAACCTGACCCGCTCCTTGGCGTTGGTGATCAACGTCTTTTCAGCAGAGAGTTCCAGTTGCAGGTCAGTTCTTAGATACTCCGTAAGCCAGGTTTTTAGCTCGGTCGCATCGGCTTTACTGCCGATGATGCCGACCAGGAAGTCGTCCGCATATCTGACATAAGACATGCGGCGATATTCCGGGTCTTGCGGGTCGGCGGCTTCCATACTCAGCATCTTCTTTTGAAGGGCCTTATACCTCGTCCAGTCGCCCGATTGTTGCGCTTTTTTCTTGGCTTTAAATTTCTTCCCGATTACCGATTTGTATGCGGCTCGGCTCTGCCTGACCGCTCCCCGATTGAACGCTGCTATTTTAGTAGCCATGGTTTGATCGAGTTCGTTCAGGTAGATGTAGGAAAGTATCGGACTGAGATTTCCACCTTGTGGCGCCCCTGAATAGGTTTGGTTAAATTTCCAGTCTTCGATGTAACCAGCTTTCAGGAGTTGCTCGATGAGGTGTAGAAACCGTTTGTCGGTAATGCGCTTGCCCAGGATCCTCAAGAGTGTATCGTGATTGAGATTATCGAAGAAACCTTTGACGTCTCCTTCAACCCACCATCGGATGCCCACCATTCTCTTGATGCTGGCCAGTGCTGTGTGACAGCTCTTACCCGACCTGAATCCATGAGATGCTTCTGAGAATGTTGGCTCATAAATGGCTTCCAGGATGTGTTTAATTACCGTTTGGAGTAGCTTATCCCTGGAACTGGGTATCCCTAGCGGTCGCATTTTGCCGTTGGCTTTAGGAATGTATACCCGACGAACTGGCGTAGGTTTGTACGATGATGCCTTGAGTTCTGCAATCAGTTCCTCAATCATCTCCAAGCCTGTGCCGTCTATCGTTTTTCCATCCACGCCGGCGGTCATATTACCCGGTTTGGGAGCGATACTCTGGTATGCCATCAGCCATAGCTCGCTGTTATACAACTTCTGGAACAGCTTATCGAACTTGACTTCCGGTTTTTGGGCCATCTGACTAAGTATCGTAAGTAATACGTTTGGATTTTGCACTTTGTGCTCCTCTCTTATTCCTTACAATTGGAAAACCTGCTTGCCTTCGCCCTGCATGCGGCTTTCCCGCACTCCATGAGTGGGGCGTTGCTCCCACTGACTACTACGCAAGCTCCGTTGCCTGGTCTGATATTCAGACTCTACAACCATAGCAAGTTACCTTGCCTTCAGACTCGGGCAATCCCCGTTTAAACATTCGTCCAGATGCTCTTGGTTTAGGTGTCCCTTTCAGGTCTTTATCCCGGATACTCGGGCTGTGTCCTGTAGGCGGATATGACTGTTCTTTGGCTGATAACTGTCATCTACAAGAGAGTGGGTGTCACCATCGTTCCCACCCGTCCCATCTCGAACCACTCGACCTTAGGATTTAAGCAGTTTAGCTTTCACCTTGCCAAGATTGCTCTGAGAAGCACTCCGGTTTGATGGAACCCTCGTCTTCCCTTACTGCATCATACTATTGTCCCCTTTGGTCTTTGGGCCTCTGGGTGAGATGCTGAGCAACTTCCTTATCCACAGAAAGCAGAGTTTTTTTACCTCCACTGAAACGAATGCCCTGTTACGGGCGTGCGCCAAAATATGGATGTACTGCGCCCTCCGAAGAATGTTCCAGTCAGAGTGAGTGTCGAGTGGCAAGCCGTGACCAGTTGGTGGAAGGCGATGCCTCTGTCGCTCGATTTCCCGGAAAATTCATGTACCTCGTCCGCGATTAAGAGCTTGAACGCGCCTTTTTCGTGTTTGGTTATATACTCAGCCAGCGCCCAACGCCGTGCCCCGGAAAAGCCAAAAAGGGGTGTGTTACAAGCGCGTTTTCCCCAGATTGGGTTTCCCTGTTCATCATGTTTCAGACGACCATTTGTGTCTACCTGCCAGCCAGGCACAGGTGTCCGGCAGAACCGGCGTTTGCCGGCGAGTTCTGTGGGATCCTGGATCATTAATCCTTCATCATCATAGAGCGGTGAGCCGCAGCTAGGGCAAGTACATACCTCTACGACTTCACCAAGCAACGGATCTTTCACCTTTCGCTTCATCACCGCCGGTTCCCACCCTGGACCAATCTTGGCCGAGGTATTGGCAACCACTGCCACTACTTTCTTTTCAATCCTTCCATTTCGGTAATCCTCCAGGAAAGACCGCACATCATTGACGTCACCTGGATCCTCTGAACCTCGTCCGATCCGGCGCAGTTCTCTTGCCCGGCAGCCGGGGATCACTTCTTCCAACTCGCGGATCCACTTGGGCACCAGGTGGGGCGGGCACAAGATCAAGGCCGGATAGGCATCCAACAGTTCAATCACGGCTGATCCGATCGATGTTTTGCCCCCACCCATTTCCATTTGGATGTTGGCCACGCCGTTCTTCCGGATACAGCGGGCTAGTGCAGCGGCAGCGTGGCGCTGGGTGGGCAGTAAACCTGATTCACTTTGACCTGGCAGCAGGTTCCTACCCTTTCCCAGCGTGTCCAACACCGTGATTTCCTTTTTATTCGGATCCAGATTATACAGCGGGCGGTAGGTTTCAAGGACATGCGCCGCGATTTTATCGCCGTGCTTGCGCATGAACTCTGCCAGTTTAGGTACATCCTGGATGATTTGAATCCCTGCTCCATTGAGAACGGCGATGGTGGTGATAAAACGGTCCCGATAGGTTTCGGTGACCATATCCTCTTTGCTATTCTCGCTCACCTTTTCCTGGACTTTGACCACCCGCCCTTTGATCAGCATCGGATGGCCTTTTTCATCACTCAGATGCACTGTACCCATCATTCCTGAGGCCATCATCATTGCGATATGGCCCCTCTTTAAGGGCATGACTGGTTGGGTGAGCTGGGCAAGGTTGCGGGTCGGATAGATCAAATCTTGCCATTCGGTGGTCGTGTGCACACCCGCTTCAAACGTGGCTTCAACCACTTCCTCCGGTTCCCAATCCGTGCGTTTGAAGACGATCGGCCTGCCGTTTGCCCCACGGGTGGGAGCGGGCAGCAGCTCGTAGACCGGCTCGGCCGCGGGCTGGATGGGCTCCAGTTCGGTCGTCGCCAGCGTTTGCAGCGAAAGCACCTCCTTATCGGTGGGGATATGAAAGATCCTGCGTTTATATGCCAGCACCACCACTTGCTTGAACTTCTCATACAGCCCATCCGGGAAACGATAGACCGAAAGGGCTTCGTAGTGCCCGGACAACAGGCGAGCCACCTCGATTATCCCCAGGATCTTCTGTGGGACGATGTAAGTTAACAGCCCGCCGCGCATCAGTTTGGGGGTGGTGGTTTTGAGAAAATCCCATTCGAGTCGCTTGCTTGCCCCACTGCTTTGAGCGGGGTGATCAGCGAAGCGGTCATCCGAATAAGGTGGATTCAAATACAGCCAGGAGATACTTTCATCGCTCAGGAAACAGGCCTGCCAGGGTGCCTGGTAGACCTTGTCCATCACCTGTTGGGCTTTTTCAGCCCGATCCGGGGAGAGCTCCACGCCCCAGGTTTCGCAGTTCAGCGCTTTGACCTAAAGTCGCGGCAGCTCTACCTTCTCCGGCACAGGGATCGAATAACCGCCCTTTTAATTACGGGCGGCTTCAGGTAGGTTTGGATGATCTCGACCACCGGATCATCGGTGGGGTAGTACCCCATTCTTTCGATTGCAGGGGGTCTCATGTTTGGCTCCTTTGAGGGAAATAAAAAATCCCCGAAAGGAGCCGCATTTCACCCCCGTGAGGGGAAAAGCGCGCCCCTCCGGGGTGGTTAGGTTATTTCATTTACTGTCAGTTCAGACGGTCAGCGAGAGTTCCTCCTGTAGCAACAAATCGGTCAGCAGTTCCTGCCAGCCGGCCTGCAGGTCGATCCTGGCTCCCAGCGAGCAGTCGCCGCCGGTCGTCAGGTTCTCGACGAAGTTACGATCGTTAGCCTGTTTCCAGAGGACGGCTGCCCATTCGTCCAGGATCGGGATTTCCAGCGTTTCCTTGAGTCGATCGATGAACAGCCTGACCAGTTCATCCTGTGGATGGGTGTTCCCCGGTAGACCAGGATATAAGCCGCCAGGTCATCCGGTTCCCACTTGCCGGGCAGCGCCAGCCGCGACGCAAACGCCGCATGATGGCTGGTGTACTCCGGCATCGCCTGCCAGGCCTGTTCGTATTTATCGGTCGGCATCAGGGACACATCCCCAACGCCTTCCTGGTTCATCTGCAGCGTTTTTCCGGACAGGAGCGTTACTTTCAGCGACTCCAGGCTGGTTTTGTAACCGACCAGGCCGATGTAAGCCAGGGCGTGATCGTTGTCGTAGGCATATCCGGTGACATGCGCCATGGCCTGTCCATTGCGCAGCTTTGGCACCGCTTCCGGAAACAGACGATCGCCTGGTTCTTCTGCACCATTTTCTTTTGGGATGATCTTCCAGACGACGATCCCGGCATTGACCCGCGCCAGTTCTTCGTTCAACTCCCGTAAGACTTCATAAAGTCCTTTCCAGGGCTGCACGCCGGTCAGGGTGATGTGGGTTTCGTCGCATTGGATGACGATCCTTCTTTCCTGCACATCGAGAATGGCTTCTGCCAGGGTCAGGGGACGGTAGTTCGCGATCGCCAGCGGCAATTTTTCGCCCGGTTTTGCGGTAAACAGGTATGCGCCGGTATCCGCGTCGTACTTGAGATAACCGGCTCTTCCGACCGCGTAATCGTATGGATAAGCGGCTTTGGTCAGTTCCTGACCGAGGTCGCTCCTGGCCGGCAGTCCGCTGCCATCCTGATACGAGGCAATGACGATCTTGCCTTCCTTCTGCCTGGCGATGATGCGCTTCACTTTCTCGCGCAGGTATTTGTCCTCGTACGAATTCATGAGTTCCTCCTTTGGATTGACGTCATTTCAATTGGTCATCGAGCCACCGGGTAAGCTCCATCACTGCCTGATGTTCTTCTTCCTTACTCGGCGGCAGTTCGTCGTCCTCGGATGATTCTTGAAGAGCCTCTTCAAACAACTTGACCAAAGCTGCCGAATCCTCATCAGTCAAAGTCATTTTTTCGATTTCATTCGGCCTCTAACCACCAAATCTCTTCCAGGATCTTTTCTGCGTCTCGGCATAAAGCGATGTAGGCTTTCCTTTCAACGAGGTCAATTAATAGATGGTACCTGGCAGGATCATCCGAGGAGCCCAGGTTATAGGACGCCAGGTGAGGATAGACCGCTTTGTGATGTATATACGCCAGGTATCCTTCCCAATTGGCGGTGGTAGTGGTGGTCTTAGAGCCATCAGAAAGCATGGCTTCATCACCGACAGGTTCACCTGGGCCCGACGCCCTGGCGCAGGCCCACCAGAGGGATAGATAGCGGGCACCTACATCATCTGGATATCCCACAGCCCGTTCCAGGATTGGCTCAGGGGGTACGGGAATATTTATCGGGGTCATTTTAGGTTTCATAGGTCTCCTTTTCAAGAAATAGTCTTCTAGTGGATTGGTATCCAGGTCTGAGTTCAGGTTGGGTTTCTCGGCTTCGAGTTCCATTCAATCTGTCATGTTTGGCGGAAGGGGAATCGATTAATTCTGGATTCTTTCCAGGTCTCTTCACCATCAGGGTAAGTCAGGTTCCAGTAAACTGCTTTTTTTCGTGAGAAAGCATCTTAAATCCTCTTTGAGGTGAATGGTGAGACGCAAGATATGAAACCATCCTGCGTCTCATCACATCGACTAAAAATCGTCAAAGAGATCGGCGGAGGCACCGCCATCGACCCAGTAACCCTCCTCATCGCCCAGCCGGGTGGCGTTCTCAAACTGTTCGGTGAAAACACCTTCGTCCGGTTCCTGGCTTTCAGGAAAGTCACTGACCAGCATGGTGATGCGCAGGCGGATGAATTCTCGCCAGTGCAAGTCGAGGGTTTCTTTCACCTCCTCCACCAGGTCGCACAGGGTTTCATCTGCCAACTGGTCCGGCTGGATGCCGTGGTCGACCAGGACGTGGCTCAGTTCCCTGGCAATCTGGCCCCAGGTGAGGGTGTAGGCTGGCCTATCCATTTGGTAACCAGCGTGGGCCAGCCGTTTGGCGACCTCAAAGCCAACAATCAGGTATTTTTCTTTGTCCTCGTAAGTCATGAGAATCCGAGCCCTTTTTCCTTCAAACTTACCCAAAGTGAAAATCCACAGACGATATGGTCTATGACCTCCACATCCAGGAGCTTGCCGGCCTGGACGATGGCGCGGGTCACGGCCACGTCTTCCGGGCTGGGGCTGGGGTCACCGGAAGGGTGATTGTGGCTGGCCACCAGGGCGGCGGCATTGCGCTCCAGGGCCGGCTTGAACAATTCGCCGACCCGTACCGTGGATGCGTTCAGCGACCCGTGATAACCTCGATATGTACCAATCACCCGGTTGCGCGTGTCCAAGAGCATTACAAGTAAAAACTCCTGCTCGCGATGAGCGAGGATCGGCATTAGGATCCGGGCCGCGTCGCCAGGCGAGTGGATCGTCGGGCGTTCATCCTCCGGCTGGAGCAGCTTGCGCCCCAGCGCCAGGGCGGCCTTGAGCCGCAGCGCGGTCTGGATGCCCACGCCCTGCACCCGGGCCAGATCGCCGACATAAGCCTGGGCGATTTTGTGGATCGAGCCAAACTGGGCCAGCAGCCGGCCGGCGATCTCGATTTGCGCCTCGCCGCCGACGATCACCGCCAGCAGTTCGGCCAGGCTGCAGGCATCCGAGTCCTTGGCCACCCGCGCCGCGGGCTGCTCACACAGGGGCAGGTGCTTGAGGCGCGGATAAGGATAGGGGAGAGATAACTCTTCGTGTAAGAAAGAAAGCTGCAGGTTATTCATGTGGGTCTGCCTCCTTTAAACAAAAAAGGGGGCAAACTCGCCCCTTGGAGGGGGGAGCTGCCCCCTCCGTAGGGGTGTACTTCAGATGGTCGGGTCGTAACCCGTGGTCAGGAACACCTTGCGGTTGAATGCGCTGCAGGCCTGCCAGGTCAGCAGCTGGTCGCGGCGCACGCCCGGATAACCCGGCGCAGGCCGCAGCAGCCAGGGATTTCTCGCCAACTGCATGCGGATGCGGCGCGCCTTGGCTTCCAGAAAGTGGTGCAGGCCGCCTTTGCGGCAGCGCCAGCCCAGGGTGCGGGTGTAGATGCCGTCCCAGTTGCGGTCGCGGAAAGTCTGTCTGCCGCAGATCGGGCAGGGCGGCATGCCCTGCGCAGAGGATGGCCCGACTTTCACTTGCCAGACGAGCTTGTTACTCGTGGGCATGGATGTCATGTTATCGCTGCCCTCCCACGGCCTCCAGGTTGACCAACTCCAGCGTGTACACTTCTTCTTCCTGATCAGGTTCCACCTGCACGTGGATATCGCGGATGGCAGCCAGCTGGAAGACCTCAGTACCGGACTGGAATGGCCCGCCGTGGCTGAACTTGGTGAAGGGTTCCAACCCATTTAGAGCTTGGACCCAGGCCGTCGCCGGCCGGGGACCTTTGCCCAGCACCTCAACCGGCAGGGTGGCCCGGCCGTAACAGGTGTTGATGGTGATCGTTCCGAGTATCATGCGAACCTCCATGGTTTCAGGTTCTAAATCCATGTGAAACGCGCGAAGACACCCGAAACTCGTGTCCTTCCCAGTGGGTATAAACGGTTGATGATTTAGAAGGGCATTTCACCTCCAGCCCCTTCGGCCGGGACGGGCTCTGCTTCCTCCGTCCGGTTGGATAGGAAGCGCACCGTGGAAGCGTTGACCTCGAAGGATGTGCTGGGCATGCCGTCCTGGCGGCTGTAGAGCCGCGGGCCGCCCGTCTCCGGGTCGCAGGTCAGCCGGCCTTCGACCAGCACCAGGCTGCCGGTGTGCAGAAATGCCGCGCAGTTCTCGGCGATTTGCCCCACACACGCACCTTGAACCAGGTGGTTTCCTTGACAACCAAACCGCCTGAGTCAGTGTACTGGCGGTTGGCCGCCAGGTTGAAGTTGGTCACAGACTGGCCAGATGGGGTGAAGCGCAGCTCCGGCTCTTTCCCCAAATGACCAACGATCACGATCGTGTGGAATGACATGAGATTTTCCTCCTTTATTGAAATTTACTTCCCATTGCGGCTGGCAGCCCAGGCGCGCAGCACTTCGCGCGAGGCCGGGGCCAGCCCCTGATGGGCAGATTGGAAGGCGGCGAAGGCCTCCATTTCGGCGGTGTTGCTCGCCTCCACGACAACGCCGTCCCGGTACTGCGGGACCGCAGTTTGAGCAGGTGGTGGCTTAGGCGCCGCCGGTTTTTCGGATCGGCCGTTGCCGTTGGATCCGTGTCCGTTCGAGCCTTCGTTTTCTATGCCTGCCGTTCGGGCGGTCTCCTTATCGTAGAGCCCGATTGCCAAACTGCTCGCCCATCTGGCGGAAGCAGCGTTTCAGGCAGTCGGTGGCCGCGCCGGCGATGGCCATGTCCAGCGCTTCGGGTCTGTCGCCCGAGAAGACACAGCGCCCCACATCGGCATGACTGTACAGCCTGTCACCCAGTTCGACCTGGACCCGTCCGGTGATGTAGCAGATGCCCACCGGTTCGTAAACCGGCCGGCCGTCCTCGCCCAGCAGCGGGACCTTCTTGCGGGCCTGCGGATCGTAGATCGTGACCTGCCGCTCCCAGCGCATGACCTGGGGTTCGCCCAGCAGGTCGAACGACCAGCGGAACTGGAACAGGTCATTGGCCATTTCCAGCACATCAAAGCCTTCCAGGTAGGGGACGGTCCCCTGCCCGGGTGCCTGGCGGCGCTTGACCCGGCTCATATCCAGCGGCTGGCGCAGGCGCCCGATCAGATCATCCACCAGCGGTTGACCTTGCTCAGCGGTCGCTGGCGAGGCCAGGCTGTTGGATTGCGTGTGATTGGTCATTAAATCCTCCATGTGAACGAGATCCGTTTCTGACGTGTAGATCTGCACCGCGCCGATGTGCTTGCACACCAGGCCGAAGCGCTGGCAGCGGCCGGTGAAATCCGGACAGGTGCAGGTCCACACCGCCCCCTCGGCCCGGACAATGTATTGGTTCTCCTTGCTGGCGACCGTCCAGGTGCAGGCATCGAGCGCCTGCACCCGCATGTCGCCGCGCCACAGAGCCGTTTGGGCCCGGGCGAACCGTTCGTTTTGCATTTGCTCCTCCAGGAGCAGGGTGGGGGTGGTCATCGTGTCTTTGATTACCTCCTTTTGAACCAGCCAACGTATAGGGATTGGTTTCTAGCGTTGTTGCGCCAATGTTGCTTGGCAGCCATTCCAACGTTTTGCTTGCCTGCGTGCTTGGTAAACTATTTACGAAAGTACGACAGGGCAGCAAACCTTGACTGCCGAAAGATCTTTCAGCCGTCAAAGCTCAATGCCCTGAAAAGGGGATTGAGGCTGCCTGACCAGGATTTGGAACCTGGCCAGGCAGCCGATGTTTCGTCCCCCAATCGCCATGTTGGGGGTGTTTCGTTATTTTCCATGCTATGAGCCGGGATCCTTGCAGACGACTTGAGACTCAGACGAGTGCAGCGCTTCTCACGATCTGCCCCGTGATTAGGGGCAGCGGCCACCGCCGACCAGGACCGAACGAACTGCAAGGGGGCTGTTTTTTAAGGAACAAAAAAGGCCGATACACAACCCTCCTGGGGGAAGCGCACCGGCCTACGTATTTGGGCAGCCTGGCTGCCCGATCACAGATTATTCAATTGTTCAGAAAGTTGTAGATCTACCCGCTTTTTACTCCAATGGGTTGATTTATGATTTGTCGGGCAACAATCTAGGTTGCACCGCGTAAGGCGCGCAAGGCGAACGGATCCAGAGTCTCTGGTACAGGTAATTCTGC
>CAVUNY010000005.1:0-105868 GCA_963743005.1 uncultured Chloroflexia bacterium | reverse complement strand
TCTGAAAATTCTGGGTAACATTGACAAAAAGGTAGTCTCCGGTCAAAGTAGAGATGTTATCAGACAACTTTACTAAAAAGGGAAACTACCGATGAAATTGTCCCATACAGGTCTGGATTTGCATAGTGCAGCCGCAGAGCGGTTAAACGGATTTATCATGCAGCGGCGGGAACGGTTTGGGGAAGAAACGCATAACTTTGAGCGTTTTGAGGAGGAGTTACACGCGCTAGTGATGGCTGTGGAATGTGAACTGATTGCTGAGGAATTGAATCGATATGATCTCAAAGCAGGAGAAATCGAAGTGGCGGGAAAAGCATATGCAGTCGGGATCATGTTGCCAGAGACGTATCTCTGCGCTGCTGGATTAGTGATTGTGAACCGACATTTGTACCATCTAGCCCATGAAGCAGGGAAAAGCATCTGTCCACTCGAACTGAGGGTGGGGATCATCGGCGGCTACTTCACCCCCCGCGCGGCACGCCAGGGAGCTTTCGTGATGGCGCATCTGACTGGTATCGCGCCCCCGCAGGGGGACGGGAGAGGGGCCGGGGGTGGGCTGGTTAATCTGACATGGCAAATTACGGTCAAGCCCGGGTAACCACCTGCATTTTGCAGATCTGCGGCTTAAAAAACCGCACGACCAACTGCGTATCGAGCTAAACCGTGCGCAGTTCGTTATGGAGCCGGAGGGATCGGCCAGGTTTCTATGCCAACTAGGTAGTTGTAGGTGTTGGTCGGATCGACATTGGTCACCACCACGAAATACCGGACGGTTTTGTCGATATTCATGAAAATTCTACGCCCATCCGGAACCGCCTCACAGCCCGATTCCCCTTCTTTGTAGTATTTGTACCGCAAGGCCCCTCTCGCCACGTCATCGTACGGGTCAACCGGATAGGCAGTTCCATCTGCGCCGGTGTAATCGTGGTCAAAATGGATTTCGATCACCGCTGAGGTTAAAGGGACCCAGCGGGTCCAGGTTCTGGGAGACATGGTTGTAGAAGTCGTAATTGAAATCGACCAATGAATTGACTACCTGTGTATAGAGAAAGCAGGGGGAACCAGCGGCTCCACTTTGATGGATCGTTTCTTCCATAAACTGGTTCTTGACATATTTCCAATACACTTCCAGGTATTTTCCGAAATCCAAAGCCTTGACGACATCCGTAGCCCTGGCCCCCTCAGGCAGCACGCCGTCCAGATAAGTCATCCCCGTCCCAATCGATTGGCCGGCATACACCCAGAAATCCTGGGCGTAATACTCGTCATAATTTTTATCTGATTTCAGAGACACATCCACCTTGTGCAGGTCGACCCAGCCCCCAATCACCGAGCGCAGCATTTCGGTGTTGAAGAACGATTCTTCAACGGCCTTCGCCTGGCCTTCGATAAACCACTTTTCATCCTCATGGAGATACCATGAGTTCATAACCTGCAAATATCCAAATTGGGTGGCATGGAAGTACTGGTGGACGAGATCATTGACAGTATCCGGATCCAATCCTACCGCCGGGTTCATGCACAGCACCAGGCGCCCCGGGAAGCGGCTGTACAGCCCGCCGGCGTGGGAGAAACCGCAGTCTCCCATATCATACGGCTCGATATAGGCCTTATACCCATTCGCCGCCCATTGATTTGGAGAAAACCTCAGGTCTATCGAATTGTCCAGGTAGCGCAGGCGCGGTTTCTGGAATCCCAGGTCGACCTGGATGTGGTTGTAGATATTGCCCAGATAGCCTTCGACGGTGATTTCGGTAGTCGTGGTGCAGTCGGCGGGATTGGTGAAGTTGAGGCAGGTCACCACGAACTGCTGCACCTGCGGCTGGGCGGAGCTGGCCATATTCGCTGCGGCGTCGTTAGACGGTGAATTGAAATCCGGATGGTCCACCAGGGCGATGGTCATGCCGGCCTGATCCAGACCGGCGATGGTGGCCAGGAATAACTGTTTGGCAGGATCATAAACCCCTTCCAGAAAATACCAGGAGGGTGTGGGCCCATCGAAGTCGCTCAATCCGGGGTCCGCTTGAAATGCCGCCAGGGCCAGGTTGGCTGTATTCGCGCCTGGGGGCAGTGGAAAGGCCAGGATTAAGGGGCTGTCGGGAGAAAGGGGGACCTGCGTATCCGCGCTCACCTGGTAGTAATCGCTGATGATTTGCGCCTTGGGTGGCATAGCCGGGGCAGGGGCGCTTGTTTTTACAATCGCGACGGTTATAGGTCCGGTGAGCGAGGTGTCCAGGGCGCCCAACCCCACCCCGCCCTCCCCAATATACACCCCTCCATTGGAGAGGTTTCCGCTGTCAGGCGACGATTGGTTATTGACCATGGGCAGGTAGATGGTAGAACCTGTGGTTGGTGCCTGAGCGGCGGCAGTCCGGGCGGCAGACGGGTCAACCAACGTTAAAACCAGACCCATCAGTAGAAACGAACGCAGAATTTTTGAGACTGTCATGTTGTGGTTTCCTCTTGAGTCACAGGTGATCTATTGCGGCCGCTGCTTATCGATAAAGCCACCGGCGAACTGGACGTACTTGTAGACATCCGCGAAATTCGTCGCCAGGCCGATCGATGCCCGCAGGGCGCCGGTCGTCTTGCCGTCGATGCCCTCCAAAAACTGCTCGAAGGTCTGCGTCTCCTTGTCGCGGAAACAGGTTGCCAGGTCCGCCTCTGTGAAATCCAGGGACGCTTCGCGCGCTCCGGGGTTGCAGTGACAGCCCGCGCGCAGCGAGATGCGCTCCGCGTTCGCCAGCCGCTCCACCTCGGTGCAGTCGATCATCCGCCCCTCCGGATCGAAAAAGTTAACCTGCACCGTCCCTCCGCGCTGGTAAGTGTTAGGCGGCCCGTATAAATGGATCAGGGGC
Organism: uncultured Chloroflexia bacterium; assembly: GCA_963743005.1. Taxonomy (GTDB): domain Bacteria; phylum Chloroflexota; class Anaerolineae; order Anaerolineales; family Anaerolineaceae; genus CAVUNY01. Next base: position 103,010 of record CAVUNY010000005.1, on the reverse strand, counting down.
CGGCCGTTGCTATGGCGCAGCGCCAGCAGCTGCTCGATCAGCCAGCCTGTCAGACTCATCACCCGGGAGTGGATCAGCTCGATGCCGACCGACTCGATATATTTCAGCCCGATCTCCACCGCCGGCAGGCTGAGATAATTGACCGTGCCATCCTCGAACCCGGCCGGACCGGGGGTCAGGTAATGGTCGAAGGCCACCACCGAGGAGAAGGTGATCGTCCCCCCGGCGTACCAGGGCCGGCGCAGCTTTTGGGCCGCGCTTTTGCGCACCAGCAGGCAGCCCGTACCGGTGGGGTAGCCGAAGATTTTGTAAAACGAGAAATCGACGAAATCGGGATGCCAGCGCGCGAGGTCCAGGCGGTTGCTGGGGGCAAAGGAGGCCGCGTCCAGGAGCACATCCCAGCCGTTGGCCTGCGCCAGGGCGATCCAGTCCAGGGGATGCTGCACGCCGGTGAAATTGGATTGGGCCGGGTAGGCGAAGAGGTTGTTCTGCCCGGGATGAGGCATCTCCAGGGCCTGCATCAGGCGGTCCGTTTCCACGCGCAGGGTGGGGGGTGAAAGCGGGATGTAGCTCACCCTCGCTCCCCGAGCGCGGGCATATTCGCGGATGCCATTGACCGAGTTGTGATTGTCGTAGGTCAGCAAAAAAGTGTCCCCCGGCACAAAGGGGTAAGACTCGCCCACCAGCTTGAGCGCGCCGGTGGCGTTCTGGGTGAAGATCACCATGTATTCATCCGGCGAGGCGTTAAAATACCGCAGGACGTAGGCGCGGGTCTGTTCGACCCGTTGGGTCATGGCCATCGAGGTCAGGTTCTTGGAGTGAGGGTTGCCGAAGACCTCCTTATTGAGCAAGGCAAAATGCTCGCGCAGCTGGCACTCGGCGTACAGTCCGCCGCCGGTGTAATCCAGGTAGACGTGCCCCTGGCGGTCGAGGCGGGCGTACTCGGTGGCGCGCAGTTCGTCCAGCTTGCGGGTGGTGTCATACGCCGGGTAGTTTCGCCGGAAGGCAGCCAGGGCCGAGTCCATCGATTCCAGGCGCACAGGCCTATTCGTGTCCTTCAGGGTGGTTGAAAACATTGCTTTTTATTCCTTTCAGTAAGACCAGTTGATCAGCAGCATGCCATCAGGGCCAGGGCCGGTAAGGTTCATCCATTCCAATCTAAATCTTCCAGGTTTTTCACCGCTCCATTGCCATGCAAATCATCAGGAGTGACTCCCGTACGCCGGCCGCGCCGCGAGGGGCTGGAGCCGGAGCCGGGCGGGCCGACCTTTTCGATATAAAAATATGGCTCAAGCACGCTCACTTCCAGGATGCGGTCGATGGGCAGACCGTTGCGCCGCGACGCACGCCGCAGCGCCTCTGGCGTGGGAGCATCGTAGATGCAGTATGATTTTTTGCCGTCCGCGAGCACGTAGGAATGGACCCAGGTGACCTCGTCCAGGGTATTGTTCTCAATGAATTCCAGGCGGGTGCGCGCATCCTGGTCTGGCCCGGGAAGGGAAAGTCCTTCCGGAAAGGTGCGTTCGATAAGATATCGGGGCATGACGTTTTTATCCTTTCTGGCTCATTCAGCGCAGGGTAACAGGCAAATAGATCCAATAAGACGGGATGAGCGCCCCTAAGGTTGGGGTGCTGGTCGGCGATGGCGCCAGGGTGGCAGTGGGGGCCGCTGTTTTTGTGGGTGTGCTGGTCGAGGTAGGCGTATGGGTAGGGGTAGGAGTACTGCTCGCCGAAATACTCAGCAACGCGCAGGCCGAAAATTCAGACGTACTGCCATTGGCATCGGTGGCCGTGGCGGTGATAAAATGGCCGGGCGTTGCCAACCCTGCCAGGTTGAAGGTGATACTCGCATGACCGGTTCCGTCGGTGGTCAGCGGCCCTTCATATATGTGGTTCTGTCCCTCGCCGTTTCCGGATGAGTTGCAGCTGACGTTGCTGTAGAGGTCAATGGTGTATTGGATATTAGCCTGGCTGTCGAGGCTGATTGTGATCACCGGGCTGCCGCCAGTCAACTGCAGGACCGGATAGTTTTGATGGCCGTTTTCGCCGCCATCAATATCTCCAACATCGTTAATGTCCACCCCGTTGTTTCCCAGATCGATCCCCAGATCGCCGTTGTCGTGGATGATATTGCCGCGGAACGTGATTTGGATAGGAGTATCCGAAAAGGTAGGGGAAAGGGATATCCCGCGCAGGGTGTTATAAGCGATGTGGTTGGCCTGCCCGGGTCCCGTGCCGCCAATAGTATTGGAGAGCGCATTTCCAAAGACCTCGATCCCATTCCCGGTGTTGGGCAGAGAAGAGGCGCCATCGACTGCAACCCCGATATAATTTCCGAGGACAATATTGGATTGAGCGCCGTTGAGGCGAATGCCCGCGCCTTTATTTCCACTGATCAAGTTGCGTCCAAGGGTGGTGTCGCTGCCGATTTGATTGCTGGATCCCGCGGAGTATACACCGATTAAATAATTTCCACTGGCCCCCATTCCGTCCGGGGTTGTGCCGATGTAATTGCCGCCAACCAGGTTGTTATTTCCATCCATATATATTCCATTTGTATTATTTGAGACCACGTTGCGCTGCGCTGCCGTATTAAGCCCGCCAATGATATTATTATCCTGATTGACCAGGATACCGTATGTGCTATGCATCGCTGTCAAGCCATCTGCGTCAATCCCCACAAAATTACAGCGCACGATATTATTCGTACTGGAAATTTTGATCCCGGCCAAATTGAAGTTGCCGATCACCAGGCCTCTCAAGGTACTGCCATCGCTGCCATATCCTAAATTCAGACCATTGTCGCCAGATCCGGTGTACTTGCCATCCAGCACGATCTGCAGGTCAGCCGGTGCGCTGGCTGTGGCGCAGGCTGCCCCAGGCTGGGTCGACCCATCGATCTCTACAGGCACGATGATGTCAGGCAGGGCTGTGGCGGGTGCAATGACCATAGGCCCTATGCCGGAGATATTGAACTCAATCCGCTGCGGGGTGCCGGTAGCCCCCGGGGCGTTGAGCTCTTCGATCGCGGCGCGCAAACTGCACTGGCTGCCTGGGGTAGAGGATGTTGTGTCGCAGATGCCATCCCCAGGGGAGACGTCTGGCAGATCAGTCGTATCATTCACTGTGAGGATGACAGTGGGGGCAGAGAAAGCCGGTTCAACGGTCAGGCCTGACAGGATCAGCATGACGACGGTGAAAAAGGTGAGTTTTTTAAAACGAAACGAAACGGGCTGAAAACGATGCATGATTGGCTCCTTTCTATCATTGATAACTATGATAAAAGAAATCAGATATCGATGCATCGGGAGGCACACCCCATATTTAGCGGAGCGATTCCCTATTTTTGCCAGGTGCTTATTTTTCCTGGAAATAAGGATGGCCGCGCGCCAGGCTGGCAGCGGCTTCACGCGTATGCACCTCCAGCTGGGCGAGTATCGCTGAGACGTGGTGGTCGGCAGTCTTGGGAGAAATATGCAGGTGACCGGCGATCCCAGCGTTGCTCAGGCCCCGGGTGAGCAAACCCAGGATCTCCACCTGGCGCCGGGTCAGGCCAAACGGATTCTCACGGGTGGCCTCCCTGGGGCGGTGGGGAAGGTTGAAAACCCCCGCCGCGCGCAGCTTTTCCCGCAGTGCTTCGGCGGCCGGGCGGGCGTCGAGCTTTTCGAAAATGGCCAGCGCTGCAACCTGCGCACCGGCATCGCCGTCCGCCAGAGCCCAGGCCTGTTCGTAGCTGCAGCCTAGCTCCTGCCATTCGACGGCGGCGCGCTGCCAATCGCCTGTGATTTGGAAAACATAGGGGCTTGCCATCCACTCGGTTATGGTTACTTTTCCCCCGGCCCGCCAGCGCCAGAAAGCCAGCTCCCCGAAAAACCAGGGATGCTGTTTATCGAACGCAAGCTTATACCCGGCGTTCACTTCTTGCAGCGTGCGCGGCATGTCGCCTGCCAGCCAGGCTGCTTCTGCCCGGGCAACATAGACCAAGCCCAAACGGTCGAGGCTGCCCATTTGAGCAGATAACCTGGAAGCCTCATCCAGGAGGTCATCCGCCTGGGGGTCGCCCCGCCGGGCCCGCAGACGTCCCAGCGTAACCAACGCCGTCAGCCGGCTGGTGATTGAATAGTGCGCATCTTTAATGACTCTTCCGGACTCTTCGGCGGCCTCATTCCAATAACCCAATTTAAGATTGGTGAATGCCAGCCAGGCCTGCGTGTAAAACCTTAACCGATCCAGGTCGTGCTGGTAGGTGTACGCCAGGCCTTCCAACAGATATTGCTTTCCCCGGTGAAACTTATTCAGTTCACTGGAAACTGAGCCCAAATTGGCATATGCCAGGGCCACCGTCGTCCTGCGGCCGGCGGCATCCGCTTCTGCCAGTACATCTTGCAGGAATTGGCACCCGCGCTCATAATCCAGGTACATCATCGTGGATCCAAGCATGGTCTGGGCTTTATAATATTCAGCTTTGTCGGGGAATTGTTCAGATAAACGGATGCTTTTTTCAAAACCCGCGATTGATTCCGGAAAATTCCGATTAAATGAATCATATCCAGCCTTGATCCGGTAGGCGGAAGCCAGCTCAATCCCTGGTGGAAATTCTTCCAGGATGGCGATCGATTCATTGGAGTACTGTATGGCTTCGGCATCTCTTCCCAGACTGATGAGCATGCTGGCCATTTGCGCCAGGATCGCTCCCTGGTTGAGCGCATCCTGGAGCTCGCGCCAGATGGCCAGCGCTTGCCGCAGGAGATCAATCCCTAAAATCCGGTTATCAATTAAATAGCACTCGTCGGCGTACAGCTGCAGCAGTTGGGCCTGTTCACGCGGCTGCAAATGCGCCACATAACGCGAGGCCAGGGCGTAAAGGGCCGCGGCCTCACGATGCGCACTGGCTTTTGTGGCCTGTTGGGCGGCCAGCGCGGCGTATTTAAGCACCGCGCCCTGGTTGCCCGCGGCTTCGGCATGGTGCGCCAGATGAGCCGGGTCGCTGGCAGCGATTTGTGATGAAACCAGGATATCCAGAACCGTCTGATGCAGCGTTCGCCGGCGTAATGGATCAATCGTTTCGTAAATAATCTGCCGGGCCAATTCGTGGCGAAAAGACAGCTGGCCGGTTTGGGCAAGAATCATCCCGGCTGCCATACACTCCTCCACCGCCCGGTCATCCTGACCAATGAGCCTGTCCAGCAGCCAGGGTTCGATGCGCTGCCCAATCACTGCCGCCGCTTCCAGCACGGCATAAGCCGGCGCAGAAAGACGCGCGGCGCGGGCCATCACCGCATCCCGAATGGTGTGGGGAATACCGCTGCCTGTGTTCGCCAGGACCTCGGTCACAAAAAATGGGTTGCCGCCGGTCTGGCGATAGAGAGCAGCAGCGTCCAACTGCCGCCGGGCGGTGAGCGCGCTGACGGCTGCCTTGCTGAACGGCGGCAGGGGCACGCGGTACACCGCCGAGGATGCCGCCAGCTCGCCGAGAAATATGCGCAGCGGGTGGCGCGGGCCAAGTTCATCATCCCGGTAGGTTAATATCAGCAGCGACCGGGTTTGGGCAATGCGCCGGCTGAGAAAGGTCAGCAGGTCGAGCGTGGCCTCATCCGCCCAGTGCACATCTTCGAAAACGGCAATGGTTGTACGCTGGCGCAGTTCTTTGAGCATCGCGGAAAAGATCAATCCGCGGTTGGCATCGGCATGGAGCAGGGCCGGTAAATTACCGTTCACCTGCCCGGCAATATCATACAGCGGGCCAAGCGGCTGCGGGGCAAAGAGGGAGTTGCAAGTTCCCCACAGCACCGGCAGCCGGTTGGCGTGGGTGCGGGTGAAGGCTGTGATCAGCGTCGTTTTCCCGATGCCCGCCTCGCCGCTGACCAGCGCGATGCTGCCTGCGCCGGCGCTGGCCCCGGCTAAAGCGTCTTCCAGCCCCGAAAGATACGGCTCACGTTCGAGAAGTTCCATTAATTTGATTTTAATGATAAAAATTGTCCGAGTCAATCAGCCGTCCTACTATCTTTAATACGATTTTTTTACTACCTCGCCACCCGCTTCTGGTCAGGAAAGATCAGATCGTCAAAATAAAACCGGCTCGGAGAGGCGGTTGATATCGTGTAAAATGGTCCCAGCGGTCGGCCACTTATTTTTTTACAGAAGAATTGCGTCAGACGTTCTCAGCCAGCAACCCTAAAATTGTCGAAAGAAGGCAAGCTATGCAGATTTATAAAGAGGGCGGGCACAGGTTGTTTGAAAACGATCCCGAAACCAGCCGGGTCGTCTCGGAAATGCTCCTGGAGCTCGAGAAGAACGGCATGGCAGCAGTGCGCAAATACAGCCAGAAATTCGATGCCTGGAATCCGGACCAGTTTGAACTGAGCGAAAACCAGATCGAGGGTGCGATTGCCAGGTTGGACCCACAGATTATCCGCGATACCGATTTCTGCCAGGCCAATGTGCGCGCCTTCGCCCAGGCCCAGCTCAAGTGCCTGCTGCCATTGGAAATTGAGCTCTCCCCCGGGGTCATCCTGGGGCATAAGCACATCCCGGTTAAATCGGTGGGCAGTTACATCCCGGGCGGGCGCTACCCGATGTTCGGCTCCGCGCAGATGAGCATTATCCCCGCCAGGGTAGCCGGCGTAGACCGCATTGTGGCCTTCACCCCTCCGGTCAAGGGCGAAGGTTATTTTCCCGCAACGATCAACGCCATGAAGAAAGCCGGGGCAGACCGCATTTTTATCCTGGGGGGCGTTCCGGCTTTCGCGATGATGGCCTTCGGCCTGGGGGAAATGGAACCGGTGGATGTGCTGTGCGGAGCGGGCAATAAATTTGTGGCCGAAGCCAAGCGCCAGCTTTTTGGCCGCTGCGGGATTGACCTGCTGGCAGGCCCCACCGAAATTATGGTCATCGCTGACGATTTGGCCGACCCGGCGCTGGTGGCTTGCGACCTGCTTGGCCAGGCGGAACATGATCCCAACAGCGGCGTCGCGCTGATCTGTTTCAGCCAGGAATTTGCGCGGGATTGCCTGGTTCAGGTGGAGGCCCAACTGGCCGTTTTACCCACCCGGGACGTCGCCGGGCAGTCGTGGAAAAACAACGGCCGCATGTATATCGCCGAAAGCCAGGAAGAAGCCATTGCCCTCAGCGACGACTACGCGCCCGAACACCTGGAAATCCATGTCAAAGACCCGGACGCGTATCTGGCCCGGCTGCGCAACTATGGCTCGCTGTTTATCGGCGAAGAAACGACCGTTGCCTATGGGGATAAGACCATCGGCACCAACCACATCCTCCCGACCAGCCGCGCCGCCCGCTATACCGGCGGCCTGTGGGTGGGTAAATTTCTGAAGACTGTCACTTATCAAAAAATGACTCCGAAAGCCAGCCGGCTGATCGGGGAAGTGACCGAACGCCAGTGCAATGTCGAGCGCATGCTGGCGCATGCGATCACCGCCAGGGTGCGGGTGGAACGATACAGGCCGAAAGGACAACGAAAATCGCTGTCCGGCACAATCTAGATTAAATCTGACTTACCCCTCCTGGGCGTCATTTCCCAGGATGATGACCATGCCGGTCCTGATTTATGAGATAATATAGGTTCGCACAGGCAGCCTTTGGCTGCCTGATTGGCTGTCCCCTACCTTTTTGTGTACGCTCGAAGGAGCTTGATTTGAAAATCCCCTTCCGCCAGCATTGGGACTTGCTCGCAAAATACATCCGGCCGCAGAAAACACGCTTCATCCTGCTCACAGTCCTGCTCTTCAGCAGCATCGGACTGCAGCTGATCAATCCACAGATCATGCGCTATTTTATCGATGCCACTCAAACCACCACGGATGCTAAAAATCTGTTGATCGCGGCTCTGGCTTTTATTTTCGTCGCCATCATCCAGCAAGTCGTGGGGATTGGCGCAACTTACTTTGGAGAAAACGTGGCCTGGACCGCCACCAACGCGCTGCGCGCCGAGATGGCGCACCACTGCCTGCATTTGGATATGAGCTACCACAACAACGTCAGCCCGGGGGAGTTGATCGAACGCATTGACGGCGATGTGGCCGAGCTGTCGAATTTCTTTTCGCAGCTGGTGGTCCGCGTACTGGGCAACCTGCTGCTGTTGATCGGCATCCTGATTGCGCTGCTGCTGGTAAACTGGCACATCGGACTGGCTTTCAGCGTATTCACCATCGCCACCCTGCTAGTGCTCAATGCTGTGCGGGGCATCGCTATCCCCTACCAGAAAAAATTCCGCGAGGCCATGGCCGATCTGTTTGGTTATCTTGAAGAACGCCTGGCAGGCACCGAAGACATCCGTTCCAGCGGCGCGGTCGATTACGTGGTGCTGGGTATCTACAAGCTGTCGGTGCGCATTCTCGGCCACTGGCGCAATGCATCGCGGCGGTTTATCCTGGTGCGTTTCGCTGCCGGCATATTGATGACCATGGGCGTGGGTATCTCACTAGTGATGGGGTTTTTCCTGTTCCAGGCCGGACAGATCACCCTTGGCACCGTTTACCTGGTGGTCACTTATACCAACCTGCTGCGGCGGCCGATCCGTGAACTGACCCAACAAATGGAGAACCTGCAAAACGTCGGGGCCGCCACCGAGCGCCTGAGCGAGCTGAGCGCCATTCGCGCCGTGATCATCAATGGGCCGGGCGCCGAGATCCCAGCCGGGGCGCTGAGCCTGGCCTTCGAGAACGTCCACTTTTCCTATAAGGAAGGCGAAGCGGTGCTCGAAGAGATTGATTTTGTGCTCAAGCCGGGCTCGATACTGGGGCTGTTGGGGCGCACCGGCTCCGGAAAAACCACCCTGGCGCGGTTAATTTTTCGTCTTTACGACCCGACCCACGGCCAGGTCGTGCTGGGCGGGGTGCCCCTCACCCAACCTCACCTGAAACCCCTGCGCGAGCGGGTGGCGCTCGTCACCCAGGACGTGCAGCTGTTCCAGGCCAGCGTGCGCGATAACATCACTTTCTTTAACCGCGAGGTCACCGACAGCCGCATCCTTGAAGTCATTGACGAATTAGGCCTGGCAGAATGGCTGCAGGGTTTGCCCAACGGGCTCGATACGAGGCTCGAAACCGGCGGGCGCAGCATCTCGGCCGGAGAGGCGCAGCTGCTGGCCTTTACCCGGATCTTTTTGCGCAATCCCGGGCTGGTGATCCTGGATGAGGCTTCCTCGCGCCTGGACCCCGCCACGGAACAGTTGATCGAACGGGCGATCGACCGCCTGCTGCGCGACCGTACGGCGATCATCATCGCCCACCGCCTGGGCACGCTCCACCGCACCAACGAAATCATGATCCTGGAAGACGGGCGGGTGATCGAGCACGGCAGCCGCGCCCAACTGGCAGCCGATGCGGGCACCCATTTTCACCGCCTGTTAAGCACCGGACTGGAGGAGGTGCTGGCATGAACAGCACTGCCGCGAAAACGAAACCCTCTTTGCCGGCCTGGAAAGTGATCTGGAAAATGATCGTATTCCGCAAGGATCTCTGGCTGGCCAACTGGTTGATGATGATCATCAATATGCTCTTCTACCTGATCCCCGGGCTGGCGATCCGCGAATTTTTTAATATATTGAGCGGGAGCTCGCCGCTTGGATTAAATCTCTGGTCGATTGTGGCCTTGCTCTTTGCCGCCGAAATCGGCAGTATTCTGGGGATATATGGCCTGGTCACCACCAACGTGCCCTTCTTTATGAACACGATGACCCTGCTGCGCAAGAACCTTCTGCGGCACATCCTGCGCCGTCCCGGGGCTTCAGCCCTACCCGACTCGCCAGGTGAAGCGATCAGCCGCTTCCGCGGGGATGTGTTCGAGATCCCGCTGTTTGCCCTGTGGCTGAATGACATTATGGGCATGATCGCCTTCAACATTGTGGCGCTGATTGTCATGATCGGCATCAACCCGACCTACACCGGTCTGGCGCTGCTGCCGCTGATCATCGTGGGGATCATCGCCGCCGCCTCGACCAAACGCATCGACGAGTACCGGCGCGCCAGCAGCCGGGCCACCGGGATCATCACCGGGTTCATCGGCGAATTCTTCGGGGCAGTGCAGGCGGTCAAGGTCGCCACCGCTGAAGAAGGCGTGATCGGGCATTTCAAGAAGCTCAACGACGAGCGGCGGGTGCTGGCGCTGCGCGACCGGTTATTCAATGAAATATTGAACTCCATCTTTCACAACGCCGCCAGTCTGGGCACGGGTGTAATCTTGATCCTGGCAGGCCAGGCCATGCAGGCCGGCACCTTCACCGTGGGTGATTTCGCCCTGTTCGTGTACTATCTGGACTTTCTTTCCGAACTGACCGCTTTTTCAGGGCTGTTAATCGCGCGCTACCGCCAGATCGGCATCTCGGTCGAGCGCATGCAGCGCCTGATGGAAGGGGCGCCCGCCGATGCGCTGGTGGAATTCAGCCCGGTCTACATGAACGGCAAATACCCGGGGGTAACCTACCCTCAAAAGAAGGACGCCGACCACTTTGTCCGCCTGGATGCCACCAACCTGAGCTACCGCTTCCCCACCTCCGACCACGGCATCCAGGGTCTCAACCTGAACGTGAAACGCGGTTCGTTCACCGTGATCACCGGGCGGATTGGATCGGGAAAAACCACCCTGCTGCGCGTGCTCCTGGGGCTGCTGCCCATGGACTCCGGCGAAATCCGCTGGAACGACTGCGTGGTGGAAAAACCGGGCGAATTTTTAACGCCGCCCAACTGCGCCTATACCGCCCAGGTGCCGCGCCTGTTCAGCGATTCGCTGCGGGACAACATCCTGATGGGCCTGGATAAAAGCGACGATGACGTCTACCGCGCGGTGCGTTCCGCGGTGATGGACCGTGATCTCAGCGATTTCGAACAGGGTTTGGATACCATGGTGGGGCCGAAAGGGGTAAAGCTTTCCGGCGGGCAAATCCAGCGTACCGCGGCGGCGCGCATGTTTGTGCGCGATGCGGAATTGTTGGTGTTCGACGATCTTTCGAGCGCGCTGGATGTCGAAACCGAGCAGATCCTGTGGGAGCGTATCTTCGATAAACCCGGGGCAACCTGCCTGGTGGTTTCCAACCGGCGGACAGCGCTGCGCCGGGCAGATCATATCATCGTCCTCAAGGATGGGCGCATCGAGGCCGAAGGTAAACTGGATGAACTGCTGGCAACATCCAGCGAAATGCAGCGGCTGTGGTCCGGGGACGCCAAATCTTAAAATTGAAGGGGACATCGTGAAACCAAATTTGGACGATTGGGCGGCGATCCTCAGCAGCCTGGCAGCATCGCCAGAGGACCGGGATTGGATTGCGAGCACGCTCAACGCGCTGGATGGCAAATATACCCTGTCGCAGAAAATATCCAGGGAACCGGGCCTCGCGGAGATTATCAAGCAGCTGGTGGGCAGGGTCTACCAGGCGTATGGAACCTTTGCAGTGTTAAAAGGCAAGCGGGTATTGGATATCGCTTGCGGCTCGAGCACCAGTAAGGCTCCTTCATTTATATTTGTGAATACCCCGTTTGGAGAAAACCGCATCCCGATTGATTTCATATCTGGTTATACCGCACAATTCGAGCCCTGGTTCTGCCGCATCCTGCTCGAACTCGGCGCAGATCCGGTCGGGATCGACCTGGGCAACCTGGATGGGGAAACTTTCGCGCATTACAAGGCCGATTTAGGTCAACCAGGCGTGCTGGACTTCCTGCCAGATCACTCGTTTGATGCGGTCCATGACTCGCGCCTGTTTGGCTCGCCTGAATTTACCGCGCAGTTTCCAATCCCGGCAGACCGGCTCAGAATTGCCGCGGAAATCTGGCGGCAGGAGCAGCGCTTATTAAAAGCCGAGGGGGTTGTGATTCATTCTGACGCCGCGAATCTCTTACGCCAGCCGCCGGGGGCAAACCGCGGCTCTTTTTAGGGGATCAGTAGCGCGAGCAGGGTCAGGACTAAGGCGGCAGCCAACGATTTCATCCGGACCTTGCTGGCTTGCCTGCGTACCTGAGCGAGTTCTGCTTGATCCTCGATCTGCTCTTCATTTTCACCCAATTGGCGCGAACCTCGCGCCGCCAGCCTCACTCAGGTTTTATCCCGCCATTGAAAAAAGCCCGATGTCGCTGCCGCGAAAAGGGGGAACAGGCCAATCCGCCACCAGAAACTGATCCCGGCGGCGAGCATGACCGCCAGGACAGCCAGGTTTATCGCGAACACAATCAAGCCGAATTTCAGCCGTTTTCGGCGCTCTTTTAAACTGATGTTGGGGATACAAACCTCACCGGTTTCCGATTTCATAGGATGAATGATACCATTTTTATGCAAACCCAGCCGATGGTTCCCGCCGCCGGCCGAATCCGAACCTACGCAACACTCCCACATTCCCTGCTTATTTCCTCCACAATCTTTTCTTACTATAGAAACAATGATTAATCAATCCAGTCCCCCGTTTTCAAACCTGCGTTCGTTTTTCAGGATGAAAGTGGAGGGCCCAATTAACAAAATAGGAGTTAAGGAAATGGAACACACAATGGATCGTGATTGCGGAGAAGGTTCGCACAGCGGCTTCAAGCATATATTACCTTTTCTGGCCATCCCGCTGGCCTTAGGCCTGATGCGGGGTATGGCTCGCCACAAATTCGCCCACATGAACGGGATGCGGCGAGAAGATTGGAAAAATGGTGTGCCGCCCATGTTTGCCGAGCTGCACCGCCGGGCACACGCGGCTGAAGCCGAAAAACCGGCTGAAGCACAGGCTTAATCAAAAAATCCAGAAGAAGAAACCCCAACTCGATCCAGAGTTGGGGTTTCTTCATAGTATAATACAGTCCGTAAATTATTTAGTAAGTAAAATATTTATTCTGTAAGATAATAATTTATAAAAAAGGCCATCTTGATGGAAAAAACATCGTTAGATCTGACCCGAGATTTATTTCAGTTGATGAAACAATTCCCCCGTCCAAAATTAAAACAAAGTTCCATCGATGGATTAACCCGCAGTGAATATGAATTATTAGTGATGCTGGTGATGAACTTCGATGGAGATAAAAAGGCGTTAACCGTCACCGAAATAAGCAGCCTGCTGCAAATTACACCGGCCGGCGTGACCCATCTGATCAACCCTCTGGAAGAAACCGGGACCATCGAGCGCCTGCAAGATCCCAATGACCGGCGAATCGTACGCATTGGGCTTACCGATAAGGGAGCCCAGGTGGCCGAGGCGCTGATTCTGGAGGTGCAAGAACAACTGATCGGTCTGATCAATTATTTGGGCGAAGAAGACAGCCGGACATTAATTCGGCTGATGTCCCAGGCGATTGATTATTTCGCGGTCCAATTTGGCAATTAACCACACCCCACGAAGTAAGTTTTTAAATATCGAAATACTGGTACCAGGTACCGCGATTATGTCTGATAAGAATCCAAATATCATCATCCAAATGCAGGACGTGGTCAAAACCTACATTACCGGTGATACCCCTTTTGTGGCGCTCAATCATGTAAATATCGATATTCAACAGGGTGAATTTCTCGGGATCACGGGAAAATCCGGCGCAGGGAAATCAACGCTGTTGAATATGATCTCCGGGGTCAGCGCCGTGACTTCCGGCAATATTCTATTTCATTGGATAGAAAACCAATCTCCGTCGGCCTCTATTCCGATCCATGCCCTGAGTGAAGACAAGCTGGCATTGTGGCGCGGCGAAAACCTGGGGATCATTTACCAGTCCTTCGAGCTGATGCCCACCCTCAGCCTGGTAGAGAACGTCATGCTGCCGCAAGACTTCTCCGGCATCTACCGGTCGCTCATCAGCAAAAAAAGAGCGCTTGAATTACTCGACCTGGTGGAAATCGCCGATCATGCTTACAAAATCCCGGCGCATATTTCCGGCGGGCAAAAACAGCGCGTGGCCATTGCCAGGGCCATGGTGAACGACCCGCATCTGATTATCGCGGATGAACCCACCGGCAACCTGGACAGCGTCACCGCTGAAACCATTTTTCAAATTTTCGAGAAGCTGGTTTCGCAGGGAAAGACGATCGTCATGGTCACCCACGATGAGAGCTTTGCGCCCCGGTTTTCGCGACGGCTGCAGATTACGGATGGCGTGGTTACCTGCCCGGCGGAAAATGGCGCCGCGCCGGTGAACCAGCCGGCCAATCCTGCGAATATTGCCCGGCATCCTGCGCCATTGGAACTGGTTTCAGCTCGAGATCGGGGCGCCCTCAATCCGGCGGCATCCCGGGTCGAAATCATTTCGAAACCAGAACTCGTTCTCCCCGAAAAACTGGCCATCGTTTTGCGCAACGTGGATAAAGTTTATGAAAACGCGGCGGGAAAATTCGTCGCCTTAAAATCCATCAACCTGCAGTTGAACTACGGGCAGTTTATCTCGATTGTAGGAAAATCCGGCTGTGGAAAATCCACCCTGCTGAACATGATCACCGGCATCGACCATCCCACCGCCGGGGATGTGGTCATTGGCAGCGAGCATATCTATAAGATGAGCGAATCCAAACGCGCCTTGTGGCGCGGGCGGAACATGGGGGTCGTTTTCCAGTTTTTCCAGCTGCTGCCGACCCTTTCGCTGCTGGAAAACACCATGCTGCCCATGGATTACTGCAGCATCTACCCGTTTTATGAGCGGCCTGAGCGGGCCATGGAACTGCTCAAGATGGTCGGGTTGGAAGACCAGGTCCACAAGCTGCCCACCGCCGTCTCCAGCGGGCAGCAGCAGAGTGCAGCCATCGCGCGCGCCCTGGCTACCGACCCGTCTATTATCCTGGCCGATGAGCCCACCGGCAATCTCGATTCACGCGCGGCTGACAACATTCTCAACCTGTTCCAAAACCTGGCGAAAAATGGAAAGACCGTCCTGATCGTCACCCACGACCCATCGATCACACAAAGAACCGATCAAACGATTATCCTTTCGGATGGCGAGATCATCGACCAGACGGTGGCGCGCGCCCTGCCTTTCCTGTCCCATCCTCAGATGCTGGCAGCCACCAAAGGAGCCGAAAAACGAGTGGTCGCCCCTGGAGAGATCATTCTGCAGCAAGGGAAGCCGGTCGAACATTTCTTTATGATTGAGACCGGGGAAGTGGAGATCGTCATTAAAAATGAGCAGTCAAAAGAAATGCGCCTGGCCCGGCTCGGCCCCGGGCAATTTTTTGGCGAAATAGAATTGACCCAGGGAGGGCATTCCATTGCCAGTGTCCAGGGCGCACGCAGCGGGGCCGAGGTGGCGCTCTTATCGAAGGAGACATTTTACGAACTGATTGACGGTTCTCCTTTAACCCGCCACGCTATTCACGAGATTGCAGCCACCCGCCTGGCTGAAAACAGAAGAAGGAAAACCGACCGGTGAACGGCGATCTCAAACCAAACTTGCTAAAACCGCGTTGGAGCAAAGTATTCTCCGACTTGTGGGATGACCGCACCCGAACCGGGCTGGTGGTCGCCTCCATCGCCGTTGGCGTCTTTGCCATCGGGATGATCATCAGTGCGTATGTGATCCTGGGAACAGACATCAACCACAGTTACGCCGCCCTCAACCCGCCAAATATCATCATTTGGACAGATCCATTCGATAACAATCTCATTCATGCCATCGAAAAGATGCCGGGGGTGAAGGAGGTAGTAGGGCGGCGCATCGTTAATATTCGGGCGCGAAGAGGAAGTGAAAATTGGAAAAATCTGCCGCTGATTGGACTTGCGGACTTTACCAATGACATTAACCACCTCGTTCCGATTGAAGGCACCCAATACCCCGGGGACAACGAAATCATTGTCAGCCAAAATTTTTTGTCCTCGACCGGGTTCCATGCCGGCGACAGCATTGAAATCGAACTTCCAGATGGTATCAAACATTTCGTCAAGGTGGTCGGGCTGGTCACCGATCAGACGACTTCCCGGCCCGACTCCAGCCCAACCAATAACGCCTTCATCACCATGAAAACGCTGCGCCTATTTGGGCTGGACAGTAATTTTAACCAGCTCTATATCACCATCGCTGGTGACGGAAGCAGCAGTACAGCCATCGCCGGCGTCGCGGCCAGTATTAAAGAGCAAGTTAAAAACAGCCGGCGTGAAGTTTACCGGATGGACGAAAAACTCTCCAGCGAACATCCGATGACCAGCACCATCCTGGCGGTGCTGGGCGTACTGGGTGCATTAGGTGGTCTGATTACCCTCTTGAGCGGCTCGTTGATTATCAACACGCTCAATGCCCTGCTGACCCAACAGTTACGCCAGATTGGAATTATGAAGCTGGTCGGAGCGCGCAGTTCCCAAATTCTGGGGATGTACCTGACCCTGATCATCGCCTACGGCTTGATCGCCCTGTTAATCGCTGTCCCGTTGGGCGCAATCGCGGGCTATGGCCTGGCCTGGTTTACTGCCAGTTTGATCGGGGCCGTCCTGGAAAGTTTTCATATCGTGCCAGCAGCGGTGATCACCCAAGCCTTGATTGCCATCCTGGTACCATTGATCGCCGGCTTTTTCCCGGTCAACAGCGGCGCCAAAACAAGCGTCCAACAGGCGATCAGCAATTATCGCCCTCGCAGCCAGGCCGCCAGGAGAAATTTCTCCAGCCGCTCCACCCAACGGTTCAGTTGGATTCCACGCCCGATCCTGCTTTCCTTTCGAAACACGTTTCGCAAGCGGGGGCGCCTGCTTTTGACCCTTTTTACGCTCACCGTAGCCGGATCCGTCTTTATCGCGGTCTTTAATACGCGCGATTCAATGGGCTACATGATGGATCAACTGATGCAGCATTTTATGGGCGATGTGACCGTAGATTTTAGCCAGCCGTACAATGTCGCCAAGGTTGAAAGGACCCTGCTGGGGATACCGGGCGTCAAGGCCGTGGAAGGATGGAGCGGCGCCGCGGGTGAAATTTGGGATGCAAACGACAATTTGGTGACCAAGCTCTCGATCTCGGCCCCGCCCCAGAACACACTGCTGCTCCACCCGGATTTTTTGGCAGGCCGCTGGCTTTTACCGGGAGAGAAAAAAGCGCTGGTGGTCTCCGATTCGATCTTTAAATTCTATCCAAACTTGAAACCCGGGGATAAGCTCATCATCAAGCTTTCTGGCCGAACCGAAGAACCCTGGGAAGTGGTGGGAATATTTCGCTTTGTGAACATGCTTGGCGACCCCCTGGCTTATGCGAACTTTGATTTTATTTCTGATCAGATGCATATACCCGACCAGGCCGCTTCCTTCCGCATTACTACCGAGAATCATGATCTCGCCTCTCAACTGGCGCAAACCCGGAACATTGATAATTATCTGACAGACCGGAATTTCCTGGTTCAAAGCGTGCAATCCGGTTCCAGTTTACGAATACAGACCACCCAGGCGCTGAATACCCTGGTAATCTTCTTATTGATCATGGCTGCCTTGACCGCGTTTGTGGGCAGCATTGGTTTGACCGGTACGATGAGCATCAACGTGTTGGAGCGAACCCGAGAAATTGGGGTGATGAGAACCATTGGGGCGGTGGATCGAGTGATCATGCAGTCGGTGATCATCGAAGCGCTGGTCATCGGCCTGATCACCTGGGTTTTAGCCATCGGCCTGTCGTTTCCGATCAGCTTTTTCCTGCTGAAGATCGTTGGAGAGGCAATGATGGGTTCGGCGATGGTTCTGAGCTTTACCCCGCTGGGTATCCTGCTTTGGTTGGGGGTGGTGATTGTGCTATCGATTTTTGCCAGCATTATTCCGGCGCGCAATGCGGCCCGGCTGACCATCAATGAAGTGCTGGCTTATGAATAGCCGAAGTTCATTCGTTTAAATTCGGTTAACAAAATCGTGTTATCTTTCTTTGATCGCGGTATGCTTCGCATAAAGCAGCGCGAGCGACCCGGTCATCCGGCCTGGAATGCGCAGGACCGCCGTGATCTTCATAGGCCTGAGGTGCAGACAAAAACATGAGCCGAATATTGATTGTGGATGATGACGCCCATATTCGGGAACTGATCGCGGTATTTTTGGGGAACGAAGGCTTTGAAATCTGCGAAGCCGCCGACGGTCTGGAAGCGCTCGCCAGATTGGAATCCGTAAAGGTGGAATTGGTCGTGCTGGATATCATGATGCCTCATATGGATGGGTGGGAGCTGTGCCGCCAGATCAAAGAAAATTTCGATATCCCCATTCTCATGCTCACTGCCAGGGGTGAAACCAGCCAAAAACTAAAAGGGTTCGCTTTAGGCACTGATGATTATCTGGTCAAACCTTTTGAACCGCTGGAACTGGTCGCCCGGGTCAAGGCGCTCTTAAAACGTTACCGGATTGCCACATCGCAAACAATCGAAATCGGGGGATTGTACATGAACCGCAAAACCTACGAAGTCAGGGTGAAAGGCCAGGATATGACCCTGCCATTGAAGGAATTTGAGCTTTTATATAAGCTGGCCGGCAGTCCGGGGCGGACTTTTTCGCGCGACCAGTTGATCGAGGATATCTGGGGGTATGATTTCGAAGGCAATGAGCGCACCCTGGACGTGCACGTCAACCGCCTGCGCGAGCGTTTTCCGGAAGATGAGCATTCTTTCAAAATCAAGACCATTCGCGGTCTCGGTTACCGGATGGAGGTGCGCGGATGAGAAAAGCTCATGGCAGAATCTTTGGGATCGCCTGGATGGTTCTGGTCCTTGCATTCTTAATCATTATGTTTGCCGCCAGTTTTTTCCTGACGGCTTACATCTATCAAGTCAGCGGCCTGCACCCTTCCACCTGGCTGGCTCAAACCATTAATTCCCTGCTTGGACTGCTGCTCGCGGGCCTGCTCATTGGCGGTGTGGGCAAGCTGGCGAATGCTCGCGGCTGGGTACCGGAAAGGAATGTGTTTGCTTCGATCATCGATGCCCTGGAGCGCATCGCCCAGGGAGATTTCAGCATCCGGCTCGAAAATTCTCCCCAGGAAAACCAGATCGTGAATGTACTGGCGAACAGCGTGAACAAGATGGCGCTGGAATTGGAACAGATGGAAACCCTGCGTCAGGAATTCATTGCCAATGTATCTCATGAAATCCAATCCCCCTTGACCTCCATCCGCGGTTTCGCCCAGGCGCTGCAGGACGACCGGCTGGATCCGGACAGCCGGCGCCACTACCTGACCATCATTGAATCTGAATCGCAGCGCCTTTCGAGGATCACCGAAGACCTGCTCAAGTTGGCAGCTCTGGAATCGGAACAGGCCAAATTCGATCCGAAATGCTACCGGTTGGATAAACAAATCCGCAGCCTGATCCTGGTGTGCGAGCCGCAGTGGGCCGAAAAAAATCTGGCGTTGAATGTAAACCTCGCAGAAGTGGAAATCAGCGCGGATGAAGACTTGCTCAGCCAGGTATGGACGAATTTAATCCATAACAGCATCAAATTTACCCCGAACGGCGGTCAGGTGGATATCGATCTTCGCCCACAGGGGCAGGACGTCCTGTTCGAAATTCGGGATACGGGGATTGGGATCCCGGAAGGTGATCTGGCGCGGATCTTCGAGCGCTTTTATAAAGCCGACAAATCTCGGACGAAATCGCCCGGCGGCAGTGGGTTGGGGCTGGCGATCGTCAAGAAAATCGTGGAAATGCACCTTGGCAAAATCGATGTGCAAAGCGACCCCGGTTCAGGTACTACTTTCCGCGTGCGTTTACCCGTCTCACGCCCGCCAAACTCCTGATCGAATTCCATGTTTTGGCAAGCCATCATTTATATTGAGTTTACATAGCCTGCGTATGATCTTCGATAGCCGGACAGGGTATCTCATGCTTTTCGGCAAAGGAGAACATATCATTATGGAAAATCATTCAGACGGCCACCGGTCGGAACACGAGGCGATCTTTGATCAGAATAAAACCCCTGTGTCCTTCAAGGATGTGAAATGGGGACGCCTGACCGCGTACCTGAAACCCTATTGGAAAAGAATGGCCCTGGCCTTGATTGCACTGCTGGTATCCAGCGGGTTTGGGCTGGCCTTTCCCCTGGTCATCGTGCGCCTGCTCGACACGGTCACCAAAGCCACCAGCTTCGCGCCTTTAAATAACCTGGCCCTGGTATTGGTGGGGATTTTTTTACTGCAAGCGGTTTTTGCTTTTCTTCAATCCTACCTGCTCACCTATATTGGCGAACATATTGTTTTCGATCTGCGCAAAAACCTGTATGCCCACCTGCAAGCGCTCTCGCTTGATTTTTATGCCGTTCGCCGCGTGGGCGAGATTATTTCTCGCCTGTCGAGCGATGTCACCCAGGTGCGCAGCCTGCTCACCACCAACATCACCAGCCTGCTCAGCCAGGTCGTCGCATTGATTGGGTCGATTGTCATCGTCCTCACCATGAACGCGCAGCTGACTCTGTTCATCCTGGCGCTGGCGCCGGTGTTGATCCTGATCGCTTTTTTCTTTGGCAGTCGCATTCACAAGGCCAGCGTGGGCGTGCAGGACCAGCTCGCCGATTTAACCATCGTGGCCGAGGAAGGGCTGCAGGGCATCCGCGTGGTGAAGAGCTTTGGGCGCGAGACTTTCGAAACCGGGCGTTACAACAATGCGCTGGAACACACCTTCCACGCTTCGCTCAAGATGGCCATTTACAACTCTTCCTTTTCCTCGCTGATGATGTTTTTGGGGTTTGGCTCGATTGCGGCGATCATGTGGCAGGGTGGGCGCGAAGTGATTGCCGGGCGGCTGACGCTGGCCATGATCACCGGATTCTTAATGTATGGGGTCTCGATCGCAGCCAGTCTGGCCGGGTTGGGCGGGCTTTACGCCCAACTGCGCGCGGCGCTGGGCGGCGTGCAGCGGGTATTCGAGCTGATGGATACCCAACCCTCCGTGCAGGACGGCCCCGACGCTGTCCCATTGCTGGCTGCCCACGGCAGGATCACCTTCGAAGATGTATCTTTCCAGTATGAAAACAATGTGCCTGTGATCCAGGACATCTCCCTGGATATTCAACCGGGGGAGGTGCTGGCGCTGGTCGGGCCAAGCGGAGCAGGAAAGAGCACCGTTTTCAACCTCATCCCGCGTTTTTACGATCCGGCGAGCGGCAGCATCCGCATCGACGGCCACGACCTGCGTGAAATCACCCAGGAAAGCCTGCGCGAGCAGATGGCGATCGTCCCTCAGGAGACTCTTTTGTTTGGCGGCACAATTCGCGAAAACATTCTCTATGGACGCCTGGATGCCAGCGAGGCCGAGGTGATCGCCGCTGCAAAAGCAGCCAACGCGCACGAATTCATCCTGGGGTTCTCCCGGCAGTACGAAACGATTGTCGGCGAGCGCGGCACCCGTTTGAGCGGCGGACAGCGTCAGCGGATCGCCATCGCGCGCGCGATTCTCAAAGACCCGCGCATCCTGTTGTTGGATGAGGCTACCAGCTCGTTGGATAACGAATTGGAAGGGCTGGTGCAGGAAGCCCTCGAACGCCTGATGCAGAACCGGACCACGGTGATCATTGCCCACCGCTTGAGCACAGTCAAGGTGGCGCATCGTATTGTCGTATTGGATGGCGGGCGCATCATCGAGCTGGGTACCCACGCCGAATTAATGGAGCTAAACGGGATGTATGCTCGCCTGTATTCCATGCAGTTCCGCGACCCGCAGGAAGAGGCGGCAGGGTTATTGGCGAAGCTCGGCAATAACCATCACCCGGAGGGTGAAAACCGGTCCCAGAGACAGACCGGCTTGCTGGAAATGATCCAGGGGAACCGCGCTTGAGCACGCAGCGAGAGGAGCGATACGATCGCCCGGGATTCTAACTGACATTTCGTCTTGATCATTAACCTGCGCAGTTCCAAAAAAGGCCCGCATTTCGATAGCGGGCCTTTTTTCTATCCAAAACAAACATTTTTCATCGCTTAAATATCATCCTTTTGTACCCAAAGGGGTGATATTTGGACAAAGTTGGTAATTATTATTTTAAATTAATGATTGAGAGCTATAATACCATTTAATTTAATATGACAATTTATTAATGATAACGGTTATATAGCTTAATAAGATATTAATATTTATTCGGTTCAAAGCCAGCCAACATGGCGGCCTGTCAGGGTCATATTTTTAGCAGCATATTTTTTGGATGATTAAGGGTGGAGCAAAACAATTAAAGACGAAACAGGTTCGATCCATCGCCCGTGAAGGCGCCGGTCTTTCCTTGATCATAATTCTTCCGACTGCAGCCGCCTGAAAGCGCAAGCATGTCGAAAGGGCGGAGCCTGGGTAAAACAAGTATGACTCAAAACCAAACACAAAGCACATCTCAATCGTTGAAGCTATATCTGAACCGCCAGGCTTCTGACCCGGGCCGTTATGTGCTCGAACAGGCGGTCACCACCCTGGTCGGGTGGGTACCGACGCTGGCGGGAATTGCGCTGCGGGGTCTGCTCTATCGATTGATCCTGAAAATGGATGGACTGGCAGCGATCGAGAACCATGTCCGCCTGCGCTTTGCCAGCAATATCCGGCTGGGAAGCGGCGCATACCTCGATCAGGGGGTTTACCTGCATGCCTGCCCGCCAGGGATTGAGATTGGCGCACGAACGCTGGTGATGCATGGCGCCGTTTTACACGTGTACAACTTCCGCAATTTACCCCACGCCGGAATCAAAATCGGTGATGACTGCCTGGTGGGTGAATATACCGTGATCCGCGGTCAAGGGGGCGTACACATCGGCAACCGCGTTTACACCTCCCCCTTAACCCAAATCATCGCGGTGAACCATGTTTTTGACGACCCGACCCGCCCTTTTACTGAACAGGGGATTACAGCAGAAGGGATTGTGATCGAGGACGATGTCTGGCTTGGCTCCGCATCCGTCATCACAGATGGGGTAACGATTGGCAAAGGTTCGGTCGTGGCGGCAGGTGCGGTGGTGACCAAAGATGTGCCCCCGCATACCGTGGTAGGAGGGGTACCTGCCCGCCCAATCCGCAATATTGGCGAAACTGCTTCACATTTGATTGGAAAACAGGTTTTTTATAACCAAATGGAGATGAAAGAATGACTACTTTATCCGTGATTATCCCGGCTTATAACGAAGAAAAAGGGATTGAAACCATCGCCAGGCGCGTCCTGAGTATTCGGGCTGACCTGGCCAAGGTGGGGGTGGATACCCTGGAAGTGCTGATTGTCAACGATGGTTCAAAAGACGGCACCGCCGAAATTGTTAAATCCATCCCGGGAATTCAATTGATCACCTATGCCCGTAACCAGGGGTATGGCGCCGCCCTGAAGCACGGCTTTTCTCAGTCTTGTGGCGAACTGATCGGCTTTCTGGATGCCGATGGGACCTATCCGCCGGAATATTTTCCGCGCTTATGCCAGGAAGCCTTAAACGGCAGTGAACTGGTGATCGGCTCGCGGATGGCCGGGGCGGAAAGCAAGATGCCCGTTACCCGCCGGGTGGGAAACGTATTTTTTGCGTTCCTGCTCACCCTGGTGGGCCGGCAGCACGTGACCGACAGCGCCAGCGGGATGCGCGTCTTTCAGCGCCAGATTCTGGAACAGGTTTATCCACTGCCCAACGGTTTGAATCTGACCCCGGTGATGAGTACGCGCGCCATTCATGAAGGGATCCGCATCACGGAAGTTGCGATCCCTTACAGCGAACGGCAGGGCCGGTCAAAGTTAAATGTAATCAAGGACGGTTCGATTTTTCTTCAATCCATTCTGTGGACCGCGCTGGCTTACAACCCGGTGCGCATCCTGGGAATTGTGGGGCTGGGGGGAATTGCAATGGGCCTGGTCGTTATGGCTGGGCTGATCCAGGCCAGGTTGAGAGGCATCACCGTTTTACAACCCCAGGAGATTGCCGCCCTGTACTGGGGAGCCGTTTCGGGCGTGGTCGGCATTTCCATCTTCGCCCTGGGGACCACTTTCAATTATCTGGTGTCACTGTTTTATAAGAAACCTATCCAGCAGGGCCTGTTTTCACGCCCGATCTTTCAGCCCAGCCTCGACCGCCATTTTGGCTGGATGGGTATCGCCAGTTTTGTGGTTGGCATGGGCATTGGGATCACGGCGGTTACCCTGGGTATTTCTGGTTGGGACATTTCCCGCCTCTGGCTGTATTTGCTGGGGAGCGCTATGTTTATCCTCATGGGTGTGCAGCTCATTATCTATTGGATTTTGATGCGCGTGCTGGAAAACCTCAGCCAGCGAGAAATATTACGAAACCACGATCTGCACATTGATTTGAGATCATAAATAAGGACATAATCCTATGAACAACGAAAATAACGACCAAAAAAGAATTAACCTGGGGACGTCCCGGATCCCCGAGCTGCGCATGGCACGTTTTCCGAACGCGGATGCAATCGTAAAAGCAGGGCTGCAGGCCGAACCCCGTTCGAAGGAAGCCGTAGATATCTTATTAGTCAACCCACCTACTCCGGATGGAGAGCTGTGGATCCGGACCCAGCACCGTGTTGGGCGGCGCACGCGTGAAAATATGGTTTGGCCGCAGGTTTCCCTGGCCCAAATGGCTGCCCTGCTGCACCCCACCTATACCTACAAGATTATCGATGCGAATGCTGAACGGATGGGTTGGAAAGAATTCACCAATTTGTTAAACCGCTATCAGCCGCGCTATTATTTTACCCAGGTGACGGCCCCCACCCTGGAAAACGATATGTACGGCGTGTTTCTGGCCCGCGCCCGCGGCGCCAAAACCATTGCTTTTGGTACGCACGTCACCCCCATCCCCGTCGAAACCCTGCGTTCCTTCCCCGCGCTGGATTTTGTACTGGTCGGCGAGCCAGATTTAACCATTCGCGATCTGCTGGATCATCTCGAGAACAAGATCGACCAGCGGCCAGAATTAATTAAGAAGATGATCGCCGACCACGATCCGAACTACCAGCCGGCCATTGCCGAAGATGGCACCGTGGATCTGGGCGGCATCATGGGGCTCGCCTGGCGGCGTGGGGAAGAAATAACGGTCAACCGCAACCGGCCCTTCATCAAAAACCTGGACGATTTGCCGATCCCCATGCACCAGGACCTGCCGCTGCAAAAATACCGCATGCCGCTAATCCACGGGCCGTTCACTTTTATTGTCACCAGCCGCGGCTGCCCGGCGGGCTGCACCTACTGCATCAAACACGTTTCCTACCAGTTTTCGGTGCGCCTGCGTTCACCCGAAAAGATCATGGAAGAAATGTGGGCGCTTAAGAAATTGGGCATCAACAACATCCACATGTACTCCGACCTGTTCACGGTCAACCGCGAGCAGGTGGTCAACCTGTGCAAGCTGATGATTTCCGAGAAAATTAATATCCACTGGACGTGCAACAGCCGGGTGGATTACGTAGATGAAGAAATGCTGATGTGGATGGGCAAAGCCGGCTGCCGGCTGATCTCCTGGGGCATTGAGAGCGGCAACGAACAAATCCTGCGCCATGCCCATAAGGGCGCCGACCCGGCCAAAGCCGAGCGCGCCTTGCGCTGGTCCAAACAAGCGGGGATTATGAACTGGGGTTATTTCATCATCGGATTACCCACCGAGACAGAGGAAACCATTCGCCAGACGATTGATTTCGCCAAGAAACTCCCGCTGGATATTGCCCTGTTCCACGTGGCTGCGCCTTATCCGGGAACGCCATTTTTCTTTGAAGTCGTCAAAAACGGCTGGTTCAGACCCGGCACGCGCTGGGAACAGGTGGACATGGACAAAGGCACGGTACTGGACTACCCCGGTCTGCCGGCTGAAAGGCTGCTTTACTGGCAAAAACGCGCTTTCCGCGAATGGGCTCTCAGGCCCGGCCCGGCGGTCACTTACTTAAAAATGCTGCTTTCCGACTGGTCTACCTTCCGATCAGCGCTCAATGTGGGCCTGCAGACCCTTTCGTGGCAGGCAGATGAAGGCGCAGGGGGATTTGGGGGCTAATCGGTTTTTACGAACGGAGGTTTTACAATGCCACAGACAAAGAAGCTTGGAGTTATTGGTTTAGGACGGATGGGTTCCCAGCACTGCCGGATTTATACCGGGCTGCGCCGGGCAGAATTGGTTGGGGTGTGTGACGCCAAACCTGAAATTGGAATGCACATTGCCCAACGCTATGAGGTTCCATTCTACAGCAACGTGGACGAGCTTCTGGACCACGTGGATGCTGTCAGCCTGGTGACCCCTACCCCTTATCATTTTGATATCGCAATGCGCTGCATCGAACGCGGCATTCACGTGATGATTGAAAAGCCAATCACCGAAACGGAAGAGCAGGCGGCGGCGCTGGTCAAAGCCGCCGACAAAAGCGGGCTGATCGTTCAGGTAGGGCACATCGAACGGTTTAACCCGGCCTATATGGAATTAAAGAACGTATTGGAAGATTTAAACATCTTAGCCGTAAATTTCCGCCGGCTGAGCGTTTATTCCGGCAGCAATACCGATGTCGATGTCGTCCTCGATCTGATGATCCACGATGCAGATCTGGTCATGGATCTGGCCGGCACGGAACCTTTATCGATCAGCGCCAGCGGGATCAATGTTTACGGCCCGGCGGTCGATTACGCCACCGCTCAACTGCGCTTCCCATCGGGGCCCTTGATGACCCTCACGGCATCGCGGGTCACGGAAGAAAAAGTGCGTTCGATCGAGGTCACCGCCATGGAAGCCTATATCGAAGCCAGCCTGCTGAATAAAACAGTTACCCTGCACCGGCGCACCAGCGGACAGTACTTGAACCACAATTCGCGCGGGGTCAAATATCGCCAGGAAGGGGTCGTCGAATTGATCCTGGTGCCGGTGATCGAACCGCTTTATTCTGAGCTGCAGCATTTTGTCGATTCCGTGGTCGATGGGATCCCCCCGCTCGTCACCCCTGCGGCAGGCATGAAAGCCTTACACCTGGCGCTCCAGATCAGGGATGCCTGCCGGGCCAACATGATGACCGCCATTCCGCGCAATTCATTCAGCCAGGCGAGTTACATCCCCGCTCAATCAGCAATCTCCTGAAAAAAACAATGGATCTCTCAATCGTCATTCCATGCTACAACGAATTTGATAATATTCCAAAATTGGAAGCGGAATTCTTCCCGGTCGCAAACCAACTGGCGAAAACACGGTCGGTTGAGGTGGTTTTTGTCGACGACGGCAGCCGGGATGGAACGTATGCCGGCCTGCAGCAGGCTTTTGGCGCCAGCGCGACCACGAACCCGAGCATAAAAATCGAGAAGCATCCCCAAAATCGCGGGTTAGGGGCAGCGATCCGCACCGGATTGGCTGCCGCCCGCGGGGAAGTGGTGGTGACCACCGACAGCGACGCCACCTACCGGTTTGAAGAAATTCTGCCCCTGCTGGAGCGCTTAACCCCGGATGTCGATCTGGTTACCGCTTCTCCCTACCATCCGGATGGGGGCGTGATGAATGTGCCCGGATACCGTTTGTGGCTCAGCAAAGGCTCATCCTTGATCTACCGGCTGCTGGTGAACTGGCACATCCATACCTACACCGCTTTGTTCCGGGCCTACCGCCGGAAAATCGTCGAGACCGTCCCGTTTCAATCCAATGGCTTCCTGGCCGGGACCGAAATCCTGGTCAACAGCCTGCTGATGGGGTACCACGTGACTGAATACCCCACGATCCTCCATTCTCGCGTAAAAGGCACTTCCAAGGCCAAAATCTTACAGACTATTCGCGCTCACCTGCGGTTTCAAGGGCAAATCCTTCTTTTAAAGCTGCGCGGGATCAAACCCCTGCCGGCGCCTTCCATGAAGGAACTGCCCCTGTCTTCTCAGGGGGAAAAATAAGCAGCCTTTTTTGAGGAGATGTTCAAATGAAAATCATTTCGATAGTCGGCGCGCGGCCTGAATTTA
This sequence comes from uncultured Chloroflexia bacterium, assembly GCA_963743005.1. Classification (GTDB taxonomy): domain Bacteria; phylum Chloroflexota; class Anaerolineae; order Anaerolineales; family Anaerolineaceae; genus CAVUNY01. The sequence goes on along the minus strand of CAVUNY010000005.1, from coordinate 75,235 downwards.
TACAGTCCAGCCCGGTCAGCCGGGCTTTACGCAGTCATCATCATGAAATCCTGGTGCATACCGGCCAGCACTACGACTATCAGATGTCGCAAGCCTTCTTTACAGAATTGGGTATCCCCGTGCCGGATTACAACCTCGAGGTTGGCTCAGATAGCCACGCCCGGCAAACCGCAAAAATATTGATGAGCCTGGACGAGGTCTACCAGAAAGAGAACCCCGACCTGGTGATCGTGCGCGGCGACACCAATTCAACCCTGGCCGGCGCCCTGGCTGCCAGCAAACTGCATATCCCCGTGGCCCATATCGAGGCCGGCGAACGCAGCTATAACCGCAAAATGCCGGAAGAGATCAATCGCATCGTGGTGGATGCGGTGTCCGACCTGCATTTCTGCTCCAGCCGTACGGCAGTCGATCACCTCAAGCTGGAAGGAATTTCTTCCAGTGTGCATTGGGTGGGCGACGTCATGTACGATGCCATGCTGCAAAACAGGCCGGTCGCCGAGGCTAAATCACGGATCATCCAAACATTAAATCTAAGCCCGAAGCGCTACGTCCTGGTCACCATCCACCGTTCGGCGAATACGGACGATCCTCAAAACCTGGCCAAAATCGTGGATATCCTCGGCCGGGTGGGCGAGACCGTAGTTTTTCCAGTGCATCCCCGCACCCGCCTGGCTTTGTCGCGCCTGGATGCCCGTTTCCCCGAGTTTATACACCTGATTGAGCCGGTGGGATATTACGACATGATGATGCTGGAGAAAAATGCCCGCCTGATCGCGACCGATTTGGGCGGCGTTCAGCGCGAGGCCTATTTCAACGGCATCCCCTGCCTGACCTTGCGCGATGAGACAGAATGGACGGAAACAGTGGAAGCCGGTTGGAATAAGCTGGTGGGCATACAACCTGATGAAGTCTTGCGCGAATGGGCCACATTTTCACCCCGGCACGAGCGCCCGATGATTTTCGGCGATGGGCAGGCTGCCCAGAAAATTGCCGGCCTGATCGGTACCAACGAGCTTTCCATGGAAACACTCTTAGAAAAACAGGAAATAGAAATACAATGAAAATTGGAATTATTGGCGGCGGAATTATGGGCATCAGCCTGGGCTATTATCTGTCCAGGCAGGGAATGGAAGTAGAAATATACGAAGCCTCACCAGTGCTTGGCGGCCTGGCGGGGCCGCTTTTTTTGGAGGACGGCACAGCGGTCGACCGCTTTTACCATGCCATCCTTTCCAGCGATTCAAGCTTAAGCCAGTTATGCACCGATCTCGGGATTTCCGACCAACTGCGCTTTCAGGAAACAAAAATGGGGTTTTACCACAACGGCCGCATCTTTTCGATGAATAATGTGGTGGAGTTTTTGCGTTTTCCCCCGTTGAACTGGATCGATCGCTTCCGGCTGGGCCTGACCATCGTCTATGCCCAGTTTATTCGCGATTATAAGGACCTGGAAGGGATCAGCGTTGAGCAGTGGCTGCTCAAATGGAGCGGGCGCGGGGTTTTCGAAAACATCTGGAAACCGATGCTTAAAGCCAAGTTCGATGGCAGCTTTGCCAACACCCCGGCCACGTATATCTGGTCGCGCCTGGTGCGGATGAAATCGACCCGCGGCGGGGCCAGCCAGAAAGAAATGTCGGGACATTTGATCGGCGGATACAGCACCCTGCTCAAAGCCATGCGCTCTGCTATCGAAAAAGCAGGCGGAAAGATTTTCCTCAATGCACCGGTTAAGGAAGTGATGATCCGCGACGGTCGCGCCACCGGCCTGCGCCTGGCGGACGGCGAAAAACAGTTCGACGCGGTGGTGGTCACCCTGCAAACCCCGGTCTTTCAGCGGCTGGTTCCATCCGCCCCCCAGGAATACCTGGATTATCTTTCCAAGACTGAATATATCGGCATCATCTGCCCGCTGCTGGTGTTGGACCGCCCACTGAGCAAATTTTGGACGTTGAACATCACCGATGACCGCATCCCCTTTACCGGGGTGATCGAAACGACTTCCTACATCGACCCCAAGTACGTCGGCGGGCATCACTTGATTTACCTGCCCAAATATACGGCGCCGGGAAGCCCCTGGCAGAAGAAAACCGATGACGAGATCCGCGAAATTTGGCTCAGCAATCTTAAAACCATGTTCCCGGATTTCGACCCCTCCTGGATCCGCTACTTCCTGATCCACAGGGAAAGGTATGTCGAACCCCTGCATGGCTTGAACAGCACCTACCTTATTCCCGAGGTCCAGACTCCGGTTGAAGGCTTATATCTGTCCACCACGGCCCAAATTTATCCAGCCCTGACCAACGGCGAATCCGTCACCCGGCACGCCGCTGCATCAGCTGAAATTATCATGAAAACCGCAACCGTACAAGAAGAAGCGGAAATGTTAGTCAGCAGTTTCTAATGGGGAATGTAATGAAAGAAGAAGCGCAGTCCTTACCTCAATATTCCATCCGGACCTCAATTTGGGCCAGGAGCCTGGCTGCCCGGGAAAAGATCGCACTGGCGGCGGGTATCCTGGTGATTGTCTTCCTGGCAGTTTACCATCTGACCGGTTTCCCGCTGACCTGGTTTGATGAAGGCTCCCACCTGCACGTTCCCAAAACACTGGTTACTTATGGGGTCTATGCCGACCACAGCAGCGAAGGGTTCCGGTATTACGGGCCAACGGTGGGCGTAGGCCCAACTGTTTTTCTCCCCATCGCCGCGGCTTTCAAATTATTTGGGGTGGGCTTGCTGCAGGCCAGATCGATCATCGTACTGTATTTACTGGCATCGATTTTCGTTTTTTATCGCCTGGGCAGGAAGATGGGCAGCGTCGGGCTGGCAATGGTCGCGACCGCCCTGCTGGTCACTTCGCGAGGGATCTCCTTGTTGGAATACGGCCGTGAGGTTTTAGGGGAAGTGCCCGGCTTTTTCTTCTTTATCGCCGGATTTTGGCTCTGGTATGCCTCCTGGAAGAACCCCACCTGGCTGCGCCTGGCGTTGACCGGGCTGCTTTTTGGTTTAAGCATGGTAACCAAGAACCAGAACCTGCTTGTTCTAGGCCCATCGCTGCTTTTGGCCTGGATCGCAAACCTGGTTTATTACCGGCTTGCTTCCCAACGCGTGTTCCTGGTGCCCGGGATTGTAGCCGGCGCGGTTTTCGCCATTTGGAATGTTTACATGGCGCTGTACTTAGGGCCGGCTACCGTCAGCCAGAACATCGCCTCCCTGCGCCAGGCGGCGCAAGGAGCCGCCCTGATCTTTTCTCCGGACCTGATGAGAACCGCCCTCTCCAATTTATTGGGGCTCAATGTTTTCCTGGGCCTGCTTTTCCCCGCCCTGATTTATGGCTTTATCGTTTCACTGCCGCGCACCGCGGAAGGCCAGCGCTGGGGAAATTTATTCATCCTGGTCGCCTTTAACCTGGTGTGGTATGTCCTGGCATCGATCAGCTGGATACGGTATGCGTTCCCGGCCCTGGCAATTTCCAGCCTGTTTATGGCGCGATTCTTTTCTGATTTGACCAACGGGTTTTCCATTGACCTGGCAGGTTTTTGGCGCAGTCTGAAGCTGAAAGAGATGCCCGGCTCATCCTCCATTTTACACATCGTGTTTGTCGCCTGGTTGGCGGTCATGATCGCACTGCCGTTAGCCCAAACCGCTAAATCGATCATCAACCCGCCCTTCAATGCCCCCGCGGCGATGGCAGATTACCTGAACAAGAATGTCCCTAAGGATGCGGTTATCGAAACCTGGGAACCTGAAATGGGCTTTTTAACCGACCATAATTTCCATTTCCCGCCAGCCGATTTATTGAACACAGCCGATTCCTTTATTTGGATGGGCAAGGCTTCTCCACAGCAGTCCTACCATTACCTGGAAACAAACTCTCCGGCTTACGTTTTGGTAGGCGCTTTTTCAACCTGGGTCCAGTTATATCCTCAGGATATCCTGGCTTCAAGATATCACCAGGTTACCGATATTGGCGGGTATGTTTTATATGCGCTCAACCCGTAACCATCAGGCAAGATAAGAAAGCAGGAAACGATGAACCATATCTCTGGTATATTCAAAAATCTCTATAAAATAGGCATCGTGGTCATGATATTTGTCATGGCTAGCGTCAGCCTGCCACTGGCGAATGCTGCCCCTGTGCCTTCACCGATCTTATTGGTGACGAACAGTGCCTATTCCGCCAATCCATTTGGTGCTTACCTCGGTGAGATTTTACGGGCTGAAGGCCTGAATGAATATGACCAGGTAGATCTTTCGAATGTCACCAGCGGCAAACTATCTGCCTATCCGGTCGTTGTCCTGACGGAGACCACCCTTACCGCTGCGCAAGCCACCCTGTTCTCTGGCTACGTTAGCGCCGGCGGCAACCTGATCGCAATGCGTCCCGACCCGCAAATTACCGGGGTATTTGGGCTGGGGACTCAGGCCGGCACACCTTTGAACAATGGTTATCTGAAAATCAGTTCAACCGCGACCATCAATGGCGCGGTCCCGGGCCTGGGTCTGGCTACCGATACGCTTCAGATTTACGGCTCAATCAACCGTTTCAACCCGGCATCCGGATCCACGGTGATCGCTTCCCTGTACAGTGATGCTTCCACCGCCACACCCTATCCGGCGGTCATCAGCGGCGCTTATGGCAGTGGGCGGGGAGTGGCTTTTATGTACGACCTGGCCAAGAATATTGTGTACACCCGCCAGGGCAACCCGGCAAACGCCAATCTGGATGTGGATTCCGATGGCACGGTGCGTACGATCGACCTGTTTGAGAAAACCGGCGGAACCTCCGGTTGGGTAGACCTGAACAAGGTACCCATCCCGCAGGCGGATATGCAGCAGCGTCTCTTTGCCAACCTGATCAAAGAACTGGCGAGCCCGATTGAACCGCTGCCCCAGATGTGGTATTTCCCCGGTAACGCCATGACCATGCTGGTCATGACCGGTGATGCGCATGCCAACCCCACCTCATACTTCCAGAATGAAATCAATTCAATCAATGCTTACAATGGCAAAATAACCTTTTACCTGGCGATTGGATCAAACCCAAGCCCCAGCAACGTCCTGACCTGGCTGCCCTCCGGGCACACCTTCGGGATGCACCCCTATACCTACCAACCTAATAATTATCCGCCCTACAACATTACCAATTTACAGCAGGGCTACAGTGTTTACAACAACTGGTTCACCAGTTATTATTCGGTTGCACCCTATAACATTCAAATGTCACGCACCGTGCGCAACCACCAGCTGGCGTGGGCCGGTTGGACCGACTCGGCGGATTATGCCGCAACATACGGCATTGCCATGGATACCAGTTTTTACGATTGGGGTGGATGGCTGCAGAAAACCGACGGCACCTGGGCGCATGGTTACATCACCGGCAGTGGACAGCCGATGAAATTTGCCCGGGCTGATGGCACACTTGTGCCGGTTTACCAGCAGCTCACTGAGTTGGTCGACGAACAAATGTTAGGCGATATTTATCCCTACCTGGAAAATTTGAATGCCGCCCAGGCGATCACCATTACCCAACAGATGATCGATGCCAGTCTGGGTGGATATTATGAAGCGCTGATGACCCAGAACCACGTCGATTATTACAGCTTCGGAGACCCGCAGGTATGGGCGGAAGGGATGATGTCTTACGCCAATACAAAAGGCATACCGATTTGGAACGCTGACAGCTGGCTTAATTTCACTGAAACCAGGCACGATGCCAATTACACGAACCTGGTCTGGAACCCGACCAATAAGATCCTCAATTTCACATCGAATGCAACTTCATCTACCGGAGCCAACCTGACCACCATGGTTCCACTGAACTACGGCGGAAATACGCTGAAAGGTGTATTGGTCGACAACGTAGCCAGCCCTGTCACGCAAAAAACAGTGAACGGGGTCAATGTAGGTTTTGTGACCACCTCCGCCGGCAGCCACAATTTTGTGGTCTCTTACGGGACTGCAGTAGCTACTTTGACGCCCACCCTGGCGCCCACCGCGACCAACACTTCCTTGCCGCCTACCGCGACGAGCACTTCTTTGCCCGCGACGGCGACCAATACCCCCATCCCTGGAACCGCCACCAGCACCCCCCTGCCTGCGACCGCGACCAACACGCCTTTACCCGCGACCGCCACCAATACCCCGCTGCCTGCTACGGCTACACCTACTCCCTTACCTTCCAATGGCAGCACCCTGCTGCTGACCACCTTCACCGACCTGGGCCAGCCCTGCGTTATCACCACCAATACCCACGTCAGCGATGCCGGCGGGGGAGCGGTTTCCCTGGCAGCTGTTCAGGCCGACGATTTCACCAGCGCTGCCCTTAACCCCAGCCTGTGGACCGCCGGCAGTTGGGGCGGTGGGGCTTATTCGCCCACTTCCAACGGCGGCGTGCTGTCCGTGATGACCTCGGGCGGCGGCTGGGTGCGCTCGGTACCCACTTACACGCATGCCACCATCGAGACCGTGGCGACTTTTGGCAGTACCGCCTACCAGCACATCGGTTTTGGCTCGGATGGGTTCAGCGCCAACCGCTACTTCATCTTCAGCACCTATAACGGCGATGGGCACCTGCATGCCCGGGTGAACAACAACGTCAGCGAACAAAACATCGACCTGGGACCGCTGCCCAGCGGGCCGCACCGCTACCGCATCGAATGGACCGCCCTGGACGCCAGCCACGACCAGGTGGCGTTCTACCTGGACGGCGTGCAGCAGACGGTGCTCTCGGTGACCAATGTGGGCGCCTCGAACTTCTACCTCTACCTGTCAAACGTTTCCGCCAGCGTCCCCCTGCTGGTGGATGCCGCCCAGGCTGCCCCGGCTTACCAGACCAGCGGCACTTACCAGAGCTGCGCCTACGACGCCGGAACAGGCAGCACCTGGCAGTCGGCCTCCTGGGATCCCAGCCTGCCCTCCGGCAGCGCGGTTACCGTCCAGGTGAAGACCTCAGCCGACGGCGCAACCTGGAGCGGGTGGTCCGCGCTGGCTGCCGCGGGCGGCAGCCCGGTGCCCTCCCCGGCGCGCTATATCCAGTTCCAGCTGGGACTGACCGGCACCAGCGCCTTATCGCCTCTCGTCAATTCTGTGTCGCTTATCTCGAACACAGCCGCAGACGCCACTGTGACGCCTCTACCCGCGACTGCGACTAACACCCCACTGCCGGCGACTGCGACACCTCTGCCGCCTACTTCCACACCTACAGGCACTGCGACCGCGACACCTCTGCCGCCGACCGCGACCAATACGCCACTACCCGCTACCGCAACGCCTCTGCCGCCAACCGCAACCAATACGCCATTACCCGCAACCGCGACATCCCTGCCGCCGACCGCGACCAACACCCCATTACCCGCGACAGCGACATCCCTGCCGCCAACCGCAACCAACACCCCACTACCCGCGACCGCGACAGCAATACCGCCGACCAACACGCCACTTCCTGCCACCGCAACACCTCTGCCGCCGACCGCGACCAATACGCCACTACCCGCGACCGCGACACCTCTGCCGCCAACCGCGACCAATACGCCACTTCCTGCGACAGCGACGCCTACCAACACCTCCCTGCCGCCAACTCCTACTCGTACAGCCACTGCGACAGCATTACCGCCGACTAACACTCCGCTGCCCGCGACAGCGACGCCTGTACCCGCTACCGCGACACCCATACCGCCGACCGCGACGCCTTTACCCGCGACAGACACACCCACGCCTTTGCCTTCCAACGGCAGCACCCTGCTGCTGACCACCTTCACCGACCTGGGCCAGCCCTGCGTTATCACCACCAATACCCACGTCAGCGATGCCGGCGGGGGAGCGGTTTCCCTGGCAGCTGTTCAGGCCGACGATTTCACCAGCGCTGCCCTTAACCCCAGCCTGTGGACCGCCGGCAGTTGGGGCGGTGGGGCTTATTCGCCCACTTCCAACGGCGGCGTGCTGTCCGTGATGACCTCGGGCGGCGGCTGGGTGCGCTCGGTACCCACTTACACGCATGCCACCATCGAGGCCGTGGCGACTTTTGGCAGTACCGCCTACCAGCACATCGGTTTTGGCTCGGATGGGTTCAGCGCCAACCGCTACTTCATCTTCAGCACCTATAACGGCGATGGGCACCTGCACGCCCGGGTGAACAACAACGTCAGCGAACAAAACATCGACCTGGGACCGCTGCCCAGCGGGCCGCACCGCTACCGCATCGAATGGACCGCCCTGGACGCCAGCCACGACCAGGTGGCGTTCTACCTGGACGGCGTGCAGCAGACGGTGCTCTCGGTGACCAATGTGGGCGCCTCGAACTTCTACCTCTACCTGTCAAACGTTTCCGCCAGCGTCCCCCTGCTGGTGGATGCCGCCCAGGCTGCCCCGGCTTACCAGACCAGCGGCACTTACCAGAGCTGCGCCTACGACGCCGGAACAGGCAGCACCTGGCAGTCGGCCTCCTGGGATCCCAGCCTGCCCTCCGGCAGCGCGGTTACCGTCCAGGTGAAGACCTCAGCCGACGGCGCAACCTGGAGCGGGTGGTCCGCGCTGGCTGCCGCGGGCGGCAGCCCGGTGCCCTCCCCGGCGCGCTATATCCAGTTCCAGCTGGGACTGACCGGCACCAGCGCCTTGTCGCCTCTCGTCAATTCTGTGTCGCTTACCTCGAACGCTCCGTAAGCCGGGTATGAAAATTTTTAATGCTTTTCTATCCATAACCGCCTTTGCCCATTCTTTTTTCAACGCGGCCACAAAGTACCCATCTAGATGAAGCATCGGGCAATTGCAGTTTTCATAGTCGTTTTGGTGTTGATTTCAATCGGTGGGTTGGACTGGCTGCTGATCAATGGGCAAAACCGCCCTAATTTTCAGGTGAGCCAGACCAAATTGATTCCGTTTCCATCCAAAACCATTGGTCTGGCGACGAGCGGCGGATTTTCTTCTTATCCACCCCCTTCCGCTGCCGTTTCCACCCCAACCCCTTCTCCGGTCGCTGTGCTGCCCACAATCCAGGCAACCCGCACGGTGACCCCGGTCATTGGTACAGTTCAAGAAATCTTTGAAAACAATGTTTCGACCTGGAAAGTTGTGGCGAACAGCACCGGGACCGGAAAGCTGGCCCAGAGCCAGGCTGAAAAGGCTGATGGCAGCAGTTCTGCACTGATCACGACTTCCGGCAGCGACAGTACCGCCAGTGTGGGCGCGATGGGTTTCTCAGATCCGGCCGGAAGCCACGTATGGGGAGAAAGGCCCGGCACCTGGTTCTGGCAGCGGGCCATGGTTTACCTGCCTTCGGCCACGGTCAAGGCACTGGGACCCCAGGGTTACCTCGACCTGGCCGGTTTTTGGCCGGGGTCAGGGGGTACCTTTGGTTGGTGGCTGCGCGTGCGGCAGGATGGCCAGGGCAATGCGTCCCTTTCGGTGTATGGCTATGATGCCAACGGCAGTCCGGCCGAATTTAAAATATACGGGCTGTTTCCACTGGACCGCTGGGTAGATTTTACGATGGGCTTGAATTCACAGAACGGCCCGGGTGTGAAAAGGGCTTTTGCAGTTCTGATCGACGGCAGCTTTTATGGTTGGTACCACCAGGGGCACATGAATACTGAGAACTACAATCAGGCTGCGCTGGGTATTATCCATACCAACGTCTCCGCCTCTTTGAGCGTGTTTATTGATCAATGGTATGCCCCTTCCAACCAGCCTTTGCCCCCCAGCCCGGATAACCGCTCGAGCGCGAACCTGCAAAAACTGGATTTTCGCGCTGGCAGCGGCGTGCAATGGCAGATCGATTGGTCAACCTGGGAAAACGACCTGCTTCTTGACCCCGATCACGGTCTGTATTCGTCCAATAACCGCCTGCAGTCCGGCCAAAATCTGGACCGCATGCCCGATCTGACCGGCGGCTGGGCGCAAATCGAAATCGATTGGTCGAAGGGAACACCTCCCGATAATTCCTCTCTCTCCGGCGCTTTCGCCGGGTTGATTGGTTTTCACAAAGAAATTAACCGTGAGCAAAACCTGGAAGTATCCCCGATGATGGTCAACGGTTCGGCTTCGCTGGTTTATGATGCCTGGACGGGAGGGGCAACGGTTTTTGCTTCCTGGCCGCTGCCCAAGTCCAGCCAGCTCGCGGATGGCAGGAATATCCCCGAGCCGGGAGATATCCTGCGGGTGCGCTGGGAAAAGGTGAGCCCCTCCTCGATTAATTTGCGCGCCAGTTACTACGACGCCAGCACTTTCACCTGGTATAAGGATGTAATTAACGATACCCGGGATTTATCCGCCATCCCCAGCCAGGATTCATCTCTCACGAACAGCGTCAACTTCCTGGACGGCAATCACCAGGCCTCTTCCATCACCATTGATACCTCCTCTTACTCCATTCGTGCTTTTACCGTAGGCACTCTGGAAACCTACCCGGATCCGTAAATTAAGTCAGTCCTTTAAATGAATAATTTTTCGAAGACAGTCCTGCGAAACTCGGCAGTGGGTTTAGCCGCTCAACTTGCCATAAAAATAATCTCTTTCGGATTTTCGGTCTTTATTATCCGCAGCCTCGGCGCCGAGGATTTTGGCCAATATTCGGCCATCGCTGCTTTTGGAACGATTTTTTTGTTTATCGCGGATCTTGGCCTGAGCACTTTCATGGTGCGCCAGGTTGCCCGCCTGCGGGATGCTCCGAATGGAGACGAAGAGATCAGGCAGCTGTTTGGCAACATTTTAATCTTGCGCCTGGTGCTTTCAGCCCTGGCAAGTGTCTTGCTGTTAACCGCCGCCTGGATCACCGGCCGGCCTCTGATCATGATCGGCGCCATTGGATTAAATACACTGGGGATCATGATGTATGGGGCCCAGGGCACCTTTGATATGGTCCTTTACGGGTATGAAAGATTGGATCTCTCGGCCCGGGCGAAGTTGTTTTATCAAATCACCTTTATCATTTTGGGGTCTGTGGCATTGCTGCAAGGGACAGGTTATTACGGCCTGATCGTCGCCAACCTGGGCAGCATTGGCCTGTACACCTATATTTGTTGGAGATGGGTGCGCAAATTGGGCATTCACCCCAGCCGGGCATCGATGAAGTCCTGGCTGCCTTTACTGCGCATCAGCCTGCCTTTCGCCATCATCAGTTTTGCCCTGGGCCTTTCGTACAAATTCGACAGCGTGCTGTTGAACATATACCGCAGCGACCTGGAAACGGGTTACTACAATGCCGCATACAACCTGATTTTCTCGGCAGTCTTGATCTCAAACGTAATCAACACCTCCTTATATCCTTCATTGACCCGCCAGGTAACGATCAATCCTGGCCGGCTTTCGCCGATCGTCGATCGCGTCTTGCGTTATCTGGTCACGATTGCCCTGCCGATCACCGTCGGAATCTGGGCGCTGGCCGATCCATTGGTCACACTGTTATATACCAAGAGTTACCAACCCGCTGCGCCTGCGATGCAAATTATCATCTGGGTGGTCCCTTTTATGTACCTGTCCGAGTTTCTGGGATACGTGGTGCTGATCACCGGCCGCGAAAAAATTGCGGCCCGCTCGGTGCTGATCAGCACCGGCTTTAACGTGGTGATTAATTTGTGGGTCGTACCGCACTTTGGCTACCTGGGTTCGGCGGTGATGACGGTATTGACCGAAGTCATCCTGGTAGGCCAATATGTCTGGGTCTTATCCTACTTGCTCCGTAAATTGAACTGGATCAACATTCTGGTGCGCCCCTTCCTGGCTTCCGCGCTGATGGGAACGCTGGTCGTTTTCCTGCGATCTGCCGTCCCTCTGCCGGTAAACGTCCTAATCGGCATGGTTTCTTACCCAATATTCTTGTTTGTGGTTGGCGCCTTTGGAAAGGATGACTTCAATTTCATCCGTGACCTGCGCATGTCCTCCAAGGCAGATAACGTATGAAAATCGTCATCGCGGTCCATCATTTTCCACCTCATTTTACCGGCGGCGCCGAGTGGGAAGCTTACCACATGGCGGAAGTATTGCAATCCAGGGGGCATACGGTTAAGGTAGTCTGTATTGAAAACGTAAACCAGGGTCCAGCCGGCGCCGTGACCTGGATTGATGAACTGTATCAAGGCATCCCTGTGCGCAGGTTGTCCTTCAATCGCGCCCTGATTCCCGACCCGGTGCAGTGGGAATATGACAACCCCTGGATCGGTGAGCATTTTGAACGTCTCTTTGACGAATTCCAGCCTGATATTTTCCATTTGATCAGCGGTTATTTGATGTCTGGCCGTCCTATCTGGGCGGCTCATGAACATAGAATACCCAGCCTGGTGAGCCTGGAGGATTTTTGGTTTTTATGCCCGCGCATCACCATGCTGCGCAGTGACGGCGAGTTAAGCACCCTGCCGATTGACCCGTACGTCTGCGCTCAATGCCTGTCCGGGGAGAAACGCCGCTACAAGGTTTTAAATCAGTTGGCGCCCGTGATCATGCAAGGTTTCTGGCATCTGCAAAAATCGAAAGCCCTGGGGATTGAAACCCGGACGAAATTCTTGAACCAGACACTGCACAAAGTCGATCGCATGATCTTCCGCTCAAATTTCCTGCGCTCCACCTATACTGCCGCCGGAGCCCCGACCGAAAAGATGATTTTTTCCCGCCAGGGTCTCGATTTTCCGGCCCTGCCTCCCGAGACGAAGAATAAGCGCGGCAGCCGGCCCTTACGAGTGGGTTATCTGGGCCAGATTGCCTGGCATAAAGGTATTCACGTGCTGCTTGACGCAGCCTGCCGTATCCCTGACGCCTATTTAGAGGTCAAAGTATACGGCAACCCCGAGCGTTTCCCGAGCTACAGCGCTCAATTAGAGCACATCGCCGATGTTGATGAACGTCTTTCACTGGCGGGGAGTTATAACGGTTATGAAGAAGAAAGCCGCGTACTGCGCAGCCTGGATGTAATTGTGGTGCCTTCCCTATGGTACGAAAACAGCCCAAACGTGATCCTGGAAGCCTTTACGCAGCGCGTTCCGGTGATTGCGTCGAATCTGGGGGGCATGGCCGAGATGGTCCACCACGAAGGCAACGGATTGGTCTTTGAAGCAGGCAATGCCGAAGATCTCGCCCGCCAGCTTCAAAGGCTTTGCGAAGAACCGGGTTTACTGCCCAGGCTGCAGGCAGGCATCGAGCCGGTCAAGAGCGTTTCGGAAGAAATCGACGAATTAGAACATACTTACCTTGATTTGATCGCCAGGGAAAAAGCATTTCAAAGTGTATCTGAACTGGCCCCCCGGTAAAATGGAGGACACAATGCGGATTGGGATTGACGTTCGTTATTTATCACATGGATTGATGGGCGGCGTGCATACGTATGAAACCTTTTTTGTGCCGGCCTTAATTTCCCTGGCGAAAAACCATCAAATATTTTTATATGCAGATACAAAGCAGCCCTTCGAATTACGAAATCTGCCGCCTGAGGTCACGGTTCGCTACCTGCCCTGGAAAAACGAATTATCCAGCATTCAGAATGATTGGTCCATGCGTGAGAAAATGGCCCAGGACCACCTGGACGTCGTGCATTTCCCGGCGAATTATGGGTTTGGCCCGAAGAATGCGCGGGTGGTGATCACGCTGCACGATGAGATCAACATCATGCCCTGGTTAAGTATCATGCGCGGCCATCCCAAAAAAGCCCGCACCCTGGTCTTAATGACCTATCTGCATATTTCGTCGCTGGCAGCCTTGAAACAGGCTGATTTGATTTTGACTGTCTCGGATTATGCCCGGGGGAAAATTGCCCAATTCAGCCGGATGGATCCTAAAAAAATCATCCCTATCCCGCACGCGCCCCCGCCTGATCTGAAGAAAATCGAATCGCCGGACGTTCTTAATGAGGTTCGCACCCGCCTGGGAATTCGGTGTCCATTTATCCTCGCAGACGCCATCAAAAACCCGGCTGTCATCCTGCAGGCCTGGAAGCAGCTGTCCCCCGATCTGCGTGCCAACCGGCAAATATTATTTTTCACCCGGCGGCCGGACCCGCCTCAAGAAGTGTTGAAGGCAGTCGCGGAAGGCACAGCGCAGCTTCTCTTGCGCCCTGACCGGGCAGACCTGATTGCTTTATACAACATGGCCGAAGTTTTTGTATTTCCTTCGAAAATTGAAGGTTTTGGGCTGCCTTTATTGGAGGCTATGACCTGTGGTGCGCCGGTGATCGCTTCCAATCGAGGATCGATCCCCGAAGTGGCCGGGGACGCGGCCTGCCTGATCGATGCCGAAGACAGTACGGCCCTGGCCGGTTATCTGACCAGCCTCTTTACCAGACCCATGGAGGCCGAGCGTCTTCGCAAACTGGGTTATTTACGCGCGGCACAGTACACCTGGAGCCTGACCGCTCAAAAGATCCTGGATGGCTATCAAATGGCATTGGCGGTTTAACGATGAAAATACTATATCTTTCCCGTTGGTTACCATTTCCACCAGATAACGGCATAAAAACGCGCCTGTACCATCTAATTAAGGGGTTGGCCGAGTTTCATACGGTAGATTTAATTTCCTTTTGCGCCCAGCCGCCAGACGCCTTATTAATTCAGTCGCTGGCTTCCATCTGCCGCCGGATTGACGCCGTTCAATACCATGCGTTTGATCCCAACCGGCTAAAAGCGATAAAAGGATTTTTCGCCGGCAAACCTCGTTTTTTGATCGACACTTTCAGCCCCGAACTGGCAGCGAAGGTGGCCGAGGCGATCAAACGAGAGAAATATGACCTGGTCATCGCCAGCGAAATTGACATGGCGCCTTACGCCGAATCGCTCAACGGAACCGCACTGCTCTTCGAAGGCCCTGAAATCAGCTCCTATTTGGATGGTTTAGACCAATCTCCAATCAATCCACTCTTATTACGGAAACAGGCGACCTGGTGGAAACTAGCGGGATATTTGAAAAGATTACTGCCTGTCTTTCAGGGTTGGACGGTGGTCTCGGAGCAGGAACGCAGAAATTTAATGCGGATCTCTCCTGAGTTTTCAAAGGCGCGGGTCGTTCCAAACGGGGCGGACCTGGATCGTAAACCATCCAGGCCGGTCACCCCACGCCCAGAGCGGCTGATTTATGCCGGTTCCTTAACCTACCAGGCAAACTTCGATGCGGTTTCATATTTTATAAGTGAAATCTTCCCGTTGATCCTGGCCAAACATCCCAAAGTACAGTTTTACGTCACGGGCAGCACCGGCGGAGTAGACCTCAGACGGCTGCCGTATTCTCCGAACCTGGTTCTGACAGGTCACCTGGCGGACATATCGGCCGCGGTGGCAGAAAGCTGGATGAGCGTGGTCCCACTGCGCAAAGGGTCAGGAACTCGCCTAAAAATTCTCGAGTCGCTCAGCCTGGGAACGCCGGTGGTATCCACCAGCAAAGGCTGCGAAGGTCTGGATCTCGTTTCAGGCAGTCATATCTTGACCGGTGACAATCCGGCGGCATTTGCGGATCAGGTCAACCGGGTCCTCGAAAGCGAAGACCTGCGTTTTCAATTAGGCCAGCTGGGGCGCCAGCGCGTCCAGCAAAAATACGATTGGAAAGTGATCGGTGCGGATTTTCGGGAAATCGCGGAGGATGTCAGCCGCCATTATTCCCGACCCGACCGGTTCGTGCATTCGATCCCTCTCCAACCCGGTTATACCAACAAATATCCCGACAGCAAACAACCATAGCAGCCCTGCCGGAGAAAACCCGTCGGCGAGATATTTATCTTTCGCCGACCTGGCCAACTTCGAAGAGAGCATTCTGGCTTCCGCCCATCGTCATTATTAATCATTGCTATTCCAATTTTGGCTCGTAGGCTCTTCTGCGAGCCAATTTTTTATTTAATCAAGAATTTTTAATCGCATAAATCTCATCCTTTTGTACCCAAACAGGTGATATTTAGATAAATTCGGTAATTATTATTTTAAATTAATGATTAGGCGCTATAATATCACTTAATGTATTATGACGTTTTATTAATTGTAATTGCAATGTTCCTTAATCAAATATTAATATTTTTACCCTTTTTTACTGGCTAACGTACGACTTACTGGAATTTTGTAACTTACAGCTCGAAATTATTTTTTGCAGTACCAGGGTGCAGTAAAGTTTTTTTATACAAAACAGGTTCGATCAAACGCCCTATCAGGCACAGATCCTTCCTCGATCATAATTCTTCCGACAGAATTTGCGTGAGCATATGCGAATGTCGAAAGGGCGGAGCCTGGGAAAAACCAGCAGTGTCCGATTTCTTCCGCCAGGCCGGTTATTCGAACAAACTTTTTAATGGCAAACACACTTAGAAACTCAGCTGAAGAAAAATCCGTTTTAACTGGATGGGAGAGCTTCCAGATAAGGGTAAACCTTGTCCTGGGAACCTTCCCGCGCCTGATCATTGTGTTGGGATTGGTCGCTTTAATTGCAGCCGAAGTATTTCTGGTCAGCAAAAATAAATTAAATTACGGCGTTGTTCTGGCCTTTTTGCCTTTTGTAATCATCGGTCTCATTATTTTATTGGAACATTTTGAATACGGCCCGGTGATCCTTCTGGCAACGGCTGCCTTCATCCCCTTGAAGCTGCCCACCGGCACGGGTTCTCCGCTGGTCGCCAGCCTGGCCCTTGCCATGGGTCTGCTGACGTTATGGGTGTTAAAAATGATGGTTTTCGAGAGACGCCTGGTGTTAAAACCCTCTCCGGCAAACCTGCCTGCGCTGGCGTTTATGCTGGTGACCCTGGTCTCACTGGTCTGGGGCAATATCCTGATGGATCCGACAATTTTTATACCCGCAACCTTTATTTTTGTGCAAATCGGCGCGGCGAGCGTCATGGTGATTTCACCCGCGATCACCCTTATGGTCGGGAATCTAATCACCAGTGAAAAGCAGCTAAAAATAATGGTTGGGATCATGCTGGCAGTCGGCGTGATTGGCCTGTTTGAAAATTTTTTGAACGTTAATTTATTTACGATCATTGGGGGCTTAACCAGCGCATGGGTAATCACCCTCTCTTATGGCATGGCTTTATACAACCACAAAATCAGGAAGCTGTGGAAATATTCTCTGCTCGCCCTGGTCGGCCTCTGGTTTCTGTGGAACCTGGTCCTCAACATCAACTGGTATGCCGGTTGGCTGCCGGGCCTGGTCGCAGTAGGGGTGATTTCTTTCTTGCGTTCTAAGCGTTTATTCCTGGGTTTCCTGGTTGTATTGGCCATTTATGTCGCGATCAGCTACACCGCCATCGCAGATAATGTTGCTTTCAAGCAGACCAATGATGGGGATACCCGCCTGGCAGCCTGGGTGATGAACTGGTCCGTAACCAGCCAACATCTGCTGCTCGGAACCGGGCCGGCAGGTTATGCGGCGTATTACATGACGCTTTTCCCCAATCAAGCCATGGCTACCCATAATAATTACATCGATATTATTGCGGAGACCGGGATTATTGGCACTTTCTTTTATTTGTGGCTGTTTGGCAGCCTGGTATGGCAGGGCTACAAGGTGGTGCGGCGTCTGAGCGGGAACAAAGATTTCAAAGAAGCCCTGGCTGTGGCGGCATTTGCCGGGTTGATCGGCTGCATCGTGATCATGGCATTCGGCGATTGGATGCTGCCTTTTGCCTATACCCAGACGATCGCCGGCTTCAACTACACGGTCTACAGCTGGCTCTTCATCGGCACGCTGCTCGCGCTGGATAATATGACTAAACAGGCTGTCCAATAAATATGCCAGAATTATCCGTTATTTACGTCAATTGGAATGCCAGCCAGCTGCTGCGCAAAAGCATTGCCGCCTTACAGGACGCGATCATCGGTCTCGATTACGACGTCTGGGTGGTGGATAATGCCTCAACCGATGACAGCGCCGACATGCTGCGCAGCGGTTTCCCGCAGGTTCACCTGATTGAAAATAAGGTCAATGCCGGTTTTGCCCAGGCGAACAACCAGGCGATGGAACTGGCCCAAGGGCGCTACTTCTTGTTGATCAACACCGATGCCTTTGCCGCCCCCCTGGCGATAAACCAGCTGCACAAATTGGCTGAGGAGCAGCCCAGGGCCGGCATCATCGGGGCGCGCCTGGTCAACCCTGACGGCACTTTCCAGGCCTCTTACGTCGATTTTCCCAATCTGCTGCAAGAATTCTTGATTTCCAGCGGGCTTGGCCGGCGGCTTTACGGACCGTGGTATCCAAACCATTCACCAAAAGCATACGAAACCGCCCGCAAAGTAGATTATGTGCAGGGCGCCTGTCTTTTAGTTCGCCGGGATGCCTACCAGACTGTGGGCGGCCTGGACGAAGGTTATTTTATGTATTCGGAAGAAGTGGATTGGTGCTACACCATGCACCGGGCAGGTTGGGAAGTATGGTACCAACCCGCCGCCAGTATCACCCACATCGGGGGTGCAAGCAGCCAATCCAGGGCAGTCCAGAGGGAAACAGACCTGTATGTCAGCCGGGTGCGTTACTTCCGCAAGAACCACGGTCCCCTCAATGCCGGCATTTTGGAAGCCATGCTCATCGGCCTGGCGGGTGTCAAATACGTGGCCCACTCATTTTTAAAGAGGATCGACCGCGGACGTTTTACCCGGATGACGGTTTCACCTGTTTTGTTAATGGACCGGATGAGGAAGATTCAGTGATGAAAGTCTTGTTGTTGACCCAGGTTCTGCCTTATCCGCCGGATAGTGGGCCAAAAGTAAAGACCTACAACATGATTAAGTTCATTTCACAAAACCACGACCTCGCCCTGGTCTCTTTTGTCCGGGGAGACCAGAGCAGCGAGGTCGAACATTTGAGAAAGTTCTGCAGCGCAGTTTACCCGGTCCCCATCCGGCGATCGCGTTTTATGGATGGATTAGCCGTGATAAACAGCCTGGTTACCTCAACGCCCTGGTTTATGGCGCGGGATGACCGGCGAGAAATGCGCGCAACACTGGCCGGCCTGTGCGCGAAAGAGAAATTCGATATCGTCCACGCCGACCAGTTGAACATGGCGCAGTATGCCCGGCGCATTCCCGGAACTGCCCGGGTGTTAGACGCTCATAATGCCTTATGGCTGCTGTACCGCCGCCTGGCCCAAACCACCCGAAATTTTTGGGTACGGCTGGCTCTCGACCGCGAATGGCGTTTATTGAAACAGTATGAAGGCGAAGTCTGCCGGACGTTTGATGCCGTGCTGGCGGTCAGCGAAGCCGATAAAACAGCCCTCGAAGAAGCTTCGCAGGGCAAAGGCAACCTGATGGTGGCGCCCATCGCCGTGGACCCTGAAGCGATCCCCCTGGTTTCCCGCGCTGCCCAGGCTGACCATATTTTACATATCGGCACCATGTTCTGGCCGCCAAACGTAGATGGGGTGTTGTGGTTCCTGCGTGAAATTTATCCGCTCATCCAGCGCGACCGGCCAGACGTATGCTTCGATATCGTTGGCGCCCGCCCGCCAAAAGAAATTACCGATTTTGGCAGCGCTGCAGCTGGTGTCACGGTTACAGGCTACGTAAAAGAACCCGGTGAATATCTCAAGAAAACGGGTGTGATGGTAGTGCCATTACTGGCCGGCGGGGGAATGCGGGTGAAAATCCTGGAGGCGCTGGCTGAAGGCCTGCCCATCGTCACCACATCCATCGGCTGCGAAGGGATCGCGGTAGAAAATGGCCGGCATTTGTTGGTAGCCGACAGCCCGCAGGAATTTGCTCAGGCCACCCTGCGGCTGCTGGCAGACCGCGCTTTTGCCAATACCCTGGCCCGCAATGGCAGAGAGTTGATCGAAAAAGACTACGATTTTCACAGCGCCTACCGTCCCGTGAACCTGGTTTACGAGGCCTGCGCCAAGAATTAACCCCTCATGAAAAATAACCCGGCTTTAAATCAAGACCGCCTGAACCAGACAATCCTGGCAGTGATTTTACTGATCAGCTACTTATACATCCTTCCGCGCTGGGCCGACCAGAATACAAACTCGCGCATGGATATGATCGTGGCTGTGGTGGATAACGGCACGTTCCAGATCGATCCCTACGTACAAAACACGGTTGATTTTGCCAAAGTCGGCGACCATTTTTACAGCGATAAACCGCCGGGCGCGGGGTTCCTGGGGATCCCACTCTACGCCGGGCTGCGCCTGGTCTTACAAAACCCGGTGCTCGGCCCACTGATGACCCGCCTTTCGACGAACTCCGCTTTTCAGGCCACGCTCAATACCAGTGGAACGGGCGTATCCGAAGACAAGCTGCGGATTGCGATTTCACAGGTAGCGGTCACTTACCTGGTGGCAACCCTCCCCACTCTTTTACTGGCCCTGCTGCTCTACCGCCTGCTGCGCAAGATGCAGGTCTCCTCAGGGACAAGCCTTTTCACCGTTTTGGCCTATGGCCTGCTGACCCCGGCTTTTGCGTACGCCAACAATTTTTACAGCCACCAGCTCAGCGCGGCGCTTTTATTGGCAGCATTTAGCCTGGCTTTCAACCGGGAAAAGATCGGCCAGGTGGGCAGGCTGTTATTGACCGGGTTCTTGATCGGGTATGCCGTGATCAGCGAATACCAGGTCGTTTTAATTGCGGCTATCCTCTTCCTGTATACTTTCTACCAGCTTATCCGCAAGGGGTCCTGGCTGAAGATCGGTTGGGTAGTTCTGACGGGACTGCTCGTCATGTCCATCTGGATGGTCTACAATACGCTGATTTTTGGGGGGCCTTTCAACCTCAGTTATTCATATTCAGCAGATTGGGCCGTCCAGCACCATACAGGCTTTATGAGTTTCACCTTTCCCCATTGGGACGCGTTTTGGGGAATAACGTTTAGCCAGTTCCGCGGATTGTTCATCCTATCACCGCTGCTGCTGCTGGCCTTCCCGGGATTGGTGGTTTGGTGGCGGAACAAGGCGTTTCGTCCGGAACTGGTTGTGATCGTGGCGATCATCCTGGCGATGGGCCTCTTCAATTCATCTTCAATTATGTGGTGGGGTGGCTTTTCGGTTGGGCCGCGCTACTTTTTACCGGCTGTTCCATTCATGGCCATCCCCCTGGGAATGTTTTTGAACCGAAACTCCCAAAAAACCTGGGCGAACATCCTGGCGGGAGTGCTGGCACTGCTTTCGCTGGCTGGCACCTGGGGTATGACCCTGGCGGGCCAATCTTTTCCGCCGGACACGATCCTCGATCCTTTCGCCGCCTACGCCTTCCCCAACTGGCAGTCCGGTAACATTGCCCGCAACCTGGGAACGCTTTTAGGGTTCAACGGCATCTCCAGCCTGGTCCCATTGGCGATCATCCTGCTCTCAGTGGCGCTGGCCTGGTTTATCCTGGGCCAATCCATCACCAGTAAACAAAAATCGACACAATGGAAAATAGAGAACAATTCCCTCTCGTAATCCCTCCTAAATCCGACATCATCGCCAGGGCTTCCGCGAGACTCACGGTTTTAATTGCCTCATCCAACCTGCGGTTCGTCACCTGGACGTTGGCGATCGTGCTGGTTTTGACCAGCCTGCCTTACGTGTATGGCTATCTTTCCACGCCGCCTGACAAGCATTTCATGGGAATTATGCTGGACGTCCCTGACCATGCCCAATATTTCTCGTGGATGCGGGACCTGACCTCTGCCAACCTGGTTCCCAACAGGATGACCTCCGAATATAACCAGCCGATTTTCTTCAATTTACTGTGGTGGATCTTAGGCCGGTTGGGGCAGGCATTCAACCTGGGTTTTGCCTGGATGTACCAAATCCTGCGGGTGACAGCCGCCGTTGTGTTCCTGGGTCTGGTCTATCTGCTGTGCGGTTGGTTCCTCAAGGACCAGGCGCAGCGCCGCACCGCTTTCCTGATCACCACCCTTACTTCCGGGTTTGGTTGGGCGCTGGTAGTGCTGAAATACGTCACCCGGGGTGACATCCTCTTCCCAATGGATGTATTTATCGCCGAAGGCAACACCTTCCTTGGAATTTTGGGCTATGCACATTTTATCGCCGCGGCCTGTTACATTGTGGTTTTTTACCTGGTGATGCGCGGGCAGGCCAAAAAACAAATCCGCTACGCTTTTATTGCGGGTTTGGTGGCGCTCTTCCTGGGTTGGCAGCATGCTTATGACCTGGTATCCGTCTACGGCGTTCTGCTGGCCTACGCGGTCCTGCTGACGCTGCGCGACCGCAAACTGCCGGCATACATCATTTGGAGCGGAATCATCATCGGAGTGCTGTCGTGCTCGTCTGCCGTTTATTCGGTCTGGTTGACCAGCGCCGATCCGGTCTGGAAGGCAGTTTTAGCCCAATTCAGCAACGCCGGTGTTTTTACCCCGACCCCCCTTCACCTGCTGATCCTCATGGGGCCGGCTTTTCTCCTGGCGATTTTTACTGTCCTGCGCCGAAATCCTTTCAAGCTGCACACGAAAACGGATAATGAACTGTTCCTGATGGGCTGGTTCCTGGTTACTTTCCCGTTGATCTATTTGCCGGTTGATTTCCAGATCCACCTGCTAAACGGCTGGCAGGTTCCCATCGGGATCCTGGCGGCGCAAGGGTTGTTTGAGCACGTTGCACCCTTCATAGAGCAAAAAATAATCCCCGCCATGGCGAACCTGAAGCGAACTGCCAACCTGGCATCGGTCAGACGCTTTACAGCCGTGGCCTTTATTATCCTGATCCTCCCCACCAACCTGTACTTACTCATCTGGCGGTTCACAGACCTGGCCCGGCACGATTATCCCTATTATCTCTCGAATAATGAGATGGCCGCCCTGCACTGGCTCGATCAAAATGCCGGTCCGAATGATGTGGTGATGTCTTCGCTGACCATTGGCCAATATATCCCGGCGCTGACCGGCGCACATGCCTATCTGGCCCATTGGGCCCAGACGCTCGATTATTTTGCCAAGAATGAGGCGGTGAACACGTTTTACATGGCGCAAACCAGCAGCGCTCAGCGCGAAGAAATTCTGAAGCAAAGCAATGCAAATTTTGTTTTCGATGGTCCCGCAGAAATTGCCGCCGGGGGGGCCTCCATAAGTGAGCTGCCCGGATTGAAGGCGGTTTTTTCTAATGATAGTGTGATGATATTTGCTGTCCAGAGAGATGGAAAATGAAAAGAATTAATCATCAGAGAATTATTTTTTCTCTTTTTGCTTTATTAACAATATTCCTGGAAATCGCCGCAGCACCCGGCTTTATTAATCCGCAGGCCGGCGGCTGGAGCACACCTGCCAGCATTTCTGCACCCCAGGTAACGAGTTGGTTTCCGGATATCGTGAGCGATTCAACGAACCAGGTGCATGTCGCCTGGGCGGCTGGAACAAGCGGCTTCGATACCGTCCTTTATACCTCGAGCGCCGATGGCGTCAATTGGTCAAAAATTAACGATATTGCCGCGGTTCCCCAGAACGGGACAGACAGCGCAGCTACCCGCCCGGCCCTCTGGGTGGACGCGAACGGTTACCTCAATCTCAGCTACGTCAGCAGCACACTGTATTTCACCCGCGCACCCGTTGCCACTGCCGGTTCGGCCGCGGCCTGGATGCAGCCCGAAAAGTTAAATGGAAACCAGATCGCCTACTTCTCGCGGATCCTCCAGGATCCTCACAACCAGCTTCACCTTTTTTACACCGAAAATGTGGTTTCGAATAACTGCACCCAATGCTACCACCTGTTCCACCGTGTCTCGACGGATAACGCCGTCACCTGGTCGGATCCCCAGGATATCTCCGCGGATGGGACCGGGGCAGCCAAGCCGCAGGTCGTCGCCAATGATAAGGGCGGAATTTTCGCGGTGTGGGAATCCGGCAATGGCGGCGGGTTAGGACAGTTATCCGGCCCAAGTGTCGTAAAATTCGCCGCTTCTTCTGATTTTGGGAAAACCTGGACCCAATCTACCACGCTTTCGCCAGCCAGCGTCGATGAAGCCAAAGACATCACGATCGGGTTGGACAGTAAAGGCAACCTGGTCACAGCCTGGCTGGCCCTGCCGGATAACACCGTCGATTTTCAAAAATCCAGCGACGACGGAAAAACCTGGTCCAAACCAACCCCCATCGACGGCATCACCGGATCGTGGGATTCCTATCCGTCGAAACTGGATGATTACAGCATGGTTACAGACAGCAGCGGGATCCTCCATCTGGTGCTCATCGGCCAATTGCAGGGCAGTGGGACACCCACACCGGCCCCGACCGATCCCTCTCTGACGCCTACCCCGGGCAATTTGGATGTGCTTCATCTGACCTGGAAGAATGATTCGTGGTCGGATGCGGATATCGTAACGAAATTCAACGGCGATGTTCCCGAATGGCCCAGGGCAGCGATCAGCGGCGGCAATGTGTTGAATTTAGTCTGGTTTGTCAGAGACCAGGCGAACATCTGGAATTCAGATAATGCTCATTACCGCATCTGGTACACCCGCAAGCAATTAGACGCCCCGGCCCTGCCGACCGTAATTCCGACCTTCTCCACAACGCCGACCGCGATGGATACTATTAGCCTCACCCCAGCGATCACCCAGGTCGTGTCCGCGATCGATCCACTCCCCACCCTGGCGCCGGCCGAAAAAATCCAGACGCAGACCACCTACAGCGAGAGCGATTACGTCACCATCTTCGTCAAGTCCATCGCTCCAACCGCCGTCGTGATTTTTGTAATTGGCTTGATCGTGTTTGCTTTCAAACGCTACCGCTAATCTTGTTGACCCCCTTGCCAATGCGAATTCTATTTATTGTCCCTTATGTTCCCAACCCGGTGCGCGTCAGGTCGTTTAACCTGATCAAATCGTTATCGGCCCGCGGCCACCGGATAACCCTGGCTACATTGTGGACGACAAATGAAGATCAAAAGGATATCGAAAATCTGGCAGTATACTGCCACGAGATCATCGCCTTACCCCTCGCCCGGTGGCGCTCCTATCTCAATTCCTTACTGGCCCTGAGTTCGCCTGACCCGCTCCAATCTGCTTACTGCTGGAATCCGGATTTGGCCCGCCGCCTGGGATCGTTATTCGACCACTCCGGGGACAATCGAGCGCCTTTCGATCTCATCCATATCGAGCACCTGCGGGGAGCGCGGTATGGGATCTCCCTCCAAACCGCGTTGAATGCCAAGAGTTGTAAAGCAGGGGAAAAAACCTTCCCGCCCATCGTATGGGACGGCGTGGATAACATCAGCTTTTTATTCCGTCAGGCCTCGGTCCACAGCCGGAGCGCTTTCAGCCGTTGGATGACGCGGTTTGAACTGTCCAGAACGGAAGGCTATGAAGCCCGGTTGATGCGCCAGTTTTCACACATCCTGGTCACTTCGCAGAATGACCGCAAAGCCTTTTTAGACTTGCTGCCTGATACACAGAATTCCCCGGATATCGCGGTTATCCCCAACGGCGTCGACACCCAATTTTTTACACCCGATGCAACCATCCGACGCGCGGCGGACACGCTGGTGATCAGCGGGAAAATGAGCTACCACGCAAACGTTACCATGTGTTTGAACTTTGCCAGCCAGGTGATGCCCCTCATCTGGGCAAAACGCCCCGATATAAAGCTCTGTCTGGTAGGGAAAGATCCCACCAAAGAGCTTGTGGCCCTGGGCAAAAACCCGGCCATCCGGGTGACCGGGACGGTCGCGGATATTCGCCCTTATCTGCAAAGCGCTACCCTGGCCCTGGCCCCATTAACCTACGGCACCGGCATCCAGAATAAGGTCCTGGAAGCCATGGCCTGCGGCGCCCCGGTCGTTTCTACACCGCAGGCAGTTTCGGCCCTGTCGGCTGTTGCCGGACGGGATGTAGCTGTCGCCGGTTCGCCCGCGGAACTGGCCAGCACCGTCCTGAGACTGCTCGACGATCCGGACCTACGCGAGAGGCTCGGCCGGAATGGAAGAAAGTACGTTGAAGAAAATCACTGCTGGGATGCAATTACTGCTTATTTAGAAGAGGTTTATCATGGAACTATCCCAAACGAATACCATAACTATTCACAAAACTAACGACGCTTACCCCGTCAAAGCAAACCAAAAAACCATCCTGGATAAATTCCAGTGGAAATTTTTTAAGGCGATATTAATTGCCAGCGACCTGCTGATGGTGGCAGCCGCTTTTCGGGTTGCCTATTTTGTCAGGTTCGAAATGCAAATCCCTATATTCAAATTGGCCATCGTCCCATCCTTTGACTTCTATTTTCATTTAGTGGTTATGTTGACGCCCATCTGGATTGTGATCCTGGCCTTGGCCGGCTTATATAACCGGGCAAACCTGCTCGGCGGAACACAGGAGTACTCGCTGGTTTTCACATCCACTACCATAGGCATTCTGCTGGTGGTGATGGCCGGCTTTTTCGGCACCGATTTTGCCATTGCCCGCGGATGGTTGGTTTCGACCTGGATCTTTGCCTTCCTACTGGTTTGTTCAGGCCGGTTTATGATCCGCAGAGGTGTGTACTCCTTGAGGCGCTCGGGGCATTTTCTTTCACCTACTTTGATCGTGGGGGCCAATGAAGAAGGGATGATGCTGGCAGAGCAGCTGGCCGATCGGGCGCACTCCGGAATGAATATCCTGGGGTTTGTGGGCGATGAGCAAGGCGCCCATACCGGCGCCCATGCTGTCCCCCCGCTGTTGGGCGGTTTGAACAAGCTGAACGATATCATCCAGGCTACAAATTGCGAAGAGATCATCCTGGTGACCAGCGCCATCACCCGAGATACCATGGTGGATATCTTCAAGCAGTACGGATTGTCAAGTCAAATCAATGTTCGGCTCTCCTCCGGCCTTTACGAGCTGATCACCACCAGCGTGCAGGTACGGGAAGTGGCATCGGTACCCCTGGTGAGGATCAATAAAGTCCGCCTGACCGGCATCGACAAAATTTTAAAGACCATCCTGGATTATGGCCTGACGATCCCCGGCCTGATCCTGATCACACCGATCATGCTCTTGATCGCCGCTATCGTCAGGTTGGATTCACCCGGGCCGATCATCTATCGCCGGAAAGTCATGGGGGTGAACGGCAAAACATTTGACGCCTATAAATTCCGGACGATGTACGTCAATGGGGATGAAATCCTGGAAAAATCGCCCGAATTAAAGGCAGAGCTGGCGTTGAACCAGAAACTCAAAAAAGATCCGCGGGTGACGCGCATGGGCCAGATCTTGCGCAAATTGAGCCTGGATGAGCTGCCCCAATTGTTTAACGTGCTCATGCACCAGATGTCATTGGTTGGCCCGCGCATCATATCCCCCGAGGAAATGCCCCGTTACCAGCAGTGGGGGACGAACCTGCTCACCATCCGGCCGGGGATCAGCGGTTTATGGCAGGTCAGCGGACGCTCAGATGTCTCTTACGAGGAACGCGTGCGCCTGGATATGTACTACATCCGCAATTGGACGGTCTGGCTGGATATCAATCTTTTGGTGCGCACCATCCCGGCCGCGATAAAAGGCAAAGGGGCGTATTAGTTGAAGACACAGGGAATGGCATGATTATCGTTCAGACACCACTTCGGATCAGTTTATTTGGGGGCGGCACGGATTTTCCGGACTTTTTTTGCGCTGAAGGCGGCTGCGTTTTAACTTCGGCTATCGATAAATATATCTTTGTCACCATCAAGAACCGCTTCGACAACAATCTGCGCATCGGCTATACCATCACCGAGATGGTAGACCAGGTCTCCGAAATCCAACACGATCTTATCCGTGAATCCCTGACCAAAACCGGGATCACCTCCGGGGTAGAAATTACCACCATGGGTGATATTCCTTCGGCCGGTTCCGGGTTGGGCTCATCAAGCACGGTCACCGTGGGTTCACTGCACGCCATGTACACCTATCAAAGTGAAAATGTGACCGCGGAACGCCTGGCCCATGAAGCCTGTGAGATCGAGGTCAACATCCTGAAGAAGCCCATCGGATACCAGGATCAATATATCGCCGCTTACGGCGGCTTTAGATTTATTGAATTTAAACCAGATAATGAGATTACCATCTCCCGCGTAGACCTGACCCCCGACCTGTTCCGCCACCTGGATGAAAACTTGATGCTATTTTTCACCGGCGCCACCCGCCAGGCCGGTTCGATCCTTGGAGAACAACAGGCCAACATCGGGCAGCGGCTGCCAATTTTACGCGAGCTTAAAGGGATGGCCTACCAGGCTCGGGATGAACTGCAAAAAGGGAACCCGGACGTGATCGGGCATTTGCTGGACCTGAGCTGGACATTGAAAAAGCAGCTTGCCAGCAAGATCAGCAACTGCGCGATCGATGAAATCTATGAAACCGCGCGGAATGCCGGGGCGTTGGGTGGAAAAATAACCGGCGCCGGGGGAGGCGGGTTCCTGCTGCTCTACTGCCCGCGCGGGCGCCAGGAAGCAGTGCGTGAGGCTCTGCATGGCATGCGCGAGCTGCCTTTCCATCTTGAACAAGATGGCTCCAAAGTAATTTTTAATTATCGCAGGTAACAAACACACATCGTTGCCCAATCGCTCAGGCTTTATGGTGAACGATCATTCTTCTGGAGGATTCATGAAAAGCGCAACCCCAAATATGGTTTGGGAGACTTTTAAAAGATGGCTGCCTGGTTTATTAATCAGTGTTGTGGCATTGTGGCTGGTACTGCGGAATGTCAAACTGCAAAGTTTTAGCGATGCGCTGGCCCTGGTCAGCCCGGCTTCATTATTTTTGGTCATCGCCCTATATTTACTTTCATTGGTTTTCAGGGCTTTTTGCTGGCAGACTTTACTTCAACGCAAAGCGCCGTTTACCCGCGTCCTATTTGTGCTCTGTGAGGGGTACTTATTGAATAACCTGCTACCTTTACGGGTGGGTGAACTGGGCCGGGCCGCGCTGCTTGGCAGGGACGAAGGGTTAGGGGTATTCAGGGTGCTTTCTACGATCGTAGTTGAACGCGCCTATGATATGGCCATCGCGGCCAGTCTGGTATTGGGGACGATCCCCCTGGTTCTGAATATGGATTCGTCTCGCCCGCTGGCAATCAGTATTCTGGGCCTCGTCATTCTGGGTTTGTTTGTCCTTTACTGGATGGCGCGATATCGGGACCGGGTGCAAGGCCTGGTGACAAAGTTAGGAAATCGCTTTGAATTTATCAATAAATGGGTTACCCCAAAACTGGGCGCTGTTTTAGACGGTTTTGCCGTTTTAACCCGGCCGGAATTCTTCGCGATCAGTTTGGGAATGATGCTGCTGAGCTGGGGGGCAATCATTTTAGAAGAGTTCATCATTTTACGCAGCCTGGTTCCCCAGGCCCCGTTATGGTGGGTTGGTTTTGTGATGAGCGCGGCTGCCCTGGGTGCTGCGGTTCCCTCGGCGCCTGCCGCGCTGGGCGTCTTCGAAGGTTTTACCGTTGGAGCTTTATCTTTGCTGGGTGTTGACCCGGCAAAAGGGCTGGCATTTGCGTTATTAGCCCATCTCATTTCATTCACCTTCTCAAATATTTTGGGGGTCATCGGTCTGGTTCGCGAAGGTGAGAGCATCTCTTCTTTATATCAGCGATTATTCGCCAAAAAAATCACCGTTTCATAACAATCTGCAATTATATTGGAGGGACCAATGGATCACATACAAGGCTATTTACAGGATTTACATTCTACTCTGGACATGATACCCAGAAACCACATTCAAAAAATGATCGGGCTGTTGAAGGAAGCGCGAGTCAACGACCGCCAGGTCTTTGCCATGGGAAATGGAGGAAGCGCATCCACCGCTTCCCACTTTGTCGCCGATCTTGGGAAAAATACCCGCACCGAAGGCCAGCCTCATTTCAGGGCTTTCGCGTTGACCGATAATGTTGCTTCGATCACCGCCTACGCCAACGACGAGGGATATGAAAATATTTTTTCGCAGCAGCTTGCCGCATCCGTCCAATGCAATGACGTGGTCATCGGTATTTCTGCCAGCGGAAATTCAAAGAACGTGCTGAATGCCATTTCTCTGGCAAACGAAAAAGGCGCAACCACCATTGGGCTGACCGGCTTTGATGGCGGCAAATTGGGTTCCCTGGCACAGTTACATATCCATATCCCCAGTAACCGCATCGAACAGGTTGAAGACATTCACATGATGATCGAACACATGGTTGTCTCGGCAATCAAAGAGGAAACCAGGATGGAAGCCATGCTTAAGCAGGGCGAGATAAGCGCGCTCTTCAACCAGCCCCAAATTCGCCTGGAAAATTATCAGCCCTTATCTTTACAGTCTAATGGATTTGAAGCCAACTTACAAATATCCTATGAGGCCAGAGAATTCATCCAATCATCACAGGCGTTTATCGATACCCTGCCGAACTACGACACCTTGCAGCGCGTGCTGCAAAGCCTGGTAGATTCTGTCAGGGCCAGCAGCGGGAGCATCCTTCTTTTGGGGAGTGACGGCAGCGTAACCGATGGTTTTCTGGCTTATGGCGGCAAGGTTCGCTCGGGGGCGCCGCATCAAATCATTGAAATCCTCCGGCAAGGTCTGGCAGGTTGGGTGATCGAACATGATGAGGGTGTGATTGTGCCGGATACCCGCAACGACCCGCGTTGGGTAGTGAGCCAGTGGGATAACGCCGATAATGGCCCGCGCTCCGCGATAAGCGTTCCGCTGAGCAGCCAGACAAATGTTTTTGGGGTATTGACCCTTACCCGGAATAATTCCGAAGCATATACCGAATGCGACCTGTCCTTCTTAACCACCATCGCTGCCTTCCTTTCGATTAATATGATTAACAAGAAACGGTGAAACTATGGAAATAAAGTCGTACTTTGCCCCTATTCTGAAATGGTGGTGGCTGATTGTATTGTCTGGCGTGTTAGCCGCAGGCTCATGCTTTTTGATCGTCCACAACCAACCGCCCACTTACCTTTCAAGCACCACGCTGTTGATCGGGCGGTCTATTTTTGATCCAAATCCATCCAGCAACGAAATTTACCTGGGCCAGCAGTTAGGCAACCTGTATGCCAGTATCGGCAATAAAGGACCGATTAAGGCTGCGACCATGAAAGCCCTGGACATGACCTGGCTCCCGGATTATACGATCAAGCCGATGGCCGACAGCCAGTTCATCCAAATTGAGGTGAACGACACTGACCCCGTGCGCGCGGCGCGAGTCGCCGACGAACTGGCCAATCAAATGATCAATCTCAGCCCTGGCAGCGCCCAATCGGATACCGCCAGCCGCCAGGATTTTGTGAGCTCCCAACTGGCGCTGACCCAGAAAAATATTGTCGACACCACAAACCAGATTACGCAAAAACAAAATGACTTAGGCAAATTGAGCAGCGCCCATGAGATTGCCCAGCTGCAGGATGAAATTCAAGGCTTACAGGCCAAATTGACCATCATGCAAACCACCTATGCCAACCTGTTGTCCAACTCTCAAAGCGGCGCCACAAATATCTTAAAGGTCATCGAAGCGGCCTCAATTCCCACCGAACCCGTAGGGCCCGGAAAGCCGGTAATCATTGTGCTTGCCGGCCTGATTGGATTGGTTTTAGCAGTTGGGGCAGCTTACCTCCTGGAATTCGTCGATGATTCGGTGAAAACCCCTGAAGAGGTGATGAAATATATTAACCGCCCGATCGTTGGTTATTTTGCCAAAATGAATAAGGAATTTAAGAAAAGCCCTTACGTGGCTCTGAATCCCCATTCTTTGATGGCAGAGGCTTTTCGCACGATGCGCGCCAATCTAAAGCTGGCCGATGTTAAGATTCTTCCGAAAGCCATAATGATTACCAGCCCCGAACCCGGGGATGGAAAAACCTCTGTGGCCGTAAACCTGGCAGCCAGTTACTTGAATGAAGGAAAAAACGTAATCCTGGTAGACGCCGATTTTCGTAAACCAAACGTGCACAACTATTTCGGTTTGGAAAACGAGGTTGGGTTAGGCGAAGTATTAAACGGTGAGGTTGAGGCCTGGGAAGCTGTCCAGCGCTGGAAAAGCAGTTCCTTATACATCCTTACCACCGGTCACCAGGCCGACTTATTGGATCAACTGCTGCAGCCAGGAAAAATTGAAAAAATCGTCAATGACCTGAAGGCGTTAGCCAGCATCATCATCTTCGACAGCCCACCCTTGATCGTATCCGATGCGATCCGTCTTGCACCCAGTATGGATGGGTTGGTGCTGGTCATCAAACCCGAGCACACGCGGCGAAAAGCCACAAAAATCACCGTGGAACAAGTCGAGCAAGCCGGAGGAAATATTCTTGGCTCTGTGATGAACTGTATCCCGGTGGGTCTGGCAGGCTATGCCAGCAATTACCGGTCTTATGTGCCGTATTACTATTCCGAATATTCTGCGAAAACTTTGAAGGAAAAGGCGAAAGCGCAAGAAAAGATCGCCTCGATCCAGCAGAACAAAAATTAGCTGCATTCTTCATAAAATAAAAGAGTACATCATGATGATTAAAATTCATCCCACCGTCGAAGTCAGCCCCCAGGCGCTCATCGGCGAAAACACGAGCATCTGGCATCATTCTCAGGTGCGCGAAGGCGCCCAAATCGGGAAAAACTGCATTCTTGGCAAGGGTGTCTACATTGATGCCGGGGTTTGCATCGGCGACCAGGTTAAGATTCAAAACTACGTTTCAATCTTCCACGGGGTAACCATCGAAGATGGGGTCTTCATTGGCCCGCACGTCTGTTTTACAAACGATCTCCACCCGCGGGCGATCAATCCCGATGGGAGTTTGAAGGCGGCGGATGATTGGCTGCTGACCCGGACCTTGATCGGCAGAGGCGCGTCTCTTGGCGCAAATGCGACGATCGTGTGCGGGGTGACCATTGGGCAGTGGGCCATGGTTGGTTCAGGCAGTGTGGTGACCCGCAGTGTGCCGGATTACGCCCTGGTTTACGGCAACCCGGCCCGCAGCCATGGCTATGTTTGTCCATGCGGCAGCCCTTTGACCGAAACGACACGCGTTGAGGACCTCCTTTTAGCTCAATGCCACGTTTGCGGAGCAACGGTCAAGATCCCGGTGAAAGAATAAAGGATAATTCCATGATTCCCATCGCAAAACCAATGATTGGGCCTGAAGAAAAACAGGCAGTTCTGGACGTACTAGAGTCGGGCATGCTCGCCCAGGGATCGCGGGTGGAGGCGTTTGAAAAAGCCTTCGCTGAAAAATGTGGGACACGGTATGCCGTGGCGACCACCTCGGGTACCACCGCTCTGCATTTGGCCCTGTTAGCGCACGGCATCGGGCCAGGCGACGAAGTCATTACCACACCTTTCACATTTATCGCCTCTGCCAACAGCATCCTGTATGCCGGCGCGCGCCCGGTTTTTGTAGATATTGATCCCCAGACCTTTACTATGGACCCGGCGTTAATCGAAAAGGCCATCACCCCGGCTACCCGGGCGATAATGCCCGTCCACCTGTTTGGGCTGTGCAGTAACATGGATGCCATCCAGGCGATCGCCAGCCGGCATGGGCTGGCAGTGATTGAAGATGCCTGCCAGAGCCACGCGGCAGAAACCTTGGGGAAAAAAGCCGGCTCGTTTGGCACAGGCGCTTTTTCCTTTTATGCCACCAAGAATATGACCACCGGCGAGGGGGGAATGATCACCACGGACGATGAGACCATTGCCGAACAGAGCCGCCTTCTACGCCAGCACGGCATGCGGGTGCGTTATTACCACGACCAATTGGGGTATAACTTCAGGATGACGGATATCCAGGCAGCGATTGGCCTGGCGCAAATCAAGAAACTGGACCAATTCAATGCCGCGCGCATTCAGAATGCGCGCTTTTTAACGGATAACCTGTGCGGCGTGGGTCTGCCCAATGTTCCGGAAGGCTATACCCACGTATTTCACCAATACACGATCCGCGTTGGTTCACAGCGCAGGGATGCCATGCTGGCCCACCTCCACGAGAAAGGCATCGGGACGGGGGTATTCTATCCGGTCCCTGTTCACCAGCAGTCTTTCTACCGTAATGAGTTAGGCTATGGTGTTTCCCTGCCGCAGGCTGAAAAAGCTGCCAGCGAAGTATTGTCGCTGCCCGTCCATCCGGGCCTCAGCAACGGAGACCTGCTGGCGATCGTCCAGGCAGTCAATGAGTTTACCGCGAGGTCATAATCTCCAATAAATAAACATCCCACCTGGAAACCTGACGGGCGAACTGCATTTCCAGGTGGGATGATTTCAAACTTATTTCGGCCGAGGCTGTCTTGTGACAGCCTCAAAATTTAATAGAACCTTACTTCGATCCAATCCTGCCGTAATATAGGATTGGATTATCATATCCGGCGCCAGCATCCGCGAAGAAGAATTCAACTGTTTCGGGGCGGTTGAAACCAACCACCGACCACTTGACGGATACGGATGTATCAAAGGTTTGCGTCCCCTGGTGAGCACGGAACAATACTGGCGTAGCCCAGGTTCCATTGCTGTTTCGCTGGTAGATACATAGATCATCTATGGAGGTGCAGGCCGTGTTCAACGGATAGCCGTGCCCCAGGATGGTTATTTTCCCGGTTGAATCGATGGCCACGGCCGGGTCGTGAGTATAAGATCCGATATATTGGTCGGACCAGGCAGAGCCAGTGTAAGTCACATAATGGATGCGACCATAGTCGTATGGCGCAGACATGCGCCAGTTCTCAATATAGGCCAGATGCTTGGTGCCATCGGGTGAGATGATCAGGCTGGGTCCCTGATCTATGTTGATCCCGGAGTTGGCGCTGGTCCACACCGGGGCGCTGCTCACGGTTTCAACGCCGCCCCAAACGCCGGAAGTCTTCGTCCTGGCGAGAATTTTGGCCGGGTTAGTGGCCTGCGAAACCCAGGCCACGGTTACGGAACCATCCAACGGAGAAACCGCCAGGACGGGGTGATTGGCCGCGCCGCCGGTATCTACCTGGGTGGGGCCATCCACCTGAGTCAGCACATCTTGAGCGACGTTATAGGTATACGCTCTATATAGGATATGGTTGCTGGCATTCCAGTAAGCCACATGGATCACCCCGCTCTGGTCTGACATGCCGGTGATCCCTGCGGTTCCGATGTAGTACCCGCTGACGGTCCCGCCGGTAGTATCCAGGACTTTGGCCGTCTTGAATTGATTTGTCGAGGTGTCAAAGGGACGGTCAATAATCTTTCCGTCCGCTGAATTCGTCAAAACATGGATGATTCTGGAGCCGTCGTACACGGCAGCCGTGGAAAAGATGTTGGAGCCATTATTGATTGGCGCAGATCCTGTAAAATCACTGCCTGTATTTGGCAGCCCGCCGGATTGGGTCCAATAAACATACAGGAGAGCTGATGATTCGCCTTTTCCTCCAAAAAAATAGACCCGGTCATCCGCCGTGCGCACAAATTGATGCGGGACTACATCCGCCCAGCCTGACCCGATCGGAAATGAAATAGAGTTGCTTGCTCCAGGGGTGGGGGTGGGTAAAACCGGGGTCGAAGTGGCGGCGGGCAAGGTTGCCGTGGCCGTTGGAGGCAATGCTGTGGCCGTACGAGTTGATGTAGCTGTTGGGGGCACGGCTGTGGCTGTGGGAGGCACTGCTGTAGCCGTTGGGGGTGCGGCAGTGGCGGTACGAGTGGATGTGGAGGTAGGAAGCACGGCGGTGGCCGTATAAGTTTTTGTTGCAGTGGGTGGCAGGCTGGTGAAGGTGGAAGTGAACGCGGGCGTAGGCGTATTGGCCTGGGTTGTAGCCGTAGCGCTCGGCATAGAGCCGGTATAGGTTATCTCCAATTTGGGCGCGTTATTCGTAGACGAAGACCACGCGGCCACAATTTTTCTGCCCCAACTGCGCCCGGTGCCTTTTAAGATGATGGAAAGGCTGTTGCCGCTTTGCCAGCCGGATTGATTAACAATCTCCTGCACGACAGGGGCCATTTCATCCAAAGTGTACCAGGTGTTGGCTGACCAGGACACGTTCGAACTATGATCTACTTTATTGGTGGTCAACCCTCTTTGCGAGGGCCTATTGGTGGTCGAAAATGCCGGGCTGTTCACAGACAAATCGCCCGCCATGCTCATGCTGATACTGATCCATTGTTTTTGGGTGGAATAAACACTTAATTTGGCTGAAGTAATTACCGCCCCATTCGGGATGGCCAGGTTAGTAAAGCGTATGCCGGTATAACTGGCAGTCGCCGAACTTCCGTTACCCAGCCAGATGGAACTGGCGCCCGACGTAATCGTGGCGCCATCTTCATTTAAGGCATCAGCAGAACTGCTGACCTGAAAACTCGTCGTTGAAGCAAGCGCAGGTTTGGCCTCAAACCAGCCAAACAACAAGGCAAGAACAAGCATACCTACCAGTACTTTTTTCATTTTGTGTTCCTTGGTAAATTTATTCCTATCAAAAATTTTACCGGAAAATTTGAGTTCTTTCTAAAAAAATCTATTTAGACAGTCCCAAAACAAATTCTGCGATAAGTTCTTGATAGCCATCCCCCTCAGCAGTCACAGGCAAAAAAAATATTCGTCGATTACCACAGCAGCGACCAGGTAAATGATAATGTTCGAATTTGATCCTCCAGAACCTTTAAAAAAGTTGTCCGTTGTTGTGCCGGTGCTCGGGACAGCTATAGTGCGCCAGATCATGTCTTTTACTAGAGTATTATTCTATTTGATAGGAGCTATCTACGTCCCTAACAAAATCTATTAAAAATCTATAAACGGAAAACTGACCGTCCAGCACATATCGACGATGCCTTCATCCCCAGCCGCTGGAGGCGGCGCCTGGCTAAAACGTTCAGTTCGGCGATCCGCAATCGTGTGCCGAGGAAGCTTCGGAGGCATCCTTTTCCAGTTTAGTGAGCAGATAGCCGGAGTCAAAAAGCAAAAAATCCCCGATAAATTCCCGCGTGAAGCATTTGTTCTGGCAAAAAAGTTGTTTTTTATGGTTATGTGACGCAGATTGCTGTTTTGATATATCTAATTGCCGCTTAATATATTAGCACGAATAATACCTGAGTTATCTTATTATTTTTGTAAGGTGCCAGTAGGATTGGTATATTTCGATGTGCTGAACCGGGTTCGTGAAACTTTTCATTATTGTAATTTTAGCCGCACAGTTCCGGTGAGCGTAAAGAACTTATAATGCTATTGTAAATGGGTCATTTCTTACTGTTATGGTTGCGGTTTCACAATATAAATAGACTTACCTACAGGCAGGCTCTTACGCATATCGATCTTACAAATAGCAGTCTGATCCATTCAACATAAACTTTCAATCCAAAAAAAATTTCAAGAACCTAAAAACCGTTGTTTTTTAGGATTGTTCCTTAATTATTGAAATAACCTTCCCTGATGCGGTCCCAGACTGCCTGAACTAAGAACAATCGCCGGGTTATTCATAGAGAAACTTAAAGATCAAAAATATTGGAGTAGATATTGAATAGAAATTCACAGGGCAAAGGTAAAATTCTTCGGCTTTTCACATTGGTAGCTTTTGCCGCCACTATCGTCATCCTGGGGATGATTGGAATCCTCTATTTTACGTGTACTTCATCTGAAAATTTACTGTCCGCATTAATTTGGCCCAAAAATGGTAATGTGGTCTATGCCTCTTCCAATCCCGAGTGGACTCAGGAAGCCCACGACGCTCAGCGCACAGGGTTTACCTTCGATGAGCCGGCAGAGCCCTGGACTCTGGCGTGGTCCTGGAATGGGCCGGATGCCAACGGCGGCGCAGGCGGACACACCTACAATGCCCCGCCAGATGCCCACACGGTTACCGGGGGCAATTTTGTTTATGTTCCGGCAGGCTCGACCGGGCTGTTTGCCCTGCGCAAGAGTGATGGAGGCCAGGTCTGGCATCTGAGTACCCCGGCATTTAATGCGACCCCGGCTTACGATCCTCAAACCGGGTATCTTTACGCCGGGGGAGCCAACGGCAGCCTGTACAAAATAGACAGCGGGACAGGAAATATCCTGGGGACGTACAACGCCGGGGGAGGGTTAAATAAGGCTGTGCTGCTGGTAGGGACCAGCGCTTATGTGCTGACAGACAGTGGAGACCTGCACAAGGTGAACACGGCTACGATGAGCCAGGCCTGGAAATACACCGCCGGCGCCAATGTTTCTACCCCTGCCGCCTATTCGTCGAATTCCGGGCTGGTAATATTTTGCACGGCCGACCTTTCCGTCCATGCCGTGCGCGCGTCAGACGGGGTCGCCCAATGGAAGGTCAAACCCACCAGCCATACTGCCCAGGCGCCATATACCTTTGAAGGCTTTTGGCCGGTGGTGGCTGACCAGCACGGGGTAGTTTTTGTAAGGCTGAACCTGGGAGCAGACGCTTTATGGAGCGGCAACCAGCAAGGAACTTCGGGCGGCGGGGTATACCCGCAGACCAATGCCGACATCCGCAGCCTGCTGCAAGCCAATAACGGCGCCCTGGAGAATTTATTTGCCCTGGATCTGGCCAACGGCAGCCAAAAATTTGTGCCGGCGGTAGGGTATGGCGGGGTGGAGTACCGTCCCAATGGGTCAGCGACCCTGTATTTAGAATCAGGCCCGATGCCGGTGGTGAAAATTACGACGGATGGCAGTGAAATAGCCTACATCCCGTTTCGCAGCGGGCAGGGAAGCCCACCGGACGGGCGCTGGGATTCGCACATGGGCGAGATGGTGCTGGACGCCACCACGGTCCCCGGGCTGCAGGCCGGTGATATGCGCTATGTAGATTTTCCGAATTCGAATGTGAAAATCACGGACGAGCAGACCCCCTTCACCATGGCAGGAAACACCCTGTTCCACGCCCATTGGGGTGCCAGCGAAAGCACCAGGATCCTCGACCGTTCTGCCGGGTTGGGGCTCACGGCCGCCAATCCTATCTCATCCCAGGCCCATCCAACCGTGATCCGCCGGCAGGTTGCGTGTTCAAATTTTAATCCAACGACCCACCAGACGACCTGCGGCCTGACGCTGTTTGGAGACGGCAGGTTTTGGAACGGTCCGGGGTTCTGGGTCTACTGGAACACGATGGATCCGCCCACCCCCTCTTCCACCTCCGCCTACAGCGAAGGCCTCCTGCCTCGCTACACGTATGCCAGCGATGGGTTGATCGTCGTCGAAGGCAACGGCGGCGATTTATCCGTTTTCCGCTACGGCAGTACCGGGGTCAATCCAACGGCCACACCCAGTTCTAAACCCGCAGCCACCCGAACGCCGACCCGAACTGCTACAGCGACCGTTACATCCACCCCGCCACCCCCCGGGGGACTGCCTAATATCTGTAAACAATTTCTGCCGCTCATCCGCAAAATCTTCTCATCCCCGTTACAAGACACCTCGGCAGCGCCCAACCCAACCCCCACAGCAACGGCCAGACCGACCGCCGTTCCTTCGGCGACTCCTACAGCCTCGCCATCAGATGGCAGAATCTTCGGTCTTAACCTGCTGACAGCCCATCCGGCGGTCTATGACCGCTTTGAGCTGCAGTTTAACGTGCAAACGAATGCCCAGAACCTGGATATGCCCTATGACCCGAACCCGCCGGTCGGCGTGCAATCAGGGATAGGGGTGACCGTGAACGGGCTATTTTCTTCAGATAACTGGAAAACGACGATCACCCAACCCGGATTCCTGTACCAGCCGTACACCCACACCGTGGTCAATGGGAAAGATCATTTCACCCCGGCCGGGGCGCCGGTTTGGGATGTGCGTTTTGCCCCACAGCAAGCGGGGACCTGGCAGTACCGGTTGAGCGTACAGGACAGCCAGGGATTGATCTATTACCCTGAACTGGGGCAAAACGCGAACAGCTTCTCGGTGGGGGCCGTATCCAGCAATCCGATTACAGCGAAAGGATTTATCAAGGTAAGTCCCACGGACAGCCGTTATTTCCAGTTTCAAGATGGGACACCCTTTGTGGGCGTAGGTTTTAACGACGGGTTCAGCGACAGCCAGAGTGTGGAACAAAAAATGACCGGCTACCAGCAAAACCAGATGGATTTCATGCGGGTCTGGCTCAGCGGGTCTGGGATGAATGGGTCGCAGTGGACTTCGTGGGCATCTAATTTTCTCGAACAGGATGCCTATCTGCCTGGAACAAGTTTCGACATTGCCAATACCTATAACGGCGCTGCAGTATCCATGCGGCTGGACAATGAAAACCCGTGTCTTTTTGCTGATTTCTGGCAGGGAGGGGTTCCCGTTGAACCCAACACAACTTACACCGTGACCGCCCGGGTAAAAGTAAGCGGGGTCAGCGGACCGGCTGCTGGCGGTGGGGATTACGGGTTTGTGATCAAACAGGGCGACTGGTTGGGAACAGACTGCGTGAAAACTGGAACCGGGACGCGCATCACCGCACCGGTAACAGGGAGTACGGGGTGGATCACGGTGACGGGCAGTTATAAGACTGGCGCGAATGATTCGTGGCTGGGAAACCTGTATTTGACGCGCGAGAATGCCAGTGCCGGCCAGATCTATATTGACGAAGTCCACATGTACCGCAGCAATGACCCGGCCCGCGTGGACGTTCTGCGCCAACCTTATGCCAATACGATCGAGCACTTTGACCCGATGAACGCCGCCCAATGGGATCTATACATCCAATCCGCCGAAGCGCATGGCGTATACCTGAAGCTGGTGATCGACGAGAAGAACGAATGGATTCGAAATCACATGAGTGCCGATGGAAAAATGTCCCTGACCGGAAGCAATGACAACTTTTATGCTGCGCCCGGCACCAAGGTCCGCTGGCTGGAGCAAGCCTGGTGGCGCTATATCATCGCCCGCTGGGGATACAGCCCGGCGGTGCATTCGTTTGAATATATCAACGAGGGCGATCCCTATGATGGGCGCCATTATGAAGCGGCCGAAGCGATGGCAAAATATTTTCACCAAAACGACCCGTCGCACCACATGGTAACAACCTCGTTCTGGTCTTCCTTCCCTAACATGGAGTTCTGGTCGAACCCGCTCTACGCAGATATTGACTACGTGGATCTGCATGCCTATATTTCAACGGGCTGGGGGCTGACAGCCTCCTTTCTGCCATCGAATATGATCGAGACCCGACCGGCATACGTGCATTCGGGCAGCGCCTCGGTGGTGGTCAACGGGGCCGACCCGGTGAGCACTACCATTGTGCCGCGCGGGATCGTGATCCGGGGGCCGGGGGAATGGGTCATCAAATATTGGATGAAAGCCGAAGGATTAACGGCCAACTGCCCGTACGCTGGCAGCGGCAGCATGCTGCGGGTGAGATGGCAGTTGGATGGAGGACTGTTTAACGGAGGCGCGCAAGGGATCGTGCCTTCCAACAGCGAAGGCAAAGATTTTGTGTGTGCTTCGCCAGCAGGCAGCTTCAACTGGACCGAGTTTTCGAGCACCAGCGACCAAAACGGAAACCAGCTGCCAGCCAGCGTGCGCATCGTGCTGGCGGATGATAAGCCGCATGAGCTGAATTTGCTGATCGAAAACAGCAATGGGACAGGCGGCAAGGCCTGGATCGACGATGTGCAGCTGATAGACCCCAACGGGCAGGTCCAGCCGGTCATCGGTCAATTTGATACAACCATCATGGATGAAGATACGGCCTGGTATAACCACGCCTATGGCGATGTGTTTGGCGGGGCCAGCCTGGTTGGGGCTCACAAGCCCCTGGTGAGAGGCGAGACGGGCATCGATTTTGTGGGAAACCAGACGTATAACCCGGATCTGGTCAAAGATACCCAGGGCATCTGGCTGCATAATAATGTCTGGGGACAAAATAACGACTCGGGGATGTTGGATCTTTTCTGGTGGGCATCTGAGACGATTCCGCCCAGCATTTACAGCAACTTCCTGACCTATCGCAATTTCATGGCAGGCATACCGTTGGCGAACGGGTATTACCATGACTCGCTGGCGCAGGCATCCAATGAACAGCTAAAAGTAGTCGGTCAGCGCGACGATGTTAACGGCCGGATGCACTTATGGGTGTGGAACGACCAGCATACCTGGAAGCGCGTGGTCAATGGACCGGCGGTACCCGCCGTGAGCGGGACGATCACGATCCCGAACGTGGCTGCGGGCAGCTACAAAATTGAATGGTGGAATACCTATGCCACCAGCAGCCCAATCTTTTTAACTCAAACCGTGACTTCGAATGGCAGCTTGACCTTAACGCTCCCCGCCCCTCTTTCCGACGACGTGGGCATCAAAATCTCCAGGCTGCCCTAAGGGAAATTATTTTCTCGTTTTCAAACAGCATGCACGGCAATAAAAGGTTCTCCCGTCCGATTTCGGACGGGAGAACCTGTATATGGGGGGTAAAGCTGCGACCATTCAGAAAAAAATGGCTGCCAGGTTGTAAGAGCCGAAAGTGTTGGGCCGCTGGCTCCTTTCCACCTGCGGTCACAATGGCGGAAAGCGGATCACGGGTGTATTTGTGAAATTACCAGAGACGCTCCCTGTTAATTACCCCATTGGATAATTAACGTAGGACGTCCGGTTGCATTCCAATCTTGAACCGTTGAAGTGGAAAAGTATTTCCCACTGTTGAATTCCGAATCGCCCTCATACATCGCCAGGCGCAGGGGCTGGCCGGAAGCGTAAGCCGCCGCCAGGGCGCGGGTTATATCCCAATCGCGTTCATACTTTGGCCAGGGAACGTCATAATTGGTCTCCGGATTCACCCAGGCCGCCGAGACATTTTCCATTGCTTGCGGACCATTGTTCCAATTCAACGTGGCCGGGTTAAAATCTTTTCCCACGGTGAAGACCTGGATGTAAGAAGGCTGGGGCGGGTGCCCTCCCAGAACATCGCCAGAGCCACCCCATTGGTGCAGCACCAGGGTAGCCTTCAATATCGTCTTATTGACCGGGATCGTTCCTAATGGAAAAGTGATGTAATACTTCGAAAAACATGGCCAATCATCCACATTGGATTGGTTCTGGATGTTCAGCCCGGTTTGTCCGGCATAATTGGCATTCCCCCAGGAATTCCAGATAAAATTCTCATCTCCGCTGCATTGGTTCGCCACTACCCCGCCGACATTGCCGTCCGGCACGGTTACACCATTCAGCAGATTGCGGATGGTAGTGGTGCCGGCAACCGGTTTTGCGGGCGGGGTGTAAACGGGGATGCCAAAGCGAAGCTGCGCCCAGCTTGCCGGCTGTGTCGCGTTCATCGATGCGGGCCAGATTTCATCCGCCAGGGGTGGGCCGGCCTGGCTGTCGCGATTGTGCACAGCCACCCCAATATTCCACACGGTGCCCTCAGCGGGCACACCGGATAACCCCAGGCTGGTGTAGGGGATATGAAGAATGGTCACCCAACCTCGCTGTGCATTTCCAGTATTGGGTCCGCCCAATCCACGGTAGGCAGCAGTGGTGGTGAAATTTACAGGCGAAAGGGACCAGGCAGTCCCATTTCCGCGGTAAGCAGCCTGGTAATTCGACCTGGATTCAAACAAGCTGAACTGGCTGTCAAAGCGGTAGCTGCCTGCGTCCAGGTTCGTTGTTTGGCCATTCGCCGCCCTGAGGTATAAAGTGGCAGAATCCCACTGGGTAAGATTCCCCTGGGAGGACTGGGTGTTATACCACAACAAACGATCAAAAACGGTGACGTACACTGCCAGTTCAGTCTGGGTGCTGGCAAGGCGCACGTCGACATAGCTGGAGGAAGGGCCGACCTGTCCAAACCAGAAGATGGCGGCCTGGTTCCAATTCGGGGTGTCGATGGCGGCAACCGGGAAAATTGGCAGGTTTACGCGGGGTCCGGTGAAGGGTTGAGCCGGGCTCGTAACGAGCGGTATATAAAATTTTTGTGGATCTCCAGGGGCGGCTTTTGCCATGCTGGTGTAAGGGATTACCGGCAAAAGAAATAAACCAGCAAAAACCAATAAAGCGATCTTTTTTAAGATTCTATGCATATTTCTCCTATTCAGGCTGAATATAATGGGGGTTAGCTTTTCCTCTGGAAACGCAAACTTTTTGAGGATTCCGGCTGACAGCCAATAACCAACCCTTGAGCAGCAAAATCACGGGTTGAAGCCAGATCAGAAATCAGGATAATTTAGCAGGATATAACATGAATAACGGTGGTCTTACTTTCCCCATTGTAACCACCATCCAGAGATTGAAACCACCGGGATGATTTACAGAATTGTAAAGTCTGCGCAGGGTCGATTGTTAGAAGTACTCGGCATCGAGGTGATGGCTGCCGGGGTCCAGCTTGACCAGACCGTAACTTACCCCGCCAACTTTCCAGGGTTCAACTACGGCAGGCTGCCCATCCACCCTCACCGTTCGCAGCGCCAATTGGTTATTCAAGACAGGGATCAATAAGGACAACCCGTCCTTGCAAGTTTCACCCGCAACCAGGTCAAAGCCCATCTTCTTTTCCTGCCAGTTACACCCTTCAAAGTGAGTG
This sequence comes from uncultured Chloroflexia bacterium, assembly GCA_963743005.1. Taxonomy (GTDB): domain Bacteria; phylum Chloroflexota; class Anaerolineae; order Anaerolineales; family Anaerolineaceae; genus CAVUNY01. Next base: position 30,995 of record CAVUNY010000005.1, on the reverse strand, counting down.
GTCTGGCGCATGGTGGTGAAATCTAACCAGCGCTGCACGCTCCAGATCGGCACCCCCCGCGTGTAAGCTGCGTTCAGGGTGCCGGTCAGCAGTTGAACGGCAGGCAGCCGGTAGGTATCCTCCAGGTCAAATGGGTCGGAATGACAATTGATTGTTATTGCGGCAAAATTCCCATCCAAGGAGGATTGAATAAAATTGGTGGTTGTTTCTACCCCCTGCGCCGCCCCCAAAATAACATCGCTGCTCCAGGGCACTTCTAAAATATACTCATCCCCAAACTGGGTGACCTGCTGGTAAATATTCAACATCCGCCCATCCTGGTCCGCAAAACGCATGGGCAGTCCACTACCGGTATAATGCCCGTAGAACCAATTTTGGGCTCCCTCATAAAACAAAGGGCCATATTGGTAATAATCGGTATTCATACGGATGCCAAAACTGGCCTGAATTCGCGCCGCATCTGCCCACCCCCGCCATTCCAGGTTGTGGGTGCGGGTGGTAGGAGAGACCGGTCCATAATCCATTCGAGTGAAAGCATTCCAATAGGTTTTCCAGCTTTCGATATATGAACCAGTGATATAGGGGTGCATGGTGATTTCATGACCATTGGCGCGCAGCCCGGCAATCTGTTGGGAGGTGGGAAAATAAGGAGAGGGTAAGATTCCCAGGTTGGACGCCAGGTCTTCGCCCTGGAGTTTTAACAACCCAATATCGCTGGTGAGTGGGGGGGTGTAATTCACCGTCACCGTCCCGGAATATCGTTCAACCAGGCGGGTCACCTGCTGCAGAGCAGAAAAGGTGTTGCGGTGAGCATCCGAAGACGCCACTAACAGGCTGCGCGCTGCACCGGGAAAATACCACAGGCGCGGCAGCGGCAGGGCATCCCGGCACAACCAGGTGACAATATTGGCCAGCAAACGTTGGAGTTCATCTGCCTGCGGGTAACGCATTCGATCGAAATTAATCCAGCCACTAAAGAGATCAACCGGGCGCTGCAGCGGCTTATTATCGGCGCCGAAGGCCATGGCCGGGTTGCCCTGCCGGGTGAGCACAATACTCATTCCCAGGTCATAAGCCCAGGCCACTACCACCCCGGCGCTCAGGCGCTTTACGAATACTGCCGGATGCGCCTCCGGATCATTCAGCCGGGCGACGACCTCGGTTCCCTCCGCCGGAAACAGACCGGATTCGACGTGCACGATCAATGGCTTGTTGATTATCCCCTCTGCCAACGGGTGTTGGGGATCGGTCAGGAGGGTTGCACCCTGGGGAATGGTCCCTGTCGCGGCCTCCAGGCCGAGGCCTGCCGCCAGAATGCTGTCGGGCTGAAAAACAACCAGTTTTCCACCCGCTGCCGCGTAATTGGCGAGCATTTCGGTTTCGGCCGGCGTGCAGCTCCCGGCTGAAACCAGCACACAGGCATATTGAGCCAAGAGGTTCGCCGATGAATTGGCCAGCCTGACCGTAGAAAAGCCGTTCAGACCTTCAGCCCATAATATTTCTGCCATGAAGCGGCCGAAACGATGGTCAGGATCTTCATTGACGATCAGGAGGACGGGACCCGGCGCGGGAGATTCCTGCCAGGGCTCAGGCGCGTAAGGATCCAGCGCAGGAGGATTTTCGCCGCGGTTCGACATCCACCAGACTCCGCTCAACGCAGGTATGGATAATCCAGCCGCAGCCCCAACAAATTTTAAGAATTCGCGTCGCTTCAATCCGAGCCCCCTGCCGCACGCACCAGAATGAGGAATTTGGCAGCGCGCCCAAAACAGGTACACCTCAGACAGGCCGTTAAAACATGTCTGCAAGCATTATTATGGCAATGTTGAGTATAACGAATGCTTTGATGAAAAAAACTGGTTTTATTGTACAACTAAATTATGATATTTGCACATTTAAATACTGATTTTTCTTAAATACTTAAGTTGCTACCTGGGAAAAGGCATAAAATGGTTCTGAGTGGTACCATTCGAGAGACAAAATAATCTGATATCGAATATGGACACTGCGCAACCGGAAATTTACCGGCCGCGCAGTGACGTTTTAATATAGATTTACCCCGAATCAAATAAACGACTACGGGCCGCTCACATTAAAGTTTTGAGAGAGCAGCTCGGAGCTCCCGCTCACAATCTGAATCTGGTCCGGTCCATGGACGTAGATCACCGGATCGCCCTGATACCATTCGATGAGGCCCTGGACGCGCACAGTTTGGCCGGTGGTATACAGCTTTTCGGGCGGCAGGCTGAAATTTTTCCAGTCGTCCTTCAGAATGAGCGCTTTAAAGGCAGTCTGATGCGGGTTCTGAAAACCCAGCAGGACCTCTTTACCATTGTTGAACTCGTACTTAAACTCCCCTTCCACCACAGCGACTGCCCCGGCATTCTGCCTGGCCTGGGTGTAGGGGATGGAATCCTTCAGCACGACTGGGGCTGAAGTTTGCGGATCCACGGTCTGACCCGCGCCCTGGGCGGCAGCGCTTTGATCGGGGGTCCCGGATTGGAAGGCAATCAATGCCCCATCGTTGCTGGAAAAATAGACCGTATTTCCACTGACGATCCAGGTCGCATATCCGCGCCAATACTGGTCATAGACCGTACCCTGGTTATAGTAAATGTAAAACCCTGCTGGGATGCTGCGCGGGTCGCCATTCTGGATCATATTGTTGGCGCAGTAATGGCTGGCGCTGAACGCGCAGCTGCTGGTCGAGGTGATCACATGGGGAAGGTTATTGGTGGTGATGGGATTGCTGCTTGAGGATCCCTTGCCGGCAGACCGGTCGACGATTTGTTCCGCGATTCCAAACATCCAATGCCCGCCAAACAGGTCATCCCCGGCCATTGTCAGGCTGGGCTGTTCATCGGTGGGAAAGAAGGTGTTCTGCATGAAGCGTACGTCACCGGCCTGGTAGCCAGACACAGTGGTCGAATCGAGTTCCATTTCACCAAAATGAGAGTCATACCGCCCGTCGCAAGGCGTGTTTATACATCCAGAGCCGCGCATCACCACATAGGCTACTTCCGTACCGTCGGCGAAGTGTTTGACGACCGGCTGCGGACCCATGCCAAGGTACCCGCCATCGCCAAACCCGCCATTGCCGACATCGGTGGTAAAGGCGTTCGCGCCGTCCGACAGGCGAAGCGCATACAAAGACTGCTGGTCGGGACGGCTTGCCAGGTTGGCGCGCATCTGGCTGTTGGTGGACGGCCATGGGTTCCAGGTCCACAACGTCTGCCAGTTCAAGCGCAGTTTAATCAAAACCAGCCCATGGCTGTCGGCGATCACCGGCCAGCCATAGCTCACCTGGGCGTTGGCATTGTTATCCCCGGGTTCGCCTGGGGCGAGGGAGGTTGGTTTCACCCGCCAGGCGCGGGTTCCATTGGAATCATGGATGGCGTGGATATAAAGGTCATCGCTGTTGGCAATCACCAGGCCGGTGGCGGGGGAGAATGCGGGCGGGGTATCAACCACGGAACCGGCATCGTACGACCAGGCGGATGCCAGGGTATCTTTCAGAACCGCATAAACGTGGGTACCCATGCTGAAATAGACCCGCCCGCCATACAGGGCAGGCGGCAGAGGAAGTGTGCTGGTGGCCTGTCCATTGAAGCTGCCGGTAGTTGCCCCGGTGGCGGCGTTCAAACGATAAAGCAGGCCATTGCTGGAGACCATGAAAAGCGAATCGCTGGCCGCGTCGTAAGCCGGGGTGGAGTTGATCGAACCACCCGGATTGCGGTTCCAAACCGGGGTGCCGCTGGCATTATCGAGCGCATACACCCCGTTGGCCCCCGCCGCGATGTAAACCCTGCCGCCACCGGTGACCGGCTGGCTGTTGCGCGGCAGGCTGATCTTTCCACTGATGACTCCGCCCTGCGCGGTCGGTCCATTCCATGACCATTTCCAATGCCAGGGGGCCGAGACCACCTGAGGGGTGTAACCGGTATGCAGGGCATCGTGGGACTGTTGAGTCCAATCGCTGCTCGAGCCAGGCGGGGGCGTGGGTGTCGGTGCGGGCTGCACGCTGCCGGCTTTATTGATCAGTGGGACATAAAAAAACTGGTTCAGGAGGGGCGCGTTGGGGGTTGCCAATGGGTCAGGGTTGGGACCGAGGGGCTCGGCATGCCCGGCCAAAATGATCGTGCATACGGCCGCCAGGCCAATGACAACGGTGATGCCTAATCGGAATATTCTCATATGTTGTTCAACCTTTAAGAACTACCTATAAAACTGTGATGGATTGTCCACTAATAAATTTGTTATATTCGCACAAGACTATCCCGATTATAACCACATTTTCCCGTGAAAAGCGAATTGTTTATCTTTAAAGTAAAAATTTATAAGGAAACAAAATTCCATGCCAATCTGTGAAACTTCCCAGGGGCATTTCTTAGGCGGAAACCCATCACTGAAAACCGGCGTGCTGCCCAATCCATCCGGACCTATGTTAAAGGCCGGCGAAGTAATCTACCTTGATATGATTGTCTTCAATCCCAAGCTGGCGCAGCATCTTCTGAAAGGAAATTACCATGCTGGTTGAACCGGAAATATAATAAGTGGCTTGCTGGTATCTGGGGACCAGCTTTTTGATCCAATCCGGGGTGATCCGGCCAACGTTGATCGACCGATCCGCCACCTGGCTGGTCGGATCAGTGACCGAATAAATAATGCGCGTGCCCAATTCTCTTTGTGCCCGGTCAAGGACATCCCGGTAAACGATATCAGCCGCGGTCCGGTTCGTATAAAACAAGGTAATGGGCCGGCGCTTGTGCGTATCCAGCAAGTATTTCAGCATGCTTCTGAAGGGGGTGATTCCAATCCCGCCCGCGATAAAAACGCAGCTTTCAGATGGGTTCTCGGAAAGGTTGAAATCACCGGCCAATTGGGAGGCGATGATCTCCTGGTTTCTATCCAGGGCCAGCAGCGCTTTTTTAAAGGCGCTTGAATTCTGATAGAACTTTATCCCCAGGTGGATATCTTTTTCGGTGGGCGAGGATGCCAGGGTGAAATAACGCCGGTTTCCCCGGCTGTCAGGATCATTAAGCCCGAGGGTCCACTCCATATATTGTCCGGGTTTGTAATTGAGCCGGGCAGGCGGAGTAAAGACAAACTCAACCACATCCGGCGCAATCTGGATTTTTTGCTTGAGCCTCAAGACGAGCTTTGTCTTGGGGCTGACGAGGTACGAATAGACGTTTCCGATCAGCAGGGCCAGCTCGGGGGTGAAGTAAAACGAGCCGAAATGGATGACGGGGGAGAATAGAAAACCGACCAGGACTCCATAGGCAACCCGCAGCTTGCGCGTGGGCGGCGTGGTCAGCGGCTCTGTGATCAACACAAAACCAAAGAACAGCAGGGGCGAGAGAAAGATAACCCTTTGCAGGCTGGTCAGAAGATCGCCGTTGAACAGGCCCGCCACAAGTAATGTCGCCAGGGTCGCGGAAAGAAAGCTCAAGGCCAGATCAAACCGGCGAATCTTGCGAACGACCAACAGGCCGCCTGCCAATACGAAGGGCAGCATGCTGGCATCCCCAATCCACCAACTGGCAGACTGGTTGATGGTGTAATAGGTCAGCGCCACGGCCAATGCCACCGGGTTAAAAAGGTGCTTGCCTTTGATCGCCAGGATGTATTTGGAGGCCATGGCAAGCACGGCTGCCCATCCCAGAAACCAGAGGTCGTTGTAGGATTGGATAGGCGAAATGATCAAGGCCAGGATGAGCGCCGAGATATAAGTCGACTCCGCGTTGGCTGGAACGCCAAAGATACGGGCAAAAACCCAATTGGTCAGCGCGCAGGCAGCCAGAAGAAAGGCGGTTGAGAAAAGCAAGGCAAATGGATCGTAAGCCATCACCCGAATAAAGCTGAGCAAGACGGCCGTTCCGACCAGAAAGATCAAATAGAAGAGCACCAGGCGGTACATCGTAATGCGGTTAAGCTGGTTATCGATAAAGTTAAGCATGGCTGACAAATCTCTTAAACCCGCTGGTAAAGGTTGCAATTTGGTCTGAGTCGACCATATATGCTTCGTAACCCCTCAGGTTCTCAATAAAATGGATGCCTTTTTTGCCCATCGCAAAAGCGGCCGTGGCAAAACAGTCGGCAGAAAATATGTTGGGGCCGATCACGGTGATGCTGACGATTTCTCTAATGGGCAAATCAACGGCATTGGGATTGTAGATATGCTGCCCACGCACGTAGGTTCCCGAAGTGGCGACGCCGCGGTTGCTGATGGACAGAACTTTGATAATCTCATGGCTGTCAAAAGGGCTCTGAATGCCCACCTGCCATTTTTGTCCCGCGCTGTTTTTTCCCATCACTTCGAAATCTCCACCGGCTTCGACGTAGAAATGCTTATACCCCTGCTGCCTGACCATTTCGGCCGCGTTGAAAATCGCCCATCCTTTAACCAGGCCGGAGGGGTCGATCTGCCCGTCGCGCTGGATGTCAAAATATCCGTCGGTGTTCAACCGCAGCTGTTCTGCCAGCCGGAATACGGTGCGCATATCTTTGCTCACGGCATCCAACGGGATTTCGCCCCGGTTGATCCTGGATATTTCGCTGTGCTCTTTGTAGGTGCTGAATCTTTCGTCGATCAATTCAAAGTAAGCAAACACGGCCGAGAATATTTCTTCCGTCGCAGCCGCGTCGACCACTTCCATGGTGACCGGCATGCCCATCAAGATCCGCGTTTGCTTCAAGATCAACCCTTGGCCTGGGTAATCGCGGATTGGAGCGACATCATAAAGGCCTGGCTGGTCAGGGTGGCGCCGGAAATCATATTGACATTCGCGCTTTGCGCCTGCACGGCTTCTTGTTGCAGGCGAGGAACGGCAAATGAGTTGATCCGCACCGAAGTCCGCCGGTCTTGTGGATATTCCAGGAACCGCACATTCGCGATCTTTCCGCTCTGGACGGTCATCTGCACCCGCACCAGACCGTAAAATGCATCAATTTCAACCCCGGTGTAACTGCCATCTTTATATTGACCGGAAGCTAGACGAACCGAGGGAGTGGCTGTGGGCTGAGGAACGGCAACCCTGGGGGCCGCGGTCGCCGGTTGGGAGGAAGCGGTCGCCGAAGGCTCTGGCTGGGTAACGTCCGCCGTTGCCGCCGGATCGAGCGCGGTGGAGGTTGGTAGAATCTGGGAAACGAGCCCGTTCGGCGTGGGGATGGTGGAGTCTATGCTCCCATCTGCGTTTGCAAAGGGTTTGTGGAGAGCATAAGCAGCGAAAGAGAAAACCACAAAGGAGGAGAGGAAGAACTTCCTGAAAAATCGATTGGGATTCTTGGCTGGTTGGTGTCGGTGATTTTGCATACATACGTCCTATATCGAGTCAAGATGGCTGCCGGGTTTTATTTATTCCCAACAGAATATTTTTGATATTAGCGGAAGAAGATGACTACTGGATGAAAATTAGCTATTTTGTCCGAATTCAAGGCCGGTTGAGTCCCCGTGCATTAACGAAAAAACCCGCCTTTTGGGGCAGGTTTTCGGGATAAACGCCGCGTGGACGCTCACCTTTAATTGCGAGGATTAATTTACGGCGCCGAGGCGAATGCGCAGGTATTGAGCCAGCGCAAAGACAGCCAGGATGATGACCAGGATAACCCAATCCGGCGCGGTGAATAACCGGTCTTCGATCACCGTCGGGTTTCCCGGGGTGCCAAAGCCGCGCGTCTCCAGTGCAATCTGAAAATCATTCGCTTTGCGGAACAACAGCAGGATGAGCGGGGTGACAATAGGCACATAGGCGCGGCGCAGCTTAACAAATAAATTCATGCGATCGATATTAAAGGCGCGCAGCTTTTGAGCCCCGGTAATAAATTCCCACATCTCAAAGATCAGCGTGGTAAACGAGAGCGCGCTGACGATCATAAACGTGGCGACTTTCGGAAAGTGCAGCTGGCGAAATGCGCTCATCAGATCGGTCGAGGAAGTAGTCATCACCAGCAGCGGCAGCGAGACGGTCGCCGTGAGGATGCGCAGGCAAAGCATGGCGCCAAAGATCATCCCTTCCAATTTTAGAGTTCCGACATTCGTTTCGCCATATTTCAAGTCGAACAGGTGGAGGACGACCGTATTGCCCCAGCGGTAGGTAAATCCTTGCACCAGGATCAGGAAGATAAATGTCCCCATCAGCAGCTTGATCAGCGACTGAAAACGGCTGACCTCGATCCTGGCGGTTGCCCACAGGACGACCGACAGCCCCAACCACAGCAGCGGCACGAAAACAAATTTCACATCTTTGAGCGGGGTCAGAATGATTAACAGCGTCAATAAGATATACAGGATCTTTACCAGCGGATGCAGGCGGTGAACAATGGTATTGCGGTCAACATAGCGGAAAGGAATTTGCATCAGCCGGTCCTTCTTAACAGGTTGATAAGTTCGTCCGGGGTGGTTACATCTTTAAAATCGCCCAGATCATGCAGATTCGCCGCAATTTCTGCGGCTACGGGCGGCCGCAGGAAGGTACGCGCCAGAATGTCTCTTTGAGCAAAAGCCTCCCCCGTCGGGGCATCGAGGATGATTTTTCCGTTCCACATCACGATCAGGCGTTTCGCATAATGGGCAATCAAATCCATGTCGTGCGTGATCATCAAAATCGTACGGTTGCCTTCATCGCGGATGCGGCGGCTGATTTCTGCCAGCTGGTAGCGCCCGCGATGATCCTGCGCGGTGGTAGGCTCGTCCAGGATGAGCACCTGGGGGTCCAGGGCAATCGTCGCCGCTACCGCTAATTTGCGGCGGTCGCCAAACGACATGCGGAAGGGGAAGGTTTCCATCTCGTCCAGCAGCCCCACCAGGCTGAGAGCGCTGCGCATTTTCGCTTCAGCTTCTTCCCCTTCGATACCCAGGTTTTTCAGCCCAAACAGGACCTCATCCTTACAGGAGGAGGTAAAGAGCTGGTAATCGGGGTTTTGTAAAACCAAACCGACCTGGCGGGCCATTTGACCGATCGGCGTTTTGACAATATTCTTGCCGTTGACCCATATTTCACCCTGCGTGGGCCGCAGCAGGCCGACAAACGACTTGACCAGGGTGCTCTTGCCGGAACCATTCTGACCGATGATCCCCACCATTTCTCCAGCGGTGATGGCGAGGTTTATATTTTCCAGGGCTTTTACCGGCGGGTAACCGGGGTACTGGTAAGTCAGGTTCACCGCCTCGAGAATATTTTGGGCCGGTTCCCCGGCAGGTTCGTCTGGCGCCGGGCGGGGTTCGATAATTTCAAGGCGGTGCTGGCGAATCAATTCTCGGGCATGGCTGCCCACGTAGCTGCTGTCCAGCTGCTCAACTAGTTCATCGCTTAACTGGGTCGTGCTGCCCGCCTGCTGATCGATGCGCATCAAGATCCCCAACGCGTCCGGGATTTTTACACCCGCGGCCTCAAGGATTTCAGGCTGTGAAAAGACCTCAGCCGGCTTTCCGGAAAGGACGATCTGCCCTTTATCCAAAACCAGCACGCGGTCCGCCAGGTCGAGGATATCGTCTGTCTCGTGAGTGGTCATGATGATGGTCATCTCGCCGCTGGATTTAAGGCGATGAATGGCCTCGACGACCTCGGCGCGCCCAATCGGATCCAGCTGCGAGGTTGGCTCGTCCAGCACCAACACGCGCGGGTGCATGGTCAGGGCAGCGCCCAAAGCAACGCGTTGTTTCTGCCCGCCAGAAAGATCGCGCGGATTGCGTTTTTCCAGGCCGTCCAGGTGCAGGAGCGCCATGGCAGACTGGATGCGTTGGATGATTTCTCCGCGCTCAACCTTTAAATTGGCCGGACCGAAGGCCATTTCGGTGAATACGCTGGGGTTGAAAAGCTGCACTTCCGGATCTTGCAGCAGGACACCCAAATATTGGGCCGTCATATAAAGCGGTTTATCCCACGGGTCGTGTTTGGCAATTGCCAGTTTTCCTGTGCGCCGCCCGCCATAAATGTGGGGCACGATCCCGCTCAACAAAAAACATAAGGTGGATTTGCCGGCGCCATTGGCGCCCAGCACAACGATAAACTCTCCGGCCTGGGCGCGAAAATTCAGGTCGGATAATGCCGTGACGCCATCTTCGTAAGTAAAGGAAACCTGCTCGATCTCTATTTCAAATGAGTCCATTATCTTCCAATCGATAAACCAACCGTGGGGGAGATCAGGGAAGAGCCTGGGGAACTTTTACCAGATCGCGCCCGGAACTTTTGGCAGGCCGCTCCGCCGCAGTGCTTCGACTAATGGGACGGTAATCACGGTGATGGCCAGCGCAAACAGGGGCACCCACCACATATATCCGAGCAGGGTCGCGACACCCATCGAAGGTTCGTACTGGTATACATACCAATAGGGCAGCGACCAGGGCAGGAACCAGGTGAAGAGGCCAATGAGGTAGGTCAGGCCCAGCCCAATATATTTAAATTTACGATCCTGGCCGCGAATCCATTCCGGCATGTTCTTGCGGCCCAGCGGCAGCAGGATGATGACCAGCGGGATCACCCAGTAGTAGGCCACCATCAAGAAGTATGTCACCGGGTTAGCCGGGGCAGCGAATCCAGCAGAGCTGCCGGGGATATAAAACGGGAACAAGGTGCCAAGAATGCCCACCAGAATGCTCCAGGCTAAAGCCAGCCAGAGGCGCGTGCGGGCATCCATCATCACCATGACGGCAAATGCCGGCAGTGTTCCTGTCAAAAAAACATCTACGAGCTGCAGCGGAAACGCAGCGGGGGCAATGAACATGCCGATGATTCCGCCCACGGTCGCCGCCACGATACCGCCTACTCCCCCCAGCAGGATAGGGGCAATCGCCGAGAACATGGTTTGCAGTGGGACGTAACCGCCGCCTCCGACATATGGAAAAACCGGAATTAACGACGTTACGCCGCACAATGCCCCATACAGGGTGATCCAGGCAATTGAGGCACCCCCGATCCGCATACTTTGGCTTGTCTCTTTCACTTCCATCGCATCTCTCCTTTAGCAAATATAAACGCTGATACGTTGAATCAACTGAGCCCCAGGCTCTTCCAAACAAAATTTATTAAACTGTGGAAACGGGTGTTTATGCGGGATAAGATAGTATTTTACAACAAAAATTGCATATAGGTTTATTATTATTGCATCCAATATACACATTCGGAGACCAAAATGGCAGTCCAACCCTTGATTTATCTTTCACGCGCCGAAGTTGAAGCGATTGCTCTCGATATGCCGACCATCATCAAGTTCTTGGAGGAGACTTTTCTCCAAAAAAGCCAGGGGAAAGTGGAGATGCCCCCGAAGCCGGGGATCCATCCGCTTCCTGATGCGTTTATCCATGCCATGCCGGCGTTCATCCCGGCGCTGAAATCGGCCGGGATAAAATGGGTGTCTGGTTTCCCGGAGAATGCCAGGCGGGGTCTGCCGTATATTACCGGTTTAATCATCCTCAACGATGCCGAGACCGGCATTCCATACGCGGTGATGGATTGCACCTGGATCACGGCTTATCGAACGGGCGCAAAAACCGCGATTGCCGCCAAGCATCTGGCGCGCCCGGACAGCGAAGTGGCCGGAATCCTGGCCTGTGGGATGCAGGGCCGGACAAATTTAATTGGACTGGCCAGCGTGTTCCCCTTAAAACGCGTATACGCCTATGACATCCATCCCGAAGCTCAGGCAAAATATATCACCGAGATGCAGCCCCGCTTCAATTTTGAGATCATTGGGGTCAAAGAGCCGCGCCAGGCAGTGGTCGACAGCGACCTGGTGGTAACCTCCGGGCCGATCCTTTCTGATCCCAGGCCGACCATTTTGAAAGATTGGCTGAAGCCAGGCGGTTTTGGCTCGGCAGTGGATTATGACTCGTATTGGAGCGGAGAAGCCCTGGCCCAGATGGACCGGATCTGCACCGATGACCTCCCCCAGTTTGAGGACCACCGGCATATGGGCTTTTTCAAGCACACTCCCTCGCCCTACGCTGAACTCGCGGAACTGGTGGCCGGTTCGAAACCGGGGAGACAGAACGACCAGGAGCGGACTTTGGCGATGAACCTTGGGCTGGCGATGGATGATATGGCCGTGGCGCCCGAAATCTACCGGCGGGCCCTGGAACGCGGCCTGGGGACGCGGCTGGAATTATAGTCGTTCGAGCGGGTCGAAGATTTTCCCGGTGTTGAGGATCCCGCGCGGATCGAGGACGGCTTTGATCTGGCGCATGACGGCGATTTCTTCAGGCGTGCGGCTGAGGGCAAGGTATGGTTTCTTGCGCAGGCCAATGCCATGCTCGGCGGAGACGGAGCCGCCCAACGCCAGAAGCGGCTGGTAGACGATCGTTTCCACGCGCGCGTGGTCTGCATCCGTGATCGAGTCCCCCCATACGCCAATGTGCAGGTTGCCATCCGCCAGGTGGCCAAAGATCCACAACTTTACCGGTCCAAATGCCGCCGCCATTTCTGTCCGGACTCGTTCGATGTAGCCCTGCATGCTGACTATCGGCAGGCTGACGTCAAAATGGAAGGTCAGTTGGTACTGCTGCTCCATTTGCGTGGTATCTTCCCGCACCCGCCACAGCCCGGCTCGCTCGCCGGCAGACTGCGCGAGGATCGATTCGGTGAAAAGGCCCCGGTCGTAAGCCTGATCGAGCAGCCGGTTCATGCGCGCCTGTTCCTCGAGAGGATCGAGGCCAAGGCTTTCGATCAACACGTAATAAGCAAACTCCGGATTGAGTGGGGCAGAACTGGGGGCGGGCGGCGTGGTGGTCAGGTGGTAATACTCGTTCCACAGCACTTCAAAAGAAGTTAACTGGCCGCTTAGCGTTTCTTTGGCCAGCACCAATAAATCCGCGACCTGTTCGAAACGTTCCAATGCCAGGAAGGCGGTGGCGGCAGCCGTTTGTTTTGGCCAGAGACGCAGCACCACCCGGGTGACCACACCCAGGGTGCCTTCCGAACCAATAAAGAGCTGCTTCAAATCGTAGCCCGCATTTTTCTTGAGCATTTTATTCATCGAGTTCAGAATCGTCCCATCCGCGAGCACGACCTCGAGCCCCAGTACCATGTCGCGCATCATGCCGTAGCGCACGACCCGCAACCCGCCCGCATTCGTCCCGATCAACCCGCCGATGACCGCGGATTGGCGCGCGGGAAGATCCAGCGGAAAGAAAAGCCCGGCCGCCTCGGCGGCTTGATGGACGTTCTGCAAAATTGCGCCCGTTTGAACGGTCATCGTGCCGCCCACGGGATCGATCTCTTCCACCAGATTCATGCGTTCGAGAGAAAGCGCAATCTCGTCCTGGGTGGTATGGGTGTTATACACAAGGTTGGTCAGTCCGCCCTGGGGTACAATGGTTTGCCCGGCAGCGTTGCACAGCCGCAGCATTCCGGCCACTTCCTGGGTGCTGGCAGGCAGGAGCAAAGCTCTGGCGATTAATGGGGCATCTTCCAGGTAGCTGCTGCCGCGTCCGGCCAATGCTGCACCGGTACGAACGCTCTCTGCCCCAAACTCTGTCACCAGCCGGTTCACCAGTTCATTCATAATATTTTGCGGCGGAAACCACTCGCTTTCCCAAAGGGACGCAGCGCGAGCGGGTGGAGGAAGCCGCACTCCTTTCTGGTAGTATAATTGTTCTAATCAAACGGCACTGGTGCTTACAGAAAGTACGAGCAATCTTTGTAAGCAAGGCTGTTGTGGGACTGGAGACCCCACCCCCTCTCGTAAGGGGAGTCAACCAACCAAAACGCCACAGGGTACACCAGCGCATAACCCTGAGTATTGGCGAATGTAGCGGAGAGAAACAGTTTTGTAACATAAGGCACTCTACTGGCCAGCTACAAGCCACCTGCTTCCCCTTTAGGGGCGCAGAGCGAGCGGGTGGTAGTTGACATTCTCTCGTTTCGCGTCTAAATATCAAACAGGCCCGTTTTCACCAGCTGACGGGTGATCCACTGCACTTCATGGGTCTGCATTTTCTCGTCAAACGGTGTCCCAAAATAAGCGATGACCAGATCGCGCGCCGGGGAAATATACAGCCCCTGGCCGCCATAACCGCCTTTGAAGAAATCGCCGTCCGGCATGACATAATCCCATTGATGGATGTTGTGCCGCGGGTATTCGCCATGCAAGTCGCGGAGGATGGCCGGGCCGGTGGAGCCCTGCCTGAATAATTCTGGCCGGCCTCCCGTCTGGATTCTGGAGAGATATCCATCGGGCACGACAGGCTCGGGGATCACAGACCGGCCCGCCGGGGTGAAGAGCAGCCCAAAGCGAGCGACATCGCGCAGGGTGGCGCACAAACCCCCATGCGCCGCCGGCGCGCCAAATTTGGATATCGCCAACAACCCATCCCCATCTGCGCCCATCTTTCGCCAGATTTCGCGGCTCAATATCTCGTTCAGCGGAAGCCCGTTCAGGCTTTCGGCCAGCCAGGCCAGCAGAAAGGTGTTGACCGAGGTGTAGTCGAAGCTCTGCCCGGGTGGATTTTTGCGCCGCAGTCCGGCCACGTACTGGTAGGTGGATTCCAGCGTGCGGTCAGTCTTCGGCAACCAACCCAACGAAGCCTCATACTGGTAGTAGGGGTGATCCGGGTCCGAAAAACCCTGCTCCTCTTCGGGCGCATCAATCCCTGAAGCCATGTCCAACACATCCTCGACAGGGATATTTTCCCAGCCGCCGCCTTTTAGCGAGGGAAGGTATTTGTCCACCGGTTGGCGAAGATCGATCTGCCCGCGCGCTTCCAAAAGGGCAATCGCCAGCGCCGTGAAGACTTTACTGACCGACATCAGCAGGTGTTTATCAAAGGGGCGCATGCGCGGATAACACTCGTAGAGGATGCGCCCATGATGTACGAAAATTACCCCGTTAACCGGCGCGGTATGGACATATTCGTCTAAAGGCAGCTTACCATAGCGGCTGACCACCTCAAATGAACGCAGCGCTTCATCGGGCGCAGGATCGAGCACCGCAACCGGTCCATCGCGGTAGACGACGGCATGCGGCAAGAACTCCGCGCGGTGCAGGAAGTTGTAATGCATGTTCTCGCCGCCGAACTGCCAGTTTAACTCGTCTATCTGGCGGTGAAATCTTAAAACGTCCTGACCGGTCAACTCGCGATCCATTCCCGCCCCTATGCCAATGCGCGCATTAACCGCTCGACCCCTGCGGTCAGCTGGTCAGCTTCGTAGAAAGCAAAACATAACCGCGCAAAATCGCGCAGTCCATCCTGGCTGGAGAACAGCACACCCTGCCGGAAGCTTACCTGAAAATCCTCCGCGCGTTTCCTCAAGGCCTGCGCATCCCGGCCGTTGGGCAGCCGGATCCAATAAAAGTAGCCGCCCTGGGGAACCTCATACGCAGCCCCGGGCAGGTACTGGCGCAGGGCGGCATCCATCGCCGCGGAGCGGGCCTGGTAGACCGAACACAGTTTTTGGATATTTTCTTTCAGCCCACCGCTTTCGATCATTTTCATAATGATGGCAGAAGTAAATGGGTTAAGCCCGCCTCCTGAATTGACCAGGCCGCATTCCACAAAGGTTTTGACGCGCGCCGGGTCGGTCTGGATCCAGCCCAAACGCAAACCAGGCGCCAGAATTTTTGAAAACGACCCGAGGGAGATGATTTTGCCCAACCCCGCATAACCGGCCAACGGCGTTGGAGGCAGCGCGGTAAAGTTGAGCAGGTGGTAAACCTCATCGGCTACGATCAAAAAATCATATTCGCTGCTGAGCTGCGCCAGCCGGCGGCGGCGTTCCTCAGAAAGGGTATGCCCGCTCGGGTTTTGAAAGGTGGGAATGGTATAAACCAGGACCGGATGGTGTTTCTTTAACTCGCCTTCCAGGGCTTCAACCGCCATACCATGCTCATCGATCGGAATGGGCACAACCCGCAGGCGGTGGTCGGCAAAAATTTGCAGCGCGAGGAAGTAGGATGGCTCTTCGACAAAAATGGTGTCGCCGGGCCGGGTGAAAAGGGTGCAGGTAAGGTCCAGCCCCGAAGAAGCGCCATTGGTGATAAAGAGCGTCTCCGGTTGGACCGGAAAGCCATATTCCTGGGTCAGGAAGCGGGCTAATTCTCGAAGCAGGTAGCCATCGCCCTGCTCAGCGCCGTATTGGAGAAAATTCGCATCCTTCTGCGCGAAATGCCTTTCGGCTGCCCGGTGGATAAGATCGATGGGCAGCAGCGAAAACTGCGGTTGGCCGACCCCCAGGTCGATCACCGCCGGGTCGATATGCATTTGGGTGGTTTGTACGGGGGGGGTAGCCATAGGTTAATTAAATCAACCGTTCGCCATCGGCGACCTCGAAATCTGCGCGGAAATGACAGCCGCGGCTTTGATGGTTGTGCAGCGCCGCCTGGGCGATAATCAATGCCACTTCGACCGCGTTGCGCAGGCCAATCAAGCCGTCGTCGAGGCGCGTGGTGCGGTAAAACGTCTCGATTTCATTCCACAGATGGCGCAGCTCGCGTATCGCCCGCGAAAGCCGTTCGGAGGTACGCTCGAGGCCGACATAATGCCACATGATATTCTGGATGGTCTGCATATCCCCCTGGATCAGCGCCGCGTCGACCTCGGCGATCAAACCGGTTTCATCCCATTGGGGCACCTCTCCAAAGCTGGGTAAATCCAGGTCCGGCATGCCGGCTAAGGCGCTCTCAATATGTTGGGCAGCCCGGTTGCCCCACACCAGCCCTTCCAGAAGCGATGTAGAAGCCAGCCGGTTCGCGCCGTGCAGCCCGGTGCAGCTGATTTCACCTACGGCATACAGATTTTGAATGTTTGTCCGGCCCCATTCATCCACCAGTACCCCGCCACAAAAATAATGGGCAGCCGGCACAACCGGGATCGCGTCGCGGGTAATGTCGATGCCCAACCCAAGGCATTTCTGGTAGATGTTGGGGAAACGCTCGCGGATGGATTGGGCAGCCAGGTGGTTGGCAATATCCAGCAGCACGTAGGAATAACCATGGGTCTCCATCTCGTGGTGGATGGCGCGAGAAACGACGTCGCGCGGGGCCAGGTCCTTCCATTGGGGTGAATACTCCGCCATAAAAGGCTTCCCGTCCGGGGTGAGCAGCAGCGCCCCTTCGCCGCGCACCGCTTCGCTGATCAGGAACCCCTCGCCCCCAGGGACAGCCAGGGAGGTGGGATGGAATTGGATATATTCAGCATTGACGATCCGCGCCCCGGCGCGGTGGGCCATGGCCAGTCCATCGCCGCGCGAGCCGGGCGGGTTGGTGGTATTCTGGAAGATGCGCCCCAGGCCGCCTGTGGCCAGGATGGTCGCCGCGGACATATAGCGGTGAACCGTGCGTTCTTTGCGTTCGAAGGCGTACACGCCGTGCGCCACGACCGGATTGTAGGCCTCAAGGGGATTGCGCGAGTGGTGCGGAAAGGTGATCAGGTCCACGGCCGTGGTATTGGTAAGGATGGTGATGTTGGGATACTGGCGGATGGCGGCCACCAGCCCATTGATAATCGCCAGGCCAGTGCCATCGCCCACGTGCAGAATCCGCCGCCGGGAATGGGCGCCCTCTTTGCCAAATTCATACTCCCCATTCGACATGCTGTCAAACTGGACCCCGGCCATTTCGACCAGGATTTCCTGCACTGCCTCGGGCCCTTCTTTTGCCAGAATTTCGACAGCCTTTGGAGAACTGGCGCCGGCCCCGGCTTCCAGGACATCCTTCATTAAGAGCTCCATACTATCGTCCTGCCCGCGGCTGACGATTCCGCCCTGGGCGTAGCGCGTATTGGATTCGGACGGGTCGGGATCGCGGGTGATCACGGTGATGTGGCGCCGCGGGTTTTGCGCCAGGCGCAGCGCCGCGGTCGCGCCGGCAATGCCACAGCCGATGATGATGACGTCAGTGTCCAGCATTTGGGCTAACCGATCCGCAGCATGCGCTGGACCGCGCTGACCGCCCGCACCCGAATCTCTTCGGGAACCTCGACCACGAACTGGTTGTATTTCAACGAGTTGCGCGTGTTTTCCATGGTGATCTGGTTCATGTGCGGGCAGCGTACGCTGCACAGACGCAGCATATTTTTCTCCGGGTTGGCCGCGGTGATATTATCGCCCATCGAGCATTCGGTCAGCAGCAGGTAGCGCGGCGCATGGGTGGCCTGCACGGCGCGGATCATGGCCGTGGTAGAACCCGAGTAATCGGATGCCGCGACCACCTCCGGGCTGCATTCGGGATGCGCCAGGATGTATACGTCCGGGAACTGTTCGCGCACGCTGCGGATATCTTCCACGGTGAATTTTTCATGCACCTCGCAGCGCCCTTTCCAACCGATCATCTGCACGTCCAGCTCCGACTCGTGGGGGGAGGCGGATTTTTCGAGGGATGGGAAGATGATGTGTTTTCCGGTCTCGCGGGCCACGTTGCGCGCCAGATATTCATCCGGCAGGAAGATAATCGTGTCCGACTCCAGCGATTCGACTACTGCCCTGGCATTCCCCGAGGTGCAGCAGATATCCGATTCGGCCTTGACATCCGCATAGGTGTTGACATAGGTGACCACCGGCACGCCCGGATAGCGCGCTTTGAGGGCGCGCACGTCCGCCGCAGTGATGCTGGCTGCCAGCGAACACCCCGCCATGGACGGAATAAGCACCGTCTTGGTGGGGTTCAAGATCTTGGCCGTCTCCGCCATGAACTTCACCCCGCAGAATACGATCACATCCTTATCCGTTTCGGCGGCTTTGCGGCTCAGTTCAAGCGAATCGCCCTGGATATCGGTTACCGAATGGTACAGGACGGGCTCCATATAATTATGGCCGAGGATGACTGCATTGCGCTCTTTTTTCAGGCGGTTGATTTCCACCGCCAGTTCGGCCTTGTAGCGCAGTTCCACGTCTGGCACCACATCCGCCAGCATGGTTTTCAATTGTTGGTACATTTCTTCTGTTTCCATAATCTTTACCTGTTTTCACCGGTCAATACCGTTTATGTTGATTAACGTTTGTATTTGAAACTAACATCGAACACTATTACCGAATGGGTCAGGGCGCCAATCGAAATGTAATCCACGCCCGTTTCCGCCACCTGGCGCACATTCTCCAGGGTTACGTTGCCCGATGCTTCCAGTCTGGCGCGCCCGGCGTTGATCGCCACCGCCCGGGCCATCATTTCACAGGACATATTGTCCAACAGAATCCGTTCGACGCCCAAATCCAGGGCGGCGTGAACGTCCTCCAGGGTGCGAGTTTCGACCTCAATTTGCAGCCCGCCTCCGGCTGCGCGCGCTTGCTTGACCGCAGCCTGCAGCGAACCGGCAAAGTCGATGTGATTGTCTTTGATCAGGATCATGTCGTAGAGCCCGGTGCGGTGGTTTTGCCCGCCGCCCAGGCGCACCGCCAGTTTATCTACCGTGCGCAAACCGGGCGCGGTTTTTCGGGTGTCGAGAATGACGGCATGGGTACCCCGCACCTGTTCCACAAACTGGTGCGTCAGGGTGGCGATCCCGGACATACGCCCCAGAAAGTTCAAGGCCACCCGTTCTCCGGTCAGCAGAGCGCGGGCCGGACCGGCAATTTGGGCCAACACCATCCGGTTGGTGACGGCGGCGCCTTCCAGCACCTGGAGTTCCGCCCGGACGGATGGATCCAGGTATTTGAATACCGCACAGGCGATTCCCAAACCGGCGACGATGCCGCTTTGCTTGGCAATGATCTCTCCCGCCATCCAGGCGTCCGCCGGTACGATGCTGTTCGTGGTCACGTCTCCGGGGCCGACATCTTCAGCCAGTGCCTGGCGGATCGATTGGACAATATCTGGCGGGAGCGCCGCGTTTTCATTTTTCTCAGGGATTGTTTGCTGGTCTGTCATGGGTTATTCTCATCTTTCCGTGGATGATTATTGTACCATTGCTCCCAGCGCTTCCCGGATATCTTATCGGAGCCTGGCATTCCGCAGAACAACCCGCAGCATAAACCAGCCGGCCAGCAAAGTGCCCCGGATGGTTCCACCGACTTTCGACTGCCCGGAACGCCGCCGGTGATAACTCACGGGAACTTCTACCAGGCGCGCGCCCTGCCGGGCGGCTTTTACCATCATTTCAGCGGGCCAACCAAAGGTCATTTCCTGCATATTGAGCTCCAACAGTAACGAGCGGCGTATGGATCGATAAGGGCCGAGATCCGTCAGGGACAGACCATATAAGCCATTCATCAGGCGGGCCACCAGCCAGTTGCCAAAACGCTGTTGGGGCGGCATGGCGCCCGGGGAGATTCCACCAAGGATGCGCGAACCTAAGACCATGTCGGCCTGACCCGTTAGAATAGGCTGCAGGACCGCGGGCAGTTCAGCCGGGAGAAAGCTGAAATCGCCATCCAGAAAGGCTAAAATTTCGGCATTCTGAGCCGCGGCTGCCCCGGCGGCACAGGCGTAACCATAGCCTCGTCTGGGCTCAGCGATCACGACAGCTCCAGCGGCAAGCGCCTCGGCTGTGGTGGCATCCGTGGAACCATTATCCACCACGATCACTTCCAGCGGCATGACCTGAAAGACTTCGCTGACCATTTGCCGGATGTTGCCGGCCTCATTAAGTGCCGGGATGATGACGGTTATTTTTGCCCCGGGGGTATGAAAAGTTTCCATTCACCAAATTCGTTTTCTTAGTTCGGGGGCTGCCAGGAACGCCCGGGTATGCGCAGCCACATCTTCAGGTGCTTTTTCTAATTCGCTGACCAGCCGGCGCAGCGTGTTTATTTCGTCAATATCGTACCAGGTTGGCAGCAGGCTGACCTGCAGTCCTTCTTCGGCTGCCAGTTTCAGGGTTTCCTGGGTGACGTTGGGCGTGCTCATCTGCACCTCACGCAGCAGCCTTGGCGCCGGCTGTTTCAGGCCGATACAATAATATCCCCCGTCATCGCACGGACCCAGTGCCACATCTGCCCCATCGTCCAACGCCTGGAAAGCCTGAACCAGGCATGCGGACGGCAGGGTTGGGCTGTCACTGTCCATAATGACCACATTACAATTTTTGGGATTGAGATAATGCTGCAGGGCATGGTCGAGACGCTCGCCGAGGTCGGCGCCCACTTGCGGGCGCAGGCCAAACCCCGGGGCTAACTGCGAATAATACTCGCGCTCGGTCTCAGGCAGGAACACAATCTCACACTGCACGCCGGGCACCTGGCGCATCAAAGCCAGGGTGTCTTTTAAAAAACATTCATACAATGCCGCGGCCTGCTCCAGGGATAAAGGAGGGACCAGGCGAGTTTTGGTTTGGCCGGGGGTCGGGCGTTTGGAAACGACGACCAGGATATTCCTGTTTTTCATCCAGAAGGCCTCCATGTGAAATGCAGTGGAAATTTCCTTTTAACCCGGCGCCCCAGGTCGATCAAGAGAAATTCATACAACGGGACAAATTGGACAAAGATGGCCAGGAAGTTCGGCCACCAGTTTATATAAAAGGTATACGCCAGGGCTACCAGGCCGCTGAACAGCCACCACCCGGTCCAGCTCGAATTGAGCAGCCGCCGCGCCAGCTCGGCCCGGTTTTCGGACCGGCGGGCGGGCAGAAAGGCCGCCAGAAGGGGAACGAGCCAGAGCATATACCAGGGATAAAGGTTCGCGGTCAGCAGGGTGTAGGCCCCGATCGGCCAGATCGAGCGGCGAAGCGCGGTCTCTCCATTGTGAGGCGGCCGGAATAAAAAGACCAGGTAAATGACCAGCAGGACTGCGCCAATCAGGCCATTGATCACCAGTCCAGGGCTTCCGCCGGACTGAGAAACCCAATAATATAACGGGCCGGTCAATAAAAAATTGAACTGCTCCTGAAAATACTGGGGCAAAAATCCAAGCACGCTTTTTCCAATCGAAAGGTAAGGGAGATAAGTCACTGAAAATCCGAGCAGGAATGCCAGGGGCATCACCCAGGCGGGCCGCAAACGCCCACTTTCATCTCTCATTCGCCATAAAGCCGGCAGCAGCAGAACCGGGTAAAACTTCAGAGAAGCAGCAATGCCCAGCAAGAGGCCGGTCAAGGCATCGCGACCTTTCAACCTGGACAGCCAGGCGCCGATCAGAAAAGGCAGCACCAAACCGTCGATATGGGCCGAATGAGCGATCTCGAAGACCACCAGGGGGTTCCACAGGTAGATCAGGATGATGCCAGGGGAGCGCCCCATGGCTCTCAATAATAGAAGCAGCAGCCCGGCCGCGATCAAATCCCCGAAAACCATGACCGTCTGGAACCAGTGGACCTGATCCGGCCAGATGCGCCAGATGGCGGCGAAAGCCAATTCCGCGCCGGGCGGGTATACCGTCACCACTGATTTGCGGTTGATCAGCGGCCAGACGGTTGGATCGCGCCAACCGGCCAGCTGCGGCGCATCCGGCGGATAGAGATACGGGTTAATCTGCTGGGCTTGAACGCGGCCATCCCAGATATAGCGATACATATCGTCAGACAGGGTTGGCCGGGTAAAAATCAGCGCGGCCCGGAAGAGGATGGCAAAGCCAAAGATGAGCAGGATCGTCCGGCCTGTGGTGGGCGCTTTCTCCTGGAGCACCAGCCATCCCGCAAAAATATACAAGCCAAAGGCGGTGAAAAAGACCCACTCAAACGGAATTGTGTTTTGCCGGAGATCCTTCAGCCATACGGCACAGCCATACGGGATGATCGACAGCACTCCGATCACCGCGAGCAGGGTAAAAGTAGATAAGCGCCCCTTCATGCGGAATGGCAGATTTTTTAACGCCACTGGGGGTCTACGGTGAAGGCGCGCAATGATGACCTCAGGTTAACCAGCGCACAATCAGTACGCCCAGTTTATTACGGTCCGCCTCCGCTCCCCACCGCCGGCGCAGGATTGCGTCAATCCCCAATGTTCGACCGGGAGGGATGCAGAAAAAGATCACATGCAGCATGATCAACATCCCGTAGGACCAATACCATTCTCCGGGGGCAAAACCCAGACCGATAAACAGGTTGATCGATTGGATGATCGCGACCACCGCGCCTAACCGGGTAACCACCCCCAAAACCAATGAGGCAGCGATGAAAAACTCCATCAGCCAGATCAGCCAGCCCATCCAGGCGATATTTGGAATGATGATGCTTTTGACAAAGGCTGCATGGATGGGGAGGATGGAGTAGCTTGCCATCAGCCCGGTCCATCCACACAGACCGGTGGTGCGGGCAGCGTCGCCGGTGAGGACGGCGAAATCAGCCGGGCAGCCAAAGGTGGGCGGCATTTTCCAGGCCAGTTGGGTGATCCACAACAGGCCGATCACCAGCCGGGCCAGGACCAAACCATACCGGCCCAACCAGTCTGTTGCCAGGCTGGCTGAGTCTGAAACCGGTGTTGCTTTCGGTAGCTTTGCGCTCATTTCAATCCCTTTCCTGATGCCTTCTTGAACACTCCGCCTGAGTAAATTGAAGGATATAAGCCGTAAAAATCAAACCGTGACCACAGAATCGGCCTGCATCATGGCAGCGATAATGTCTCCCATCCCGCCGACGATGCCCACCCGCACTTTATCTTTCAACCCAAAATAATCCAGGCAGGTCTGGCAAAGGATAAGGTGCACGCCTTTGGCTTCCAGCGCCGCCAGTTCTTCCAGGACCGGCGATCCTTCGCAGGCCAGCTTGACACCATCCGTGTAAAAACAAATCGCCCGGGGATAATCCTGGTTCTGGATGATGAGGGTCAGGAACGTTTTGGCCAGTTTATTCTTGAGCTGCTGCTCACCGGTCTGGCCAAAACCGTTGCTGTTGAAAATGAACACAACTGCTTTCGATGAATTTGCCATGGGTTGACCTTTCTTTTGGGATGATTAGAATATTGGTGCATTCATATTTTAGACGACAATCGTCGTGCAGACATTGCCGCTGCGCATCAAATCTTTCGCGGGGGCAGGTTTCCATTCCAGATGGACCGGATCCTCTTTTACCCAGGGACAGTAATCATCATGGGCATCCAAATGGTGATTGAGGGCGCGCCGGCTGGCGCAGCCGCCCCGGCAGGCACAGTCCCCGGCCAGTGGGGGATCGTAACGCGCATTACAGAAAGCATCTTCCTGCAGCACATCTTCCCCCAGGCGGGCCAGATCGGAAATCGTCAGCCCCTCCCCCGGAGCGACCGGCCAATACACGCAGGGGATGATCTGTCCGCGCGGGTTGATGCGGATGCTGCGCCGTCCGCACGGCGATTGCACATCTGGCAGGCCCATCACCGCCCGTACGACAGGCTCGCTGCAGGACACAACCAGCCCGGCCGAAAATAAACGCCGGTATCCCTCCCAGAATTGGGCATAGCTCAAACGGAAGGCATCCGTTTTCACCGCCTGGTAGGCATTCACCCGCAAATTACAGCCATTGGCGCGTGCCAGGGTCACCAGGTGGTCCATTTTGTCGAAGTTGGTACACATCAGGGTCGAGAGAATAGAAACCTCGATTCCAGCACGGTGGCAGCGTTCGATTGCCTGGTGCACCAACACCCAATTTCCGGAGCCGCGTTGGGCATCCTGGCCGGTTTCCGTTGGGTAATCGATCGAAACCTCGACATCGCTGAACATCTTCAGGATCGTTTCAGGTATCGTCGTCAGGCTGTAACCATTGGAGGCGATATTGAGGCGAATCCCCTGCCCATATAAATAATTGACAATTTCGTTGAACTCCGGGTTAAGCGCGTTCTCGCCCGTTCCCATCCCCAGGCTGTCGACCGGGATGCGGCTGCAAATTTCTTTCACCTGGGCCAGGCTGATTGAATTAATCGTCTGGGTGTCACGGTAACAATGGGCGCAGTTTAAATTGCAATCGTTGGTCAATCCAATCCCAACCGAATATCCCACTCCTCCTCCTCCTGTGGGGTCAGCTTTTACTGCCGCTCACCCGAAACGATAAAATAGACGATGCTGGCAAAAAATCTACCGCCGCGAGAAGAGACTTGATCTCCCCAACCCAGGCATCATGTTCTGACGAGGTAATCCCACCGCCATCGCGGGCGACCTGCGCGGCCCGGAATAAGGAAAGGGTCAATGAATTGTTTTCGAGGTAGGCCACGGAAACCACCGGGGTCATCTTCAAATGAACAAAACCAACGGCGCCCAACTGCCGCCAAAGCTGGCGCCCGCTCCAATTATTGCCACCGTAATGATCGCAGCGCCAATGCAGCAGGCGGCGGGTCAATTCACGATTGGAATGGTCCAGGGCTACCGTCTCAAAATCCCAATCCATGACCACCAATTTCCCCCCCGGACGCACCACCCGCACCAGTTCCTGCAAAACAGCCTCAGGCCGGGCCACGTGCAAGAATAAACGGGCAGCCAGAGCCCCGTCAAAACTTGCGTCCGCAAAAGGCAGGGCTTCGGCTTTTCCGCTGCACCACTGGATGCGCTCAGCCTGTTCGGCCCCCTGCGCGGAGGCTTGGGCGATGCGCAGCAGGCCGGGTGAAATATCCACCCCGGTGATCCTGCCGCCTGGAACGACCCCCGACGCCATTAAGCGGCAGAGCACGCCGCTCCCGCAGCCGGCTTCTAACAGGCGGTCACCCGGGGCCGGGGCAAGGATCTCGATCAGCGCCGAGTTCACCTGCTGCTGGTCCTGCGCGCGGGCGCGCGCCTCCAGGTGGTTGGCCATATCTGCGATTTCCTGCAGCCCGGCCTCGGAAGGATTTGCCCAATGATCGGTATGGCTCATTTACAGGCTCCAGTTCACCCCGCAGCTCAGGCAGGCTTCATGCGGCACCGGGCTTTGCAGCGCCGAACGGAAGGCCTGGTATTGCGGTCCATTCCAAATCTGGCCAAAGGGCTGCTGGAAAAGGTTGCCAAGGATCAGGCTTTCATACTGGTCGGTGGCAAAGGGGGAAATGCAGCAGGGCAGGCAGTTCCCATTGGCCGTCACGTAAGCGGTTGTCCAGGGGCGCATGCATTCCCGCCAGGGAGCATAATCCGCCGGGCGAGCTGCCGCCAGGCTGTTCAGCGGGTCGCGCGCGCCTGAGGCGCGGAAATCGATGCCCAATTCAGCGCTTAACTGCGTGCAGGCTTTCAGAATCTCTTCCTCCGCTTCCTGATCATTCCCGAATATCGCCAGTTCATCCCGCGCCATGCCAAACTGTTTTTCGGCATCCTGGGCAAAATATACCAGGCGCTGGACGTAGACTTCACGAACGCCTGTCCGGGCCGCCAGGCGGAGCAGATCGGGCAGTTCTGCCAGGTTCTCGCGGGTGGCGACGCACCAGATCGAAATGCGCGGGGTTTGCGAATTGGCCGATTCCTTTTTCTTTACCAAACCCCGCAGACCTTCCACTAAATTGGGGAGCAGGTTCGCGCCGCGGATACGTGTGTAAGTTTCTTCCCTGGCGCTGTCAATCGAACAACGAAATTCATCCAGGCCGCACGCCACCAGCGCATCCTGCCAGGCCGGGGTCAGGAGCGTGCCATTCGAATTAATAATGACCTCCACTTTGCGCTCTTTCAGGTAGCGGATCATTTCTGGAAGCTCACGATTGAGCAGCGGTTCGCCGATGCCATGCAGCAAGGCCCGCTGCATGTTGGGGAACTGTTCGGCTGCGGCCACGAATTCAGCGAAGGTCATGGTCTTGAGCGGTTCACGCTGGAAATAGGTGTGGATACAGGTCTGGCAAAGCAGGTTGCAGCGGTTGGTAGTTTCAATAAAAACAACCCGGGGTCCTTCCTGAACCGCGGGCAGTTTGCCCTGGTTTCCCTTTAACAGGTATGCTCCGGGTAGAAAGCTTTGTTCAGGCAGGGCCTGCGGGTCATCCTGGGATAAAGAATCATTCGGAAGGGCCAAAGATTACCTCTATTCCGCTCAAATGGGGATGTATGCAAAGTTTATATTTTGATTTAACGAAAAACATCTGCGATGCGCGGTTAATTTCTCAACTTTAATTATATCTGGGATTTTTATCCGAAGACATCAATAATTCTCTTCATTTAATTTAAGATAATATAGATAAATAAACTTTATAATCTAAGTGCGTCGTTCTGCCCTGGGGTGTATGCCAGGAACGCGCTCAACCTGTGTTTAAGTTCATTTTCTAATCGACCGGTTCATGCCGATTGTGTGTCCAGGAGACCAGACATGTTTCAATCAGCCTACCGTTTGTTTTCGGGTTTTGTTCTGTCTGTACTGCTTATCGCGCCCGGCCTGCACCCCT
The DNA here is from genome assembly GCA_963743005.1 of uncultured Chloroflexia bacterium. Classification (GTDB taxonomy): domain Bacteria; phylum Chloroflexota; class Anaerolineae; order Anaerolineales; family Anaerolineaceae; genus CAVUNY01. Next base: position 3,900 of record CAVUNY010000005.1, on the reverse strand, counting down.
ACACTGGATCGGTGTCTGCATTGGCAGCGACGTATGCTGTCACCAGCACCGCCGACCTGCCCGACACGGACGTGGGCGACGGCGTCTGCCTCTCCTCCAACGGAAGCTGTACGCTGCGCGCGGCTATCCAGCAGGCCAATTTCAGCGCCGGGGCCGACACCATCACCCTGCCCGCGGGTGTGTTCACCCTGACCCGGCCAGGCCTGGACGATGCCGCGGTGCTTGGCGATCTCGACATCACCGATAGTCTGACCATCCAGGGCGCAGGCAGCGCAGCGACCATCGTGGATGGCAATGGCGCCGTGACGGGAGACCGCGTTTTCCAGATCCTCGCCAGTGCGAAAGAAACGACCCTCAGCGGGCTGACGGTGCGCAACGGCAAAAGGGTAAGCACATTCGACGAAGGCGGCGGTATCTATTGGGATGGCGGCGGCGGCCACCTGACCCTCAATAATGTGGTGGTGGAAAATAACACCGGGTATTATGGGGGCGGACTGTACTTGAATTATTCTGGCAGTGGAGACGGGGTCGACCTGAACCATGTCACCGTGCAGGGCAACAGCGCGACAGCCGCGGCAGGCGGGCTGGGCGTGAATTTTGGCGATTTCGCCACCTTCGCCCTGCATGACAGCCAGGTAGCGAATAACACAGCGTATCAGGGCGGCGGCGTTTACTTCCAAAACCCCACGCTAACCTTCACATTGCAGTCGGTGAGCATTGCCAATACCCTGATTACCGCCAACACGGCCAGCCTTTCCGCCGGCTTCGAGAACCACAGCGGCGATGGGACTGTGCCGGTCGTCCTGCAGACCAGCACGCTCTCTCAGAACCATGCCAGCGCTTACGGTGGGGCGATCGGTAATTACGGGAACCTAAAAATCTCCACCACTACGCTGGATTCGAATACGGCGACGACGCGCGGCGGTGGGATTTACGATTACGAAGGCGGCATACTCAATATCCAACAAAGCACGCTCAGCCGGAACACCTCTTTAACCGGCGGCGGCATCTATTCTGAATTCTTCATCCATAACGCCGCCGGGGTGGTGCTGATCAACAGCACGGTGAGCAGCAACACCGCCGCGCAAGACGGCGCCGGGATCTATGCCGACGGCGGGCAGATCGGCCTCTACAACGCCACCATCGCTGCTAATCAGGTGCTGGTGCCGTCGGGGACAACGTACACCGGCCTGGGCGGCGGGGTGTATCTCGCGTCCAGGGTCGGGTTCTCGGTCCAAAACGCGCTGATCGCCGACAACACCCACCGCTATGGGGCCGCGCTGCCCGTACCCGACGACTGTTTTGGCTTCATCAACTCACTCGGTTACAGCTTGATTGAGGCGCCAACAGCAAACTGCACTATCTTTTCGGTTGCCCCCGGGAACATTACCGGGGTTGACCCACAGTTATCCCCGTTAGAAAACAGCATCGGCCCCACGCAGGTCGAGGAGCCGGCGCGCGGCAGCCCCGAAGTCGACGCCGCGCAGACCCCTAACTGCACCGATGACCACGGCGCTGCCATTACGGTCGATCAGCGCGGTGTTCCCCGCCCGTTGGGCGGCAGATGCGATATCGGCGCGGTAGAAGATCTCCCGATTGTAATCTTCTTGCCAGCCGTGAAAAGATGACCGCCAGGTGTTCTGGGTTTCGCAAGCGATACCCAGAACACAATCAGAGACAAACCATCCTTTATACTATTTTCACCAGTTCGGATGAAACCTGCGACCACCAACTCAGCTATAATCGGGTTGGTAATCTGCTTTGGCCGGCAACAGCCCGCGCCACTTTCCACGATCAAAGCGAGAAAAGTCATGACCCAACTGCGCATGGAAACCTATAATTGGATGGGAGCACCCCTGGGCGAAGAGAACCCGCTGCCGGTCTTTCGCGACCCTGACCCCGATTCTCCTTTCCACTTGCTCAATTCGGTCCCGGTCGAAAAGCGCGAACGGGCTGGTTGGCAGGCCGGCTTCCGCATATTGCCGTACCGCATGCAGGATAGCTACAGCCGCGAGCGCAGCTTATTGAGTTTTCAGGCCGCCGTGTTGGAGAACGAGCATCTGCGCGCTACATTTTTACCCGAATTGGGCGGGCGGCTGGTGTCCTTAGTACATCTGCCAGGTGGACGCGAACTGCTTTCGCGCAACCCTGTCTTCCAGCCGGCCAACCTTGCCCTGCGCAACGCCTGGTTTTCAGGGGGCATCGAGTGGAATATAGGCCACTACGGGCACACCTTCTTCACCTGCTCGCCCGTATTTGCCGCGGAAATCCGCGGGCCGGCGGGAGAACCCGGCCTGCGGCTGTACGAGTACGAGCGCTGCAAGGGCCTGTTCTGGCATATCGATTTTTATCTCCCGCCCGGGTCTGCCGAGCTGATCGCCTACGCGCACGTTGCCAACTGCAGCCGCACCGAAACGCCCTTCTACTGGTGGACGAACGTGGCGGTGCCTGAAACGCCGGAAACGCGCGTGCTGGCGCCCGGTAGGGACGTTATCTACGTGGATTTCAACGCGGGACAGGCGGCGCACGGCTGGGGCAGGCTGCCCTACCTGCCCACACTCTCCGGCGACGCCAGCTATTCGACAAATTTCAGCCATGCCAGCGAATATTTCTTCCAGCTCGACCAAGTGGATCTTCCCTGGGAAGCCGCGCTGGATGAGCACGGGCAGGGCTTCTTCGAAGCATCCACCCGGCGCATGTGTTACCGCAAAATGTTCTGCTGGGGCACGCACCCCGGCGGCAAACGCTGGCAGCGCTTCCTCTCGCTGCCAGGCAACGACTACCTGGAAATCCAGGGGGGCATGGCCCCCACTCAGGGCCACGGGCTGGCCCTGCCCGGCGGGACGGCATGGGATTGGGTGCAGGTATTCGGTTTGTTTTCGGGCGAGGCGCAGCAGGTGCAGCAGACGGATTACAGCGCGGCCTGCGAAACCGTTGACGCTGCCCTGCGCCAGCGCATCTCACCCCAATGGCTGGAGGATATGCGCCGCACCTGCGCTACCCTGGCCGAAACCAGGGCCGTGCAGATTCTCCAAACTGGGGCCGGCTGGGGCGCGCTGGAACTCGCCTGCCGCCAGTCCGCCAAAGAAGAACTGGCGCCGCCGGTGGCCTGTGATTTCCCCGCCAGCACGCTCAGCGGCGAACAGCAGAAGTGGCTGGACCTGCTCCAGGCGAACGTTTTCCCGGAACCGGATCCTGGCGAACTGCCAGGAGAGTGGCTGGTGCAAGGTGAATGGCTGCAGCGGCTGGCACAGCTGCCGCGGAAAAACTGGTTCTCCCTTCTGCATGAAGGAGTGATGCGCATGGAAGGTTTTGATTCTGAGGGCGCGGTGCGCGCCTGGGAAGAATCGCTCCGCCTGCAGCCTTCAGCCTGGGCAGCCCGCAACCTGGCGGTGGCAGCGCAGCGCGCCGGGCAGACGCAGCGCGCCCTGGATTATTACGACCAGGCCCTGCGCCTGGTGCAGGGCGGGCAGATGCCGCCCGGGCTGGCGGTCGAATGCCTGCAGGCATTATGCGCCGCCGGGCGCTACATGGAAGCGCTGCGCCTGATCGAAACCCTGCCCGAAAGCGTGCGCCAGGCCGACCGGGTGCAAATCCTCTTCGGGCGCGTGGCGCTGGAATTGGGTGACGAAGCCGCGGTGGAAGGGGTGCTGCAGCGTGAATACGCCGTCATTCGCGAAGGCGAGACCGAACTGACCGACCTATGGGCGGATCTGTGCCTGCGGCGCGAAGCCCACAAGTCTGGCGGCACAACTGATCCCGCGCGAAGCGCGCGCCGGCGCGAAATGCTGGAAAAATTTCCCCCGCCATCTGCGATCGACTTCCGCCTGTTTTAGGAAAAGAGACATTGCAGACAGCGGCCGATTTCCTGAAAACTTTGGAAAAACCTTGTGTAAATGA
>CAVUNY010000004.1:0-100770 GCA_963743005.1 uncultured Chloroflexia bacterium | reverse complement strand
TGCTAAATATTTCCCGTTCAAAAGCTTACCTTCTGATCCAATCAGGCGAAATTGCCGCAGTTCACATTGGGGCAGCGGTAAGAGTAAGGCCAAGTGATTTACAGAAATACATATCTGATCATTTGTCTGGTGGCTTCGCTGAGTAAAACAGGCAAAATGTTACCAACCATGTCTCTGTCCACTGGGTCCAATAAGGCTTACGATGATAGAATAAGTTTATTCTATCGCACCTTAACAACTCAGTGGACAGAGCATGTAGGATTGCCTTTCCTTGTACTCGGTAATAAAAGGGGTCAAGGAAATGGCTAAAAAAATTCGCGGCAAAAAAGAGGGATCGATATCCCAGAGACCAAATGGGAGTTGGCGGGCGCAGATATCCCTTCATGGAAAAAGGCTTAGCTATAGCGCCAAAACGAAACAGGAATGTCTGGTATGGTTGAGGGAGAAACAAAATCAGATAGACAAAGGCTTGAGCTACGATTCCTCAAAAATAGCATTAGCTGAATATATGGCTGGTTGGCTTGCGAGTGCAAAAGCATCGCTTCGGTACACCACCTGGACACAATATCAACGGGTAACCGAACTCTATATCCTTCCTGGGATCGGGAAAATGAAGTTGGCCGACTTGAAGCCTGATCATGTTCAGCGGCTTTACGATCAACTATTGGTGAACAATATCGGGAATATACGCGCTTCTGAAAACCCATACCGTGCTCCGCAGTGCGCTTTCACGGGCTGTCAAAACGGGTGTTCTTTCCCGCAATCCCACCGTTTCGGTCATTTTGCCAAAAGAGCCAGCCAATGAAATGCAGATTTTTGATGAAAGTCAGGTCAATCGCATGTTGGTAGCTGCCAGGGGTCATCGCTTTGAAGCCCTTTATCAATTGGCGGTGACATCGGGCATGAGGGAGATGGAATTGCTGGGGTTGAAATGGACTGACCTGGACTGGGTTCGCCAAACCCTCAAAGTCGAGCGTCAGTTACTCCGACCGCATGGGCAGGGGATTGAGTTTTCCTCTCCGAAGACCAGGTATGGAAAGCGCACGATCAAGCTTGGATCCAAAACGCTTGAAGCTCTCCGCCAGCACGATCAGCGCCAGCAGCAAGATCGAATCAATGCAGGGGATCAATGGGTGGAGCATGGTTTGATGTTCACCAACCACAACGGTGGACCCCTGGAGTATCGTAACCTGTTACGGAATTACAAACGTTTGCTTCAGGATGCTGGTCTTCCCCTGATTCGTTTTCACGATTTGAGACACACAGCGGCGTCGATAATGCTCAATCATAATGTTCCAGTGATTGTGGTTTCCAGAAGGTTGGGGCATGCCAAACCATCCATCACACTGGATATTTATGGTCATCTCATGCCAAGCGCACAGGATGAAGTCGCAGAGCTTTTAGATGAGATGATCACGCCAATTGAGCTAATCCCAACTGCACCACAACTGCACCAAACTGCACCAAAACCAATCCCTGAAACCGTAAAATAAGGCACTACCCCCATATATACGGTATAAAAAAGCAAAAAACCCCATATATAGGGGTTTTTGAGTGGGCGGAACAGGACTCGAACCTGCGACCCCATCCTTGTAAGGGATGTGCTCTAACCAACTGAGCTATCCGCCCGAAGCGAAGCTGATTATATCATATCCACCATCAGCCAGAAATGTGAAAGCCCCATTTTTCAAATATTTTTACCGCCAGGATTTTAGCTTCGCTGCTTTCAGGGTTTAACCTGCGCTGGGTGATTTCGTGCTCAGTTTCGGTGACGGCATGCGTAAGGCGATCACGCAGGGCGTAGGGCAGCCTGACAAAGGCGGCATTGATTCCCTGTGATGGGACGGTGGGTGAGGATACTCCCAGGACGGTATAGACCTCATTCCCCAGTTTGGCAGCCAGTTTTGCCAGGTCATCCCCGGCTGGCAGGCCGACCCCGCCGACCCATTGGGTCACCACGGTATGAGCGACATCCAGGTAGCGCGCAAAGTTGTAATAGCTCTGGCGGGTAGGCTGCGTCTGCTCCCATTCGGCATATTTTTGTTCGAACCATTCTTGAAAATTCATTTTTGGGCTACAATCATACGTAGGTTTTTTATCCTTATTCATTATATATGAGATCCGGAGGAACGATGCGTTTCGTACGTTACCTGCAAGGCAAAGAGACACCCAGGTATGGATGGGTTTATGAAGACCGGGTGGGGCCAATCGAAGGCGACCTGTTTGGAGATTACCGGCGTCTGGAAGCGGATATTCCGTTGAGTAAAGTGCGCCTGCTGGCCCCGGTCGTGCCCTCCAAAATTATTGCCGTGGGGCGCAACTATGTGGAACATGCCCGAGAGCATAATGTCGACGTCCCTGAAATTCCGGGGATCTTCTTGAAACCGCCTTCCTCAGTAATTGGACCGGGGGATACCGTGATCCTGCCGCCCCAATCTGAACGGGTGGAGCACGAGGGTGAATTGGCGATAGTGATCAGCACCCGGGGGCGCTGGATTTCCGCGGAAAAAGCTAACGATTTCATTTTTGGCTACACGGTTTCCAACGATGTCACCGCGCGCGATCTGCAGCGCAAGGATTTACAGTGGACGCGGGGAAAAGGGTTCGACACATTCTGCCCGCTCGGACCGTGGATCGAGACAGAGTTAGAGGCGGCGGACGTGCAGCTGTCTTGCCGGGTAAACGGTGAACTGCGCCAGAGCGCATCCACCCGCGAAATGGTATTCAGCATCGCCCAATTGATCGCGTTTATTTCCGCGGCGATGACCTTGCTGCCAGGGGACGTGATCTTAACCGGCACACCCGCCGGGGTGGGGCTCTTAAAACCCGGTGATACGCTGGAAACGGTGATCGAAGGTATCGGCAGCCTGATTAACCCGGTCGCTGCGGAAAAGTAACCCACGTTTTGGGTCAGAACATGGTTAATAATTAGTCCAAGAATAGGTTGGTTGAGCAATTACCTGATTGACAATTTTTGAGATATTTATATACTAATCTTATTGGGATATTGAAAAATCATAATAATTTTGTTATGGTTTGGTAAGAGTGGTATATGCAGATCGGAAATGGGCAGCAAAGTCCGTCGATTTTTCATGGGGTGCGTTTCCCCTCGAGCAATAATCTTTGTAAAGCCAGGTTTCTAAATCTGGTTTCTCTGGGTGGTTTTCAGGTCGGGAAAGGAAAGAGCTCATGAATGATGGCTTGCCATTACGCCAGGTATCTGCGGTTGAGCGGTCAAAAGCAGTAGGGCGCGATCTGGACGAGATGACAACCGAGCGGCAGCGGGTGCTGGTTGTGGAAGATGAACCCGATACCGTATTGCTCTTGAAAAACATCCTGCGGATGGGCGGTTATGACGTGTTGAGCGCCAGCAACGGGCAGGAAGCGCTGAAAAAATATAAGGACCACGTTCCGGATATTATTTTGTTGGACTTGATGATGCCGGAAATGGATGGTTGGGAAACACTGCGCTACCTGCGCGAGATGTCGGATGTCCCCGTGATCATCATCTCGGCTTTAGGCGCGAAAGAAGATATCGTGCGTGCTCTAAAAATTGGGGTGGACGATTACCTGACCAAGCCATTTTTCAACGCGGAAGTGTTGGCCCGGATTCAGGCTGTGATGCGGCGGTCGGGCAAACTTCATCCGATCACGCGTCTGGTTTTTCCAAAAATCGACCTGACAATCGATTTTACCGCTCAGGAAGTGATTTATTTCGACGAAACCATCCATCTGACTCCCAAGGAATTTGCCGTGCTGTCTGTACTGGCAAAAAATGCGCCTTCGATTGTCAGCTATCCAATTATTTCGAATACAGTCTGGGGTGAAGATTCGGAAGACGCGCGCAAACGGACAAAGTACCTGGTTTATCTGCTGAGACGGAAATTCGATTCGATCCACGCCAACCTGGATTTCATCCTGAACATCGACCGCCTGGGTTACAAACTGCAAACGGAACTATAACCCCCAAGGTTCTCTTCGGGAAACATATTGCTCCCTGTCTACTGCGCGGAAACGCCTGACAGGGATTGTTTAAATTTCGAGAGGGTGTCCCACAGACCTTCCGGGCGAGAAGTCTCAACCGGGCGAGCCAGGACGAAGATCCGCCCCCAGGAAGGGACCGACGGGGTGGATATACAGGTTTGCAGCACCAGGGTGTCATTTCCCAACCCGTAGATCCGGTAAAAAAGCTGGTCTGCGCTGAGTTTGGTCTGATCGGACAGGTCGATAAAACTCGAATAGGGGCTGCTTGGCGACAATGCCTGAAACTGCTGCACTTCGTAAACCTGGTAATTCTTCGCCCTGCCATCCCCGTAGACCAAATAAATTTCGGTGCCCGCTTGAAGCTCGTGGAAAGAAGCGCCGGCCAGAAAATCGTGAGCCAGCAGGCCGATGGTATGGTATTGGGAGGCCATCCGGAATTGGGTGAGGGTATTGGGCCGATCAGATACATAGCCTGCGTCCGAGGCCGGCTGCTGCAAAACCGGGAAAGCTTTCCCCCCATGCACGTAAACCCCGGTGACCTGATCTGAGCGTCCGTTGGTTACGGAACGCGCGAAAACGGTCAGGTTTGGGCTCGCGGATGGCGTTGTTTTATTGAAAATGCCAGGTTCGGATTGCCCGGTTCGGATGATATTCGCGGAGACGGTTTGGGCTGCGAGGCCAAATGCCACTACCAGCATTAAGGCGATCAACAGGTATCGATAAAATTTCATAAGTTTTTCAGCCGTTAAACAGGAGAAGATAAATTATTTTATGCGATTGCGAACTATTTTGCCAGCAGAAACCTGCAAGCTTGCACAACTGTAAGATAATCGTCAGCCATCTGTGACAAGCCAGCCGGGGTGCCATGAGGTCAGGAAAGCCGATTGATATGGTATAATTTTCGAAAGCGTTAAATCCCCCCTTCACATGTTTAAGGAGACACAAGGTATGTCAGGTCATTCTCATTGGGCCACGATCAAGCGAAAAAAGGGCGCCAGCGACGCCAAGAAAGGCGCAGTTTATACCCGCCTGGCGAGAGAGATTGCCATGTCCTCCCGCGCCGGCGGCGGTGATCCTGAAGCTAATTTCTCGCTGCGTTTAGCAATAGAAAAAGCACGTAATGAAAATATGCCCAAAGACAGCATCGATCGCGCAATTAAACGGGGTGCCGGTGAAAAAGACGGGACAGTGCTCGAGGAAATGACATATGAGGGCTATGCACCGCATGGCGTGGCATTGATCATAGAGTGCGTTTCCGAAAATCGCAACCGCACGGTAGCCGAACTGCGTCATACCCTGACCAGGGCAGGCGGCAATTTAGGTGAATCCGGATCGGTTGCCTGGCAGTTCCGGCAGGCGGCATATTTTGCCGTGCCCGATACCGGTTCGAATTTTGACCAGGTCTTTGAGCTTGCGGTCGAAAGCGGCGCGGACGATGTTCAGACGGACGGCGAGACGATCGAGATCCTTGCCCCTGTAGAAAACTTTAAGATCATGCTCGATTCCATCCGTAAAGCGGGTATCAAGCCTGAAGAAGCCGAACTGCGAATGCTGCCCAACCAGGAAATGGAATTGGAAGTTGGTCAAACTCTCCAGGTGATGCGCACGATTGAAACCCTCGAAGAATTGGATGATGTGCAGAACGTTTACACGAACCTGCGCTTCACTGAAGAGGCCATGGCAGCACTGGAGGCTGAATAAGCCGGCATGGTGGTGATGGGCATCGACCCCGGAACCGCCACGACCGGGTATGGATTTGTTGAAGAAACTGAAGCAGGCGATCTGGTGGTCATTGATTATGGGGTGATCCTGACCCCGCCCAAAGTATCCCCTGAAAAACGCCTGTTGATGCTTTACGACGAGTTAAGGCGATTAATTCTTCTCCATCCCCCCGATTGCGGGGCGGTGGAGAAGTTGTTTTTTCAGCGCAATGTGACTACCGCGATCGCGGTCGGGCAGGGGCGCGGCGTGGTGCTGCTGGCCATGGCAGAGGCCGGGATGGAGGTCGCGGAATACACCCCGCTGGAAGTCAAACAGGCGGTGGTAGGGTACGGCGTGGCGGATAAAAACCAGGTGCAGCAGATGGTCAAGGCCATTTTGAACCTGGAGCAGATCCCCAAACCGGATGATGCGGCCGATGCGCTGGCGGTCGCCATATGCCATATTCACAGCCACAAGTACCTGTCGCTTTCCAGGGGAGAATGATCATAACCAGTCCGGCTAACCCGCGGATCAAATGGCTGCGTAAACTGCGCGAGCGTAAATTTCGCCAGGAAAGCGGCTGTTTTTACGCCGAGGGGCTGCGGATTTTGGTGGAAGCCGCCCAACAGGGCGCCGCGTTCGAAACATTGGTGGTTGCGCCCGAATTGTTAACCAGCCCGATCGGCCTGGAACTGGTGGAAGAGCAGCGCCGCCAGGGGACCGAGATCCTGGAAGTTGTCGCCGATGTTTTTCAAAGCTTTGCATTAAAAGATGCCCCGGTAGGGCTGGCCGGCGTGATCCGCCAGCGGTGGCTGCCCCTGGCAGAGGTCCGTCCGGGTCCGGGTGATTCTTGGGTGGCGCTGGAAGAGGTGGCCGACCCGGGTAATTTGGGAACAATATTGCGCACCCACGACGCTGTGGGCGGAAAAGGGGTGATCCTGCTCGGGCATGCCACGGATCCTTATGACCCTTCCGCGGCGCGGGCCAGCATGGGAGCCTTATTTTCGCAGCGGCTGGTGAAAGCTTCCTTCGAGGAATTTGCAGCCTGGAAACAGGGTTTGAATATTCCCCTGATCGGCACCTCGGACTCGGCGCCCGTAGATTACCAGGAAGTGCAGTACCCGGCGTCCATGGTGCTGATTATGGGCAGCGAGCGCCAGGGGTTGGCTGAAAATACGATCCGCCTGTGCGATGCCATGGTGCGCATCCCGATGGTTGGGACCAGCGATTTGCTGAACCTGGCGGTGGCAGCCGCCGTGGTTCTGTATGAAATTTTTAACCAGAAACGAAAATTAAGGAGCGGGGATGATCGCATTCATTGAGGGTGAAGTTATTGCGGTAGGCGAAGACAACCTGGTCGTCAAAGTGGGCGGGGTCGGTCTGCGGGTTTACGTCCCCGCGGAATTAAAAAGCCTGCGTCCCGGGGAGCAGGCCCAATTGTTCACCCAGTTGATCGTCCGCGAAGATCTGTTGGCTCTTTACGGCTTTGCCACCCAGTTGGAATGCGATTTCTTCAACCTGGTATTGGGGGCAAATGGAGTTGGTCCGCGCACTGCCCTGGCAATCCTCTCGACGCTGTCAGTGGATTCGATCCGGCGAGCGGTCCTGAGCGAACAGGTGGAAATGTTTGCGCGCGTGCCCGGGATTGGCAAAAAGACGGCTCAAAAAATCCTGCTCCATCTGCAGGGAAAAGTCAGCGGCTCGTTAAGCGAATCGATCCCCACCCTGGACGTGGACGCCGAGGTGATGGAAGCCTTGACGGGTTTGGGTTACAGCGTGGTCGAGGCGCAGGCTGCGCTGCAGGCGATCCCGCGCGATGCCGAGAAAGATGTGGAAACGCGTTTGCGCATGGCGCTGCAGTACTTTTCAGGTTAGATCTGACTGGACAGGAAAATCTCTTTAATATAAACTAACTTAATAGGACGATTTCTGTTGAGCCCCAGGGAGGTTGCATGTCGGATTTGATCAGACAACTCACCAACGACTTGCAGAACAAGATCGATTTGTTTGAGTCTCGTTACGAGGTTCGCGACATTGGCAAGGTCCTCGTAGCGGGGGATGGAATTGCGATTGTTCAGGGACTGGACAGTGTTCATTCTCAGGAATTGGTTCAATTTGAAAATGGGGTAATGGGCATCGCCTTCAGCCTGGAACGCGACCAGGTTGGAATCATTTTGCTCGGCGATTATTCCGAAATTGGCGAGGGGATGAAAGTGCATGCCACGGGGCGCATCGCCTCCGTGCCGGTGGGGGATGGGCTGATCGGGCGGGTGGTCAATGCCCTGGGGGAACCGATCGACGGCAAAGGAGCCATTCCCTATAAAGAATACCGGCCCATCGAGCGCATCGCTCCCGGGGTGGTAGAACGGCAGGACGTGGATACACCGGTGCAAACCGGAATTATCGCCATCGACTCCATGACCCCCATCGGGCGCGGGCAGAGGGAATTGATCATTGGCGACCGCCAGACCGGAAAAACAGCCATCGCCATCGATGCGATTATCAATCAGCGCCGTAAAGACCTGATCTGCATCTACGTGGCAATCGGGCAGAAAAAAGCCGCGGTAGCGCGGACGATTGCCACGCTGGAGAAATATGGGGCGATGGAGCACACCATCGTGGTGATGTCCGCCGCGGATGAACCCGCGGCGATGCAGTACATCGCGCCGTATGCCGGCTGTGCCATCGGCGAAGAATTCATGGAAAGAGGGCGCGACGCGCTGATCGTATACGACGATCTTTCCAAACACGCCTGGGCTTACCGCCAGATTTCGCTGCTGCTGCGCCGCCCGCCGGGGCGTGAGGCCTACCCGGGCGACGTGTTTTACCTGCATTCGCGCCTGCTCGAACGGGCGGCACGCATCGCCACCCAATATTTAATCGTTTCCAACACCTTTATGTCTGCCACCGCCGAGTCCGAAGACGGCAAAGACAACCTGATATTTGAAGGTCCCCGGGCGCGGCATGCAGCTGAAGTGGCTTTGCAGGAACTGCCCAATGCGGAAGGTTACAAAATCGTCAAAGTCGAAGGGACAGGAGGGTCGCTCACTGCCCTGCCGATCATCGAGACTTTGCTGGGGGATGTCTCCGCATATATCCCAACCAACGTGATCTCGATCACCGACGGCCAGATCTATCTCGAAAACAACCTGTTCAATGCCGGCATCCGGCCGGCGATCAATGTAGGTATTTCGGTTTCGCGGGTGGGCGGCGCGGCGCAAACCCGGGCCATCCGCCAGGTAGCGGCCCGCCTGCGCCTGGATATGGCCAGCTACCGCGACCTGGCAGGGTTTGCCCAATTTGGTTCGGACCTGGACAAAGCCACGCAAGACCAACTGACTCGCGGGCAGCGGCTGCAAGAAATTTTGAAACAACCCCAATACGAGCCGATGTCCCTGGCGCAGGAAGTTGTACTGCTTTTCGCCAGCACCAACGGTTACGCCGACTCTGTCCCGCTTGAAAAAATGCAGTTCTGGCGGCATGACCTGCTGCGCTATGTGGATATGAATTACCCGGAAGTGGGGCACGATATCGATGACAGGAAACAAATCACCAAACCCACGGAAGCTCTGCTGCGCCACGCCATCGATAACTTTACCATCAGCTGGAAGTAGGGGAGAGGCCGGGTTATGTCATCCGCGCGAGAAATGCGGCTGCGCATCCAGAGTGTAAAAAATATTGCCCAGGTCACCAAGGCGCTGGAAACGGTCAGCGCCAGCAAGGTGCGCAAGTCGACGAATGCTTACCTGGCGACCAGACCTTACGCGGATAAGGCCTGGAAGGTGCTCGTCCACCTGGCGCGCCAGCCAGGCCGGTCAAGCACGCATCCCCTTCTGCACGAGCGCACTCGGGTAAATAAACTGCTGGTGGTCGTGGTCAGCAGCGACAGGGGCCTTTCAGGGGCCTATAACAACAACATCTTACGATACACCCTGGATCATTTTTCCAACGTGGACCTGCCGGTGTCGTATGTGGCGGTGGGCCGCAAAGGCCGCGATATGTTAATCCGGCGGCGCAAAGACGTGGTCGCGGATTTCAGCGGGCTGCCCCCTGCGCCGACTTTTAGCGATGTCTCCGCCATCGGCCGCCTGATTGTGGATGATTATTTAAATGGGCTGTACGACCAGGTTTTTATCGCTTATACAGAATATTTCACCATCCTGCGCCAGAATCCCACAATAAGCAAGCTGCTGCCGTTGGAAGTGGTGTATTCAGAGGATAATAATTCGCTGAATGCAACCCAGGTTACCCATTCGGTATTTACTTACGAGCCCGACCAGACGGAGATCCTGGACCAGATTGTGCCCAGGTTTACCGCGGTGCAGATCTACCGCTGCATCCTATCCGCGGCAGCCAGCGAACATGCCGCGCGCATGATGGCCATGCGCAGTGCCACCGACAATGCGCAGGAATTGATGGGGCTGCTGCAGCTCGACTATAACAAAGCCAGGCAGCAAACCATCACCAACGAAATGCTGGATATCACCACCGGGGCGGAAGCGCTGACCAAGATCCAGTCCCTATAACTTTGCTTTTTACGGAGGAATTCATGGAACAAGCCGATGGGAGGGTGGTCCAGATCCAGGGTGGGGTGGTGGATGTGGTGTTCCCTGTGGGTGAGTTGCCGTTCATCTATGAAAGCCTGGAAGTGCTTGTTCCGGATGCGCCGGTTTTGGTGCTTGAGGTCCAGAAACAGACGGGCAACAGCGAGGTGCGCTGCGTGGCGATGGATACCACGGATGGGCTGCAGCGCAGCACGCCTGTCCGTCGGACGCACAGTCCCATCCGCGTGCCGGTTGGGAAGGAAACCCTGGGACGGATTTTTAACGTGCTGGGGAAGCCGATCGACGGCAAAGGCGAATTGGGCGCCAGCGCGTATTATCCCATCCACCGCCCGGCGCCCAGATTCGATGAACAAACCACCCAGGTTGAGGTGTTCGAAACCGGGTTAAAGGTGATCGACCTGATCGCCACGTTTACCAAAGGCGGGAAGACCGGCATTTTTGGCGGCGCCGGAGTGGGAAAAACCGTCATCATCCAGGAACTGATCCGCTCAATCGCCACCGTGCACAAAGGCAAGTCGGTCTTTGCCGGGGTGGGCGAACGCACCCGTGAAGGCACGCAGCTCTACCGAGAAATGCTTGAATTGGGGGTGATGAAGGATACGGTGATGGTCTTTGGACAGATGAACGAACCGCCCGGCGTTCGTTTGCGTGTAGCCTTGACAGCGCTGTCGATGGCGGAATACTTCCGCGACGACGGCATGGACGTCTTGCTGTTTATTGATAATATTTTCCGCTTCACCATGTCTGGGGCTGAGGTTTCAGCTCAGTTAGGACGCATGCCCTCCGCGGTGGGTTACCAGCCCACGCTTGCCACAGAAATGGGCGAACTGCAGGAACGGATTACTTCGACGCGCACGGGTTCAATCACCTCGCTGCAAGCAGTATACGTGCCGGCAGATGATTATTCCGACCCGGCGCCGGTGGCGACCTTTACCCACCTGGATGCAACCGTCGCCCTGGAGCGGGCCATCGCCGAAAAATCGATCTATCCCGCCGTCGATCCGCTGGTCTCCACTTCGCGGATTTTGGATCCCCAGATTGTGGGCGAAGAGCATTACCGGGTGGCGCGCGAAACCCAGCGCGTGCTGCAGCGTTACAAGGACCTGCAGGATATTATCGCCATCCTGGGGGTGGACGAACTCAACGAGGACGATAAATTAATCGTCAGCCGGGCGCGCAAGATCGAGCGCTTCTTTTCACAGCCCATGTTTGTCGCCGAGCAGTTTACCGGCATCCCGGGGGTGTACGTACCGCTGAAAGAGACCGTGCGCGGTTTCCGCGAGATCCTGGACGGCGATTATGATGACCTGCCCGAACAGGCTTTTTATATGGTAGGCAGTATCGAAGACGTGCAGGCCAAGGCGAAAACGCTCGCCCGAAGCGGTTAATTAGGGATAGAAATGAGGTAATATGCCTATCCGCTGCGAAATTGTCTCCCAGGACCGGGTGGTCTTTGCCGATCTGGCGGATATGGTGATATTGCCAGGCGCCGAAGGTGAAATGGGCATCCTGCCCAATCACACCCCATTGTTGACTGTGATACAATACGGTATTGTCAAAATTCGGAATCATGATGGAGAAGCATTTTTTACGGTAGCGGGTGGGGTGGCCGAAGTACAGCCAGATCAGGTGACCATACTCGCGGACGCGGCGGAAAATGTGGAAGAAATCGACCTGCAGCGCGCTGAAACCGCCCGCCGGAGTGCAGAGGAAAGGCTGAAGCTGGGCATACCTTCCGATCAGGATGCGTATTTGAAAATTCAGGCGGCAATGCGCCGGTCTACTTTGCGAATTGACGCGGTTCGCCGCTTCCGACAGGGGCGGGGATTGCGATCTCAAAAATAACACTGCGAGTATTTAATTTATGCCCGTTTTTACCCGTGAAATAGGAATTGACCTCGGCACGATGAACACGGTCATCGCCGAGGGAAACCAGATTCTTTACAATGAACCCACTTATGCGGCATTGGTCATTGAAGAATTAAAAATTGTAGAGTTGGGGCAGGCTGCCCGGGATATGTTCGGGCGGGTGCCAGATACCATGGAAGTTGTCAGTCCGCTGCGCCATGGGGTGATCGCCGAGTACGAAATTACAGAACGCATGTTGTGGTCGCTGCTGAAGAATATGCGCGGCCCGCTGTCTTTTTTCCCCCCACGATTGATGATCACCGTGCCCTACGGCGTGACCAGCGTCGAAAGCCGCGCCGTACATGAAGCCGGGCTTGGTGCCGGCGCGCGCGAGGTATATCTTATCCAACAGCCCCTGGCCGCGGCAATTGGCGTCGATCTGCCCATAGCCACCCCAACCGGCAATATGATCATTTGCCTGGGGGGCGGTACCGTCCAGGTGGCGGTGATGGCGATGAACGGCATCGTCACCGCCGAAACCGCGCGCACCGGCGGGATCAAGCTGGATGAAGCGATCGTCTCCTATACGCGCAAGAAATACGGGGTGATCATCGGCCAATCCACCGCCGAACAATTAAAAATGAGGCTGGGCGCCGCCATTTCGCTGGATCAGGCTCTTTCGCTCGAAGTACAGGGGCAGGACCAGGTCTCCGGGCTGCCCAGGCCGGTCAATTTGAACACGGATGATATCGTCGATGCCCTGCAAGACCCATTGAATGACGTGGTGTCCACGGTAAAAAGGGTGCTGGAAAAAACACCCCCGGAATTGATCTCAGATATCATCGATCGCGGCGTGGCCCTGTGCGGCGGGGGCGCCCAACTGCGTGGGATCGATAAATATCTGACCAAATCCCTGGGCATCCCGGCTTACCAGGTGGATAACCCCACCACCTGCACCGCAGAAGGCGCGGCAAAAGGGGTCACGATCCGCGAATCACTCCGGCGGAGCCTGATCGCGACATAAACGAAACCGGCTGCAGCCAATGGCAGCCGGTTATTTTTTTAAATGCGAGCGAGAAATTTCAGCCGATATAGTAGGTCATGTGCTGCAGCTGGATGATCGGGTCGATATACTGGACGAAGATCTCACTGGGCAGGTTGAGCGGGACGGGCGCGTAACTCAAGATCGCGACGATCCCGGCGCGCACAAGCTCTTCGGCTACCTTTTGGGCGGCGGCGGCGGGCACGGTCAACATGGCCACCTTGATCTCGTTTTCGCGGATCACCGGCACCAGGTTCGCCATATCCTGGACCACAAAATCGCCGATCTGGCTGCCGATCTTGTGGGGGTCGACATCGAACACCAGGGCGACGCGAAAACCGCGGTTGGAGAACCCTTGATAGCGGGCAATGGCATGCCCCAGGTCGCCGGCGCCAACCAGAGCGATCCCCCAGACTTGCTTTACCTTGAGGATGGCTTGCAGCTGGTCCACCAGGTATGGAATGGAATATCCCGTCCCCTGTTTGCCAAATTCCCCAAAGTGTGAAAGGTCCTTGCGTATCTGGGCAGCCGATATGCCGATACGTTCTCCTAATTCCTGAGAAGAGGTAGCGTGCTGACCCTCTTCTTCCATGCGATGTAATGCCTGCAGATAGCGTGGAAGCCGGCTGACGACAATATCCGGAATTAAGAAAGTATCCATTGCGCAATCTCCCATTGGGGTTTTATTTCATTATTACTTTATCATAAAAGTACAAATTGCGCAATTTTTCACGCAAAAGAATACAGGAAAAAAGATGGGAAATATCCGTGTTATTGCGGTAAGATCATAAAAATAAATGGTGGATTGACACAGACCCCCCGAAAGGGTAATATCAACCCAATATTTATAAAAACGTTGGAGGATAGATGTCTAAGCGCTTCACAATTTTTGTGTCTATTATCGTAGTCGGATTAATCCTGACGGCCTGCGCCAGTAATGCTGCAACCAAACAACCTACCACTGCGGCCCCGACGACCCAGGCAGACAATACTGCCACGCCGCCGGCTGGCTACCCGGCAGTCCCCACAACCGATGCGGGGCAGGCGGCTCCCACGAGTTACCCGGCGCCACCATCTCAGGCGGTACCGCCTGTGGGCCAAACCGGTTATCCTGCCCCAGGGACCTTTAAACTGATCCTGGCGGATGGCAGTGAAAAATCCATGGCGGTGGATACGCTGAATACCCTTCCCAAAGAAAAAGTTACCTTCGATGGCACCGAATTGAATGTGCTCTCGCTGGTCAATGCCTTAAAGCAGTACGGGGTGGAAAGCTACAACCAGGTCAGCGCAACCGGCGCCGGCGGGGCAGCATTCACCCTGACCAAAGATCTGGTCGCCAAGGCTTATCTGGATATTCTGGCCGACGGTACTGCCCGGCTGGTGATCCAGGGACAACCCCAAAATACCTGGGTCGCCGGTTTAGCCTCATTGACGATCCAATAATATTATATATTCGCCAGATTGAAACGCACCGTGCTCCTTCACGGTGCGTTTTTTCATGCGATCTGGATATGATATGATTGGAATCATGGAATGGGAGATGTGATGCAGCTTTACCAACCCGCATTAAAAAGCCTGCGCAGTTTGCCGGAAGAGACCCATGCCGGGTTATTAATGCGCCATTCGACCCGTTTCCCAATCCTGAGTGAAGACGATGTTTATGCTGCCGGTCTGACGGGCGAAGGGATTACCCAGGCGGAATGCTTCGGCAAAGCCCTGGCTGCCATCCGCGAGCCGGGGCGTTTGCATTCCAGCCCGGTGGGCAGGTGTTTGGATACGGCCCAGGCGATCGCCCGCGGGTCGGGCTGGGATCTGCCGGTCCAATCCGATTACCGTTTGAGCCATCCTTTTATCGAGCGGGTCTGGTCCGGGCCGGTCGTCCAATGGAAAAAGGATCCGCTGCCGGATGCGCTGCGCGCCATACTAGACCTGGTGGTCCAGGGCAATGAAAAGAATGGCGGGCTGGATTTATTTATCACCCACGACACCGTGGTTGGGGTTGTGGCGGGATACTTTACCGGGATGAGCTTTCATTACCCGGATTATTGGCCCGACTTTCTGGAAGGGATCTTGATTTGGCGCTGCGCCAACCGCGTCCATCTGAAATGGCGGGAATTCGAAACGGTGCTTGAGCCCTGGCCGCTGCCTGAAACCGGGCAGATGCAATTGGGTTTGTAGGCGATAACTGCTTACAGGCGGTTAGCGATCAGCGGTCAGCCAGAATACGAACGCACCTAACCCAACCCGCCTGAAACGAAGGCTCCCGAAAATTGTCTACCCTAAATCCAGACTCGCCCGTTCGCGGAGGGCAGTGTTTACCGCGGCTGTGTGGCTGCGCGCAAGTTCTTGCAGTTCGCGCAGGCGCGCTAGGAGCGGCGCAGCAGGTGCCGCATCCTGCAGGCTCTGGCAGTTGATGCGCACATTCAGCCCGGCGCTGACCAGCGCCGCTTGCGACAGGATCGCCGCGCTGGCAGCATCCGAGATGGCGTTGAGGTTGGCGATCGCGGCGGCCTGAGCCGCCAATTCCATCACCCTGACCGCCTTTTCCGCGGTTAGCAGGGGAACCTCGGCGGCATGCAGGGTGGCCCGGTCGAGCTGAACGGCGCGGACTGCCTGTTCTTCAGGCGTCGCTTTTGGCAGGCGCATGGCGCTTAATATGCCGTCGAACGCCTGGGCATCCTCGGTGACAGCCCGGGTCAGCTCTGCCCGCAGGCTTTCGGCTTCATCGATCAGCGTCCACATCTGGGGTTCAACCGCGGCGTATTTCTTCTTGCCGACCGTCAGGCGGGCCACCATCGCCACCAGGGCGGCCGCCGAAGCGGCGGAAAATGCCGCGGCGGAACCGCCGCCGGGGGTGGGGGTGGCCGCGGCCAGCTGGTCGAGAAAACCGGGTTCCGCGGCGGCGGCCTGTTCGGCCGGCTTTGCCGCCAGCGCCTCGAACAGGCGCTGCTCCAAGATCTGTTCGGGCTGGAACCCGTCCAACTGTAAATACCAGGCGGCCGAATCAATCAGCGCTTCCTGGGGGATCAAACCGACCAGCTCGCTGTGATGGATGGAGACGCCGTAGCGCTGGGCCTCGCGCCGCACCATTTCCACGACCCGAAAAACCGGCGTCTGGCGGGTATTGGTCAGGTTCATCGAAACCTGGGCGCGGCCTTCGACCAGGATGCCCATCGCCTTCACAAAATGGAAACCGCCGGACGAATTGCGCACAGCTTTGGCGATCTTCTGCGCAATGCTGACGTCATCCGTGGAGAGGTAAATATTGTAGGCTACCAGGGGCTGGCGCGCGCCGATCACGGTTGCCCCGGCCGGACCCAATTCGGCCGGGCCGAAATCCGGCTGGCGCTCGGGATTGCGCTTAATTTCTTCCTTCAATCCCTCGTACTGCCCGCGGCGGATATTTTCCAGGTTCTGCCGGTCGGGGCGGGTGGCGGCTTCTTCATATAAATAGGTCGGGATGCCAAGTTCCAGGGCGACCCGTTTCCCCAGGCGCCGAGAGATTTCGATGCATTCCTCCATCGTGGTGTCGCGGATCGGCACGAACGGCACCACGTCCGTGGCGCCGATGCGCGGGTGTTCGCCGGTATGCTCGTCCAGATTGATGGTTTGGCCGGCGCATTGGATCGCCCGAAAGGCAGCTTCTTCAACCGCCGCCGGGCCGCCGATATAGGTGACCACGGTGCGGTTGTGGTCGAGGTCCGAATGGCGGTCGAGGATTTGAACCCCGGCCACGGATTGGATGGCCGCGATGATTTGATAGATTACTTCGGGTCGGCGAGCTTCTGAAAAATTGGGGATGCATTCCACTAATGGAGCGGGCATGTGTTCTTCCTTGCGGGCGAGATAGGGTTATTATACCTGGATGAGAAAATCTCATGCGATTATGCTAAAATCAGCCCAAGGAGACGAAAGCTATGTGCGGCAGATTTACGATCACAATGGCAGCGGATGAAGTTCACGACCAGCTCGAACTGGGCGAACTGCCGGGTGACTGGCAGCCGCGGTTTAACGTGGCGCCTTCCCAGCCAGTAGCGGCAGTAACGGATGCTCACAGCAGGCAGGTGGAATGGCTGCGCTGGGGATTAATCCCATTCTGGGCCAAAGACATGGCCATCGGCAACCGCTTAATCAATGCCCGTTCCGAGACGGTCACCGAAAAACCTTCCTTCCGGCAGGCATTTGCCCAACGGCGGTGTTTGATCCTGGCGGATGGGTTCTATGAATGGCAGCGCTCGCCGGATAAGAAAGTGCCGTCGACGCCCTACCACTTCCACCGCAAGGACCGCAAGGCCTTCGCCTTCGCCGGTTTATGGGAGCAGTGGCGCAGCCCTGAAGGCGGCGAGGTGCGCTCGTGCACCATCCTGACCACCTCCGCCAACGGGGTGGTGGCTCCGGTCCACGACCGTATGCCGGTG
This sequence comes from uncultured Chloroflexia bacterium, assembly GCA_963743005.1. Taxonomy (GTDB): domain Bacteria; phylum Chloroflexota; class Anaerolineae; order Anaerolineales; family Anaerolineaceae; genus CAVUNY01. Next base: position 83,212 of record CAVUNY010000004.1, on the reverse strand, counting down.
ATGTTGAGCGGCAGCGACCTGTGGGCCTGGTTAAACCCGGCCAAAGCGGAGGAGCATCTGGCATTGCTCAGGCCCTATCCGGAGGATTGGATGGAGCGCTACGCGGTCTCGCGCTTGGTCAACAGCCCCGCACTGGACGTGGCGTCCCTGGCGCTGCCAGCCGGCGAGTAAACTCCGCCGCCGGCGCATAAATTAGTTTTCTTAAATAGCTTGACCCCAAATGGGGTCAATGGTAAAATCTTTCGCGTTGCCCCCATGGTCTAGTGGTTAGGACACAGCCCTTTCAAGGCTATAACCGGAGTTCGAGTCTCCGTGGGGGCACCAGTAGAAAAGACACCTGCGAAGGTGTTTTTTTGTTCGAAGTCTCCGCACCCGAAGAGTGTCATGATAGAGGCACCAGGAAAACCGTCGTAAGGCGGTTTTTTATTCGAAGTCTCCGCACCCAAAGGGTGTTGAAATGGGGGCATCAATGAAAAAACACCTATTATGGTTGTTTTTTTGTTCGAGTCTCCGCACCCATGGGTGTCGTGATGGGGTCACCAGCAGAAAAGACACCTGATAAGGGTGTTTTTTTGTTCGAAGTCTCCGCACCTAAAGGGTGTTGAAATGGGGCACACACCTAAAAGACACCTGAAAAGGTGTTTTTTTGTTCAAGTCTCCGCACCCGAAGGGTGTCGAAATAAAGGCACCAGGAAAAAAGGCACCTGATCTTTTTACACTTTCAAGCCGGTTCGTTTACTATCGTATCACTGCTGTCTGGCCGGATGAGAATGGCGTGTATCGCCGCCAATTCGGTTTCGATCCGGGTGAGCTGCTGTTCGACACGCTGTTCCCATTCAGTCCGGTCATGCGCGGCTTCATGAGGCGCTGCTGCCGCTGCTGGCTGGTGTGCGGCAGGCAACTCGGAAAGCGCAACTCGTAATCGCCCCGGCGTTACCCCAAAGGATTTCAGAATCTGCCCGCTTACCCCATCCTGCTCATCACAGATCGCCTGAAAGATATGGCTGCTGTCGATCTGTAAATCCGGCAGCAAACTGGCCAGATCTTCAGCCCGTTTGAGCACATTCAAGATGCGCGGAGTGATTGCCAGGCGGTCAGGAGAATGCTGGAAGCTTGGGTCGTTTGGCAGGTTTGCGAGCGTTTGATCTAGCTGCTGCACCACCTGGTGGGGATCAACACCAAGCTTCTGGAGCACCTGCTGCACAATGCCATCCTCCGGCTGAATCAGCGCCCAGGTCAAATGTTCGACTTCAGCCTGGATGTGCTTGCGCGTGAATACTTCGCTCATCATCCCGGCGGCTGCAGCCTGTGCAGCAGGAGTAAACCTGTCGACTGGTAGGTAGTTGTCTGGTTCAAGACCGCCTTCACGAATATCCCCGGCATTAACAGGCTCAAGAAAAGCGTCGAGCGCATAGCGTGGAATACGGAGTGTGCGACCAGCTCTGACGGCGCGCAGGCGGCCGTCATTGATCCAATTGTAAACGACTTGACGGGACACTTGCAGTTGCGAAGCAACTTCGTCGGGGGTAAGATAATCGGAAGTCACAGTCTCTCCTTTTTACTGGGTTATAATGAATATATCTTTATTATAATAAAACTGATCGGGTTGTCAAAGGTTGATTATAACTGAGTAGTATCTGGATTAAATGAGCGACTGGGGTGATATCGACCCTTTTGAGTTTGTATCCACACCTGGCCACCTGAAAAGGTATTTTATTGTTCGAGTCTCCGCGCCCTGCGGGTGTTGTAGTGGGGGCACCAGGAAATATACAAAACCGGATATTCGCTATCGCAAAATTGACAACTTTGGTTACAATATGAATGTATTTACAACTGGCATCGGGCGGATTGTTTTCCAACCGGCTCTGGGCGTAAAGTCATTTTGCTTGCGAGTCTATTTTGGGAGGATGCTATGAATTCGTTTTCATCGGTTTTTGATTGGTTCAAGCGCCTGTTTGGCGGCAGCCCTGCGCCCATCCCGCCGGCGGATGAACCCCTGACGGTTTCCTCGCCGCGGGTGTTTGTGATCAATTTCGACCCCATTGTGGACGCGCAAGGCACGCGCCTGACCCAAAAAATGGGCTGGAATAACGTCGATGCCCTGATCAAAGGCTTCATCGCGGATATGAAGGAAATAAGCTATGGGTTAGTGGATTACCAGTACGACAGCGCCAACCGCATCGACGTGAACGGCATTCCGGCAAAAGCGGATCAATTTCAATATACGGTCGATTCTTACCTGGCGATGATGCAGAATGAGAAAACGCATCACGAACCGGACGGGGTCGATTATCACAAAATCGTCGACGACTACCATCTGATCGATAAAGTCATGAGCAACCAGATCGATGAGGTATGGATGTTCGGCGGCCCGAGTTTCGGCTTTTGGGAATCGCACATGGTGGGCAAAAACGCCATCTGGTGCAATTCTTACCCGCTTTCCAATAGCGACCAATGCACGCGCCGGTTTGTGATCATGGGGTTTAACTACCAGCGCGGCGTGCCCGAGATGCTCCACGACATCGGGCACCGTCTGGAATCGATCATGGCGTACGTGTATGATTCGTTTGATACCCTGCAGAACGCCTATAACGGGGTGAACCCCAACGTCCAGCCGCCGGTGACCCCGGCCCGCTTCATGAACCCCAGGAATGACTTTGAGCGCTTCATGCTGTACGAAAAAATAGCGCCCGGTCGAGGCGAGGTGGGGCTGATGCATACCCCACCGAACGCCGATAAAGATTTTGACTGGCAGAATATGAATATGGCTTCCAGCAGCGCGGACGATTGGCTGAACTACCCCAACCTGACCGGGGCGCGCCGCGTGTTCAACAGCACGGAATGGGGCGGCGGAGGGGACGGCTACAACTTTTCGAAATGGTGGTTCAAACGGGTCCCGCACGTCGCCGGGAATAAAAACGGGATCTCCAATAATTGGTGGAAGTACACCATGAACGTGGATAAACCATTCCGTCCGGGGCAGAGATAATATCCTGGTTTAGAAAAGATGAAATCCACGATCGACCTGGCAAAGTTTGAACCGCGGCGGCTGGCTTTTTTCGAGAAGGAAAACTACGTGGCTTATTACCAGAAGCGCTGGCTGCGCTTACTGGTCGTGTCGATATCGATGGTGAAGGAAGCCTACCAGCTGCCGCTGCCGGAGGCGGTCTACGGCGCATACCTGGTGGCGCGGGCGGAAATGGCCGCGGCTCCCGTCCCAAATAACGACATCCCCAGGGCAGAAGCTTACATGAGCCGCTTGTTCCAATTCCTGAAAGGGATATATCCTGTGCAGTATGATGTGGCTGAAACCGCCCGCCAGGAGGTCAACTGGTGGGTGGTGCACCGCAGGCTGTTTGCTCAGGATCAAAATCAGGAGCTGGTGGAGGCGCTCGCCGGGGCCATGGCGGCATTTTTTAGCAGACCGGCGGATGTTTTCCGGGAAGCCGCTCTGCAGCGGGCCCGGGGAATCCTTTACTCGGACCAATGGGTGAGAAGCGGGATGGCTACAAACAGCCCGCTCTTGAAGCTTGAAGAAGACGCGCTGTGCTCGGGGTACAGCCTGCTGCGCGACGTCCTGCTGGCGTCCGGGTAAACTATCCCATCCCCTTACCCCCTCCCGTCGGGAGGGGAAACAATTTTTAAGAGTTTTTTTACGAAGCACGTCTTTGGCGTGCTTCGCAAAAAACCAAAGAGAAAGACCCCCCTTTCATATTTCACTCAAGGGAATGGCATCATATTATAAGAGGGTGAGAGTATTTTTATTTAATATACACATAATGTATCCAAAATATAATATTAATCGCGTTGAGTTATATTTATTCGTTTTTCGCAAGGAGCCATGATGAACTTCAGCAAGCGAATCACTCAATCCGCGATCATCCTCATTCTGGTAGTTACGAACATGGCCGCCGGCACATTGCAGCCGGCCGCCCAACCGGTCCAGGCAGCGTCTCAAGCCGTTGTTGGACAGAATTCCGCGTCATTTTTAGGCGCCCGTCCAAGCGATCCCTTCCCCACGGAATATGTCGAAATTCCCTACAGCGATCCCAAGTTGGAAACATTCAGCGCCATCACCCTCGAAGCCTGGGTCAAACGCAACGATGCTTCCCGCTCCGAATCGATCATCTGTAACGGCCATATCCTGTCTTACTGCCTTTATCTCAGCGGCGCCCAACTCAGCCTCAACCTGAACAATGGCGCGCCGGTCTTTACGAGCACAGGCACGGTTCCAGCCGGCATCTGGACCCATGTGGCGGCCAGCTACGACGGCAGTACGGTAAGACTGTATATCAACGGAATACTCGACCGCACATTTATATATTTTGGGGGCGTGGGCCGTCCAACCGCCGGCACCTCGCTTGGGATCGGCGTGGATTTGGCCGCAGACTACAACCAGAACTATTTTGACGGGCTGATTAATAACGTCCGCCTTTGGAATATCGCCCGCAACGCCAACGAAATTCGGGATGGAATGTTCACCGTCACGAATGCGGGGGCTTCGAACCCAAAACCGGTGGCGGAATGGCGGCTGGCCGGGGATGTGGACGATTATGCGAATACGTTTGGCTTTATTGGTACCGCCCATAATATTACTTACTCGAACGACGGCGCGCTCCCTCACGATATCCGCATCCCGCTGGTCAGCGCCACGCCCACCCTGAACGGCAGCTGCGACCCGGCGACCAAATACAACGGCGCCATCGAACTGACCGTTTCCAACACGCTTACCAGCACCAACGTCTACCTGATGCGCACCGCCAGCGATCTGTGGGTGTGCTTTAACTTGCTCACACCGCCCACAACCGGGCATGATAACTGGGCGGCGGTTTATCTCGATCCGGCTTACCTCCGCCACAGCCTCTCTCAGGGGACGGATTATTCGCTGGAAGTGCATAACGATGATACGATGCGCACCCGGGCCGGCGATGGGGTGGGGAATTACTCCGTGACCACGGCTCTCGATGGGCAGTGGTCCGGTATTTATGTCACCAACTTCAACGGTTTCAATAACACCTATAACGCCGAATTCAGAATCAGCGACAGCATTTTCGGTGGAGGCGGAGCCGCGCAGATCGGCCTGGCACTGGCCCAGCATTGGATTACGGGTACAGGCGACGACCGCTTATGGCCGGCTCTGGCCGGTTACAACTCGCCGCAGACCTGGAGCGCCGCCATCCTCAGCGGACCTGGCACCGCGCGCAACTTTGGCGGGCAGGTTTTGTACCAATCCCGGGTCTATAATGCCCCCTTGACCGGGATCGGGGGTGTTTTGGTCAATCTGGTCGGTTATGACTCGGGCGGCACTTCCGCCATTGTGGCCAGCGGCAAGAGCAATATTAACGGTTACTTTTCCATCGACAGCACCGATTCTTTTACCGAACACCGCCTGGAAATCGATCCCATGGGGATTCCTAAAGGTCTCAGCGCCAATTATCCAAAAGTGACTCCTCCGGGCGTTGCCACCGGTCCGCTGACGATTGATTGGGGCGCCGCCTCCGGGACCAGCTTTGGCGGCAACAACTTCATTTTCATGGACCAGGCACCACACCGGCTGGACTATACCCTTTCCGAGCACCTCTTGATTATCACCAGTCAGGCGATCGCCAGCCAGCCCCTGTTGAACTATTACATCAATTTTAAGCAGGCCCAGGGGTTCACGGTTGAGGTGGCGGCGGTTGAGAATATCCAGACCACTTCTCCAGGCGCCAACCTGGTGGAAAAGATCCGCAACTTTGAAATCAGCCGGCGGGCTGTCGTCGGTTCGTCCTTTAAATACGTTTTGCTGATCGGCGCCAATGACACCATTCCCTTTGGCAGCTTCAACGGCGGAGCGGAAGATGCGGGTTTCTGCGCCGCCAACAGGACAACCGGCTGGCCAACGGATTGGTTTTATGTCGATTTGACCAGCAATTGGGACACCAACGGCAACGGCTGTTTCGGTGACGGGATCTTTGGCGATAAGGGTCATCAGGCAGCCAATCACTATACACCGGATGCCAGCGGCACCCTGTTCAACAATACGGTTTCTTTAGGGCGCATTCCCCTGGATAACCCGATGCAGGTTATTAATGCTTTGTTGCACAGCATGCAGTTTGAGCAGCAAAACGGCGACTTCAAACGCTCGGCCTTGCTGGCATCCTCGATGATGGATTTGAAAAGCGGTTCGAATGCCTGCTGGCTGCCGCCAGATGATCCTCAAGGTGCCTGGTACGGTTCCGGAGGCCATACGGTAAACGGGGTTGACTACTCGTGCGACTTTTTATCCGGCACCGGCACGGATGGCAGCTATCTTTCCGAGGCGATCAGCAAGAATATCTTGTCCGGTTTGAAAATCACTCCCACTTTTTTGTTTGAAAATGCACTCCCGGCTACCGGCGCGTCGCCGTATAAATCGAGCACGGCATTGAGCGAAAGCACCATAAAAACCGCGTTAATCAATAACAAATATGGCCTGGTGCAGTTGATGGGCCATGGCAATGGCAATGGGGTCTACCGGGTCATCTGGAGCGGTGACGCCAACGCGGACGGAGCCGTGAACAACCCAACCCAGCCGATGGGTCCCCAATCCAAGAGCGTCTATGAATTGGCGACCGACAACCTGATCACGCGTTATACCGGGATCGGTTCAAACGGCGGGTCGGCTCCGATCTATGTGGTGGCCTCCTGTTCCACCGGCGAATTCGACCAGGCAGACAGCTTTGGCGCCAGCCTGCTCGCCAATGGACAGGGGGTGGCCTGGGTGGGAGGTACGGCAACCGTGCCGTACAGCGGCAATTGGACCCAGCCCGGCCAGGGAAACATGCAGGATATCGCTTACAACGTTACCCAGGCGCTGCTTACGGGCAATTTCCGCCTGGGGGATGCCTTGTGGGCAGTCATGCACAACTATATGGCCAAGATGCAAACCCAGGGCGGCGGTTGGTGGGCCCAGGATTTTGACCTGTACGGTGACCCCACCATCAGTTTCTATGGCAACGGCGGGGCCGATGCCGTAGGCGCGGCCTGGCCCATGCTGCGCAATAACTCGGCCGGTCTGGGCTACACCTCGCTGACCGGCCCGGTACAAACCAAGCTGCTGTGGAGTTACCCCGCGACCGCGCGCATTTTGGATGCGCTCAAACCTTCCCCGCTGGTCAACGCCAGCAACGACGTCATCACCAGTTATTTCAATTATGTAGATGTGATCCGGGGCGGTGTCCAGCGCGCCCACATGACTTTAACCGCCCCGGTGTTCGGCAGCCCGGCCCTGGCGGACGATGGCACGATATACGCCGTTACCATCGGCGGTCTTTTGTATGCCTTCACTCCCACTGGCCCCGGGGGCAGTTACGTCCAGCGCTGGACTTTAGACCTGGGGACTGTACCCACCACCAGCCCGATTATCGGGCCAGACGGTTTTATTGCCATCGGTCACCAGCGTGACCCGAGTAATAACCTTTTGGTCGTCCGTCCGGACGGCACCCTCTACCGCGACCAGAGCCTGGGCGGCGGTGAGCCTGTCGGGGCGGTCGCCATTGCCCCCGACCGAACGGAATTTATCACCACTTCCACCGGCAGCCTGATCGCATATAGACCTTTCTGCGGCATTGTTTTCCTGTGTTCCACCGTGGTCAACGGCCCGGCTGCTTTTACCACACCCCCGCTGCTGGCTAACAACAGCGTCTATGCCGGGCGAAATGACGGCACCGTGGTGCGTTATGATGCTACAACCCTCGCCCCGCTGTCCAGTTACACTGCCGATTCCGGAATTGTGGTGGGTCCCATCCTCGGGCCGGGCGGGCAGGTGCTGGTTGGCACCCAAAGCGGCACCTTCTACAGCCTGTCGATCGGGCTTAGTTTGCGCTGGCAGAAAGTGATCGGCACCGGCGCTCTGACCGGCCAACCGGCATATACGGCCAACGGCCTGTACGTGGCTAACGGCGATTGGCTGGATACATACGATCCCGCCTCCGGCGTGCGGACCAACCGCCAGTTCATCGCATCCGGCGCCGGAGGCGGCACGGTCGCGGCAGGCTATAACCGCCAGATGTTCGTACAAACCAGCCAGGGACCGATTGTAGCGATCGGCGAAGGCTGGCTGCCGCCGATTGGCCAGATCATCTCAGCCCCAATTTTGACCGCCGACCCGGCGGGCGGCCCGAAAATAAAGTCGATCCTGGTCACATGGTCTCTCTATGCGCCTCCCCTGGCACCTGCCGCAGTCAACGCGGCTACCGGCATCCTGATGCAGCGCAGCCTGCTCGGCGGTCCATGGCAGGACCTGACTTTGCTGCCGTTGGATGCAACCCAATACGATGATCTGACTGCCCTCCCTGGAATGGATTACAGCTACCGCCTGCAGGTGCTCGACTCAACCGGAAACGACTCGGATTTCTCCAATGCCCAGTCCGATGTCCACAATTTCCCCAACCTGCCTTCGACTGCAACGATCAGCGCGGTTACTGCCAGCGGGTCATCCAGCCTGCACATCACCTGGTCGAATACCCTATCCGCGGCCGACGCCGAGGTGAATTCGTACCGCCTGGAGCGCTCTCCCGCCGCGGGCGGTCCGTATACCGCGGTTGCTTCGTTGCCCCAGGCCTCCACTGCCTTTGATGATACCGGCCTGGCAGCCAACACACCTTACTTCTACCGCCTGTACGCCAGCAACGGCACTGGAGACAGCGCCCCTTCGCCTGAGGTAAGCGGAACGACACACAGCCTGACCCTGGCAGCGCCGATCAACCTGGTGCTGACCAACCCATCGCCCTATCATTACCAGCTCGACTGGAGTGGAGCCCCGGCCACACCCGGCGCGATGGCCGTGATTGAACAGCAGGTGGAAGGCCAGCAGGGCTTCACTCAGATAGGCAGTGTCCTGGCGGCAGGACCCTTTACCTTCGAGCAGGTCAACCCCGGGTTCTACCAGTTCAGAGTCAAGTTCGTGGCTGGAAATGCTAAATCGCCTTATACGAACACCCTGGCCAGCACCAATGTGGCCAACTTCACCCCTACTATCGGCAGCGTAATCTACCTGCCGTCCGTGCGCAGGTAAAACATATGAAAAAAGGGAGTTTTTGCCCTTACGAGGGCAAAAACTCCCTGAACATCAGGTTATTTCTACTTTGCTGGAAAAAATAGCCAGAGAGATTGTCATCCCAACAAACTCAATGGTCCCCTTCGCTTACAGCGGGCCAAATCGATTGAGTACGTCGGTCCCGAATTGGGCGACCTCGATGTCCAGGTCTTTGACGAATGGCTCCAGCCAGTTCAGTACAATCCGGGGATTTACCTCATCGATTTTTCCCAATACGATGGTCTTGCCCTCGCCCAGGTCGAGCACAATTGAAGTGCCGATGCCCCGGCCTTTGTTTTTTACAAACAAGCGGTCGATCCAATACCGGCTGGGGCGGTCCGGATAGGAGGTATTGCTGATCTGGCTGATCAATTCATTGCCATCCCGCCAGACCACCATGTGGCTCAATTCGATACCGTACTCGGCAAATATCGAGGACACTTTTCTGGCGCTGACCCCCAGAGCCCAGGCTAACGCCGCCAGTTTCCGCACGCGTTGGGTTAAATTCGTATGATCTACCCCAGGTGGGTAGTTGCGAAATGTTTTGCCGCAGGATTTGCAGCGATAGCGAAAATACTCGCTGACTTCACGACTCGTATCCTGAATAGATCTTGTGTAGGATCCCCAGCGTTGAAATACCTGGCTGCCGCAATAAGGGCATTGTGAAGGCCGGTCCTCATTATTGGCCTGGAATTCTGGCAAACGCAAGACTAATATTGGCATGATTCCGTTTTCAAAGAAAAGCACATTGATTTTTGGAGGTCTATTCCTTCAAAATGATCTAACCACCCAAGGATTGTGGCTGCGGTGAAATGGATGACCGTTTACTTGACCTTATTTCTCAATATTAACACGTGAAATTTTAAAGTCAAGGATTGCGGCAGGTAGGTTTTGCTTAGAATCTTTTAATCCTACAATCACCAAAGTTATTCTCCCCCTGGATACCCGGTATAATATGACTCCGGAGGTCAATTATTATGAAAGTTATTTATTTCCAACGCATGCAAAGGCTGTTGACCGGGCTCGTGGTGCCTCTGATCCTGTTAGCGGCCTGTGCGCTGCCTGCGGCCTCTACACCTACGGAACCGGCGGGCGCCTCACCTACGGGAACGGCTCTGGCGGTGCAATCATCGGCTACCGGTCTGCCGGCGGTGACAACCCAGGCTGCCGGAGTACCTTCCAAAGCGCCTTCTGAAACTCCGGTCGCCGTGAAGAACCCGGTTTGGAAGGAACTGGTCAGCGGGCTGAACAAACCGACCGACCTGGCTGAGATCCCGGATGGCAGCGGTTTGCTGGTGGTGCTCGAACAGGTGGGCACAATCCGGGCGATGAAAAAGAGCGGTGACCTGCTGGCGGCGCCATTTCTCGACCTGACCGACCGGGTGGGGTCACAAAACACGGAACAGGGTCTGTTGGGACTCGCCTTCCATCCCAAGTACGCCGATAACGGCTATTTTTATGTCAATTACATCGACCTCAGTGGCAATACGGTGATCGCCCGGTTTAGCGGCAAACCCGGATCGGCTCAGGCCGACCCGAAAAGTGAAAAAATCTTGCTCCAGGTGAAACAACCCTATCCGAACCACAACGGGGGCGGGGTGGTTTTTGGACCGGACGGGTACCTTTATTTATCATTGGGGGATGGCGGCTCGGGCGGCGATCCGCAGAACCATGGCCAATCTCTGACCACATTGTTGGGTAAGATCATGCGCATCGACGTCAACCAGGGCGATCCTTACGCCATTCCGGCGGATAATCCATTCGCCAAAGGCGGCGGGCTGCCCGAGATCTGGGCATATGGGCTGCGCAATCCCTGGCGCTTTTCGTTCGACCGCGCGACGGGTGACCTGTATATCGCGGATGTCGGTCAAAATCTGTACGAAGAAATTAATTTCGTGGCGGCGGGAAGCCCGGGTGGGCTCAATTTCGGTTGGAACTACCGCGAAGGCCTGCACCTGTATAAAGGTTCGCCGCCAGCCGGGTCAAAATTTGTAGACCCGGTCTGGGAGTACGGTCACGATCAGGGCTGCTCGATCTCCGGCGGGTTTGTCTACCGCGGGCAGGCAGTACCCCAACTGCAGGGCACCTACATCTATGCGGATTACTGCTCGGGCCGGATTTGGGGTCTCACCCGCGGTGCGGATGTTAATTGGACCAACCGGGTATTAACCGAGACCTCAACCAGCATCAGTGGATTTGGGCTGGATCTGGCGGGCGACCTCTACGTTTTGGAGCACGCTGAGGGGCGGGTGCTGCGTTTGGAGTGAATGGACGTCATTTATCCTGTATGAAATATGACGGCTGTCACTGGTATACTCTGCCGTAAACGTGTATAGTACAATTAAGATAATAATTGAGGTATATAATCACCGGAGGAGCACGAATGGCAGAAAAAACTTGGAAGCCGATAAAGATCCGCTATTGCAATCACGCAGGTTGTGAGGTTTCATTAGAGGTAGCTGCAGTATATCCGGCAGAACACCTGCCTGATCAGCTCCCCCGCATTACCGGGCATCGCTGCTCAAAATCGATGGATTGTATTTTGTACCAGCAGTCGACCTGCGTTTGGGCAGGCTCCAACCCCAGTTACGACCCTTTTAAAGAAAAAGATTAATTCAGATACTGCGATAACAGGCGCCCCTTTCAATTCAACTGAAAGGGGCGCCTGTGGTTTTAAGCTTCCTGATTTTACGGGATGATCCCCAGGCGCTTTCCGGTCTTCGAGAAGGCCTCCAGGCCAAGTTCAAGGTCATCCGGGGAATGGGCGGCAGAAATCATCACCCGGATACGGGCCTTGCCGCGCGGAACGGTGGGGAAGCTCAGAGCCATGGCAAATATACCGGCTTCGAACAATTCGCGGCTGAACTGCTGGGCCACGGGGGCTTCCCCAAGCATGATTGGGGTGATTGGGGTGACGCTGTGCCCGATATCAAAACCCATGCGGGTCATTTCGGCTTTAAATTGGCGCGTATTTTCCCACAGGCGGTCCACCAGTTCGGTCGAAGATTCCAGAAGATCGACCGCCGCCAGGCAGGCAGCCACATCGGGGGGAGTCGCAGCAGAAGAGAACAGGAAAGGCCGCCCGCGCTGGCGCAGCCATTCGACGATGGTCGCGTTGCCCGCGACCACGCCGCCCATCACCCCAAAGGCTTTGGACAGGGTCCCAACTTCAACATCCACCTTGCCGTGCAGGTGGAAGTGGTCGACGATCCCGCGCCCGCCCTTGCCGAGCACGCCTTCGCCGTGAGCGTCATCGACCATGAGCAGGATGTCATAGGCATTGGCGATCTCGCAAATCTTGTCCAGCGGGGCGATATCGCCATCCATGCTGAAAACACCGTCGGTCACGATCAGCCCCCGGCGGTAGGTGCCTTCGTTGCTCTTGATGACCTGTTCAAGGTCCAGCGGATCGGCGTGGGCGAAACGCACAATACGCGCGCCAGAGAGACGAGCCCCGTCGATGATGCTGGCGTGGTTTAATTCATCTGAAAATATGACATCTTCCTTGCCTACCAGCGCCGGGATGGTCGCCAGGTTGGCGGTAAAACCAGACTGGAAGGTGATGGCAGCCTCGACCCCTTTAAAGGCCGCCAGGCGGCGCTCCAATTCAAGGTGGATATCCATCGTTCCGGCAATCGTGCGCACCGCCGCCGGGCCAACGCCGTAGCGCGTGACGATTTCCTGAACGGCCTGAACCAGTTTGGGATGGTTGGCTAATCCCAGGTAGTTATTCGAGCAGAAATTCAACACCCGTTTGCCGTCGACCTCAAGCCACGATCCCTGGGGAGAGCTCAAGGTGCGGATGCGGTTATACAGGCCGGCTTCTTTCAAGCCGCTCAATTCTTGCTGGATCCAATCGATTCTATTCGCCATATTTACCTCTTGAAAGGATTATACAGGATGGTCTTCCGTCAGGTAACCCAAATCCGCCAGCGCCTGGCGCACCGCTTCTTCCCCGCCCGGTTTGATCGCAATCACGGTTGGGCTGAGGGCTTCGCCCAGGTAGCGCCCCGCCCGGCTTTTTCTTAACCCAACCAGGATCTCGGGAGCCGCCAGATGCAGCAAAATGGCAGGTTCGAGGGTGGCCTGCACGCCAAATTTTTCCCAACGTTCGAGAGCCTGGATCAGGACGGGGGGAACCGCTCCGGCAGCATAGCGTTTGAGCAGGACCAATAAATGGCTGGGGCGTAAGCCCTGCTGGCGCGCACGTTCCAGCGAACCGGGGGTCAGGCGGAAGCGGTATTCTTCGGGCAGTTCACTTTCCCAATCACAAAAACGGGCGATTTGATAGCGAACCGAACGCGGCGCCAGGGCCGGGACGCGCATCCGCCCATCAGGGGTGACTTTGATGGGGTGGTTTTCGTCCGCCAGGCCGGATGGGGCGAGATTTTGGCGCAGTGCGTCCGCCCAGGCGGAAGGGCGAAAAGCCGCTGCGGGCTGGGCCGGGGATGGGCGGGCCAGATCAAACCAGCCCAGCCAGTGCAGCGGGCCGGTGACGAGTAAACGGATGAGCGCGCCATCGACTTCATCCCAGGCGGCGAACCCTCTCAAGAAGGTATCGCTGCCTTCCCTGCGGATAAACCAGGAGTCATAATCTCCGCCAGGACGCTGGAAATCGGGCATTTTTTCGCGGATGGCGGAAACCAGGCTGCCCAGACTCCACCACGGATCTTGCGGCAGGCGGTTGAGGACATCCAGCAGGACGGCGCGCGTCTGGCGCGGACGATTATCCCACTGTCCTTCAAAAGTGAGCCCTGCCAGGTAGCGCAGGTCATTAAAGGTGTCACTCAGCAGCCAGGCCTGGTTGAGATGTAAAAGGGCTTCGCCGCGTGGGGCTTCCAGGAAGCTGCGCACCGCTTCCGTTTGAATCTGAAGAGATTCATCCACCAGTCCGGCGCTGTACAGCAGGCTGATCAGCATCGGGGTGGGGATCGGCCAGCGATTTTCGAGCAGATCAAGGTTGATCCCGGCGCGGATTGCGGCTAACAGCGTGCAGGCATGGTCCAGGATGCGGTCGTTGGCTGGAATGATCTGCCCGGTTTCATGTGGTGACGCCGGGCGGCCGAACTGCGCTGCCGGGTCCTGGGCTGCCGGCTGGGCCAGATGGGCCAGGAAGGGGGTCAGGTCGTCGGGGATGAAGGCATATTCCTGCGGCTCAGGCGGCAAATTGAAGAAAGCCTTGGCGATCAATGCCCGGTACCAAAGCACCTCGGTGACCGAAGCCGGTTTCAAATCCGGACGTTCCCGATCGCGCTTGCCGGCTCCCATCGGTCGCACTTCGCCAAATTTCCGGCAAAAGGCCGCCCAAAGCATTTTGCCATCGTTTTCCAGCAGCACCTGAATGGCATCCAATGCTTCCTGGGGCAGCACTTCAAGCACTTCATCCAGAAGCTCGGCGTCTTTCAAAGAATCGACCAGGACTGGCAAAGCAGTGGCAGCATCAGGTTGTACAAGCTCCAACCCCCATGCATTGGCTACCATACGCAGGAATTCCAGGTCGTTGCCCTGCAGGGCGTGCATCATATCAGGCATGCGTGTTTCCTGATTATACCGGATACAGGCTGGTTAACCCCACAGTTTTGTTAAGTCACACTTATTGCAACCATTTTATTTGACGGTGCTATAGCCTACAGGTATAATCTTTTGGGAAGCACGACCATTCTTTGAAATGAGGTCGCGTTTATGGCATTAAAAGGGAACTTGCGTGATTTCACGATCACCCAACTGCTCAATTTAGTCAATCTGGCAAAGAAAACCGGCACCCTGGTCGTAGAGGGTCCGGGAGAAATTGCGCACGTCTCTTTCCGAGAAGGGAAGCTGGCTTATGCCATGCTTGGTCAGGAAGACAACAGCCTGGCCTCCGTCCTTCAACGGAATAATAAGATCTCTACGGCCCAATACCGCATTTTAAAAGAACGTGCCAGCCGCATGTCTGATAAGGAATTGGGCCTGCTGCTGATCAACGCGGGGTACGTCAGCCAGGACGATATTTTATCCAGCTTACAGCAATATTCTCTCGGCGTGGTGCGCCGGCTATTTTCCTGGATGGAAGGTTTTTTCCGCTTCGATACCGACACACTGCCTCCCAATGACCGGATCAGTGTGCGCCTTGACCTGGAGAACCTGATCATCGAGGGTTCGCGCCAGATGCGCGAATGGGAACAACTGCAGGAGGAAATTCCCAGCCTGGATATGGCCTTGAAATTTACCGACCGCCCGGGCACAAACTTGCGGAATATCAACCTGAGTGTGGAGGAATGGCGGGTTGTTTCGTACGTAAATCCGAAAAACTCGATCCGTCAGATCGCACGCACAACCAAGATGAACGATCACGAAATCCGCCGGGTCGTATATGGCCTGCTCCAGGCCGGGCTGGTAGAAATTATCCGCCCCGTAGGGTCACCTCTGCCCACCCGGATGTTCCCCACCAAAGATAAAGCCGAACAAAAATCATTGGTAACCCGGCTGATCGATCGGATTCGTTCTCTTTAAAGCTGACGTAAGGATTTATTTATGATGCAAACCGTCAAAATTGTGGTAACAGGTCCCTTTTCATCCGGCAAGACGGAATTTATCCGGTCGGTGAGCGAGATCGATGTCGTATCTACCGAACGTAAGATCACCACAGATGCTGAGAAAATTAAAGAGACGACCACCGTCGCTATGGATTTTGGGCGGATCACAGTGGATGAAGACCTGATCCTCTACCTGTTTGGCACGCCCGGCCAGCGCCGGTTTGACTTCATGTGGGAAATCCTTTCGGAAGGCATGCTTGGTTTTATTGTGATGGTCGACAGCACCCGTCCGGAAACCTTCCGTGAAGCGCGCAGCATCCTGGAAACCTTCCGTGCTTATGCCCCGACGCCATACGTCGTGGCTGCCAATAAACAAGATCGTCCGGACGCCTGGGATGTTGATGATATGCGGGTTGCGCTGCGCATCGATCCAAAAATAAAAATACTGCCTTGCGTCGCTCGCAAGCGAGAATCGGTTAAAACCGTGTTGTTGGAGTTGTTGTACGGCATCCTGGCGGAGATGGAACACGACGGTTCCTAATATTTGGGGTGCTAAGGATTATCCGTGTCATCGATCACGACAGATCAGGGCATAGTTCATTACGAAGTTTACGGGCGGGGAAGGCCGGTCATTCTTTTACATGGCTGGCTGGGTTCCTGGGGGTTATGGCAGGAGACCATGACCTTCTTGGGACAGTATTACCGGACGTATGCCCTGGATTTTTGGGGATTTGGCGAATCAGGACGAAAACTCTCCACGTACCGGGTGGACGATTTTATTTTAATGGTCGACCAATTTATGGAAAAGCTGGGGATCGCCTCGGCGCCACTGGTGGGCCACAGCATGGGCGGCACCGTCAGTTTATCGGTGGCATACCAGTTCCCGGAGCGCGTCCAAAAAGTGGTGGTGATCGGTTCGCCGATCAACGGCTCGTCGCTGGCGCTGACCCTCAAGCTGGCAGGATACCGGCCGATTGCCTGGTTATTGTTTAATTTTTTTCCGGTTTTCCGGCTGGCGATGCGGGTTGCGTCGCCCTTTATTTCTCGCGATCCGCGGTTTCCAGGGATGATGGATCGGGATTTGACCAAGCTGACCCTGGAATCTTTTTAATCAGCATTGCCACCCTGCGCAATACGGACCTGCGTCCCCAACTTCATAAGATCACTGTTCCGGTCATGGGCATGTACGGCGATAAGGATATCATTGTCAATCCGCGGCAGTGGCAGCCGCTGCTGGCGGGTGTGCCCCATGCACAGATTGAGCGGTTTGCGAAGGCCGGCCATTTTATCATGTTGGACGAGCCCAAAATGTGTATGGAAAAAATTAAATGCTTTTTAGATGAACAAACCACAGCGTGAGGTGATCGGTATCGAAACGACAAGGCGCGGTACAAGTCAGATTGGCGAAATTCTGCTGCTGGGGATCGAAGAAATTATCGGCCGGCCAGGATTAAATGCGATTTTAAACCTGGCAGAACAGCCCGTGCAGGACTTGACCCATAAGGAAGAACCGTCGATGCGCATAGGCTATACAAATGTGGCAGCCATTGTGGAAGGCCTGGAAAAGATGTACGGTCCGCGCGGCGGGCGTGGGGTGGCGCTGAGGGCTGGAAGGGCCGGCTTCAAGTATCTGCTCCGCCAGTTTGGCACCAGCCTGGGGATCATCGATCTGAACTACCGCATGATGCCAGTGCCAGTGCGCATTAAATCGGGGCTGGAATCCCTGGCGGACCTGATGGGCAGATTGGGTGATGAGCAAGTCACCATTGGCGAACTCGAGCATGCCTGGACCTGGACGGCGGAACGCTGCCCGCACTGCTGGCAGCGTACGGCAACAGAACCGGCCTGCCAGTTTCCGGTGGGATTGCTGCAAGAATTTTTTGCCTGGGCGAGCAGCGGTCGAGTTTATGCTATTCGAGAGGTGGAATGCCTGGCCGCTGGGGGAGCGTCCTGTATGATCCAGATTAATAAGAAGGCATTAGATTGATTGCAGGCAAATGTTAAAAATTATTCTGCAAAATAAACGATCGCTGATTCCTTTTAATGAGCCAGCCAGAGACTTGCGCATTCAAAACAAACCGCTCTGGTTGAACCAGCGTGACCTGCTGTCTGCGTATACCGACCGTGAAATGGAACTGGCGCCGGGCATGCGCATGCCGCAAACCGATGAGCCCTGCCTGGTTTACCGGGATAATCTTTTCTTTACCGAAGCGTACCTGCAAGCTTTTATCACCGAAGCACAAAAACGAAAAACACCATCCCGGGCGGCTTTTACTTTGAGCGACCCGGCTTTTCGCGAACACTGCCTGCCGCTTTCCACTTCATATTCCCAGGCCGGCGATCTATACCAGGCGGACCTGTGGTACTATCCGCACGGCCCGCAGCCGGGCACGGAACCACTCGTGATCGATCTTCAGGCGCGCGAGATCGGGTATTACCATGTGCCGAACTATATGGCGAAAGAGCAGGGTGACCTGGTTTACCAGGTGCCCTTACGGGCGTTGATCGCGATCGATTCCTGGGTGCATATCTTTATCGCGGATATCGTGTTCGGTCTGTTCGGACGGGGCGCGCAGTTTGAAGACCGCCTGAACCGGGACCTGGCTTTCAAGATTAAAATCATCTCCACCGCCATTTATGAAGGGCGCCAGGTATTGGAATCTTCGGGGGTGGTAAAAGTAGGGCGGGGGTGCGTGATTGACCCCTCTGCCATCATCCACGGACCGACCACGATCGGCGACCATGTCACCATTGGCGCCAACGCCGTGATCGAAAACTGTATCATAGGCAACAACGTCAATATTTCTCAAGGCTGCCAGTTGATGTTATCCGTGGTGGGTGACGGCACGTTTTTACCTTTCCGGGCCGGGTTATTCATGACCACCATTATGGAAAACAGCATGGTGGCCCAAAATACCTGCCTGCAAATGTGTGTGGTCGGCCGGAACAGTTTTATCGGGGCGGGAAATACCTTCACCGACTTTAACCTGGTTTCGGCGCCGATTAAGGCCCGGGATGGAAACGGTGAGTTGAAGTTGTCCAACCGCCCGGTCTTGGGCGGCTGTGTGGGGCACAACTGCCGGATTGGGGCGGGCATGATCATTTACCCGGCCCGGATCATCGAATCGGATGTCGTTCTGGTCGCCACAAAGGAAAGGCGGGTTATCGACCGTGATGTATTCCTGGAAGACAGCGACCACGTGCGCTTTGCTGCCGCCAACCTGCACCAGCGGTTATATCCGCGCCCGGGCGAAAAGGTCGAGGAGACCTGGTAGCATATGTTTCTCAAGTTTTACTTGTTTTTTTAACAGTTTGGCATATCATGGTTAAATGAGTGATTTCGTGTATCTTAGCTGGAGGCTTTGATGGCAAAACCTCGCTTGTTGATTGTTGAAGACGATGTTGATATTTCGAATATGCTGCGCATCTTTTTTGGAGCGCAGGGCTATGATGTAGAAACGGCTTACCGCGGTAATGAAGCGTTGGAAAAAACGCGCCAGAGCATGCCGCAGCTGATCATCCTGGATATCATGCTTCCGGATATCGACGGTTATGAAGTCTGCCGTAATTTGCGGGTCAATGCCCGCACCAGCCATATTCCGGTGATCTTTCTCACCCAAAAAGACGAACGCAGCGATAAGCTGAAAGGCCTGGAGATGGGCGCAGATAACTACATCACCAAGCCGTTTGATATTGAGGAACTCAAACTTTACGTGCAAAATGCATTTGCCCGCGCGGAGCGGGAAAGTTTGACCGACCCGCAATCCGGTCTGCCCTCCGGACGGTTAATTGAAGACCAGCTCCGAAAAATGATCCGCCAGAAAGATTGGGCTTTCATGGATATCCGCCTCAATAATTTTGATGCCTTCAAGGATGTCTATGGATTTATCGCGGCGAACGACGTGCTGCGATTTGTGGGTATGCTGTTGGGCGAAGAAGTTGACAAACTCGGCTCGCCCAATGATTTCATTGGGCATGCCGGCGGCGATAACTTCATCCTGATCACCTCAGCCGATCAGGCAGAAGCTATCAAGAACCGCGTAAAGCAGCGATTTGATGAAGAAATTCAAACGCATTACAACTTTATTGACCGCCAGCAGGGATTTATCAACGCACCTGACGAGTTGGGTCAAATACAACACGTCTCTTTGATGAATTTGGCGGCAGGTGTTGTCTCTCCCCGCACGCATTTCTTTGCGGACATTCGTGAAATCACCGAGATGGCTGCGGAAGAACGCCGGCGGGATATTAATCCGGGTAACAATTAAGAATTATTTTTATGAACCAGGGTGATATTCTCGGGATTGGAATACTCCTGGTTGCGCTGGGGGGTGCATTTTGGTTGATAACCCGTCTGCTGCTGCGTTCCATTCCAGACATACAACAGCAGGCTCAGGCGCAGCCGGTACAGTCACAGACTGGACAGCGCCAGGCGGTAATTCTTATCCAGCCTGGTGGGAGGGTGCTGCAAATTAATCCGTCAGGCCGGGATTTATTCCGGCTGGAAGAAAAAGAAATCCCCAATCTTGAACAATTGGTCCGGCAAATCCGGCCTACAGAGAAATTCCTGGATTTATGCGCCCAGGAAGGCCAGGCGGCGCTGGTCATTTATGGGCAGGCGGTCGAAGCTGCGTCCTATCCGATCAAGCTGCCTTCTGAAATGGTGATGGCTGTAACGATCAGCAAACCTGAGGCAGCCGCGGTGCCGGGCGAATCTCTGCCCTATTCCACCCCTCAAAGTTTTAGCTGGCTCGCGGAATTTACCCGGGAAGTAGGGACCAGCCTGGATATGGAATTGACTCTCCAGGCTCTTCAGAAAAGCCTGGCACGCATGCTGCCCGCAGATTTTATTGAGGTCTCACTGTGGCAGTCGGAGGAAGAATACCTCGCTCCATATCGTTTTGTCGGCCTTTCGAGCGGCGACCAAAAACTGGAAGTCATCGAAGAGCGGATCCAGGTCGGTAAAGGTTTCGCGGGTGAGATCGCCAAAAACCCGCGCCCGCAAATCATTGGCGACCTGCAGCGGCAGCCGGATATGCGCCCGAGCGGCAGCAAAGGGGTTGAAGCGCTGCAATCTTTGATCGGTGTCCCATTAATCTCCAGAGACGAACTGGTGGGCGTCCTGGTGGGAGGATCGGTCACACGCGAGGCTTTTTCCGCGGACGATTTAAACCTGTTAAAGATGATTTCGGAGCCCACCGCCGCGGCGTTGGCCAACGCACGGCGTTTCCAGGATGAGCAGCGGCGTTCGGCCGAACTGGCAAGCCTGGCTCAACTGGCCCAGAGCTTCAGCTCTGCTCTTGATCCGATGAGCCTGTTCCCGCGCCTGGTACAGAGTATTGTGTCGCTGGTCAAAGTAGAGATCCTGGGTTTCCTAATCTTTAATGAGAATACGCGTACCCTGGAAGGTCAGGATCCAATTTCAGGGTTTCCCTCCCAGTTTGTTGAACTTTACCGGGTGCCGGTTCCGCCTAACAGCCCGGCCGAAGTCATGCTGCTGAACCAGGATTTGATCATCACCGAGTCCGCGGCGGATTCGCCGGAGTGGGAAAAGTTAGGCCTGAGCTTCCTGGCGCGCGCAGCCAGCCTGCGAGATACGGTGCTGGTGCCGCTCAATTCCGGCGGGCGCATGCTTGGTTACCTCCAGGCATCCAACCATACGGACGGCAGCCTGCAGTTTTCCCAGGAAGAAATTCACCTTCTGACGATCATTTCCAATCAGGCGGCGCCGGTGATCGAGAACGTCACCCTGGTGATCCAGGCTCGCCAGCGTGTTTTGCGGGCAGAGACATTGCGCCGTATCTCGAGCCTGGCATCCTCGGCGGCCACTTTAAATGAAATCTTGAAGTTCGCCCTTCAGGAATTATCCCGCCTGCAGCATGCCGATTTAGCTTTTATATTTTTGCTTGATCAAAATCAGGGCATGCTGCGCATGCACCAGGATTCTCTTTTTGGGCAGCCGCCATCCTATCCGGGGATGAGCTTTTCCATGCCGGTCGACGATCCGCAGTATCACTTTACGGTAACCGGCCGGCTGCATGCCTTTAGCACCCGAAATATCAATGATGAAAAGGTCGTGATCCCGTTTTACCAGCAGTTGACCCAGACCTGGCAGGTGGTATCCGCGGTCGCGGTGCCGTTGATTGTTCGGGATGTTGGGATCGGTGAAATCTGGCTGTGCAGTCACAGGGATGGCGCCTTTGACCAGGGCGATATCCAGGTCGTAGCCACTGCCGCTGGCCAGCTGGCGGGGGTGGTGGAACAGAGCTACCTGAGCGCCCAAACGGACGAGAATCTGCGCCAGCGAGTTGAACAGTTAACCGCGCTGACCCGGGTCAGCCGTGAACTGAGCACCTCGCGCGATTTGGGCAATCTTTTACGCATCGTGTATGACGAATTATTGAAGATCGCCAGCGCGACCTGTGGGACTATCCTGCTGGTCGATTATATGGCCGCGCAGGAGGACGCACCTATCGTGCGTTACCATCACGGGGATGTTCCACCGGATCCTCTTACACCAGAAATGGTCAGCGCTTTGCAGAGCGGTGAGACTATTTCCCTGAGTGATTTGAGCGCCGCGAACATTCCCCAACCGCACGAGTTGGTTGAATCGGTTTTAATCGTCCCGATCCGCTACCAGACGCGCTCAGTCGGCTTGATCCTGCTGCACAGCAGCAGCACTGCCGGATTTGAAACGAGTGTGGTGGATGTAATCCTGTCTCTGGCAGCCCAGGCAGCAATTGCCTTGGGCGATGCCTATTTGTACGAGGAACAGCAGTATCAGGAGCATTTGCTCCAGCACAAACTGCGCCTGATGGACCGCTTATACAACCTGTCGCAGGCGATTCGTACCAACCGTACCCTCCCCGAAATCCTCGAAGAAGTAGCTTTTGGCATTCGTGAGGCAACTCCCTTCCAGGTGGCAGTGATCAGCGTTTATGAACCGCGCCAGGCAGTTTTGCACCGCACGGTGGGAGTCGGTCTGGATAGTGAGGTCTGGGAGGAGTTGAGGTCTCACTTACAGCCATGGGCCAGTCTGAAACAGCTTTTTCAACCGGAATTTCAAGTGGGGTCGGTGTTTTATATTCCCACCGACAAATCCCCGATTATTCCTAAAGAAGTTCATACGGTCACGATTTTGCCTGAAAACCGGGATGAAGAGGCTGACAAACTGGCTGCCTGGGATCCGGACGATTTATTGTTTGTGCCTTTGCTTTCAGACCAGGGCCTGCCCACCGGTTTGATCAGTGTGGATGCTCCTGCTGACGGTGCGAAACCAGACAAAACGACATTCGAGGCGCTGGAAATGTTGAGCGCCCAGGCCTGTCTGGCGATCGAAACCTGGCAGCAAATTTCAGACCGGGATTTGCATGTGGCGCGTCTTGAGGGCGAACAAAACCGCCTGCAGCAAGCCGCCGACCAGGCCAGGGTGCAGATCCCGCTGTTCTTGCGCCACGATCTTGAGCAGACGCTGGCGATCGATACCTTGAACCGCAGAATGGAACGGGTACGGGCTGGTCTGGAGATCGCAGAGCAGTCCAACCGCCAACCCGACGTCTTGGCAGTTTTGCGTTCTCTGGCCCGTGAGCTGCTGACGCGCTTCGATATGCAGATCGCGTTGGTGGCTGAAATCCGCCATGATACCATTCGCCTGCTGGATGTGCTGGGCAGCTCCCCAACCAACGCCAATCCGGAGTTGCTTTTCGGGCAGCGCAACCCCTTGCGCCAACTGCTTCTGGACGGGCAGTTGCAGATGGTAGCCAATTTAGAAGAAAATGCTGCCTGGCGCAATGCCCCCTTACTGACCGCGCTGGAAGCGCGATCATTCATCGCCATGCCTTTGGATATCGAACAGGACCGGCGGGGAGGGATTCTGGTGATCGGACGGCGCACCCTCCCGCCCTTTGGTCAGGAAGACTACCAGATCTACAACCAGCTCTCGCGCCAGGTCAGCCTGGGAGCTCAAAACCTGGATTTGTTGATCGAGACCCGCCGGCGGCTGCGTGAGATGGACTTGCTGCTGGAGTTCACCCGCAAACTCGGCCTGTTGGATCCGCGCGGGATTTTTCTTACCCTGGTGGATACCGTCCTGGAGGTTTTGCCGAATGCGGACGCCGCCTGGGCGGCGCGCTGGGTCGACAATAAAATGCTGCTGCCTGAAATTGCCAGGGGATATAACGATAACCGGTCATTGTTGGGGATCAATTTCCAGAGCAGTGAGGGAAAAACCTCTGATTTACTCCCCGTGCGGGTGGTGCTTTCGGGGCAGCCGCTGCGTACGGAAGTCGTGTTTGCCACGGATTACAGCCTGCAGCCAGAAGATTTGATGCGCTACCGCCAGGCGACCGGCGGGCGTCTGCCGGTATCATCGCTGATCGTGCCGATTGGGCGGAGCGAGTGGATTATCGGTGTGCTGGTAGTGGACCAGTTCAGCCTTTCGGAAGCATTCCAGCCGGAGGACGAGGCATTGGCCGTTACCCTGGCTCAACAAAGTGCCCTGGCTTTGGAAAATTCCAACCTGTTTGTTTCCGCCGAACAGCGAGCGCACCAGCTCCAGTCACTCAACCAGGTGTCCAGCGCCATCTCATCCAGCCTGCAGCAGGGCGAATTGATATCATCCTTACTGACTCAACTGCGCCTGGTGCTGCCTTATGATACGGCGACTTTGTGGTTGAAGCAGGAAAATACACTGGCGGTGGCCTCCGCGGCCGGGTTTAAAGATAATGAAAGCCGCCTGGGTATTTCGGTAGCGGTCGAGGACAGCGCCCTTTTCCAGGAAATGGTCCAAACCAGCCAACCTCTATCGATCGCGGATGTCCGCCAGGACACCCGTTTCCCAAGCCTGATGGAGCCGGACCATTTATCCTGGTTGGGTATCCCGTTGGTAGTGAAGGCTGAGTTGATCGGGGCGATTGCCCTGGAAAAACATGAACCGGGTTTTTATAATACCGAACATCTGCAATCGGCATCGACCTTTGCCAGCCAGGCCGGGGTGGCCCTGGAAAATGCGCGCCTGTTTGAGGAAAGCACCAGCCGGGCAGCGGAGCTTGACCAGCGTACGCAGCGCCTGGTGCTGTTAAACGCGCTGTCCGGCGAGTTGAGCGCTTCGTTGGATGAAGATCAAATCCTGCAGCTAACCAGCAAACAATTGTTGAAAGCGCTAAATGCCAGTTGGGTTTCCGCGATCATCATCGATGATCTGGGCGAGTGTGGCCTCAAGGTGGATGTTCCCGGGGAATCCGGAAAGACCCCGTTTAGCCTGCCAGAAACGCCGTTATTAAAACACCTGCAGGAAAGCCAGGGGATTTATAGCTCTGCGGATATCCATTCAGAAAAAGACCTGCAGCCTTTGACCCAGGTGTTGTTTGCGCCGCGCGGCGTGCAGTCCGTATTGTTCGTGCCCCTGATCACGGCGGTGAATATCCACGGTTGGCTGGTGATCCAGACCGGCAGCCCTTACCGCTTCAGCACGTCTGAAATCGAATTGGCGCGTACCATCAGCAACCAGGCGGCTGTAGCCATGCAAAATGCCCGCTTGTACAACCAGACGCGCCTGCTGACTCAGGATTTGGAACGCCGGGTCGAAGCCCGCACCCGTGAAGTCCGGAGGGAGCATAATAATACCCAGGCTTTATTGAGGATAATCACCGAGCTGTCCAGCAGTCTAGATTTAAATCTGGTGATGAACCGCACCCTGGGCGTGCTGAACGAATCCATTGGCGCAGAGCAGAGCCTGATTCTGCTAAATGACGGCAAGACGTATGTGGCCGGGGAGGAGCTGGCCCCTTCCACCAGCGCGAGCGCGCCGCTGAAAGGGGCGCACGTGCGCGAGATCTCACGCTGGGTGGTTCGCCGGCGTGCATCCGCATTGGTGGATGATATTACTGCGGATTCGCGCTGGGAGTTTGATCCTGGCAGCCTGGTGAGTTTCCGCAGCGTGATTGGCGTCCCGCTGGTTTTGGGCGAAGAGATTCTGGGTACCTTGCTGCTGCTCCACCGCAAGACTTCCGCTTTTATGCTGGAGCAGGTCAGTCTGGTAGAAGCCACTGCCCGCCAGTTCAGCATCGCGCTGAATAATGCCGAGCTTTTCACCCTGATCCGTGACCAGGCCGAAAACCTGGGCGGGCTGCTGCGCGAACAACAGATCGAATCGAGCCGTTCGCGGGCCATCCTCGAATCCGTCGCGGACGGGGTGCTGGTAACCGACGGCGCCATGCAGATCACCCTATTTAATGCCTCCGCCGAGCGCATCTTAAACCTGAAGTCAGCAGACGTATTGGGCAAGCCGTTGGAAACGCTCATCGGCTTGTTTGGCAAATCCGGGCAGGTCTGGCAGGAAACCATCCGTCGCTGGTCTCAGGAACCTCAGTCTTACCAGGTTGGCGAGACTTTCGCCGAGCAGATTAACCTGGACCAACAACGAGTTGTGGCGGTGAATCTGGCACCGGTATTCTTCCGCGATCAATTTTTAGCTACCGTATCTATCTTTCGCGATATCACGCAAGAAGTGAAGGTTGACCGCCTGAAAACGGAATTTGTGGCCAATGTCAGCCATGAATTACGCACCCCGATGACCTCGATCCTTGGGTACGTTGAAATTATGCTGATGGGCGCCGCCGGAGAGATATCGCCCCAACAGCGGCACTTCCTGGACATCGTAAAAGGCAATACCCAACGTTTGAACGTCCTGGTGAATGATTTATTGGATGTATCGCGGATCGAAGCCGGACGGATCGAACTATCGATCAAACGGGTCGATCTGCGCGAATTGGCCGAAGAAGTAATCGGCGATTGGCAGCGCCGCAGCCGGCAGGAGAATAAACCCATCCAATTTGTTTTGGAGGCTCCAGGCGAGCAGCCCACCGTTATGGGGGATGCCCTGCGCATCCGCCAGGTGATCACTAATCTTTTAAGCAACAGCTATAACTATACGCCTGAAAACGGCCGCGTTACCGTAAAGATCCATACGGTGGACGGTGAAGTCCAAATGGATGTCGAAGATAACGGCATCGGGGTCAATGTCGAACAGCAGGCGCGAATTTTCGAGCGCTTTTACCGGGGTGAAGACCCGATGGTCCTATCTACCGCCGGGACCGGGCTGGGGCTGGCGATATCCAAGATCCTGGTGGAAATGCACCGCGGCCGGATCTGGTTTAAGAGCAGCGGGGTCAGAGGGAAGGGGAGTATTTTCACGTTTACACTACCGGTAATGAAGGGAGAAGGGTGAGCATGGCAAAAATATTAATTGCCGAGGATGAACGCGATATCCGTGATCTGGTGGCATTTACCTTGCGTTTTGCCGGTTACGAAGTGGTGGCAGTGGAAAATGGGGCGGAGGCAGTGGAAGCCGCGCCGATAGAAATGCCAGACCTGATCCTGATGGACGTGCGCATGCCGAGAATGACCGGGTATGAGGCCTGCCAGACGATCAAGGCTGATGATCGGGTAAAGCATATCCCGGTTGTGTTTCTGTCGGCCAAAGGACAGGATTTGGAAATTCAAGCGGGGATCAATGCCGGGGCATCTGAATATTTGCTCAAGCCTTTTGCCCCGATGGAGCTGACCGAAAAGATCCGGGAACTGCTGGAGAAGTACGGACGCTGAGTCGATTTTATGAGCGCGATACTGCTGGATCAGCAAATTGTCCATTACGAGGTGCTGGGACGAGGGCGCCCGATCATTTTCCTGCATGGTTGGGTCGGTTCGTGGCGTTATTGGATTCCGGTCATGCAGGCGGCCTCCATTTCATACCGGGCCTATGCCCTCGACCTGTGGGGGTTTGGAGACACGGCAAAGTCGCCAGAGCGTTATACCCTGGCCGGCCAACTGCGCCTGTTGGATGCATTCCTCGAACAGATGGGGATCATGCGGTTCGCCGTGGTAGGACATGGCCTGGGCGCTATTCTTGCATTGGCGTACGCCCGGCAAAACCCGGGCCTGGTGGACCGCATCCTGGCGGTTGGGTATCCGATGGACGAATCTTCCATCAGCCCGCGTCTGCAAAGCGATTCCCCGGCGGACCTGGCAGACTGGCTTCTCAGCCGTTTGCCGGAGGCCGAGCCGGCGCGGACAGATGCTCCCAAGGCCGACCCGCAGGTCGTGCAGGCTTCCCTGGCATCCATCACCGGCACAAGTCTGAGTGAATTGTGGCGAAATACGAGCACTTCTTGCCTGTTGGTGCATGGCCAAAACGATCCCGTCATTCATCTCCCCAAGAGCGATGAATTGGATAGCCTGCCTGAGCATATGCACTCTATCGTTTTTGATCAGAGCGGCCATTTCCCCATGCTGGATGAAACCAACAAGTTCAATCGCCTGCTTGTAGATTTTTTGACCCTGCCTTCTGGCGACAGCCCGCGGGAGTTGCAATTAAAAGATGAATGGAAGCGCCGGGTGCGTTGATCAAAAGTTTGACAATCCCATATGATTTAGCTATACTCTAACCAAGAAATGTACCAACGGGGAGCCCTGAGAGATGGGCTGAGAGGAGGACCAAATGTCCTCGACCCGCATTACCTGATCCGGATCATGCCGGCGGAGGGATCATTAATCTGAACGGTCAGATTTAAACACCCTCCCCTGCGAAGAGGGTGTTTTCTTTTGAATGCAAAACCTGCAAAACGGCTTTGGATTTTTGCGAACGGTGAAGTGAACGATCTACAGCGGCTGCGCCGATTGATTCGGCCGGAGGATGTGTTCATCGCTGCCGATGGGGGGCATCGCTTCATTGAGCAGTTAGGGTTGGTGCCCGAGCGGGTGGTTGGCGACCTGGATTCCCTGCCCGCGGAACAGGCCGTTGATCTTGAAACCCGGGGGATTATCCTCGAGCGTTATCCGGTCGATAAGGATGAAACCGATCTGGAATTAGCGCTGAAAAGAGGAGTGGCAGAGGGTTTTGAGAATATCCTGGTGGCTGGCGCACTGGGGGGGCGCTTCGACCAATCCCTGGGGAATCTTTTCCTGCTGTCCAAAAAAGAATTTTCTGGTCTGGACCTGCGCCTGGAAGATGGGATTGAGGAGGTTTTTTTAATCCGGGGCGAAGGCCAGATCCAGGGCACGCCCGGGGATACGGTTTCACTGCTGCCGTTAGGAGGCAATGCCTGTGGGATCACCACCCAGGGCTTGAAATATCCTTTGAAGGAAGAAACCCTTTACGCCGACCAGTCACGCGGGATCAGCAACGTGCTGCTCGGCAGCCAGGCCAGGGTGACCCTGACGGTAGGTACATTGATCTGCGTTCATCGCAGAATGGATCCAATTTTGTAATCAATAAGTAGGAGAACTCAGATGAAACGCTCCCTTTTCTTAATGTTGGTTATCGTTTTACTGGTTTCAGCCTGTGCCCCAACGCCGGTACAGACGCCTGAAGCCAGCGCCACCGCACCAGCCCCGGCGGTATCGCCGACTCCGGGGCCTACCGCCACTGTCGCTCCGGAAGATCTGTATGTGATGACCCATGACTCATTTACAGTGAGTACCGATGTGAGCCAGTTATTCCAAAAAGATAATAATATCCGCCTGCATTTTATCAAAAGCGGAGATGCCGGGGCCTTGGTTAACAAGGCTATCCTGACAAAAGATGCACCACAGGCCGACGTGATCTACGGTATCGACAATACTTTCCTTTCCAGGGCATTGGATGGCGGAATTCTTGAGTCTTATAACGCTCCGGCTTTACAAAATATACCTAAACAATTTCAATTAGATCCTCAGAACCGGGCTTTGCCAGTCGATTATGGGGATGTGTGCATCAATTACGACAAAAATTATTTTTCCCAGAATAATCTGGCAGTTCCCCAGACCTTTGAGGACCTGTTAAAACCCGAGTATAAGGGTTTGCTGGTGGTGGAAAATCCGGCGACCTCTTCACCCGGGCTGGCGTTTGTCATGGCGACCATTGCCCATTTTGGAGCGGATAAATATCTGGATTATTGGAAGAGCCTGCGGGATAACGGCGTGCAAGTGGTAGATGGCTGGGAAACCGCCTATTACACCAACTTCAGCGCTTCTTCAGGGAAAGGAAACCAACCGCTGGTGGTTTCTTATGCCTCAAGCCCGGCAGCTGAAGTGATCTTTGCCACAGAGAAACCGCTGGAATCATCAACCGCCTCACTGGTAGGTCCCGGAATGTGCTTCCGCCAGGTGGAATTTATCGGCATCGTAAAAGGCACCAAGCATCGAGCGGCGGCTGAAAAGTTCGTGGATTACATCTTAGGTCAGATATTCCAGGAAGATATGCCGCTGCAAATGTATGTATACCCGGTCCTGGATGGCGCCAGGATTCCCAACGAATTTCATTGGTTTACCCAGGTGCCGGACCAGCCGGCGACCCTCGACCCGGCGGTAATTGATAAAAACCGCGATCAATGGATTGCGGATTGGACGAAAACGGTAATTCAGTAAAAATATAAAACAGCCGGGCAGTGTGGCGGAAAGCGCTGCACTGCCCGGCTCGACTGCTTTAGAAGAAAACCTTTTGAGATGGAGACCGCCGGGGATTGAAAAAAAACTGGGTTGTGGGATTGTTATGGGTATTTCCCCTGCTATTTCTGGGAATTTTTTTCTTTTACCCGTTAGGCACCATATTTCGCCTGGCAGGACAGGCTGTCTACGCACGAGCGGGGGGTATCGACTGGGGCAGCATCTGGAAGCCATTGTGGTTCACGATCTGGCAGGCAGCGATTTCGATGGGGTTGACCTTAATCCTCGGCCTGCCGGCTGCTTATCTTTTTGCGCGGTTCACCTTCCCTGGAAAACGGCTGCTGCGGGTGTTGATTTCTTTGCCGTTCATCATGCCGACCGTAGTGGTGGCAGCCGGGTTTAATGCTTTGCTGGGTCCACGCGGGTGGATCAACCTGGCTTTGATGAGCCTGCTGGGTTTGAATACTCCCCCAATCAATTTATTGAATACCCTGGCAGTGATCCTGCTGGCCCATGTTTTCTACAATTCATCCATTGTGATCCGCATGGTCGGTACGGCCTGGGCGCAGCTCGACCCAAAACTGGAGCAGGCTGCCCGGACATTAGGCGCGCGGTCGGTGCGGGCTTTCTTTGAAATCACCTTGCCATTATTAAAGCAGTCAATCCTGGCGGCTGCGCTGCTGGTGTATCTTTTTGATTTCACCAGTTTTGGGGTGATTTTGCTCCTGGGGGGGCCGCGGTTCGCCACGCTTGAAGTTAATATTTATATCCAGGCGCTTCAAATGCTCAACCTGCCCCAGGCCGCACTCCTTTCGGCGATCCAGCTGGCTTGTACCCTGGTGTTGACCGTTTTGTACCAGCAGGTATCCCGTGGAAAAGATATCCCCCTGACGCCGGTGCTGAAAGGGGAAGGGATGACTCCTCCGCGCGGCTGGGTTCAATGGATATTTACCGGCGTTCTGGCCTTGATTTTGGTGATTTGGCTGGTCCTGCCGTTGGGAGCGCTGGCGCTGCGCTCATTCTCTCGCCTGGACGCCAACCGCGGGCAGCAGGGGACGGTGCAAACCGGATTGACCCTGGATTATTACAAGGCGCTGTTCGTCAACCAGAACAACTCCCTGTTTTACGTTCCACCCTATGAGGCGATTAAAAATTCCACCCTGTACGCCTTACAGGCGGTAGTATTTTCCTTGAGCCTGGGCTTTTTGGCCACCTATGCTTTGCAGAACTTCCGGCGTTTTAACCGGGTGTTGGACCCGCTGCTCATGCTGCCGCTGGGGGCTTCGGCGGTCACGCTGGGCCTGGGTTTTATCATTGTCTTCAACCGCCCGCCGCTGGACCCTCAGTCGTTTCCATTATTAATCCCGATTGCGCATAGTCTGGTAGCTTTGCCCTTTGTGATCCGCAGCTTACAACCCGCACTCGCTTCTATCCCGTCCAACCTGCGCCAGGCGGCGGCTGTTTTGGGCGCTTCTCCCTGGCGGGTGTGGTGGGAGGTAGACCGGCCGATCCTGACCCGGGTGGCGCTGGTCAGCGCAATTTTTGCCTTCACCATATCTCTGGGAGAATTTGGCGCAACGACCTTTCTTGCTCGCCCTGAAACCCCGACCTTGCCGGTAGCCATATTCCGCTACCTTACCCTGCCGGGGGCATTAAATTACGGTCAGGCGCTGGCCATGGCCACGATCTTGATGGTGTTATGCGGCGCCGCGATCGCGGTGATGGAAAGAATCGCAGAGAATTAAGACCCTGTGATATGATCGACAAATGGAGCCTATCCATTTTATCGATGAGCCAGTAGAAATCATTTTTAATCAGCCGCCGGTTTTAGAGAAAAAGCCACCCTGCCCGGATGGATTCATCTGGCATGGGGAGCGCTTTATCGTTACCAGCCTGCTTTCTGAATGGTTCGAAACCGAGCGGAAAGGGCGGATGGCAAAGAATATGCGCCCGGAGCATGCTGCACGGGCGGCGGTGCGCGGTTCGTGGGGGGTAGGACGGTTTTTCTTCCGGGTGGTGGTGGAAGGCGGGCGGACCTTCGAGCTGTATTACGACCGGGCTCCATTGGATGCCGACCGGCGTAAGGGTACCTGGTTCTTACTGTTGGAAAGAGGTTAAAACAAGACCATCTGGTGCGCCGCCTGGCGGCCATCCAGCAGGATGAACGGCTCGGCGCGCTGGGTGCGGATTCCCAATGCTTTTAAATCATCAATCTGGCGGATGCGGCTGCGCCGGCGGGCAGCCAGGATCACGCGCGCGCTGTGCGGGCCAATGCCCGGGATACGCAGCAGTTCATGCAAGTCGGCGATGTTGATTTCGACCGGTTTGTGGCCCAGGTTTGCCCTGGCCCAGGCCAGCTTAGGATCCGTATCCAGGGGCAGGCTGCCATTCTCAGAAAGCGGCAGGTCTTCAAAGGAAAAACCGTAATCCCGCAGCAGGAAATCCGCCTGGTATAGACGGTGGGTGCGCCAGGGATTGACCGCTGGCTGCCCTTCGAGCGGGGTTCCTGAGACGGGAGAAAAACCGGAAAAGTATACCCTGGCCAGGTGCAGCTTATGGTGAAGGTATTCACTGGTGCGCAGCAATTCCAGGTCGGTTTCCCCGGAACCGCCGGCCACAAACTGGGTGACAGAAGAAGGCCAATGCCCATTCCACCCCAAGTGACCGGGCTTTGTCCGGCGAATTTCATCCATCCAACGCAGCGGGGCGAGCAGTTCTTCCAAAAATACTTTCTGTGGGGCCAGCCTGGATAACCGCTCGGTGGTCGGGGCTTCCAGGTTGATCGAAACCCGGTCCGCAAGCTGCATGGCGCGTTCCACCTGGTCGCGTTCGGCCCCAGGCATAATTTTCAGGTGCAGGTACCCCTTGTAGGAATATTTTTTTCTTAAAACTTCAGCCGTATCAATCAACCGGTCCTGGGTGCGTATTCCCCCGCCGGCCACACCGGAACTGAGGAAAATACCTTTGGCGATGCCGGAGCGGAAGATTTTCATATACGTCTGTCCCATCTCATCCGGGGTGAAGGTTGTGCGGCGGAAATCTCGCCCGGCGCGAAAAGCGCAGTAATAACAATTTCGTTCACAAGCCGAGGTCAGCAGGGTTTTGAGCAGCGGCATACTCTGTCCGTTCGGCAGGCGGGCGTTGGAGATGGGTAATTCGGCCGGGCTGCACGGCCCGCTGCGCGAGCTTGGGGTTTGGATAGGCGCAGGCTGGAATAATGGACAGTCTTCCATTGTACCCGGCGCCGCGGGAGCGGGTGAATTGTTGCCCACTTCCTCGGCAGGTTCAAAGCGCATGAATGGTTCCAAACTGGCAAGCTTTGCAATACTATCCATGCCAAGATTATAGAACAAATATTCAAAAAAGAAAAGAGGGAATTTGCCTGCAAAAGGTCGAAACACCGCGCCAGATCCCTCTGGCGCGGTGTTTATCACGTGAATTTAGCCAATTCTTGCTGATCGTAATTGAAGATATCAGTCCGTAGGGCGGATGTTCTGATTGATATGGAACAAATTTGCCGGGTCATATTTCTTCTTGATCTGTGCCAGGCGAGGATAATTTTCGCCATAAGACGCTTTGACGATTTCCTGACCTTCATCCATGGTCATGTTTACATAACCGCCGCCAGCCGAATATGGTTGAAGCGCCAGCCAATAATCTTTCGTCCACTGAATCATGCGTTTATTGTTTACCGGATCGGGATCAATACCGACGACGACCTGGGAAAATTTTGCATCGCGATAATTCCAGGCGGTGTCTCGCTTTCCGATCCGTCCCGCAGCGCCGTTGATCGGGTAAATATGCATGGTTGAAAGCATTGTGGGCAGCTTCGCTCCGTACTCAAGGTGTAGGGCAATGGCGTTTTCGTCGATGTGATCGAAGAAATCCGCCCGCCAATACCACTGCATTCCGGGCGGATAAAGAGCATCGAACATACTTTGTGACCCTGGAAGTGGGATAGGACCAGCGAAGTCAATCGCGGGTGGGCTGAACTTGCGAATAGGCTCGAACGCCGCTTCGGCCTCATCGAGCGGGCCAGTGTAACAACACACCAACGCGCACATCGTCTTGAAATGGTATTCTTCGGGGAATGGCGGCCCTGGTGGCACAATCAGAATACCGAACCAGCAGTTCATGTCATCAGGCGCTGTGAGAATGAATTCTTGCCAGAAGCGGATTAAATCGGCTGACTTCTCAAACAGCCAGAGGATGGGCCCGCCATATACGGTATGAACGGGATGCGCTTGAAATAAGAACGAAGTCACTACTCCAAAGTTGCCGCCGCCTGGCAGCCCGTGGAAATCGTGTGAAAAAGCTTCAGCCTTTTGACGCCGCCGGCGCTGCCTGATGGATAAAGACGCGCATGACCACAGGCATGCGGCCTGTATTCATTCCAGTTCGTCCGGCGGAGAAATTCGATCGCATAAGGGTTATTATAGTCAGCCTGGGCGCAGGCGTCAACGGATAAACAACCAGTTGAGAAAGTTAAAAAGGCATGTTTGGGCATTGAGGTTGCCCAAACATGCTTCGCAATGAGACGGCGGTGTGACTCACCGATCCCTCGCGGTGAGGATAGTTGGTAAGAAGGGCGGCCGGATCAGGGATTCAGCTTGTTGATTTCATCCTGTTGGGCCAGATCCAGTTCGCCGGCGTAGGATGGGAAGGTGGGGTAGCTGGACAGCTTGGCAATTTCGTCCTGCTGGGCCAGGTCTAGTTCGCCGGTGTACTGTGGGAAGAGGATGGGATAGACTTCCAGCTTGGCCACTTCATCCTGCTGAGCAATATCCAGACGGCCGGTATCAGGAGGCATGGTGATGGGGTATTCAGCTAGCTTAGCGATCTCATCCTGCTGGGCGAAGTCCAACTGGCTGGTCAATGGCGGGATGACGAGCGGGTAGGGCTCCAGTTTGGCAATCTCGTCCAATTGAGCCGGATCCAGCGCTTGAGGTCCGGTCACCGGTATAATGGGCGTTTGTGGGGCAGAGCGGGATCCAGCCAGTATAAATGCGGAAGCAGCCAGAACCACCAATAAATACGCAGCGATGATAACGAAAGTCCGTGTTTTCATTTCGATCTCCTTTTCTCATTTCGGTTTGATTTGGATGAAACCAGGTTACCATCACCTGGCTGTTTTATTTAGCATAAGCTAAAGTTATCATCGTTTCTTCACATTGAACCGTTGTGTTTCATTCAACAATCCCCTGATTGAAATATTGTTGATAAATTAGATATGTAAAGGGTTGTTTGTTATAATACATAGACGGCGTGCTTCAATCGTTCCCTGATCGTTCTCAAAAATAGGAATTTACCAGGTGACAATTCTGGAAGTGAGATGTTTGGGCGGCTTCACCTTCATGCGGGATGGTATTCCCATTTCGGAACTAAAATCCATTAAAGGGCAGGCGCTTTTCTGTTATCTGGCAGTGAGTGGAAAACGATTTACACGCTCCGCCCTGGCAGGGATGTTCTGGACGGATATGCAAGAAAACCATGCACTTGTGAACCTGCGCAAGGTGCTCTTCCGGTTGAAGCCCCTTTCCAATTATCTGCTGATCGACCACGATACGCTTTCGTTTAACCAAGACGCCCCTTTTTGGTTAGATGTAAAGGAATTTGAAGCAGCTGCGGCAGCTCGAACGGATCCCCAAAACCTGCAAACCGCTGTATCGCTTTACCAGGGAGATTTTTTGGAGGGTTTCGAGGACGATGAACTGCCATTGTTTGCCGATTGGGTACGCAGCCAACGAACCAGGTTGCGCGAATCAGCTTTGTATAGCTTACAAACTCTCGCCAGGTATTTCGCGGAGCAGCATAACTATACAATGGCAATTCAATTCGCCCGCCACCAATTAAAGATAGAGGCATGGAATGAGGAAGCTCATCGCGAACTGATGCGCCTGTTGAGCCTGTCCGGGCAGCGCAGCGCGGCGATCAAGCAGTACGAAATGTGTCAAATGATCCTGAAAGAGGAATTAGGGGTCGAACCGTCTCCTACCACGCTTCATTTGGTTCAGCAAATCATCGCTGAGAAACTTGAGGGACATGGGACAGGTATGACCGGTGTATCCCATACCCTTTCCGTCAAATCCTCTGAGACTCTTAAAAGCCTCCCAAGAATGACCGTACCTTTGATCGGCCGTTACCATGAACGCACAACCCTGAAAACTTACCTTGCAGACCCGAAAATCCGGCTGGTCAGCATCGTTGGAGCGGGTGGTATGGGGAAAACACACCTGGCGTTATCCCTTGCCCATGAAATTGATACGAAATATGAATGGTTTGAAGGTGTTTGTTTTATTCCCCTTGGGGCGGTAACGACCCGCCAGCACTTGATCATCGCCGTAGCTAACGGTTTGAATATAACCCTGTCTAACGCACGCGATCCTGAAAAAATGCTCCTTTCATATTTACAGGACAAAAATTTATTAATCATCTTCGATAATTTTGAACAGTTGCTGTCTGAAGCGGATCTTCTGGAAAAAATTATCCAAGCTGCCCCGCTCTGTAAAATGCTCATCACAACCCGTGAACGAACCAAACTTATCCAGGAATGGGTATTGGACCTGGGTGGGCTAACTTATTCTGAAATCAAAGGAGATGAACAGGGGCTCGAAACGGATGCGGTCAGGTTATTTTTGCAATGTGCCCGACAAAAATTATCGGACTTTTCACTGGAAAGAAATATCAAAGCGGTTACCCGTATTTGTGAAATGGTCCAGGGGATGCCCTTAGCGTTGGAACTTGCCGCCAGTTGGATCCGGGTGATGACGCCGAGTGAAATAGCCGACCAGATCAGCCAGAGTTATCACGCGCTGACAAGCGATCTGCGCAATCTTCCAGAACGGCACCAAACGATACAGGCCGTGTTTGAAAGTTCCTGGCAATGGATGAGCACTGAAGAGCAAAGTGTAATGCGCAATTTAGCCGTGTTTCGCGCGGGCTTCAGCCTTGAGGCGGCGAAAAAAGTAGCAGGAGCGTCGCTGCCGATATTATCTGGGCTGATGGATAAATCCTTACTGAACCGGGATTCCCGCTCAGTGGAAACCACTCGTTATG
Organism: uncultured Chloroflexia bacterium; assembly: GCA_963743005.1. Classification (GTDB taxonomy): domain Bacteria; phylum Chloroflexota; class Anaerolineae; order Anaerolineales; family Anaerolineaceae; genus CAVUNY01. The sequence goes on along the minus strand of CAVUNY010000004.1, from coordinate 46,162 downwards.
AGTTCCACGAGTTGATCCGCCAATTTGCTTACGACAAATTGCAGGTGTCTGGTGAAGCGGAAATCACACATAATCTTCACCTTAATTATTTTCTATCGCTCGCTGAACAGGCTGAGCAGTTTTGGGATACGGCACAAGAAGGTGAATGGCTTAAACACCTGGAAATAGAGCGAGGTAATCTCAATGCCGCGCTAAGCTGGGCGCTCGATCAAAAAGAGACCGAGATTTTATTACGGTTGAATGCTGCGCTTCTCACGTTTTGGATGTACAAGAGTCCAATCGGTGAGGCCATCAGTTGGGTGCGAACAACCCTTGCTTTAGATTGGGACGAAAGCAATCCGGCTGTGCTTCGTTCGAGAGCCAAGGTCCTCAATGTCGGCGGCTATTCAGCCGTAATGAACTCCAATTTTTCACTCGCACAAAGCCAGTTTGAGGAAGGATTGGCGTTATATTTGCGTTTGGAAGATCAGCGAGAAATTGCCTGGTCTTTACGTGGCTGTGCATTTGCCGCTGTGCTCAAGGGAGATTATGCCAAAGCCCAACCCTATGTGGAGCGCAGCCTGGCCATCTGCCAGGAATTCCAGGACGAATGGGGCATTGCCTGGTCGATCTATGATCTGGGTTATCTGGCGCTGGCGTGCAAGGATCTGGCAAAAGCCCGACCGCTGCTCGAAAATGCCCATCGTCAATTTCACCAACACGGCATTTTGTGGGGTGAATTTCGCTCGCTGACGGCTCTGGGGGATCTTATGCGCGGATTAGAACAGTGGCAGCAGGCTTCTACCTATTATCGAGAGGCCCTGGTTTTTCAGCAGCAATATCAATTCAGCCTGTTCGTCGCGGGTATCATAGAAGGTCTGGCGCAGCTTATCCTGGCTTGCGGAGATTATGGCCGTGCTGCCCGCCTTTTCGGTGCAGCTCAGAAACGCAGAGATTCTATCGAAATGGCGCGCTGGTTCCCTCATGAGGCTGATTATCAACGCGACCTTTCGACGTTGCACGAGCAATTAACAGATGAAGAATTCACAGAAGGCTGGACGGAGGGGTATACGATGTCCACCGCGAAGGCGATTACCTATGCACTGGAGGTTGTTTCTTCAGTAGTATAAGCCAGTGGACTGGAAGTGGAACTTTATCCTATAAAAGTGTGAACGGCACCGGTGAGAACGTCAGGAGAAAAACGATCAGACCAATAATTGCCAGGGTTTTCCGGCGGCTGTCCAGAGGGGTGATTTGATCCAGCGGTTCGGCGTAAGAACGGCCTAACAAGAAAATCAACGCGGCCCACAGCCACCAGCCCATCCAGAAGATGCCCAGCAAAACTAAAGCTCCCAAGACAAACGGCAGGAGACTGCGCGCCTTTTTTTGCCCAAAGAGCACATACAGCACGTGCCCGCCGTCCAATTGTCCGGCCGGGATCAGGTTCATCGCGGTTACCAGCAGTCCGATCCAACCTGCCCAGGCCACCTGGCTTAAGTTGACATCCAGACCCCCCAGGGGTAAAGGAGTGCCCGAAAAGAAATATCGCAGCCAGTATAGGACCGGGTTTACGCCGGCATATGTGGCCGGGGAGGGTAATAATTGGCCGAATACGGCAAACTTTGAGAGCAGGTATAAAACCGAATTACCTTCCATCTGGATCATCTGGCCCGGCTCGACCTGCAGCCGGGTTACCTGGGAGAGGGATAGGCCGATCAACAATACCGGGATCGCCACCACCAGACCGGCGAGGGGGCCGGCAATACCGATGTCCAGCAGCACCTTCCGGTTTTTGGGGGGCTCTTTCATATTAATAAACGCCCCCATGGTCCCAATGCTGCTGAAGGGCATCGGAATAAAGTAGGGCAGAGTGACATGCACGCCGTGGTGGCGGCCCACCAGATAATGGCCAAACTCATGACAGCCCAGGATCGCCATCAGGCTGACGGCAAAAGGCCAGCCGTTGGAAATGATCGCCAGGAAAGCCTGGAATGGATCGGAAGGGAGTACGTTCTGGGAGTTGAAAGTACCCCCAACGAGCAGGACGCTGAAAATGGTCAGGATCGCCATAATCAGGTTGATCAAGGGATTGGAGGGTTTGGGCCTGGGCATTCCCGGGATGATCAAAACGACATGCCGGTCTTCGTCCCAACGAAAAAGGGGGGTCAGGTCATAGGTCTTCAACCAGCCGGCTAACTGGTCGTAGGAGGTTTCAGAATCTTGGCGCAGGCGGCCGCGATACCGTAAAAGATAAGGCGTTTTTTCTGATCCCAGGGTGATATCTTCGATTGCCAGAACCCGGTTGACCAGGGCATCGATTAGTTCGTTATTGATTTGTGGATCCATAGGCATCTCCCAGCCGAACCCATTTAAAAATAGGCGGGAATGGATGGGGGTCGAACCCACCGCGGCCCGCAACGCGACCCGCCACCGGTTTTGAAGACCGGGAAGCCCACCGGGACTTATCCACTCCCAAAAATGAAGGATACCCTGATTGAATAGGCTTGTCAATTGAATGATCGTTGATCAAGGTTAAAAGAAATTGAGGAATATTTGGCTTGAGTTAATACCCGAATGAGAACTCGTTACAATTACCTTAAATTAATAAATCACCTATTGTAATTTTAAGCCAATGTCTATATACTACGACGCTGGCTGTACATTTAGATTTTATCTCTGTAGATAGAAGGTAAAAATGAAAGATAAAGAACAGAAGGTTGTGTACGAAGAGGAGCCTCCCTCTGAAAGCGATAAGCCTCCCAGTTATATCCCGCGACCGGTAAAGCCGTGGCGGGTGGCAGTTATTGCCAATGTGAAGGGGGAAACGGCGCTGCCATTCGACGCTCCCGCTGACGCCGGTGCGGAATTTGACCGAAAGGAAACGATCCAGGCTATCCAGGCCGCAATCGAATCTGACGGTCACCAGACAACTTTTCTTCCTGCAGACGCAACATTACCATTCACTTTACACAAATACCAACCTGATATCTGTTTTAACCTCTCCGAGGGAATTGTGGGGGATGCTCGCGAAGCGCATGTACCGGCATTGTTGGAACTGCTGCGCGTGCCTTATACCGCTTCGCGCGTCCTGGCCAATGCGGTCGCCCTGGATAAGACAATGACCAAGCGCGTCTGGCGTGAAATGGGCCTGCCGACGGCAAATTTCCAGGAATTCAATGCCGCAGATGACCCGCTTTCGCCGGCGATGAAATTTCCCATGTTTGTCAAACCGGCTCGAGAAGGGACCGGTATGGGGATGGACGCGGGGTCGATTGTTTTCAATGAGGATGAGCTGCGGCGGCGGGTGTGTTGGGTGGTGACCCAATATAATCAGCCGGCGCTGGTGGAGGAGTTTCTCCCTGGAAGAGAATTTACCGTCGCGGTGATGGGGCACAAAGACGCCCGTCGTTTTTCACACCGGCCCGAGTTATACCACACGGACGGTTTTCACCGCTTTCCATTATTGGAAGTAGAAAGCTCGCGCTCGGTGACGCCGGGGGTGTATGGCTATAAATCCAAGACACTCCATTTCGGCGATGAAGGCATCCCCGCCTTTATATGCCCGGCGGATGTCGAACCGGGTTTATGGAATCAATTGCAATCCCTGGCAATCGCCGCGCATAATGCGATCGGTGCGGTGGATATTTCCAGGGTGGATATGCGTCTGGATGCGGAAGGCCAACCGCGGTTGATTGAAATCAATACCCTGCCCGGGCTATCCCCTGGATTTAGCGACCTGTGCGTCATTGCCAATACCGAAGGATTGACTTATCAGGATATCATCCTGGAAATCTTGTATCTCGGCGCGGCGCGCTGGAACCTGCTGCCCGCCAGAGACTATGTCCTCGAGGGTACCAGAGTCGGTGAGTTGGCGCCGGTCGAAATGCAGCCTGTCTCCGGACAATAGCTTTATCTGGTAATGTCAATAAACGAACAACCTGCCCGGTCCTCTGACGAGTGACCGGGCAGGTATTATTTTATGGCTTGGACGGAACGCGGCCGCCTGACCTCAGGCAAAGATGAAAGGGAACCAATTCATCAACACGGGAGAGATCAAAAGCATGAAACCGCCTGCCAGCAGGCCGACGACTACCCCGGCGAGGATGTCTGATAAATAATGCACGCCGGTAGTGACTCTGGCCAGGCTGACCAGCGGCGCCCAGAGCACCACCATCCAGGCGAACCAGACCGGTCCCAAACCAACCGCCATCACCGCCAGCAAGGCAGAACGGGCAGCGTGCCCAGAGGGGAAGGAATGCGGGTCGGTGTTGCGGTAGATTGCCCCCCATTCTCCAGGTGGGCGCTTGCGGCGGACGGTAAATTTTATGGCCAGGACGACAATTGCCAGACCGCCGATCCCCGCGGCCAGCAGCGCCGACCGGGTGTGCCATTCACCCCGGGTGAGGAGCCAGATGATCAATAATGCCGCCATCCAGAACCAAGAATCTCCGGAGTGAGCTAAAAAGGCAGCATATTTAAACCAGCCATTTTTGTTGGGCTCTAACCGCAAGCGCTGCGACCAGCGTAAATCGATTTCAAGGATGGATTTGATAGTCATGAGATAAAAAGACCGCTGAATATTCGAGGAGTATACCCTGAACCTGGGGGGCTGAGAAGCCTGGGAGCGATTGAAGCGTTTCTCAAAAAACATTGACAAGCCCGGGAAACTTCTTATAATGATTAGAATTCTATTTAAGCCAATACAAAACAAAGGAGGTGATTATTCGCGAGATTCTATTGGTTTCTCTGTATGTTAGTCTATTTAGTTAATTCCAATGGAGGAGCAAGTGAAACAAAATAATCTTTTTAAGGTCCTAGGGTTTGTGGTTGTACTGGCGATTGTCCTGACCGCCTGTGCACCTGCCGCAACCCCAACCGTCGCCCCGACGACGGCCGCCCCAACTTCTGCGCCAGTAGCTACCACCGCGCCAGTAGCTACCACAGCACCTGCAGCTACTACAGCGCCTGCAGCTACTACAGCCCCGGCGGCAACCGCCACCACGGCTCCAACCGCTGCGCCGACCAAACCAGCATTTACCGCGTTGAAGCAGGAAGCGCCGGATTGCAGCTATGGTGGTGCACTTAAGTCGGTCGAAGCGCCAGACGCCAACACAGTTGTATTCACCTTCTGTGCACCTAACCCGGCTTTCCCTGCCCAGGCTGCTTTTGCCTCGGAAGAAATCTACCAGAAAGCTTTGCTGGATTCCACTGGCGGCGACTCGGCCAAGATGAGCGCCGCACCTGTCGGTACCGGCCCTTACATTCTCAAAGAATGGGTTAAAGGCGACCACATTACCTATACCGCCAATCCTAACTGGTGGGGTGGTAAAGTGGCGAATCAAACTCTCATTATGAAGTTCTCTGCCAAGTCTGCCCAGCGGCTGCTGGAGCTTCAATCTGGCAACGTAGATGGCATTGAGAATGTCGGTCCGGATGATTTTGGTAATGTCCAAAAAGACACTACCCTCAAATTCTTCCCGATTGTCGCCACGAATACGCTGTACTTCGCAATGAATAACACCAAGCCACCTTTCGACAATGAGAAGGTGCGCCAGGCTTTTGCCATGGCGTTCGATAAGGCCCGCATCGTGAAGAACTTCTTCCCGCCCGGCTCGACGGTGGCTGATCAATTCCTCTATCCTGGTTTTCATCCTGGTTATACGGACGGGTTAGCGGGTGTGACATACGAGCCTGCCAAAGCGAAGCAGATGTTAACGGATGCAGGTTTCGACTTCAATCAGGTAATCCCCTTCTCCTACCGCACTGCTGCGCGCGGTTACGCTCCCAATCCTGATCAAATTGCTCAGGATGTGCAGGCTCAATTAGCCGAAATTGGGGTAAAGATCAAGCTGGATGTGCAAGAATCGGGCACTTTGATTGGCAACTCCAGCAAGGGCAATTTAGGCTTCTATTTGCTTGGCTGGGGTGAAGATTATCCGGACGCTACCGACTGGTTCGATTACCACTTCGGTGGCTCCAATGCCCAATTCGGCACCCCGTATCCTGACATTGTGGCAGCCATCAAGCAAGGCGCAACCACTGCCGATCCTGCCGTTCGCCAGAAAGCTTACGATACGGTCAACCAGCTGCTGCTCCAACATGTTCCGATGGTTCCTATCGCGCATGGTGGTGTTGGGGATGCCTTCAAAGCCAGCGTGGGTAATGTGGTAATTGGTCCTTACAACCAGAACTTCCCCTTCATGACTACTACCTCTGGTCAGGTCGTCTGGCTGCAGACTGGTGAACCGATCAGCTTGTACTGTGGTGACGAGACCGACGGCGAGACGATTAATGCCTGCATGGTCGTCAACGAACCCCTGCTGAAATTCAAATATGGCACAACCCAGACCGAACCCGCTCTGGCCACCAGCTTTGACGTCAACGCAGACGCCACTCAGTACACCTTCCACCTGCGCCCAGATGTCAAATGGTCCGATGGCACGGCGTTTACTGCTGCGGATGTCTTTGCGACCTATACCGCGATGTGGGATGCCAAGAACCCCAACCATAAAGGTAATACTGGCACGTATGATTACTTTGGCAGTTGGCTGGGCCTATTGAATCCACCTCCAAAGAAATAAGGTCTTTCGTTTCAGTGTAATTTCATAATAGATAGGGCATAACAGGTCAATCCTGTTATGCCCCATCTTAAAAATTTTTAATAACGAAATTAGCGTCATTCTGATAAGGTTTTTTATAAGGTCAGCATGCTTCAGTTTATTACTCGCCGCCTTTTGCTGCTTATTCCGGTCATTCTTGGCATCTTGCTGGTAACGTTTGTCATTACACGGGCAGTGCCGAGTGATCCTTGCTTGGCAATGTTAGGGGAGAAAGCAACCCAGACCCAGTGTGACGCTTTTCGCGAACGGTTTGGTCTGAACGACAATATTTTCGTCCAATTTGTGGACTATTTGGGCAACCTGGTCCAGGGAAACTTCGGTGAATCCATACAATATCACCGTCCAGTCACGGATTATCTTTCCGAACGGCTGCCTATGACCTTCGAACTCACCATCGGAGCAATGATTTTCTCGACGTTCTTTGGAATCCTGTTAGGGTTAATCTCAGCCTTACGACGCAACACTTTTATTGATACTATAACAATGATTTTTGCAAATATTGGAATTTCAATGCCGGTTTTCTGGCTAGGATTATTACTTGCATATGCATTTTCCCTTCTGCTCAAAGGAACCCCATTCTTTATTCCACCTTCCGGGAGACTGACGCCCGGACTAGATATGACTACAATTGCAGTCGCCTGGAACTTGCAGGACCTGACGGGTTTCCCACAATGGATCGTAAGTTTTGTTTCTCACTCGGTAGTTTTAAACAGCCTGCTTACTGGTAATTTTAAGGTGTTGAAGGATGCGCTCTGGCATTTACTTCTGCCTTGCTTTGCGGTTGGAACCATTCCAATGGCGACAATTGCCCGCATGACCCGTTCCAGCCTGCTGGAAGTACTTGGACAGGATTATATTCGCACGGCACGGGCGAAGGGGTTGATCGCTTCTTTGGTAATCCGCAAACACGCTTTGCGCAATGCCTTGATCCCGATCGTGACGGTGATTGGCCTGGAGGCTGGAGCCTTGTTATCTGGAGCGGTTCTGACCGAAACTGTGTTTACCCTGCCAGGAATGGGTACAGCTTTAGTCAACGGTATTCTGTCGCGCGATTATCCGGTGGTCCAAGGTTTTACGGTTGTGATTGCAATCATTTTTGTTATGGCGAATCTTATCGTCGATCTCTCCTACGCATATCTGGATCCCCGCATTCGATTGGATTGACATTTATGAGTGTTAATATTCCTGTTCTTTCAGCTGAACCTATCCTGCAACGCCAATCTCCGACAATCCAGGCTTTGCGCCGTTTCGGCCGCCACCGGTCAGCCCAGGTTGGCATCGCGCTTTTCGGGTTTATGCTCATTCTCGCAATTTTTGCGCCGCTAATTGCCCCTTTTAATCCGACAAAACCACTGAATGATGTCACCCGACGGTCGCCACCCTGTGTGCATATTTTTGGGTGTCCGGCAGATCAACCCGAACATCTCATGGGGATCGACAGCAACAACCGAGATTTATTTTCGCGGGTTGTATTTGGCTCACAGCTTTCGCTTCAGATTGGCATCGTTACCATTTCTTTCGCCATCATTATCGGCGGATTAATTGGCGCGGTTAGTGGTTTTGCAGGCGGTTGGTTCGATACGATTATGATGCGGACCATGGACATTTTGATGGCATTTCCAGGCTTGCTGTTAGCGATCGCAATTGTCTCTGTTTTGGGTCCCGGCTTGTATAACGCTCTATTAGCGATTGGAATTGTATCTATCCCAGTGTATGCACGCGTAGTGCGCGGAAGTGTACTTTCAGTGAAAAATCTCGATTATGTAGATGCGTCACGTGCGTTGGGAGCTTCGCAAATGCGTCTGATCTTCACGCGGGTTTTGCCTAATGCGCTGACGCCCCTGATTGTCCAGGGAACTTTAGGGATTGCCTCGGCTATTCTTAATGCGGCTGCCCTCAGCTTCCTCGGCCTAGGGGCTCAACCCCCTACTCCTGAATGGGGGTTAATGCTTGGCTCGGAGGCTGAGAGCGTTTTTAATGCCCCGCACCTGGTATTCTTTCCCGGCGTCGCTATCATGCTGACAGTGCTAAGTTTCAACCTGATTGGAGATGGCTTGCGGGACGCACTGGACCCGCGGCTGCGCGGATCGAACGCAAATTGACCATTAAGCGAACCGCAGCAGGCCTTCTGCTGCGGTTTGTTATCGGCGGAACTTTTCCACGGCGGCTGCCGTCCATTTTTTATACTATAATTCCATTTAACTTCGGCGTTCCTCCAACATGAAAGGGGTAATGGTATGGCAAAGATGCCCGGTTATTCTGCTCGGATTTGGTCTAAGAAAATCGCCCTGGTCACTCTGGCACTGCTGATCGTGGTCAGTAACGCCTGTTCCTTGCCGACGATTCCGTTACCCTGGCAGCCAACCGCGACAGCTAACCCCACCGAGATTCCCCAGGCAACGCCGGTCGCCACCCTCCCACCCACGCCGACCATTCAGCCGACCCCGGCTCAAAACTTGCCGCCGGCTCTGGTGGAGACCAACCCGCTGCCCTTGACCGAAATCGGCCCAAAAACTTCGTTCACTTTCTATTTCAATCAGCCCATGGAACGCGGATCGGTCCAGGATGCGCTCCAGGCTGACCCGGCGGTAGCGGGCAGTTTTCAATGGATGAATGATGCCACTGTTAAGTTCATTCCGGACAAACCCCTGCCGGTTAACACGCATCTGGACGTCAGTTTTTCGACCCGCGCCAGGGCGGCCAACGGGCTGGCGCTTTCTGCCCCGGTAGATATCACCTTTCAAACCGCAGATGGATTTAAACTGGTCGATCAGCTTCCGAAACCTGGCACGACGGATATCGATCCGGCTTCCGCCGTTGTAGCTACATTTACCCGGCCCATCGTGCCCTTAGGGGCTAATCCAAAAGATCTGCCAGCGGCGTTTGCCCTGGAACCGCAGGCCAATGGGCGAGGAGAATGGATCAATACCAGCACGTATATTTTTTATCCGGCGCCGGCGTTAATGGGCGGGATTGAATACAATGTGCACTTGAATGACGCCCTTTCCGCGGTGGATGGCTCGATATGGGCGGCAGGCCAAAAACCAACCGGTTGGAAATTCTCCACGGCAAAGCCAAAATTGCTGGCGATCCTGCCGGATTCCACGACGGATATTAACCTGGACGCGGCCTTTGTTTTCACCTTTAATCAGCCCATGGACAGCACCAGCACCCAGAAAAACCTGGCGGTGGTTGGGCCAGATGGGGGGCAGATAGCAGGCAAATATTCCTGGAACCCTGCCGGCAGTGAATTGACCTTCCAACCGGATAGACTGTTGGAGCGCTCTTCCCAATACCAGGTGAAAGTATCCGGCAGCGCTCAGGCGCGCGGCGGAGAAAAGCTGGGCGCGGATTTATCCTATACTTATCAAACTGTGCCGGATTTTGCTCTGAGCTTGAGTGAACCGGCGAATGATGGCACGCTGCCCATGTATGACGTGTTCGGGGGGGTGCGCATCCAATTCACCGCTCCCCTGGCAAAACAGGACCTGACCGGTAAATTCTCGTTCTCACCCGCGATTGGGGACCCGTATATTTCCAATTTTTCCGAAAGAGAAGTCTATATTTCCGGTATATTTGCTTATAACACTGCTTATGTGCTGACTTTACAACCTGATATCCAAGATAAATGGGGGCAAAATCTTAAAGAGCCAGTGGTGATTAATTTCCGGACCCAGGCTCCCCAGCCGTCCCTCACGCTTTCTTCAACCTTGGTCGGCGGAACGGCATTTTTGACCCCCAGTGAGACCGCTTTATCCGGACAGGCAACCAATATCCGCACCCTCAGGATAAGTTCTGCCTCGCTTTCTGTGGCCGATTTTGCCCATCTTTCCAGTACTTATTCCTTTGAACGCAGCCAGAATTATGACGGCCCCCGGCTTACGACTTTTGAGGTTCAAAAAAATCTACCGAAAGATAAGAACGTGGCGCTAGATATCCCGCTCACGCAAGGCGGGACTCCCCGGTCTCCGGGTTTGTACTATTACCAGGTGTCTTCTCCGGAATTTAACACGCCTGGCGGGCAAAATCTGCCATCGGTTTTACTGGTGGTATCCCGCATCCACCTGGTGCTCAAACAGAGTCAAAACCAACTGCTGGTGTGGGCAGTTGACCTGGGAACCAACCAGCCGCTGACCGGGGCTTCGCTTTCGATCATGATTGCCAAACAAACCGGCGAACTGAGCCAAATCGGCTCGGTCAAAACCGATGCAAAAGGTTTGGCTCAATTGGATTATGCGTTCGCCCCCGATTCCTACGATTTAACGTATGCCGTGTTGGGCAAACCCGGCGATCCAGATTTCAGTCTGGCGGTGACCAATTGGGCACAAGGGGTGAATTCCTGGGACCTGGGAATTCCATACGCTGCTCAAAGCCAGACCACCCACACCTATATCTATACGGACCGGCCCATTTACCGGCCCGGGCAGCAGGTAGACTTCCGCGTACTGGTGCATGAGGAAAATAATGGGCGCTATTCGACTGTAAAACTGAAAGAGATCAATGTCAAGGCCCTGGGCGAATTTTCGCCCCTGAATGGTGATCGTACAACTTTATATCAGGCTACGCTGCCGCTTTCGGAGTATGGTTCGTCATCCGGCACCTTCGATATCCCCGATTCCGCGGCGCCTGGTTATTATTCGATCCAGGTAAATGAAGATCCAAATTCGATCCTGTCATTCCAGGTGGCGAATTACCGCAAACCCGAGATCGACCTGCAGACCACCTTTACCTCGCCGGAGTTGAAGACCGGGCAGGATATCCAGGCAGCCGTTCAGGCAAAATATTATTTTGGCGCGCCCGCCGCCAATCTTAACCTGCAGTGGGTCTTGTATGCGGCAACCATGCCTTTCATTCTGCCGCAAGGATTCCAGGCGGGTCCGCTGGATACCAGCTGGCTGCTGCCGTACGGAATGGGACTGAGTGACACCAGTCTGGGAAAATTCATCATTCAGGGCCAGCTAACAACTGGTCCGGATGGGAAGGGATCGATCCGTGTCCCGGCTCAACAATTGCTGGATGCGATTGAAAAAAGTACCAGCTACCAATTAACCCTGGAAGTCACGATCAATGATGCGCAAGAACTGCCGGTCAGCAACCGGGCTCAAGCGTTGGTTCACCCGGCGGATTTCTATATTGGCGTGCGGCCCGATACATGGTCCGGACAGGCAAAAAATGAAGCATCCTTTACCATCCAGACTTATGACTGGCAAAAGGTGCCCCTGGGAGACCGCAAGCTGAAAGCATTATTCCAGAAAGTCGTTTTCCGTCAAAAAGCGGAATGGAACTTTCAGTCAGGCACGCCGCCGTTTACCAAAGAAATTACCGAGGTTGGCAGCACCGATTTCCAGGTAGATAAAGATGGCCAGGCGCGGGTTGCCTTTACCCCTTCGGATCCTGGGACCTACCAGGTGGAGGTCAGCGGAGAAGGCGCTTTAACCCAGGTATTATTCTGGGTGGGCGGGGAGGGCCGGGCACCCTGGCCGGTGATGCCTTCCCAGCAAATCCGCCTGGTGACGGACGCGGCTTCATACAGCCCTGGTCAGACCGCGAAGATTTTTATCCCCAACCCCTTGGGTGAAAATACGCTGGCATTGATCACGGTGGAACGCGGACGGGTGATGCAGACCGATGTGGCTGCCATCCCCGGCTCCAGCCTGACCTGGGAGTTGGCTGTCAGTGAAGAAGACGCGCCGAATGTATACGTTTCGGTCCTGCTGGTCAGCACGACCCCCGGCGGCCCGCCCCAGTTTCGGATTGGAACTACCGATGTGAGCATTCCGCCCAAGCCGCTGGAAATTCATGTTCAAATTACCCCTCAGCCGGCCACAGCGCCGCCCGGGGGCGAGGTTACCCTGGGACTGCGTATCACTGATTCACAGGGAAAACCGGTGAAAGGTGAATTTTCGCTGGCTGTAGTGGATAAGGCTGTGCTGGCGCTGGCTGATCCGAATTCACCGGCCATCGAAGAAGCTTTTTACGGTCAGCAGCCGATAGGTGTACGCACCAGCCTGGGGCTGGCGGTATACGGCCGTCCGGCGCAGAGAGATGCCGTCCAGGGGGTGGGGGGGCGCGGCGGAGGTGGAGGCGATCTGTCCGTGCCGGATGTACGCACAAATTTCCAGGATACCGCGTACTGGAATGGAGCGGTAGTGACCGATGCAAACGGCGCGGCAGAAGTGAAGGTCCAGATGCCGGATAACCTGACCACCTGGGTCGTGACGGCGCGCGGTTTAGACCAGAATGTGCACGTCGGCGAAGGAACCCAGGAGCTTGTCGTCGGTAAAGACCTTTTAATCCGTCCGGTAACGCCCCGTTTCCTGGTGGCGGGTGACCGGATTGAACTGGCAGCTATCGTAAACAACAATACCTCGAAGGCGTTTTCAGCCGATGTGCTGCTGGATGCCGCCGGGCTTGACCTGGAAAGCCCGGATCTTACCTCACAAAAAGTTAACCTCCCTGCCCAGGGGAGGGTGCGGGTAACCTGGTGGGCCAGGGTTCAGAATGTAGAAAAAGTGGACCTGGCATTTTCGGTTGAAGGCGGAGGGATGAAAGACGCGTCCGGCCCGGCCAACGGCAACCTGCCGGTTATGAATTATTCCTCGCCACAAACCTTTGCGACGGGCGGTGTATTAACAGAAGCGGGGGAACAGTTAGAAGTCATCAGTCCGCCGCGCTCTTTTAACGCCACGGGTGGCGAACTGCGCGTTGAGCTTTCTCCATCGCTGGCTGCCTCCATACTGAGCGGCTTGAAAGCCCTGGATACCTTCCCACACGATTATGCAGAACCGGTAGCTTCTCGATTACTGGCTAACCTGGAAACATACCAGGCCCTGCAAAAATTGGGGATTTCTTCGCCAGAATTAAAAGATCAGCTGGATGGCGTCATTCGTGAGAGCCTGGGAAGGCTGGTTTTATGGCAAAATAAGGACGGTGGTTGGGGCTGGTCGCCGGATGCAAACAGCGATCTATACCTCACTTCATATTTGCTCTTCACTTTAAGTGAAGCCAAAAAGGCCGGGTTGGCGGTTGAGGCAAAGGTTATGGAGAATGCGGCGAATTATCTCGCCGCCGGGTTAATCGTGCCGGATATCAACACGAAAACCTACCGCCTGGACCAGCTGGTATTTCAATTCTATACTCTGCAGCAGTCGGGTTTTGGCCGCAAGATCCCCACCGGGGTGTATGACGTGCGCGAACGGCTGTCACCCTGGGCCAGAGCACTGCTGGCACTGACCTTACAGGCGCAGGATGCGAATGACACCCGCGTGCCCAACCTGGTTTCCGATCTGGAGTTCGCAGGCCTTAAGGTCGGCGACCGGCGCGCATTGGGAGACCCTGGATGGGCTGCAGTTCAATTTAGCGTCGCCGGTGTTCACCACGGCTGTGGTCAGCCTGGCGCTCGCGCAGCTCGATCCGACTTCGGTGGTGCTGACCGATGCCGTGCGCTACATCTCGGCCAACCGCCGCACCAACGGGATCTGGGCATCCACCTACGAATCTACCTGGGTGATCATGGCCCTGACCGAGGTGATGAGCGCCACCGGGGAACTGAGCGCCAGTTTTGCATATACTGCCGTGTTGAACGGAATGCCGCTGGCCTCGGGCCAGGCCGGCGGGCCGAATGCGCTCACGCCGATCGAATCGCGGATCCCACTGGCAAACCTGAACCAGAATGCACCCAATGGGCTGAATATCATCCACCAGGAGGGGCCGGGACGCTTATATTACCGGGCGTTCCTGCAAGTGTACCGCCCGGTTGAGGAGGCAGCCCCGCTCAACCACGGCCTGACGATCGATCGCCAGCTGGTGTCAGGCGGTCAGTATTGCACGCAGAACGACTGCCCGGCCGTGAACAGCGTTTCCTTAAGCGACCAGCGTGAGCTGCAGGTGCATCTGACGCTGACCCTGCCGCAGGCCATGTACCACCTGGTCGTCGAGGATTTCATCCCAGCAGGCGCGGAAATAACCAACCTGAGTCTCAATACGACTCAAAAAGGGACCCTTCCCCAATCCGGCCAGGCACCTCCCCTGTACCAGGCCTCCGATCCTTTCCGGACCGGATGGAATTGGTGGCTGTTCAGCAGCCCTCAAATTTACGACGACCATATCACCTGGATGGCTTCCTACCTGCCTGCCGGCACCTATGAATTAACCTACCGTTTGACACCCCTGCAGGCCGGGGAGTTCCGCCTGCTGCCGGCGCACGCCTACGAGACCTATTTCCCGGATGTTGAAGGCGCCAGCGCGGGTGCTGTGTTCAAGATTGTCCCCTGAGACCGGTTTATTCCTCAAAAAAAGGTGTTTGGCCCGCGTCGCGGCCAAACACCTTTTTATTAAAATGGATGGATCAGGCTTGTTTTTGAGCGGCCTGCAGTTTTTGCAGTTCGCTTTCCAACTGCTCCACCTGGCTGCGCAGGGCATCCACTTCTTGAGTTTGGGCAGGTACGACCGGGGGGATGGGCGCCGGGCGCATTCGGGCCGAGACCAGAAGGTCTCCCAGGCGTTGCGCATCCGCGGACGGTATACTCCCATCCTCCTCCAACAGTGCCAGGCGGCGGCGAATTTCATCCTCGACGTACTGGATCGGATCCAGAAAGGCGGTCATCCCGCCGCGAATGGTCTGCAGGGTGGTGTTGCCAACTCGCAGTAAGCGGGTGAGAATGGCCTGCGGCAGCAATCCTCCCAGTTTCTTCTCCTGGTCGAAAATGACCTGGGTCAGGGTCAGGGCGGTCAGATCTGTCCCGCTGGCGTAATCCACCACTTTGATTTCATCGCCCCGGCGCACCATTTCGGCGAGGTCTTCGAGGGTCACGTAAGCGCTGGCATCGACATCATACAGCTTACGGTTGGAATAGCGCTTGATCAGCGGCATGGTTACCTCCCCTGGGGATCTGGTTCTGGATAGGCTTTCTTCAATTCCTCTATTTTTTTGTTTAATTCGACGATGCGGTTGTTGAGTTCATCAATCTCCGCCCGGGAGGCCTGGTTGGATTTTTGTTCCTCGGTCTCCTTTTGCTCCTTCTCTAGTTTTTCCCGTGATTCAAAAACTTCACGGATCAAGGCGCGCGCGTCTTTTTCGGCAATTTCGCCGCGCTCTGCCAGCCTGGTGACAAAATGGGCGATTTCATCGCTGGCAATGGCTGCCCCGCCGATGGCGGCTAACAGGATTTTCCGGGAAAGATCGTAAAAAACTGTCCTTTTTACCGGTTCATCTACAATTTCTGGCTGCGGTTCTGTGGTCATTCTATGTCTCCGATATTTTATTCTAACGCACTGCGTTATGAAGATATTATAACGCGTCGCGTTATAAATTGCAAGAGGCAATCCTGGATATTTAAGGCAAATCACAGTAAATCTCTCTATAATTAATTTATGAGAGCCATGGTTTTAAATTCAATCCAAAAGATTACCGAAACCTCCGCGCCTTTACATCTGATTGATCTGCCTGTGCCAGTTCCGGGGCCGGGTGAAGTGCTGGTCAAAGTGGCGGTGTGCGGGGTGTGCCATACAGAGTTGGATGAAATCGAAGGGCGCACCCCTCCAGAGAAGCTGCCGGCGGTGCTGGGCCATCAAGTGGTGGGGCGCATTGAAGGCAGCGGCCCCGGCGCATCTCGTTTTCACCCCGGAAAGCGAGTAGGGATCGCCTGGATTTATTCAGCGTGCGGCGAGTGCGAACAATGCCGAAGAGGTTGTGAAAACCTGTGCCCAACCTTTCGGGCTACCGGGCGTGACGTCAACGGCGGTTATGCGGAATATATGACCGCCCCGGAAGATTTTGTTTATCCGATCCCGGAACTCTTCAGCGATGCCCAGGCGGCGCCCCTGCTGTGCGCCGGGGCGATCGGGTACCGCTCGCTGGCATTGAGCGGGATTAAAGATGGGCAGGCGTTGGGGCTGACCGGTTTTGGCGCTTCGGGCCATCTGGTATTACAGATGGTACGCTACCGCTACCCCCAGGCGCGGGTTTTCGTTTTTGCACGCAGCCCAGA
Source organism: uncultured Chloroflexia bacterium (assembly GCA_963743005.1). Taxonomy (GTDB): domain Bacteria; phylum Chloroflexota; class Anaerolineae; order Anaerolineales; family Anaerolineaceae; genus CAVUNY01. Next base: position 29,574 of record CAVUNY010000004.1, on the reverse strand, counting down.
AGAGCGGGCATTTGCGCGTGAAATGGGGGCAGTATGGGCCGGTGAAGCCCAGGAGACCCCTCCCGAAGGCCTGCACGCGGTCATCGATACCACGCCGGTTTGGAAAACAGTAGTAGAAGCCTTGCGTTGTCTGGCGCCTGGAGGACGGCTGGTGATCAATGCCATCCGGAAGGAAAGCCGGGATCAATCGGCACTGCTGGAGCTGGATTATCCGCGTGATTTATGGATGGAGAAGGAAATCAAGAGTGTCGCCAACGTCACCCGCCGCGACGTGATCGAATTCATGGATCTGGCGGCAAGCATCCCGATCCAACCCGAAGTTCAGGAATACCCGTTGGCAGAAGCCAACCGCGCCCTGGTGGAGATGAAAACCAGGCATATTCGCGGGGCCAAGGTGCTGCGGGTAGCGGATTAACCAATAATTGCCCGATATGATCAAATTGGGTCGATTAAACAAATAAGATAAAAGAAGGGCAATTATTACAAAATTGGTGAAAATTTAGGATTAAAAACCCGCCGTTGAGTGATCTCCTTCACATGACAATTATCCTCCTCTGGGGTATAAGCGTAACTGAGATAATTTACGTTTTTTGGGAGAGAAGGTCAGCATGTTTTGGCACATCCTGATTGCTGCGGGGTCTGTAGTTTGTGCGATACAGGCGATCCGGGTACACCGGTTGTTAATCTCAGCTTTATGGCTGGCCGGGTGTAGCGCACTGGTTGCGCTGCTCATGTATCTGTTAGGAGCGCCCGAGATCGCCGTGATCGAACTCAGTGTGGGGGCTGGACTGGTTACCGTTTTATTTGTATTCGCTATCAACATCGCCGGCGAAGAGGTCATGGCGATTTGCTCGTTTGTCCCGCGCCCGTTGAGCTGGCTGCTGGTGGCGGCATCGGTGGCCCTGCTGACCTGGATCACCCTGCCCAGTTTTATATCCGCTCCGGTCAGTGAATCCCAGGCCGGATTCGCAAAAATTTTATGGCAGGATCGCTGGCTGGATCTGCTCCTGCAACTCGTTTTAATTTTCGCCGGTGTTTTGGGGGTACTTGGTTTGCTGGCGGATGAAAAACCCGAGGCACCCGAAGGAAATTAATTATGGAAATGTCAATCCCTGGGGTCATTCTCATCGCGGTCCTGGTGCTGCTGGCTGTTGGATTTTATGGCCTGATGGCGGTATTTAACCTGATCAAAGTCATCGTGGCCCTGCAGATCCTGGCAAAAGGCGCCATGCTGGCGCTGATCCTGGCGGGAACAGTCACCGGGCAGGTCAACCTGGCCCAGAGCATTGCCCTGACCGTCATCGTGGCGGATACCATCGTGGCAGTGGTTGGCCTGGCTCTGGCCGTCCAGATCAGGCGCAGGTTTGGAACGCTGTCGATCAAAGCCTTGAGCACACTGCGGAGGTAGGCATGACTGGTTTGTGGATCATTTTGACCATCGGCCTGCCCTGGATTGGAGCGCTGGCGGTCTTGCTGGTAGGCAACCGGCGGGTGAATGCCCAGCACGGGCTGGCCGTGGCATTTTCGCTGGCAGCGGCGGCCTGCGGCATAATCCTGGTGTTTAATACCGGCGACCGGTCGATCATCAGTTTGCCGGTGGGGGGTGTTTTTGGCGATTTTACCTTCCTGGCGGATGGGTTGGGGGTGTTTCTGGCGGCAATAGCCACCGTCATAGGCAGCCTGGCAGTGATCTTCTCTGTCGATTACATGCAAGGCGAGCACCAGATTGGCCGGTATTATGCCTTCGTCCTGTTCTTTATCGGCGGCATGGCTGGCCTGGTGCTGACCAGCAGCCTGCTTCTGATGTTTGTATTTTGGGAAATAACCGCGCTGTGTTCATACGCGTTGATCGCTTTTCATAACGATGATCCCAAGGCTGTCGCCGGTGGAATGAAGGCTTTGATCATTACCCAATTCGGCGGCATTGGTTTGCTGGCAGGAGCGCTGCTGCTTTATGTTTACCAGGGCAATTATGATATTCAATATTTCCTCGCCCATCCGGGCGGTTTGCCGCCGGAGGTGCTGGTGTGGATGGCATTCGGCTGCCTGGCGGCCGCGGCTGCCAAATCGGCGCAGTTCCCGTTTCAGACCTGGCTGCCGGATGCGATGGAAGCCCCGACCCCGATCAGCGCATTAATCCATGCCGCGACGATGGTCAACGCCGGGGTATACCTGCTGGTGCGTTTTTACCCGGCTTTTGCGGATGTACCGGTGTGGCGAGAGGCCGTGGTCGTGGTGGGCATGCTCTCGGCTCTCATGGCTTCGGTGATGGCCCTGGTAGCAAATGATCTCAAACGGGTGCTGGCCTATTCCACCGTCAGCCAGTTAGGTTACATGGTTTTCGCGGTGGGGGCGGGGGGCATATTCGCAAGCCAGTTCCACCTGATGAGCCACGCGATCTTCAAGGCGCTGCTCTTCCTGAGTGCGGGTGCGGTCATCCATTCTGTGGGAACGCGCGACATGCGCGATATGGGCGGACTGGGCAAGCAAATGCCGCTGGTGCGCGCAGTTTTCGTGATCGGCGCCCTGGCATTGATGGGGATCCCCGTGCTCAACGGTTTTTGGAGCAAAGAACTGGTTCTTGAATCCGGGCTGACCTTTGGCATGGAACACGGCATGCTTTGGGCTTACGCGGTGATGGTGCTGGTAGCCGGGATAACCGCCCTTTACACGGCGCGCTGCCTGTGGATGGTCTTTTATGGCCCGCGGCGCGGCGAACAGCATGTGCACGATGCCGGGCCGGCCATGCGGGTCGCATTGATCCCCCTGGCGGTGGGAACGTTGACTTCCTGGCTGCTGGCGGACCCCTTCTTACGCTTATTGGAAACGGTGCCGTCATTTCACGGGCTGCTCGGAGAGGTCGAGACGGGCTGGGCACTGCTGCTTGAAGTGATAAAAACCCCGGCAACGCTGCTGGCGCTGGCCGTGATCGGGCTTGGCCTGCTGACCTGGCAGGTTCGTAAGAATCTTGAATGGCTCAGCCAGGGTCTGAAAGGGTTCGCCAAAGCCGCCACAGATAGTTTTGGGTTTGAAGCGATTAATCGGGAGGTTGTGCGCGGTATTCAATCCGGGGCAGAAACCTTACGCGGCACGCAAACCGGTATACTCAGCTGGAATATTGTTGGCCTGGTCGCGGGCTTTGTGATTGTGCTGATCGTGCTCATCCTGGGAGGGTGATCGAATGACTCTGACTTCGGAATTGACCTGGTTGATCGCCCTGCCAGCAGCAGCATCTCCCCTGATCTATCTGATCGGGCGATTGGCAGTCCGCCTATCGGGAAAAGGCAAAATTACCAACCCGGCTCGCTGGATGGCGGTCATCGCGCTCCTGGCAGATCTGGTCGTTTTATTCCTGGCCTGGCAGAAATTACAGCAGGTTCCGGCGCTGCCCTGGCAGATCGGCGCCATTTACCTCTCCCTGGATGGGATTGGTTTCTTAATGGCCGCCGCGGTGCTCGGGTTGGGGCTGATGGTGACCCTGTTTTCAACGCATTACATGAAAGGCGAGACCGGCGAAGAAAAATTTTACGCCTTGCTGACTGCCATGATCGCAACGATGATCGGGCTGTGCTGCACCACCGATCTTTTCAACCTGTGGGTGTGGTTCGAAGGGATGGCGGTCACTTCCTACATGCTGGTTGCTTTCTACCGGGAGCAGCCGGCTTCCCTGGAAGCAGGTTTTAAATACCTGGTACAGAGCGCAGCCGGGTCGATCCTGGTGGTGTTAGGCATCAGCCTGGTATTCGCGGCTACCGGATCGCTGGATTTAGCGGTGATGCGCATAGGCGACACCATGAATCCGATGATCCTGGCCGCTTCGGCGCTGTTTGTGATTGGTTTTGGGGTGAAGATCGCCCTGGTGCCGGTGCACACCTGGCTGCCGGATGCCCACTCCCAGGCGCCCAGCGGGATCAGCGCCATGCTGTCAGGCGCGGTGATCGAAGTTGGCCTGATCGCCTTGCTGCGGGTGCTGCACCCGTTCGTCCAGGGTCCGGGGCAGATGGAAAAGTGGGGCGTGCTGCTGTTGGGCTTTGCCGCGGTGAATATGCTGGTTGGCAACCTGATGGCCCTTCGCCAGACGCAGGTCAAGCGCCTGCTGGCGTATTCCAGCGTCAGCCATATGGGTTATATGCTGCTGGGAGTCGGGATCGCGATGACCTTCGGCAGCCTGGATGGGGCGTCGGGCGCTTTTTTCCACCTGATCAACCATGCCGCGATGAAAGGATTGGCCTTTTTATCGGCCGGCGCGTTGCTGTATGCGATCCATTTATCGCGCGGGAACCATTTACCGCTGGTGCTGGACGATCTTAACGGCGCGGCGCGACGCTATCCGCTGGCGGCATTTGCCTTCAGCATCGCCGTCCTGGGCCTGGGGGGGCTGCCGCCGCTCTCCGGTTTCATGTCGAAATGGCAGATATTTGTATCCGGCTTTGAGACGGGCAACCCGTGGGTGATCGGATTGGTGATTTTCGCGGCGCTGAACAGTGTGCTATCGCTCGCATATTACGCCCCGCTGGTTAACCGCCTGTATCGTTTTGAAATGGCGGTCCCGGTCCGCCGGGGAGGGACGATCTCGTTATGGATGGCGGTGCCTTTGGTGATCCTGGCGCTGCTGGTGATCATCCTCGGCGTCTATCCTTCCCTGATAAATAACGTGGTCCTGCCGGCTGCGCAGAGCCTGGTCCCGGCATTGGTTCAATAAACGGAGGATGAGGATGGATATTTTACTTTCACCCCCGGTCGCTTTTTTACTGTATATCCCCTTGATCACGATCATCGCCCTATTTGGGCGTTCGCTGGCCGGGGCAGGTAAGGCAGACGCGATGAAACGCAGTATTTACGGCTCGGGAGAAAAGGCCCAGACCCAACTGGCAGCGCCTGGCTACCGGCCGTTTTTCCTGGTGGCTTTCTTTTTCGCCATCCTGCACCTGGGAATGCTGGTTTTGGGAAGCGGTTCCCTGGATACGATTTCACCGGTATACGTGTTAGGATTACTTCTGGCATTGGTGGCATTGATCCTGGGCTAGTTAGCCCGGTTTCGGGGTGAGGGTTTCGCCCCGGATATGGAGAGAATATGGACTTAAAGGTAAGCAACCCGTGGCAAACAGCTATGGAGAAAGTGAAGACCTGGGCGCGGATCAATTCGCCCTGGCTGGTTCACTTCAACAGTGGGTCCTGTAACGGCTGCGACATCGAAATCCTGGCGACCTTGACCCCGCGTTACGACCTGGAGCGCTTCGGGGTCATCCTTCAGGGCAGTCCGCGGCATGCAGATGTATTGATTTGCACCGGTCCGGTAACGCGCCTGGCGCGGGAACGGCTGCTGCGGGTTTACGAGCAGATGCCAGACCCAAAATTTGTGGTGGCAGTCGGTTCTTGCGGCACTTCGGGCGGCATCTTTCAGGGATGCTACAACATTGTGGGGATGATCGATGATGTCCTGCCGGTGGATGTGTACGTTCCAGGCTGCCCGCCGCGGCCGGAAGCGATCATTTATGGGGTCGCCCAGCTGCTGGCAAGTTTGAAAGCAAAATAAAGGTGGTTTATGAATACTGAAGAAGCACTGGCCCAAGCGGAAGAACTTTTAAAGCCATTTACATTATATGCGACCCGTCCTTCGCCAGAACGGTTGGATATGACCATTCTCACGGAATCCCTAATCGGTGCAGTCAGTGCGATCGTAGAAGGACATTGGGGTTATCTCACGGCAATAACCGGTTTAGACCGGCCTGGAAACCTGGCGCCCACCCCGGACGAGAAGATGTGGTCGCGGACGGTAACCGAAATCCAGGTGAGTGGCGGAGCGCCTGAGCCGGAAGGCTCGATTGAAGTCCTGTATCATTTTTGCCAAAAAGCCGCGATCGTCACCTTGCGCACCGGCGTGCGGTATAGGTTCCCGGTGCTGCCCAGTATTTGCGCGATTATCCCGGCGGCGACCTTATATGAGCGTGAATTAGGCGAAATGTACGGGATCACAGTCGTGGGAACGCCCAGCACCGATAAATTGCTCCTGCCTGACGATTGGCCGGATGATATTTTCCCAATGCGCAAATCATTCACCGGAGCAGAAATGCTCCCGCCGATCAAGGAGGATTGACCATGGAAGCTCTGCCAAAAATCAATAAATTTATCATCCCGATCGGTCCTCAGCATCCGGCTTTAAAAGAGCCCGGCCATTTTGAATTTATCGTGGACGGAGAAATTGTCACCGGGGCTTCCATCCGATTGGGATACGTGCACCGCGGGATCGAAAAAGGCACCGAAGACCGCACCTGGATTCAAAATATTTATTTACTGGAACGCATATGCGGGATCTGCTCGCATACCCATTCCTCGGCTTATGTGCTGGGGGTTGAAAAGCTGGCGAATGTGACCATTCCCCCCAGGGCCCAGGCCATCCGCACCCTGTATCTCGAGCTCGAACGCATTCACAGCCACCTGCTGTGGTTGGGTGTGATCGCGCATGAAGGCGGGTTTGATACCCTGTTCATGTATTCCTGGCGCGACCGGGAAACGGTGATGGACATCCTAGAGAATCTGAGCGGCAACCGGGTGAATTATTCGGTCAACAGCCTGGGGGGCGTCAAGTATGATGTGGACGAAAAACAGGCCGATATGATCCGTAAGGGTGTGGATTACCTGGAAGAGCGCACCCATTATTATCTTAAAGTGGTGACCACGGACGAGACTTTCCTCGGGCGCACTCGTCACGTGGGGCTGATGTCGAATGAACAGGCGATCAAGCTGGATGCGACCGGACCAACGGCGCGTGCCTCCGGAGTGGCGAAAGATATCCGCGTGGATGCCCCGTACGCCGCCTATGTGGATTTTCCGGTGAAGATGCAGGTTGCCACGCACGGCGATTTGGAAGCGCGGTTCGTTGTGCGCATGAATGAACTATTTGAAACCTACCGCTTGATCCGAGAAATCCTCGACCATCTCCCGCCTGGAGATTTGATGGGCAGGGTGCCGCGGCGCATCCCCGAGGGCGAAGTGATCAGCCGGGTGGAAGCCCCGCGCGGCGAACTGTTTTATTACATCAAGAGCAACGGCGGAGATAAACCTGACCGGATCAAGGTGCGCACACCCAGCCTGTGCAACTGGGCTTCGGTGATTAACCTGGCCGTGGGCCACAACCTGGCGGATATGCCGATGATGCTGGCTGGCATCGACCCGTGTTTCTCCTGCAACGACCGGTCGGTGACCATCCGGAGGTCCGGCAGCAGCGAGCATCTCTCGTGGGAAGAGTTCCGTCAAAAGGGAATTGAATATAATCGATGAACGTAATTTTTAACCCCATCATCGCTTTGTTGTTTTTTCCGGGCGGGGCATTCCTGCTGATGAGCGGCCTGTTCTTTGAGTGGGCCGACCGCAAGCTGGTGGCGCGTTTTCAAAACCGGCTGGGCCCGCGCTGGTTTCAACCCCTGGCCGATTTCATCAAGCTGTTAGCCAAGGAAGAGATTATCCCGGAAGGGGTGCACGCCGGATTATTCGTGGCCCTGCCGGTGGTTGCCCTGGCAGGCGCCCTGACCGCGGCCTTGTATGTGCCAATGTTTGGTTTTGGCCCGGCCTACACCTTTCGCGGCGACCTGGTGGTGGCGCTCTACCTGTTGAGCATGATGACACTGTGCATCGGCCTGGCAGGGGCCAATACGCTCGACCGCTTTTCACTGTTGGGAGCGACGCGTGCCCTGACCCAGCTTTTTTCATACGAGGCGCCTTTCCTGCTGGCCTTGCTCGGCCCGGCGATCGCTGCCGGCAGTTGGGACATCGGTTTCATCAATGTGGTTGCCAGCCAGAACTGGTGGATGATCCTGACCCAACCTATTGGTTTTTTGGTGGCGATCATCGGCCTGATGGGAAAATTGGAGCTGCCCCCATTCGACGCGCCGGAGGCTGAAACCGAAATTGTATCCGGCGCTCTGACCGAGTACAGCGGCCGCGGCCTGGCGATATTTAAAATCGGCCGGGATGTCGAATTGGTGGTTGGTCTGACCATGGTCGCTGCCTTTTACCTGGGCGGTTTGAGTAACCCGTTGGAGTTTGTGCTCAAAGTGGCTGCTCTGCTGCTGGTGACCGCCGGCCTGCAATCGCTGTTTGCGCGGCTGCGCATCGATCAGACGGTTGGGCTGTGGTGGCGGGCAGGCGCAATTTTAGCCCTGGTGCAGCTTCTGGCAATCCTGGTAGGCCGGGCGCTGACCCCAACTCTTTGATCCGGTATGGTAGAATGACTTTATGAGGTTTGAGCCATGACGATTGGATCCATGTTAGGCGACATTGTCAGTTCGTTGTTTAAGAAGCCCGTCACCGAGACCTATCCATTTAAACGGTATCCCAATCCGGCGCGCCTGCGGGGAAAATTGGAATACGACCCTGCGAAATGCGCTGGCTGCCAGCTGTGTGTCAAAGACTGCCCGGCAGATGCCCTAGAACTGCTGGTGGTGGATAAGGTAGCCAAGCGATTTGTCTTGCGCTATCACGCCGACCGCTGCACCTACTGTGCGCAGTGCGTGGAAAGCTGCCGTTTCAAATGCCTGGACATGTCTGCGGAGGATTGGGAACTGGCTTCGGTAAGTAAAGAGCCGTTTTCGGTATATTATGGAAGAGAAGAAGATATCCAGGCGATTCTGGCGCGTTTTGCTCAGCCGGCAGATACAGAACGTTAGGCAGAAAAATCCGAATTTTCGTATAGCCGTGTTAGGTGTGGGGAATGAGCTCGATGGCGATGATGCCGTGGGGTTGGCTGCGATCCGTGCCCTGAAAAATTTCTTTGCTGATGATCCTCGGGTGCTGGTGTTAGAAACAGGTCCAGCGCCCGAAAATTTTACCTCACCCGTGAACTCGTTTTCATCCAGATTGGGTAGTAGTCGTGGATGCCGCCCACCTGGGAGAGCGCGCCGGGCGGATCGCCTGGATCGAACTGGCGGAAGTTGGCGATGCTGGCGCCGCCACCCACGGGCTGCCCCTTTCCATGCTTGGGCGCTACCTGGTAGCCGAAATCGGCTGCCGTTTTACTTTGTTGGGCATCCAGGTGGCCCAGATGGGCTTTGACCAGCCCATTTCGCCGCCCGTGCAGCGCGCCGCGATACGGGTTGCCAGAGCTTTGAGCCAGGTCCTGAGTTTTTGAGGGTTTGGGGGGAAGAGTCGAGAAAAAAAATCTGTTTGGGTCATAAATTCATGAGCCATTGAGGCGCAGGTCTACTCAAATATCCTTCTTACAATTTATTAACAGCATTCCAACATAAAATGGATATGATGAGATAGTCGGGAACCGGGCCAACCTGGTTATTATGGTTTTATGATTGCCCATTTTCACATTTTCTGGCCTGTTCCGACACAAGGATTGAAAACTCCAGGAGGTAGAATATGAACCTCGATAAGTTCACCCAAAAAGCACAAGAAGCCCTTTTTCAAGCGCAGCAGATAGCCCGCGATTTGAATCATCAGAATATCGATCCGGCGCACTTAATGCTGGCTTTACTGCAGCAAGAAGATGGCGTCGTTCCGGCGGTCGTGACCAAAGTTTCTGGCAGTGTGGCTGCCATCATCGAAGAAGTGCGCCGCGAACTGGATAACCGTCCCAAGGTTTACGGTGGCGGTACGGGCGACGCCAGCCTGTCGCGCGCCACTTCAGATGTTCTTTCGGCTGCCGAACGCTACGCTAAAGGCATGCAGGATGAATATGTTTCGACTGAACACCTGCTGTTAGGATTGACCGAGTTGGTTGAAGGCAAGCGCCTCAGCCAATTTGGGCTGACCAAGGATGCCATCCTCAAATCACTGGCTGCCGTGCGCGGCAACCAGCGCGTCACCTCCCAAAACCCGGAGGAAACCTACCAGGCCCTCGAGAAATACGGGCGCGACCTGACGGCTATGGCCCGCCAGGGCAAGCTCGACCCGGTCATCGGCCGGGACGAAGAAATTCGGCGCATCATCCAGATCCTTTCGCGCCGCACCAAGAATAACCCGGCCCTGATCGGCGACCCCGGAGTAGGCAAAACTGCCATCGTGGAAGGGCTGGCCCAGCGCATTGTCAACGGCGACGTGCCGGAGGGCTTGAAAAACAAACGCCTTATCCAGCTCGATATGGGTGCGTTAATTGCCGGGGCAAAATACCGCGGAGAATTTGAGGAGCGTTTAAAGGCTGTTTTGAAGGATATTACCACGGCGGAGGGCGAGATTATCCTCTTTGTGGATGAAATGCACACGGTTGTCGGGGCGGGTGCGGCAGAAGGTGCCATGGACGCGGGCAATATGCTGAAACCGATGTTGGCCCGTGGCGAACTGCATTTAGTGGGAGCGACAACGATTGACGAGTACCGTAAATATGTCGAGAAAGACCCTGCCTTGGAAAGACGGTTCCAGCCGGTTCTGGTCGAGGAACCATCGGTTGAAGATACCATCAGCATCCTGCGTGGCTTAAAATCGCGTTATGAGGTCCACCATGGGGTGCGTATCACCGACGCGGCGGTAATCGCCGCGGCAACCCTGTCTAACCGCTATATCGCCGACCGGCAACTGCCGGATAAAGCCATCGATCTGATCGATGAATCGGCAGCTCGCTTGCGGACGGAGATCGACTCCAAACCGCAGCAGCTGGATGAAGTGGACCGTGAGGTGATGCAGCTCGAAATCGAGCGCCAGGCGCTGCAGAAAGAAAAAGATAAGGCGTCGCATGAACGGTTGGAGAAGATTGAACAGCAGCTGGCAGACCTGCGTGAAAAATCGGCAGAACTGACCACTCGCTGGCAGACCGAAAAAGATGCCATCGCCGAACTGCGCACGATCAAAGAACAAATTGACAAAGCGCAGGTGGAAATGGATCAGGCTGAACGCAAAGCCGATCTGGCGACCGCGGCCCGGCTGCGCTATGGCACCCTGCGGGAGCTGTCTGATAAACAGGCGGATGCTGAAAAGCGCCTGCAGCAGCTGCAAGTTGCGGGCGCGCTCTTGAAAGAAGAGGTCGACGCCGAGGAGATTGCCGAAGTGATTTCTCGTTGGACGAAAATCCCCGTGGCTCGCCTGTTGGAAGGTGAAACCCAAAAACTGATCCACATGGAAGACCGGCTGCACCAGCGGGTGGTCGGCCAGGACGAAGCGCTGCGCGTGGTTTCGAACGCCGTGCGGCGAGCGCGGTCAGGTTTGCAGGATCCCAACCGGCCAATCGGCTCATTTATGTTTATGGGCCCGACCGGTGTTGGAAAAACCGAACTGGCCCGAGCGCTGGCCGAATTCCTGTTTGATGACGAACACGCCATGATCCGCATTGATATGAGCGAATACCAGGAGAAACATACCGTTTCGCGCCTGGTAGGCGCCCCACCAGGCTATGTGGGGTATGATGAGGGCGGCCAGCTGACCGAAGCGGTCCGCCGCCGGCCTTACAGCGTGGTGTTGTTCGATGAGATCGAAAAAGCGCACACTGAGGTCTTTAACGTGCTGCTCCAGCTTCTGGACGATGGCCGCCTGACGGATGGTCACGGCCGGACCGTGGATTTCCGCAATACGCTGGTGATTATGACCAGCAACCTGGGCAGCGAACTCTGGCTGCACAATCCGGATGCGGTCAAGCGCGAACCTTTGAACCGTGTCCTGCAAGCTCATTTCCGGCCCGAGTTTCTCAACCGGATCGACGAGATTGTCATCTTCCATGCCCTCGACCGCAGCCACCTGGCAAAGATCGTTGATATCCAACTGCGCCACGTGAAAGAGCTGCTTAAGGCGCGCGGGTTAAAGTTGGAAGTCACTGAGAATGCCCGCCTTTACCTGGCCGAAGTGGGTTACGATCCCGATTTTGGCGCCCGCCCGCTCAAACGCGCCATTCAGCGCGAACTGCAAGATCCGCTGGCCTTGCACCTGCTGGCCGGTGAATACCAGCCTGGAGAAACTGTGCTGGTGGATAGAGGCAGTGAAGGGTTGGTATTCAACCCGGTGGTAGAAGGCGAAGTCGTGGCTTGATCGCAGCGAAACGCGAATAGCAGATTATGTGAGAGGCTGTCCCGAGGTTCTTTTGGGACAGCCTCTCTCTTTTGTATCTACTGGATGTAACTTTCCGGCGTGGAGCGCATCAAATATAATAGAACATCAGAAATGTTCAAATTTGATTGATCACAGGAGTCTAAAATGAAGCTAAGCGTGAATGAATCTGGGTTAGACCGCATGATTAGGGCTGTCGTAGGAGTGATCTTGTTCTATTTGGGAATCGCCGGTGTCGTCCAGGGCGGGCTGGGAATTGTCCTGCTGGTGGTTGGCGTGATCCTGATTGCTACCGCAGCGATTGGCTTTTGCCCGATTTATCGAGTGTTAAACTTTAAAACAAACAGGTAATATTTTTCGGATTGAATTCATTTTTTGCACCGATAGGATTTAAACGAATTCGACCCCCAGAAATTGTTCTCTCATAGCTTCTTTTCACCGGGTGAGACATCCCGGAGATGAGATCAGTAATTTTTTGAGTTTGGCCACCCGGCCAAACTTTTATTTTGACGGTCCAGAATGCCATGAAAATTACCGATTGGGATGCGAAAATCAGAAACACCCGAAAGCCCTTACTTGTTGAGTTTTGGGCGCCGTGGTGCGGGCCCTGTAAGATTATGGAGCCGCGATTGATGAAGGCTGCCGGCCAATTTACCTCGGAAGTCGACCTGCTGCGCGTGAATGCCGACCAAAACCAGGAGGTGATCCGCAAACTAAACGTAATGGGGATTCCGACCATGGTTGCCTTTGCCAACGGGGTTGAAATTTTCAGAAAGGTAGGGCTGCAAAACGATCAGGCGCTGCAGGAGATTTTTATCGCGGCTGGCCAGTCGCGCAAACCGGAATTTCATTTGAACGGGCGCGATCGGCTCCTGCGCGGGATTCTTGGTTTGACCGTCGCTGCGGTAGCAATAGCGAGCGGTCCGAATTATTGGATCCTGGGTATCGGCGGAGTTCTTTTATTCAGCGCGGTGTACGACCGCTGCCCCATCTACCGGGCGGTAACGGCCAGGCTGCGTTCGCTTTTCGCGGCAAAGCAGGCCGGTCAGGCCTGATCCTCAAGATATTTCCAAAGTTGTAGAATCAAGCCCTTCAAATAAATCAAATTCCTTCCGGCCCTTCACCACCGGCGGGTAGGCCCGCATGTAGGACTCTTTGGTGGAGAGAAAACGACGAGCCCAACCTTGCAATCCACTGCTCATCTGCTGCCCACCCTGGCTGGCGTGACAGGCGCTGGCTTCATTCCTGATCTCGGCTACGGAACGGCATTCAATCGTGGCATGGGTCGGGAAGCTGACCGTGGCGATAGCCTCCAGGTCGATATCGTGGTTATGGCCAAAGTGTTTGGGGTCCTGGCCTGTTATTTTCAGTAACAGCACCGCGGTCCTCATAAACCATCTCGGGAAGGTCTGGTAATACAATTTCTGAGGCTGGAAAGCAGGCAGCGCTTCCACATCCGGGTACTCCTGGCGCAGCGCTTCACCTGCCTCAAAAGCGCGCACAGTGGCGTTGTGGATGGCGATATGGTCGGGATGGCGGTATCCGCCGATGGGGTCAAAGGTGACTACGACCTGGGGGTGGAGCAATCGGAAGTAGTGGGCAATTTCCGCAGCCACTTTATCGGTGGCCTGAGCCGCCAGAGCCATGGGGTGGTGGTTATCCGCCGTATTGGGCATGCCTAAATCGCGGTATCCAAGAAAGAACACATCTTTCAGACCCAATTTTTCCGCGGCGCAGCGCAGTTCGGCCTCGCGCCTTTCGGCGATGGTATTAAACCCCTTGAGGTATTTCTCATCCACATCCCCCACTTCCCCCCGTGTGGCGCAAATCAGATAAGTATCCACCCCCTGGCTGGCATAGTATGCCAGGGTGCCGCCCATGCCAAAAGTCTCGTCGTCAGGATGGGCCATGACGGATAAAAGAACACGTTTGTGTGAATTTTCCATGATGAATGAACTCTATGGGATCAAGGGCGCCAGCGGGCCGGCGGGATTTAAAAAATCTTTTAAGTAACCATAAGGGATGCTAACTGTGGAAGGGCCCATGGCATACGGGCCGACCTGGTAAGGATCGAAGGATATCAGCAGTCCCTGAGGGGTAATGTTCCAATTCTGGTAATTATCGGTTGTGGGCTGGGCGCCGGCTTCAAACATGAGGCGGTCCCGCTTATTAAGATCGGTCACGCAGTAGTCCGATATCACCTGCAAGTAATTGGTTCCGGGTAGAAAGAGATCCGCCAGGACGATTTCCTGGCCGGCGATCAGGTTGTAATTCAACACGTGGGCGTACTGGTTGGGATGCGCGGCGCCAGACCAATAATCGGCGACCGTATACAGTACGCTCAACAAACCATCGGTGCCATTGGTCACCTGGTAGGTGGCTTCCATGAAGGATGGGTAGAAATTTGGATCGGGTGTCGCCGGTGGACTGGCTAATTGGGTCTGGTAAGTATTCAATAAATCGCGGGCTTTTTGCTCTGAGAACTGGTTAAACGCCTGCAACTGGGATGTGGTGGCGCCATCGAATTGGGGATAATCGACCGTCAGCGTATATTGTGGGTTTTCGTTGGAATCCTGGAGTGAATGACTGACCAGCAGCAGCGGTTTTGCAGAGGTCAAAGTAGGCTGCGGAGGCAGCAGGGTAGGCGTAGGTGGAGGGGGGAGCGGGGTGGAGGGCGGAAGAATGGTTGGTGTAGGAGAAATTGTTGCGACAAAACCTGAAAGAGTCTGGCAGCCGGAAATTAAAAGTGAAAATAGCAGGACGACAGCGAGGCGTTTCATAAACTTATTATATGCCCGGAGGGGATTAAATTCTACAGGTCTGGATTACTCTGGATCCTTAACCGGCAGTGGTTCAACATGGATGGTAATGTCGGCTTCAGGCGCGACCCGATTGACCTCATTTTCGACGATTTCTGTCAGGGCATGGGCTTTCACCAGCGGCATCTGTCCATCCACCTCTACGTGGACGTCAATGAACAGGTTGGGGCCCGAGCGGCGGATGCGCAAGCTGTGCACATTCTCAATCCCAGGGACCGAATGAATCACACTTTCCAGTTTATCATTCATCCCCTTTGGCGCAGAATCGAGTAAGGCTTCTATTGTGCGAATCCCGAGCTGAACGCTGACGTAAATCACGATGACCGCCACACCCAGGGCCGCGATTAAATCGGCTTTATCCAGGCTTTTCCAGGCGGGAAAAGATTTTTCCAGCATGTCGCCGATCCAGGCCAGGGCAAGGCCTAAAATCACCACGCTGGAGGACCAGATATCGGTGTGGAAATGCAGCGCGTCCGCCTCAAGCGCCTGGCTGTTGTAAGCCCGAGCGGCTTTGTACAAAATCCTTGAGCGGTTGATGTCGGTAATGATCGACACTCCCATGACTACAAAGGCCCAGATCGAAATATCCACGGTAACATTCTTAAAAAACAGGCGCTGCACCGCCTCAAAAATGATCCAGACGCAGGTCACCAACAGCAGAAAGGTCTCAAAAAGTGCGGAAAGGTTTTCGATCTTTCCATGACCAAACTGGTGCTCGGTATCAGGCGCCTTGCCTGAAAGGCGAACCGCAAAGAGGGTCACCAATGCTGCCACCAGGTCGAGAGCAGAGTGAGCCGCTTCGGCCAGAATTCCCAGGCTTCCGGTGGCAAAGCCGATGATCAGCTTAAAGGTAGTCAGGCCTACGGCAGCCAGGACGGAAGTCAGGGCGGCTTTATTTTTATTATGGTTAGCGATATCAGTGATGGCGGCGGTAGTCACGATGGGGCAAATCCTTTATCAATGAGTGGAGTAATTATACCTTTTGGATAGTCAGACGAGAGCGGAGGTGGATCACTCATTCAAGCAAATGAACGTCCAGCTTTCCGGATGAGAGATCGAGGATCACAAAACTGCGTTTTTCGACATGCAGCCCGCCCAACGCTCCGGGGTTGATCAAACGGGTGGCGCGGATCATTTCATCCTTGCGGCGATGCGAATGGCCGGTAAATACATACGCGTACTCCCCACTTTCAACCAGGTTTTCAACCACCCCTTCCAGATGACCGTGGGTTGCCGCAATTTTGACCCCGTCCAATTCACCGCGGTAGACGATGTCGCCAATATTATCCGGCCGGTAGTATCTTTAAGTTTTGCTGGATCTGGCCGGCGTTCCAATCACCGTTACCAAAGGTGATGATCAGGCGAAATTCAGCCAGCAAAAGCGCCGTTTCTATTTCTGTCAGGTCGCCGCAGTGCAGCACGGTCTCGATTTTTTCCTGGCGCAGGAGGTTGATAGCGCTCTGCAGGTTAGCTTTATGGTTATGCGTGTCGGAAAGAATGGCCAGGCGCATTTTAGAATAAGTGAGTGATCAGAATGCGGATGCCGATCCCAATTAAGATCAGCCCACCGGCAATTTCCATGCGTTTTCCAAAAGATAGGCCCAGGCGATTGCCAAGCATTAATCCAACCAGCGATAAGACAGTCGATATCACACCGATCATCAGGCTGGAGGACAGAATATTCACATTGACGATCGCCAGGCTCAGGCCAACGGCCATCGCATCCAGGCTGGTCGCAACTGCCAGAAGCACCAATGTTCCTCCTCGGGAAGGATCGTTGTGTTTGACCTCGTCCTGATCTGGTTTTAACCCTTCGATAATCATCCGCGAACCGATCCAGGTCAGCAGGCCAAGCGCAATCCAATGGTCAAAATTGGCGATTAATTGGGCGATCGTCGTCCCAACCAACCAGCCAATCAGCGTCATCAATCCCTGGAACAGCCCAAAATGGAATGAGAGCCGGAATACAGGCCGGAATGAACGCGCCACATTGGTTGTTCCGATCCCCAAAGATACCGCAAAACAATCCATTGCCAGGCCGACACCTGTAAAGACCAGTGAAAATAAATCCATTAATCCAAAATCCCAGCCCAAGTTTTAGCGTAAACGAAAGGATTATATCACTAAGCCCCGGTCGGAATCGCTGCTTTTGATAAGGAATAACGCCAGCCCAGGATCAATAAGACAAAATAACCCAGATAGGCAATCACTTCACTTAAGGCAGGGCTGCCGTTATATCCAAAGACAACCTTCATGAATATCCCAGGGGCAGACTGCGCAGGGAGCAAACCGGTGATATTCCAGACGGGAGCGATCAGGGTAGGGATCAGGCCGATTTCAATAAACTCGTGCACGCCGTTGGCCACCAAACCGGCAGCAAATAAGGCCAGGAATACATTGGAAACTCGAAAAACGTTTTTCAGGCTCAGCCGGTGCGTAGTGCGAAAGGCCAGCAATCCCAGTAACCCGGCGCCTGCCAGACCGGTCGCGGCGCCAAGAATCGTGTCCAATGGGTTGGTTTCCAGCCTGGCTGCCAGCAGGAATACTGCCAGTTCCAGGCCTTCCCTTAAGATTGATAGAAAGGCTACCAGGAAAATGGCGCTTTTTCCACGCTGCTGCGCCGCCCGTAGAATTTCGTTTTCAATGTTGAATTTCCTGCTGCGAGCCTGTTTCTGCATCCAGAAGACCATCCAGGTCAGCAGTCCGGCGGCAAGGAGCATGGTCGTGCCTTCAAATATGACCTCTCCATTGCCTTCAAATTCGGCCCCTATCAGGGATAAGAATACCGCCAGGAGCAAAGAGAGCAAGCCTGCTGAGACTGCACCGCGCCAGACCTGGGGAATGTATTCGGACTGGTTGGTACGGCGCAAAACCCCCAGGACAATACCAATAATGAGGGCGGCTTCAAGGCCCTCGCGAAGGGATAGCAATAAAGAAGCAAGCATGAACTGGACTCCTGAATTGGTGTATTTTTACCTATTTTATCATAAAAAATCATAAAAATTATTTTTGGGGGACGATCACATCCACAGAGGCGTGGTGCAAGGTGATATCGACCGGGGTATGCCCGATGATTTCGCCATCCGCCTGGACGACCAGCCGGCGCCGGGTGCGGATGGATATTTTTTGGTTCGCGGAGAAGGAAACAAACCCGGGTGTCTTGCGCTGGCGGCCGATCAGGATATTGGCGGCGATTAATCCCAACCCAAAGATGGTCGGGGCGCGCAGGGCGATGATCTCAACTTTGCCATCGTCCGGGTAAATCTCCAATACGGTGGGCAGTTCGCCGAAACCGATAATGCTGCTGTTGATGACCATCAGTTCAGTGGCGCGCACTTTGATTTCACGCCCATCGATCCCCAGGCGGAAACTGCGCTGGCGCAGACCGGAAGCCTGCGCCAGAAAATTCCACACATAAGCCAGGAAACCAAAACGCCTTTTCTGATGCCTTTGCGTGCTTTGAATGACGGCAGAGCTCAAACCGGTGCCGACATTGAGCAAATAATGGCGCCCATTTACCTCCAGGCTGTCAATCTTCATCTGGCGGTGAGGTCTCAGCAGGAGATGCATGGCATCTTCAAAAAAGATAGGGATCCCCAGATTGTGGGCGAGCGCATTCCAGGTGCCGGTGGGCAATATACCCAATGGTATGCCGCTGTAAGCCAGCCCGCTGCCCACCTCTGAAATCGTGCCGTCACCCCCAGAAGCCACAACCATACCAATTTCGCCTGTGGCTTGCTCGCGAACGACTTCTTCAAGGTTTTCATCGCCGGTAGTCTGGTATACCCGGGTCTCCCAACCGGCTTCCTGAAATGAACGTTCAAACCGGCTGCGAATAATATCCGGTTGGGAAACGCCGGAAACGGGGTTGATCACGAGCAGCGCAGTTTTATTATCCATACGTATACCAGGCGAGGGGCAGAAATATTTATCTGCCCCTCGCCTGATCCAGATACTCAGGCCGGAATATAGGTTACTTCACGCCGGGTGAATTCCTCGACGGGGAGCACATCCACCAGGTCATAATCCAGGTTGCCCATGCCAAGAGCCGCGGCATATTCCACGACTTTGTAGGGGTCTTTATGGGGACCGTGCAGCCAGCGGTAAGGATGGCCTTCGCGGGTATGGACTTCCATCGAGGTTGGAATATTCTCTTCGATCAGGCGGGTCTTGGCGATCATATCCAAGGTGGCTTTTTCAATTGCCACAATATCATCGGAGCCGAAAATGCCGGCATCCGGGAGGATGGGCATGCCGGTGAACCCAAAGCAGTCGCAGACCGGGGTCTGGTGGGTGGCAAGGCTGAGATGAGTAATTTTTTCCGGGGCAAATGTGGCGTAGGTGATGAAAGTGCTGATCGCGCAGGCTTCCTGAAAAGTATGAAAGTTTACCGGATCGATCTTCAGGCTGCCTTGCGGGGCGACTTGCAGACAGCGACCACACTGGTTGCATTCCTCGATGTGCAAATGAAGCTCGCCGGGATGGCGCTTGTCATCCACCAGGGCGTTAAAAGGACAGGCGGCCTTGATCTGTTCGCGAACGCTTTCATCCAGGCAATTTTCACTGAACCAGTAGCGATCGTAATGGCAGGTGTCATGGATCGCGCTGCGCGTTTCCCCGACCATGCAGCCCAGGGCAATATTTTTCATCACGCCGCCAAAACCACAAGAAGGGTGGCCTTTAACGTGCGCAAAATTGATCATAAAGGTGGCATCCTGGATCATTCCGGCGACTTTCCAGGTTTTAATGCTTTTATAGGGCCGTTCATGGGTGTAAAAATATTTTTCATTGAGCCCAGCCGCCGGGTAAATCGGACAGCCAACCGTCTCTTGCGTGTATCCACGGGCTTCGTGGGCGCGCACATCCCAATCCACATCCGCGATAAACACCGTTCCGCCGCCATCCTTGACCGCCTGAACGACTTTACGCACAAATACCGGGTAAATCACTGAATAAGAAAGGTTATTCCCCAAATGCATTTTGAGAACAACATTTTCCCCTTTAACTCGATCCCGGATTTGTAAACGGTCAATAATCAGATCGAGCTTGGCAGGTAAGGTCTCTTTCGCTTCCAAACGCGCCTGCCGAGGTGAACCATAATACACAATGCTTTTTGCCATTCCCTCTACCTCCGAAAATTTTTTTTATCCGAATATGAGGCATTTGCCAGATTATTCCGGATAATTGCTATTTCTTCCCGACCTTTTTATTCTTTGATACCGGCCCCAGGCCTGGAAGTTCAGGAGCGCCCATCGCGCGCATGCGCTGTTCCTCGGATTTTTCCGCGATCACGGGCCCCTCAATCCAACGAGCTCCCGGCAGGCTTTGGACTGCGGCCTGGATGGCTTCCAATGGTGAATGGGCCCAAAATGATTCACTAAACGGTTTCGATGCTAAGCCCGCTTTGCGCCCACCCCCAGTCTTTGGAACGTAAACTCCTTCAACCCAATACAGTTTCATAGCAACCTGTGATGTAAGTAGGATGGAGTCAAGTATAACTTAATTCCCGTTAATTTTTCCGGAAGGAAATTCAAACAAACTTCGATCGAGGAATCTCTGCCCATATAAGCAGAGAGGGGAGTGCATTACTGGGTTACAATTAACGATGCGCCGACCAGCGCAAAACATCAGACCCTGGAAAAAATAAGTGCCCATGAAAGAGACCTTCCTGGATGCCATCCAATTTAAGCCCGATTTTGAAGCCCTGACCAGACGGCTGCATTTACACCCAGGCAGCCCGAACCTGGAAGATTTCACCATTTTTCTCGAAGAGATGGTTGAGGTCGCCCGGCCGAAGGTGTTTTATAAATTGGCTTTTATTGAAGCCAACGATTCAACCAGCGTACTGATCGATGGCGTCCGTTTTGACAGCCGGGTGCTGTGCGTGAACCTGGCGGATGTGCACCGCGTGTTCGTTTATCTGGCAACCTGCGGCCAGGAATTAGCGAAAAAAAGGGCCGAAGAAAAGGATATCCTGCGCCAGTTTTGGGCGGACGCGGTGATGGAAGCAGCCCTTCAGTCAGCGATGGCTGCCCTGAAAGAGGATCTCAGGCCGCGTTTCCAGGTTGGCAAGATCTCCACCATGAATCCGGGCTCGTTGCCCGACTGGCCGATTACTCAACAGCAGCCTTTTTTTGAACTGCTGGGCGCCGCGGCAAACCGCACCGGTGTCTCCCTGACGGAAAGCATGTTGATGGTCCCGGCAAAATCGACCACCGGGTTGTTTTTTGAAACCGAAAGTGATTTTATCAACTGCCAGCTTTGCCCACGCCAAACCTGCCCAAACCGGCGCGCGGGTTTCAAGCCAGACCTGTTTGATTCAAAATACAAACCGGCTTAGCTTTAGCGTCTTTTCTCTCCCATATACTTCCAGACACATTGGACTATATTCACCCGGGTTATTCACCCCCGGGGTGTCGCCGACCTGCCGCGATTTCATTAATATCTATGTAAATCGGAGAGAAAGTCAACTACCACCCGCTCGCTCTGCGCCCCTAAAAGGGAAGCGGCTGGCTTGTAACTGGAGAATAAAGTGCCTAAATTACAAAACCGTTTTCTCGTCTCCGCTACATTAGCCCCTAGGAAGGGTTGGGTCCAGATACACCCTAGGGCTGTTCGGCAGGTTGACACGGGGAGAACGATTCCCCGCCAGGTTTCCAAGCCTGGGGCTACCTCACTACAGTTCCGCTTACGTTCCGAATTGGCAACTTACTTACTGTTGTCAAAACTCATCTCCAGCGTCTCACCTCACAGAGAGCTAACCGAAGCATCTGGACCATTTGTTCTATTATACCATGGAAAGGAGACGGCGCTTTCCTCCACCCGTTGAAGCGGAGTGGTTTCCAGCGCCAAATGATTATGAACTCAACTCAAAACCCCATCTTATATCAAATTCGTGTTCGCGGCCAAATTCCCGCGTCATGGATTGACGTCTTTGCTGACCTGCACATCGAAAAAGAGGCTGATGCTTGCGGAGAGGTTTCCAACCTGCGCGGCGTTTTTACTGACAGAGCCGCACTGCAGGGAGTGCTCAACAATCTTTACACGCTGGGATTGTCATTGATCTCGGTCGAAGCTCAGGACGAATGTCAGGGTGGAAATCGTGATGTTAAATCCAAATTGTGAAAAATAGCTATAATGATGCTTTGAGCGGGTAGTACCTTTTCTTACCAATCGCTTGTTACAGGAGACGGATATGTCCATTTCAAGAGGTCGTCTATCCCTTGCGTTAGTATTGATTGGGTTAGGAGCCTGGCAGCTGGCGGTCAACATCAGCCCAGACTTTCACAACCTGGTTTACAGCCAGCAGTATTGGCCCTTGAACGTAGTCGTTTTTGGAGCCTTCCTGGGATTAATCGGTTTACTCACCTGGTCGCCCGGGTGGTTTATTCCGGCGTGTATCGTCGCCGGGATCGGCGGACTGCTGTATTACCAAAATTTATACGAAGATTGGTCGACCTGGGCGTATGCCTGGACGCTCATCCCGGGTTTTGTGGCGGCTGGCCTGCTGCTGTTTGGTTTGGCCCGTTGGAAGCGCAGTCCGGTGATTGGGGCCGGTTGGACGTTGTTTGCCAGCCTGGTGCTCTTCGGGATTTTCGGTTCGACCCTGGGCGGGCTGCCGATTGCCGGTACGGTGGGGGCCGCCGCGGTCATCTTATTAGGTTTGATGTTCCTGGTTTCACCGCTTCTGCGCAAGAAGCAAACTCCTCAATGAAAAGATTAGCCTCCTCGGCATTCTCATCATTCTGCGCGGAAGCCAGCAGCATTACACCAATCGTTGAATGTTTATAAAAAAAGGGCTGTTCCAAATTTCGTTTGGAACAGCCCTAAGGTAGAAATAGTTACCGTAGCATTTTAGACCGCGGCAGGCATATTTTCGGTGCTTTCCAGGGCGCGGGCGACGGCTGACCCGTCCAGATTTTCTTTGACGAGCAGTTCTTTCGCCAGCACGTGCACCGCGGCGAAGTGTTCATTCAGCAGTTTTTGAGCCCGCTCGTACTGTTCGGTGATAATCCGTTTGACTTCGGTATCGATTAATTCTTGCGTCTCAGGGCTGATGTGGGCGTTATCACGGACCGCGCCGTTGAGATACTGGAGCTGCGCTCCGAGATAGCGTACATTGCCCAGTTTTTCACTCATGCCGAACTCAGCGACCATGCGGTGCGCCAGATCGGTGGCGCGGTTGATGTCATCGCTGGCGCCGGTGCTGATCGAGCCAATAAAGATTTTTTCCGCCGCGCGTCCACCCAACATGACCGAAATGCGGTCTTCGAGTTCTTCCTTGGTCATCAGATAACGGTCTTCAGTGGGCATCTGCAGGGTATAGCCCAGTGCGCCGCGGCTGCGTGGGACGATGCTGATCTTGGCGACGGGCTCGGCGTTCTGCACGATTTGGGCGACGATGGCGTGACCAACTTCATGGTATGCAACCGTATTGCGTTCGACTTCATTCATCACCCGGGTGCGTTTTTCCAGGCCAGCGACAATGCGCTCGATGGCGGCTTCAAAATCTTGCATTTCCACTGCTTTTGCATTACGCCGGGCTGCCAATAAGGCGGCTTCATTAATGACATTCGCCAGATCGGCGCCGCTGAAGCCAGGGGTCATGCGCGCCGCCCGGTCCAGGTCAAAATCTTTCGACAGACTCACATTCTTACTGTGAATCTTCAGGATCTGGATGCGCCCACTGAGGTCGGGGTTGCCTACCACCACCTGGCGGTCAAAGCGTCCGGCGCGCAGCAGCGCGGGATCCAGCACTTCCGGGCGATTGGTGGCAGCCATGATGATCACCGGATTAGTGGCATTGGTGTTGAAGCCGTCGATTTCAGCCAGCAGTTGGTTGAGGGTTTGTTCGCGCTCATCGTTGGAACCAAACTGAACGGCGTTGGCCCGGCTTGCGCCGATGGCGTCAATTTCATCGATGAATATCACCGCCGGAGCGACCTTGCGGGCCTGCTCAAACAGGTCGCGTACGCGGGCGGCGCCCACGCCAACAAACATTTCCACAAATTCGGAGCCGCTGGTTTCAAAGAAAGGCACTTCGGCTTCACCCGCAGTGGCCTTGGCGAGCAGAGTCTTGCCGGTACCCGGAGGACCGACCAGCAGTACACCCTTGGGGATGCGCCCGCCCAAACGGGCGAATTTCTCTGGGGTCTTGAGAAACTGGATGATTTCCTGCAGCTCGGCGATGGCCTCGTCTGCACCGCCGACATCCTTGTAATCAACGCCGATTTCTTCAGCTTTCACCTCGGTGGCTTTACTCTTGCCGACGCCAAAAATGCCGCCGCGCCCACCAGCGCCTCCGCCGCCGCCCATCCCACCGCGCGCCATGCGGTTATAAAGAAAATACCAGGCGCCGCCGATTAAGGCCAGGGGAAGCACGTAAGCCAGTAAGAAGCTGCCAATCGGGCTGGGTGGGGGACTTACCTTATAAGTCACCTTGGCTGCGTCCAACTCTTCAATCAACTTTGGGTCCCCGGTCGGGACAGAAACGGTCGTAAAAGACGTGGTCGCAGGGGCATTCGGCGTGGTGGTATCGGTGTTTTTCATATCACCGGTGATCGTTGAATCGCCAATCGTGACGTTGACGATATGACCAGCCGCTAATTTCGTTTTAAATTCACTGTACGGAATCTCTGTTTCGCGCACGGCCAGCGGGGCCAGCACGAACTGCTGAAACAACCATAGGCCGATCAGCCCGATGACCAGGTAGCTTAAACTGAAATTCATCTGGTGACGGAGCCGTTCCTGGCGTTTCTTCTCTTCCTCAGGATCTGGTTTAGTCGAATTCGGTTTTTTATTCATCGTTCCATTTATCCTCTGATTGAGACTATTGGCACCATTGGAGTGCAAGCCCAATCTTATAACTTTCGAGATCAAATCGAAATTGAAACATACCTTCCTTATTATTCCATATAATTATGAATTTTTATATATAAATGTCGAGAGTTTTATATATATTTTGTAAGTATTTGCCCTTGCCAGGCAGTCTGCGTCCAATAATTCTCTATAATTAGCCCATGACAACTCAAAAAGTGCTTATCCTGGGGATTGACAGCAGTACCACCGCGTGTAAGGCGGTGGTTTGGGATGCTGAAGGCAATATGGTGAGCAGCGGGAGAGCCGGGTTGGCGATCCACATTCCACGACCGGGCTGGCACGAACAGCCGGCTGAAAGCTGGTGGCGGGCCATGTTGCGCGCGCTGCGCCAATGCTTGCGGGGGCTGGATGCGACTCGCCTGGCGGGGTTGGCCATCGCCCACCAGCGGGAGACTTTTGTCCCGGTGGATGAAACCGGTGCGCCGTTACGACCGGGAATTCTGTGGATGGACGAGCGTGCCGCCGATCTGCTGCCGGTGATCGAGCGCGGATTAAACGGGGCAGATTTCCATCGCCTGACGGGGAAACCGCTTTCCGCCAACCTGACCGCGGTTAAAATCGCCTGGTTGAGAAAATATGAACCCACAGTGTTTGCGCGCACCGCCTATTACCTGGACGTGCATGCTTACCTGGTCAAGCGGCTGACGGGAGAACTGGCAACCGGTTGGGGCTGCGCCGACCCAACCGGCCTGTTTGACATGGCTCAACACGCCTGGTCGGGCGAAGTACTGCAGGCCTGCGGCATAACCGCCAGACAGCTGCCGCCTGCATTCCCCCCGGGGAGCGTGATCGGGCGCGTCAGCCGGGCGGCGGCGCGGGCTACCGGCCTGCCGGAAGGTCTGCCGGTGTTGGCCGGATTGGGAGACGGGCAGGCAGGCGGGGTTGGGGCCAATATCTGCGAGCCGGGCGCGGCTTACCTGGCCCTGGGCACTTCGGTGATCAGCGGCTCGTTCTCCAGCCGGTACGTGGTTAACCCGGCTTTCCGCACAATGAGCGGCGGAGACAGGGATAGTTACCTGCTGGAAACGGTGCTGCTGGGTGGCACGTACACCCTGGAGTGGCTGGTAAAAACATTCCTAGGGAAACAAGGCGCGGCGGCAGTTCGCTTGCGGGCAGCGTTGGACCACTCCCTGGAAGATATCCCGCCTGGCAGTGAAGGGTTAGTGCTGGTGCCCTATTGGAATACGGTGATGAACCCATATTGGGATGCGTCTGCCAGCGGGATTGTGGCCGGCTGGCGCGGTATGCACCGACCGGCGCATTTGTACCGGGCCATTTTGGAAGGGATCGCCATGGAACTGCGCCTGGAGTTCGAAGGGGTAGAAACCGCGCTGGGCAAGCCTTTGGAGCGGTTGGTCGCGATGGGCGGGGGCGCGCAAAGCGAGCGCTGGTGCCAGATCATCGCCGATGTTTTGGGCAAACCGGTCTTTCGCACCACAGCAGCCGAAACTGCTGCCCTCGGTGCAGGCATTCTGGCGGCGGTGGAGGTGGGGCTGTATTCGTCAACCGCCGAAGCTGCCGCGGCGATGACGCATTGGGAAGCGCGCTCTTTTCACCCTCGGCCAGAAGAGCAAGCTTTTTACACCCATCTGTACGAAGAGGTCTATCGACCGCTCTACCCGGCACTGCGCGAACCGCTGCGAAAATTGGCGAAAATAGGATGAGTTAATTTTTCATCACAACTACCCTAAAAAGGGCAGTTGTGATTTCCCGCAAAATACATTTGGGACAAAATTCCTCAGAAACTTAATAGAAAAACTATTGACATTCAAAACTGTAATCGCTAAAATAATATTTACGGTATACAGTATTTGGCATACCAACGAAGCCCAATGACAAATTCATCTACAGAAACCATTTATTCCGCCCTTTGGGCGCCAGCCAATGCCTTGAGCCATGTTTCATTAAAGGATCAGGTAACCAATCTGGTGCGTGAAAATATCGTGAAAGGAAGATTGCCTTCAGGCTATAGGCTGATCGAACGCGAATTGGCGGCTTCCATGGGTATTAGCCGCATGCCGGTCCACGATGCGCTGATCCAATTGGAGAAAGAGGGGTTGGTCGTCTCCAAAAAGGATGCTCGCTATGTCATCCAGCTGACCCGGCAGGACCTGTTTGAGTTATTTCAGGTGCGAGTGGTGCTCGAGCGACTGGCAGCCGAGCTTGCCGCAAAAAACGCCAAACCGGAAAATGCCGAAAATTTCAGAGTACTGTTTGAAGCCATGAAGATTGCGGTCGAAAGCCATAACGTTGAAGCTTTTATTGAAATGCATACGAAAGTCCACGATATGATCTGGCACCAGGCGAGTAACCCTCAATTAATGAGAGCGATGCATTCCATCCTGGGACCGATCCGGATGTTCATGGCGAGATCGGAATATATCAATTGGGACAGCTCATTAGAACGCCACCGGGCCATCATTGCTGCCATAAACGTTGGCGATCATGAATTGGCAGGTGAATGCATGGCGCGCCACATTCTCCAATCTTTGGAACATGTCATGCAGTCATTTGACGAAGTGCTGTGATAACTCCCGGATAGGAATTGGCACCCCGAACCCATGAGGAGGCCCTTCTGAGAAAAGGAGGAAAGTATTTCCAGATATATAAAATTGGTCCATCCCTTTGCCCGCATCCGTTGTTCACCCCTTCATCAATGAATTTGGAGGAAATCATGAGTTGCCCCACAATATCTCGACGGCAATTTTTACGCCTGTCCGTTTTAGGATCAGCCGCCGCGCTGGCAGCCTGTTCCCCTACTCCCACCCCGGAACCCACCCAGGCCCCGGCCGCGACCTCAGCCCCGGCCGCGACCTCAGCTCCGGCTGCAACTACAGCCCCGGCTGCAACCTCTGCACCCGCCGCAACCTCGGCTTCTGCCGCAACTCAGGCGCCCGCAGCTACTATAGCGCCGGCCGCCGCTTATAAAGAAGCGCCTATGCTGGCAGATTTGGTCAAGGCTGGGACCTTGCCCCCCGTTGAGCAGCGCCTGCCGGATTCCCCGCTGGTGGTAAAACCACTGGATGCCATTGGTACATTTGGCGGCCAATGGCACTCCGGCACCATCGAACGCAATGGCAACGACCTGCTGCGCAACATCGGCTACGAACAGCTTATGCGCTATTCACCGGATTACAAAACGGTGCTCATGAATTTGGCAGAATTGGTCAAAGCCAGCGCTGATGGCACTGAATATACCTTTACCCTGCGTAAGGGTGTCAAGTGGTCCGATGGCAACCCCTTTACCACCGAGGATGTCCAGTTCTGGTACGATGATGTCATCATGAACAAAGACGTCACCCCCACGCCGCCCGAAACCCCTGTACGTGATTACCACGGTCGATGATCTAACCTTTAAATGGACCTGGCCATCACCGAATGGTCTTTTCTTAAAGGATTTCACGCGCGTGCATATCGAGCGGGCTTGCATGCACCAGAAGAAGTACTTGATGCAGTTCCACGCGAAATACAACACTACCAACCTGGACGAACTGACCAAGAAGTATTCTCAAGACACCTGGGCAGCTTTATTCAACTTTATGCGTGAGTGCTACAACAATCCGGATGTGCCGACGATGTGGCCCTGGGTCCTGCAGACCTCCTTTGGGGCCGGCGGCACGCGCGTCACTGCCAACCGCAATCCCTATTATTTCAAGGTAGATCCCGAAGGCAACCAGCTTCCTTACATCGATACCTATGCTCAGGAACTGGCGACCGATAACGAAGTTCTCGTATTGAAAGCCTTGAATGGTGAGTTGGATTGGCAGGAGCAGTGGATTAATGCCCCGAAGAATAAGTCTATCTTCTTTGACGGTCAGCAAAAAGGCAAGTTTCACCTGTTTGAATTGACGCCGACCACCGTCAACAGTATGAATATCGTTTTCAATCAGAACTGCACAGATCCGGTGATCAAAGAGATCGTCCAGAACAGGGATTTCCGGGTAGGTTTGTCGTATGCGATCAACCGCCAGGAAGTGCTCGATGTGGTCTTCCTCGGACAAGGCATCCCGGCGCAAACCGCTCCCCGGCCCGAGTCCAAATACTATCACGAGAAGCTGGCGACGCAGTACATTGAATTCGACGTGGCAAAAGCCAACGAATCTTTGGATAAAGCTTTTCCGAAGAAAGACTCGGATGGTTTCCGCCTGGGTCCGGATGGCAAACGGATTTCGATCATCTTCGAAATCGACAGCGGCCGCACGACCTATATCGACTCGTTGGAACTGATCAAGAAATACTGGGCAAACGTGGGCGTAGAAATCAACGTCAAGACCATGGACCGCGCCCTGTGGGAACAGCGTGTCCGCGGCACCGACTTTGCCTTCCACGCAAGCTGCCATATCTTTGGCGGCGGCATGGGGACGCAGTGATCCTCGATCCGCGCTACTGGTTCCCGCAGAATACGGGCAACTCGTTCTGGGCGAAGGCCTGGGCCTGGTGGTATGTCGATCCGAAAAATGCTCTGGCCCAGGAACCGCCTGACCCGTCAAGAAGCAGATGGATTTGTATAATCAGATCCGTGCTATTTCTGATGATCAGCAGCAGCAGGATCTGCTCAAACAAATCCTGGATATCCAGGTGGATCAGTTCCCGACGCTGGGCACCGGTTTTGATGGCAACTTCTACGGAATTTGTGTCGACAAGTTAAAGAATACGATGCCGATCATCCCAAGTTCCTATGATTACCCGACGCCAGCACCATCGAACCCGCGACCTGGTACTTCGCGTAAATAATGTACGGTATTTTAATTACCGCCTGTTGTTTCATAAAAAATAATCCAGAAGCTCACCCCACCTCTCTCCAAAAGAGAGGGGTGAGGGCGAGAAAAATTCCATCCATCCTGAGGTTTAATGACGAGCCCCTTGTTACCAAAATTTCCGTATGGCGCAGTCTATTTTC
>CAVUNY010000003.1:0-262078 GCA_963743005.1 uncultured Chloroflexia bacterium | reverse complement strand
GCAGTCCGCGGCCAGAATAGACCGCTCTGGGGCTTCCGCAAGCACTTTTTCGACTTCCTGCCGAACCTCTTCCTTCGTTCCGGTAGCCAGTACGCCTTTACGTTCCAGTCCACCCATGAAGGGGCGGTTAAACAGGCGTGAAATTTCTTTGGCGGTAGTCTTGCCGGTGGTCAAATCCAGGCTGGCATTGATTATCTGCCCGGGATAATCCAGATAAGGATGAAGGTCGTCATAGGGCAGGTCGTAATCGCAAACATGCAGGATGTTGAATTGGCAGGCCCTGTTTACCTCTTCCATTAAAGCCAGGTCATAGGGACGGATGCATTGGTCAAAGAAGGTGCGCCCCGGCAGGCGGGCAGCTTCCCCGCCCTGGGTGGAGGTATAAAATCCGTCCAACCCGACGCCGATACAGGATTTCACAAATCCGATCAGGCTGTCGGTGATGATTTCCATTCCACGATTCACGGCGTCCGGGTTTTCAAGGATATGGCGGGTAAGCAGACCGTCGCTGGTCGAATGCCCGGCGCACATAAAGGGGGAGTAAAGGGTTAAGATAACCAGGGCATCCTTTTTGGCAGCGTCTACCAGGCCTTTTACCACGCCCAACTGCGCCTCATAAAAATCAGGACCGTAAAAAGGCATTTTTGCCCAATCTTCTGGCTTTTTGATGAAAGGCAGGAGGGGAAATTTTTGTTCGTATTGGATTTTGACGAAATCCATCCCGGTGTAGTGAAAATATTCCAGATGCTTATCCACTGCCGCCTGACCTTTATGAAAAACCGGGTCAAAGTGCAAAAAGAAGGCAGCCGGTGTGTAGGGAGGGGTCTGGTTTGGGTCGAGTAAGCTGAGCACAGCTTCGCGTTTATTCATCATTCACCTCATCTTTCCAAGATAAATGTATTATGCCAGAAACCCTGTGGATTATGCAAATTGGATGGGGAACATCGGTGTGATTTGTTTTTGCCTTGTTGAAACTTCTAAATCTGAGTGAAAAGTATAACCAGGGGTGAATTTGACTGATTTTTGGTTCTAATTTTCTCGTTTCTTTTTGGTCAAAAAATTATGCAAGTAAAGGGATTATTTTTGCTATCACATCCTCCATGATCTCAGGAAACAACTTACAAATGAAATCGGCTTTTCTGGCCCTCCAATCCAGGCTTTTTATTTGATCTGCAAGCACCACTCCGGTTAATGGGAGACCGGAGGGAATACCAACTTCAAAGGGATATAGTTTTATCTGGCTGGTGATTGGACAGAATAATGCCAGCCCCGTTTTAGAGTTATAAACTTTTGGAGAAATGACCAAAGCTGGCCTATATCCGGCCTGTTCATGTCCGGCTTGAGGGTCAAACGCCAACCAAACAATGTCCCCCCGTTCCGGAATATAGGCCATCATAAAATCTCTTTACCAACAGGCTTGCCAAAATCCATTTCATCATGCAGTTTTTCTGAGGTAATTTGAGCCAAAAGTTCGTCGAGGCTGTATGTCGGTTTTTTGACTGGCGAAAGAATTAATCGTCCTTCCACAATGTTAATTTCGACTTCGCCATCTTCCTTCAGACCTAATTGAGCCAATAGACTTAGTGGAAACCTCACCGCGAGACTATTTCCCCATTTCTTAATTCGAGTCGTGATCATACCTTCTCCTTTCTTGTATATCCAAAGTATATACTCGGTGGGAAATTTGTCAAGTTTGTGAATTAATCGATTAATCCCTACGATAGAAAAGGTAATGGGGATGTGGTCAAGGGCTCGCAGCTTTTCTGGGGGGGCGGACATGAAAATTTCGATGTTCTACGGGGGGAATATAATTAAAAAGGGCTGATATAATGACTTTCATCCCCACCAGGAGATCGTTGATGATCGATACCGAACTCGTTTTTGATTTCGCCAGCCGCCAGCTCCGGGCCCTCGTCCAATCGCACCCGGATGCCTTTCCGATGTTTACCGAGGGTGGAAAATGGAAAATCGGTGGTGAAAGCTGGACCAATTGGTGTGAAGGTTTTTTAGGGGGGCAGCTGTGGCTGCTGTATGAACACACATCCGACCCGTTTTGGCGCTCCCAGGCAGAGCATTATTCGCGCCTGATCGAACCCCGCAAGACCGACCGCAGTGTGCACGATCTGGGGTTCCTTTTTTGGTCTACGTACAAGCGCTGGTATGATTTAACCGGCGACCCGGCATTGAAAGCAGTCGTGGTTGAAGCCGGTCATATGATGGGCTATCGCTTCAAAGACAAGGGCCAATACCTGCGTTCGTTTCTGGCAGATGACAGCCTGTTTATCGACATCATGATGAACGTGGGGATTGTTTTTTATGCTGCTCAGCATTCCGGCGACCCCGTTCTGGAACAAAAAGCCCTGCAGCACTGCCTGACCACGCGCAAATACCTGGTGCGGGGGGACGGCAGCACGGCCCACGAAGGGATTTTTGACCTGGCTACAGGCGAGTTCTTGCACCAATCGACCCAACAGGGCTGGCGGAGCGATTCGAGTTGGGCGCGGGGATTAAGTTGGGCAATTTATGGTTTCGGCACGGTGTATTCCATGACTGGAGACGCCAGGTTTCTGGACACCGCGGAAGACTGTGCCCGCTTCTTCATCGAACGAACGCCCGAACACGGCATTCCGCCCAACGATTGGGATGAACCCAATCCGCCATATCCATATGAAAGCTCGGCGGCGGCGATCGCCGCGAGCGGGATGCTGAACCTGTCGCAGCTGTGCAAAGATTGGGGACGGGCCATGATTTATCGGGCGTATGCCCTGCACATCCTCGAAACCCTGACCAACCCGGAGTTTCTCGCATACCAAACTCCTGGTTGGGAGGGCCTGTTAAAACACGGCATGTACCATCAAAACAAGCAGCTGGGAGTGGATGAATCGGTGATGTGGGGCGATTACTTCTTTCTGGAAGCAATCAGCAAGGTGGCTCATGGAAAATAGAATAGCGATTGTAACGGGTGGCTCGCGTGGAATTGGACGGGAGACCGCGATTTCCCTGGCTAAGGCCGGCTGGCAGGTGGCGTTCAGCTATCGCGGGAATGTTGAGGCCGCCCAGGCTGTCCTGGCGGAAATTCAGGCCATCGGAGTGGAATGCGCCGCGATCCAGGCAGACGTGGCTTCTACGGATGATCGGAGCCGATTGGTTGGGGTGGTATTGGAGCAATTTGGCGGGATCGATTTATTGGTCAATAATGCCGGTATGGCGCCGCGCCAGCGGACCGATTTGCTGGAAATGAGTGAAGCCAGTTACGATGAGGTACTCGCCACCAATCTTAAGGGACCTTTTTTTCTCACCCAACAGGTTGCGCGGATTATGATTGAGCAGCAGAAAGCAGAACCGGATCGCATGCCAATGATCATCAATATGGGTTCGATCAGCGCCGATACGAGCTCGACCAACCGCGGCGAATACTGTATTTCCAAAGCCGGGATGGGCATGATGACCATGCTGTATGCCGACCGGCTGGCAGACAGCGGTATTCGGGTTTACGAGATCCGGCCCGGGGTGATCGCCACCGATATGACTGCCGCAGTGCAGGTGAATTATGACCGCATGATCGAAGAGGGAACCTTTCCCATCCGGCGCTGGGGGGTGCCGCAGGATATTGCCCGGGCCGTTGTGGCAATCGCCGATGGCCTGCTGCCTTACACCACCGGACAGGTCATTAATATTGACGGCGGGTTCCATCTTCGCCGATTATAAGACAGGACATTTTCATGGAAAATAAGTATAAACGGGTCGCTGCGCTGCGAACCGGGCCAGCATTTACTGCCTATATTAACGAACATCAAATTGATCTGCCGTTTGATGATGGGATGAAATCGGGACCTGAATTGCCGTTCGCCCAAAAGCTTCGGGTAGACGATTTTACGGTGGGCAACCGGTTTACCATCCTACCCATGGAAGGTTGGGATGGGACTCCAGATGGACGTCCATCCGAGCTCACCATCAGGCGCTGGCAGCATTTCGGTTTGAGTGGGGCCAAATTGATCTGGGGTGGCGAAGCAGTCGCTGTGCGCCATGATGGGCGGGCCAATCCCAATCAGCTGCTGATTAACCGTAAAAATTTGAAAGTTCTGGCGAAACTCCGCCAGGCATTATTGGATGCGCATAGCCACTCCGTAGGTGATACCAGCGATTTGCTGATCGGGCTGCAGCTGACCCATTCCGGACGTTTTGCCCGGCCTAACGACAAGAAAAAGCTGGAACCATCTATCGCTTATGACCATCCGGTCTTGAACCCAAAATTCGGCCTCCCGATCCCCTCCGACAGTATCGTGAGTGATGGCTGGTTAGATGACCTGGTCGGAGATTTTACCCGGGCAGCCGTGATGGCCCAGAAAATCGGGTTTGATTTTGTGGACCTGAAACACTGTCATGGTTACCTGGCGCACGAGATGCTGAGCGCGGTGCATCGCCCAGGGCGGTATGGCGGCTCGTTTGAGAACCGCACCCTTTTCTTACGCGAGCTGGTTAAAAATATCCGGCGAGACGCGCCGGGTTTGAAGATGGGTGTGCGCCTGAGTGCATTTGACTTCGCCCCTTTTCAGATGGGCGAAGATAAAACCGGTGTACCGGTGCATAACTATGAAAACCAGGATTACCCTTATGCGTTTGGTGGGGATGGCAGCGGTCTGGGGATCGATCTGGCTGAACCGGTCGCGTTCCTGCAGTTGATGCAGGATCTTGGGCTGAGACTGGTGTGCATCACCGCCGGCAGCCCTTACTACGTGCCTCACATCCAACGCCCTGCTTATACCCCGCCTTCGGATGGTTATTATCCCCCTGAAGACCCTTTGTTGGGCGTCGCCCGGCAGTTGGGGGTTACCCGCCAGCTAAAAGAACGCTTTCCAGGCATGGTGGTGGTAGGATCAGGATATTCCTGCCTGCAGGATTGGCTGCCCAATGTGGCCCAGGCTGCATTGAGCCAGGGCTGGACGGACAGTATAGGTCTGGGGCGAATGGTGCTTTCCTATCCGGATATGCCGCAGGATATCCTGGCAGGCCAACCGTTAAAACGCAAATTGATCTGCCGCACGTTCAGCGATTGCACCACGGCGCCGCGCAGCGGCCTGGTATCTGGTTGTTACCCGCTGGATGAACTGTATAAAAATTCCCCTGAAGCGGAACTGCTGGATCAGGCCAAAAAACTGGCATAAAACGGGATCCTGACCAACCAGTTGGTTGTCCGGATCCCGTTTATGTAAATGCCATCATTCAGCCGGATATGGCAAAAACTATGCGCTGTGCATGGCCTGGTATTTCATCCAGAGTGTCGATAAGGTAGTTTCCAGACGCTGGCCTAACCGTTCGCCGCCTGGAGTAGTGACATCATCCTCATTCTCAAAAACTACATAAGGCACCTGGACACCTTGAATGTTCAGGGTATCCTTCTGGCCGGCAGTGACTTCCTGCCAATCGCTATCCCTGTACAGTCTCTCCATTTTTTCTTCGGATAACCCATGCTGCAAGATGCTGTCAGGGCGGTCCGGATTGAAGCGGGCCCGGTTTTTGCGGAGTGATTCTGCATAAGATACATTGAGATATAGAATAGCAGCCCGTTCGAGGATCTGGAGAGATAGGTTGGCAAATGCCGCTCGCCAACCGCCGTGTTCTTTGCCGCGGGCAAACTCGATCAATGTGGTAACAGTAGATTTGTACGGATCATCATCTCTTTTGGCCTTCAGGTATTCCTGGGAAATGCGCCGGATCAACAGGTTCCACAGATAATCCCCGACAAAATAACCATCCGGGCTCGAATGGAGACGTGAGTAACCCATCTGCTGCAGCAGATCGTCCTCTTCGAACCAGGTCCATAGCATGGGAAAATCATCCACCTCGCGGATTTCACCAACATGGAAGCGGGTTTGGCGTGTCTGAGGTGGAGTATTTTTTAGAAAATGGATAATTTCACTTTTTCCTGCGGCAGGGCGGGCTAACAGGAGCAAAGCATCAAATG
This sequence comes from uncultured Chloroflexia bacterium, assembly GCA_963743005.1. Taxonomy (GTDB): domain Bacteria; phylum Chloroflexota; class Anaerolineae; order Anaerolineales; family Anaerolineaceae; genus CAVUNY01. The sequence continues at coordinate 256,113 of CAVUNY010000003.1, read as the reverse complement.
TCTGAGGGTTCATAATATTCCTCGATTAGAAGTTGAATTTCAGATACAGGTCAATTATGGCACAAATTTTTTTGGATGAGGGGTGGGGAGCAATTTCATTCTGTTTTTGGATCAATTGTAATCATATAGAGTAATGGAAAGATTTACAATTCGCATAGACAAACATAAATTGGCTTGACGGGGTCGAAATACAATGTAAAATCTATTACATCTATTAACTTAAGTTATAAGTATTAACCAACGGTGATTATGGCTCACAAAGATATTCAGCGCCAGAATACGATTGACGAAATCAAGAGTTATGCTCGCATACAGATGGAAAAAGTTGGCCTGTCTGGAATTTCGATGAGCGCAATTTCGCGTTCGATGGAAATAAGCGCCCCGGCGCTCTATCGATATTTTGATAGCCGAGATGACCTGATCCAGTCGTTAATCGGGGATGCCCTGGAAGATTTTTTGAGCGCTCTGCAAAAAGCCGAAAACGGACTCCTGCTGGAAGATTTTTCCGGCCGGTATTGGGCAGTGATCAAGGAATACCGGGATTGGGCGTTAGCGCACCCCACTGATTTCCAACTGATCTTCAATAATCCTTGTTCCAACGATCAGAATGTCCCAACCTCAACCCACCCTGGGATTCAGCGGATTTTCCATGTTTTCGTGCAAATCTTGGGGGATGCATTTCGAGCAGGGAAGCTGAAACCGCTGCCGGTGGATTCCCAATCGTTCGAGCAGGTGGAATTTGGGAGCTTAATACAGGCTGAAAATCAGCAGGTTCCGGCGCCGGTTTCGTATACCGGTCTGGTCGCCTGGTCCCGGTTGCATGGTCTGGTGATGTTGGAACTTGCTTCTGGAAATACCGGCAAGGTGGAATCTCAGTGTGCAATTTATCGCCTGGAAGCGAATGAGTTCATCAGAACTACAGGCCTGGGAGAGAGCCAGCCGCCCGGACAGACGGGTGGAAAGCAAAGCAAGCCAGCCCAAAAACAGGATAAAAAGCAAGGTGCAGATGACCTGCATGTCATTTTCGGCGGCGGCCCTTTGGGGCTGGCTGTGATGCGGGAGCTTTTGGCACGGGGAAAACAGGTGCGAATGATCAGCCACAGCGGCAATGCGGCGATGCCAGACGGTGTGGATTTGATGGTCGGAGACACTTTCCAGGTGGAATTTACCAGGAAAGCCTGCCAAAATGCGGTGGTCGTCTACCAGTGCGCCCAACCGCCAAATAGCAGTTGGCTGGAGCGTTTCGCGGCATTGAACGCCTCCATTCTGGATGGCGCTGCCGCGAAAGGCGCAAAATTTATCTACGGCGATAACCTGGAAGTCTATGGCGCCGTGGACGGATCAATTCATGAGGGTATGGCAAATAAACCTCAGACTCGCAGAGCACAGATTCGCGCCAGGGTGTCTGAATCCATTCTCACGGCGCATCGCAGCGGGAGGGTGAAAGCAGCGATTGGGCGGGCGTCGGATTTATTTGGACCGTTCGTGCTGGATGCCGTTTTTGGCAAAGGAATCTTCATTCCTTTGTTGCGCGGAAAAACAGCTGCGGTGATCGGGGACCTGGAAGCAGCGCACACATTTACCTATATCGACGATTTTGGTCGAGCCCTGGTCGAATTGGGGGAACGGGATGAGGCGGCGGGACAAATCTGGCATGTGCCCAATGCAGCCGCGCTGCCCCAACGCCAGCTCTTGGAATTGTTTTCGAATGAAGCTGGTTTTCCTCTTAAAATCCGCAGGACCGGTCGCCGGATGTTGGCCTTCCAATCACTTTTCTTACCGGCTGCCAGGGATAGATTTGAACTCTTGTACCAGTTTGAAAAACCATTCGTGGTTGATGCGAGCAAGTTTGAAAGGGCGTTCAAGATAACCGCCACCCCACTGGAGGAAGCCGTGCGGCAGACGGTTAACTGGTACCGCGGCGACTTAAAATGATCCGGAAGCTGGGCATGATTGGGTTTCAAGCGTCTTCGAACGCCATGAGAAGGATCCAGGCGAAGAGCGGGTTCGTAGGAATTGTGGGAGAGTGAATTACCGGTGGACGATAAACTAATTTTCAATTATGATTGCATCATTGAACAGCGATGCAAAAGGTTAAAGGTATTGGGATGGAAGAATTCTGGAAAACGAAAACTTTATCGGAAATGAGCGTGGAAGAATGGGAATCGTTGTGTGATGGATGCGCAAAATGCTGTATCCATAAACTGCAAGATATCGATACCAATGAAGTTTTTTACACGCGGGTGGTGTGCAAGTTACTGGATATGCATCGCTGCCGCTGCACCGATTACGAGAACCGCCACATTAATGTGCCGACCTGTGTTGTTTTAACCCCTGAGTTGATTCCGCAGTTAACCTGGCTGCCTGATACATGCGCTTACCGCCTGGTTTCAGAAAAAAAGGACCTGCCGGAATGGCACCACTTGCGTTCAGGCGGCGATTACCTGATCCACAAGTTGGGCCATTCCGTCCGGCATAAGGTTATTTCTGAGCGAGATGTGGATATGGAGCATCTTGAAGATTATGTAGTTGAAGAAAATATTGATTATTGACCGGTAATGACCGGATCCCCGGCGGCCTGCCATTGGGTCATGCCGCCCGCCATGCTGGTCACCGTGGTGTAACCGGCCTTAAGCAAGATATCGCGACCTTGAGCGCTGCGATTGCCTGAATGGCAAACGACCACTACCTCTTGATCCTTAGGAATCTCACTTAATCGATTGGGGAGCTGCCCGAGTGGAACCAAAGTTGCACCGGAAATATGACCTTGCTGCCATTCACTGGGTTCGCGTACATCCAGGATAAACGCTCCGGCATTTTTTTTATTAACCGCTTCAGACACTGATATTTCCAGGGGATAGGGGGCTGTGTGGCTGGCTGGAGAGAAGGCAGATACAACAAATACGATGATGCCGATACCCACGACCAGCAGCATGCCGAACACCCAGATGGGCAGCTTTTTGGTTGCCGCTTTTTTGGTTGACTTTGAAGACATTTCCAGTCCTTATGGATGATTTACATTTTGGATGCGAAGATCCTGTGAAAGTTACGCCTGGCAAAATTGAATAACATTTTTGTAAGCATCGAATCTGTTTCATCATATTCAAGTACGGTTATAATATTAATGCTGATCGAAAGGAGTTTCTATGGCAGAGTTCTCCAGGTATGAGCTATTTGTCTTGCTAAATCAGGCCAAACCGTTGTGGCTTAGCTATATCGACTTGAGTGGTATTGATTTAAGAGGGGTAAACCTGGTTAAAGCGATCCTGATCGGTGCAAACCTATCCGGGGTAAATTTGACAGGCGCCGAAATGAATGAAGCCAATATGGGTGGGGCTAACCTGCGGAATGCCAAACTGGTAGGAGCTGATTTGCGCAAGGCGAAATTACGCGGCGCAGATCTGAGAGGCGCTGATTTGCGCGAAGCCAACCTGGCAGAGGCTGATTTGTATGAGGCAATCCTGGCCGATTCCTCGATGGTCGATGTCAACCTGGGCGGCGCAGATTTGACCAATGCGAACCTGGACGGAGCTAATTTAAACCGGGCAAATGTGCCCGATCATCGGCTGGCAAAAGTGCGATCGATGATTGGCACGGTAATGCCAAACGGTGAACCTGCTGAAAAATGGGATTTGAAAACGGGAGTATGATGGTTTTACGCTATAACTTCGATGAAATTATTGACCGGACTCATACAGATTCGGTGAAATGGGCGGAAAACGAGCGCAGGTTTGGCAAAAAAGACGTGCTTTCGATGTGGGTGGCGGATATGGATTTCCGCTCGCCGGAACCGGTCATCCGGGCGATCATTAAACGGGCTGAACATGGCATTTATGGTTACACAACCCGCAAGGACAGTTACTACCAATCGGTCATCGATTGGTTGGAGAAACGTCACGGTTGGAAAACGCGCCAGGCCTGGCAGGTTACCACGCCTGGCGTAGTGCCGGGATTGATCGTCGCTTTACTGGCCTACACCCAACCCGGAGATAAAATAGTCATCCAGCCCCCGGTTTACCACCCATTTTTCGCGGTGGCTCTCAATAACGGACGGCAGATCGTTGAAAATAATCTAATCGAGCGAGACGGTTATTACACCATGGATTTTGACGCCCTGGACCAGCAGTTATCTGATCCTCGGGTGCGGATGTTGGTGTTATGCAGCCCGCATAATCCAATCGGGCGAGTCTGGTCGCGCGAAGAACTGGCCCGGTTGGGCGAATTATGTTTGAAACACGGCGTTCTTTTAGTTTCGGATGAAATACACTCTGACCTGGTATTTTCCTGGGCTAAACATATCCCCGCGGCAATGATTTCACCTGAAATCGAACAAAATACCATTTCCCTGTTTGCACCCAGCAAAACATTTAACCTGGCGGGTTTGCATACCTCCGTGGTAATTATTCCTAATTCAGCCCTGAGAGAACGCTTCAACCAGACGATGGAAAACCTGGGCATCGGTGGCAATACGATTTTTGGCCTGGTTGCTCTGGAAACCGCTTACCGTGAAGGGGAGGAATGGCTTACCCAACTGCTGGCATATCTTGAACAGAATATGATCTTCCTTGAAGATTTTATTCATGCTGAGATTCCCCAGATCCGGGTCTGTAAACCGGAAGGCACGTACCTGGTATGGCTGGACTGCCGTTCTTTAGGAATGAACAGGGAAGAATTAAAAAGATTTATGATCCAGAAAGCGAATTTGGGGTTGGATGAGGGAGCAGTTTTTGGAAAACTCGGTGAAGGATTTATGCGATTGAACGCGGGGTGTCCGCGGTCGGTGTTAAAACAAGGCCTGGAAACGCTTGCCGAAGCGGTACGATCTCTGTAAATTGATAATTTGGACGGCTGCCTGAAACGGCAGCCGTTTTTTAATTAACAGATGGGCGCAGTAATCCAGACTTTATTGCTTCTAATATTTCTCCGGAATTCATCATGGGACTGTCAAAAATATTATAGTAACGGCCGATCGAACCGGTAGAATGGGCATCTGAATTACACAGGGTTGGGATATGAAGCCGGTCGGCAAGTTCACGGATCTTGGGAACCAATTCGACGCGGATATTATTGGAGCGCAGTTCCACAGCATCGGGCGGAAATTGGATTAAATCGACGCCGATGATGGGATGGTAGCGGTAGGGATGGGCCAGGATGATTACGCCACCTTGGTTGCGGACGTAATGGTGCAAATTGGGATAAGTCCAATTTTCTGATTCCAACACTGGATCCGCAATGCCTAAGACCAGCCAATCTTCACCGTTTGCGGTAATTTCGATCCCGCGCAATATCTGGAAAGGAGCATAAATCCGGTTGAGGCGGAAGAATTCCTGATCCGGGACCAATTTAAAATGATCGGTTATGGCGATAATTTGCAGACCAGATTGTATTGCTGTCTGTATTTGATCGGTCTGTGAAGCTGTAGCGCAGTTTGAGCGTTCAGCGGTATGTACATGAAAATCGATGTGGAGCAAATTGACCATCCTATAAGCAGAAAGCGTGATTATACTATATCCAACGGCGCGAGGAGGCCTGTAAAAATGGACTGGTGGGCGAATATGTTTCAGTTAACCCTGCCTATAGCAGAAAAAATTCTCCGGCCAATAATCATCTATTTATTTCTGGTGATCGGGTTGAGGATCGCCGGGAAGCGTGAATTAGCCCAATTAAATCCATTCGACCTGGTGGTGCTGCTGACGATCTCGAATACGGTGCAAAATGCGATTATCGGCAACGACAATTCCGTAACCGGGGGAATCATAGGAGCAATAACCCTGCTATTGGTTAATGCCGGTGTGGTGCATCTGGTCCACCGCGACCCGAAGATCAATGCCTGGGTTGAGGGGCGGACGGAATTCCTGATCCGAGACGGGGTGATCAACCGCATGTCCTTGAAGCGGGAGGAAATATCGGAAGAAGAACTCCTGACGGCAGCTCGAAAAAATGGTTACCAATCCCTTGACGAGATCAAAGAGGCGACCATCGATGCCAATGGATCGATCTCTTTCATCGTTAAACAGGCGGTGATCGTTGATACCAACCAACAAGAAATTTTGGCGCGATTAACCGACCTTTCGCAGGAAGTGATCGCCCTGAAAGTTGAAATCGTCCGGCTGCAATCTAAAAGCACGTGAATATTTTTGTATAATGGAAAAAGCCGCCCGCTTTATCGCGGCCCACGCACGTGAAGCGCGCCTACGGCGAATTATCAACCGCAGACCCTGGGACCAGCCTCCCACATTGTCTCGATGTCCTTACCGGAGGGCAGGTGTACACGCGGACCCTTGCACCCCCGTAAGGGCAGGTGTCAACGCTGATAAAAAGTATATAAAAAAGGTTCTATCTGCGTCCATCTGTATTTACGCCTGCCCTGGAGGCTGGCGCCAGGGTCTGCGGTTAGTTATATAAGGAGCAGTGATGACCGGTTCACAAAAAATATTAATTATAGGGGGAAGCGGATTTTTAAGCGGTACCCTGGCAAGACTGGCATTACAAAGGAATGATCAGGTATGGGCTGTCACCCGCGGAAAACGATCCCTTCCCCCAGGTGTGAAGGGGGTCGTTGTTGACCGGCATGATGACCAGGCGTTTCGCAGCGCGATCAACTCATTGAACCTGCAATGGGATCTGGTCGTTGATTGTATTGCCTTTGATCCGGATGATATCCGGCAGGATGCAGCTATCTTGCCGGATTTGTGTGACCACCTGGTGTTCATTTCAACCGATTTTGTTTATGATCCTGCCGGCAGGTCCTTCCCGCAGGGCGAAGAAAGTGATTCTATTATAGTCGATGGATATGGGGGAAAGAAGCGCCAGGCCGAATTGGCTTTGCTGGCTGCCGACACCGGAAAAATGGGCTGGACAATTCTACGCCCCTGCCATATTTATGGCCCCGGGTCGCAGTTGGGGTGCCTGCCAGAACATGGACGAGATCCGCGGTTGATCGATCGCTTGCGAGGCGGCGAAACGCTGCGTTTGGTGGGCGGAGGACATTTCCTCCAGCAGCCGATTCTGGCTCGGGACCTGGCTGAAACCATATTAAGTGTGGCAGGTAACCCGGCTGCCAACCGGCAGATTTTTTGCGCCGCGGGACCGAAATTTGTCGAATCGCGAGAATATTACCGGATAATCGCGGAACTATTAGGCGTAGGTTTGAAAATTGAAGAATTAAACGGGCAGAATTATTTGCGAGAACATCCTGAATCGGCGCCTTTCTTGTGCCACCGCATTTACGACATGAGCAAGCTGCGATCCGCGGGTTGTGCCGTACCCAATACCCCGCTGGAAGTTGGCTTACGGGAGCAAGTAATCAGCATGACCGCCATGCTTACATAACGCTGTAGCCCCCATCGATCAAGATCGCCGCCCCGGTGACAAAGCTGGAGGCTTCGGATGCCAGGAAGACTGCCAGGGGGCCCAACTCTTCCGGCTTGCCAGGACGATTCATAGGGGTCATATTCATCCAGACCCCGCCGATTTTGGGATCATCGAAGAAGGGTTGGGCCATGGGGGTGGCCATATAACCCGGGCAAATGGCATTGACGCGGATGCCGTACTGCGCCCATTCCTGCGCCAGCGATTTTGTCAGGTGCATAACCGCGGCTTTAGAGGTATTGTAGGCGGCTTGAGGTTGGGGGATGTTTACAATCACGCCCGACATCGAGGCGATATTGATGATGCGCCCGGCCTTGCGGGAGATCATGTGTTTTCCAACCGCCTGACAGCAGTAGAACAGCCCGTTCAAATTAACATTCATCAGGTTCAGCCATTCAGCTTCACCTGTTTCCTCCGCCGGGCGCCACAATGCGACACCGGCGTTGTTCATCAGAAAATCGATCCTGCCAAATTTTGCCAGCGTTTGTTCTACCATTGTTTCTACGCTGTCTTTTTCACGTACATCCGTCTGTACGAAGTGCGACTTGCGGCCGATGGATTCGACCATCTGCGCGGCTTTTGGACCGGTTTCGGGGTTGATTTCCGCGATCACTATGTCGGCTCCGGCTTCGGCAAATGCCTGGCAGAAAGCCCAACCCAGGCCCTGCCCGCCACCGGTAACGATGCCAACCTGACCTGCAAGGGAAAATTTATCGAGAACCATGGGAACCTCCTAAAAAAAATAATCTGAGATTGTCCTTGGCCGGTACTGCAGCGCTTCGGCCAGGTGGGCGGGTTGGATGTGGTCTCCGCCTGCCAGGTCGGCGATCGTTCGCGCCAGTTTGAGCACCCGATGGTAAGCGCGGGCGGTGAGCTGGAGCTGGGCCATGGCGGTTTTCATCAATGAACGACCGGTGTCGTCGAGCTGGCAGAACTGGCGCACTTCCGCCGGGCGCATATCTGAATTGCAGGCCAGCACACCATCCTTGAAACGTTCGCGCTGGCGGTTTCGAGCGGCTTTGACCCGTTTACGGATCACACTGGAAGGTTCTCCCAGGCGTGCATCGCTCAATTTGTCATATTCCAGACGGGATACCTGGATGTGGATATCAATCCGGTCGAGCAGCGGGCCGGAGATGCGCTTTTGATATTTGGTAACCATGCCGGAAGAACAGGTGCAGGCTTTGACCGGATCGCCGTAATAACCGCAAGGACACGGGTTCATCGCCGCAATCAGCTGAATATTTGCCGGAAAGGTCAGTGAGCCCTGCGCGCGGCTGATGGTAACGCATTTATCCTCGATGGGCTGGCGCATGACTTCCAATACGCGCGATCCAAATTCTGGCAGTTCGTCCAGGAATAAAACCCCGCGGTGGGCAAGAGAAATTTCACCCGGGTGGGGCAGGTTGCCGCCGCCAACCAATCCAGCGTGGCTGATGGTGTGATGCGGTGAGCGGAAGGGCCGGGTGCGAACCAGGGGGATATCGGATGGAAGCTGATCAGCAGCGGAGTAGATGCGGGTGACGTCCAGGGCTTCATCGATGGTCAGCCGCGGGAGAATGGCAGGCAGGGCGCGGGCTAAAAGGGTCTTGCCAGAACCCGGTGGGCCAACCATCAGGCAATTATGACCTCCAGCCGCGGTGACTTCGAGGGCAAGTTTGACATGTTCCTGGCCCTTGATCTCCTGGAAATCGGTCTGGACGAGCGCCTCAAGATCCTCAACCTTGACTGGAGGGTGTGGTTGAATGATCTGGGTGCCGGTGAGATGATTGAATAGTGCGGAAAGGGTCGCCACAGGAATGACTTCCAGGTCGGGGATAAGCGCTGCTTCCGCCGCGTCTGCCTGGGGAACGAATATGCGCTGGAACCCCTGCTGGCGGGCGACGACTGCCATCGGCAGTACTCCGCGCACGTGCCTTACGTTTCCATCGAGGGATAGTTCGCCGATGACCAGAGAACCATCCATTGATTCAGGAGGGAGGATGTCAGAAAGGACCAGGACTCCAAGCGCAATGGGGAGATCATAGGATGGGCTTTCTTTGCGAACAGAAGCTGGCGCCAGATTGACGTTCAAAGCCTTACGGGGATAGAACAAACCGGCATTTTTTATGGCCGAATAGACCTGTTCGCGGCTTCCCTGTACGGCGGCATCCGGTAATCCGACGATCGCCATATGGGGCAAACCCTGACCAAAATCGACCTCAACCTCAACCACGACGCCAGCTAATCCAACCACGGCACAGGAGAAAATGCGAGCAAGCATTGGATTAGTGTAGAGGAGGTGTGAAAAAAAGTCAATTGAATGCGCCGGCGGAACGGTACATTATATTCGGCAAGCAGTGTTCTGTTTCACCCCTTATGGATATCTGGCCCTGAATTTCGCCAAAGTGATGCTCCTGTTGGGTAGATAATTGCTGAAATCTCACCCGGTCGAATTGATTTCGAGTGCTGCCCGTTTCAGCCTGTTATAATCGGCCAAAAATGAAGCGGTCTTGACAGCATTTGCGGGAATAAGCGCCATGCAGATCGCAGGTATTTTTTAAAGAAAACCATTTTACAATCAATTAAAAAAACAGGCGATCATTGATTAATTGGTTGGACCTCCGCTCACAGCTTTTTTTGGAGGATTGATGCAGCCTTGGACACCGGCCGTGGGAATCTTAAACGGCGTGCTCCAACTATTTGTGGGCGAATCGGACGGCGCGCTCAGGTTTGACCATTCAAATGCCCTTTTATAGGTCACATTGCCATTGCTGGAATCAAAAACTTGAAAAAACCATGATTGAGCCAGAGCCATAACTTCGTTCATCAACAGGTTGGTGGTCAATACTTTTTTATTTGCTTCAGTCAAGTCATTTTTTCCCACCATGGCAATCGAATGCCCATCTGGGCTCCAGACCATGTAATCCGCGTAATTCAGCGGCGCCAGAGGGGTCAGCTGCCAGGTCTTCAGATCCAATATAAAGACACCGCAAAACCCAGAGGCTTTTTCGCAGCCAAAAAAAGCCAGGCGGCTGTTATCGGGCGAAAAAGCAAAATCACCCGCAGTAATTCCACCCGCGAGCGCTGGGCGGGCGGATGCAAGGGAGGCCAAGTCGGCAATGTACAGGGCGGTATTCCCCGAACTATCCAGGGGCGGTGAGTTGTAAGCAATCCGGCTACCGTCTGGAGATCGCTGACAGGTCTGGAGGGTTTTTCCACCGAGCGGAACTTTACCCAGGTCAACCTGGTCAGCAAATAATTCCAATCCACCTCCATCTTTATTTTGCAGATAACCCATTTGAACTGGTTGAAAAGAAAGATGAGCGTTGGAAGAGTCGCCGGTCGAGGGATGGTAATTCCCAGAGGTTGATAGGGTGATTTTAGATGTAGTCCAGTCCTGGAGAGCGGTTTTTACATCATTTATCTCGGGATCCCCGGAGAAATCGTTGGCGAAATGATCTCCTTTGTAGAGGTAGGGTTCAAAGATTGTATCCGGAAAGGTGGGATTAAAATAAATATTCGTCACCAAGATGTCTGAGATCACTGGTGGAAATGCAACCTGGGCATAACCGAGACGACGTAAAATGACCCCATATTCTTGATCGATCCAAAAACGATATACCCTTTGCCCATTGATGCTCCACTCCAAGACCCAGGTGGGCCGACCAATAATGGTGTCGTTTCCAATGAAAGTATACTGACCGCCATCTGGATACATATCAATAGGCGAAAATAACTGTTGCAGGTCAATGTCCGGAATCAAATTGGAAGTTGGGCTGTCTATCATTTGCCCGCTGGCAAAATTTTGGCCAGTTATTTTAGCATTAAGGATGGAATAAGCGATGTCAGGGCTGCCATTTTTTTGCCCACTTACCAGACGAGAAGATCCTGGAAGGCTGAGCCATATTTGCTTACGCAGGGATTGATCAGGGACCTTACCTGCAGTACTATTGTAATTCAGCAAATAATAATAATTTACATTCACATCTGCCCAAAGGGAATGCCAGCGAGCCCAGCTGGTGAGTGAAAATTTTAGAACTTCATCTAAATTCGCCTGTGATTTTATGGCAACGGCAGTGGGTAATGGGGTAGGCGTGACCGGTGAAGGTTGGTGAGTGGGCAAGATTGCGGCAGATTGACCGGTCACGCGCTCCGTGGGTTGAGCGGACCAGGGCAGGACCGGCAAGGAATGAGTAAAAGCCATTTCGCTGAACAATAAAATTAACACCCCAAGACTGAATTCGGCTGCCCTGGATGCCCATTTGCGGGTGCGCAGCCTTCTTTTCTCGTAGCTCAGGCGTTCCAGGAGTGATCTTATCCAATCTGCGTTATTTTCATGGGCGGTATCCATCAATTGGCTATTTATCTGGAATGCTTCGACAAGCGATGTCTCCATCAATGTCAAGCTGGAAGAAAGCGATAGGCATTCCTCGCAGGATCGTTGGTGTGCCATCAGCTGCTGCTGCGACTGTTCCAACGCAGATTGCACCGCGCCCTTTTCCATCTTTAATAGGAACGCAATCTCTTCCACGGCCAGGTTCTGCCCATAATGCAGAATCACAAACAGACGCTGCTCGGCCGGTAATGAATCCAGGAATCGGTTGAAGTGAGTATTTTCTGCCAGATGAGTATCGATTACTTTGACCAGCCGTTGAGCCAAATTCATTTGGTCTGGCAGACGATGAGGCGTGCGCTTCAAGCATTCTTCCAGGGTGATTCTGTATAACCAGGTTTTTCCAGAAATATCGCTTTTATAAGACCGCCTTCTCAACAGCACGTTGAAAAGGGTCTGGTCAACAACCGCGATCCGGTCGGCTGGTGACTGCAATAAACGAGAGACCAGACGTTCGATTTCTGTACTGGTTTCACTCAGCAAAAAAGCGCAGAATTCCTTATCGCTGATCTTTTCGTTCTGGATCAACCAGCCCAGGTCGTAAGAAACCTGTCTGTCAGGATTTTTATTTTGTGGTAATTCGACCATAATTATCACTTTAATTCTTGCAGTTGTGTTTGTCAAGATGAACTTCTCAGTAATCATCGACATACACTTGGTCGGTCAAGGCATAGGCATCGCCATCTAAATTGCGACTTCACTAGATAACTAATCCCACCAGGTCAAAAAGGATTATTAATCGCAATGGTAGTGATGAAGGTTTGCCCCTGAACTGATGCAATATTAACCTATACTATTACTTTTATGATATTAAAAATATAAATATAGAGTATAATTTAATTATTACACACGATTTTTTAGGAGGATACGAAAATGGCTGTACGAAAAGCTGAAGCAGTGTGGCAGGGTAACCTGAGAGACGGCAAAGGCACAATGAAATTTGAAAGCGGCGCCTTTGAAGGAGCCTACTCGTTTTCATCTCGCTTTGAAGAAGGAACGGGTACCAATCCCGAGGAATTAATCGGCGCCGCGCATGCCGGCTGCTATTCGATGGCGCTCAGCGGTGGTTTGGGAAAAGTCGGGGTCACCCCGGATCGAATTTTCACCAGAGCCACAGTGACGTTAGGAAAAGTTGGCGATAAAAGCCGCATTACTTTGATCCATCTGGACACGGAAGTTAAAGCCTCAGGGATTGATAACGCGAAATTCCAGGTCATTGCAGAAGAAACCAAAGAAGGCTGCCCGGTATCCGCCGCGCTGGCCGGGGTTGAGATAACCCTGACCGCACGCCTGGTATAACCCCGAAAATCGAGATCAATTTAATCCCAACCCACGTTTTCAATTGGAGACGTGGGTATTCTTTTATTTTATTCTCATATTGTTAGTATTATAAGTAAATATAATTATAATTGATCCAGAGACCCATAAAGCTTTATAAAAAAAAATTCGTGTCAAAAAAGGATGGGATCCATGATTAAAGATGATCATAAAGAACTTTATCAACCAGGTGCAGAAATTATCCAAAAAGCCGTCGTCTCCAATCCGGATGAAGTTTACCGCCGCGCGGCAGAAGACCTGGAAGGGTTCTGGGATGAGCAAGCCCGCCAGTTTGAGTGGTTCGAACCCTATACGAAAGTGTTGGACGATTCCAATAAGCCATTTTATAAGTGGTTTGTAGGTGGGAAAACGAATATTGTTTATAACTGCCTTGACCGGCATGTACAATCCTGGCGACGGAATAAGCTGGCTTTGATATGGGAGGGGGAAAAGGGAGAAAGCCGAACCTTTTCATATCATGCGTTAAATCGCGAAGTTTGTATGTTTTCGAACGTTCTGCGCAGCATGGGTGTCAAAAAAGGGGATCGGGTGACGATCTACATGGGCCGGGTGCCTGAACTGCCCATCGCGATGCTGGCCTGTGCCAAAATCGGCGCGGTTCATTCGGTGATTTACGGCGGGTTCTCCGTCGAAGCGATCCACGGACGGATCGATGACAGCCAATCGAATGTGGTGATCACCTGCGATGGTGGTTACATGAACGGCAAGGTCGTCGAATTAAAAAAGATCGTCGATGAAGCGCTAAAACGATGCGCGACAGTCGAAACTGTGATTGTGGTTAAGCGCACCGGGCAAGATATTTTTATGGAAGCAGGCAGAGATTACTGGTATCAGGATCTGATGAGCCTGCCTGTGGCAAAATCGGTAGGCGGGCAGTCGCGCTGTGAAACCGAAGAAATGGATGCGGAAGATCCATTGTTCATACTGTATACCTCGGGCACAACCGGACGGCCGAAAGCGATTTTGCACACCCACGGCGGATATATGGTCGGCGTGGCGACAACTTTAAAGATGGTGTTCGACATTCGCGAAGAGGACCGCTATTGGTGCACGGCGGATCCAGGTTGGATTACCGGGCACAGTTACATCGTTTACGGCCCGCTGCTGCTGGGCACCACCAGTTTTATGTACGAAGGGGCGCCAACCTTTCCGTATCCAAACCGCTGGTGGGGTCTGGTCGAAAAATATGGGCTTAATATCATTTATACCGCGCCCACGGCGATCCGCGGGTTGATGCGCTTTGGCGATGCCTGGCCCAACCGGCATGATTTATCTTCGCTGCGGCTGCTGGGCTCGGTGGGTGAACCGATCAACCCTGAGGCATGGCGCTGGTATTATGACGTGATCGGTAAAGGACGCTGCCCGATCATGGACACCTGGTGGCAAACGGAGACAGGCATGTTTATGATCACCCCTCTGCCGGCGGTCAGTTTAAAGCCGGGCAGCGCGACCCGACCTTTCCCGGGGGTAGAAGTAGATATTTATGATGAAAATGGCAAACCGGTGGCTGTGGGTGAAGAGGGGTACCTGGTCTTGAAAAAGCCGTGGCCGGCAATGCTGCGCACGATTTATAACGATCCGGACCGATATGTGAGCCAGTATTGGAGCAAGTTCCCGGGGGTATATTTTACCGGGGACAGCGCTCGCCGGGATGAGGATGGATATTACTGGATCATCGGACGAGTGGATGACGTACTCAAGGTGTCCGGATACCGCCTGGGAACGGCAGAGATCGAAAGCGCACTGGTGAGCCATCCCGCCGTGGCGGAAGCAGCGGCAATTGGCCTGCCGCATGAGATTAAGGGGAATGCGATCTATACCTATGTGATCCTGAGAAGCGGGTTTGAGAGCAGTGATGCCTTGATCGAAGAATTGAGAAATCACGTGTCACATGAGATGGGGCCGATCGCCAAGCCCGAAAAAATCACGGTGGTGAGTCAGCTGCCAAAAACCAGATCGGGAAAGATCATGCGCCGTGTTTTGAAGGCCAGGGCCCTGGGCATGCCGGAAGGTGACCTTTCCACCCTGGAAGAATAGGGATCTGGATTTGGATTAACTTTTTTATTTGACGATATCGGCGTAGATTTAGGATCACTGCATGAAACGTATTATTCTGGCAGTTCTATCACTGCTACTCCTGATGATTTTAACCGGGTGCGGCGGTGGTAACACCTCGCCGACTCAAGCTGGTGAGACAGCGCTGCCGGATATTGCGACGATCGTGGCGCAGACTCTTTCTGCGGTAAATCCCGGTTCGCCAACCAGTCTTCAACCCATCGCAAGTACAGGTTCGCCAACCAGTCCTCAACCCATCGCAAGCACAGGGACTGCCACAGCAGCAGCGCTGACCGGTACAGCAGTCCCCACAACGATTCCTCAAATCGCTTCGCCAACTGGCGCAGCAACCAACACTCCAACCGATCCTCCGCCGACGTCTACAACGACGCCTACGGCCGTTCCTTCACCTGCCGTATCTCCAACAACTGCTGCGACGACACCGCCCGGCTCGAACACATCTGATTCTACAGCGTCGACTGGCACAAACGCATCTTCCTCAACGGCAGATTGTATCGATAAAGCCGGGTTCTTTACGGATGTCACCGTCCCGGATAATACCCTTCTCCCTGCCAATACCGAATTTACCAAGACCTGGCGTTTCCGGAATGAAGGCACCTGTACCTGGGGCGAGGGTTACCAGGTAGTTTTCACCAACGGTCAAATCATGAGTGGCCCCCCATCCATGCCGCTGCCCAAGGCAGCCCCCGGAGAATTAGTCGACGTAACGGTTAATCTAAAAACCCCATCTGAAGGCGGCACCTACGCCGGCGACTGGGAGTTCCAAAATCCGAATGGGGAACGGTTTGGGGTGAACAGTCACGGCGAAGACATGTTCTGGGTAATTATCAAGGTGGATTGGGGGCCGGGTGTCGGCCCAACTGCGACGCCGCCACCGGTGAATTGCGCTCTTGAACGCAATGCAGGATATGAAGCGCAGATTCTCCAATTAATCAATACTGCCCGGGCTGCAAACCGGTTAGCTGCGTTGACCTTGCAAAGCCAGTTAAGCGCCGCTGCCCAGGGACACAGCACAGATATGGCTTGCAACAGTTACCTGGATCACACCGGATCAGATAAATCGGGCCATTCCTCCCGCCTGACGGCCCAAGGTTATAAATATACATATGAAAGTGAGAATATATATGCCGGAGGAAATGCCCAGGATGCATTTGACTGGTGGATGAACAGCCCGGTTCACCGCGCCAATATCCTCAGCAGTAAAATAACCCAGATTGGTATCGGTTTTGCTTACTACGCTTCCAGCCAGTATGGAGGTTATTACACCCTGGATTTCGCTCACCCGTAAAAAAGAAAGGGTAAAAAAAGAGATCCTTCAGGAAATTTCTATTCCTGAAGGATCTCTTTAATTAATCCTGACTCCGTTTGGAGCGGGCCATCGTAGAAAGCTGATCGATTAAAGGCTGGAGGGGTTCAGGGACGCTGGCATCGCCATATTCGATGGTATGACTTTTTTGGTCATTCTGGACGGTCAATTTGAATGTAAAGCGGTCATACCCTCTTCCCGGGGAAGTTTCTCGCCCGGGCAGGTTAAAGAAATCGGCTGCGGCAACCTGTGTATGCAGCAGCGTACGTTCCTGAATATCAAGATCTTCCGTATCGATTTTCAGGCGAAGTGGGATAGCTGTGAATCCGCCGGACCGTTCAAAGATCATGATCATATTGGCAACCCTTTTATTAAAAAGCTTTGAATAAACCCAATAAGCTGGACAGGCAGCCAGGATTGGTCGAAGGCGGAACGGGAGTCGTACTGGTACCGGTTGGGGGAAGGCCGACCGCGGTCCAACCTTTGCTGACTGCTTGCTGCTCCAGGCTGTTGGCTCCGTAAAGATCGGCGGCAACCCCAAAGGTCAGATTAGCCATGTCCTGGAAATTGCTCGTGCTGCGGATCTTATCGCGCAAGGTCACATACCAGATTTGCCCGGCCTTTTCCCAGGCATATCCGCCCAATTCGACGGCGACCAAATAAAAAGCATGGTTGGGAATGCCCGAATTGATATGCACGCCGCCATTGTCATCGGTCGTATTGACGTAATCCTGCATAATCGCAGGTTGGGGATCTTTGCCGAGCACCGGATCGTTATAGGCAGTGCCCGGAGCCTTCATCGAACGAATGCCGACCCCGTTCACATTCGCGGTAAACAGACCCTGTCCAATGATCCAATCCGCGGCTTGTGCCTGTTGGCCCAGCTTGCGTTGTTTTACCAGGCTGCCGAAGACGTCTGAGATCGATTCATTCAACGCGCCAGATTGGTTTTGATAATTCAGGTTACCGGTGTTTTGGGTTACACCATGGGTAAGTTCATGACCGATGACATCCATCGAGATGGTAAAACGGTTGAAGAGTCTTTGGGCTTCAGGTAGATCTTCGTCCCCATCACCGTAAACCATTTGCTGTCCATTCCAAAAGGCGTTGTCATAATTTTTCTGGTAATGCACAGTTGAATCCAACCGCATTCCGTTGCCATCGATTGAATTACGCTGGTAAACATCCCAGTACAGATCAAATGTGGCCCCGGCGCCATCGTATGCCTCGTTTGCCGCCGGGTCGCTGATCGGAGGCGCGCCTTCCTGACGCACAATCCGGCCTGGCAGACCAGAGGCATTGTCGGCGGTGTAGATGATCCGGTTTTTGACCGCGATCACCGTCGTCATGGGGATGGCTGGCGCCGGATTTTGGGCTGCCAGGGCAACCCGCTGTTCTCGGAATTGTATGGAAAATTGTCGGGTTGTACGGGCTCGGTCCTGTTGGGCCTCCGTCCCTTGTTCAATGATACTGGTCAAGATGTGGGGCGGCAAGATACAGGAAATTGGATGCGGTTTTGAAGCCATGAAAAGACTCCTTTTGTGATCGAATTATCGACGATATTTTTATAATGTCGATTTACATTATAACAATTTATTAACCAATTCTACCACCCAGTTTAATAAAAAAATGACCGCCGGGTGGCGGTCCTGAGGTCTATCCATCAATCCTCGTCATCAACAGGTTTTTCGTCGTTAAATTTACCCATAATTCTGCGCAAGTTTTCTTCCCAAACATCATCCAGTGGGATGAAGGGAGTCTCAGTAAATTCTTCAGAGATGCGCTGAAAATATTCTTTCACACCTAATTGAGGGGCTAGTTTTTCCAGCTCTTCAATCTTAATTTTCAATTCTTCAATTTCATGCTCGCTTTTTTCAACCAGATCGGTCAAATCCAGATTGGTCTTAAACATGAAATTGATCCGGCGCATCACTGACAGCCAGGCCATATAATCTTCTTCGATTTGCAGGCGGTGGCTGACCTGGGACATATTTGAAAAGTCAAACATCGGCACAAAGGCGTACAAGCCGCAGTATTCCACATCCTTTTCACCGGCCCGCCGGCAAATATAAGAACCGATACTGGCGCCACCTTGATAATTCGTGAACTGCACCGCCAGCTCGTTCATGTTTTCTTTCATCGATCGCAGGCTGTAGCTTCCAGAAAGCGAGCGTTCTTTGTCGTAAGGGAACTCACCATAAATGCCGCCGAGGCCCACGATCCGTTTTACGCCTAATTTCTTAGCCGCCTGCAAAAAGGATTGGGCATAACGTTCAATATCCAGTTGAGGTTCGTCGCCGATAAAAATAACGATGCCAATCCCATCATTTTCGGCATAATACAGGCGGTTTTCAGGCACATCCAGGGCTTCTGGATATCCATCGTTAAATTGGATCACAGGGCGGACCAAATCATGGGTGCCTGGAAATTGAAAGATATAAAAGCCATCAGGGCGAATCAGGCCGATTTCACGGGCATCCAATTGTTCGATCAGGTAATCGGGCAAACCGGATGAAACTGAACCACCATCAGCCCACTGGCGCCAGCCAGCGACCATGTAAATCTTTTTCGCGGACGGCAGTTCCCAGAGATCTACCGTTTCAGACATCACACACCTCCAGTAAGGCGTGAACCTTTAAGAGCCCAAGTCATACGACACAGTATACTACACCATTTTTCTGACCGCCAATAGCGGAGTTATAAGGGTTATTTCAGGATGAAATAACCCGTGCCTTCATCCATTCATTGGTGGATTATTTTTTCGACTTCCGCCGGGCTCATCTTCACCATCCCCACCGGCGGCAGACGTTTCAACAGGACCGCCCAATCCGGATTTTCAGCAAATACCTGCCGAAAAATGGGCAGCGCCTGTTCCATATGGCCAGTATCTGCCAGGGCGACAGCGTGCCAGAAAGTGATTTCGATCATTTCCGGTGCCAGCAGCGCCGCGCTGCTGTAAGCAGCCAGGGCAGCGGAGGTATCTCCTTTGGAGAGGACCTCATCTCCCTGGTTCATCTGATTGTAAGCGCGCTGCACTCGCACCAAACGGCGCATTTCATTCAACGGTTGGGGATGATCCTCAACCCGCAGGTCAAAAATACGGTCATTCCAGGGCTCCTGTGAGGGGGTTCCGCGGACAACCAGCAAGGCGGCGGATTGCTGCCCGCGAATGTCTCCTCCGCTGGCCTGCGCGGCATCCAGGGCAGCCAGCAATCTTTCCACCAGGTCACCTTTCGTGCCGAGGTAGGCTTCTGCCATCGCGGGCCAGACCGACGAATTAGCCATCATGTTAGCCTGAACGCTAAAACCTTCACCAGTAAGGTGACCGGCGGCTGCCATGCAGCGCGCGCCGGTATGTGCCGCCACCTGGTTTTGGACATCGATCATTGCCACCTGGCGTAGATCCGCCTGGGGATCCGTGGAAAGCAGGGCTCGCAGTGCATCCGGCCCAGGGATCCCGGCCCGCATCAGGTCTAGCCCCAGAGGTCCGTAAGAGGTTTTCACCATCGCCTGGGTGGCTACGGCGCCAATGCCGGCTTCAGCCCAGATGACCAGCGAGCCGACCGAAAACCAATGGGATTGGACCGCACCACCGAACTCACCAGTTTCCGGGTCGTGTGCGATAATTGAAAAGGTGTGAGCGAACGGGAATTTCTTCATAATTTTTGGCGACAGAAACCACCCAGCTTCAGCGGGTGGAGGAAGTCGCTTGCTCCTTTCGAATTTCGAACATCCGTGCTATAATATTGATAAGGCACTCCGCTCGTGGAGAAACGGTTATGCACCTTAATAACTGAGCGTATGAGGTTGCGGAGAGGAAACGGTCTCCGTGTAAAACACTCAGCGTCAAGCATTCGCTTGTAAATCGCGCAAGTCTTCGGGCTTGTGGGCCGTCGTCGACCGGCCAAACGTCTCGGATGCATATTGTCTAGTTTTCCTTGTGTAGCGCCAGGGACAAGCCAGCTGCTTTAGCGGGTGGTCGTTGACCAGTCAGGATCCCCTCTACTTGGTTCAAAAAGCCATGATCTTTTATTCAGGTTTGGTGGCAGCCGCATCGGAAATTGCCCGGCTGGTGCGTTTCAGGGCAAGGGCTTCGCGGAGTTCGCCGTGACGTTTGCGGTTGATCGGGTAGCGCCAGGCAAGGAAGATCGACCCGATTAACAGCAGGGCAGGGAGACCCCCGATCAACCAGCGAATCGCTGAAAGGGTGGCCGGGTTCTGTGCTTGATTGGGTATAAAACCGGTATTGGCAAAGATCCACTGCACGAAAGCCAGGGTGAAAGCTGCCCCGGTTTTCTGTAAAAAAACCAGAAAGCCGTAAAACGTTCCTTCCTGGCGGCGGCCGGTCTCCAATTCGTCCATCTCAATCACGTCCGGGATGATCGACCAGGGAATCACATGTGCCGCGGCGATGCCCAACCCGGCGCAGGCGGCCAGGATAAAGGCGATATGAATGCCGCTGGCAGGCAGCAGTGATAGACTCACCATCACCGCTATTAAAATAATGATCCCCGATATATACGCCCGGGTTTTGCCCCATTTTCCAGACATCCAGACCATCACCGGAATGCACGCCAGGGTACAGGCCTGCACCAGACCCAGCATGATATCCAGCTTATCAGGTGAGTTGAGCCAATAAGTGATGTAGTATTGGAGCAGGGACGCTACCAGGCTGATCGTGACCCAGGCGGTCAGATAGATTCCGGCGGCATATCGAAAAGCATGGTTGCGCCAGGTATAGCGAAAACCGCTGAAAAGGTTGAGATTGCTGACCGTGGTGGTGGTAAAACGCTCGCGGATTTTGAAGAAAAGCAGGAAATAAGGCAGCCCAGCCAAAATTCCAAAGACGGAGCCCATAATCAAATAAGCCTGTTTGCGGTCAGTTACCAGGTCTGAAAAGATCGGTACCGATAAGGCGGCGATTAATCCTCCCACCATGCTGACCGCCATGCGGTAGCCATTCAGGCGCGTGCGCTCATCATAATCTTCGGTCAACTCTGGCGTTAATGCAGTGTAAGGAACGGCGACAAAGGTGAAAGCCGTATCCCAGAGGATATACCAGAAGGCATAATACACGGCCTTGGCGAGCTGGCTTTCCCAGGGCGGCACCCACCACAGCATGATGAAAGTGATCATAAAGGGTAATGCACCGAACAAGAAAAAGGGCCGCCGCCGGCCCCACCGGGTCCGCACCCGGTCTCCCAGAACGCCAATTAATGGATCGTTAATGGCATCCCAAATACCACCGATCAGCAGCACCGGTGCGGCATATAAGGGCTGTAGCAAGGCGACATTATTGAGAAAAAAGGCAAAAAAGAAGCCAAAAATGGTGCTGGTGGTGGTGTTACCCCAATCGCCAAGACCGTAGATTAATTTGGTAAGAAAGGGTAATTTGCTGGGCGGGAGATCGTCGAGGGCAGCGGTTTGGGCCATGATTTAATCCTGCGGGAAGGATATTGTTTTGCGCAGCTTGTGGATCAGGAATTAAAACACCATTCTATTCAGGACGTTCCGGATCCTTCACATCCCGGCCCTTGCCTAACTCCATCGAGCGTTCAAAGGCGGCCCATACTGCGCGCGACAATGCGGTGCGGAAACCGGCCTTTTCAAGATAATATAGGGCGGCGGCAGAAGTTCCTCCTGGAGAAGTAACTTCATTTCGCAAATTCGCGGGGTGAGATTTTCGATTTACTGAATAATCGACCGATCCCCGGATGGTCTGGGTGACCAGTCTTTCGGCGATGCGGCGCGGGAAACCCAGGTGGACGCCGGCATCGATCAACGCTTCCATAAACAGGAAAACATAGGCCGGGCCGGTTCCTGAAATGGCTGTCGCCATATCCAGATATCTTTCCTCATCCATGAAAATTTCCTCACCCAATGCTTCTAAGATGCTCCGGGCAAGGTCAATTTGATCCGGCTTGACCGCGGGTGAAGCGGTCCACACCGTAATCCCTTCGCCGATTTGGGCCGGGGTATTGGGCATCGAACGCACCAGATAGGGGTGATCCAGCCCTTCGGAGAGGGTCTGCATGGAGGCGCCGGCGACGATGGATAACACCAGGGCGGTGGGTTGGATATTGCCTTTCAATCCGGCGAGCACCTTTTTCATCATTTGAGGTTTAATTGCCAGGATGACCACATCGGCCTGGGCAGCTGCCGCGGTATTATCGGTAAAAGGGCAGATCCCATAACGGGCTTTTAAATCATCGACTCTCTCGGCTAGGGCATCGGACGCCAGAATGTTTTGCGGAGCGGCGACGCCATTGCGCAGCAGTCCGCCGATAATGGCCTCTCCCATATTTCCGGCGCCAATCAAAGCGATCTTATAGGTTGTGTCAGGCATTTTATTCTCTCCTGGAATGATATGTATCTGATCTATCTAATCCTATTTTTGTGGTTCTGACCAGCGGGCAAAAATCGCCGTAGACAGCAGTCGTCCGGCGCTTTGTTCTTTGAGAGCCAACTCACCAGCTTCGATGCGGCCTGGATGGCCTGCCATCATTTCGGCGACCGCGGTATGGAGTGTCAGGGCTGAGGCTTTTACCGCGTAAGCCGTCAGCAGGACAAAACATGGCTGGGTACTGAGCACCTGACTGCAGGCGGAAAGCAGTTCGGGGATTAATTTGTAAAATTCCCACACCTCGCCTTTTGGCCCCCGGCCGAATTTGGGAGGATCCAGGATTAAACCGTCGTAGGTAGTTCCCCGGCGGGCTTCTCGCTGGACAAATTTTAGGGCGTCATCCACAATCCACCGCACCGGTCGGTCGCCCAGGCCGGATAATTTCAAATTATCATTGGCCCAGGTGACGACTTTCCGCGAAGCATCCAGGTGGGTGACCTGAGACCCGGCGCGGGCTGCCGCCAGGCTGGCTAATCCAGTGTAACCAAACAAATTGAGCACCCGGATTGGCCGGTTGGCACTGGTAATCTGGCTTTCGATCCAATCCCAGCCTACAGACTGTTCGGGGAAGGCTCCCAGGTGGCGTGAGGCTGTGGTCTGGACATAAAATTTCAATCCTTTATAATCCAACACCCATCTTTCCGGCAGGGTCTGGCGCGTTTCCCAATGCCCGCCGTTTTCTTCAGGGGATGGGTGGAAAATCGCTTCGGCAGCACGCCAGTCTTTTTCGGGTAAGGTGGGACGCCAGATCGCTTCCGCCTCAGGCCGCACCAGGCGGTAGGCACCAAAACGTTCCAGCTTAAGACCATTCCCGCTGTCCAGCAACTGGTAGTCTTTCCAGCCCGGGCAGGTCAGGATGGTGAGCGAAGGGGGAGAGAATGGTTCAGGCATGGGATATTTGAACCAGTATACCAGAGATGCAGTACTGGGGTAGGTTGCCCATTAAATCAAAAGTCACTGCCTCATGGTAGGGACCGATTGCCGAAAATGGAGAATAAAGGGGATTAAAAAAACCTACGCTTGTGGCTGCCACCCCACGAGCGTAGGAACCTAGAGGAGAATGCTCCTATAGTATGCTTTACTCACTTAAATAAATGATGAACCCCGCCTTAGAGGTTCTTAAGAGATTTAAACGTTTAATATCTGCGCAGCCGAGATGGCGCCTTCTCGCAAAATGACCAATTCCTCACCGGTGCAGTCTACCACCGTGGAGGGAATTCCACCGGGCGCAGGTCCGCCATCCAGCAAAAGCTCGATTCTACCATCCAGCTGCGCCAGGACATCGGCGGCATCCCGCGGATTGGGACCTCCGGAGATATTTGCCGAAGTGGTCGCCAGCGGACCCACCTGGCGTAAAAGCTCAAGGGTAAATGAATGATCCGGCATGCGCACCCCAATCGTCGGGGTTGGTGAAAGGTTGGCAGGCAACCCGGGATGCTGTGGAACGACCAGGGTTAAGGCGCCTGGCCAAAAGCGCCGGGCAAGACGGTGGGCATCTTCGGAAAAATACCCAACGACCTGGTCGATTTGTTCCAGGCCGCCGATCAATACGGCGATTGCTTTTTGCAGCGAACGTTCTTTTGCCTGGTAAAGCCGGTCGATTGCCGGACCGTTGGTGATCATGGCTGCCAGACCATATACCGTATCGGTGGGGATGGCCACTAAACCGCCGTTTCGTAAAACAGTGACTGCCTCAGGAAGGGCGGCAGGAGAAGAAGTAGGAAGTAAGATTGTTTTCATTTTTAAGGGTCGATGATCACATTTCTGGGCATTCCCGATAAGTCTCTCTTTAATTCAATCCGCGCCTGGGGGAAATAGCGCAGGGCAGTCTCAACCGCAGATTGATCCTGGCTGTATTCGATCTCTAATAGGATCTGCCCGCCAGGCGCAAGACGGCGGCGAGCCTGGTCAAGCAGCGGTTCGATCAAGCGCAGGCCATCTTTGCCGCCATCCAATGCCAGGAGAGGTTCAAATCGGGCGACTTCGAGTTCTTCAAGGGTTTCGCTGGGAATATAGGGCAGGTTGGCGCAGATCAGGTCGAAAGGACCCGGCAAAGCGCTGAGCAGGTCGGAGGCGACCGTCAAAATTCGCCGGTCTACGCCATGGGTTCTAAAATTTTTGACCGCAATATGCAGGGCCTCCAAAGACCGGTCGCAGGCAATCCCCTGCAAATCTGGCGACCAATATGCCAGGGAGGCGGCGATGCAGCCGCTGCCGGTGCCGACATCCACTATTTTCCGCGGGCCTGGATGGTTTTTTAGCCACTCTCGCCCCAGATCGACCAGCTGTTCAGTTTCGGGTCGGGGGATCAATACATCCGGCGAGAGGGCAAAGTCTAATCCATAGAATTCCCAATGGCCAAGGATGTAAGGCAGAGGCTCGTGGTTGAGCCGGCGTTCGATCCAACCATCCAACTCGCCGAGTTCAACCAGGGTCAGGATTTGATCGGAATGGGCAAAAATCCAGGCGCGCGATCGGCCTAATTTTCCCCCCAGCAGGGCCTGGGCTTCGAGCGAAGGTTGGTCCGAGACGGCAGCCAGGGCCTGGCGAGCCGCCTCCAACCAGCCTGAAAGGTCATTCTTCGTCGTCGTCCACACCGGAAGCCGACAGGCGCTCTGTCTCCTGGCGCAAAGCCAGTTCATCTATAAAGGCATCAATTTCGCCATCCATGAGGGCGGCGATGTTAAACTGTGACATGTTGATGCGGTGGTCGGTCACCCGCGATTGCGGAAAATTGTAGGTGCGGATCTTTTCGGAACGTTCGCCGCTGCCGACCTGTGACCTGCGGGCAGATTCCAGATCGGTCTGGCGTTTTAAAACCTCAATGTCATATAAACGGGCACGCAGAATGCTCATGCCCCGCAGGCGGTTCTGCAGCTGCGAGCGTTCATCCTGACAGGCGATGACAATCCCGGTCGGAAGGTGAGTAATGCGCACGGCAGTTGAGTTCTTCTGCACATTTTGGCCGCCCGCACCGGCAGAACGGTAGATATCAATCCGGATGTCTGAATCCGGGATCTGAATATCAATATCATCCACTTCCGCCAAAACTGCCACGGTGACGGTGGAGGTATGGATGCGCCCGGAAGATTCTGTGACCGGAACGCGCTGCACCCGGTGGACGCCAGATTCGAATTTTAAGCGGGAATAGGCGCCTTTGCCTTTCACCAGGAAGATGATTTCCTTGAAGCCGCCGATCCCGGTTTCGTTCTGCGACATGATTTCTTCGGTCCAACGCTTACGCTCCGCATAGCGGGAATACATCCGGAACAGCTCGGCCGCGAACAAAGCAGCTTCGTCACCGCCTGTCCCGGCGCGGATTTCCATAATTACATTGCGGTCGTCACGCGGATCTTTTGGTAAAAGCATGCTCTTGAGCTGTTTTTCGAGCTCTTCAGCCTTTGGCCGGAGCGTATCCAACTCCATTTGGGCCAGTTCGCGCAAATCATCGTCCTCGACGTCAGAGAGTGACTCGGCTTCCTCGATCTTTTTCGTTAATTGGCGGAATTCACCGGCGGCAGAGACAAGTTCTTCAATCTCTGCCCGTTCCTTGGCCAGTTCGGTGGCGCGTTGATAGTCGCCGCCTGATTCTTCCAGCAACCGGCCCAATTCCACAAAACGCGACTCGATGGTCGCGATTTTTTCCATCATACCATCCATACGTGATTCGTTTTCCTTATATCTATAGAATCTATCGCAACCGGATATTATACCAGCCGGACGAAAATTAGCCTAACTTTGCTACTTTGTTGCGTCCGGCCTGTTTGGATTTGTAAAGAGCCTGGTCTGCCACGTCAAGCAGGGCGCGCGCGGAAGGGATGGAAGCCTTGAAACCCGTCACCCCGATACTGACCGTGACTTTGAAGGCTTCGTTATGGACATAAAACGGTTTGTTCGCAATCAATTTCCGTAAACGATCGGCAACCATCAGGGCTGCATCCGAACTGGTTTCTGGCAGTATAAAAGAGAATTCCTCGCCGCCATAACGCCCAAAGAGATCGTTGCTGCGCAATTCTTGCTTGCATCTCTGGACGATCTCTACCAGCACTTCATCTCCGACGCCGTGTCCGAAGGAATCATTGACCTGCTTGAAATTATCCACGTCCATCATCAGCGCTGCCAGGGGCCGGCTGTAGCGAACAGCGCGGGCTAATTCTGTCTCTGCCAGATTGAAAAAATACCTGCGGTTGGCGATGCCGGTTAATGAATCAATGGTCGCCAGTTCGTTCAATTGTTCATACAGGTCAGCTTTTTCGATAGCGACTGCT
Organism: uncultured Chloroflexia bacterium; assembly: GCA_963743005.1. GTDB lineage: Bacteria > Chloroflexota > Anaerolineae > Anaerolineales > Anaerolineaceae > CAVUNY01. The sequence goes on along the minus strand of CAVUNY010000003.1, from coordinate 228,976 downwards.
GCCAGGTCCGCAAATACCTGCAGGCGGAGGGCATGTTCTTCGCTAAAGAAACCGGGTTCTCTGCTTAATAAAATGATAAAACCAACCACTTTTCCTTTGACCTGAATAGGCGTTCCCAGGTGGGATCTGGCCCAACGGGTAGCCTCAGTTTTAACCCAATTTGAATCAGACAGGTCGTTGATCATAAAAGGCTGCCCGCTGTCGCGCATCGTTTTTAAAATTAAATGTGGTTTCTACCGGGAGCGACAAAGCATTTATTTCGGATATAGCATTTGGAAGGAATTTTTGGTAACCTTCACTGCGTTTGACCCGGGCTTGATCGGTCCGATCGACGGTTAATATATCAACCGTATCATGGGGAACTACATGCCCAATATTTTCCAACAAGCAGTCGAAAACTTCATCCAGGCTCATGGCGCTGTTTAATGCTGCCGCCGTATTTTTGAGAGCTTCTGCCAGGATGCGCTGCTCATGTTCTGCATTAATGATCTTCAATCTTTCGGTAATATCCCGGCTGCTGCCCTGAATTCCAACGATACTGCCATTAATATCGTACAGGCCGCTGATGGTGACCTCGATCCAGATCAAGGTGCCATCTTTGCGAGGTTGTTCGAGATGGAAAATGCCGGCTTCAATTTTTTCACCTTTAGCGATCTGGGCCATCAATTCATTCATTTTCTCTCTGACGAGTTGCGCCGAAGCCGGCGCCAGGGATTCTTCGATAGATTGAGCCATGGCTTCTTCGACCGTAATGCCACGAAGGTGCATGACCGAAGGACTGATATAAGTAAATTCGCCATTGAGATTCATGGTCCAAATCACATCTGCCGCATTTTCGGCCAACAAACGATAACGCGCTTCACTTTCGAGCAGCTCGGTTCTGGCTTTTTTCAAGTTTTGGATCATTTGATTAAATGCGGACGCCAGGTCTCCTAATAATTCGCTTTGTTGAGTCAGATCCCCTTCAGTGACTTGCTGCATCTGCCAGGTGATTTGGTGCAGGTTTGATTGCAGCGATCTCAAGCTGTCTGCCAAGACACCATCTACTTTGAGACTGCTGGATAAATCACCTTCACCCAATTCTGAAATAAATTGATGAATAGACAGCAGGTCATCAGCCAGTTTTTTCAGATCGTTTGTCTCGAGGGTCCCTTCAGGCCAGACATCCGGAAATTTCCCATTGAGGTAAGCTTCCTGGAGAATATTCCCCCAGATTTTGATTTGTGATAAATTTTTGGGATGTTCAGCAAATGAATTAGTCATGAATTTACCTCGGGACAGGAACGTCATAAACGATCACGAGATGCCAGCGATCGAGTTCGTTTATGTATACAAATATGCAGGTCGGTTTGTGTGCAATACGTTAAAAAAGAGCTGCAACTAACCATATTATATTACCCGTTATTAGTATAATAATCTTTGCCAGGATTGCCAACAAAAGTTTGATTTTCCCCTGCAACCGAGCATGATTTTGCCATCATCAGGGGGTGATTTATTCAGGATATCTCTCTCGGCGACAGGTGACAGATAACAATTGGATCGGGGCGCCAATTTGGAGAGGATATAGCTGTAACAATTTGAATCTTTCAAGAAATAAATCTGCAATTTTCAGGATCAGGGAGGGTGTATGGATATCGTAACCCTATCTCAGTGGCAATTCGCAATCACCACGATTTACCACTTCTTTTTTGTTCCGTTAACCCTGGGGTTATCGGTTCTGGTGGCGATCATGGAAACGATCTATGTGCGCACCGGTAACGAAATTTACCGGCGCATGACAAAATTTTGGGGGCGATTATTCCTGATCAATTTTGCCATGGGGGTAGTCACAGGGATCGTCCAGGAATTCCAGTTTGGAATGAATTGGTCGGAATATTCCCGGTATGTCGGGGATATCTTCGGCGCACCCCTGGCGGTGGAAGCACTGCTGGCGTTCTTCCTTGAATTTACTTTCCTGGGGGTGTGGATATTTGGTTGGGAGCGCTTATCCAAAGGGATGCACGTGACAACCATCTGGCTGGTGGCGATTGGCTCGAACCTTTCCGCCTTATGGATTTTGATCGCCAATTCTTTTATGCAGCAGCCGGTAGGATATGCATTGGAAGGCGGCCGGGCGGTGATGACTGATTTTGGCGCCCTGATTTTCAACCCAAATGTCTGGTACCAGTTCCCGCATGTTTTATTTTCCGGGTTGACAACGGGCGCATTCTTTGTGATCGGGGTCAGCGCATTTCACCTGGTCCGCAAGAAGGAACCTGAATTCTTCAACCGTTCTTTCCAGATTGCCAGCATCCTGGGTATCCTGGCAATTTTCATGACGATTTTGATCGGACATGGACAGGCGCAGCACATGGTAGTGACCCAACCGATGAAGATGGCATCCGCCGAGGCATTGTGGGAAAGCGCCGACCCGGCTTCTATGTCTTTATTTACCATCGGCGATCAAAAAAACCTCAAGGACGTATTTTCCATTCGCATCCCGGGACTGCTCAGCTTCCTGGCGTTCAACCAATTTTCTGGCCAGGTTCTGGGAATTAATGAGATTCAGGCCCAGTACGAACAGCAGTACGGGCCGGGAAATTATGTTCCGCCGGTGATCATCACCTATTGGACTTTCCGCATTATGATCGGGGTTGGGTTCCTGATGCTGGGAATTGCCGCTTATCTGATCATCCAACTGATGCGCAATAAATTGATGGCTCATCCAAAGCTGATTGCCTGGCTGCCGTTGGCCATTCTGCTGCCATTTGCCTCGAATACTTCGGGATGGATCCTGACCGAAGTCGGAAGGCAGCCCTGGGTGGTATTTGGTCTGTTGAAGACCCAGGATGCAGTTTCACCAGTTCTGACGCCCGGATTGGTGCTGGCCTCGCTGATCGGTTTCACCCTGGTTTATGCGGTATTGATGGTCGCGGACATCTACCTGCTGTGGAAATTTGGGAAAATGGGTCCCGATGCTGAAAGTTTGCCTGGCGAAAATCTAACTGCAGTTGACGCAGCTCTCTTGGATTAGGAGGACGCGATGGAATTGCCAACGCTCTGGTTTATTTTGATCGCTGTTTTATACATCGGCTATTTTGTCCTGGAAGGTTTTGACATGGGAGTGGGGATTTTGCTGCCCTTCCTGGGAAAAGACGAAACTCGCCGTAGGATGATGATAAATTCCATCGGCCCGCATTGGGATGGAAATGAGGTGTGGCTGTTGACCGCCGGTGGGGCCACCTTCGCGGCCTTTCCCCGCTGGTACGCTTCCTTATTCAGCGGATTTTACCTGCCCTTGTTTCTGATGCTGATCGCGTTGATTGTGCGCGGTGTGGCTTTTGAATTTCGCTCAAAGGATGAGAATCCACGCTGGCGGGCAACCTGGGATTGGGCCCTGTTTTTGGGCTCTTTGATCCCTGCCATCCTGTGGGGGGTGGCCTTTTCGAATTTCATGCGCGGGGTGGCGATCGACGCCAACCAGAACATAGTCGGCAGCTTCTGGGACCTGCTTAACCCGTATGCGCTGGTGGGTGGGCTGACGACCCTGGCTTTCTTTACCCTGCATGGCGCTATATTCACGGTGATGAAGACCGACAAGCCGCTTTCAGATGAAGCCCGCAGCCTGGCAAATAAAATTTGGATTGGAGCGATAATTCTGGCGGTGGCGTATGTGGTATTCACTTATTTTTCTACCGACATCGTTACCAAGTTGGGGATCAACCCGGGTCCGATCCCGATCGGCGCGTTGATTGCTGCCCTTTTAAGTGGATATTTCTTGCGCATAAAACGCGATGGATTGGCTTTTACCATGACGGCGCTAACGATCCTATTATCCATCACTTCCATCTTTATGACTTTGTACCCGCGGGTGATGGTTTCCAGTCTTAACCCGAATTGGAGCCTGACGGTGCAAAATACCAGTTCCAGCCCGTATACCCTGGGGGTCATGACGATCATTGCCCTGGTTTTTGTCCCCATTGTGCTGGTATACCAGGGTTGGACGTACTGGATCTTCCGCAAACGGATCACCGCCAAAACAGAAGATTTACACTATTGAGTTTATCCAGTAGAAAAGCGAGTGAAACACTGCGACCGTTCCCCTGAACGGTCGCAGTGTTATAATAATTTTCATCTCGTGGTATGAGGAGAATACAAATGTCTTGTGGACCGACAAAACAGGTCGTTTCGGCTGAGAATGCTCCCAAAGCAATAGGACCTTATTCACATGGGGTGAAAGCCTGCCATTTTTTGTATACTTCGGGCCAGTTAGGCATGGATCCGGTCAGCGGCGCACTGGTCGACGGCGGGGTGGAAGCGGAAACACGTCAGGCGTTAAAAAATCTCAAAGCAGTGTTGGAGGCGGGTGGTTCAGCGCTGCAGCATGTATTAAAGACGACGGTATTTCTCAAGGATATCAATGATTTCGCCAGGATGAATGCCGTATATGGCGAATTCTTTAGCGAAAATCCACCTGCCCGTTCGGCGGTGCAGGTCGCTGCCCTGCCAAAAAATGGGGCGGTCGAAATCGAAGCCGTCGCCCTGATCCCAGAATAAAGCACCGACCACATGTCCGGAGAAATAATCCTGCTGGTTGATGACGAAGCCAATATCGTCCAGTTAGCCAGGCTTTATCTGCAGCGAGAAGGGTATCAAGTCATTGATGAAGGCGACGGATTGCGCGCGGTGGAGCGGGTTAATGCCGACCACCCGGCGCTGATGGTGCTGGACATCATGCTGCCCGGGATGGATGGAATTGAGGTGTGTAAAAAGCTGCGCGCCCAGACGAACCCGATCCCGATCCTGATGCTCACCGCAAGAGACGAAGATATCGATAAAATCATTGGGCTTGAAATGGGCGCCGATGATTATATGACCAAACCCTTTAACCCACGCGAACTGGTTGCGCGGGTTAAAGCCATCCTTAGGCGCAGCGGAGAAACACAACCTCCCCAACCATTATCCGGTTTGCAGGTCGGCGATTTGGTGATCGACCCGGGCAGCCGCGAAGTGCGCTGCAATGGGGTTGTTCTGGATTTGCGGACCCAGGAATTTGAAGTCTTAATGGTGCTGGCCCAGCATCGCGGGCTGGTTTTGAGCCGCGAACAATTATTGAATCTGGCCTGGGGTTTTGATTTTTACGGACAGACCCGGACTGTCGATGTGCACATTGCCCAAATCAGGCGGAAAATATCCACCAGCAAGGTCAGAATTGAAACGATCACGGGAATTGGGTATAAACTGGTAAGTTAATGGCTTCATCCCTGCGGTCACGATTATGGTTGAGTTATGCAGCAGTGATCCTGGTGGCATTATTTGTCGTCGCTACCGGGCTGGTGATTGCCTTACGCAACAATCCAATCCTGTACCGGCAGGCCGTAACCCGCATTTTTCTCGCCGGGACGGCGATTTCCTTTCGCCTGGATCAATCTCCCCTGCTGACCAATAACCGCGAAAATAATATTTTGCAAAAGGAGGCGGATGCCCGGAATTTGCGCCTGGTGCTCCTGGAAGCAAATGGCAGTGTCACCCTGGATGCAGGCCCAGGGAGCGAAACCCCTCTGCTCAAGCTGTCGCTGCCGTTGACGCCGACCGAACAGGATACGATCCCGGGCAGGATTTTACGCGATAGTAACGGCACCGTCTGGCTGTATACCCTGCATTCGCTCGCCAGCAATGAATTCTTACTGGTCGCCACCCCGCGACCGGTCTTACGGCTAAGAGATATCATCCGGGATGATATCCTGGGGCCCTTCTTACAGGCGGCCCTGATCGCACTGCTGCTGGGGGTAGGTTTGAGCTTGCTGATCGGGCAGTGGATTGCCAACCCTTTGAAGCAAATGGCAGGCGCAGCCCGCAAAATGGAAGACGGCAATTACCAGCCCATTCCATTGGATGGACCGCGCGAAGTTCAGCAATTGGGCGAAGCTTTAAACGAAATGGCTCACAAGGTCCAGACCAGCCAGCAGTCACAGCGCGAATTCCTGGCAAACGTTTCACACGAGTTGAAGACACCGCTGACCTCAATTCAAGGTTTTTCACAGGCTATTTTGGATGATGCCGTACAAACGCCGGATGCGCTCAAACAGGCGGCCGGAGTCATTTACCAGGAATCCAGCCGTATGTTTCGCCTGGTGATGGATTTGCTGTCATTAGCCCGTCTGGAGGCCGGCACAGCGGACCTGCAGCGCACCCCGCTTGACCTGACGGCGCTGCTGCGCAGCATTGTAGAAAAATTTTCAATCCAGGCTCAAAAGGGCAAAGTAATTTTAACTGCCGATCTGGCTCCCAACCTGGCGATCATTGGCGATGGCGACCGTCTAGCCCAGGTATTCACCAACCTGGTGGACAATGCTTTGAAATTTACACCTGAAAATGGCCAGGTAACCGTGCGCGCCAGCCAACAGGATGGCAGCGTGATCGCGAGTGTAATTGATACAGGGATCGGGATCGATCCAAAAGATCAACCCCGAATTTTCGAACGATTTTACCAGGTCGATAAATCTCGCAGAGGCGGCGCCGGACGCGGGGTGGGATTAGGATTGGCAATCGCAGCTCAAATCATTGCCGCCCATGGCGGACGAATCTGGCTTACCAGCCAGCCTGGCCTGGGAACAACTTTTACGATCAGTATTCCCCTGGCCCAGGCGGGCCATCAGGCCACGAGTGTACACCAGGGAGATTTGTGATGCCGGCCGTATCGGTGATCGTTCCGTGTTATAACGAAGAGAAGACCATCGATCTGCTGCTTGTGGCGATCTATGCGCAGACCTGGCCGGTCGGCGATCTGGAAGTGATCATCGCAGATGGTCTTTCCAGTGATGGCACGCGGGGAAAAATAAAGGATTTCCAGCAAGCCCATCCGGATCTGCTCATCCAGGTGGTTGAAAACCCGCGGCGAAATATCCCCGCCGCGTTAAATTCCGCCCTGGCGCAGGCCCACGGCGAATATATCGTTCGCCTGGATGCCCATTCCAGGCCTGATGAACATTATATCGAACGCTGCCTGGCCGATTTGCGCGAGCAGCAGGTTGAGATGGTGGGTGGGATCTGGCAGATTCTTCCGGGGAGCGAAGGATGGATGGCAAGATCGATTGCATCGGCGGCGGCCCATCCCTTTGGCGTAGGAGATGCGCTGTATCGCTTCACCAACCGGGCTGCGCTGGTCGATACCGTGCCTTTCGGCGCTTATCGCCGCGATCTGCTGGAAAAGACCGGCTGGTACGATGAAACCTTATTAACCAATGAAGATTACGAATTTAACACGCGTATCCGCCAGGCTGGAGGGCGGATCTGGTTAAACCCGGAAATCCATTCGATTTATTACGCCAGGTCCAATTTGAGCGCCCTGGCCAGGCAGTACTGGCGCTATGGATATTGGAAATACCAGATGCTGCGGCGATATCCTCGAACGCTGCGCTGGCGCCAGGCGGCGCCCCCCGTGTTTGTATTGAGCATCGCCGGTTTATGCCTGCTGGCCCTGGGCTGGCAATTGGCACGGGAGTTGCTGCTGATTGAAATTGGGTTATACCTGTTCGTTTTGATCGTTGGCTCGCTGCAACAGGCGCGTTTGCTGCGCGACATCCGGCTGCTGGCGGGCATTCCGCTGGCGATCGCCACCATGCACATTGCCTGGGGGGCAGGGTTTATTGGAAGCATGGTAAAATCAGTCTCCGGAATTTCATCGATGACGGAAAAGAGTCGGGATTAACCATGAAGATTAGACCAAAAGTTCGCAACCGATATTTGCTTGTCGTGGATTTGATTTTAACAGTCGTTTCGATTCTGGGCAGCTATGTATTGCGCCTGGAATTGAGCGATATGACCCCCTATCTACCTTCTATGTATTGGATGCTGGCTGCTTCTCTGGTATTTAAACCGATCATCTATTACCTGTTTGGCATGTACCGGCGCATGTGGGAATATGCGAGCATTCGCGAATTCAAAATTATTCTGGCCGCGGTGACGACCGCATCCATACCTGTATCCCTGGTCATTCTCAGTTTATTTTCTTTGGGTTCATTTAATTGGTTTCCGCGCTCGATCCCATTCCTCGATTGGGTGCTTACATTGATACTGATCGGTGGTTCGCGGATAACGATCCGCATATTGGAAGAGAGCCAGAAGACCGCCGATAAGCCCAATGCGCAAGGGCATATCCACCGGGTCTTGATTGTGGGCGCCGGGGATGCCGGGGCGCTTGTGGTTCGTGAAATGCAGAAAAACCCCCAGCTTACCCTGCAGCCCATCGGTTTTTTGGATGACGACGCCGCCAAACAAAACCAGCAGCTTTATGGGGTCCCGGTCGTCGGTAAACTAAATGATATGTCGCGCATCCTGGACAGGATGCACGCGGATGAAGTAATTGTTGCCATTCCGAGCGCGCCGGGAAATGTGGTCCGCCTGGTGGCGGATGTTTGCCGGTTAAAGGGTATCCCTTTCCGGACCATGCCCGGGATTTACGAGCTGTTGGGCGGCAAAGTCAGCGTGAGCCGGCTGAGAGAAGTGGATATTACCGACTTGCTCCGGCGCGACCCGGCGCGGATCCGCGACCAGCAAGTAGGCGAAACGCTCAGCGGGCGGCGGGTGCTGGTGACGGGTGCCGGCGGTTCGATCGGGCGAGAATTATGCCGCCAGATCGCACGTTGGGGGCCGGCAGAATTGATCATGTTGGGCCACGGCGAAAACAGCATATTTGAAGCGATTCTTGAGCTGCAGGAAGATTTTCCGGGTTTGAACATCCGCCCGGTGATCGCAGATGTGCGCGATGGCAACCGCATCTTTTCCGTTTTTGCACAATACCGGCCCCAGGTGGTTTTTCACGCCGCGGCCCATAAGCATGTGCCATTAATGGAGCTAAACGTTGAAGAAGCGATTACCAATAATATTTTGGGGACGCGCAATGTGGTGGATGCGGCGATAAAGTATGAGATTACGCGTTTGGTGATGATCTCGACCGATAAAGCCATCCGTCCGGTCAATGTCATGGGGGCGACGAAGCGTATTGCCGAGACGATTGTACTGGATGCTGCCATGCGCACCGGTCAATATTTCAGCGTCGTGCGCTTTGGCAACGTGCTGGGCAGCCGGGGGAGCGTGGTGCCCCTTTTCAAACGCCAGATCGCCAACGGGGGACCGGTGAAAGTCACCCATCCGGATATGAAACGCTATTTCATGACGATTCCTGAGGCGGTGTATCTGGTGCTGCAAGCCGCGACCCTGGGTGCAGGGGGAGAAACGTTCGTCCTCAATATGGGAGAGCAGGTCAAGATCCTGGACCTGGCGGAAGATTTGATCCGTCTGTCCGGTTTAGAACCTGGTAAGGATATTGAGATCGTGTTTACCGGCATCCGCGCGGGAGAGAAACTGAGCGAAGACCTGTGGGAAAAAGACCAGCCCTATCAACCCACCATCCACCCCGATATTTTCATGGTGGATTGCCGGGATGACGATCTTTGCGGCGAGCCTTTAGACCATGCCATCGGTGAACTGCTCCACCTGGCGCATGAAGGCGATACCCAGTCGTTGGTCAGACTGCTGGATGAACTCATCCCGGGTTCAGCGGTTCGAGCAACACCGCCGCAGTCGATCACGACCGTGGACAATTAACCACAGGTCGTGATGCCGATCCTAAATCGTTCCGAATGGGATAATTTTTTAGCAAATTACCCGGATGCCCATCTTCTGCAAACCAGCGCCTGGGGGGAATTAAAATCCACGTTCGGTTGGGAGCCGGTCCGGTTTGTGCGCGGGGAATGCGGGGCCCAGGTTCTTTTTCGCCAGCTGCCGTTAGGATATTCAGTTGCATATCTTCCCAAGGGGCCGGTCGGAAAGGGATGGAAGAAATTTTGGCCGGAACTGGACCGGCTCTGTAAGCAAAAGAAAGCCATTTTCCTCAAAGTTGAACCCGATATTTGGGAACCGAACGGTGATTTCCAGGCCAATCTGCCCGGTTTTCAAGGCGAAAAAAAGCCTATCCAACCGCGGCGGACGCTGGTGGTTGATTTGAATGGCGGCGAGAAAGAATGGCTGGAGCGGATGTCGAAAAAAACGCGGGCTTGCTTCCGCAACGCGGAACGTGGTGGGGTCACGGCACGCAGTTCGCACGACGTCGAGTCTTTTTTCCAGATTTTACATGAGACCGGTCAGCGCGATATGTTTGGGGTACACGCTCTATCCTATTACATGAAGGTGTTTTCCGCGTTTGCCCAACAAGATGAGGTCAATCTGATCATGGCAGAATGGCAAAGCCAGCTGCTGGCGGGTTTGATGGTCTTTGCCCACGGGAAGAGAGCCTGGTACCTGTACGCGGCATCGCGCGATGAGCAGCGCCAGCTGAACCCCACCTATCTCATCCAGCTTGAAGCCATGCGCTGGGCGGCCCAACGGGGCTGCAAGGAATATGATTTATATGGTGTGCCAGATTTTGAGGAAGAAACCCTCGAAGATGAATTTCCCGAAAGAAAAGATGGGTTGTGGGGGGTGTATGGATATAAACGGAAATTTGGCGGAAAGTTGATGCGTTCGGTTGGGGCATGGGAAAAAGTGTATATCCCGGCGCTTTACCTTTTTTACCAGTTTTGGGTGGGCAGGCACGGAGGGGAATGAAAGAGGGTCTCGATGCCAGGCAGTGGAACGATACCATTGCTCGACTCCCCGGTGCGCATCTATTGCAGACCTGGGAATGGGGGAGTGTAAAAAAATCGTATGGCTGGCAGCCGCTTCCCCAAATCTGGAAGGACGATGCCGGTCAGGTAAAATGCGCCGGTTTGATCTTGCAGCGCACGGTTTCACCGCTGCGCCTGCGGGTGTTATATGTGCCGCGCGGACCGCTCGTGGACTGGTCCGACCCACAGTGGCGCGAACGAGCATTGGTCGAGATGGAAAACACCGCCCGGCGCCAGCATGCCATGTTTATAAAGATCGATCCGGAAGCGGTCCTGGGGACCGGTGTGCCCGGTTCTGACGAAGAATGCGAGCATCCCGGCGGCAAAACCCTGCAGGGTGACCTGCGCCGGCGCGGCTGGCAATATTCTGCAGAACAGGTTCAATTTCGCAACACGGTGATCGTAGACCTGACCGAATCCGAAGATTCCTGGCTGGCAAGATTAAAACAAAAGGCGCGTTATAACTTGCGCCTGGGTGAAAAACGAGGGGTGACCACTCGCCTGGGAACGGCGCAGGACCTGCCTTTGTTGTATCAAATGTATGCCGAAACTTCTGTCCGAGATGGTTTTTTGATCCGCTCACAGGATTATTACCAGACCCTGTGGAAGACCTTCCTGGATCAGGACATGCTCGAACCCATCATCGCCGAGGTGGATGGACAGGCGGTGGCGGCGATCATGGTGTATTATTTTGCCGGAAAGGCCTGGTATTTACAGGGTATGTCGACCAGCCTCCACCGTGAGAAGATGCCAAATTACCAGCTACAGTGGACAGCCATGCGCCGGGCGAGGGCGCGCGGATGCACGAGCTACGATTTGTGGGGCGCGCCGGAAAGGTTTACGGAGGCGGACGCTTTGTGGGGAGTCTTCAGATTTTAAAGAGTTGATCGGCGGGCAGACCGTCAGAACGCTTGGCGCCTGGGACTTTCCGGCGCAGCCGCTGCTTTATTCATTTTATATGAAAATTTTGCCGCGAATCTTGAATATCATGCGCCGGAGAGGCCGAGAACGGACCCGGCAGGAAGTGATCGGATGACAATTCCCAGAATTCGGTTTGCCAGTTTACCCACTCCGGTGGAAGCGATGCCTCGTTTAAGCGCAGCCTTGGGCGGCCCGCGATTGTGGGTGAAGCGCGATGATCTGACCGGCCTGGCTTTTGGGGGAAACAAGGCCCGCAAACTCGAATTCCTGCTGGCTGAAGCGCAGGCCAACGGGGCTAAGACGCTGATCTCGGTGGGGGCGGCTCAATCCAATCACTGCCGCCAGGTGGCCGCCATGGCCAGCAAATTTGGATTGGACTGCATCCTGGTGTTGAATGGGGATGGCGGGCAGCAGCCGAGTGGGAACCTGCTGGTGGACGGCCTGTTTGGGGCCAAAGTAGAATGGACAACCCGCGAGCAGCGAGAAATGAAGTTGAAGCAGGTCTTTGATGAAGCCTGGGCGGACGGTCTCAGGCCCTACCTGATTCCTTTAGGTGGTTCGACCGGGTTAGGGGCGTTAGGATATGAGGCCGGTTTCAGGGAACTGCTGGATCAACCGGTCCATCCCGATTGGATCGTTGTGGCCTCATCCTCTGGCGGGACGCAAGCCGGGCTGGTATTGGGCGCGTATCGCGCGCAATGGGGCGGGAAAATCCTGGGGATCAGTATCGATGAGCCGCTGGATGTTTTGCAGAGAACAGTCGCCCAAATTGCGAGCCAGGCGGCAGAGCTCATCTACGAGTCTCACGAATTTCAGCCGGAGGAGATCCTGGTGAACGCCGATTACCTGGGGGGTGGCTACGGGATCATGGGCGGTCCAGAAATGCAGGCGATCCGGTGGTTTGCGCAAAAAGAGGGACTTTTACTCGACCCGGTGTATACCGGGCGCGCCGCGGCAGGTATGATCGATTTAATCAGCAAAGGTTTTTTCAAAACGGAAGAGACGGTCCTATTCTGGCACACCGGCGGGGCACCGGCATTGTTTGCCGGGCAGTATGCCCCGGATCTTTCGTCCGGTAACCGGTAATCGGGTCTTTATCACCGGGTCATATCCAAATCGAAGAGATCAGGGTTTCCAGACCGGATTAAAATCATAATTGGCGTCGTTGGTTACCGCCTGATGGTTGATACCGGTGATGGTCATGATAAATAGATCGTGGCTGCTGCCGGACCAGCTTTCATACACAATCCATTGACCGTCAGCGGAAATGCGCGGGCGCAGAACAGGACGCAGATCGGTCAGCTTTGCTTCGGGGTTCTGGGTTGAGCCGGTGCGCCGGGCATAAATCCAGGGCAAACCTGAATCACGGTTGTAATACAAGACCGAGGCATCCAGACCCCAGACCGGATTGAAAGCAGCGCCTTCGCTCAGCCGGGTAAACTCTGCCGGTGCTTCACCTTTGGCTCCCATGGTCCAGACCTGGTTTTGTCCCAGGCGGGTCGATTCGAAGGCAATATGTTGACCATCCGGTGACCAGGCCGGCCGGCGGTCAGCGCTAAACGCCCCGCTCAACCTTTCCACTTTATGATCGCTTAACTGCATGGTAAATATATGCGCCGTCCCTTCCCGCAGGGAGGTGAAAGCGATTTGCGAGCCGTCTGGCGACCAGGCGGGATCAAAATCACCCCCGGGCAAGGAGGGGAGCGGTTCGAGCTGGCTGCCGTCGGCGTTAATCAAAAACAGGACCGCGCCCGGATATTCATCCTGCTCGCGCAGGCAGGGTGTGATAAACACCAATCGCTTGCCATCCGGAGACCAGGCCGGCTGGCAGGCGCCATCGGCAACATGCGTCACCTGCTGCGGGCTGCTGGCGGTGATATCCAGCAGCCAGATTTGTGGGCGCGCGCCATTTTCGCTGGACGCAAAAGCGATCTGCCCGCTGCCCCCGCCGATGGGGGTTGGTGTCGGGATGGTATTGGTGGGCGGCAGGGTGGCTGTGGCAGGGACGGTGGTAGCTGTGGGGGCAAGGGTTTGGGTAGGCGCGGCAGTTGTGGTGGGGACTGCCGCTGCCGGGATAACCGTCGGGGCTGTTGTCGCTGCTGCCGGGAGAGGGGTGAGCGTGCTGGGGAACGGTGTTGCGGAAGGGACCGGCTGAGCCTTGAGCCAACCCGGGAATAGAAATGCACTCCCGGTGACGACTGCCACAACCACGATAGCCAGGAAAACCCACAAAAATGGGAAAGGTCTTTTTACACCCTTCGGAAAGTTTGGAGGAGCGCTTGCGATCGGGCCGATGTGAGGGGTCTCTACAGTTGGAAATTGGCTGGTGAGCGGATTGGATAGTTTGTCGCGGGGTAAGGTGGGGCCGTCAATATTGTTTGCAACCGGAACGAATGGCGCAGGTTGGTTTTGGCTTTGGGCTGGAACGAGAGGTGAATTGATCAGCGCCAGGCGCATTTCTTCGGCGCTCTGATACCGGTCCTGGGGATGCACGGACAGGGCTTTTTCGATTACCCGGGCAGTGTATTCGCTCACCTGCGGGTTGTATTTACGCACGGGTGTCAGATGGGCGGTGCCCATTGCCCGGGCGAGGGCGTCTTCGGGGATATTGCCGGTCAGGGCAGCAAAAAGGGTGGCGCCCAGGGAATAAATGTCCGAAAGAGGGGTCGTTCCCTGGCCATATTGTTCAGGGGGCGCATAACCTGGGGTGAGCGCCCTGGCGCCGGTGGTTGTGGCCTGACCTGGGGCCGCCTCTCGCGCCAGGCCAAAATCGACCAGGAAAACCTGGCCGTTCGAATTAACTTTTATGTTCCCCGGTTTGATATCGCGATGAATGACCGGCGGCTGCCGGGCATGCAGGTACTGTAAAGCCTGGCAGACTGCCGCTCCGGTGGCGATGACTTCATTTTCCGGGATGGGACCTCCGGATAGCAGCCGCTGGCGGATATCCTGACCCGCGATGAAATCCATTACCAGGTATTGGCCCTGACCGGGAATGATGAAATGGTCAGTGACCCGGGGCAGATTGGGATGGCGCAAACCGGCTAAAAGGGTGGCTTCGCGGCGAAATTGGCGGGTGGAATTTTCGGCGGTAAACAGGTTCTCTTTGATCGCGACCTGAACCCCCAGGTTTTGATCGAACCCCCGGTAGATGGCGCCCATTCCCCCTTCCGCAATGATTTCATCGATCCGGTAACGGTCAAAGAGCAGGCTGTTGACTTCCAGAGTCATACCAGATCCTCCCTTCCTGATCGAATGCCGCCATAAGAATGGTCAGGGAATAGAAATGCGCGGGCGCCAGGCCGGCCCGAAATCAAATGAAGGATCATCGGTGAGCGAGACTTTGTCGGCGCCGTTGATCGTCATCAGGTATATTTCGTGGTTTTTCCCATCCGGCCAGCTCTCAAAAGAAATCAAATTACCATCAGGAGACACGGCAACACCAGCCACGGGGCCGATATCCTGGCGCGCCGGAGGCATTTTGAATTCCTGATTGGTGCCTTGATCGCGCACGCGCATGGCCATCAACCAAGGAATTTGCTGGTTGGTCGTGGTCTGGCTAAACAGGATCATTTGCCCGTCTGGGGTCCAGGCCGGACTCAGGCAAACCAGATTGGGGTCGCTCAGGTTGAACTGAACCTGGTTGGCCCCGGTGCTGTCCATCAACCAGATCTGGCTTGCCGACGTTTTGCGCACAAAAGCGATCAACCTGCCATCTGGAGACCAGACGGCGTTGGAGTCGAAGGATTTGGAATTAGATAAATTGCGGGTATAGCCATCGGCAATAAAATACTGGAAAATTTGAAACCGTCCGGTCTGAACGGAGGTGTAGATGATACTTTTTCCATCAGGCGACCAATCCGGGTCATAATCGCCTTCCAGGTTGACTGGCAAATGTAAAGGACTGCTGTCGGTGCCGTCATTGTTCATGATAAACAGCCGTCCGCCCGGATATGTGTCGTTGCGCGGGTTGCAGGGGGACACAAATACAATTTGCTCGCCATCCGGCGACCAACGTGGTTGGCAGGCTCCGTTTTTTAAATCGGTCAATTTCATCAGGCCGCTGCCATCGGCATTGAGCAGGTAGATTTGAAATGTGCCGGTGCGGTCGGATGCGAATGCGAGCTGACCGGTTCCGCCCCCCACATTGGTGGGCGTAAAACGGGGTGCCAGGGTGATGGTCGGGGACAGGATTATGACCGGAGCGGAAGTGCCGGTAGGAGCACGGATTGTGGCTGTTGGCGGGATCGGGGTGTTGGTTTCAACCAGCGCAACCGGAGTGCTCACTACCGGGAGGGTGTTGACCGGCGCCGGTGTGGCAGTGTTTGGATAAAACTGGCGCAGAAATGCGGCGGGTAAGTCGGGGCGGGCATAAGCCGTCATCGCCAGACCAACCAGGATTAACAATATCAGCACCGCAATCCAGCCCCAGGACCTCGAACGGGAGCTGCTGAGCACCGGCTTTGGAGGTTCGATCGGTTGAGAAACAAAATTCGGGACGTCTGATTTAACCTCAGGGGATTCCACCGGTTTGGATAACGGGGGCGAATCGGATATCAGGGGTGGAGGCGGAATCGTGATCCGGCCGATATTGGCCATCGCCGCGATATCACTGGATTGCAGAAGGGAATTGCGGAATTCATCGGCAGTTTGATAACGCTGTTCCGGTTCGACTTCCAAGGCTTTTTCAATCGTAGCCGCCAGACGCCGGTTTACTTTGGGGAGAAGGGTGCGGATGGGGGTCAGCTCCACTTTCCCTGTGGCCCGGGCCAGCCCATCTTCAGGAATCAGGGCGGTCAGGGCGGCATACAGGGTGGCGCCCAGTGAATAAATGTCACTGCGCGGATCGGTGCGGGCTGTCCCGTATTGTTCCGGAGGAGAATACCCGGGGGTCATTGCCCGGGCGCCGGTGGTGGTGGCTTCGTCGCGCGACATGATTTTGGCCAGGCCAAAATCCACCAGGATCACCTCACCCTCCGGGGTTACTTTTATATTGCCGGGTTTGATATCGCGGTGAACGACAGGGGGTTTGCGGGAATGCAGGTACGCCAGCGCGTCACAAATCAAGACACCAATGATGATCACATCTTTTTCGGGGAGCTGTTTCAGACGTTCCAAACGCATGCGAACGTCTTCCCCCTCAATATAGTCCATGATCAGATACTGGCCCTGGCCTTGAAGGGTGAAGTAATCGCCCACCCGAGGCAGGTTAGGATGGCGCAGCCCCGCCAGGATGCTGGCTTCGCGTTGAAACTGGCGCGCATATTCATCTGTAAGAAAAAGGTTTTCTTTTACAGCGACCGCAACACCCAGGTTCTCGTCGATGGCATGATACACTGCCCCCATACCGCCCTGTCCCAGGATAGAAAGGATTCGGTATCGGTTGTTGAGCAATGTACCAGGGGATAATGTCATAAATAGATACTCAGTCAGAGATTCTTCTAATTCTACACTTCATAAATGAAAACCGCAACGGACAGTATGTGCCGAGTTTTGAACCCATAAAGTAAGGCTGCATGCTATAATCACAACCGTCATGCCCTGCCAGCCAAAAATTAAAGAGATCGCAAATGAATCTTGATATCAGCACTACGGTGCAAACCGCTTTTTTTCTGATCCTTCTGATCGCGGTAATAAGCATATGGGTTGGATACCGCTCGATTCGGGCCGGTCAAAAACTATTATTCTTTCGGAAACGCCAGGCGCTGATATGGCGGGGACGCCGGTCGATTTTTGTGGCGATTATTTTGATAGGGGTGGCGATCATGCTGAACCGTTATGCCGAACCTGTGATTTACCAGGTTTTTCCGCCTTCCCCCACCGTGACCAATACCCCCACCAACACCGCCACCGCCACGGTGACCCTGACGCCAACGCAAACCCTGACGCCAACCATCACCCCGACCACATCCATCACCCCCACGCCTTTTATCCCAACGGATGTCTTCCTGCAATTTACTTCGACCGTCACGGCCAATCCAGATGCGGTCTTCAGCCGCCCGCAGTTCTCGCTAGCAATCAATCAGAAAGATTTTCAACCAATCGAACCGGGCACAACCTTCGAGAACCCAATCACCAAACTATATGCCACGTTTAGTTTCGACAAGATGAATAACGGCGCGCAGTGGACTGCGATGTGGATCCGGCTTTCAGACAAGCACGTGATGTGTGTAGAATCTGCGCCGTGGGCAGCCAGTACCGGCGGTTACGCGTATTCGCTGTGCGAACCTTCTCAGGATCAATGGCTGGCGGGAGATTATGAATACAATATGTTCACCGGCACGATCTATAAGGTCACCGGGCGGTTTACGATTACCGGAAATCCTCCCACTTTGACCCCTACCATCACCCCGACGAACACCTTTACGCCGACGGTCACCCCTACCTATACTCCGACCCCAACCTATACCTGGACGCCGACCGCAACGGTGCCGAGCAAAACGCCGGTGCCTTCCTGGACCCCAACCCCGGTCACGCCTACCGCGACCCACGCGCCAACTTGGACGATGACCCCGGTTACGCCCACCCTCACCCATGCGCCGACGTGGACCCCGGCACAATAGTAATAAAAAAACCAACCGCATTCAACTGAACGCGGTTTGTTTTTATAATTTCGTTTTCCTCAAACAGAGGGCAAGGTTGGCACGACCAGTTCGCGCGCGATCTGGGCCGCGAGGCGGGCATTGTTGCGCAGCAGCGCTAAATTGGTTTCCATACTGGCTCCATGACTTAGCTGGTTAACCCGATCCAGCAGGAAAGGCGTCATTGCGGCCCCGTGAATTCCAGCCTCTGTGGCGTCGGCTAATGCCTGTTGGATGACTATTTCTACCTTTTCTGACTCCAGAGCGCTCTCCGAGGGGGGAGGGTTTCCCACCAATACCGCATTTTCCAACCCCTGCGTCCACTGGGCGCGGGCGATTGCCGCAATTTCTGCCGGGGTTTGGGCATTGAAATTTACCGCCAGGCAGCTTTTACGAGAATAGAAAGCTGGAAATTCGTCCGTTTGGTAACCGATGACCGGGACCCCGCAAGTTTCGAGATACTCCAGCGTATTGGGCAGGTCCAGGATAGCTTTTGCGCCGGCGCACACCACCACCAATGGCCTGCGGCTCAATTCTGGCAGGTCTGCGGAAATATCGAAAGTCGAACCGCGGTGAACCCCGCCGATGCCGCCGGTGGCAAAGACCTTAATGCCGGCGGAATGGGCCGCGATCAGCGTCCCGCAGACGGTGGTGCCGCCGCATTCGCCGCGAGCGATGGCGATACCGAAGTCTCGCCGGCTGATTTTACGCGCACCCGGTTCGGCTGCCAGACGTTCCAATTGGGCTGGCGTCAGGCCAATGTGGATTTTCCCATCCAGAATGGCGATGGTTGCCGGAACCACGCCCTGGGCGCGGATTTCCTGCTCCAGATTGATTGCCAGCTCCAGATTCTCGGGCCGGGGCAATCCATGGGTAATGACCGCCGATTCGAGCGCGACGACCGGATAACCCGCCTGAATGGCCCTGGCAACATCCGGATGGATAACGGTATGGGGGGACAAGTTGTTTGGATTCATAATCATTTGGCGCTGGAAACCACTCTGCTTCAACGGGTGGAGGATAGCGCCGTCTCCTTTGCATGGTATAATAGAACAAATGGTCCAGATGCTTCGGTTAGCTCTCAGTGAGGTGAGACGCTGTAGATGAGTTTTGACAACAGTAAGTAAGTTGCCAAATCGGAACGTAAGCGGAACCGTAGTGAGGTAGCCCCAGGCTTGGAAACCTGGCGAGGAATTGTTCTCCCCGTGTCAACCTGCCGAACAGCCCTAGGGTGTATCTGGCCCCAACCCTTCTTAGGGGCTAATGTAGCGGAGACGAGAAAACGGTTTTGTAATTTAGGCACTCTATTCTCCAGTTACAAGCCAGCCGCTTCCCTTTTAGGGGCGCAGAGCGAGCGGGTGGTAGTTGACAATTCCTTCCAGACAGATTTTACCAAATTTCAGGGCGGCATGGAGTGATCTGGTAAGGATGCACTATAATCGACTTATGCAAGAGGCCAATTCTCAATCGAAATACGATCTGGGGACACTGCTGCGGCGGATGGTGCCAGGTTTGCTGTTGGGCGTGGTAGCCCTGGTGGGGCTCGGCCTGGTGGGTGATTTGCAGCAGGTGGGCCAGCAAATCCGCCTGTTCAATTGGTGGATGTTTCCGGCGGCGCTGGGCTTCACGCTTTTTAATTACGGATTGCGCTTCCTGAAATGGCATTTTTATATGCGCCAGATCGGCGCGGACCGGTTGGCCTGGCGGCAAAGTTTGCGACTGTTCATCGCGGGTTTCCCCCTCGCAGTCACGCCGGGGAAAGTCGGCGAAGCCTTGAAAGGCGTCTGGCTGCAGTCGCTGACCGGGATCCCGGTGGCGCGGGGCATATCGGTGGTGGTCGCGGAACGGATCAGCGATGGGCTGGCGGTGTTGGGTCTTTCGACTATCGGGGTGATCGCCTACCCCCGTTATTGGCCGGCGTTTGCCTTAATCCTTTCCGGATTATTGGGCGTGGTCGTCATCTCCCAGATTCGACCGGCTGCGCTGTGGATCCTGGATCAGGGTGAGCGCATCCGCCCGCTGCGCAAGTTGGTCGGCGGCCTGCGCGAATTTTACGCGGGCAGTTTTTCCTTGTTCCGCCCGGGGGCCACGGTATTAGCGGTGAGCCTGGGCGCGCTCTCCTGGTTGGGAGAAGGCATTGGATTTTACCTGCTGCTGCTTGGACTGGGACTGCCGCCTGGTTGGGATCTTTTCTCGCTGGCGGTATTCACCCTCTCATTTTCGACCGTGGTGGGGGCGGTCTCGGCCCTGCCGGGCGGGTTAGGCGCGGCGGAAGCCTCGATCGCCGGCATGCTGACCCTGCTGGGTGGGATCCCCGCCGCGACCGCTTCAGCGGCGACCCTGCTCATTCGCCTGGCGACGCTCTGGTTCGGGATGGGATTGGGTCTGGGCGTCTGGTTTTTCTCCCGCGATTTTTTAGGACTGCAAGCTGATCATGGACAACCTGCTGAGAGTTGAATTTCACTGCCATACCCATTATTCACGGGACAGCCTTACCGATATTAACCGCCTGGTGGAGACCGCACGCCAACGCGGCGTCGACCGCCTGGTGATCACCGACCATAACACCATCCAGGGCGCGCTGAAAGCCAGGGATTTGGACCCGGAGCTGGTCATCGTGGGTGAAGAACTGCTGACTACCCGCGGCGAGCTGCTGGTGGCGTTTGTTCAGGAAGAACTGCCGCGAGGATTGGATCCCATGCTGGCGATTGAGAAATTAAAGGCGCAGGGCGCATTCATCTCCGTTTCTCACCCCTTCGACCTGCGCCGGCACGGCTGGGCGCTGCCTGACCTGCAGGCGATTACGCCATACGTGGATGCGATTGAGGTGTTCAACGCTCGCTGCCAGTGGAGCGAGATCAACCTCCTGGCGGCGGATTATGCCAGGGAGCACCAGTTGTGCGGCACGGCGGGTTCGGATGCGCACACCCTGCGCGAGGTCGGGCGGGCCACCTTTCAGGTGCCCCCATTTCAGACGGCGGATGAACTGCGCAGGGTCATAGCCCAGGCAAGCATCACGGGCCGGCTTTCGTCCCCATTTATTCATCTCACCTCTACCTACGCGCGGCTCTACAAGCAGTTGAAGGGGAAAAAATGAAAATTTTTCCAATTGATCCCACTCAAAAACAGGAGCGCCGATCCTTTCTGGAACTGCCATTCCAAATTTATCGCGATATCCCGCAGTGGGTGCCGCCGCTGAATTTCGATGCCGCGCGCCAGTTGAACCCGCGCGAACACCCCTTCTATGCCCACTCGCAGGCCGGGTTTTTCATGGCGGAAGAGAAAGGTCGCTTCATCGGGCGGCTGGCAGTGCTGGAAAACCGGCATTATAACGAATATAATCACGAAGCCAGCGCATTCTTTTACCTGTTCGAGTGCGAGAACGATCCAGACGCAGCCTACGGGCTGTTCGAGGCCGGCAGCGATTGGGCCTGCAACCGGAATCTAAACCGCATAATTGGCCCCAAGGGGTTCACCACACTGGACGGATTGGGTATGCTGGTCGAAGGATTCGACCACCGCCCGGCGTTGGGGATACCCTACAACCCGGAATATTATCCCCGGCTGGTAGAGGCATACGGCTTTATGCCAGCGGGAGAAACAGTCTCGGGGTACCTGGACCGGAGCCTGGTCTTTCCGGAAAAGATCCATGAAGTTTCCCGGTTGGTCCAGGAGAAAAAAGGGCTGCGCGTCTCACGCTTTCGCACGCGAAAGGATCTGTACCGGTTGGTCCCCAAACTGCGCGATTTATACAACCAGGCGGTGGAAGGAACGAGCGGCAACACCCCCTTGACCGATGATGAAGCGCTGACCATGGCGGATCAAATACTCTGGTTCGCGGATCCCAGGCTGATTAAGATCGTATATCACGAAGAGGAGCCGGTGGGGTTCCTGTTTGCGTACCCGGATATTTCCGCTGCCATCCAGCGCACCGGCGGCAGGGTGCTGCCCTTTGGCTGGGCGCGGCTGTTAATTGAACTGCGCCGCACAAAATGGCTCAATATCAACGGCATGGGCCTGGTGGACCAGTACCGCGGCATGGGCGGGACGGCGCTGCTCTTCAGCGAGATGTATAAGACGATCCAGGAAAGCCGTTTCGAGCATATCGATGTCGTCCAGATCGGGGTCGAGAACGAGCGAATGCAAAACGAGATGCGCAATTTCGGCATCCAGTTTTATAAGAAGCACCGCATGTATGAAAAGAAGCTGGGCGATTTAAGCTTGTGACCGGTGGGGAAAAATCAGATATTTACCGGGTGTCAGAGGGTTGACGCCACAGGGGCTTAAGATACAATATAGGCAATGGGGCGGTGGCGGAATAGGCAGACGCAACGGACTTAAAATCCGTCGATGGTGACATCGTGAGGGTTCGACCCCCTCTCGCCCCACAATACTTCTCAGCGATGGGAAGTATTTTCTTTTAATCGTCCGCCGGTCTGCGGACATCTGCTCAGGCATTTTGTGGATTCCTGCGCAATATCAGAATCACGGGACCTTGAAACGTATATAATGGGGGTACAGGTTTACTATTGGTGAGTTCCCTGACTGGAGGTTTCGCATGTCAAAAATTGTGGGTGTTCTGACGGCTGGCGGAGATACCCCGGGGCTAAACGCTGCCCTGCGCGGGTTGGGAAAATCCGCACATGGTGAATACAGTTTACAGTTGATCGGATTTTTCGATGGCTTTGTGGGCCTGATGCAGGACCGTATGATTATTTTAAACGAATCGTCTCTTTCCGGGATCCTGACGGTGGGCGGCACGATCCTGGGCACGAGCCGCGATAAACCCCATAGGATGCCTATTGGCGGGAAGTTGATGGATATGACAGATGCCATGGTTGAAACCTACAACCGCCACCATTTGGATGCCCTGGTGTGCATTGGGGGTGGGGGCACGCATAAGAATGCCTACCGCCTGATGAAAAAAGGGTTGAATATCATCACCATGCCCAAGTCGATCGATAACGACGTCGCCAACACGGATGTGACCCTGGGTTTCGACACGGCGCTGGGCATCGCCACGGATGCAATCGACCGCCTGCACAGCACTGCGCATAGCCACCACAGAATCATCCTGGTGGAATTGATGGGGCATAATGCCGGGTGGCTGGCCCTCGGCGCCGGGATCGCCGGCGGCGCGGACGTGATCCTGATCCCGGAAATTCCCTTCGATATACAAAAGATTGCGGAAGCCATCATGGAGCGCAGCCGGGGCGGGAAGCGGTTCAGTATCGTGGCGGTTTCAGAAGGGGCTATGACCGTGGAAGATGACGCGGTTTACCAGAATCTCTTAAAGGACAAAGAAAAGGCCAAATCGAATAAAGAGAGCGGCGAAGCGGAAGCCAGGCTGCTTGAATTTCAGGCCAACCAGACCGGAAAGACGATGCGCCTGGCGCAGCAGTTAGAAATCCTGACCGGACTGGAATCCAGGGTGACCATTTTAGGTTATGTGCAGCGCGGCGGAACCCCTTCCGCGGTGGACCGTTTGCTGGGGACAGAATTGGGCAGCAGCACCGCGGCTTATATCGCCAACGGCCTGACCGGGGTGATGGTGGCAATCAAGAATAATGGGACGGAGCCGGTGCCGATCAAGGACGTCGTCGGCAAACGGCGCAGCGTACCTTTAGACCATGTGTGGGTGGATACCGCCCGCCGGGTGGGCACATGTTTGGGTGATTAAGATTATTTTGCTTGATTTCTGTAAGCATGGAGGATTGTATGAGTTCTGAAAAAGTACCCGGGTCCAAACCATTCCAGGCGATTGACCTGCACCGGATTTCTCCGGTGCCGCAGGATATTGAAATTGCGCAGGCGTCAGCCATAAAACCGATCCTGCGGGTGGCGGGTGAATTGGGGATTTTGCCCGAAGAATTGGAGCTGTACGGGCCTTACAAAGCAAAAATCAAACTGCAAATCCTGGACCGCTTGAAGGATATCCCCAATGGGGTGTACGTGGACGTAACCGCAATTACCCCCACGCCCCTGGGTGAAGGAAAAACGACGACCACGGTTGGGTTGAGCCAGGCGTTGGGCGCCCATTTAGGATACCGGGTGATGACCTGCATCCGCCAGCCCAGCCAGGGGCCGACCTTTGGCATCAAGGGTGGGGCGGCGGGCGGCGGGTACAGCCAGATCATCCCCATGGAGGATTTCAACCTGCACCTGACGGGAGACATCCACGCCATCACCGCCGCCAACAACCTGGTCGCGGCGGCAATCGATGTGCGCATGCTGCACGAAGCCAGCGCGACGGATGAGCAGATGTTTATCCGCCTGTTTCCCAAGGACAAACGCGGTAAACGCAGTTTCGGCGCGGCGATGACCGGCAGGAAAGAAAAATTGGGGATCACGGTCGACGACCCGGAGCAGTTGACCCCGGAAGAACGCCGGCGTTTCTGCCGGCTGGATATTGACCCCCAGACCATCACCTGGCGGCGGGTGATTGATACCAGCGACCGACTGCTGCGCAAAATTACCATCGGGCAGGGCGAAAGTGAAACCGGCAATGAACGCGAGACTGGTTTTGACATCACTGTAGCCAGCGAGATCATGGCGGTTTTAGCCCTGACCACCAGCCTGCGCGATATGCGCGCCAGGTTTGCGCAGATCGTGATCGGTTTGGATAAAAGCGGGCGCGCGGTAACCTGCGACGATCTGGGGGTGGCGGGGGCGATGACCGTTTTGATGAAAGATGCGATCAAGCCCAACCTGATGCAGACCCTGGAAGGCACGCCGGCCCTGGTGCACGCCGGGCCGTTTGCCAACATTGCCCACGGCAATTCCTCAATCCTGGCGGATATGATTGGCCTCAAACTGGCGGATTTTGTGATCACCGAATCGGGTTTCGGTTCGGATATGGGCATGGAGAAATTCTTTGATATCAAGTGCCGCTATTCCGGCTTGCGCCCGAATGTGGTGGTGCTGGTGGCTACCGTCCGGGCATTAAAAATGCACGGCGGCGGCCCGAAAGTGATCGCCGGGCGGCCGCTGGACCCGGCGTATACCAATGAAAATTTGCCCCTGCTCGAAGCCGGGGTCGTGAATATGCTGCAGCACATCGCCAATGCCCAAAAATTTGGCGTCCCGGTAGTGGTGGCAGTCAATAAGTTTGCCACCGACACCCAAAAAGAGCTGGATTTTCTGTGCACAGCCGCTGTGGAACGCGGCGGGGCGCAGGCGGCGGTCGTTTCAAACCATTGGGAAGAAGGCGGCGAAGGCGCACTGGATCTGGCGCGAGCGGTGGTCCAGGCAGCCCAAAAACCGGCGGAATTTAAAGTTCCTGTACCCGTTAGAATGGTCGATTAAAGAAAAAATCGAGGCCATCGCCCGCGAAATTTATGGGGCGGATGGGGTTGATTACAGCCCGGAGGCCGAAGCCCGGGTCGAAGAGTACACCCGCCTGGGGTTTGACCGCCTGCCAGTGTGTATGGCAAAGACCCACCTCAGCTTGAGCCACGATCCCGAGTTAAAAGGGGTGCCCAAAGGTTTCCGCATCCCGATCCACGACATCCGCGCTTCAGTGGGAGCGGGGTTTGTTTACCCAATCGCCGGCGCGATCAGCACCATGCCCGGCCTGCCGACTCGTCCGGCCTTCTTTGACGTGGATATCGACCTGGATACCGGCCAGGTCGTAGGTTTATTCTAAAAAATACAGATCTCCAAACAGCGTAACTGTTTGGAGATCTGTATTTAACCCCCGATTATTCGTCGAGCTTGTCCTTGCGGATTAAACCGCGCTCCAAAAAGTAAAACAGCAGCAGCACAGCGGCCACAAATATTCCGACCAACAAAAACGGGTTCAACCCGGTGATGTCAGGCAGGGTTTTGGGACCAATATATCCGATGCGGGCAATGACCGGAAAGACTTTGAGATAAGTAAGCCCATAAATGAAAGCCCCGACCAGCATGCCCAGAATGCCGGAGAGCAGATAATCGAGTTTTCCTTCGCCGGACCCGGCGGCACAGGTGCCCGGTCAGTAACCGGTGAGCGACATGCCGATGCCGAAGACCAAACCGCCGATCAGGTTTCCGGCGATATAGGTTTCCGGCACGTTTGGAAACTGGATCATCCCCAGGCCTTTCATCAGGTACAGGCCGATCATGGCAACCGACAGCGCCGTAAGCATGAATTTAATCACGGTCAGGTTGGTAAACCGGAAAACGCCGACGATGTTCGAATAACGGGTCAACCCGCCGCGGGCCAGGGCGAAGCCAAATATTGCGCCGATGGGGACAGCCAGCCAGATAGTTTGATTCATGTTCGCCTCAATATTTCCTGCGGTAGACGATCAAGGCTACCACAATCCCAGATGTAAACATACCGGCCATGAAAATGAAGGCCGAAGGCGCCAGCAGCATTCCACCGGAGATCGCCAGCCCACTGGTGCAGCCGCCGGCGATGCTGGCTCCGTATTGAATGATGATTCCGCCGATAAACCCTACCACGAAACGCTTCCATTTTTGCGGGCCATAAATCCGCTCCCATTTTTTGTCATCATTCCAGCGCAGGCGGAAAGTGCCGCTCAATACAGCCGAGATAAAGCCGCCCAGGAACATGCCCGCCAACAGCAGCACTTCCCAGGTGAGCAGGCCGGGAGGAATGCGGTAGTGGAAGTAAATGTTGCTTTCGGTGAAATCGGGCGCCACAGCGTTCAGGGCTGAACTGGCAATCGCGGCTGTCCCGCCGGAAGCGCTCAATAAATGATGGGCTGACACCACCGCCAGGATGGCGATAAATCCTAACAGCACACCGGCGGCGTAGGGTGACCAGACCGGATTGCGCAGTTGACTCCAAATCCAGGTCAGGTAGCCGCGGGACTGCACGGACTGCACTCGGCGGCGCTGTTCATTCCAGGCGACAGAGGTTCCCCCAACGCCCACCAGGGCAATAAAGACCAGCGCCAGAACGGTGTTTTTGGTATCCGCCGGATCGGGTGGCAGCACTATCGTCGGCGCAGCCGGGACGGTATTCGATTTTGACGATCCTGGCAGCGGGATCGCCAATGGGTTGAGGGGTAGAAATGCGGGTTTGCTGCTGGCAGCGGATGCTGCCGCCTGGCGGGCGCGTTCCAACACACCCGGATCATTTATCCCTAACTGGGTCCCATACACGCCGAACTTGCTGGCCAGATCTTCCTCGTGGCAGCTTACACAATTAGGAGACATCTGGACCAGGGTCGTCGCCATGCCCTGGTGGGCAGTATTCGTATCCATCGATAGGCGGTTTCCGCCATGACACTCGGCGCAAAAATCTACAAATGAGTGCTGAATGTGCCAATCGCCCTCAAAATTAACCGATTTTTGAGCCTGAACCTCATGGCAGGTTTTGCAAGATGAAGGAGTGCTGCATTGAGCGGAGACCTGCTGCGGCGAGAAAAGCCACAGCCCAGAAACTGAAATTACCGCCAGGCACAAAAAACTAAATAGAAGGGTTCTTGATCGTTTCATAACTGACCTGTGAAGGATTGTGACGCATTATAAGATGTATCACAATCAATCGCGTGCTAATAGTGAACGCTGTCACAAATACACCCCGTGTTTTATCACCAGTTTTCTATGCCAAAAAAATTCCACATGTAAACAGATTGCAAGTTTTCCAGAGGGAAACATTTTCCGGATCGGCTATATAATGGTTTCGTTGTCAGTTGGGCGTGGGGACTAATAATTTATTTATGGGGACAATTAATGCTACCTCAACCATCAGAACCGATCGTTAGTCTGCCGGAGTCGATGCACCCGGCAGGTAATTTTCGAAATAATTTGATTTTTAAGGTCTTTCATGGTTTGGGTGTCTTGCGTCAACACGGCACCCAATGGTGGAATGAAGTTCTTATACCTGGTTGGCGGCGCATCTTTTCCCTGCGAATTTCAAAAGGTAGTATTCTTGAAATTACGGTCATCCTGCTTTGGGCTCTGTTCGTTGGCCGCGCGTATCTAAATTTTGACCAATTAGCCTGGCCGATTGGTAATGAATATGCGTCATCCATACAGACCAATTTTGCCTGGACCCTGCTCCCGGAATGTGGAACCTGCATTTTTTGGAATGGTTTTGAGCGTGGCGGTGCGCCGGCTTTTGCCGAGCTGCATGGCAGTTTGCTCTATCCCTTGATCCCTGTGGTTACACTCATCTGGGGGGTAGTAAATGGTTCTAAACTCGTTCTGATTTTTAGCCTGTTCCTGGCAGGGATTGCCCAATGGTGGCTGGGCAAGGTGTTGGGTATGGGACGAGTGGCTCGTTTATGGTGTGCTTGCATGGCTGTGGTAGGCGGTCACGTGGCTGGGCGCATGGAACTGGGTACAACTGGGGTGCTGCTGTCAACAGTGGCTTGCAGCCTGGTGATTGCCCCCGGGCTTGCGCTGGCGCTCACCGGCAAACGGAGGTATGCCATCCTGTTGGCGATCACCCTGGCCCTGGCGATCTTATCTGGTCAGGGATATCTGCAAGTGGGCCTGGCTTTAGGGATTTTTCCGGCATTTCTGGTCTTTTTCCCCGGGCATCCGCGTCTGCGCTCACTTTGGAAAGAATATGTACTGGCCGCGATTTTAGCTGTACTGTTAGCTGGGGTCTTCCTGGTGCCGCTGCTGCATTTTTACCCCAATATTGTCAAGAATGTTGATCCTGAGTTTAGAATGGCCCAAGCGCTGGAGTATATTCCACTCAATTTGGTGATCCACGATTTGCCATTTTATCAGACTGATATTCTGAAGCCGGCTCCATATCCATATCTATATGTCAATTTTCTGGGATGGATACCGGTATTACTGGCAATTCTGGCCCTGCGTTTCGTGCCACGTTCGCAGTTTCGCCTGCTGTTATTTTTCCTGGTTGGGATTGGCCTGGTATATCTGACTGCCAGCGCTACTACACTCAAGCTGGTAGCCAATTTGCTTCCACCTGCCGAGGGAGTACGCCATCCGTCTCTGATTGCCGGTCTGGCGAATCCTTTGATTCTGGTCCTATCGGGTTGGGGGTTGGAAGGACTATTAAAATTTAAATGGCCCAAGATTGCCCTGCTCAGAAATAATCTCGACATCACCCGACCCTGGTTTGCGGTTGACACGGTTTTTATTTTATTCATTCCACTTGCCGTTGGGCTGTTTCAGGCCTATGAGTTTAGCCAATATTGGTTAGTGACGAACAATGTTGACCCGCTGGTATATCAAACTGTCCAGCTTCTAAAAACCGATTCCAGCCAATGGGTGAATTCTCCGTTTGGCGAGCATTATTGGTTAATACCGGAAATTGAGGCCGGTATGAAACTTGGCATCGGCATTCGGCAATGGGATTGGAAGGATCATGAAAATCCTCCACTAAACCTGGAAGGAACTCGCGATGAAGTCGATAAGAATTCTCCCAATTTTATCCAGACTTTTTGGGGCATAAATGTGGTGTCGCATCCCGAAAATGAATATGCGTATATTCAAGCCGGTGACCAAAAGATCGCCTGCAAGGCGCAATCGCGGGGTGGAAATATCGACGTTACTTGCCCCGACGCACCGGCAGGTCAATTGGTGGTTCAAGAATATTATTGGAGCGGTTGGTATGCCTGGCGAGATCAAACTCCGGTGACACAATTACCCTCCCAATGGCTTAGCGTCAACGCTACCGCAGGAGAACATTACTACAGCTTCCGTTATTGGCCTATAGATGTCTGGCTTGGTTTACTGGCCAGTCTGATTGGGTCTGTAGCCTGCATCATCTTGTGGCGAAAATCTGCGCCGCTTTCCGATCCGGATTGAAGCTGGCAGGAATTGGTTTCATAATAGGTATGTAGCTGCTGCCTGACCTGGCTTAGCCAGTCCTGGGCAGTTATTAACTATGCGACCAGAGACCACACGACTGTATGACTCTTGACTATATTTATAAATATAATAGGGCTATAATCATCCCACCTAAATATCCACGTTAGGAGGTTGCGTTGGACACCTTTGAAAATGAGGCCGCATCGATTGATGTTGGTCAAAGATTGCGAATTTTACGGGACGAACGCGGGATTTCAATGCGCGCCCTTGCACGGCGCAGCGGTCTTTCGGCGAACGCATTAAGTATGATTGAACGCGGATTGACCTCACCGTCGGTCAGTACATTAACCAAGCTGGCGTCTGCATTAGAAGTGCCGATTATGGCATTCTTCCGCCAGGAAAAACAAAGGGAAAAAGTCGTTTTTTGTAAGGCTAACCAGCGTACGCGGGTGCCCTTCATGCGTGGTTTGTGGGAAGGTCTGGGCGGCGAGCATTTTATCGGCCGAATGGAAGCATTTATGCTCACCCTGGAATCCGGCGGAAGCAGTGGCCCGCACGGCATGCTGCACTCGGGGCATGAGTTTGTGTTTTGCCTGCGCGGGCAGTTGGAATACGACGTCGATGGGCAGCGTTTTTTGATGGAATCGGGTGATTCGCTCATTTTTTCGGCGCAAAGTACCCACCGCTGGCGAAACCCGGGCCACAATGTGACCAATGCGATCATTGTTATTTCTTCGTTTGAGGAAAACGAACACCCCAGCGAATATCATATCGCCTCCAGTGAAGCAGTAAGCCAGGAAGTAAACCAGGAGAAGGAATAATGCATGGCGCGGACCTGGCTTGATTTATTTCCGCTGACCGCCACGATCAATTCTTCCGGCAGCCTGGCGGTTGCCGGGCACAGCCTGGCAGATCTGGCTGGAAAATGGGGCACTCCGTTATATCTATATGATGCGGAAACCATTTCTACCCAGGTCAACCTGTTGAAAAGTTTATTGGCGCAAATGTATCCTGGCAAGGCGGAAATTACCTATGCCGCCAAAGCCTATTTCTCACGGACGATGGCGACCCGCCTTGAAAAAATGGGACTGGGGGTCGATGTGGTCAGCATGGGTGAACTGGAAGTGGCCCGCCAGGCGGGTTTCACCCCTGAAAGAGTGCATTTGCATGGAAACAATAAATCCCAGGCAGAATTAAAGGCGGCGGTGAGTTGGGGGGTGCAGGCGATTGTCGTGGACAGCCTCGAGGAACTGGCTTTTTTGGAACAGTTATGTTCCAGGGCAAAGAAAACGGCGCGCATCTGGCTGCGCATTACCCCCGGTCTGCTGGTTGACACCCATGCCTACCGCCAGACAGCTCATCCCGCCAGCAAGTTCGGGCTGCCCGTTTCGGATGGGCAGGCTGCTGAAGGCATCCGGCGGGCAAAGGCCAGCGAATGGCTGCATTTGTCCGGCCTGCATACCCACCTGGGCTCGCAGGTGTTTGAAATTGAGCCTTATCGTAAGGCGGTGGATATCCTGTTGGAACTGGCTGAAGCGGAGGATTGGATCCCGGAGGAGTTCAGCCCGGGCGGCGGATGGGGCGTGCCGTATACTCTGGACGACCCGCAGGAGAATCCGCAGCCCTGGATCGAAGCAGTGAGCCAGGCCATACAGCAGGGCTGCGCGCGCAGGGGTTGGCCGTTGCCGAAATTAATCATCGAGCCGGGGCGGATGATCGTTGCCCGGGCGGGCGTGGTCGTATACACTGTCGGCACCAGTAAAAAAGCCGCCGATGGGACATATTTTACGGCGGTCGATGGGGGTATGGCGGATAATTTGCGCCCGGCGCTGTATCAGGCTCGTTACACCGCGGTGCGGGTCGATCTGCCTAATTCGCCGGTAAAACGCAAGACGGCGCTGGTGGGAAAATTTTGTGAAACCGGCGACCGGTTGATTGAAGAGGTCTGGCTGCCGCCGGTGGACCGGGGCGATTTTATCGCCATGCCGGTTGCCGGGGCTTACCATCTGGCGATGTCGTCCAATTACAACCTGGCGCCGCGCCCGGCGGTTTTGTGGTTGGAACTTGGCAAAGTGGAGGTGCTGCAGCCGCGAGAAGAACCGCACCTGCAGGGTTGGTGGGTCTCAGAAGGATAAATAAAAGCTGCCGAAAGGCAGCCTCTTTTTTTTATAAATTTAGCCAGCGCGCGGCGGCGGCAGGGATGTCGGCCATCGGGCCGACCCGCAGTTTGCAGGTGGGCAGTGACTCGATAAAAGCCTTGCCATAGCGCTTGGTCAGCACGCGGCGGTCCAGGATCACGACCACACCCCGGTCAGATTGGGTGCGGATCAAACGTCCGAAACCCTGGCGAAAACGTAAAATCGCCTCCGGCAGGCTGTATTCATTGAATGCATCATCGAAGGTCTCGGAACGGGCGGCAATGATCGGGTCCGAAGGCACATCGAACGGCAGTTTGACGATTACTAAAACTGAAAGCGCCTCACCCGGGATATCGACCCCTTCCCAGAAAGCGCGCGTACCAAGCAGTACAGCCTGGTCGGCCTCGCGAAAATTCTCGAGCAAAGTGTTCGCCGAGGCGCCCTCACCCTGTTCGTATACCTGAATATCATCCGCTGCCAGGGGGCCGGCGATGGCCTGGGAGGTGCGCTTGAGCTGGGCATAAGATGTGAACAAAACCAGCATGCGACCGTGAGTGGCTTTGGCGACGCGGATGATCGATTGTTCGGCGGCGCGCTGGTAATTGTTCTGATCCGCCGGTTCGGGAATATCGTTGACCAGGTAGAGCAGGGCCGAGGTCTCGTAGTCAAACGGGGAGCCAAGCGCCAGCTCATCGGCAGTTTCCGCATTCAACCGGCTGCGAATATAGTCAAATTCGCCGTGAGCAGTGAGGGTGGCCGAGGTCAAAATCAAGCTTGCTTTTTCGTTCCATAAAAACTTTTCCATCAAGGGACCGATATGCAGCGGGGCAGCCTGGAGGGCAATTTGCGCGTTGTTGGATTGAATTTCCGCCCAATAAATCAGGTTCATTTGGGGATCATTGACCAGCCCCTGCAAGTTCGTGCGCGCTTCGCTCATCCGGCGGTGGATATCTGCCAGGTTGCCCTGCAGGTCTTCCAGTTCTTCGGGCAGGTTATCGCCATCGCTGCCGATCGATTTGTGGAGATCGGACACCAGATTGAGCAGCAAGCCAGAAGTCTCGCTCGCTGAATCCCAGGAGATTTCGACATCGGTCCAGATGGGCAAAGTGCGCGTGGCAGGGATTATGCGCTCCTGCTGCCCATAGGAACTCACCGGGCGGCCTTCGCGGCGTTCTTCAAGGAAGGCCTCGATGGACCGGAAAAATTGGATGAAATCATGTTCCAGGCGAAAAACCAGGTCTGTGGCGCGCTGGATGGCCTGGTTGTACGCGGCAAAATCTGAAGGCCGCAGCAATTCCTTCGCAGCAGTCAGCAGCCGTCCTAAAATGCCGCTGGAGGTTCCCCCCAATTCGCGCAGCAAACGTGCCAAATCTCCCTGGGTGGCGCGGTAGCTCAAGGCGTTGGTTGTGGCGGGCTCCAGGTGGTGGGCTTCATCGACGATCACGTAATCATACTCAGGCAGCACGCGGCTGCCGGTCGCCACATCCGAAAGCAGCAAGGCGTGGTTAACGATAATAATATGGGCTGTCTGGGCAGCTTGCTTGGATTGGTAAAATGGACAGCTGCCGCCCGTGCGGCTCATACAGACTTCTGCCCTGCAGCCCTCGTCCTCCGCCGAAAGACGCATCCACTTGTCACGTTCAATGGGACCGTTTAAATTAATCTCGTTGCGATCGCCGCTCCCATCCTGGTTCAACCAGACTAATACCTTCGCCAGCACGCGCATTTCCTCAACTGATTCAGGTCCGCGCTGGCGCATGATTTCCAGACGGCGCGGGCAAAGGTAATTGGAGCGGCCTTTGAGGACAGTCGCGCGCAATTCGATGCCCAATGCTTTGCATAAATCAGGAATATCTTTTTTGATTAATTGGTCCTGCAAATTGATGGTGTTGGTCGAAATCACCACCCGCAGATCGTTGGTGGTGGACCAGAGCGCGGCGGGCACCAGATAGGCAAAGGATTTTCCGGTGCCGGTCCCGGCCTCAACCATCAGGTGCTGACCATAAGAAAGGGCATGGGTCACGGCGCGCATCATTTCCACCTGCTGCGGGCGCTGTTCGTACGCCGGAAAATAACGCGAAAAAGGCCCGCCATATTCCAGCAAGGCAGCGATTTCATCCGGATCGAGCGGAGCCGGGGTTTCAACGGGTTTCAAAGGCGGCTGGAGGGCAACGGAAGGGAAATTGAAAACGTGGGCATGCTCAGGCTTGCTTTTTAAAGGCTGCTGCCAGCGCTCACGCAGAATGCGAGAAAAAAGCAGGCTGGCGCCCCAATCGAATGGTTCGCTCAGGCGTACAAATTCTGCGATCAGTTCGACGGGCAGTTCCAACGCTTTTTCGTAGAGATCCACATATAATGCATGGGTACAGCGGGCATCATCCAGGGCGCGATGCGTCGCCGGCAGCAGAATGCCTAATTGGGATGCCAGCCCGCCCAGGTTATAACGGGTAGCGGTGGGCATTAAAACAGATGCCAGCTCATAGGTATCCAAAAATTCGTTGTCCAGCAGGATATTGTTGCGCTGCAAGAACGAGAGGTCAAACCGCACGGAATGCCCTAAAACAGGTGCATTACCGACGAAATCGGCCAGTTCGTGAATTATGGAATGGATGGGCGGGGCATTGCGCACCATTTCGTTGGTAATCCCCGTCAGGTTGGTGATCATGGGGGGAATCGGGCGGTTAGGGTTGACCAGCGTGGTCCATTCATCTTCGACGCGGCGCCCGTTGAAACGGACTGCGCCGATTTCTGTAATGGCGTCTTTTTGCGGGTCCAGACCGGTGGTTTCAATATCCAGGGCGACGATGGAAGGCATATAATAATTATATCATTTGTTCTATGCTGATCCTGTCGAAGTAAATATGATATGATTGGTGCGAAATCAAAGAAATAATGCAAAATGTATGGGCAGGGTTTGATTGGTTTGTAGAGTTTCCAAAGTAATATAATCTGAGTATGACCCGTTCTCGCCAAATATCGGTGTTTTATTCTCCTGGAACAATTATTGCATCAAGAACCAGGAGAATTGAGACTGTGCTAAATAACAGGGAGTAAAGGATGGACCGGCGGCAGCTTTTCAAATATATCAGCCTTTTCAGCTTAATCGCAATCCTGGCAATCCAAAAACCCATTTTCTCAAAAAGTGTGAGCCGCCAATTCTTGCCGGCATTGACACCTGTTTATACGGGTTACTTTCCGTTTATCAGTTTGGCCCCTGAACCCTCTCCAACTCCTTCACCGACCTCCACCCCGCTCCCGGCAGGGACACCGCCGCTGTATTCATCCAGCATCTATATGCTGACCGTAGATAGTGTTCGTTTATACAACTATGGCTGCAAGTTAGGCGCGAAAGATGCGGCCATGGCCGGGGTTCAAAATACAATCGTAGTTCTGGACTTCGGTTCACCGAAGGTGGTAAATTCTGAATATGGTGCCGATTTGTTCTGGATGGGCCCGGTCAATATCACCCAAATAAAGTCAGCGGTGGAAAATTTTGGCCGCGGGTATTACGTTTGTGCGGGTGCAGATCGAGGATCGCAGATCTATGTCGGCATTGGCACCACAAATTACGGCACAACGATCGGCGCCTCCACCAGCCAGGCCAGGTTGCACGGTATCGCCTGGGCACAAATGGTCAACGACGTGAACAGTTGGCTGATTTCGTATGGCTATTCCAGCCAGGTGCACGCGGTCGGGGCCATTGATATTGAACTTGCCTGGAATTCGGCGGCAGTTTCCAGGGCCTGGGCCGATGGTTATGACTCGGTCAACCTGTATGATTATTACGATTTTGGCACCGCCGATGGCTGCGCCACTCGTTCCGACCCCAACCGGGTTACCTGTGGGAATGGGTGGACCCGAGAAGACGTGTGGTATAAGGCTTATGGGACCCGACCCGCCTTTCCGCTGCCGGAAATCTACAACAGCCGTGGGGCGAATGCCGAGCAATGGGCCTTGATCAGTCTTTACTCTGTAAATTACAAGGGTTACCTGGTCGAATTTCACGGTGTGCTCACCCAATGGCAGGCCTGCCTTCAGGCTGGCCTCAGCAACTGTGCTGGTGTGGACAACCTGCCCTCCACTGGATGGCTGCAGTTATATAACGAACTTAAGAAAGATACCCGTACTTTTTATACTCCGCGCTGGTCCTCGGACATGGTATGGGGATATCCCAATGTCGTCGCCGATTTACCGGCGGCAGGCAAAGGAGTAGAGGCGGGTCAGGCCCAGCCGCAGGTATCCCTCCCGGAGCAAACCATCGCATCGCTGCAAAAGGCGCTGCTCAATCCGGACCTGGATCCCCAGATGAAATCCAGCCTCGAAGAAAAATTAACCAACTCCAAACGACTGCTGGCTGATACGGCTGCGGGTCTGGCGAACACCGCCTCCAAAGCCCTGGTTTTGGCGCCAGCCGCCCCCGCCGCCAGCGATGCTGCGTTCCAGAGTGGGATTTTCGAAGGCGCGGGTGGGATGATCCATTCCTGGGAAGGGAGCATGGTCAATCACTGGCAAGATTCGGTGGGCGGCGAATACGTGCTCGTTTCTGCCGGGGTGAGCGCAGACGATAGCACCCAGGGGTTGGTGATGGTTGTGCGGGTTTCAGCCGACCGGGAGAGTTATACCCGTAATTTTTACCAGACCCCAGCCAAAAGCGGCGAGGTCAAAGTGACAGGAGTAAACGGCACAGACCTGATCCTGCAAGCAGCGGATGGCAGCCAGATCACATTTGATGTTTTGACCAACCAGTTCAAATAACATTTTCCGGAGTATTAAAAAAAGCAGGAGGCGGTCGACCGCCTCCTGCTTTTTTGGAATCATATTTTATTTCAGAGTACTGGGTGGGGGACCCTGCGTTGGTGGGTAGAAAGTAGCATCAGCAGGCGCCTGTTTCGCCTTGGCTGCTGGCAGGATGCGTTTGACGAATTTCCATGCCCATCGTCCGGGGAAATAGAGCACCAGGCCAATCGGGAGAAAGAACAGGACAATCCAGATCAGCGCCCCGCCTAAAAATTTTCCAGCGTCGATCAGGGATTGAAAGGCATTCCGCATCACGCCTACCGGTTCCCAGCCGCCGATCGAAATGGGGGCGATGCCTGCCTTTGATAAGAGGGAGACGCTGATCGAAGAAAGAGCGGCAGATTCTTGATAATACTTGATCTGCCCCTTGATTTGTTCGATTTGCTGGCGAATGCTGGTCAATTGATTGAACACACTCAGCACATCCTCCGTTTTGGTGGCAGAATCCTGGATGCGCTGCAGTTGGACTTCGGTATTTTGCAGGTTGGTCAATCGCGATTGCAGGTCGACATAATCCGAGGTAACATCTTGACCGGTCACATTCTCTGAACGTATATCCTGGGCCGGGTCGACCACCAGTTTGCGAACGAGGCCCAGGGCTTCATCCAGCCGGTCCGCCGGCACCCGCACCGTGACCGATGCTTGGGGGACTTCAACCCCGTTTTCGGCGGTGGTTTTAAAGGATTTGGATGAGACCACATACCCGTCCATTTGATTGGCCATTTCCATAATCGCCGTCATGCCAGCGGAGGGGTCTGCGACCACGATGATCAAATCGGCACTGCGGATCACCAGGCGAGTAATATCAGCCGGCTGCTGGGCAGATGATACTTCGATGGATGGCCCACCGGCGCCATTATTCGCAGCTTTTGAGGGGGGCGCGGCATCAGGCGCGAATGCGGCTGAAGGCGCCTGAGTTGCAGTTGCGCAGGCCGAAAGCATAATGGCCAAAATAATCAATATTAATATTACAGGGCTGGGTTTCATTTCTCCTCCTGTTCGATCTAATGCAGTTATTTGTTTAACTTTAATGTTAAGAATAAGACGAGAAAGGAATGCGAAAGTTCCCTGCTACCAGCCTTCTTCCAATCGGTGGATAAGTCGGGAGGGTAAGCCGGCCTGGCGCATGCGGTTTTGCACACTCTGAATATCATAAGCAACCCGGTGAGAAATCCAGCTGTGGGTCTCGGGATTGAATATAGCGTAAGCCGCGCGTGGATCGTGATCCCGTGGTTGGCCGACCGAACCGGGGTTTAAGAACATGCGGCCTTCAACCACCAGGCCATCCCCGTCTTTGATCAGTTCACCGATCATTTCATCCTGATTTTCTGGCAGTTGGAAGACGATTGGGATATGGGTATGCCCAATACAGCACTGATCGGTATTGAAATATGCCAGATTTTCGTAGGCGGATGTCGGGTCCAATAAATATTCCCACACCGGGCTGCGCGGGCTGCCGTGGGCCAGGGTCACCGAGTCGATAATCGCCCGTTCCGGTAGCTGCAATAGAAACCCGCGGCTTTCGTCATTGAGCACTTTTTGCGTCCAATGGGCAGACGACCGGGCTTCGCGATTGAATGTATTTAAATCGATATTCCCCAGGGCAGCGGCATCGTGATTTCCAATCAGGCAGGTAAGCTTGGGCTGATTTCGCAAGAGTGCAATGCATTCATTGGGATCAGGACCATAACCCACTGTGTCCCCAAGACACCAGACTTCATCATATTTCCCGGCAGATTCCAGAACGGCATCAAAGGCTGTTATGTTCGCGTGAATGTCAGATATAACTAAAATTCGCATAGATTTATTTTGTATGATACTCCAGTTCCCAGTGTCCGGGTGACGTTTGGGTAAGATCAGAAGAAAGACCAACCATGATAATCCAGCTTTTTCCAGGTTTAAGAGGCATGCGCGCGCCCCATGAATTTGTGAAGGCTAAAGGTTTATCCGGCCCATTCGATCGCCAGGATCCCTCGACGGAAACACCATCTCGAAAAAAGACGGCTCTTTGCCCGTTCGTATTTTCATCGATATCCATTGCAAACATTGTAGGCAATAGTTCAGTATAACGAGTATACAGGATGATTACATTTTCGAAAGCTAATTGCTGGCCCGTATTTCGGTCGATGAGCGGGGTTTGCGTAAAGTCCTGGGGGGACTTTTCATCTTCGATCCAGCGGTAATAGGTCTGGCTGGCAGGATCGTAGCGCCATTCGCCGCGGTTATCGGGACCAAACATAACCCCCAGGAAATTTCCATTCTGGCTGTCTGTTGGCAAACGATAATCGAACACCATGCCCCATAGATTGGGCTGGCTGTCATCAATCTTCTGGTTATTGGCATATTGAGTGGTCGCCGCGGAATTGACAAAAACGCCTTCAACCGTGTGGGTGTCTTTTCCGCAAATCGGCGGGCAGGGCGCATCATCAAAGGTGATGGCGCGCGTCCCCAGGCGATTTACTAATACCTCATCAACCCGCGGATCGGCATTCCCATACACCAAAATTCCGCCATAATCGAGGGTTAGCGGGGCGTCTACCAACCTGCCAGAACGCAGGGGGCCGATATTTTCAGAATCCTGGCTGTAGTAGACGGCCATAAAGCGGTTCTCATATTCACCAATGTAATATTCAAATACCATATCCGCAGCGGATAACCCGGCATGCGGCCGCCCGGTGCGCGGAAAATTCGAAACCTTGACCATCACCGGACGGCGTTTGAGAATGTCAGGATTGGCGACCTGCAGACCGGTGAGAGGGTTAATGTTCGGGGCAAAATTGACCGCGCCCAGGATCACCGGGGTCGGCGAGCCGGTGGGGAAAGGGGTTCCGCTGGGCGCAATGGTCGCCGCAGGGGGGGGCGTGAAAGAGGGAGAAGGCTCCAGGGTGATAAATGCCGGCCAGGGGGTGTAGGTCAGTGAGGGAGTCAGGGTTGGTCCGGGTGTTAACGTCAGGGTCGGCGTGGGATTGAAATACTGCTGCAGCGTTTGGCAACCTGAGATGCCAAATGCCAAAATCAGTAAAAGAATTATTTTATTTCGGACGACCATGTTTCAATTCGATGGATTAAGTTTTCAGCCACCAGTTCTTTCGTCAGAAGGGGCAGTTCTTCAATCCGTCCGTCAAAATACAGCAGGGATACTTTGATATTAGGAGAGTCAAAGCTCGTTTCCGATGCGCTGATATCATTCACGACCATCATATCTAAATGTTTGGCTTCCAGTTTGGCATAAGCGTTGGAGATGACGTCCTGAGTTTCATCGGCAAAGCCGATCATGTGTTCGGGTATGCCAGTTCTGACCTGACAGGCGGCCACCTCTGCCAGGATGTCGACGGTCGGTTCGAGATCAATCTGGGGGATGCCAGACATCTTTTTAATTTTTTGGGCAGAGGGCTGCAGCGGACGAAAATCTGCCACGGAAGCCGCCATGATCAGCGCATAACAACCGTCTATTTCTGCCATGACGGCCGAATACATTTCATGCGCCGTACTGACAGGGATTTTTTTGACGCCGAAAGGTGCAGGCAGTGAAGTGGGGGCGGAGATCAAAACGACGTCAGCGCCGTTATCCAGGCCGGCCTGGGCGATAGCGTAACCCAAACGTCCGGCGGAGCGTCCAACGATGTTCCGCACCGGATCGATGGATTCCTGGGTGCTGCCGGCCGTGACCAGGATTTTCTTGCCCGTCATATGACCCCTGCGGCTGAGCATGTGGCGGATTTGGGGAAGGATTTCGGCTGGTTCTACCATACAGCCAATGCCCGCCCAACCGGAAACCAGATGTCCCATTTTGGGTTCCAGAAAAATAACACCACGATTTTTTAAAATTCTCACATTCTCGACCGTCGCGGGATGCTCGTACATGCCTGAATCCATGGCAGGCGCGATCACCACCGGGCACTGGACTGCCAACAAGGTCAGCGTCAAAAGGTTATCGGCGATGCCGTGCGCCAGCCTGGCAATCGTGTTGGCAGTAGCCGGGGCGATCAGTGCCAGGTCCGCGCTTCGGGCCAGTTCTATATGAGGGGTATGCTCTGCTCCCCTCCAGAAACCTTCGTCTGTGAAGACCTGGCGTGCGGTGACGGTTTGAAATGTCAAAGGGGAGACGAACCGGGCAGCATTATCGGTCATTACGATATCGACCATGGCCCCAGAGCTGGTTAGAATAGACGCCAGATCGGCTGCCTGATAAGCAGCGACCGATCCGGTGACCCCGACCAGAATTTTTTTGTTCTCAAAGGGTGTGGCCATGCCACTTCCTCACGTTTTACCTGGATTGAATCACCTTGCGAATCTCGTTTACCTGGTCTTAAGGCAGATGGCTAAGCGTGGTTTCAATAATTTCTGCCGCATAATCAAACCGGTTAAAAGCCGGCATTATGTAGATCCCCTGGGCGGAATCTCGCAACTGCTGGATTAATTCTACCGCAATCTCAACGCCTGTGCGAGCTCCTTTTTCTCCAGCGCCCATCAGCCTGTCCAGTATGGGTTGCGGGATGGATATCCCCGGTACTTCCTGGGATAAAAAAGCCGCGTGGCGGGCGCTGGCCAGCGGTAAAATTCCAATCATGAGGGGGATGCTCAAAGCTCCAAACTCGGATTGATAGCGTTTAAGGAAAGCATGCAGCAAATTCACGTCATACAGGGGCTGGCTCAGCAGAAAATCGGCACCTGCCCGCAGTTTGCGGCGCAGGGTCTTGATTTCCCCTTCAAGGTCCGGCGGGTTCAGGTTTAAGGCGGCCCCGACATAAAATGAGGTGGGTTGGCCAATATTTACCCCGGCATGATCGACACCGGTGTTAAATCCCTGCTTGATGAGTTTGATCAAGCCGGAAGGAACCAAATCGTAATTGTCGGTGGCGTTGGGATAATCCCCGATCGAGGTGGGATCGCCCATCACTACAAACACGTTGCGTACATCCAGGGCGTGGGCCGCGAGCAGGTCGCCCTGGACACGCAGCAAATTGCGGCCGCGCGTTGGAAAATGCAGCACGGTCTCTACGCCAATCTGGCGCTGAATTAACGAACACACCGCCCAGGGACTCATCCGCATCCGGGCCATCGGGCTGTCGGCGACGTCAACCACATCGGCGCCTGATTCGGCCAGCAGGCTGGCCCCGGCCAGCAGTTTATGCGTGGAAAGCCCGCGCGGCGGATCCATTTCGACGGCGATGACAAAAAGCCCGGAGGCCAGCTTTTGCGCGATACCGGTTGGCTGCAGGCTGTTGGGAATGAGATCATCCTTCTCGTCTGAAGATAAATGGAGGCTGTTGGCAATCTGTTCGCTCGTGGTGTTGGCGATGGCCCGGGCGATGGAACGGATATGTTCCGGGGTCGTGCCGCAGCAGCCGCCAATCAAGCGTGCGCCAGCCTGCCAGAATGACAGGGCGTAATCTCCAAAGTATTCTGGGGCTGCTGGATATTTGATCCTGCCGCCAACCTGCTCGGGCCAGCCCGCATTGGGCATCACTGAAAACCGGCCTTCGGGCACCGCCTGGTGCATT
Organism: uncultured Chloroflexia bacterium; assembly: GCA_963743005.1. Lineage (GTDB taxonomy): Bacteria > Chloroflexota > Anaerolineae > Anaerolineales > Anaerolineaceae > CAVUNY01. Next base: position 186,647 of record CAVUNY010000003.1, on the reverse strand, counting down.
TGTTTGAGAATGCGCAGCAGCTGGTTCGGCCCCCCTGAGCAATTGATGCCAATCAAGGTGGCGCCAAATTCTTGAATCTTTAAAGCCACTTTAGCCGGATCGTCGCCTAACAGGGTCCGGTCGTCCCGGGTGAACGTCATCGATGCCACAATCGGGATATCAGGGCAGCACTCATGCGCGGCCTGGATAGCTTCATTGACTTCGAATAAATCGGTCATCGTCTCGATGATCAGCAGATCGATGCCTGCTTTAACCAGGGCCTGGATCTGTTCGCGAAAAGCTGAGCGCGCTTGCTCCGGCTGCACCCGGCCGAATGGAGCCAGGCGCACCCCTAAGGGTCCGACGTCTCCGGCAATTAAGACCGGTTTGAACGAGGCCAACACGATGCGCCGGGCCAATTCAACCCCGGCGGCATTGATATCCGCGACCCGGCCTTCCAATCCGTGGCGGGCCAGCTTATAACGGTTCGCGCCAAAGGTGTTGGTCTGGATGATCTGCGAACCGGCGTCGATATATTCATGATGAACCTCGGCGATCAGGGCCGGGTTCTTGAGGTTGAGTTCGTCGAAGCAGCCGTCAAAGCCTACCCCACGCTGGTTGAGCAGCGTGCCCATCGCCCCGTCCGAAAGGATGGGCCGGGATCCGGCAAGCAAAGCGGAAAAGTTATTTTGATCCATTGTTCACCTGGTCAGTTGTTCGACACGGGTCTCACCGGTATTAAAATACCTGGCCTCAGGGTGGTGGATGATGATCGCCGCGGTGGACTGCTCCGGGATCAATTGGTAGGCAGGGGTCAGGCTCATCCCCAATTCGCTTTCCGCCGGCAGCAGTTGAAAGACCTGGGTGTGGTCTTCCAAATCCGGCACCGCCGGGTATCCCCAGGAATAGCGTTTACCCTGGTCGGGCGCCAGGTTCAGTTCATGCCGGATGTGCTGGTGCAAATAATCGGCGCTGGCTTCGGCCGTCTGCACGGCCAGGCCGTGCATGAAATAAGCCTCGCTGTATTCGCTGGCATCCTGCATCTCGGTCAGACGCCGGGTGGCTTCCTGACCCACCGTGACCACCTGGAATGCGGCCACATCCATTTGCCCGGAATCGAGCGGGGCAAAATAATCGGCCAGGCACAGGAAATCACCTGAGGTCTGGCGCGGAAAGTTGAAACGCGCCAGCTCGGCCGGAGAACCGGCCTGAACCGACCCTGGTTCGTAGATGATCAAGGAGTTTCCGTCAGATTGAGCGGGCCAGTAACCATATACGCCCTGGGGCTGCAGCCAGCCTTCGGCCAGGGCCTGGCGGCGCATATCCACCAGGCGGCGCTCGTATTCGGCTTGCAGCTCTTCCCAGGCCGCTCCATGCGTATTTCTGGCGCCCCAGGAAAGGCGGAATAATTCATTTTTTGCCAGGTGCTGGAAAACCGCGTCCAGCGGCATGGAATGGACCACCCTTGGCCCCCAGGAAGGCGGCCTGGGGATAAATTTTGCCGGTTGTACGGCTGAACGCTGCAAGGCGGGGGCCGAAACGGTCGTCTGAATCCCGCGCCCTAATTCTTTTTCCGATTCTCGTCGGTTTTGCGCGATCAGGGCGGCCCGGGTTTCGGGTTCAATGATCGCATCCATTGTTGAAAGGCCTTCAAAGGCATCTTTGCAGTAATAGACACCGGCCTGGTAATATTCTTCCTGATCGGTCAGCAGGATGCGCCGTCCAAAACGGCGGTTGATCGCCGCTCCCCCAATCAGAACCGGGATATTCAGATGACGGCGGTGCAGTTCGTTAACGATCAAGGGCATCTGTTTGCTGGTCGAGACCAGCAGCGCGCTCAATCCGATCGCGTCCGCATTTTTTTCAACGGCTTTCGATAGGATCGTTTCTGCCGGCACCTGTTTGCCCAGGTCGATGACCGTATAGCCGTTATTCGAAAGGATGGTCTTGACCAGATTCTTGCCGATATCATGCACATCCCCGTATACGGTGGCCAACACGATGGTCCCTTTGGTCACGCCTTCTTTTCGTTCCAGGAACTGCTCGACATGGCTGACCGCTTTTTTCATGACTTCAGCCGACTGCAGCACGAATGGCAGGATCAGTTCACCGGCGCCGAATTTATCGCCCACCTCTTTCATCGCGGGCAAGAGAACCGTGTTGAGAATTTTTACTGCGGCTGATGACCATTCCGTGCGGGGAGACTGCTCGAGGATTTCATCCAGGTCGGCCTCAATTCCATCTTTCATTCTGAGCAGAATGCGTTTTTGCACGCGCTGTTCCGGGGATAAACCCACCAGGGAGGTTTCGGACCTGGCCTTATTTTTGGTTACCGGTCCGGAGGCTTCAAAGTGGTTGATCAGCACGGTCAAGGCTTCAGGCTGGCGGTTGAAGATCAGGTCTTCAACCAGAGTGCGTTCCTGGGCCGGGATTTCCGCGTAAGGGGTGATCTGGGCCGGGTTAACAATGGCCATGTCCAGACCAGCCTGGACGCAGTGGTACAGCATGATCGAGTTAATCACCGCTCTCGCCGCCGGCGTTAACCCAAAGGAAACATTGCTCACGCCCAATGAGGTCATGACACCGGGCAGTTGGTCTTTAATCAGGCGGATGCCTTCGATCGTTTCTACGGCCGATTGGCTGAATTCAGGGTCGCCGGTAGCCAGGGTGAAGGTCAGGGCGTCAAATACCAGATCGCAAGGTTTCAGGCCGAATTCCAGGGTGGCGATGGCGTGGATGCGCTGCGCAATTTCCAACTTGCGTTCGTGGGTTTTAGCCATCCCCTGTTCGTCTATCGTCAGGCAGATGACCGCGGCGTTATATTTCCGCGCCAGACCAAAAATGCGGTCGGCTTTGGCCCGCCCACCTTCCAGGTGGGTAGAATTGATCAGGCAGCGCCCAGGAGCTGTCTGCAGCGCCGTCTCGAGCACATCCAGCTCGGTCGAATCGATTACCAGGGGGGCACGCACCACCGGCGATAATTTCTTGACCAGTTTGCGCATGGTTTCGTTTTCGTCGCCGCGTTCGGTGAGCGCCACGCACAGATCCAATCCGTGCGCGCCTGAATTCACCTGCTGGCGGGCGATGGTCAATGCGCCGTCAAAATCCTGGTCAAGGATCACCTGTTTGAATTTTGCCGAGCCCTGGGTGTTGCAGCGTTCCCCGATCAAAAACGGCCTGGGTTCCTGTAACATGGCAGTTGCCTGAACCGCGGATGCCAGCAGCGGGGCGCTGTATGCCGGGCGGGGTTGCGGATGCTGGGCGTGAATTCGACTGACCAGCTTCTGTAAATGCATGGGGGTGGTCCCGCAGCAGCCGCCAACGATATTGATGTGGTATTTCTCTACGTATTCGGCCAGGGTGGCGGCAAAGGGCTCAGGCTCCAGTGGATAAACCGCCTGTCCATCCACATTCAAGGGCAGCCCGGCATTGGGGATGCACGAAACCGGCAGGATCGAGAGCTCGCCTAAATAGCGGATGGGTTCGCGCATATAATCTGGACCGGTGGAACAATTCAAGCCGATAACCGCAATCCCCATACCCTCCAGCGTCGCCAGCACCGCGGATATATCCGTGCCCAGGAGCATTCTTCCGGTTGTATCCAGGGTAACCTGAGCCTGGATGGGCAGCACGATCCCGCTCTCCGCAAAAGCCTTCTGAATGCCGCTGATGGCCGCTTTTACTTCCAGGATATCCTGGGAGGTTTCAATTAACAACAGGTCGACGCCGCCTTTCACCAGGCCCAGTGCCTGCTGGAAAAAGACATCCATCAGACCTGTGTAATCGATATTTGACATCTCCGGGTCATCCAGAGATGGCAGCTTGCCGGATGGGCCGATCGAACCGGCGACAAAGCGTTTTTGTCCGGTTGATTTCGTATATTCATCGGCCAGGCGGCGCGCTAATCGGGCGCCTGCCAGGTTAATCTCTTCCGTGCGTTCACCCAGACCATATTCCGCTAAAGTGAGCCGGTTGGCACGAAAGGTGCAGGTTTCAATGACATCGACGCCAACCTCGAGAAAAGACCGGTGGACTTTTTCCACTGCCTGAGGATAACTGATCACCAGGAAATCATTGCAGCCAAAGGTTTTCTCGCCGCCAAATTGCTCGGCCGTCAGATTCTGTAATTGTAAGTTGGTGCCCATAGCACCGTCAAAAATGAGCACATGTTGATCGAGTGCGTCCAGGTAACTTCTGTTGGTATAGGGTATGGTGGGCATGGTGCCTCCCTTGTTCGTACCCATCCGTTGGATGGGAAAATGTCGATCCTTAAATAAAAGTTCCTCTCGTAAAATGAGAGGACCGTTTCGCATCGATACCCTCATCTTCCAGGACCTCCATAGATCCTGCCGGAATTGGCACCAACTTCTCAGAGCGGTTGCCGAGGTTTCGCAGGGCCGGTTCCCTCCACCTCTCTCGATGAGCTGCCCGGATGGTCCGGGTACTTTGTTTTTGTTGCGAAAATATTACCATAATCAGTCATTAATTGCAAACCCGGATCTTTGTGGAAACCGTCCCGAAAATTAAAAAGGTTAGGATATAATCATTCCTGGAGGCTTAACTGTGGAGACGCCAAAATTTCCTCCTTTCTTTCCAATTCTCATATCTGGGATCGTGCTGGGGGCTGCCGGTTGGGCAGGCATAGCCTATATTGTGCTGGGCACCGATCCTGAATTAGGTTTTCGCTGGCTTTTTTTCTTTTTTGCCATGTTAGCCATCAGCGGCACTGCCTTGCCGGTGGTGGGTTTTCTAAATCGCCGGTTTGCTTCAAACCCGGCAGCGGATGAAGGTGTGCTGCTGCGCCAATCGGTCTGGGTTGGCATATATGGGTGTGTCTTGATCTGGCTGCAGCAGGGACGCATTTTAAACACGGTGATCGCCTTTTTCCTGGCGCTCGGCCTGATTCTGGTCGAGATATTCCTGCGTATGGGTGAACGCGCGCGCTGGCAGCCGGCCAAGGAGCAGGAGAATGAGTGATCGCCGGAATATTCCGGCAGTGGATTCATTACTGCAGACGCACCAGGCCGCCGCTTTGGTGGCAAAATTTGGCAGGCCGCTTACTCTGGAAGCCATTCGCACAACCCTGGATCATTTGAGAAATACGCTCGGAGAAGGAGGAGCGCTTCCCGATCGCATTGCCATCTTAGAGCAGGTGCAAAACGAGCTGGAAACCTGGCTTGAACCAACTTTGATCCCGGTGATTAATGCCACCGGGGTCATTTTACATACCAACCTGGGCCGCGCGCCGCTCAGCCAGGATGCAATCACCGCCATCAACCATCTGGCGATCGGGTATTCAACCCTTGAATACGATTTGAAACGTGGGGCTCGCGGTTCCCGATCCGTGCATGCCGAAGCGCTGCTCACCCGCCTGACAGGCGCCGAGGCCGCACTGGTAGTCAATAATAACGCCGCCGCTGTGTTATTGGCCCTTTCGGCCCTGGCAAAAGGGAAAAAGGTGATCATTTCGCGTTCGCAGCTGGTCGAAATTGGGGGCGGTTTCCGGGTACCGGATGTGATGAGGCAGAGCGGCGCCAGATTGGTGGAGATTGGAACCACCAATAAAGTCCATATTCAAGATTATGAGCTGGCTCTGCAAGATACTGCGGCCTTGGTGATGCGCGCCCACCATTCCAATTTTAAATTGATCGGATTTACCAGCGAGCCCGAACTAAAAGAATTGGCGGATGCTGCCCATCAGGCCAACGTGCCATTGATGGATGACCTGGGTTCGGGCGCTTTATTGGATACGGCCGCATATGGCCTGGCCCACGAACCGACCGTGCAGGAATCGATGGCGGCAAACGCCGATATCATCTGTTTTTCTGGCGACAAACTCCTGGGTGGGCCGCAGGCTGGGATCATCATCGGGCGCAGAGAACTGGTGAAAAAAATCGCCCGGCATCCCCTGGCACGGGCGGTGCGGGCCGATAAGCTCTGCCTGGCGGCGCTTTCTGCGACCCTGCTGCATTACTTGAGAGGTGAAGCGGAGCGGGAAATCCCGATCTGGCAGATGATCTCCAAAACACCCGAGCAAATCAGGTCTCGCGCGGAATACTGGCGGGAAAAGGTCGGCTGCGGCCAGGTGGTTGAAGGGCGGTCCACCGTCGGCGGCGGGTCGCTGCCGGAAGAAACCATGCCTACCTTCCTGTTTGCAATCCAGGTCCCACAGCCCAACAAGTTTCTGACGAAATTGCGGCGGATGAGCCCGCCGGTGATTGCCCGCATCGCGGATGACCGGGTGGTATTCGACCCGCGGACCGTGATTGCCGAGCAAGAAGGCGCTTTGCTGGTGGCGATAAAAAATGCGTTGGGAAAGGTGTAATACCACAATATGAAAACGGACATCGATGCTTTGATGGAAGCCGGCCAGTTGGATGCGATCTGGGTGATGGGCCGGGCGCAGCATAATCCGGCGATGGTGTATCTGACCGGCGGCGGGCATATGACCAATGCCGATTTAATCAAACCGCGCGGGCAAACGGCAACACTTTTCCACGCGCCAATGGAACGCGATGAAGCCGCCAAAACCGGGTTGATCACCCGTAATTATGCCAGCTACCCGATGGGTGGGCTCTTAAAAGCCGCTGAAGGCGACCTATTTCAAGCCGGCGTTTTAAGATATCAAAGAATGTTGGAAGATGCAGGGATTACTTCCGGCCGGGTAGCTTTGTATGGCACGGTCGAATTTGGCCCGGCATTCGACGCATTAACTGCCTTGGCGCGGTTAATGCCCGGTTTGGAACTGGTAGGATACCAGAAGCAAGACGTGCTGGCGGCGGCGATGATGACCAAGGATGAAAATGAAATCGAACGCATCCGCCAGATGGGCAAACTAACCACCCGGGTCGTGGGCCGGACCGCGGATTACTTATCCGGTCACGCGGTTAAAGACGGAGTGCTGGTCAAGCCCGATGGCGAACCCCTGACCATCGGGGATGTAAAAAGCCAGATCAACCTCTGGCTGGCCGAAGGCGGGGCGGAAAACCCGGAGGGAACTATTTTTGCCATCGGTCGGGACGCGGGAGTGCCCCATTCCAGCGGTAATCCGGGCGATTTCTTGCGGCTGGGTCAGACGATCGTATTCGACATCTTCCCCTGCGAACAGGGCGGCGGTTATTATTATGATTTTACCCGTACCTGGTGCCTGGGTTACGCGCCGGATGATGTGCTGAGCCTGTATGAAGAGGTAAAATCGGTATATCAGAAAGTGATGGGCAGTCTCGAAGTCGGAGCTTTGTACAAGGACTCCCAGCTGCTGACATGCCGTCTTTTTCAGGCGATGGGACATCCTACCGTTTTGGAAGCACCGGAGACCGATCAAGGTTATGTGCACAGTGTAGGCCATGGGTTAGGATTGAAAGTCCACGAAAGGCCATTTTCTGGGGCGACGGCTCTGGCGGAAGATTTGCTGGTTCCGGGAGTGGTTGGGACCATCGAACCTGGGTTATACTATCCTGAAAGAGGAATGGGTGTGCGCCTGGAAGATACCTTTGTCGTGCATGCTGACGGCAAATTTGAAATTCCAGCACCATATCCCATGGATTTGGTCCTGCCTGTCAGGCAGGGATAAGGATGGCTGCCCTTTGGGGATCTGAGGTGGTTTTCCCAAGATTCTCCAGCGAGGGTAACCGAAAGAGGTAGAAGCATGAGTCCACGCGAGAAAGAATTTCCGCCGGCCAGAATTTTGGGGATTGAATCATCCTGTGATGAAACCGCCGCTTCGGTGATCGAGAATGGGCGTATCCTCCAATCCAACGTCGTGGCCTCCCAGATCGATATCCATGCGAAATATGGCGGTGTGTTTCCAGAGGTCGCCTCACGCCAGCACGTTAAGACGATCTACGCGGTGGTCGAAGAGGCTTTGCAGCAAGCGCATATCACATTGGAAGAAATCGACGCGATCGCCACCACCCGCGGGCCAGGCCTGGCCGGGTCGCTGGTGGTGGGCATGAATATGGCTAAAGGGTTGGCGTTGGCGGGCAACAAGCCCTTGATTGGGGTCAACCACCTGGAAGGTCACATTTATTCGGCCTGGGTTTACCGCAGTGACACCCCGGCAGTTCCCCCGGCGCCGAAATTTCCCTTAATGGCGCTGCTCGTATCCGGCGGGCATTCGGAATTGAACCTGATTACCGATCACCTGACCTACCAGAGATTAGGCGGCACGGTGGACGATGCTGCCGGCGAGGCATTTGACAAAGTTGCCCGATTATTAGGCCTGCCCTATCCGGGCGGCCCGTCCATTCAAAAAGTAGCCATGAAAGGCAATTCTGAAGCATTTAATTTCCCCAGGGCGCGCTTGGAAGGTACCTGGAATTTTTCTTTCAGCGGTCTAAAGACAGCGGTATTGAGAGTGGTGCGCCAATTTGAAGAAAGCAACCGGCCGCTTCCGGTGGAAGACCTGGCAGCCAGTTTCCAGGCGGCGGTGGTGGACGTATTATTTACAAAAACAATGAAAGCAGCGAAGGCACTGAAAGTCAAGGAAATCATCGTAGCCGGCGGCGTCTCCGCGAATAAACCCCTGCGCGATATTTTTCTGGGTCAGAATGATTTCCCGGTCCACATTCCCCCATTGTATTTATGCACTGATAATGCCGCGATGATTGCCTCTGCCGGTTATTACCGCTTTTCGAAAGGCATTCGCGATCCTTTAGACCTGGATGTGCTGCCAACCTGGCCGCTTTCATGATCCCGGCGCAACTTTTTACATGGAACTGCATCTAAATGGATAGAAACGTACAAAACCTGGCCGAGTTCGACCTGGGTGCTCTTCGATCCGGTAACCGGGCGGAGTTTGCCCGCCTGGTTGAGAGCACTTCGACCCAGATTTACCGTCTGGGGTTAAAAATGCTCAACGACAGCGATGACGCCGAAGATATGCTGCAGGAAACATATCTGAAAGCGCTGCGCGCGCTCCCAGGATTTGAGGGTCGCTCCAGCCTGGCTACCTGGCTGTACCGGATTGCCGTCAATGAGGCGTTAATGATCCTGCGAAAACGCCGCCCGATGTTACCGATTGACGATGAAAGTTCGGATGAAGAGGAAGGTTTGGCCGAACCGGTAAAGATTGTGGATTTTAGTTACATGCCGGAGAGCGAAATGATGGCTGGCGAATCCAGACGCTTTCTGGATAACGCCATCCAAATATTGAGCCCGGGGCTGCGGGCAGTGTTTTTACTGCGGGATGTTGAGGGATTATCGATCAAGGAAACGGCAGATGCGCTCAACCTGACAGAAATGAATGTCAAGACTCGTCTGCTGCGCGCAAGGTTAAAGCTGCGGGAAGATTTATCGATTTATTTTGGTGAGCGGTTAAAGGGAGCAGGTACGGATGGCAACGGATCAGCATTGTAAAGATTTGCTCGGAACATTATCGGAATACGTTGACGGTACGCTGCAGCAGGAATTATGCGCCGAACTTGAAAAACACCTGGCGGGATGTGAAAACTGCCGGATTGTGGTGAATACTCTGCGCAAAACAGTCGAACTCTACCGCGATTCGGGTGAAGCGGAAGACATTCCGGATGAGATTCGCCACCGCCTTTACTTCCGTTTGAACCTGGAAGATTTTTTAAAAGATTCGTAACTTTTTGGAACTTGCACCATCCAAAGCTTATAGAACGGAGGAGAGGTTAAATGGCAAAAATACTTGACGAGAACATCCGGAAACAAGTAAAAGAAGTTTTCGCGGAAGTTCAAGAACCGGTTAGCATCCTGTTTTTTGGCAGCAAGGCACAGAATTGTGAATACTGCGATCAGACGGCAGCAATGCTGGCGGAGATCGTGGAGTTGTCCGATAAATTCCACCTGGAAATTTATGACCTGGAAGAAAACGCTGACCTGGCAGAAAAATACCACGTTGATAAGGCCCCGGGTTTTACCATGGTAGGCCATAAGGACGGCCAGCTCGTGGATTACGGCATTCGTTTTGCCGGTATCCCAGCCGGGCACGAATTCAGCTCGCTGGTGCACGACCTGGTGCTGGTATCGCGACGGGATTCCGGCTTATCGCCGGCAACTCGTGAATTTTTACATGGTTTGGACCAGCCGGTTAATTTGCAGGTGTTTGTCACACCTACCTGACCGTACTGCCCGCGAGCAGTTGTGCTCGCCCACCAGATGGCGTTAGAAAGCGAGATGGTCCAGGCGGAAATGGTCGAAGCCACCGAGTTTCCGGAGCTGGCTAACCGATATGGAGTCAGCGGCGTACCACATACGGCGATCAATTTTGGCGCTGGCGAAATGATCGGCGCCGCACCTGAAGCAATGATGATCGAACAAATTAAAGAAGCCCTGGTCAAACAGGTTCAATAAATAGCTGGAATTTCCTTCGTACAATCAACTGCTGTGGATGCGGTTGATTGTACAATTTAAGCAGTAACATTCAGTATGTTTTTGAGGAGGTTTGTATGGGAGCAATGGTAACCTGGAAAGGAAAGATGGCATTCGATGGTGAAGCAACCGGTGGGTTTCACCTGCCATTGGATACGTCCATTGAGCAAGGCGGAGAAAATAATGGTTTCCGGCCGATGGAACTCATGCTGGTGAGTCTGGCGGGATGCACCTCGATGGATGTGATCTCGATCCTGCAAAAGAAACGCCAGAATGTCACCGGGTTTGAAGTCAGCGTTAACGGTGATCGGGCAGCCGAACATCCCCACGTATACACGCATATCGTGGTGAATTACAAGGTAGTTGGAGAGAATATCGATCCTGCAGCAGTCGAAAGGGCGATTGAGTTATCCGAGACAAAATACTGCTCGGCATTTAATACCTTGAATAAAACTGCGGTGATTGAACACACCATCAGTATCGAGAATTCAAACTGAGGCAATCCGTATCAACCCTGTCAGGATATCGAATAGCAGCTTATTGCTATTCGATATCCTGATTTTTTTAGCTCTCTATTTTCCAGCGGTTATGTGCGATGCGTGGTCCCCACACGTGCAGGCGCGAATGATATTTGGACCGCGCGTGAGCAGACCTTCGTATTTCGCGCTGCCGCGTGAGACCAACCAACCCTCAAAATTAAACGCCAGCACGCCGTCGGCAGGCATCCATTCACCGTTGTATTTTCGGGCAATATGAATGTGGGTACCGGTAGCCTCTCCGCCCTCGCAAGAAGGGTGGCCGATCGGGTCTCCAGTGTGCAAGGTCGTGCCGTTGGCGATCATGCCATCGCTGGCCAGATGCAGATAAAAAATTACCCAGCCGGTGCGTTCGTCGTGATCTCCATCCAGGTCTAAAACGGCAATCGCCGGGGCGGTGCGCACAATCTCGCCGTCAGCCAGGGCGGTAGCAAATTCGCTGCTCGGTGAACACCCGCCCATCGCTGTGGGTGGGGCAAAATCCACCGCGGAAAGGGGCTCTGCACTTCCCCAACCGGTGTGCGGGCCGCCGGTGAAAGACCAGGTGTGCCCGGCAGAAAATGGAAAGGTCAGCGGCGGCTGGTGTAAATTGACCGGGATATGGGGCTCGACATTCGCCCAGGGATCGCCGAACAATTTTTTGTAGGTCAATGCCAGGCCTTCACTTTGAATGGCCTGGTTGTAAATTTCTGGCGTATAGATCCGTGAAAAAAAATACTGCAGAGAAGCAGTGGAGGCATTAATCCATGGATCCAGCCGCTGCTGGCGGCCATCCAACAGGTCGAATTCCTTCAACATTCCTTCTCGCCAGCGGTAATAGCCATCATTAAGCAGGTTCGCGGCCCATAAAAGCTGGCGGTAGATTCCTTTGTAGTTGTAATTGCGGTACCCCAATGGATAATCCACCTCGGGATCTGGCGCTTGAGGCTGACTGAGCGCCCCGGTCTGGAATTCGATCAAAGCCAGCAGCAAACGCGGGCTGATGCTGTAATCGGTCGCGATTTGAGCGACAAGCTCCCCGCCTTTATACGGCGCTTCACCGGTAAAAAACTCATAATTTTTGAACCAACCGGGCTGGCTGTTGACAAAGGCCACCGGGTCAAAACCACGCTGTGCTGGTCCATTTACAAACAGGCTGTCGGGCAAGATTTCATAAGGGCTGCCCCAAAAAGGCTCGTAATAGATTGGAATTTTCATGGGCATGCCAGGCGGCATGGTGGTCACTTCGACTGGAATGTTGAGGTTGGCTTGGCGAATTTCACGTTCAGTGGTATTGAACCGATAGGCAAGGGCCGGAAGCGTATCGCCGGTCTGGGCGATATAATCCACCAATTGGCCGGGCTGGTAAATCGGTCGAGTCGGCAGGGGGGTAACCGCGGAGGTGGCTTTCAGAGAAGGGGGAGTGCCAATCGCGGCCGCAGTCGAGGGGATTACCGGTAAAGGCTCGGGAATGCAGGCCGTCAATACCTGCGCGGCCAGAACCACCAATATAAAAAGAGACCGGTAAAGATTGGGGTTATGGACCGATCGGAAACGGCCGGATGATTTTTGTTTCAGACGCCCCGCAAGTGCAGGCAGTAATCGTTTGATCATCTTTTGTCAGCGTACCTTCATAATTATTTGGACCCGCATGCGCCTGCCAGCCGCCCAAAACAAAAGGCAGCGGACCATCCGCCAGGATCCATTCACCGTTATATTTACGCGCAATATGGAAGTGGGTACCGGTTGCCAGCCCTCCTTCACACGAGGGGTGGCCAATCGGATCGTTCAGGTTGAGCCTCGTCCCAGCCGGCACCCGCCCGTCCGTGGCAATATGCAGGAAAAGCAAGACCCAACCGGTCTGTTCAATCCCATCTCCATCCAGATCCAGAATAACCACACCGTTTTCTGAACGAATAACCAGGCCCGGCGCCGGGGCCAGCACCCATGCCTGGGAAGGGACGCAGCCAGATTCCATGCTGCCAGGGGCAAAATCAAGTGCACCCCTGGCGGAATCAGTGCCCCAGGAGGCATGGGGTCCCCCGCTGAAACTCCAGACCTGGTTATAGAAAAAAGGCAGTTCCAGCACAGGCTGGGTCAGATCGGGGGGGAAAAATGGTTCAAATGGCTGCGCGCGCAGCCAGGGATTTCCAAAAAGCTTTTCGTACAAACTTGGGAAACCATTCGCGGTATAGAGCAGCCCTGACCATTCACGGTTATTAAACATTTTTGAAAAGAAATACATGACGGCGACGCTGCCGGCATTCAACTCTGGTGAAAGGCGTAAAGTTGTCTGGTCTGGAAAAGTTATCTGGGTCAATGATCCGCTGCGCCAGCCATAATAACCGATAGAAAGTTGGCGGACGGCCCAATTAAGCTGCTTATATAATCCACGATAATTTACATCCATTTCGCCCAGTGGATATTCAGACTGTGCCAGGTTGCCAGGCTCAGCGGTTATCCAGTGACTTTGATATTCCAACAAGGCCAGCAGCAGGCGTGGATTGAACGAATTTTCCTGGGCAACGATCTGGATCACTTCCGCCCCGGTGCGGGTATCGTTGTTGACCCATTCCACGTAATTCGCCAGATGACCGCCGGCATTCTTGACGAAGCCGTTGATATCCAGGTCCAAACCCGTCGGCGAGTATACCACTTCGCTGTCCGGTAAGATGGCGGTGGAGGGGCTGGTTTCGCCCAACACGCGGGGGATGATCAACAACTGCCCGGGCTTCATCAGTCCCTGGGGTTGGATAGGTTCGGCAGAATTGATCTGGTTTGACTTTACCCCAAAACGCACGGCGAGGTTGGCTAAATAATCACCGCTTTGAGTTGTATACAGGTAAGGCGGCATGGGCGTTGGTGAAACCGTTGGCGTAGGTATAAATTGTTTGGTGGGGATGAGAATCGCAGTGGATTGAGGAATATCCGGCCTGGCGGTCGCTTGAGTCGTGGCGAGGACCGGCTGCTTCACCGAACCGGGGACCATCAAGGCGGGTAAATTGCAGCCAGCCACAGCCAGCGCCATATATAGCCATATCCCAACTCGCAGGAGTGGCTTAACGTGCAATCTGGTTGGTATCGGTTTTGGTATCCCAGGCCTCCAGGGTTTGCCCATCGCGTTTCAAATTTCCGTAATACTCCACACCTTCCCCCGCTGATATCCATCCGTCCAGATTAAACGGAAGGGGACCATCAGCTGGGATCCATTCCCCATTATACCGCCGAGCGATGTGGGTATGGGTCCCATTCGACACCCCACCTTCACAGGATGGATGACCGATGCGATCGCCGGCGTGTAATACTGTTCCGACTTTCACGCGGTCGTTTGAACCAATATGCATGTATAGCACACTCCAACCGGTGCGTTCGTCACCATCCCCATCCAAATCCTGGACTACTTCTCCCAGTTCCGAACGGACGATCACCCCGTCTGCTACCGCGACCACCCATTCATAGCTGGTAAGGCAGCCCCCGCCTTCACTCGGCGGCGCAAAATCGAGCGCTGCCCAGGCAGATCCTTCACCCCAGCCGCCGTGCGGCCCGCCGGTAAACGACCAGACTTTGCCGTTTTCGAAGGGCAGCTGCATGGGAGGCTGGGTCAGGTTCGCGGGCAGCAGCGGCTCCAGGGCGTAATCAAAGGGATTGCCAAAAAACCGGTTGTAAAGCGCGTACAATCCTTGGTCTGATACGGCCTTGTCCCAGGCAGCGCGGTCATACAACTGCGAGAATAACTGTTGAATGCCGGCGGTTCCAGCATTCAATTCGGGGGAAACCGGCACCAGACTGCCATCGGTTAGTAACCAGCTGCTGACGCCATTGACCCGCCATAAATAAAAGCCACGGTTCAGGTTGTCGGCGGCCCAGGCCAACTGGCGGTAGAGACCTTTACGATAGGTCTCCGTGCGGCCCATGGGGTAATCTTTGCGGTTATCCGGCGGGTTGGATTTCGTGACCCAACTGGACTGGTATTCGAGCACTGCCAGTAAAAGGCGTGGGTTCACTGAATACTCTCTGGCGATCCGCTCCACGACCGACGCCCCGGTGTAATCCATATCATCCACGGTCTCGTGGTAATTGGCAAGGTATCCATGTTGGCTGGCGGCAAATGCAGCCACCGAAAAACCAGCAGTACGCGGGCTGTAAACCAGCTCGGAATCGGGGATCACTTTGAAGGAAGTGCCGGGGTTTTTGACCGACGGCGCAGGTACCACCAGAACCTGGCCCACGTACACCAGGTTGGCATTCTGGATATTATTGGCTTCCATCAAAGACTGGATATCGACCCCAAACTTTAGCGCGATCGAAAATAGGGTGTCTCTGGCCTGGATGGTATATTTCTCTTCCTGGGTGCGGATTGTCGGCAGAGGTTTAGGCGGGTCGGGTGTGGGCGACGGCGCGGCTGCATCCGGTTCCCGGGTTACCGGTTGAAATGGAGTCAGGGTCGGGACCGAGTTCAGCCCGGCATCTGGTCCCGCGGTGGGCAGACCAGCAGAGTTCATGGATCCTGCGGTGGGCACGACAGGCATTACTTCCCCGCCGGCAGTATTTTGAGAAGGGTCAAAAGTAGGGACGACCGGCATATACGGTTCGGCAGTGCTGTAAGGCCGGGAGCAGGCTGAAAGCATGAGAATGGCGATGATGAAGGAAAGCAGCAATCGTTTCATAGCATTTTATGGGTTGAAATGGCAAAATGCGCCCGGCAAGAATTTTGAGGATGATGATGAAGAGCGGATGTTTCCACATCCAAGGGTACAATCTTTTTGTTTCTTTTCAAAAGATAAGCCGAACCGTTTATTTAGTTTATGGCAGGATAATCCCTGCAATACTGAGCGTAATAAGCCAGATCCGCGGTTTTGTGATCCTGGTAAAAAGCCGTGGCAGACTGGCTGATCTGTGAGGCCTCATTCAAAGCCGCGATGGCGGTCGTACTCCAATATCGCGGCAGCACCATCAGCGGGTTCCCGGCCTTTTGTTCGTCCTGCCCCAATGGAATCCAATTGAACAGGAGTGGACCGCGGGGATATGCCGTAAAACCGATCTGGTAATTTGCTTCGCCGGCAATTTGCACCGCCAGGGGCGTAAAAAGGCCTCTGGGCCAGATAAACGCGATTGGCCTTTTTCCAAAATGCTCCTGCATGGGCTGGATCGGCCCATTAATCTCGCCCATGATGTAATCTTTTGTAACGGAGCTGTCCATTGGAATATTATGGATTACACCATGCGCCTGGAAATCCACGATCCCCGCCGGAGCAAACGGCTCATTTTCTTTCCACAGATAAGCGGGAGTATCCGGATGAGCGATCCAGGCATTGGTCACGGTATAGTTATATTTCTTAAAGTACGGTACAAAATATGTGTCAAAAAATTCGGCCCGTTTGCGGTCATCCACGATCAGCATCAACGAAAGCGGGGGTATTTTTTCGTTATTTTGTAGGAAACCTGCCAGCTGCTCCGAGGTGATGGTCTGAAAGCCCATCTGGTGAGCTTGCTCGATGAAGCGCTGGAAATATTCCTCGGCAATCGTCGTATCGTCTGTAATCGGCCGCCCGGCTTTGGCTATCGAATGTATCATCACAGGTACAACAATCGTGCCAGGTGCGCTGTTCTTGGAATTCCAACGTTCTTCAATCACCTGGCAGGAATTTGAAATATAAGTTACTGCTGAAACATCGGCGGGAAGTTTGGTCTGGAATTCAACGAGCGGTGCGGGTGTTTGGGTTACGGTGGGCGTAGATGTCGTTGTGGCAGTCAGCGTGGAGGTTAGGGGGAGCGGTGTAAGGGAAGGTGTGGCGGAAGCAAGGGGTTTTGAAGGAGATATAATTACAGCGGTAGTCTCAATGATGGGGGGATTGGTCGAGGCCGCGGGCAGTGGGGAGGGTGAAGCACAGGAGGATAAAAGAAGACCGATCGTGATCAGAAGTAAAGAAAAAATAAAAATTAACCGGTAAATTGATTTTGAAACCGCCATGGGGCTCCATTTGTGGAAAATCTTTTGAATGGGACTTCAAGCCTATGTTACCACTCATTTCAACAATGGGCAGGCGATTCCCGATGGACCTTGCCAAATGGCAGTCTGGCGTTTATAATTGCGGAGCTTGATCGGGGTGTGGCTCAGACCGGCTAGAGCACTCGGTTCGGGACCGAGAGGTCGAGGGTTCAAATCCCTCCACCCCGACTTTTGCACCCAAAATAAAATGCCTCTGCGGAGTACATGCAGCGGCATCTTGTTTTTTAACCCAAGAATCTGGTGATTTTACCCTTTTGCGGTCACCAATGCGATCGCAAACCCATCATACCCTTTGCTGCTTACCGTTTGAATGGCGGAAGCCGTGACGCGCGGATCGCTGGCCAAACCAGGCATAAATTTCCGAACACCCTGGACGTCGGATTGACTGCTGAATTCATTCAGCACTTCACCATCGCGCACGACGTTATCAATGACGATCAGGCTGCCAGGGTGGGTCATCTTGAGCGTCCACTCAAAATAACCCTTGTTGTTCTGTTTATCCGCGTCGATGAACACCATATCAAAAGCAGGAACTTTTTCTTCAAATAATCGCGCCAGGCTGTCGAGTGCCTGGCCGACGCGCAAATCCACCATATTTTCCAGTCCGGCGTGAGCAAGATTCGCACGGGCGACCTCGGCATGTTTGGGATTCGCTTCCAATGTGATAATCTTGCCGTCCGACGGCATACCCCGGGCTAGCCAGATCGTGCTGTACGCGGCCAGGGTACCGATTTCGAGGATGGATTTGGCTTGAATGGCTTGAGCCAGGATCGAAAGGAATTTCCCCTGCAAAGGCGATACCTGGATCGATGGCAGCCCAGCCTGTTTCATCGCCTGCAGGGCGGATTCCAATACCGGGTCCGCAGGGATTAAAAAACCGTTAAAATATTGGTCAACAGCTGTCCAACGTTCTTGAGTCACTCTTGCCTCCTTATAGCAATAATGGCTCAATATAACACAATGAGGTAGCCAGATGCAAACTGACTGTTTAAATGTTAGGTTCTTAGATTTTAATACGCGATTTCAGGACTGGCTTTTACGATTGCGTCGTCGATCGGGCAGTATTCCATGCACGTTCCACAGGTATCGCATTTCGTTTGATCGATGACATACCTGTCTTCATCATCTAGGATGGCGCCATTCTTACAATAGGGCTCGCAAGAGCCGCACATGATGCAATTTTCTGTGATCAGATAAGGCATAGCAACTTCCTTTCTACCCGAGGCGAGCGAAACAATCCCAACACATCAACTGGAGCCGAGGTTTACCGGCCAGGGAGTTGGGTTCATCAAATATTGGTGGATGGAGGTGGCGGCATTACGGCCGGCCCCCATCGCAAGAATGACAGTGGCTGCTCCGGTGGCGATATCGCCGCCAGCCCAGACCCGTTCTTTTGAGGTCATACATGAAACCGGGTCGATCACCACGTTGCCTTTGCGGTCGTTGACCGCCAACCCGGGGGTGGTCGCCGGGATTAATGGGTTGGGACTGTTGCCGATGGCATGGATGATGCTGTCGAAAGGCATGAAATGCTCGGATCCTGCAACCGGTACCGGCCGGCGCCGCCCGGACGCATCCGGTTCGCCCAACTCCATGCGCAGGCAATCCAAGCCAATCGCCTGGCCCTGGTCATTGCCGACCACGCGCAGGGGCAAGGTCAGGTATTTGAACTGCACGCCTTCCTCCTCTGCATTTTCGACTTCTTCCAGCCGAGCGGGAAGTTCGGCGCGTGAACGCCGGTAGAGGATGGTCGCTTCCGCGCCCAGGCGCAGAGCCGTACGGGCGCAGTCCATGGCGACGTTCCCACCGCCCAACACCGCCACTTTATGATCTTTCTTTACCGGGGTGGGGGTACGGGGAAACTGGTAGCCTTTCATCAGGTTGATGCGCGTCAGGTACTCATTGGCCGAATACACACCGTTGAGGTTGTTGCCCGGGATTTCCATGAACCAGGGTAAACCGGCGCCGGTGCCCACGAAGACCGCGTCGTATTCATTCAGCAGGTTATCGATCGTGCGCAGCTTTCCCACCACGTAATTGACCTTCATTTCCACGCCCAATTTTCGCAGATAATCCACTTCCCGATCCACAATTTTCTTGGGCAGGCGAAATTCAGGGATCCCGTAGGAAAGGACGCCGCCCATCTTATGCAGCGCTTCAAAGATCACCACATGGTGCCCATTCTGAACCAGGTCCGCGGCGACGGTTAGCCCGGCCGGCCCGCCGCCCACCACAGCCACCTTTTTGCCAGTTGGAGCCGGCAGTATGGGCAAATCCGCAGTCGATTGGGCGGCTTCCCAATCGCCCAGGAACCTTTCCAGGCGGCCGATGGCAATAGGAGCGCCTTTGTGGACCAAAGCGCAGTCCTTTTCACATTGTTCTTCCTGCGGGCATACTCGCCCGCAAACGGAGGGCAGGGAATTCTTGGCTTTCAAGGCGCGTGCACCCTCCGCAAAATCGCCTTGCGCGATGGCGCGGATAAAATCGGGGATGCCGATCTGGACCGGGCAGTTTTCCACGCAGAATCTCTTTTTGCACTGCAAGCAGCGCCGGGCTTCTTCCATGGCCAGGTCGGCGGTATAGCCCAAGGCCACTTCAGAGAAGTTCTGACGGCGAACTTCAGGATCTTGTTTGGGCATTTCGCGCCGGTCCAGGTCGATTTTCTTGGGTGCTGCCTGTGGCATAAAAGTTACCTCGTTAATTTACAGACCATCATTGGGCCGCGCTGGAACGCAGGGGTTGGATTTCTTCCCGTAAATAGGCCTGGCGGCGCAGGGTAAGCTCATCCCAGTCGACTTCGTGACCGTCGAAATGGGGGCCGTCCACACAGGCAAATTTTGTGGAAGACTTGACCGTCAGCCGGCAAACTCCGCACATTCCGGTGCCGTCGATCATCAGCGTATTCAAGCTGACCATGGTCCGGATGTTTAACGGCTGGCTTTCCTGGGAAGCACGCATCATCAAATAGTTGCAGCCGTTGACAATAATGCGATCGGCCGGGGCCGGAAGCCTGGCCAGGATTTGTTGAAGATTGCCAACGACATGCCCGCGCTGGCCTTTGGTCCCGTCGCGGGTAATGGTGATCACCCGGTCGGCGACCGATTTTAATTTTTCCTGCCAATATAGCAAAAATGCACTGCGTGCTTCCACCACAATGGTGACCTGGTTTTTGGAGGCTTTGAGCGCCCTGGCGATCGGGTAAAGGCTGGCGATCCCATAACACCCGCCCACGCATACCACGCTGCCGTAATACTCGGTGGGCATGGCGTTCCCCAATGGACCAGCCAGGTCCGGCAGGTTTTCCCCAGGGGGCAGCGCCGCGAGCTTCTGGGTGGTCCGGCCGACGACCAGGTAAACCAGCGAAATCGTGCCGGCTTCGACATCCCAATCGGACACGGTCAGCGGGATGCGCTCGCCGTCTTCTTCGGAACGCAGGATTACAAACTGGCCGGGCTGGACGATGCGGGCAATTTCAGGCGCGGCGATGGTCACCTGGTGGAGATTGGGAACGAGCATCTGGTTATCAAGAATGTTGAACATAGGCCGCCCGTTTACTTTGATGATTGGTTGGATATAAATCATTCAGACCTGCCACCCGGGACTGGAGAGCCTGGCCCATATAACGATGTGTGATCGCAGGCTCGATGATCATCTGGTTATAAACCGGCCCAGCCAGTGAAACACCTGCCCAGGGTACAGGATTGCCTACCTGGAAACCAGGCAGCAATTTTTCAATATCCACGAGGATGTCTGCTGAGGTGGTGTAATCAAACCCGCTTACGCCCATCTGGCGTGCGATGCGGCACAGGATCTCCCAGGTGGGCAGGGCATCCTCCGGAGGTTGGACGGCCTGCTGATAGGCAGACACGAGGTTGGCCTGATTAACCGAAGTCCCGGAGGTCTCGCTGAAAGCCGCACAAGGCAGCTGCAGGCTGACGGCGGTCTCCTGCGCAGAACGGAAGATATTTTGATAAATGACTGCGGTGGATACCGGCAGGGCATCAGGAATATCCACGCCGATCAGGTAGGTTAATTCGGGAATATTTTGTTTTCGGTCCGGAGCAGGGAATAACGAGCCCATCAGCAAGGCTCCGGCAAGGTTGCCTTCTTGAGGAAGGAGTACCAGGCTGGCGCCGGTCGCATCCAGCAAGGCCTGCACCGCCGGCGCTAATACCCGCATGGCAAGCTGGGTCAGGAATTCGCCTCCCAGGAGGATCACCCGATGGCTGGATTTGCGCAGCAGCTGAGCGGCATGGACAACCTTTGCATTTTGGCCGGAAGCGGTGTCTGCTATTTTTTGCGGATCCGCCTGTCCCACCAATTCCGCCAGGTCACGGATCAGGCTTAAAGTTGGGTCACCAGGTTCAGGCCGCAGCCATTCATCCGCGAACGAGCCCAGGCTGTGTTCTGAAGGATGGACGGTTACCAACGCGGCACCCCTCATGCGGGCGCTGTGAACCGCAACTTCGACCACGGATTGGGCGTAACGTCCGTCCACGCCCAGGTTGAGGATTGCCCCGGCGTTTTCCAGGACGGATAATGGCTGGGACTGCTTGAGCAGGTCTACAAAGAGCGCCCAATCCTCAGCGGAATAAGGGTGAACCGAAGCTGTCTGGGGCGCGGTGCCCATCACCTGGCGAGCAAATTTGTGGGCGACAAACAGATCTTCATTGCTCAGATCTGGCGACAGGATCATTTGAAAAGCGTCCGGGGTGCAGGTCGATAATTTTTCGACTGCCTGTTGGACGGCCGCGTCCCACCCAATTTTTAGCTGGTGTTCGCCGACGGTTTTCTGAGGTTTGATTAAACGGTCGGGATGGTTCAGCAGTTCAGCAAACCCGAACCGCCCTTCCACACACAGCGTCCCAGGCCCGGTGGAATGCTCGGGCAGGCTGCCGATGACATCGCCGTTTTTGGATAACAGGCGCAACTGGCAGCCGATGCTGCACAAAGGGCAGGTGGTCACGGTCTCGGTATCCGGTTTGCCATCCCATTTGCGCGTTTTTTCAGAAAGCGCGCCGGTGGGGCAGGCCTCTACACAGGCGCCGCAGAAAGAACAACCGGCTTCGATGTGGGTGCGGTTAAATGCCGTCCCCACAACCGCCTCTGAACCGCGCTGGGTATAGGCCAGGGCGTTGGTAAAATGCAGCTGTTCACAGGTGCGGATGCACCGTCCACACAGCACGCACAGGTTGTAATCGCGGTCAAAAAATGGATCTTTCTTCTCCATCGGCAGCATGCGGTAGCGCACAGGATAACCCGGTTCGGGAAGGCCAATTTTTTCGACCATATCCTGAAGCTGGCACTGCCCGTCTTTTGGGCAGGAACGGCAGCCAGTAGTCACGCCCACTTTACGCAGGGTAACCATACAATCATCGCAGTTGTTTTTCTCAGGACAGTAGAAACAACAGGCCGGGTGTTCCGCGAGCAGCATCTGGAACAATTCCGAGCGTAAGGCACGGATCTTATCGGAATGCGTCTGGATGACCATGCCTGCTTCGACAGGACTTGTGCAGGCAGTGGGGGTGGTCGGTCTGCCCTGGATTTCGACCACGCACAGGCGGCAGCTGCCGGAAGGCGGCAGGCCGGGATAATCGCACAGCGTCGGGATTTCAATGCCATTCTGCCTGGCTGCCTGTAAAATGGAAACCCCTTTTTCAACCGAAAGCGGCTGACCATTGATCGTCAGGTTTACACTCATAAGGCTGCCTCGTTGGAAACCAAGGAGGCCGATTTGACATCGACCGGGATACCGATAATGGCATTGCGGTTGCAGGCCGTCACGCAAGCGCCGCAGGTGATGCAAAGCTCTTGATCGAGGACGTGGACTTCTTTCAGACTGCCCGCTATCGCCCCGGATGGACACGCCGGGGTGCACAGGTGGCAGCCAGTGCACTTCGCCGGCTCGATCCAGTATTGGAAAAGCCCATCGCATACCGCGGCGGTGCAGAATTTCTCGTTCACGTGAGCCTGGTATTCGGGAAGGAAATAGCGCAGCCCGCTGGTGACCGGGTTGGAAGCCGCCTGTCCCAAACCACACAACGAGGTGTTGGTCATGGTATAGGCAGCGCGGCGCATGGTCTCGATATCCTCGGGCTCGCCTTCGCCCTCAATAATTTTCTGCAAAGTGTCCTTGAGAATGCGGGTCCCAATGCGGCAGGGGGTGCAGTTGCCGCAGGATTCGTCCGCAGCAAACTGGATGAAGTATCGGGCCAGCTCCACCATACAGGTGCTTTCATCCATGACGATCAGGCCGCCTGAGCCCATAATAGAACCGCTGGCCCGCATGGACTCATAGGTAATGGGCGTATCCAGCATCTCTTCCGGCAGACATCCGCCTAACGGCCCGCCGGTTTGTACCGCCTTGAAGGGTTTGCGAGTTCCGCCGCCGATTTCGTACACAATCTGGCGCAAGGTGGTGCCGAGCGGAACCTCGATCAAGCCGGTGTGGCGCACTTTGCCCACCAGCGAGAAGGTCTTGGTCCCGGAATTGCCCGGCAAGCCGTACTGCTGGAACCAGACCCCGCCGTTGCGCATAATATGCGGGACGGTCCCAAAGGTTTCAGTGTTGTTGATTAAAGTGGGCAGACCATTTAAACCTTTATCGGCCGGGTAGGGCGGGCGAGGACGCGGCATGCCGCGTTCACCTTCCAGCGAGGCAATTAAGGCAGTTTCCTCACCGCACACAAATGCGCCGGCGCCTTCGCGGATCTGGATCTCAAAATTAAACCCGGAACCCTGGATATTCTCCCCCAACAAGCCGTATTCACACATCTGCTGGACGGCCTTTTTCAAACGGATTACCGCCAGCGGGTATTCGGCGCGAACGTAAACGATCCCCCGGTTGGCGCCGATCGCATAGCCGCCGATCAGCATCCCTTCCAGCACGGCGTGAGGATCGCTTTCGATCAGGGAGCGGTTCATGAACGCGCCGGGGTCGCCCTCATCGGCGTTGCAAATGACGTATTTGTCTTTTCCCGGGGAACTGCGGCAGATTTCCCATTTCTTGTAAGCCTGGAAACCGGCGCCGCCTCTGCCGCGCAAACCGGAATCTTTTAATTCGGCGATCGCCATTTCAGGAGTGCCGGCGAGGACTTTGATAAAGCCGGCATAACCTTCCTGGGCCAGATAA
The DNA here is from genome assembly GCA_963743005.1 of uncultured Chloroflexia bacterium. Taxonomy (GTDB): domain Bacteria; phylum Chloroflexota; class Anaerolineae; order Anaerolineales; family Anaerolineaceae; genus CAVUNY01. The sequence continues at coordinate 162,676 of CAVUNY010000003.1, read as the reverse complement.
TGGTCAATATCTTCCGGGTCGATCAGCCCACAGTTGCGCAGGATGATGCGCACCTGGTGTTTGAGCATGGGAAGGTCGAAAAATCGGGAAATGCCGCTGGTTTGGGTAAACGCATCGTCACCAAAATGGCCTTTGGCTAATTTTGACGGGTGAACCCGGTCGACAAGGCAGGCGCTTAATATTTTTCTGGCTTTTTCAGGGGAGACGTTCGCGTAACTGACCCGCGGCTGTCCGGGCAGGGCGATGTCCATCAACGGTTCAAGATAACAGGGACCGATGCACCCAACCTGGACGATCCTGGCCTGGATTTTTAGATTCTCGAGCGTCTCCTGGATGGTTTGCAGCACTTCCAGCGCTCCGGCGGCGCGGCCACAGGATGCGGTGCCGAGATAAATGACCGGCAGGTCGCCATGGGTCAGTTGATCCCACTCAGATTTTGCGTGCGCGCGGAGTTGGTCAAAGGTTTTCATGATCGGTTAATACCTTGTGAAGCTGTTCCGGGGTCATTTTGCCGTAAACTTTGCCGTTAATTTCAACCACAGAAGCCTGGGCGCAGCACCCCAGGCAGGCGACCTCGTGGAATTCATATTGGCGGTCGGCGGTGATTTCGCCGGGGCGGATGCCGAGGGTCTTTTTTACTTCTTGCGACAATTGATTACCGCCCTGGACGTGACAGGCAGTGCCCTGGCAGACCCTGACCTTATTCTTTCCTGGTTTTTCGAAACGGAATTGGGAATAAAAAGAAGCCACCCCGAAAATCTGGTTTTCGGATAACTTCAAGAAACCGGCAATCTGCCTGACACCTTCTTTGGAAATATATCCATCTTGTTTTTGTAATAACTGGAGAAGTGAAATTAACTCGTCCGGATGGCCCGCATAACCATCAAAGGAATAACTTTGATCTACGGTGTCTAAAAGGTTATCATGCTCCATTAAAATTCCCGTATAAATAAGAGATATTTAAAGTTTAAACCAACCAGCCAACCAGGCAAGTGACAAAATTCACGTATTAAGACCTCTATTGTAATGTATTTGTTTTTTATGAAAATCGTATAATTACTGGAAGCTGCAGGGCAAGTTTATCACAGGAATGTGTAAAACATCACAAGAGAATCATGGAGGATGGATGGGAAAAAGATATCAACATTTGGGTGAATTCAGCGACCTGGTGGAGGCGGCTCTCCGCCAGCAGCCTTTATTTCCACAGGCGGATCCGGGACCGGAAACACAGGCAAAGGTAAAGGAAGTTTTGGGTTTCTGTCATCAGCCTGAGCAGCCCCTCGAGGTGCGAGTTGAAAAGCGTTGGGAAGCGGACGGGTTGGCCGGTGAAGAAGTCTCCTGGTGGGTTGGATTTGGTCCACGCACGCACGCCTATGTTTTAAAACCGGCCCAGGCCAACCAGCCCTTACCCGGCATTCTGGCGCTGCACGATCACAGCGGTTATAAGTTTTATGGCAAGGAAAAAATCGCGGATGGTCCCGAAGGCGCGATCGCGGACGTAGCCAACCTGCGGCGGATCGAGTACGAAGGGCATGCGTATGTGAATGAACTGGCCAAAGCAGGTTTTGTGGTAATGGCCCACGATACTTTCTTATGGGGCAGCCGGCGCTTTGAATTCGAGACCATGCCAGAGGCAATCCGCAGCCAGGCAGCCAATCTACTCAAACCTTATCCACCGGATCCGTATGTTTCTCCCGAGATCGGGCTTTATAATACCGCATCCACCTTGCACGAACATCTGGCGGCCAAATACTGCAACATTCTGGGCAGCAACCTGGCCGGAGTGGTGGCATTTGAAGACCGGGTGGCGCTCAACTATCTCTTATCGCGGGCGGATGTACTCGCAGACCAGGCTGGCTGCCTGGGCCTGTCTGGCGGCGGAAATCGATCGGCTTTGTTGAATGCTACCCATCCCGCGGTGCGCGCGGCGGTGATCGTAGGCCTGATGAGCACGTACGCCGAATTATTGGACCACAACATGACCCACACCTGGATGTTCTTTCCATCAAATTGGGCCAGGTATGGAGATTGGCCGGATCTGGCAGCCTGCCGGGCGCCTTCACCGCTGCTGGTGCAGTACGATCTCGATGACAATCTTTTTACCCGGACAGGGATGCAAGCCGCCGATCAACGCTTGAAAGCTATTTTTTCCGGTGTCGGACAGGCAGAAGCCTACCAGGGCCAGTTTTACCCGGGACCGCATAAATTTGATCTGGAAATGCAGACGGCCGCCTTTGGTTGGTTAAAAGAACACCTTCAAGGATAAATTTAAGAAGCGATATTCACCCGCATTCAGGTGGATATCGCTTCTTTCTGTTAATTATCCGGTGCAAGCTGTTTACAAAATGTTAACTTAATTACTCACAGAATATTAATCAGTCTCGGGTATCATCTTCAAGATCTCACACGCCTGATCCTTTCCCTAAAAACCCCTGCTCATCCAAATAGGATTTTGTCAAACCCGCACCAAACACGGGAGAGGGAAGTGGTTGGAGCAGACCTGTATATCCAGGCGAGAGATGATTGGAGGACCAATGACTATCAATAACGAGATAATTTCTGACCAAAGCTTTTTCCTGGCGGTGGCTGAAACCGAAGCAGAGCCGCTGGACAGTCGAAAACGAATTGCCCTGGTGGCGCATGATCATAAGAAAGAGGATTTATTGGAGTGGGCCCTGTACAACCGTGAACTGCTGATTAAGCATGAACTGATTGCCACGGGTACGACCGGAAGCCTGCTGAGCACGGCGCTGGATACGGAGGTAAAGTGTTTGAAGAGCGGCCCTTTAGGCGGTGACCAGCAGATTGGATCGAGGATCGCCGAGGGAGACATCGATTTGTTGATCTTCTTCTGGGATCCGCTCGAACAACAGCCGCATGACCCGGATGTGAAAGCCTTGCTGCGCATCGCGGTAGTATGGAATATTCCAGTGGCCTGCGACCGGGCAACCGCCGACTTTGTGATTTCATCACCCTTGATGACCGAGCCTTACCAGAGGCAGCTGCCGGATTATTCGAGCCACATCGACCGGCTGAATCCAAAGATATTGGAAAGCGCCCGATCCTGAACATTTATATCGCAAGGTTGTGAAGATAGACTGCGGCGAAAAGATCGCCGCAGTCTAATTTTCAGCGCTTGCCCGGTATATTTTGCCTGGTTGGTTTTCATGGTATGATTCTCAGCGGCGTACCGATACCATGATGGATAACGAAATTCTTTCCGGGCAGCAGTCTTCCTGGTGCCTGATCAATAAATTAGGGGAAGGCGACGCGGGCGAAGTCTTCCTGGTCGAGTCATTGGTAGGCGGGCAAACCGCGATTCTCAAAAGGCCCAAACGCAGCGCATTTTCTGGGGATTTATTCCGCCAGACGTCTCAAATTCGCGCAGAATCAAAGATCCTAAAAACATTAACCGTTTCCTTGCTCGAACACCCAGACCTAGGTGTTTCCGTACCGAATTTATTGGACCAGGGAAAGCAAGGGACGGATTACAATGGAAAATTTTTTATCGTCATCGATCAGGCCGCAGGGCTGGATATGGCTTTCCTGGCGCGGATCACCCAATTAGGGTTTACCAACAAAGACCTCCCGACCAATGGACTTTCTCCGGATGTGCGCGCATTTCTGGAAGCGATCGCCAGGAGTGGCAAAATTCCCAACCGGACCCTGCTTACCATTCTCTTGCGATTGATCAGATTGCTGGAATTGATCCATTCGATCCATCTCAATGAGAACGGCAGCGAGACCACCGGCATTGTTTGGAACGACGTCAAACCTGAGCATCTGTTCTGGAACCCGCAGCATTCGCATTTAACGGTGATCGACTGGGGCAATGCCCGGTTCCTGGAAGCCGACCGCACGACCGGAGACCGCCAGACCAGTTGGGCGGACGATTACCGCCAGTTCTATGACGAAATGGGCCGTTTCTTGGGGATGGTGGCGCCAGATTTAAAGAACCGGTTAAATTGGCCGGTGCAGTTTTCGGCTGAAATAACCCGTCCGGATGCGGTCGAGACCTTTAAAGAACGAATTATCGCCGCGCTGCAAGATGAAGCGGAAGGGATCATTGCCGCCCGCGCGCTTGAGGAATCTTTGCTGCAAAACGAAGCCGGGGTCGAGATTTCGCTGACCGATATTGAAGAACTCCACGCAAAGATTATGGGCTTCGGCGAAATGCCCGATTTTGAGGGGGCGATCCGCTTTGCTTCTGGATATGCGGCGCGGATAACCAGGGAAGACCAGCTTGACGAACTGCGCAAATTATGCGAATGGGCGCAGCGCCTGCCAGGCGCGGATCCGGACCAGTGGCGATTGATCGGCACCCTGGCAAAAATCCCGGGGAGGTCGCAGGGAGAGCAGCGACGCGCCTTCCTGGATGCGATCCAGGCGGCGATCGTCAAGGATTGGGAGAACCTGCTTTGGAAAATTGCGACCGCGATCCAGGGGTTCTCGGAACCGGGCTGGTGGCAGGAACTGACAGCGTTGGTCCGGCGTCTGGCATTAGGCCCCGAGGCCGAAACACTGCGTCCCCTGGTTGGTCTGAATCGTTTTATGTACGCGCTGCAGTCGTCCGCAAGGCGTTTAGAGGACATTGGCGAACATCCAAAAGACTCGATGACCACCCTGGACGAGATGCAGTCCCTGGCGCAGCGCTTGAAGGATGACGTGATCGCGGCCTGGTCTCAGCTTGACCCGGGTCCGCTGGATACCGGCCTGGCGTACACCGCGGTGGATGCATTGTTGGCAGAGGCGCGTGAAGTCCTGCCTAAAGAGCAGCAGGCCGTACAGGCTTTGCTCGCCCATCCCAAACTCCAGGTGAAAGCGGTGCTGGACGCCTGGGGTAAAAAAGATTTTCTGGAGGCGTCCAAAGGTCTGCGCCGTTTGCTCTTATGGGATCCGGACAGGCGCAGGGTACTGCGCGCGGATCAGGCCGTCCAAAATGCGCGCGAATACCTGCGCAAGATCAACCACGGCCCTCAATCTGGTGATCACCTGTCAGAGTGGGTCACCAACCAGGAATTTCAGGGCCGTGAATTGCGCAGCCAGGTCGGTCCCGCAGATTGGCTGGACGGTATCCTGGGCAGTCTGCGACTGATCCGACGGGGTGTCTGGCCTTCGGACCTGTTTCGTGCTTCCCCTACCGTGCTGGCGGAACTGCCCTGGCTGAAAAGATTTGAGCGGATCGAGCGTGTCCCGGTGGCTGCCGGTGAAGAGCAGGAAAAAGTTATCCCGGCCGAAAACGGCCTGCCGGTCATCCTGGGGGTGCAGCAGGGTTGGGTTGGGAAAGACGGCTCGATGGAACTGATCGCCCCCCTGGATGCGTGGATGCCTGAAGCGCGCGGTTCATCGGCGCGGGTGGTCTCCGGGCGCCTGCTTTACCAGGCCAATGACCGGCGAGATGCGGCGATTAAGCTCATGCGTATGGATAAAATAAATTACGCCCTGCCGCTTTTCAAGGAAGAAGTACAGGTGCTGTCGCTGCTGCAGGATGTTCCGGGCGTGGCGCACTTACTCGAATGCGGTTTCATCCAGCTCGAGGAAGGATCCCAGTTCCCGCTGGATGAGGGTAGCAAAGCCCCCCAGCCCATGGGCAAAGTCCAACGATTAGGGATGGATGCCGTCCAGGAGTACAGCGAACGGATCGGGGACATGATCGAAGATGGGTGGACGCCCTACATCGCGGTTGAAAAAGAAAAGCAGGAAGATTCCCTGCTGTTGCTTTGCGATGCCGGCATGACCCGGGGGAACTACCTGCCGATGGTCACCCTGCTTCAGATGGGGATCCAGATCTGCGAATTGCTGCAAATTGCCCACGATCGCAAGATCGTGTACCGCGACCATAAAATTTTGCATTATTACTGGCAGGCCGAGAAAAATGGCATTTACATTATCGATTGGAATGTGGCCCGCTACCATGCTGGCGGATTAACAGATACGGATATACACATGGACCTGGTTCAATTTGGCGCGCGCGGCCTGCACCACATCTTAACCGGCAGGACCGCACCCGGCGCACTGCCCTTAGGACCAACCCGCCCTGAGGAGATTGAACAAGCCGCACAGAGCTACCAGACACAGTGGACGTACGACGATCAGCGGCTTTCGTCAGAACTGCGTGGGGTGTTGGAACGCGTGCTGGCCGGGGAATATACTTCCGCGGCAGACCTGGGGATGGATTTAAAAAGAACGTTGATCCAGATGCCAGACGCGCGGCTATAAAGGGGTTGGCTGGTTATTTTCGACGATGAGAGGGAACGGTATATGACGGACTTGAATACACTGCTCGATGAAATTTCCAACCTGGTCACCGCGGATGCGCCTTCAGCGGCAGATTTACGCACAAAAATGATCGAACTGGATGAATACGTTCATTCAAGCGAGTTTGAAAAATTAAATTACAACGAACGAGGCCGTTTTCAGACCGGTTTCAAGGAACTGCGCGATACGCTGCGAAAGCTGGAAAATCCTTCAGCGCCAGGCAGCAGTGCGGCGCCCGGGTTTGAAACAACGCTTGGCGAACCCACCCAGCCAAAGGCAGAGGAAGTAGTGGAGACCCCGGCGCGCAACCCATATGCAGAACAATCCATGGAGGAGGCAGAAAGCCTCTTTTACGGCGGACGGTACGCGGAAGCGATCAAGCTCTATGACCAGGTGATCACGCTTGAGCCCAAATGGGAAAGGGCGCGCCAGCACCGCAATGAATCAGAAAATTACCTGCGCACCGGTTATATCCCTTCGGTTGCCCTGCCGGCTGAGGCTGCCAGTTCCTTTGGAAAGGCCCAATCGGCTGCCCGGTTAGGACGTTATGTGGATGCGATGGCGCTGCTCATGCGCGCCCAGAACGCCCTGCGAGATATCGGCATCCAGCGCTGGCAGGACGGCAGTGAATTCGAACAGAAACTGCAGCAGTATATTGATGCCGAAAGCGTCTACAGCGAGGGCCTGGGACTTTTCGCCAAGGGGATGATCGATGACGGGATCGAACGGGTCGAATCAGCCGCCCAGGCCACCGGTCTGCCCAAATATAACGACCGCGCCGTGGAAATGCGCAAGGCGAAATCAGCGATGCAAAAAATCGCCGAAACGCTCAACACGCCATTTTCGGACCCGAAAGAAGTGGTCGAAGTCAAATCTGAACTGGATGCGCTTTATTTGCAGTTTGGCGATAACCCAGGGTTCAGCAAGCTGCGCGACCGGCTGCAGGAGATCATTCCCGGGGTGGTTGAACCTTTAAAGGACCAGATCCGCGGCCTGAAAACTCAGGCAGACCGCTCGCAGACGATCGATGCGGTGCTGGCCAAAGCCCGCCAGGCGAAACAGACCCTGGACCAGGCGCGCAGCCTTGGATATTCGGACGCAGGGCTTGACCAGTTAGGTATCGATATCGAAAATCTATTCCGCGATGTCCAGAAGTATGAAGACGAACTGCAGCAATCCACCGCGGTATTTAACTCAAACCGCTCCTGGCCCGCAGCAGCCGCCCAAATCAGCCAGGATGTGCGCGCCCGCTACCCCAACGATCCCCGGGTGATCGAACTGAACCGCTCGCTGGGCCCGTACCACAATACGCGGACTGCTATTCGCGTCGGCCTGATTTTGTTGGGTGTGGTGATCGTGGGTTTCATATTATGGATTGGCTACAACCAGGTCCGGGGTTACGTGCTTTCCTTAACCCCTACAGCTACGCCGACCCCGACCCCGACTTCTACTTCAACACCCATGCCGCCGACAGCGACTATCACCCCGCGGCCGAGCGCCACACCGTCCTTAACCCCCACGCCGCCGTCCGGGACCGTCAATCGCACGGTGTATGTGCGCGGCGGTTGTTATGAGACATTCAAGGCAGTTGGTCAAATTCCAGAGGGCGGCGTGGTACGCTTCCTGCCGGTGGAACGAAAATTTGACACTCTGGGCCGGGAATGCCTGTTTGTCGAGTATGTCGGCCCGGATAACGTGTCGATCAGCGGTTATGTGCTGATCGCCGATATCGGCCCCTAGTCCTGGTCAGACTAGGCCGGAAATGCGAATATTATAATTGCCGGGCTCTGGTAAGATGCGCGTGCCCTGGGGTTCTTGTTGGATGCTGCCGCCTGATACCGATTTTAAATCCGGCATACCACGCATCAATACGCTCCATGTTTTGTTTTGCAGCGCACCGGAAATATTAACGTCAACGATCTCTCCATCGCGGTGAGCATTGAAGCTGGCTGCCGGCGATCCATCCACGTTAAAAATTGTTTGAGAAACAGATTCACTATCCTGCAGCTCAAACGTCTCAACCGTCAAGCCTTCCAGGTAATCATAATCCGGACGCTGGTCGTTCGCACCTGTGGGCAGAAGGGTGTTGGAGCGGACATACAGCGGCAGGCTGAAAAAATCGTGGCTCTCACGAATCCAACGCCCGCCCTCAACCACTTTGCCGGTGAGGTAATGGGTCCACTTTCCAGCGGGCAGATAAAAATCCACCGTCCCCTCGTGGGTAAAGACCGGGGCGACCAGCAGGCTGCCTCCGAGCATATACTGGCGGTCGAGGGTGTCGCAGGCCGGGTCATCCGGAAATTCGAGATGCATGGCGCGCATCACGGGAATGCCGGATTGGTGGGCTTCAACCGCGGCGGCAAACAGGTAGGGCATCAGGCGGCATTTTAATTGGGTAAAATGCCTGAGCACGTCCACCGCCTCTTCATCGAACAACCAGGGTACCCTGTAAGTACTGTTGCCGTGCAGCCGGCTGTGCGAGGAAAGCAAGCCAAAAGCGCACCAGCGTTTGTACACATCGGCGGGAGCGGTCTGTTCGAAGCCTCCCATGTCATGGCTCCAAAAACCAAAGCCACTGAGACCTAAGGATAACCCGCCGCGCAGGCTTTCGGCCATCGATTTGAAGGTTGCCGTGCTGTCCCCACCCCAATGCACCGGAAACTGCTGGCTGCCGGCGGTGGCTGAACGAGCAAAAACCGCCGCCTGGCCCACCCCTAATTTTTCTTCCAGCACATTAAACACGGTCTGATTGTATAAAAACGTGTAGTAGTTATGCATCCTGACTGCATCGGATCCATCGAAATACACTACCTCGGTTGGGATGCGTTCGCCAAAATCCGTCTTAAACGTATCCACGCCCATATCGACTAGAGCGCGCAGTTTATCGCCAAACCAGCGGCAGGCTGCCGGGTTGGTGAAATCCACCAGGGCCATGCCTGCCTGCCAGCGGTCCCACTGCCACACATCCCCGTTGGAGCGTTTTACCAGGAAACCACCGGCCAGACCTTCCTCGAACATGACCGACTGCTGGGCAATGTAGGGGTTGATCCAGACGCAGATGCGCAGACCGCGCGCCTTAAGCCGGGCAAGCATCGCCGCCGGGTCCGGAAAGACGCGCTGATCCCATGCAAAATCCACCCATTGGAACTCCTTCATCCAGAAGCAGTCAAAGTGGAAGACATGCAAGGGGATATTCCGTTCGGCCATGCCATCGATAATACCGGTCGCGGTTTGCTCGTCATAATTGGTGGTGAAGGAAGTGGTCAGCCACAAACCAAAGGTCCACGCCGGGGGTAATGCTGGGCGTCCGGTCAGCGCGGTATAACGAGATAAGACTTCTTTGGGGGTCGGCCCATAGATCAGGAAATATTCGAGCCTTTCTCCCGGCACGGAGAATTGGATGCGCTCCACCTTTTCAGAGGCTACTTCCAGGGATACCCGCTCGGGATGGTTGATAAAGACTCCATAGCCGCGGTTGGTGATAAAAAAAGGAACATTTTTATACGCCTGTTCGCTGCTGGTGCCGCCATCTTCATTCCACAGGTCCACGACCTGCCCATTTTTGACAAAGGCGGTGAAGCGTTCTCCCAGCCCGTAGACACATTCGCCCACCCCCAACGAGATCTGGTCGTGGATGAACTGCCCATCCGGGGTGTCGATCAGCCCCACGCCTCGCCAGGCGCTGCCGGTAATTCGGCGGCTGCCATCCAGAAAATCGATTTTCCAATCCCCGGCTTTTTCCACCTTCACCGTCAGCTTGCCGCTGGTGAGAGAGGCCCCCTGGTCATCTTCCTGGATTTGCACCTGCGGCGCCGGCTGGGGTTTGATCTCAAAACGAGGCGTCTGAGGATGAGTGCCTTTGTGGTGGACAAGTTCGACTCGAATGACATTTTCCATGGGAGAGGAAAACCGGGCGGTAACCACCGGGCAGTCGAGCGTGTCACCGCGATGCTGGATGCGTCGGGTAGGTCCAAAAACGGTGAGCGCGTTTTCTTCCAATTTTGTGCCGTGAACCTGAACCGGGTAATAGGCTTTAATTCCCGGGCGAATATTCCAATACCCATCGGTAAATTTCAACTGGTATCTCCTCTGGCAAGCGCAATAAGATAATTGCTGCCGATCTTCAAGCAGGTATAATATCGTTATTATTCTACTCAAAAATTATGCGGAGACGATATGAATTCAATTCGAATGTATGCCGGTACATTCACCCGGCAGGGAAACACGGACGGTATCCATTGGTACCAGTTCGACCCGGAAAAAGGGAAATTGACTTTTGAAGGCAAGGTGAATGCCGGACCTGACCCGGCTTTCCTGGTGCTTACCTCCGACCACAAGTTTTTGTACACCGTCAATGAAGTCCACGAATACCAGGGGACCAAGGGCGGTGGGGTCAGTGCGTTTGCCGTCGATCCGGTTTCTGGCGCGCTCACATTCCTGAATACCCGGCCCACCTATGGCGAATTGCCCTGCTATATCAGCCTGGATGAAACGGAAAAATGGGCGCTGGTTTCAAATTATGCCGGGGGGAGCGTGGTGGTTTACCCGGTGCAGGCAGACGGTCAATTAGGCCCAGCCAGCGAGTTTATCCAGCACGAAGGCCATGGAACCGATCCGAAACGGCAGGAAAAGGCGCATGCTCATTCCATTCGCATGTTTCCCAATAATCACGTCGCCCTGGCTGCCGATCTCGGCCTGGACCAGATCAAGGTGTACTGGCTGGATCTGCGCACCGGAAAATTACACATCGACGAAGAAGCGACCATCCATACCCATCCCGGCGCCGGGCCGCGGCATTTTGATTTTCACCCCGGCGGCAAATGGATGTATGTAGTGGATGAACTGGATTCTACCCTGATGGTGTATGAAGTTGATCCCAACACCATGCATTTCAGCCTTTTACAGACGGTCTCGACCCTTCCGGCAGGATATGATGGTCCTAAATGGGCAGCGGATATCCACGTGCACCCCAACGGAAAACTGGTGTATGCCTCTAACCGGGCGCATGAAAGCCTGGCGGCATTTGCCATCGATCCGGTCTCCGGCAAAGTATCCTTAATTGCGGTGACCCCATCTGGCGGCAAGACACCACGCAATTTCGCTATCGATCCCAGCGGCAGATGGCTGATCGCTGCTCATCAGGACAGTGATAATCTGGTGGTTTTCGCCCTTGACCCTGTGACCGGTAAACTGACGCCCAACGGTGAGGAAATCTCTGTGGCGATGGCGGTGTGCCTCAAGTTTGTGGTGTAAAAATAACCATGTAGTTCAGAGTTGAAGGTCAGGATGGCTGATGAACCTTCCTGGCCTTCAACTTTACTATTAAAAATATGGTGATCAGCGAGGGGTAAAGGTCACGTTGAAGTGACTGCCCTGCAACTCGATAACCGCTGTTGGAAAGGTCAGGTAGTGACCCGGCGGGTAGGCCAGATTGGGATTCTCCTCAACGCCTAAGGATTGGATCGTATCCAGGCTGGTCGTAGAAGTCACGGATTGAGCGTTTTGAAAGAGGATGGTCAGGCCTGACCCAGAAACCGGCTGCCAATCCCAACGGTTTGCCTCTAATACCGGTACCGGCCGCCAGGCGCTGAGCGGACTGCCGGCTGCCCAATTTTGAGGCGCAAGCGTGATCGGAATCAAGGTAGAAACAGGTTGGGAGGAGGTGAGATCGACGTTCAGCTGATCGTCTGATATCGTAAAAGTTTTTTGAATTGAATGGTCGCCGGTGCTTAAAATAATCTTCCCAGGCTGAATCTCGGGGATGGTATCCTGGTAAGGGACGGTCTCCAGTTCAAAAGCGCCCGGGATTTCCGCTGGATTGCCCTTAGGACCTATTTCCGGTTTCCATTCGGATGGATCGCCGAGACCCACCCCGAATTGTGCAGGTGAACCGATCCACTGGGCGGCCCCATCCGGTCCGTGATGGGCTGCAAAAACCATTCGTCCCCCGCCGGTTTTTAAGACCACAAACCAGGAGGGCGAGGCCAGGATGCAATCCGGTTCGCCGTCAAAGTCCAGATCCTGAGTGCAGACGGATTGAGTATATGGGGATGCGTCCCAGAGAGCAGCCTCGATTAAAATAGCTAACGTAACCGAGGGCGTTGGCCTGCAGACCTGCCAGCGACGGGCTGTCTGTGGGCTGTGAGAGCGCAAGGTAGGACTGCAGGGCCAGTTGGGTCAGCGGACCCGGCGGCAGATTTTCCAGCCGATTGCGGATAGCCGAACGGATGGTTTCTGAGGTTACGCCTGCTGGATAGGGTAAGCCTGATTCGGAAACGGGGGTGACCACCTGGGCCGGGGGCGAGCAAAGCAAATCGAGACAGTTCTGGGCTAAAGGCCATTGGTCAGTATCCACTGCCGGAAGCTCGTTCAGGCTGGCTTCGTTCAGGGGCTTGATCCAGGGATGGGCGGCAATATACTCGAATGCGGCGGGGGTGATGGAGAACTCTCCCCAGGCAGATTCCGGCAAGCTGCCGCCCAGTACCACAATGTCGCCCGGGTCGGGAGAAAGGGCAGCGGCGAGCAGTTCCAGGCGGGAATTCAGGGTAAGACCGCTGTAATCGACCTGGGGATCGGCTTCTGCAGGCGTCGCGGAATATACGGGACCCGGCAGAGGGACCAGGCGTTTGTTCTGCCAGCGCAGGATGTGACTGCGGTCTGGCAAATCTGCAAAAAATGAGGAATATTGGTCCGGGAGGGGATCTTTATGGGCGCCAAAGGCGATCGGGCTGGTTTGGAATTGGTCGGATCGGGCTGTTTGCCGGCTGGCTGCCAGACTCAGGTTCGATAATAATGGATCACCCACGGCAAATTCCGGCAGAATCACATCCCCGCGTAACACAGACTGCCTGACCTGACTCAACCCGGCCACAGCGCTGAGTGCACTGAGACTGGAGGGCTGGGTCAGATCCGCCAGAAAAAGGGGGACCTGCTGGCTGGCAGCGGCTCCCAGCAGCACATTCAAGCCATGCCGCCCGCCGTAGGGTCCGGTATGGGCCCCGTCCCAACGGCGCAGAATTTGAGCCGGTGTTGTGGCAGGCAAGGTATTCCAAAAAACGAGCAGCAGCGGGGCCTGAGCGGGTTGAGCGGCGGTTGGGTAGACCGGTGGGGTCTGGGTGAGTAGGTCCGGCTGCCCGGCAAGCGTGACAAAGACCTGGATGCCGACACCGGACGGGTTCCCGGGAAGGTTGGCGCGGTTTAACTGGATGGTCATGATATCCAGTGAGGGGTCGGATGCGCTGCGCGGGCGCAGGTCCGCCATTGGCTGCATTCGGGCATCAAAGGCCTGGGGAACGCCGGAGGCGGGGATTTTTAACCACACATCGAAGGCAAAACCGGGTTTTGCGCTGATGGGCACGTTGGCACTGCCCCCGGTCTGGGTATCCAGGGCGAGGTAAACGTCAAAATCCGGCGGGCCGGAGAGATCCAAAAAATCCAGGCGTATTTCTAAATCGAAGTTGGTCTCGCGGCTGTAAAGGGCGATCAGGCTGTGTTCAGGATCGCTGCCCGGCGCCTGCAGCAGGCGCAGATCGGCGGGCTTCCAACCGGAGAAAGCCGAGGACGGGTTCGGGAGGCCGGCAAAGGCAGAACACGCTGGGAGCAGGCCAGACAGGAGGCTGGCGATCAGCACCCAGTGCCAAATATGAACAATTTTTAATTTAACTTCATTATGGAACTTACCACAGAGACACAGAGACCCAGAGGAAATCAAATAGTAACCAAGGAAATTAAATCCAAAGCCGGGCATTATGAAGATTATAGCAGGTGAAACGAATATAAAAAAAAGGGAATTCCAGAACATAGGAATTCCCTTTTCCAATAGTGATGTATCACTTAATTGCGCCGGCGGCCAAACAGCAGGAAGGCGTAATACAGGACGGTTGAGATCGCCTGGATGGCCGCAGCCACATAGGTGAGGGCCGCCGCATCCAACACTTTGTTGACCCCATCCATTTCCTGGTTATAAATCATTCCACTGGTGGCAAGGATGGCCTTGGCCCGCCGGCTAGCATCAAACTCAACCGGGAGGGTAACCAATGAAAATACGGCGGTCAGCCCAAAGAAGACCAAACCAACCACCGCCACCTGGGTGCCAAGGGTGGAAGACATAAAAAGGCCGATCATGAAAATAATCGGTCCCAGCCAGGAACCTATCTGCACGGTGGGGACGATGGCGGTGCGCAGCTTGAGCATGCCGAAGGCATCCTTGTCCTGCAGGGCATGCCCGGATTCGTGGGCCGCAATGCCGTTCGCAGCCACGCTGTTGCCGCGGTAAACATCCGGGCTCAAGCGCAGGACCTTCTTCTGCGGGTCGTAATGGTCTGAAAGAAATCCATTGGTTTCTTCGACCTGTACGTTATTAAGCCCGTTGATGTCCAGAATCCGGCGGGCGACTTCTGCCCCGGTTAATCCAACGTAAGTCTTCACCTGCGAATATTTATTGAAAGCTCCCTTTACTTTATAATGAGCCCACATCCCCAGCAGCAGCGCCGGAAGACTGAACAGTATATACAGACCGTATCCGTAACCAAAGAGCGGGAAAAACATTTTTACCTATCCTTTCAGGAAGATTTTAACGAAAGATGATGAAAGAACCATTAATGTTTTACAAGAAATATATATAAACACCTCGAATTCGTACCATTTTTCACGCATGCGTTTCCAGAGTTTTCCCTATAATGAAAGTATCACCTTATGAGAACATACGAAAAGGAAGCAAAATGGATGCGAAAACCAGGCAGCGTTATCTCGACAATTGGTCTGACGAACGCAACACGGCGTCATTGTACCATTTGATTTCGGAGCTAGAGAAAGACCCCAGGATTGCCGAAGTGTATTTACGCATGGAGAAAATCGAGCTTCGCCATGCCTCGCATTGGGTGCAGCTTATGAAAGATGGCGGCGAAGAGATGCCCGAGTTTCGATCTTCGACCCGCGCAAAAATTTTGGCCTGGCTGGCGCGCCGTTTTGGAGCCGCAATGATTCTGCCCTCGATGCAAACCATGGAACAGAGCGGGGTCAAGAGCTACAACCAGCAATCTGAGGCAAAGGGCATGGGGGCGGATGAAGCCGGGCATGCCAATATCATCAACCAGTTGACCCGCACCACCATTCGCGGGGGGATCGAAGGCAGCGCCCTGGCGCAAATGGAAGGCCGCCATAAAGCGACCGGCGGCAATGCCCTGCGGGCTGCGGTATTGGGCTCGAATGACGGGATGGTCTCGAATTTGAGCCTGGTGATGGGGGTGGCCGGGGCGACGCTGGAGGGGAATGCGGTCCTGATTGCCGGGGTCGCCGGCTTGCTGGCCGGAGCGATTTCCATGGCGCTGGGGGAATGGCTCTCGGTGCAAAGCTCGCGCGAATTGTATGAGAACCAGATCAAAATCGAAACGATGGAGATCAACCGCAACCCTCAAGAAGAAATCGAAGAACTGGCGTTGATTTATGAGGCGCGCGGTCTGGCTACCGATCAGGCGCGGAATCTGGCGTCACAAATTATGGAGAATAAGGAAAGCGCGATCCAGACCCTGGCGCGGGAGGAACTGGGGATCGACCCGGACGAATTGGGCGGTTCAGCCTGGGAAGCGGCGCTGACTTCTTTCTTCTTATTTGCCTTAGGGGCGATCGTTCCTTTATTTGCGTTCATCTTCTGGAAAGGCTTGACCGCGGTGTTCATCAGCATCGCGATGAGCACGGTGGGGCTGTTTATTTTGGGCGCGGTGGTGACCCTGTTTACCGGTCAGACGGTGCTCAAATCTGGCCTGCGCATGGTGATTTTTGGGCTGCTGGCGGCCGCGGTGACCTTTGGCATTGGTAAGCTGATCGGCGTGAGCGTATCCGGATAAAAAAACCGAGGTCTGGTGAAAACCAGACCTCTTTTTTCGTTTGTGCCCCAGCCGAGACTCGAACTCGGACTTTCAACTTCGGAGGCTGACGCTCTATCCATTGCGCTACTGGGGCAGCCTGCATCGGATTCGTTGTTACTCTAGTCTCCGTTCGCTGTAGATTTTACCATAAAACAAAGAAAACAGCCTTCGCCTGTGTTTTTCCCTATTTCCCGTGCTATATTATTAGTATCGGTTCCCATATTCAAGGAGGCATCAGATGGCAATCATCACGATTTCGCGCCAGTTCGGCAGCGGCGGGGATGCTGTCGCTATCCGGGTCTGTGAGGTGCTGGGTTACAACTCTTTTGGCAAAGAGCAGATCATCGAGGCAGCCAAAGAGACCACCTTGGGGAAGTACAACGCCATTGACTACACCGAGGACAATCACGAGACCCAATCATTTCTGGACCGGCTGTTTGGCCGGAGCGCTACAGCCGTACAGAAGATCGCCTGGGCCGAAAACCCATCCATCGCCGAACGGCCTGAACACATTGACGCGCACGATACCGCCGTGCTAAGCCTGACCAAAAGAGCCATTCTGGCCTCGGTAAAAGCCGGCAACTATGTCATTGTGGGCCGCGCCGGGCAGATTATCCTGAAAGATACCCCCGGAGTGCTCCATGTACGCATCGAATCACCGGTTGAAATGCGCATCCAGCGCATCAAGCAGCAGTTAAAAGATAAAACCGATGCTTCTCAATCGGATGCAAAACTGCTTCAAGCCGCCACTGAGATCATCGCCAACCGCGATATGGCCTCCGCGGATTACGTCAAGCGCTATTTCAACACAGATTGGGGTGACGCGCTCCTTTACCACCTGGTGCTCAATCGAGGCCGGCTCAGCATCGAGCAGGCGGCGCAGATCATCATCGCGGCAGTACACGCCATGGAGCTGGTCCCGGAACCCTCCACCACGGCTTAAGAGGTTGGTGGGCACGCCCATCTGCCCCTTTGGTTCCAGGCGGGTTACATCATTATTAATCATCTGTTTACACGCTGCGCATCCTGGTGTTAAGGGATCAGCATGTGCATGGGAGGAAAAGTAGATGGCAAGTTGGACCAGGCTGTTTGTGAGCTTGAATTTAGCGGCATACCGCCTTACCCGCGGTTGGGTGGGCGGTAAAATGGCCGGCCAGACGGTTTTGCTGCTGACGACCCTGGGCCGCCGTTCCGGTAAGCTGCATACCATTCCGATTAACTACTACCTCGATCAGGAGCGCTACGTCATTGTGGCTTCGAATTGGGGCAGTGACCATCAACCCGCCTGGTACATCAATTTGCGCTCCGATCCGCATGCCACCCTTCAGGTAAAAGATAAGATTATTAAACCCAGAAACTACTACGACGTCTCAGGTGGGCCTGTTTTCATTATTAAAAATGGGATCGTTTTGGATGTTAATTTTAATGCGCAAAATCTTGAAGTGGGTGCGTTTTCGTTATTAAAGTGGGTCTGTTTTCGCTTGCATAAAACATATAATGAACATGAAAGGAAGTTTATTATAATGTGAGTTCGACTATGCTGAAAAGCAGATGAAAGGACAGCGTGATTCTACGCTCCGCTGTGTACTTCTGATTTATTGTAATACCACAGGCAAAAAATAAGCGAAATCAAGAATGTTACTGAAAGTATGATTAACCCTGTTCCGATATATGGGCTTTCACCTGTTTGTCCGAATCTGTCCGGGTTAAATTCATTTATCATGTAATAAGGCGTACCCCAAGGGAAAAGAACCAATACCAAATCTTGATTCCCAATTCTTAACGCCGTTGTAACGAGAGAAGCGACCGCACCCAATACCATTGACGGAACTATATTTTTACCGACAATGACAACAGCCGCCGCCACGGGGATAGTGGCGAAAGAAAGTCCGCAAGCGATTAAATTCATAGTGATACCGCGCAAAAGTAATTCAAATGTAATATCCCCTGCAAACGCATTGGCTGTTCCGACTGCAATCAAGATAAGGCAGGAAAGCACAAACGTAATAACAATCAATGAATAAACAGCGAGTAACTTTGCTATGAAAATCTGAATACGGGAAACTGGATAAGTGAATAACTGATTGATAACTCGGTCGGTGTATTCCTTTGAAAAAATATACCCTGTTATAAACGCGAAGATAAATGGTGTTAAGAATGTCAAAAGTGAGCCATGTTGATAAAATGCGTTTTTTGTATCACCCGAAAACCGCACAGCTATGAAATTTCCAAGTACCACCAATGACAAAACCGCCAAATAGATTTTTGTGCGTTTGAGTTTCAAAAATTCCGAACGGTAAATGCTCAACATTACTGTTCCCCTCCTGTCAGTTTCAAAAAATAATCCTCAAGGTTGTCGCCGGATATTGTGATTGATTTTACGCCTATGTCGTTCAACACAAGACATCTATTCACCTTTTCCGGCGCGTCAAGGTATTGATAAAGGCGTAAAACATCGTCCGCGAATATTTTGTAATTTGTTGTACTTAATTCCTTTTCAATCACCGACGCCGCACGTTGCGTATCCGTGACCTTAATTTCAATGCAGGTGCGGGTCTTACCGCGTAATATGTCGGAGTCCAATTCATCAATCATAGCGCCTTTATGAATGATTCCTATTTTAGTGGCAAGCTGTTCAACCTCAGCCAACAAATGACTGGAAATTAAAAAAGTTATTCCGCGTTGTTTGGCAAGGCTAATAAACAACTGACGTATCTCCTTAATTCCGGCAGGGTCTAATCCGTTTGTTGGTTCGTCCAATACGAGAAGTTCCGGGTTATGGAGCAATGCTCTTGCAAGCCCTAAACGCTGTTTCATACCGAGCGAATAATGTTTTGCACTCTGATTTTTTGCATCAAGTAAGCCTACCGTTTTTAGACTTTCATCAATACATTTTTTATTTTCTATTCCCATGTAACGGCGGTGAATCTCCAAGTTTTCCGCGCCGGTGAGATTATCATAAAAACCGGGGTATTCAATGATAGAGCCAATTCGTTTATACGCTTTTCCCATGCCACCGGATATATCAGTCCCGAACAACTCCACCGTGCCTGATGTTGGTTTGATTAAACCCATAATCATACGCATGGTGGTTGTTTTTCCAGCTCCGTTTTGTCCTAAAAAGCCGTAAATATCACCAGGCTTTATATTCATGCTCACATTTTGAACTACGGATTTCCCTTGATATTTTTTTGTGAGTGTGTGTGTCCGTAAAATATAATCCATTATAAATCTCTCTTTCTTTCCTACCTGTTTTATATGTCCATTATTTAAATACCCTTCATCGTAAAAGGTATATGAATCGCTCTTATTAACGCTAAATTTGCTACATAGAATTATATATGTTACAAAGCCAATTTAGTCAAACCTGAATTCCACGTCAGAATTTATTGATCCTCATTTTTTCTTCTGGCGAATAAATTTTGCCACCATTTACACCCTGGAGGGGTGATGGTTGTAGTTGAACGTACTTAAGTATAGAGGTTTCCTTTATTGTTCAGCATTTTTGGGGATCCATTTTATAAATTTGGGCATTGGGAATGGTTATTTCAAGTCCAACTTAAATGGGAACAACGGAGGGGTTTGAGATAAGAAAACGGGAGTTTTTTCAGGGAAGGCTTTGTGTGCATAGATCTCTTGATAAGGATAATTTTTTGAGAGTTTCAACACGACACTTCTTGCCATTCTGATGATCTTCCCAGCCAGAAATATGTACTTCAAGCGGAACGTCTTTATTTGCTGCCGGTATTCCGTTCCATTTACAAAGTGCATCTTGAACAACAAAAACAAATTGTAGGCCAGCATCATCCACTGAAAAATGGCTTCGTTGGCCCAAAAGGATTGGAGCAGAAGGTGTCCAACAGCCATATCATACTTGGCTTCTTTGATGTAATTTTCAGAATTGCCACGTTTTTCGTAAGCAATGACCACTTTTTCTGAAGGCAGTTCGGTATTGGTCACAAAGTAAAAGTATTGGTATTCGTCACCTTCCAGAAGAGATAATTGTGCCTTTTCTTTTTCCGGTTTCAATACTCGAGATATGACAAATCTTCTGTCTTTTTTCCACGTGTTTAGTCTTGTTAAAAGCTCAGCCGTTTCCCTGCCTTCTTCACTTTTAATGAATGAAATGGATGGAGCCGTGACTTGAGAGGCGAGCGTTGGATATTCTTTTCCCTTGATCAAATACTTGCAACCAGTAGATTCGATCGCTTCAATAATATCGTCATCAAAATATCCGCTGTCCATACGAAACAGGATTTCCAAATCATCGGTTTTAATATGGGCAACGATTTCTTTAATCATTTCGGCTGCGCCATTGGCAGTGTATGTGTCGCCGCTTCTTACAATTCCGGTGATATAGGCTTTTAATTCATCACAAAAAGCAAACTGGATGTTGTAACAGTTGTTTCCAATCTTCTTGGGATTGTATCCTTTGACAGCACCTTCCTGGTGCCCTTCCACGTTGACCACGCTGCTGTCGATATCAATGGTAATAGATTTTAGTTTTTTCTTTCTCAACAGCTTTTTGAAGACTTTGAAATTGATTTCTCGTAGCATGTGGGTGGTTTTGTAGCTAAAATTCCCTAAAAATCTTGATACCGTCTCCGGCTCTTTGATCGAGATGGCAAATTCATTGATCAGCGGATCGCTTTGCAGCAATTTCAATCGTTCCAGCTTATCAATCCCAATGAAATTACCACAGAGCATGGTCTTGATGTGGTTCATTTTGATTTTGTTGGTGGATGCATTCTCAAAAACAAGATCGTGATCAATCAGGTCAAAAACCCCATTTTTATTGGCATGTTCGAGCAGTAAAAATAACCCTGCATTGGAAGTAAGATTTTTGGCAGAGAATTCAATTTTATTGATCACGGTAGTATCCTCAAGGCAGGTTTTCTTTCACTCAAAATTTTAACACGGTATTTCTACCAAAAATATCCGTTTCACTTTTTTAGTGAAAAATAAATTCTGGCCTCAAATCCAAAAATTCATCCAAAGTGGTTGATGACTTGTAATCTTGAAAGAATTTTGATGCAATATTGGCTAAAAAACGCCGTTTTCGCACAAAAAGTGGGGATTTTCTTCAATCCTTTCTTTTTCATTGATTTGGCGGCGTGGAATCCGGGTTAAAGTTAGCGCAAGTTTTGCCGAAGGCGCAGAATATGAGCGCCTGTGGCAGTATGTGACTGGCCGGAATTCGCTGTACACGGGCTACCAGCAGCAGACCCAGCGCAAAATTCCCCTGATTATATTTTCTCCTATTTAGCTTTTGCTGCGTCTTAATGTAGAATAATAACCAATCTTCAGGAACCGGCTCGCTCTAATTTGGCTTATCAGAGACCGTCTGACGCTGCGCCCGCCTGCGGGAGGTGCTCAATCCATCGGAGAGGGGCAAGCGCTCTTTTCCCTGTGCGTCGCGGACAGTATTTAACATCAGCCGTTCCAGGATCTCATAAAAAGATATTTCGTATAAATCCAGGATGACCGAAAGCGCCACGTCCAGTTCCTTAGGTCCAAAAGCGGGGTTGCAGTTCGTGTCGATGAAGAAATAGCGTCCCGATTGATCCAGACGGACGTCAAATTTTCCATAATCGTACATTTGCGTGACATCGAAAGCCTTTTTAACATATTCGGTCAGCAGCGGATCGTCGTAACTGTTATAGGTTACCGCCGCGTCTTTTTCACTTAACCACTGGTCATCAAAGGTTAAAAAGACGAATTTCCCTTCAGGGTGTAAAAAAACCTTCTCTGCCAGGAAAACTTCTTTGGTCGTTCCTTCAAGGACAATCGCGGTGATCTCACGCCCGGCGATAAATTCTTCCACCAGCACCGGCTGTTTATAAGTGTGAATGAGATAGCGCAGCCGCTTTCTTAACTGGGTGATATTTTCGGAAACGGCATCCTTGGTGATCTCCACCGATCCATGGATGGCATTAAGCTTTGAAATCAAGGGAAAGCGCAGCGAGGGATCCATGTAGTCTTCCGGGGTGTTGAACAACTGGTAATTGGGTACCGGGACCCCATGCTGCTGCAGCAGCTTTTTCACCAGAAATTTGTTGGCATCCAGGGAAAGCCCCAGGATATCCGCGCCGGTATATGGAAAATCCAGCAATTCGAGTACACCCGGAATAGCCGCGGTCAGGCTTTCATCGCCTTTGATTGAATTGACCAGGTTAATCATAATATCCGGTTTGTCTCTGAAAAGATTCGATGGGAGGTCTGCGTTACCAGGATAGAGAAGACAGGTAACCCCCAATGATTCCAGGTAGTTGCCAATTAATTGGGCGTCTTTATCCGCGTCTTTTTCGGTTATATACTGCATTTCGGTCGGAAAATATTCGCGCTTAACATCGCTGTAAACGATCCCCACCCGTTTGGGAAGTGCTTCAATTTTCTCAGGCTTTTGATTCTTTTTCATACCCCATCCCTCGCCGCCAGGATGAGCGGCGGCTTACCATCTGCTTAAATTATACTCGCCATAAATTGGTATTACCGGAACAAATTCTTCCGGTCAGAGGTAAGAAGTATCGCGCTTGATTTAAGAAAAAGCCCATGGAGAGAGTTGGCGAAGCTCAGCCCGCAGTGCATCGATGGCAGCCAGGTTGCCGTTTTCATCACCCACGCTCTGGTATTGGCGCTTTTTATGGCTGATTTCGCCGCATACCTGGTAAAAGCGAGACGTCTTGCGGTAGGCATGTTTCGACAATGAATTGAGGCGGGCGCGAAATTGTTTTGAAGGAGAAACTGCCGTCGAAAACTGTTGAGGCAGCATCGTGCCAATCCGGACCTCTTCATCCAGGTAACGGATAAGCATTTGCTTCTCACGATTAATCATGAAAAGGATGAAAACCAGCAACACCAGCCATCCCGTCCAATCGATGGCCGTGGTAAAGAAGAGCCCCGTTGGGCCATTGATGAAGAAGGACAGGGTATTGTGTAGGGAATGTAAAAATACGGCTGCCGTCCAGCCCAGGATGACATAAATGAATTTGGCCATCCAACTGCGGCTCAAACGTGCCTTGGCCAGACCGATGCCAATAAAAGCCGTATAAAATGGATGCTGCCAGCCGACCAGGATAACTCTGACAAAGGCCAGAAAAAAGAGGCCGCTCCAACCTTCTTTGACGTAACCATAGGTATAGATGTAGTAGGCATTTTCTGTGGCAGCAAATCCCAGCGCCGCGATGGCGGCATAAACGATGCCGTCCAGGATGGAATCGAACTCGTTATGGGCCGTCCAAAAGACGATCAGAACGGCGGCGCCTTTCAGTGTTTCCTCAATGACCGGGGCGATCAAGGATCCCGTGGTGAGATCCGCGGCAGATTGGGATGCGGTGAAATAATATACCCCCAGCTCTAACAATGAATTGACGATGAAGGCGCCCCCGGCAGCCACCAGCGCTCCCCATAAAAAGACGCCTACCAGGAGTTTTAAGGGCTCTTTTTCGAAACGGTCAAGCCAATAGATGATCCCTGCGTAGAAAAAAGCAGGGATAAAGCCAAAAAACAAAGCGAGTGAAAACCCCATTGGAATCCTGTGGTTCGGGCATATGAACTTACTTGAAATATAATTTTACCCGCTCCACACGCGCATCGAAAGGGTCGTATCCAAGCGCCGCCATCACCTGTTCGGCTCTACCCGTGGCGCCTTCACGCGCGGCCAGGCGCATGGACAGGCGCAGACGTCCCTGTTCATCGGGGGTTAAAATCTCGATGCCTTCGATCAAAGGACGCATATCCACCTGCTTCCCACGTATTTCACGCCGGATCTCTACCGCTTCCAACATCTGCGCCACGCGTTGGCTGAGCTGCCCGGCATCTTCAGGATCCAGCAAAGTGACA
Organism: uncultured Chloroflexia bacterium; assembly: GCA_963743005.1. Taxonomy (GTDB): domain Bacteria; phylum Chloroflexota; class Anaerolineae; order Anaerolineales; family Anaerolineaceae; genus CAVUNY01. The sequence goes on along the minus strand of CAVUNY010000003.1, from coordinate 138,710 downwards.
ACGTATTCGGCAGAGACCACCTGGGCCGGCAGCGAAGGCGCGGTGAGGTCGATGGTTTCGATGGACTGCAGTTCCAGACCGGGGGGAAGCGCCGGCTGGATGGAAGCGATAAAAGCAGCGTGTTCGATCTCGGTTTCCAGCCAGACTTCGATCACTTCTGCCCGGCTGGTCATGCCCAAAGGCAGGGGACAGGCCTGGGTCAATTTCGGCTGCGGATGAAACCCCTGGGAATAGGCCAGAGGCAGTCGCGCCCGGCGCAGAGATCGCTCCCATATTTTATGGAGGTCAAGATTGCTGGTGTAGCGCAATCCCGCTGTTTTTGAATACGTGATTCGAATGCGCTCCACCGGCTATGCCTCCTGCAGGACTTTTACCGAACGGACGCGCCCCTGGCTGACTTCCGGGCACTTCCATTCCTCGCCCGGGTGTTCGCGGCGCATCTGGGCAAAGGTAGGCAAGATGCCGCAGGCAAAACACTGCTGGCGGCAGTCGATACGCGTCTTTCCTTCCAGCGACCAGCGGTAATCCTGGGTGAGGAATGATTTTTTCACACCGGGGTTGATATGCTCCCAGGGAAATATCTCATCCAGGTAACGAGTACGGTGTGTGTAAAAAGCGGGGTCGATCCCGACCTCGTCAAATGCCGTATACCAGGCATCCAGGTGGGACTGCTCCTGCCAGGCGTCGAATTTCGCGCCGTGTTTCCAGGCGGTATACACCACTTCTGCCATCCTGCGGTCGCCGCGCGAAAGCCAGGCTTCGAGCATCGTATCCTTGGGATCCGTCCAACTCAGTTTTAAGCCCCGTCCGGATAAAGCATGCTTGAGCAAATTCTGTTTGGCTTCAATCTGTTCCAGGGTATCGCAAGGCACCCATTGGAAAGGCGTATGCGGTTTTGGCACAAAAGTGCTCACTCCGGCGTGCAAATTGGCCCGATTGCCGATTAATTTACGCCCTTCCGCCAGCACCTTCTTGCATAAGTCGGCAATTGCCTGGACATCTTCCAGCGTTTCAGAAGGGTGACCGATCATGAAATAGAGTTTGATGGTCTGCCAACCGCGTTCATAAATGGAGCGGGTGACATCCAATAAATTTTGGGTGGAGATCGGTTTATTAATAATGTTGCGCATGCGTTCGGTGGCGGCTTCTGGGGCCAGGGTAAAGCCGCCCTGGCGGCCGGTTTTAAGCTCTTCCAGCAAATCGATCGAGAACGATTCAATGCGCAAAGATGGCAGCGAAATGTGCACATGTTTCCCGTCAAATCGGGCCGCGACGGCTTTTACCAGATCCAAAATATGCGTGTAGTCAGAGGAGGAAAGTGAGAGCAGGGCGATTTCCTCGAAGCCGGTATGCTCCAAAGAATCTTCCAGCGCGTCCACGATCTCAGCCACGGGGCGCTCGCGCACCGGGCGGGTGATCATGCCGGCATGGCAGAAGCGGCAGCCGCGGGTGCAGCCGCGCATGATTTCGATGGAAACGCGGTTAAACACTACGTCGATGTTCGGAACGATAAAGCGGGTGGGCGGCGGGGGCAGTTTGGCTACCACGCGCTTGAGCACGGTTTGCGGGGCAGCATCTGAAATAGAAGTCACCTGCGCCACGGTGCCGTCTTCCTGGTAATCCACGGTATATAGGGATGGCACGTACACACCCTGCAGTTTTGCCAGGGCAGCCAGCAAATCTCCGCGGGGCGATCCGCTGCGCTTCCAGGCCTGATGGACATTGACGATCTCTTCAATCACCTCTTCGCCTTCTCCGATCACAAAGGCATCGATAAAGGCGTGCATGGGTTCCGGGTTATAAGCGGCATGCCCACCGGCGATTACCAGGGGATGGTTTTCTGTGCGCTGGTTGGTGAATAAGGGGATGCCGGATAAATCCAGCAAATTCAATGTATTGGTGTACAGCGATTCATAGGGCAGCGTAAAACCGAGGATGTCATAATCAGCCAGGGCGTGTTTGCTTTCCAGCGAGTAAAGCGGGATCTCATGCTGGCGTAACTGCTCTTCCATGTCCGTCCAGGGGACATATGCGCGTTCAGCGAGCACGTCCGGGCGGTTATTTAAGATGTGGTAAAGGATAGCCAACCCCACATTCGGCATACCGATATCGTAAATGTCCGGAAAAGCCAGGGCGACATGCGTTTCGACCGAATTCCAATCTTTAACGATTTGATTAAGTTCTCCACCCACATAACGGCCTGGTTTTTGGACGCGCAGGAGAATGCGCTCGAGCCGGGATTCAATTTCGGAAGGGGATAACACCATTAAACTCCTTCGATAATATTCGGATACAACTATCCAATTTTACCCTATGCGGGGATCAAATGGCAAGCCGGGGTTTTTTTACCAGATCTCAATGTTTTCTGCCAGGATGGGCAGGTCGGGCCAGCTGCGGCTGACAAATTCCAATACTGCCTGCAAGGCCTTATTTAAAAAGACGCGGTCATTCCCGATCATGGCGCAGGCAATTACCGTCTCCCGCCAGCGGTCCTGCAGATCAGTTTCAGCGGCGGATACATTAAAATCTTTATGCAGACGGGCCAGGATGGGTTTAACCCGGGAGCGCTTGTCTTTCAAGGATGAACAATCGGGAAGTTGGAGATGAATGGTTAAACCGCCACTGCCATAGGGGTATTGTATCCGACCCGGGTGCGCAGATCAAATTTGACGGTCAGGTTTCAGGATCGTTTATTCCCTTGCACAATCAAGTCCCGACGGTTACAATCCTTGGTCTATATATGAAATATCCCGCTTTCCTGCGGTAAAAAAAAGAGAACCAACCATGAACGTTGAAACTGCTTACCAGGCTGCCCTGGATTATCTTTATAGTTTTGTCGATTACAGCCTGACCCGCAACCTCCGTTATTCTCCAGAAAAATTCGATCTGGCGCGCATGGAAGCCCTTATGGCGCGCCTGGGACATCCCGAACGGCAGTATGCGGTGATCCATGTCGCCGGAACCAAAGGCAAGGGTTCGGTTTCGGTGATGTGCGCGGGCGCGCTGCATGCCCAGGGTTACCGGACCGGGTTTTACACGTCGCCACACCTGCATGAATATACAGAACGCATTCAAGTCGACGATCAAACGATCTCAAAGGCAGAATTGGCGGAGCTGGTGGAAGAAATTAAACCCCATGTGGCTACCATCGAACGCCTGACAACTTTCGAAATCACAACCGCTCTGGCTTTTCTATATTTCGCCCGAAGAGGGGCGACCGCAGCCGTGATTGAAGTAGGTTTAGGCGGCAGGTTGGACGCCACCAATGTGGTTTCTCCCCTGGTGTCTGTGATCACCTCGCTTTCGATGGATCACATGAACGTGCTGGGCAATACCCTGGCCTTAATTGCCGGAGAAAAAGCAGGCATTATCAAACCCGGCCGGCCGGTGGTCTTATCACCGCAGAAAGACGAAGCCCGATTGGTGGTGGAACGCATCGCGGCCGAAAGAGGGTCGCGCCTGGTCGAGGTTGGCCGGGATACACATTTTGCCCCGATGTCTCATTCATTGGACGGGCAGTCCTTGGTGGTCTGGAATGAAACAGAGCAGGCGCTGTTTGACGAGTATCTCGAGGCAGACCATCCCACAGGCTGGCAGCCGGTGCAATTACGCATCCCGCTGCTGGGATATCATCAGGTTGAAAATGCTGCCACGGCATATGAGGCGCTGCAGGTTGCCAGGCATGAAGGACTGAATATTTCGGAGGAATTGATTGCCAGGGGGTTCGCCGGCGTGCGCTGGCCGGGTCGTTTTGAGATTCTGCAAAAAAAGCCGGTGATTCTGGTCGATTCTGCCCATAACCGCGATTCGGCGCAAAAGCTGCGCCTCGCCATCGACGATTATTTACCCGGGCGGCCGGTAGTGCTGTTGTTTGGGGCTTCTGAAGATAAAGATATCTACGGCATGTTTGCCGAATTGATGCCCAGGGTTAAACAGGTGATCGCTACCCAATCTATCCATCCGCGCGCGATGGAGGCTAATAAGCTGGTAGAATTGGCACACCAGTTTGGCGTTCGCGCACAGGCTATCCTCCCACTGGAAAAGGCCTTGGAGACGGCTGTGGCGCTGGCTGGAGAAGAAACGATTGTGGTAGCGGCAGGGAGCTTATTTATTGCAGCTGCGGTCAGGGAAGTATGGTCAAAAATGGAGACGATAGTTCAAGCATGAAGCAAGAAGATTGGGATACGAGAACAAATGATGGAGAGGAATATACCTCCTCAATTCACCAAAGGACCGAGGAACTTTACCGTATTCCGGACAGCGACCTGGATGAAAACGATTGTGTAGAACTGTCGGTCCTGGTTTTGAGGGATATCGTTGTTTTTCCACGCATGATTTCGCCGATTTTTGTCACCCCAGGATCAAACCTGCTGGCGATCCAGGATGCACAATATAATTTTCAAACGATGATCTCGCTGGTGCAGCGGGATGCCGACCTCGAAACCCCATCCCCTGAAGATCTGCTGCCGATCGGGGTGGAACTGGCGGTTGGCCGCCTGCTCAATATGCCCGACGGCAATAACTCTGCGCTCGTCCAGGGACGGCGGCGCTTTGAAATCCTGGAATTCACCCAGATCGATCCCTTCTACAAAGTGAAAGCCCGGATTGTGGAAGAACCCGGTGAGGTCGACCGCCATACCGATGCCCTGATGCGCACCACGCGCGATCTATTCGAGCGCTGTGTGCAGCTGGACCGAAGTTTGCCTGAAGAAGCCCATTTATTTTCATTGAATATTCAAGAGCCGGGCTGGCTGTCTGATATGGTGGCAACAGCGATTTCCCTGCCATTTAAAGAGCGCCAGTCGCTGCTCCTGCAGTTGGACCCAACCGAAAGACTCAAAAGGGTGAACTGGCTGCTGGCGCAAGAACTGGATGTGCTCCAGCTTGAGGATGAAATTCAAACCCGCGTGCAGAGTGAAGTGGACCGCAGCCAGCGCGAGTTTTACCTGCGTGAACAAATGAAAGCCATCCAGACTGAATTGGGTGAAGGCGATATCTGGTCGCGTGAACTGGTGGAATTAAAAGAGAAAATCATCAAGACCGCGCTGCCCGATGAGGCTCGCACCGTGGCAATGAAGGAAGTGGAGCGGTTAGCTCAGATGCCGCCGATGGCACCAGAGGTTGGTATCATCCGCACGTATCTGGATTGGATCCTGGAAATGCCCTGGGAGAATGAAACCGAGGACAATCTGGATGTGACCAATGCGGCCCGTGTGCTGGAAAAATACCATTACGGCCTGGGAAAAGCCAAAGACCGTATTCTTGAGTATATCGCGGTGCGCAGCCTGAAGCCTAAGCGCGCCCGCCAACCGATCCTGTGTTTTGTCGGCCCTCCTGGAACCGGTAAGACCTCACTCGGGCGTTCAATCGCCGATGCGCTGGGACGCAAATTCGTCCGCCTTTCGCTGGGCGGCGTGCGCGATGAAGCAGAGATTCGCGGGCACCGCCGGACCTATATTGGCGCGCTGCCCGGCCGGATTTTGCAGACCATGCGCAAAGCCGGTACGATAAACCCGCTTTTCATGCTGGATGAAATCGATAAATTGGGCGCGGATTTCCGCGGCGATCCTGGCGCGGCACTGCTGGAAGTGCTCGACCCGGAGCAGAATTTTTCATTTTCCGATCATTACCTTGAGCTGTCTTTTGACTTGTCGAAAGTCATGTTTATCACAACCGCCAATTCTTTAATGAGCATTCCCCCGGCGCTGTTGGACCGCATGGAGGTGCTCGAGTTCCCCGGGTACATTGAGGAAGAAAAACTGGAAATCGCCCGCAGGTTCCTGATCCCCCGCCAGATGGAAGAATCGGGATTGGAGCCGGGAGAAGTTCGTTTCCAGGATTCGACAGTGAGTAAAATCATCCGCGAATACACCTACGAAGCCGGCGTGCGCAACCTGGAACGGGAATTGGGCCGGATGTGCCGCAAGGCGGCTCGCATTAAATCCGAGAAGAAGCACTTCCCGAGAATCTTTACCGCTACCACTGTGGAAAAGTTTCTGGGCCCTCCTCAATTCTTTCAGACAGAAGCGGAACGCATGGATGAGGTTGGCGTGGCTACCGCGGTGGCCTGGACAGAAAGCGGCGGAGAGATCATGCCGGTGGAAGTGTTAATCCTGGATGGCAAGGGCAACCTGCAAATCACCGGGCAAATTGGCGACGTAATGCAGGAATCTGCGCAGGCAGCCTTGAGCTATTTAAAATCTAAAGCCAAAGAGCTAAACCTGGATCCTGAGATTTTCGAGCAGTTGGATATCCATATTCACATCCCTGAAGGCGCAATTCCCAAAGATGGGCCGAGTGCGGGGATCACCATTGCCACGGCTTTAATTTCGGCTTTTACCGAGCGCAAAATCTATAAAGAAATTGGCATGACGGGTGAGATCACTTTACGCGGGCGGGTGCTGCCGGTCGGCGGATTACGTGAAAAAATCCTGGCGGCACACCGCGCCGGCCTGAAGACCGTGCTCATTCCGGAACGCAATATGAAAGACCTGGTGGACGTCCCTCGAAAGGTGCTGGATGTTTTAAAAATTGTGCCGATCAACCACATGGATGAAGTCTTGCAGCATGCGCTTTATCCCCCCGTGGAAAAGCCAACCAGGCGCCGCAAAGCAAGATTAGCGCCGGAAGAAGCGCAAGAAGAAAATAAAGATAACGAAGGATAAAAAAAGAAGGGCCGCTGATGCGGCCTTTCCTCTTGTTTATCCTTTATTCGTTCTCAGTTTCCACTTCTGCGGGCTCTTGCAAGACCACGCGCTCCGATTGCAGCGCGTGCACGCCATTCCGGACCTGACCCAAAATCCGCTCCATCTCGGCTTCCAGATTTTGGAGAGTATCCAGGACGTAATCGTCGGCGTCGTGTTTCTGCTTCTCAGCTTCGGCGCGGCCCTGGGCAATGATTTGTTCGCTGCGGGCGTGGGCGGCCTGCACGATGCCGTCCTTTTCAACCATCTGTTCGCTTTTTTCCCGCGCTAACTGCAAAGTGCGGTTAGCCTCTTCCTGGGATTGAGCCAGAATGCGGTCCCGCTGTGCTAATAGCTGCTGGGCTTTTTTTATTTCCTCAGGAATGGAAACACGCATCTGATCGATGATATCCAGCATGCGGTCTTCATCAACGATAACGCTGTGCGTAAAGGGAACAGAGCGGCTCTCATTGAACAGCTCTTCTAATCGGTCTACAAGGTGAAGAATATCCATGCAATCCTCCGCTAGTTCTGTTTCTTGCGTTGCAAGTCTCAGGCCATTATTATTGTATCCCGAAAGCGCAAAATGTTAATCACGCAATGAGGTCTGGGGCACAATTTGCTGTCCCTCACCCAATTCATGGAATTTGGTGTACATCGCTTGTGCGACATGGGGCGGCACCATACTGGTGACGTCTCCACCCAGTGAGGCAATTTCTCGGACTGTGGAAGAGGCTAAAAAAGTATGCTGCTCATGCGTGATGAACGGGACGATTTCGATTTCCGGCGCGAGGCGGTTGTTGGCCAGCGCCATGCGGAATTCATACTCGAAATCTGAAAAAACCCTCAACCCACGCACGATCACGCCTGCTCCAATCTGTTTGCAGAATTCTACCGTCAAGCCATAGTATCCCGTGACCTGAATCTTGGGATAATCGACGAACGATTGTTCCACGAGTTGAATGCGTTCTTCGGGCGAAAATAGAATATTCTTCATGGGGCGGTTAAAGACAGCGATGATCACCTCATCAAATACGCGCGATGCCCGCAGAGCAATATCGATATGCCCATAATGGATTGGATCGAAAGTACCAGGAAAAACAGCGCGGACTTTCATCAAACTCCTTAGCTTGCGTCTCCACGTCCAATCCTCCAGAAACGGTGGAAAGTACGGGCAAGTGCTTCATTTTCAGGATCGGACAACTCAGGATCTCGTTCAAAGAGTGCCTGAGCTTGTTGGCGGGCTTTTTCTATAGTGAAGATATCCATCAAGTTCGCCATTTGTAATTCTGCATACCCAGACTGGCGCGTCCCCAGGAATTCTCCGGGTCCGCGCTGCTGCAAGTCGCGTTCTGCCAGGACAAACCCATCGTTAGTCTCTGCCATGACCGCCAACCGTTCATTTTCAAGTTCATCCTCGGTTTCAGGGATCAACAGGCAGTAGGATTGCTCAGAACCGCGTCCAACCCGGCCGCGGAATTGGTGCAGTTGGGCCAGGCCAAAACGATTAGCGCTTTCAATTAGCATCACCGAAGCGTTTGGAACGTCGACCCCCACTTCAATGACTGAAGTCGAGACCAGGATCTGATATTCTCCATCGCGGAAACGCTTCATGACATTTTCTTTTTCTTCGGGGCGCAAACGGCCATGCAGCAGACCCAGTTTCAAATGGGGAAAAATATCGGACTGCAGGCGGGCATGTTCTTCGACCGCCGCTTTGCTGTCATCGTCCCGGTCGCCTTTTTCAACCAGCGGGTAAATGATAAACGCCTGGCGGCCTTCGTCAATCTGGCTTTGGATTAACTGGTAGGCTCGTTCCCGCTCGGTGGGATGGATAACATGGGTTTCGATCGGTATCCGGCCCACCGGCATTTCATCCATCACCGAAAGGTCCAGATCGCCATAAACGGTTAATGCCAGGGACCGTGGAATAGGTGTGGCAGTCATCACTAAAAGATGGGGGTTTTCTCCTTTGGCCCTTAAGATCGAGCGCTGCGCTACACCAAAACGGTGTTGTTCATCAATCACCGCCAGCTGCAAGCGCTGAAAAGTGACCGGGTCTTCGAGCAAGGCGTGCGTCCCGATGACCAATTTAACCGCGCCACTGGCAAGACAATCTCGTATTTCGCTTTTTTCGGCTTCCGGGGTGTCTCCTACCAATAAGCGAATTTCCTCGGGAAGCAGGGGAGCCGGGTTTTCAGCGTCGGGCTGGGCCAACAGAGTGGTGAGACTGCGATAATGCTGTTCAGCCAGAATGCTGGTCGGCGCCATAATTGCAGTTTGCGCCCCGTGTTGGGTGACCATGGCGATGGCTAAGGCCGCAACCACGGTTTTACCTGAGCCCACATCCCCTTGCAAAAGCCGGTTCATGGGATGACCGGCAGCCAGGTCGTGTTTTACCTCACCCACGACGCGCTTCTGCGCTTCCGTTAACTGGTAGGGCAGCCGGGTAAGCTGCGCCTCCAGCCATTCGGGGCTTGTTTCGAAGATCTGGGCGGTCGCCGACTGCCAACTGCGTTTTTGCTGCTGCACCCCAAGTTGGAGGAAGAAAATTTCATCAAAAGCCAGGCGGGCTCTGGCAGCCTTTAATTTATCCTGGTTGTCCGGGAAGTGGGTCTGGATGATGGCTGTGGAGAGATCAACCAGATCTGCCGCCTGGCGGATGGAAGACGGCAGAAAATCGGGAATGCGCGGGGCCCAAAAAGTGACCGTCTGGTGCATCATTTTGCGCAGCCATTTCTGGGTAATGTGGGCTGAAAGGGAATAGACGGGTACGATGCGGTTGGTATGCAGGTGTTCCTGTTCGATCAGTTCCCAATCGGGGCTGTTCATCACCAACCGGCCCAGGTACATCTCGATTTTCCCGGAAACGACCAGCTGCGTCCCTTCCCGCAAGCGGTTGGTGAGCCAGGGTTGGTTGAACCAGGTCAGGCGCAGGAAACCGGTGGAGTCGGTGAAAACCGCCTCAATTAATGAAGATTGACCGCCGCGCATTGGACGGGTGGCGATGCTCGATATCATGCCTAAAACGGTGACTTCTTCACCGTAAACCAGGCGGTTAATCGGTTTTAGCTGACTGTAATCATCATAACGGCGGGGGAAGTAATATAACAGATCTTCCAGGGAATTCAGCCCGATTGCCGTGAGGGTTTGAGCATTTTTGGGGCCGATTCCACTCAACACGGTCAAAGGCGCCCCGATACCCGGGGTGCCCTGCGGCTCCGCCATCCGATTGGGGGCCGGACGTGAGCGCTGCTGCATGGGAGCCGAAGGCGGTGGATTCCTTTGAACGGGCGCAGGTTTTTTTTCGAGTTGAGCAGAAGTCTCCTCCACCTTTGAAGCTTGAGGCTGGGGATGCTCGTTTTGGCTGCGGTGTTGGCGTGCCGGCGCCTCTGGCGGAACATTGCGCAATATATCCTGGACCTCTGTCAAAAGGCCGGGTCTTTTTTCCGCGTCGAGATCGCGATAAGTCATGATCTTATCGGTTACGTTTTGGATCAGGGTACGATCTATATTTGACGATCGGGCTTCATTTTCCCAGACGGGTAAAAATTTTTCCAATCCACCCACGACGGCTCGGTTTTCGTAGCCCAGCTCGGCTTCTAGCTTTAATATTTTTAACAATTTTTCAATAGATGAAGGCATGGAGTTATTTTACCGCAAGTTTTGGCGAGAGCCAAAAGATAGCCGTTATTGTTGGCACCGAGACATTCTCGGCTCACCGGATGAAATAATAATCGCTTTAGAACCCCCTAGAAATTTGCGAAAGCCTCAACCACAAACAATCCCAAGGCATTTGGCCCAAACAAGGATGCAACTGGCAGGCTGATCGTATGTTCACTGAAGGATGTGCGCGTAAAATGGTCCTGGACATGTTCGCGAAGAATCCGGCCATCCTGTGCGTTGCAGCCAATCGCGCATTGAACAAAGGAAATGCTTTGAAGCTGGTCAAACTCTTCCAGGAATTCCTGGAAAAAATCAATCACCTGGCGATGATTGCGCACTTTTTCAAGGGGGGAAAGATGACCTTCCTCAATGGTGAAGAGGGGGAAAAGGCCCATCATTTCACCGACCATAGCTTGAGCGCGGTCCAGGAACCCGGTGGAGTTCAAATAAGAGAGGCCTGGTGTGCAAATCACCGCATAAATGTGTGGGATCATGCTGCGCACCAATCGTTCCGTTTCAGCCAGGGAGGCGCCTTTGGTGATGGCTTCAGCCGCAGCCTGAACCAGCAACCCTAACCCGACCGAAGTGGTCTGCAAATCGACGATTTGCAGCTTGATCCGCCCATTTACCTGTTTTTGAGCTTCTACGGCGTGTTCATAAAAGTTGCAGATAGATGATGAAGCAAAAATCCCCAGAACCTGGTCGTACGATTGTCCATTTTCGTCACGGCTGAACAGAATCACACAATTGGTCGAAAGAGGGCACCACAAGTTCTGGTATCTCGCCATATTTTTTCGAAATCGGTAAATCGGCAGATTTCAGGTTTCGTCCGGCTTCGTAGGTCGTGCCCCGGTATTGGATATCATAAGGGACAACCCTCACCAGACTGTGTCCGGGAAATGATGGAAGGGTAAATTGTACGGTGCTGTCAGTTAGAATTTTAATTGAACCCATATTTACTCAATGGCGACGATGAAATGGTAATGTGGCTGCCCGCCTTCATGTAACTCAATTTCATGAGCAGGGTAGATTGCGCGGATCTTATCGACGATGGCATTCACGTCGTTTTTGGAGATATTTTCTCCATAGAAGAGGGTGATCCTCTCGCGATCCTCGGCTTTGGCCGCGACCAGCAAGCCCAGACAGGCTTCCTCGACCGAGGAAACCGCAAGGACTACTTTGCCGTTTAAAATGGCGATTACTTCACCTTCATGCACGTTCACGCCATTGATTTCCACGGTGCGAGTGGCGATGGTTATTTCGCCGGAGTCCACTTCGTCAATGGCAGAGGTCATATCACTGACAATGTGGTCGAAATCTCCCTCCGGATTCATGCGCAGCATGGCGTTTAAGCCCTGCGGGACGCTTTTTGTTGGAATCACTGCCACTTTTTTTACCGTCATCGTGGAGGCGCTTTGCGCAGCCATAATAATGTTTTTATTGTCCGGGAGAATGACGATTTTATCGGTGGGCAGGTTTTCGAAAGCCTGGAGAATTTCTTCGGTGCTGGGGTTCATCGTCTGCCCACCTTGAACAATCGCGGCTACTCCCAAACTGGCAAAGATCCGCGATATTCCAGCGCCCGGTGAGACGGCAACCACCGCGATTTGATTGGGCTCGACGGGGTTGAGATGCAAAGAGCCGGCGCTGTTCCCGCTTTCCTGGTCAATTTGGGCCAATAAATTTTCCATGCTTACTTTGGTGACCGTGCCGAGGCCCATAATATAGTCGATTGGGGCATAGCGTTTGTCGAGGGGAACATGGATGTGCATGCGATACATCCCATCTCCTTCCCCAACCTGGATCGAAGTGCCAATTTCTGTCAGATTTGTATAAAAAGTCTCAAGGTCCAATTCTTTCAAGGGATGAAAGTCAATTACGACCTCAAAATCCTGCCCGGCTTCGATCTGCTCGATCGCGCTTTCTAACTGCATGGATGCCAACGGCTGGACCACAGTGACCGCGACTTCCAGGGAAAGCCCATTCAAATATCTAAGCATGCCTTCCAGGATAAAAAACAGGCCTTTCCCTCCAGAATCAACGACCCCGGCTTGTTTCAAAATGGGAAGCAATTCAGGCGTATGTTTTACCGAGATATCCGCTGCATTCACGATGCGCATGAGAAGATTGCTTTTATCTGCCCCTTCAGCCAGGGCCTTTTCGGCTTCTATCGAGATATCTTTGGCAACAGTCAAGATTGTCCCTTCGACAGGCCGGACGACCCCTTTATAGGCTGTGTTTTTGGCTTCAACCAGCGCCTTTACAATGGTCGCCGCATCAGCCTCATCCAACGAGTCCATCGCTCGGGCAAATCCGCGAAAAAGCTGTGAAAGAATCACACCGGAATTGCCGCGGGCTCCCATTAATGCCCCCTGGGCAATCGAATGCGCCATTTTCCCTACGTTTTTCTCCCCTGAATTGGCGATTTCTGTATATGCAGCCTGCATGGTGAGGACCATATTGGTTCCGGTGTCGCCATCCGGAACTGGAAAGACATTTAATGCGTTAACCGTTTGTTGGTTTGTTTTCAGCCATGTCATTCCAGCAATGATCAATTCCTTTAACCCTTGACCATCCAGTAAATTTTCTTTCGCTAATTTTCGGCCGTCCGTAGCTGGGGGTAACGATATATTGCTCATGCAAAACTCCCAAAAAAGGTTAAATTGATCACTTTTAAATTTCAATCAGTATTGCTGATGCGTAATCCGCGGACGTGGATATTGACCTGGTTAACTGGCAAACCAATTGCCCGCTCGACGTAATAGCGTACATTTTCGGCAACGCTGGAGGCTACGGACTTGATCCGCGTGCCGTATTCCACAATGATGTATAAATCAATGGTTATTCCGGTGGCATCATAGCCTACATCGACGCCTAATGATGGGTCCTTGGTCAGGACTTGAGACAAACCTTGAGCCAGGTTTTTTGGGGCCAGACCGACGACACCATATGATTCAAGCGCCGATTGTGATGAGATTGTAGCAATGGCTCGGTGTGAGATAAAAATATTTCCTAATGGGTTAGCTTCTTCACTCATGCTCTTGGGCCCTTTTTAGCTTAAACAACATTGCTTGAATAAAGATACGGATTGTGGTAAAATACCCGACTGCGCCAGGCTCAACCTGGTCTTACAATAAAGAAGAATTAATTCTGAAAGGATTTACAGATGGCAAAGTGCCAAGAATGCGGTAAAACTACAACCTTTGGTCATAATCGTAGCTTCTCCCAACGAGCAACGAACCGGACCTACCGACCAAACTTACAGCGAGTGACTGTTTTTGAACAGGGACGCAAGGTTCGCAAAGTGCTGTGCGCAAAGTGCATCCGGACCATGGCCAAGTCTTCATAATCCTGTTCATCACGCTCATTGCAAAGATCGCGGCATTCGCTGCGATTTTTGTTTAAACAGCGGCCTTTCGCAAGGCTGCGATACCCGCTGAAATACCGCCCGGATATTTAAAAATGGCGGTTGCCGATACGATTAACCGCGCTCCCGCGGCGTAAACCAAAGGCAGGGTATCCGCGGTGATACCCCCGTCGACTTCAACCTGAGCTGGCGAACCCAAATCGTCAAGCATTTTTCTTACCTGGCTTACCTTTTTTACCATATCGGGGATAAATTCCTGACCCGAATAACCCGGATTGACGGTCATCACCAGCACATAGTCAATGATGGGCAGCACCTCAATGATTCTGTCGGCTGGCGTTCCAGGATTCAGCACAATTCCGGCTTTACATCCCAGACCTTTGATATGTTCAAGGGTTCGATAGACGTGAGGTGTATTTTCGATATGAATAGACAGGTTGGATGCCCCAGAACGGGCAAAAGATTCAATATGCAGCTCGGGTTGTTCAATCATCAGGTGAACATCCAGGGGCAGGGAGGTGATCCGGCGCACAGTTTCGACGATGAAGGGTCCCATGGTGATATTAGGGACAAACCGGCCATCCATCACGTCAATATGAATCCAGTTGACGCCTCCGACCTCGGCCTCATGTATTTGATCGGCAAGGTGGGAAAAATCAGCAGACAGGATTGAAGATGAAATAATAATTTCTTTTATCATTTTAATGCGGCGGGTTCAACGTAAACCAGACAAACAGCCAGAAGGGGATTAACCCTCCAGTGGCGATCAATGCCAGCAGGGCCAGCGCAATTGTCCCCCAATCGAAATCAATGCCTGGTTCAGGAGCGGGGTCCGGACGGGCATAAGCCGGTGTGACCGAAACAATGTGGTTAGGCGATGTGTCACTGGGGATAGATCGGGGGCGGATCTGGCTGATGACATTGGGTCGGGTCTGAGGTTGGGCCGATGGAGGAGATAAGGGGGGGATATTGGCGGCGTATAAATCGGCGGATTGGCTAAAATTTAATAAAATTCGTCCGAACTGGTCAGCTGTACGGTACCGTCCGGCAGGTTCTTTCGAGAGCACTTTCAATATAATTTGTTCAAGCGCCGGCGGAATGGCCGGGTTAAAAGTTCGGGGTGGAATTGGCGGCGTTTCCCGGTGCATGCGGGCCAGTTCTGCGGGATCGTCAGAGATGAAGGGCAGCCGGTTGGTAAGCATTTCGTATAAAATGACACCCAGGGAATAGACATCCGAAGCGGGCATGGGAGCCTGCCCCGACGCCTGTTCGGGAGAGAAATACTGCGGCGAACCCCAGACGACATCATACTTCTCATCGGGTCGGATGGATGCCAGCGCCCTGGCGATGCCGAAATCGGTCACCTTTAGTCTCTGATCCGGCGTAACCAACATATTATGCGGTTTGACGTCGCAATGAACAAAGCCCGCCCGGTGAGCGTAGCCGATGCCGGCGCAGGCCTGGACGATTAATGGTATGGCTTCGTCGATGGAAAACACGCCGTGGGCCTTGATCATGGTTTTCAAATCGGTGCCAGGCACAAATTCCATTACAATATAAAGCCGTTCCAGGTCAAATCCAAAATCATGGACGGTGACAATATTGGGGTGGGATAGATTGGCGGCGGCTTTTGCTTCCTGGTGAAAGCGCTGGCGAAAGGCTTCGCTGCTGGAAAAATCTTGACGCAGTACTTTTAATAGCAACGGGACGTTCCAGCCGTAAATCCCAGGCCTGATAGACGACAGCCATACCACCTGTAGCCAGGCTCACCTGAAGCTGATAACGATCACCTAATAACGGGGGATTGGAGTTTATATTTTCCATCTCTCGCGTCAGATTATATCATAGACGTTTGGTATATAATTCGCATCAGGAGAAGTGATGAGAGCAATCAAGGCCCATATCCAGGAAAACCCTTTAGCGGTCCTTTTAATCGCGCTTCCGCTGGCTTTATTCGCTGAAATAGGTCACTGGGGCGATGTCTGGGTGTTTGTTCTGTCTGCGTTGGGCGTTATCCCTATGGCAGGGTATATCGGCGCGGCCACAGAATCCCTGGCCAGCTTCACCGGTCCAAAGATTGGTGGATTGCTCAATGCAACGTTAGGAAATGCCGCCGAATTGATCATCACCCTGATGGCGGTGCGAGCCGGACTGCTGGATCTGGTGAAAGCCTCCATTACCGGATCTATTTTAGGGAACTTGCTGTTTGTATTGGGGTTTGCAATGGTGGCTGGTGGGCTGCGACATGGTGTGCAGGTGTTCGACCGGCGCCAATCCAGCAATAATGCGATATTACTCACCCTGACGATCGTCGCTTTGATTATCCCGTCCCTTTTCAGTCATTCAATTGGCCCGGATAACGATCCAAAAGTTGAAGCGCTCAGCCTGGGAGTTTCGGTGGTGATGATTGTGCTGTATGCGTTAGGTTTGATTTTCAGCCTGCGATCGACCAAAAGCGCCATCACACATTCTTCTGCGGAAGAAAATGAAAAGCCCCGCTGGGGCAAAGGCCAATCGCTGGGTGTGCTGGCGCTCTCTACGGCGGCAATTGTCTGGTTGAGTGAAATGTTGGTCGGAGCAACCGAATCTGTGGTGGCCAGCTTGGGACTCTCTGAATTTTTTCTGGGGATCATCCTCATCCCCATCGTGGGGAACGTCGCCGAACATTTTGTGGCGGTCCAGGTCGCTCTGCGCAATAAAATGGAATTGAGTGTGGAAATCGCCGTATCTTCCAGCCTGCAGGTAGCTTTGTTTGTTGCACCCCTGCTGGTTTTTGTGAGTATACTGATGGGGCATCCATTAACTTTGATATTCAACCAGTTCGAGCTGCTGGCCCTGGTCGCCGCCGTAGTCATTACTTCCCTGGTATCATCGGATGGGGAATCGAATTGGCTGGAAGGGGCGACTTTGTTGGCCGTTTATACGATTCTGGGAATTGCTTTCTTCTTGCTGCCTGCGGTGAAATGATGAAACCTGGAAGCCCACTTCGATTTATAACACCCTGGACCGTCTTAGGTACCCTTGGGGTTTTGGTTGTGTTATTGGCTGTTTGGGGATTAATTTTGCGCAGCATTGCGTCTGCCCAGACCCTGCCAGAAGAGCCGACCGCAGTGGTCCAGGTGATCCCACCCCCGACCTCCACCTCACCCAGCGTGGCTACCATCCCGCCAACCGTTACCACAACCCCGGAATTTAGCACGCCGGTGCCAAATTCCCAGATAAAAATTGGCGATTACGTGCAGATTTCAAATACCGGGGGAGATGGACTTAGAATCCGTTCCGGCCCTGGAACCAGCAACCCACCTTTGTTCCTGGGTATGGAATCTGAAGTTTTCAAGGTGACGGATGGTCCAAAGGATTCCGATGGATATACCTGGTGGAATCTTGTTGCGCCTTATGACAATACACGCGCCGGATGGGCAGCATCCAATTTCTTGAGTGTGGTTGCCCAACAGCCGTAAGGAGAAAAATGTCTGATTTAATGCCGACCGGTATCACGGCCAATCGTACCGACGCTGTTTTAACGATTCAATGGAATGACGGTCACACCAGCGCCTATCCATTTGGCCTGGTACGAGCCGCCTGTCCCTGTGCGAGCTGCCGCGGCGGGCACGAATATATGAGTTCCGAGCCTGACCCGGAGGTTTTCAACCATCGCCTGGCAGATTCTCCACAGACCCGTCTGGTAAAGATCGAGGCAGCCGGAGCATATGGGATTGTGATCGAGTGGGAAGACGGCCACCATTATGGCATCTACAACTGGCATTATCTGAGGGAGTTGTGTCCCTGCGTGCAATGCAGACAAGCCAGAAAATAAAAAGCCGGTGGAGGTAAAATCCCCACCGGCTTTTTATTATTTTTTCTTTCGCCCAGACAGGATAGCTGCTGCCACCACACCGGCGGTCACAGCCAAGGCAGCCAGACCGGCTCCAGCTTGCAGGATCGTTTTGGGTTCCATGCCGGGCATGACAATTTCTCCATCGCCATAATTCTTGAAATACTGCCCCCATTGAGTTTGTAACGCCGCTTCGACCCGCTTGCGGCCCACAAATGGATACCAATAGACATTATGGTAAAAATTGCTGGCAAAATAACTCCAGGGCACAATTGGCGAACGCAGCAAAATATTTTCTAGAGGTTTGAGTGGGCCGTGATAGATCATCTTTTGGCCCTTCGAGGCAAAAGTATCCGTCTGGATAAAATTCCAGGCAGGTTCCTGCTCGATGTCATACCCCACGATTTCGATCTGGCGGGGGTCGGCAATCCCCAAACCATCTTCATGCGCCATTCTCAGGAATTGGATCTTCATCGGATCAAACCCCTGCAGTCTGGCAGAAACCGCGTCGATGGCAACCTGGTCGGCGGAAGCGATCAGGATATTTTTTTCGTGCCAGTTCATTGCGCGCGGGCCGGGGCCATCTCCGGCGAAAGTGCCATCCATTACCGCAAAAATTCCGGGATGGATCTCTTGCTGGATCATCAATAAATCTACCAGCGTTTCATGAATGAGGCTGTGTGTCCAGTGGCGGTTACGATGCAGCAGCCCGCCAAAGGCATTCTTCATGGCGCCGGTAATGGTCGTGAATACATGCGTCTTGACCGTAGGCAGGTGGACGATGTTTTTTCCGACGAGCGTTTTGGGGATATAGACACCGTCAGGATAGACCTTATCCAGGACATGGAATTTACCGTGGCGCGGTGAATACCGTTCCCACTCAAAATTTTCCTGGAAAAGATATTCACATGGGATGCCTAATTTATCGGTCACATATTTATGCTTGTTATTGGTTTCTCCGACGCTGGTATCCACCACAACGGTATCGTTGTGGATTCCGACCAGGTCGGAATAGCCAAATTTTTGCAATGCGCGGATCGTGCCTTCCAGCTGCCAGGGGGTTGAAGAACAGGCCGGGTACCAGGTCTGCCATGAAATATTGATCTTGATGCCGGTGGTCACATTTTTGGGTAAAGCAGCTTCCACACCTGCCAGAGCCATCAGCCGTTCGATATCATCCAGGACGGTCGCCGGACTGGTCTTCAGGACCGCGACTTTGCCTTTTCCGGGGAAATTACTCATTCAGATCTCCTTTGCCTTATTGATTGTAATTGAACGACCGCCGACCGTCCAGTAACCGGGTATAAGTCTCAGGCCATTAATGAGCGGATTTCTCCTGCTAATTTCAAGGCTCTCTCAGGGGCGTCACCCACGTAATCTTCGACGCGCATCAAGTCCATGATTTCTTGTGGCTTAAGAAATCGCGTAAAAGCCGGTTCGGCCATTAAAAGACCGGTCAGGGGGTTCGCCTGACCCTTTTGCACCTCATCCCAGGCTGCCAAAGCATGTTGACGAAGGTGTTCGTGCATTTCCTGGCGGTCGGCGCCCGCTTTACCCAGTGCCATTAAGAGACGTTCTGTGCTGGCAAACGGACCATAAATGGTTAAATCGCGTTGGATGGCATGCTCGCGAACCTGCAAACCGGTAATTACCTTCTTGCTGGTGAGCAGCAGCTCGTCGACGATCAGGAATGCTTCCGGCAGTAAAGTGCGCCGGTTGGCGCTGTCATCCAGAGTCCGCTCAAGTAGTGAGTGAGCGGCATTGTTCCAGGCGACGACCGGCATCTGGGCCAATGTTCGGGCCAGGGAATTGATTTTTTCGGACTGGATTGGATTGCGCTTAAAAGGCATGGCCGACGAGCCCACCTGTAACCGGCCAAAAGGTTCGGCCAATTCACCAATAGGAGGAGACTGCAAGAAACGCAAATCGAATGCAAATTTATAAAGGACCGCCCCAATTGAGGCCAGGGCGCTGATCACGATATAATCCTGGCGGCGCGGGTAAGTCTGGGTGGCGATCTCATAAAATGGCAGGTTTAACTCCTGGCTTAAACGGCTCTCAAAAGTCCGGAGCTGGTCTTTCCCTAACAGATCGGCATACGATGCAGCCGTTCCCACTGCTCCTTTGAAACCCTTTCCGCGGATCTGAGCGCGTATCTGAGTCAGGTTTTGCAAATCCTCCAACAAATCTTGCGCATAGCTGGCAAACCGGTAGCCAAGGGTTGTCGGTTCCGCCGGCTGCAAATGCGTGAAAGCCATTACCGTGGTACGCGCATAGGCTTCAATCTTGTCTGTGATCACCGCCAACAATTCCTTCAATTTCGCCAGGATGATATCCAATCCTTTTTGCAGACGAATGGCATCGGTGTTGTCTTCGATGTCCATCGAAGTTGCGCCCAAATGCAGCACGCCGCCGCCCGATAGGCATTGTTCTGCATAGCAGCGCAGTTCTGCCATCAGATCGTGGTGAATTTGGCTCTCGATTTCTAAGGAGCGTTCGATATTGATATCTTCAACATGGGCTTCGATGTCCGCGGCCTGAATCTGGCTGACCAGCCCGAATTCAACCTGAATTCTGGCAAGCGCCGACCAGGTCTGGCGCCAGAGCAGGCGCTTCGTCTTTTCACTCCAAAGCGAGCGCATTTCGGGACTGGCATATCGCCAACTGAAGGGAGAGGTGTAATTGTCGTGAGTTGTCATATTTGTAAAGTCTTAAACCTTTCTGGAGGATAAAACCTGGTTCAATAATTGCATGAAACCAGTTAATGCATGCTAAAATGGTTGTAATAAAAACCATTTGGCGAATATAATTACTGGAATGTTACCATTGTTCGTGAGAAGAATGGTTAATTGTCTGAACAATTCAAATTCACGAACATCAGGGTAATATGGAGGGGCTGAAAATGCCTGAGGCTAAACAAGATACACAGCACATCACTCAGAATTTTACACCAAACTCCGTGCATACGAAACATTTGTCTACTGGAACCATCCTGGTTAACCGTTACATGGTCCAGGATGTGGTGGGAATTGGCGGAATGGGTGCTGTTTACCGTTCTCGGGATATGCATTTTCCGAACGTAATAAAATTGGTAGCTGTCAAGGAAATGGTCAACCAGGCTCCGGATCCGCTGGTGCGGCAGACCATCGTGCAGAATTTCGAACGAGAAGCTCATATTCTCGTTTCATTGTCTCATCCCTCGATCCCGAAAATTTTTGACTTTTTTACCTTCGACGAACGATCATACCTGGTTCTTGAGCTGGTAAATGGCAAAGACCTGGACGCAATTTTGAGTGAAACCCAGGGGTTTTTCTCGGAGGATCAGGTGATTGCCTGGGCGATCGAACTGTGTGACGTGCTGGATTACCTGCATAAACATAAACCAGAACCGATTATATTTCGGGATATGAAGCCCACCAATATTATGGTTAACCAGGATAACCATATCATGCTGGTTGATTTTGGGATTGCCAAACTTTTTCACGAGGGTCAAAAAGGGACAATGATTGGCACCGAGGGTTATTCGCCGCCCGAACAATACCGCGGTGAGGCGACTCCCCTGGCGGATATTTATGCGCTGGGGGCAACCCTGCACCATTTATTAACCCGGCGCGATCCACGCCTGGAACCACCTTTCACATTTGCGGAACGACCGATTCGCCAGATCAATCCATCGGTATCGGTAGAGCTTGAAACTGTGGTTAATACCGCGCTTCAATACAATCCGGGGGACCGGTTTCCGAACACTGAGGCGTTTAAAGAATCATTAATGATGGTCGCCCGCAAAACCGGAGCATTAACCCGGATTAAAATTTCTCAACCCGCCGCGCCAGTCATTGCTGAACAAGGGATCAAACCTCTTTGGACCTTTAAATGTGAAGATGAAATCCGCGGTTCGCCAGGATTATTGAATAACATCGTCTATGTCGGCGCTTATGACAATAACCTGTATGCGGTTAGCGCCACGAACGGTGAATTTCATTGGAAATTTCCCGCGGATGGCGGCATCGTTACCAAACCCATGTTTGATGATAACAATGTTTATTTTGGATCCGAAGACAGCCGGCTGTACTCCCTATCGCACCGGACAGGAAAAATTAACTGGACGTTCGACGCGACTGGACCGATCCGCTGCTCACCAAAAATAGCCGAAGGACATATATTTGTCGGTTCAGACGACGGCAATATGTATGCGGTAAACATCCTGTCCAGCCGGCGCACGTGGAAAGTTGAAACCGGTTCACCGATTCGCTCCAGCCCCTTTATCACCAATGATTATGTTTATTTTGGCACTGAAGATGGTGAAATGCTGTGCGTCGATTTTCGGGGGACGGTGAAATGGCGTTTTCGAGCGCGGCGTGGGATCACAGCTTCTCCGGTCGTCGCTCAGGGTGTGGTCTTCTTCGGATCGCTCGATTCTACTTTTTATGCCCTGGATGCAAAATCCGGTTGGGTTATCTGGCGTTATCGTATGGGAAAAGGATCGATTTCCACACCAGCCAGGGTAGATAACCTGGTGATTTTTGGATCGGCGGATGGAATAATTTATTGCCTGGATGCCGGGGGTGCAAAGGAAATCTGGCGTTTTAAAGCTGAACATCAAATCAGCGGCTCGCCAACTGTATATAAAGATTCCGTTTACTGCGGCACTGCAGATGGCGCCTTATACTGCCTGGATTATCATAATGGACGCCTGCGGTGGAAATTCTATACCAACGGCGCCATAACCGGAGCGCCGATCATCCATAATGATGTGGTTTACTTTGGGTCGCATGATCACTTACTTTATGCAGTCCTAGCTTGAGTTATCAACGTCCTACCCCTTGGGAGGCCTCGTGTTAGATTTTATTAAGAAAATATTTGGTAAGGCCGATGAGAAAAAAGCCGAACCCGAGCTAGTTGTAGCTGCACAAACGGCGCCGCTTTCAGACGACCAGTTA
Organism: uncultured Chloroflexia bacterium; assembly: GCA_963743005.1. Taxonomy (GTDB): domain Bacteria; phylum Chloroflexota; class Anaerolineae; order Anaerolineales; family Anaerolineaceae; genus CAVUNY01. The sequence continues at coordinate 116,219 of CAVUNY010000003.1, read as the reverse complement.
GAAGCTATCTCTACCTCTCCAGTGGAATGCTACCCTCCGCAGTTATTGGTCGGCAGCGCACAATCCGTTGGCAGGCAAAGAGACCACAATGAGGATACTTTGCTGGTATTCCAGTCAATCCTGGCGGATGGAGATACCGGGGTTCCTTTTGGATTGTTTTTGGTAGCAGACGGTATGGGGGGCCATTTGCATGGTGAAATCGCCAGCGGTTCGGCCGCCCGAGCTTTTTCAGAATTTATAATCAAGCGGCTATATTCGCCCTTAATGGGGCTGGATCCGGAACCCCAAAATGAAAGTTTGCAGGAAATAATGGAGATGTCGGTGAAGGAAGCTCAGCAGGCTGTCCTCAAACGGGCGCCTGGAGGCGGAACGACGCTCACCGCGGCCCTGGTGCTTGGCGAACAAGTTACCTTAGCACATGTAGGCGACAGCCGGGCCTATTTTATTTATCCTGATGGGCGCATGCAAATTATGACGTTGGATCATTCTCTGGTCCGCCGCCTGGTGGACCTCGGTCAATTGACGGAGGAACAGGCGCGAACCTACCCACAGAAAAACGTTCTTTACCGGGCATTAGGGCAGACCGAACCTTTCCGGCCTGATATCCATACTCACCTGATGCCGCATCCTGGTTATATCTTGATCTGTAGCGATGGATTATGGGGGTCCGTACCTGACACTGAGATGTTTGATATCATTACATCTGCCCCTAATCCTTCAATTGCGTGCAATCGCCTGGTTGACGCCGCGAATGCGGCTGGTGGACCAGATAATATCAGCGCAGTGATCGTTCAATATTTGGGGTGAGATGGATAATACATGACTGGTGGGTTAGATTATTACCATATTCTAGATATACCGAGAGACGCAACGCCTGAGGAAATCCGAACGGCTTATTTTGAGTTGGCCCGCCAGTACCATCCTGATGCGAACCCTGATCCGGCAGCCCGAGAGCATTTTTTAATCATTCAAGATGCCTATTCCGTGTTATCCAACCCGGGAAGAAGGACTGAATACGAATCCCGGCTGCCGCCGCCACCGGCGCCCCCCGAGATTTCGATTAATTTACAATACAGCCGGACAGTGGTCCCTCGGATGGATGAACCGCAGCTGGTTTATGCCCTGGCAGAACTGACAAGTACTTCCGAGCCTGATCGCTCACAATATCCGCCGATCCACGTTTGCCTGGTGATCGATCGTTCCACATCAATGAATGGTGAGCGAATTGATATGGTCAAGGCGAACATAACCCAATTTTTTAAATTGCTGAAACCACAGGATATGATCTCGGTGGTAGCATTCAGTGATCACGCTGAGGTCGTAATTCCACCCAGCCGGCCTTCGGATCTGGTACGCATGGAAAACCGGATCAATATGATCCATATTGGCGGCGGGACTGAAATATTAAAAGGTCTTGAAACCGGTTTAACCCAATTAAAAGTGGCAAAAGGGTTGCGCATGCTGCGCCAGTTAATCCTGTTGACTGATGGACACACGTATGGGGATGAACAGGTGTGCTTTGAGATGGCGACGAAAGCTGCATACAACGGGATTACGATCAATGCACTGGGTCTTGGGAACGAATGGAACGATACATTTCTCGATCGATTGACCAGTTTGAGCGGCGGAAATTCTGCGTTTATCACATCTCCCAAAGACCTATATAATTTTCTTGAACAAAAATTACGCTCGCTTACCACCATTTATGCGAGGCGAATTAATTTCGAGTTTCAAAGTACGCCAGGCGTTGAAATGCGGTATGCCTTTCGGATCAACCCCGATGTAGGACCGATTCAAACTACCAGTCCGATCGCGGTGGGTGATTTGCTCTATGGAAAAAGCCTGGTATGTTTATTTGAATTTATGCTTCCACCACTGGCAAAAGATTTGGAACGTATCGTGCTGGCAAGCGGGCGGTTGGTGATGGAATTGCCAGCCAAAGAAGGATCGGAGGTGCGCCTGGCTCTGAAATTGAGCCGGGCTGTTACCGCAGAACCGGCTCCTGAAATGCCTCCAGCGCCGATCATTGAAGCTATGTCTCATCTTTCTCTTTATCGCTTACAGGAGAAAGCCCGGTTGGAGGTTTCCACGGGTAATATCAGCCAGGCGACGCGCCATTTGCAGTATCTGGCAACTCACTTGCTCTCTCAGGGGAACCGTGAATTGGCTCATGATGTTTTGGTTGAAGCGGATCTTATTCAACAAAGCCGGCAATTCAGTCAGGATGGTGAAAAGCGGATAAAATATGGAACAAGGGCCCTGCTTTTGCCATCCGGATCGGAGCAAATTAAGTTATGATACTATGTCCTAATTGCCACCATCAAGAAGTCGCGGGTGCATTGTTCTGCAGCGAGTGCGGCGCCCAACTTGTTTCCACCCAGCGTGTTTCCACCCAGGTGATCCGCAAAAATCAATCGGATATCCTATCATCTGTGATGGATCCCTCAACCCCGGTTGAACAACCAGTGCAAACAGGTCCGATCGATGCATCGGTTTCGCTGTATCTGGTCGACAGCGGGCAGATTCTCCATCTGGCGGGCAGGACAGAATTCACGATTGGGCGGGTCGCGGACGGACAGCCGATTTTGCCGGATGTCGACCTGTCTCCGTATGAAGCGTATACGCAGGGTGTTTCCAGGCTGCATGCCAGTTTGAAAATCGTAAACCAGCGGGTAGTGATCACAGATTTGGGCTCCTCTAATGGGACCCGCGTCAATGGACAAAAAATTATGCCCCATATCGATTACCCGCTAAACCACGGCGATGTGATCGCGCTGGGGAAATTGAAAGTTCAAGTCTTAATTCGAAGGTAAACAAGCATGCCGACTTTGTTAATTCATATCATGAATGAAGATCCCGTGATGGGAGAAGTTGAAGAATTGCCAGCTGCAGCCGATTTGTTGGTTACGATTAAAAATCCGCGGCGGCGTGATGGTAAAGACCTCCCTTACCTGGAACAAAATGTGACCCAGGTCATCTGGCCAATGAGCAGAATTAACTATATTGAAGTTATCCCTGGATCAGAAGAAGAAGAAATCATCTCCTTCGTTCGGGAGTAGGAACTCATGGCAGAAGATCAGTTTACAAACCGGGTAATCCTGGTGGTGGATGATGAAGAGCGAATGGCCCGTTTCATTCGTCTGAATCTTGAGCATGATGGTTTCCAGGTGGTTGAAGCCTTCCGTGGGATGCAGGCGATCCAGGCATTGCGCGATCACATGCCCGATCTGGTTATTTTAGATGTGATGATGCCCGATCTGGATGGATTTGAGGTATTAAAATTGATTCGGGAGATTAATACCGTTCCCGTGATCATGTTAACTGCCAAAGGTGAAGAAGACGACCGGATCAAAGGTCTCGAATTAGGCGCGGATGATTATATTTCCAAGCCTTTCAGCCCTCGCGAGCTGGTAAGCCGGGTCAAAGCAGTCTTGCGCCGAAATGAGCTGGCCAGCGGCGGCCTGCGGGACGTGATTGAGGTCGATGACCGGTTGAAAATCGATTTTGGCCGGCGGGAAGTCTGGGTGGGGAACGAACTGGTTAAATTGCGGCCAACAGAATACCGCCTGTTGTATCACCTGGTGCAAAATGCCGGGTGGGTGATGACTTACGACCAACTGCTTTCGAAAGTGTGGGGGTATGAATATCGTGACGAACCGCATTACGTCAGGCTGTATGTGAATTACCTGCGCCAGAAACTGGAATTGGATCCAGGTAACCCAAAGTATATTCTCACCGAACGCGGAGTGGGCTACCGTTTTGTCGATTATCACCGGAATGTAGAGAAATAAAATAAGCCCGTTGATACGATTGATGACCGATGTCTCCCTGTGGTTCGGGAGGCATCGGCTTTATAAAACAACTCATATATAAAATTAACAAATTCAAGGCTAATTTCTAATACACATCGGTTATCTTTATGATTGTGGAATCAGGAGGTCGTGATGCCTGTCTATAATTATGTTTGCGCTGAATGCGGCGCCCATTTTGAACAATGGCATTCGTTCAAAGATGCTGATGTCGTGGTTGTTTGCCCCAATGGGCATCGTCATACCCGAAAATTATTGTCGGCTCCTACCATCGTTTACAAAGGGAGCGGATTTTATGTAACCGACCACCGGGCAAAAACCAGTGATCAGACAGGATAAGTCTATATTTTGGATATCTGTTGGGTGATTTAGCGGATAGATATGATATACTCATTATTATTTGAATTAAGGAGAAACTAATGATATCGGAACCCCTTCATGTTACCGATGCAGCGTTTGAAAAAACTGTATTACAAAATACTCTGCCGGTAATCGTCGATTTTTGGGCACCCTGGTGTGGACCTTGCCGGATGGTTGCGCCTGTATTGGACAAGCTGGCTAAAGAGCATGCCGGAAAACTCGTTGTAGCAAAAGTGAATACGGATGAGAATTCGGAATTTGCGATGAAATACGGGGTACAGGGTATTCCGACCATGCTGTTTGTCGCTGATGGCAAGATTGTACATCGCCAGGTGGGTGCACTTCCTGAAAATATGCTGCGTTCTGTTGTGGACGAATTCCTAAATGTAATTCAGGAAAAAAGCAATTAATTTTATAGTTTGAAACCTTAACCGGCGGTTTTCGCAAGAAGCGAAATCCGCCGGTTTTCTTTTTATTCAATCACGCGTTCGATGTGCGCGCCCAGTGCGGCGAGTTTTGATTCAACCCGCTCGTAACCGCGATCGATTTGACCGATATTGCGAATGGTTGACCGGCCTTCTGCGGATAATGCCGCCAGGACAAGCGCCATCCCCGCCCGAATATCAGGGCTCTCCATTTTCTCACCAAATAATGCGGTCGGACCCTGAATAATTACGCGGTGGGGATCACATAATACTATCTGCGCGCCCATTCCTACCAACTTATCCGTAAAAAACATGCGGCTGTTGTACATCCAATCATGGAAAAGCACAGTGCCCCTGGCTTGCGTGGCGATTACGATCGCGATGCTCATCAGGTCGGTGGGGAAAGCGGGCCAGGGCATAACCTTAATTTCGGGGATGGCGTCACCCAGGTCAGGTTCAATTTCCAATTTTTGGTCGGCGGGAACCACCAAATCTTCGCCATCTACCTCCCATGTGACCCCCAGGCGGCCCATAACCAGCCGGACCATATCCAGGTACTGCGCCCCGGCTTTACGGATGCGGATTGACCCGCGAGTGACGACCGCTGCCCCGATAAAACTGACCACTTCCAGATAGTCGGGACCAACGTTGAATTCTCCACCGTGTAACTTTGGAACGCCATACACGGTCAGGGTGTTTGACCCAATATTTTCAATGTTTGCGCCTAACTGGTTTAAGAAATGACACAATTCCTGCACATGCGGTTCTGATGCCGCATTGTGAATGACAGAAGTGCCCTTGGCTGTGACGCATGCCATAATCGCATTTTCGGTGCCTGTCACGCTGACTTCATCCAACAAAATATCTGCGCCTACCAATCCTTTGGCGCGAAAATGAAAGATGCGGTCGTAATCGACTTTCGCGCCCAGACTGCGCAAAGAAAGGATGTGGGTATCGACCCTTCGCCGGCCAATCACATCGCCGCCCGGCGGGGGGAGATGCAGTTCGCCGACACGGGCAGTCATTGGGCCAGCCAGGAGGATGGAAGTGCGTACTTTGCGGCAGAGATCGGGGTCCAATTCGGCCTGACGGACTTCCCTGGCGTGAATTTGCCAGGTATGCGGCTCGAGCCTGGTGATTTCTACCCCCAGACTTTCAATTATCTGGCGCATGGTGTTCACATCCCCGATCAATGGCATGTTGTGAAGGATCACCGGTTCGTCAGTCAAGAGGCAGGCTGTTAGCAGAGGGATGGCCGCATTTTTATTGCCAGAGGGCGTAACTTCACCCCGGAGCGGAAAACCGCCTTCGATCACAAATTTATCCATCATGACTCCTGATTGTATGGGATAGGATGAACCTGCCTGAGCTGACTGCTCCCCACGGCTCGCTCTGCGTCCCCTTCAGGGGAAGGCGGGGGGTTCTGGAGGTAGGGCAGGCTTTGTCGGGTTCTCGCCTTTGGCTCACGCTGGCTACAACACCCCGACCGTCCCCGGCCTTCATCCAGACTTCCACGGGCGACCCACTCCAACTCCGGTTCAGACCGAAGGTGGCGGGGAAATCCCCGCCAATTGCAGGTTTGGCTTCACTCAACGCCGCCCGGAGGCACGCATCCATACGCGAACTCCACCGTTCATCTGCGAGTTCCGCGTTGAGCCGTTCACTTTCTACGCACGAAGCCAGAAAGGCTGAAAACAAATCTCGTTGGGCCACCACACCGCACTCACAGACGTGCCAGCGTTCAGCGAGAGACTTCTTCTTCACCTGACCGCACAGGCACACCTGACTGAGTTTGGTCGAGCGCGTTGGGAATTCGGTCACAGAAACGCCAGCACTCACAGCCTTGCGTTTCAACATCGACACGAACATTCCCGGCGCACGCATCCCAACACTCTTACCAAACATCTTCTGGAATGCGCGATAGGATAGCTTTTCCAGATTTACCTCATTGCCTAACGATAAAACATGATTGACCAACTGCCCATGCAAACTCTCGCGGTGAGCCGCCAGCTTGCGGTTTATCTCGGATAACCGCCGTTGGGTGTCATGATAGTTTCTCGACTTGACCCACTTTTTCGCGCCATTTTTGACCGTGCCTTTCTCGTTGTAGTTTTGCGGGTTGTTGGCCCGCCTCTGGCGGTCGAGTTTTCGCTGTTCGACCCGAATTTTACGCTGGCCTTTTCGCAATTCGTCACAAAATTGGCGCAGTTCCGCCCTTTCATGGGTAGGTGCGGCGATGGCCATGGTGGACGGCCCGATGTCCAGACCGACCAACCCGCACCCCACCTTATTTTTTGGTTTTTGAAAGGGAGTTCCTTCGCACTCCAATTGTATATAGATTCGGTTCTTGCCATTGAGTTTCCGACGTACCAGGCGCACAAACTTCAACCGGGCGCTCAGGTCGTATTCAATGACATCGTTGCCCTTTCGTCCTTCTTTTGGGAAAATGGCAGGCAATATCAGCCCGCCCCAACGAAGCGCCTTCCCTTCCCACTGGACGACTGCTTTTTGTTCGCCCTCGATGCTGTCAAACTGCCCGCGCCCTTTGAAACGCGGCTTGCCGCTTTTGCCGTAGGCGTACTGAGAAACGGTCCTGAATGCTCTGGTAGCGACGGTTTGCACCACCTGCGAGCCAATCCAACCCATTTTGATGGCGGCGGCGTAGGCTTGCAGGTCGTAGTCTCGGAATTGATGAGTTTTCTGAACTTCATCAAAGGCTCTTTTGCGGTCATCTTTGTAGTCATCGTCTTTGGAGATGAGCCGTGCTGATTGGTAGGCCTTGGATTGGCGCATCAGAGCCAGCCGCCGCAAGCCCTCGCCCAAGCAAGCATTGTAAAGCTGCCGCGCAAATTCAAACCGAATCAGAATGGTCGATTCTTGTTTCGGCGTGACCCGCAGAGGAAGTTCGGTTATAAAAGATGGTGAGGTGACGCGGCCCATATTATATATACGATATTCTTGCCATAATATAAAATATTTGTTCTATTATACACCTGAACCAAAGAGGCGACTACACCGCCGCGCCTCGCTTTGCGTCCCCACGGATGAATCCGGAGGATTTACGGCGCGATTTGGTAAAATGGATTGTACTGAATAAATCGCTGAAACTCAAGGGATACAATGACAGCCTTGGATAAACGAGATCAAAACCAGGAAACTTTCTTCCATTATCTTGATTTTAACCCCGAAGGCAATCCGGCTGTCTTGCTGCTGCACGGCTTGGGAGCAGACAGCACGTCCTGGGGGTACCAGATTCCGATTTTGAGCGAAGCGGGACTGCGCCCGATCGTCCCGGACCTGCCCGGGTTTGGAAAATCACTCTCTGGCCACAAGCGCTGGACGATCAGTGCAGCGGCCGCTGATGTGGCACAGATGATCCTGAAATTGACCGCGGAGCCGTTGATCGCGGTAGGCATATCGATGGGTGGGACGGTTGCCTTACAGTTAGCGTTGGATTACCCACCGTTGGTAACCAAACTCGTGCTGGTCAGCACTTTTGCCCGGCTGCGCCCCCAAAGATTTGATGAAATGGGGTTTCTGTTGGGCAGGTTTGTCATCGCTCAAATGCGCGGCAAGGAATATCAGGCTGGGATCGTGGCTCGTAGGATGTTTCCCCGACCGGATCAGGACCACTTGCGGGATGAACTGATTCACCAGATCTTGCAATCCAACGAAAAGGTCTACCGGCAGGCAATGCAATCCCTGGGGTTGTTTGACGTCCACCGGCGTTTAGGCGAAATCAATATCCCGACGTTGATCATTTCTGGTGAAAACGATTCAACGGTTCCGATCGCCAACCAGGTCGAGCTTGCCAGCGGCATCCGGGGAGCGCGACATACCATCCTCCCAGATGCGGGGCATGCCGTGATCGTTGACCAGGTGGCTCGTTTCAACCACGAATTATTAAGTTTTATCAGCGAGGTTCAGTCTTAAGAATCCTGATCCAACAAATTGCCGAATTCTTCGGGCGAGGTCGTTGGCCGCTGGCAGACAAATTTCTGGCAAACATAAGCAGTCGCCTTGCCTGAAAGCGGTGAGCGGTCCTGCAGCAGTTCGGGCTGGAGGCCGCTGGCAGGGACAGCAGATGCGGCTAAAACTGTCCTGGGGCGGTAGTAACGATTGACCCGTTCAAGGAATTCCACAGGACGCGCTGCGCTGGCAGGCCACACCAACGCGACCTGTTGGACCGGTCCAACGGCAAAATCCATGGCTTGCAGCCAGTAAGAGAAAGCAGAGGGGAAACTCAGGCAATTATCGCGAAGAGTGGCTGCCAGTTTTTCTGCTTCCCCCCGCTGTTCGAGGTCACCACTAAATTCTGCCAGTTGGAGCAAGGCCAGCGCCGCCAGTGCATTTCCGGAGGGTACCGCATTATCTTGCTCCCCTTTTGGACGAACTACCAAATTACCGTGGTCATGGCGAGTATCAAAGAAACCGCCGGTCGGGTCGCTAAAATTGGCTTTCATTTCAGAACCCAGACGAACGGCCCATTCATACCAGCGTATATTTCCATCCGCTTGATATAAAGCGATTAATCCCAGACACAAGGCGGCGTAATCCTCGAGGTAGGCGTTGTGGCGAGCCTGCCCACCTCGCCATGAGCGGTACAGGCGATTTTCAATATACATATTGGTCAGCATAAAATCGGCATTCTTTTGGGCCGCGAGCAGAAAATCCTCCCGGCCCAAAGAACGACCTGCTTCAGCCAACGTTTTTAGAGCAAAGCTGTTCCACACCACCAGGATCTTATCATCGGTTTGCGGCCGGGTCCTTTTCGCGCGGGCCGCAAGCAACCGGTGGTGGATATTCGCCAGGCGCCGGCGCACAAATTCCTCGGGAATTCCTAGGTCGGCTGCCAACTGGTTCTCCGGGATGCTCTTTTGAAGAATATTTTTACCTTCGAAGTTTCCCCCCTCTGATAGCGGATATATCTTTAGAAAAAGTTCCAGTTCTTCGCGATCGGTAATGACCCCTTTGATTTCCGCCAGCGACCAGATGTAAAACTTGCCTTCCTGACCTTCCGAATCCGCGTCCAGACTGCTGTAAAAACCTCCCAACGGGTGGGTCATTTCGCGGAGAAGAAAATCCAGCGTTTCCTCGCATGTTTGCCTGAAACTGGTCTCGCCGGTTAATTGATAGGCATGAAGGTATACCTGGGCTAATTGCGCATTGTCATACAGCATTTTCTCAAAATGGGGCACCAGCCAGCGGTCATCCGTGCTATAGCGGTGAAATCCGCCGCCGACCACATCATACATCCCACCACGTTCCATGGTTTTAAGGGCATGCCCGGCAGCTTGTACCGCTTCATCCAGGCCGCGTGTACCCTGCTGGAGCAGAAATTCGATGGTAAGGGGCGCCGGAAAGCGAGGCGCGCTGCCCCATCCGCCGTGCTGCCAATCGTAATTGGCAACCAGTTTTTTCGCCGCCGTTTCAAGATCGCCTACACTGAGCGAAGAAGAATCGCCGCTGCCCCAGGCGGCTGTGGTTTGCAAATGTTCCACCAGTTGTTTGCTGGCCTGAAAAGCCTGTTCGCGATCGTCACGCCATACGTGATCGATTGCCGCCAAGACTTCTCGAAATCCGGGCATGCCGTAGCGGGAGGTTGGTGGAAAATAAGTGCCTCCGTAAAACGGCTCTCCATCCGGTGTGAGAAAAACGCTCATCGGCCATCCACCCTGGCCTGATATCGAGATGACCGCGTTCATATAGATGCTGTCAAGATCCGGGCGTTCTTCCCGATCTACTTTGATGTTGATAAAATTATCATTCATAAACCGGGCAGTCTGCGGGTCTTCAAACGACTCATGCGCCATGACGTGACACCAATGGCAGGCCGCATACCCGATGCTCAAGAATATTGGCTTGTCTTCGCGGTGTGCTTTTTCCAGCGCTTCTTCACTCCATGGATACCAATCCACTGGATTATGGGCATGCTGGAGTAAATAGGGGGAAGTTTCAGAAGCCAGATGATTTGGCATGGTAGAATAAACCTCGTGGGCGCCAATAATTTGACTGAACAGGTCATGATTTTAACACAGTCAGGAGAGGAAAACGAATCGATGGGTCAAGGATTAAGGGTGCGCAGATGGATTCCGGCCCTGGTGATCATGGGGTTAATTTTTTTGGCTTCTTCTATTCCCGCAGACCGGATGCCGAATGCCGGAAGTTTTGATTTGCCGGTAAAAAAAGGCGGCCATTTTACCGGATATGTGCTTCTGGCTCTCGGATTCTTGAGGGGGATGAAGCCCGGTAAGTCACGGATGTTGTTACTCGTCTTAATGATGTGTGGATTGTATGCGGTCAGTGACGAGTTCCACCAATCCTTTGTTTCTGGGCGAAACCCAAGCCCGATTGACGTGGGGATCGATGTCCTGGGATCTTCTTTTGGCCTGATGCTGTTCTTGTGGCTTAAGCCAATCCGCCGCCTGGTACTTAAATAAAATCTGCCGCATGAGATCTCATGCGGCAGATGTGCATTCATTGTTTTACCAGCCAGGTAAAAAATTCCCGCTGGCGGCGATCATTTCATTAAACATCTTCCAGGATTGATCCACGGGCAAGGTGCTTGCCGGGTCGGCATAAACGGCCTGAAAAGCCAGATCTTTGTCCCCGGTCAGCGCAGCTTCGACGATCATTTCTTGATTGCGAACATGGCGTTCAACCAGGCCGAGAATACTATCAGGAAGCTTCCCGGCAGCGACCGGGCGAACCTGGTCGCGGGCGAAGACGGCGTTTGTTTCCACTACGGCGTTGAGGGGTAAATTGGGTATCTGCCCTTTATTTTCCAGGTTTACATTGGTGACCAGGTCTCCATGGCCGAGGATCGCCAGGATCTGCTGGATACTTTCTTCTCCACTGCGGTGAATATTCACTTCCTGTTTGCCATCGATCAGGTCCCTGGTCATTTGCAGCGCTTCTTTGTAACGTCCGATCCGCCAGGATGCGGGTGTGCGGATGATCCCCCATCTGAAAAGCTCCTCCGGAGAGCGGGTAAAGCCCGGCAAAAACTCCACCAGATGGCGGTCACCCGCGGCAGGTAAGATCCCCAGACGGTCAAAGAGGGTGAATTTTACCTGGCGGTTATCCTGGAACCAGTTATTTTTGGCTTCAACCTCTTCGCGGGTATATGGGCGGATCACGTCTGGTTCGTGAATATATGCTTTGAGCAGGGCAAGGACGTCCTCGCCTTCGTATTCGGCGCGATCTACAAAGGTAAAATGGTTGATGCCGACGACATTTACATGGATCTCGGAGCGGTTTGGCAGGGGAACGCCTAATTTTTCGGAAACGACATGTGCCAGAATGTACTGGGTGCCAAATACTTCATGGCAGCAGCCGAAGACTTTAAGGCAGGTTCCACTTTGGTAAATGTGCGCGTGCAGATGGTCATCGGATTGGTGTAGTTGATCACCCAGGCGTTGGGACAAATGTCGGCAATCTGGTGAGCAAAATTGCGGTAGATCAAGGCAGAGCGTAATCCCCGAACCAATCCAGGCGCGCCGGCGGTGTCGCCTACCGGGAAGAACAAGCCGTATTTTTCGCCAATCTCTATTTCAGCGCGCATCACTTCCAGTTCAGCGGGTTGGATCGAAACCACTACAAAATCTGCACCGGATAGCGCCTCTTCCAAGGTTCCTACAACCCGGTACTTCCATCTGGATACCACACCCGGCTTATTTTGAATTAAATTTCCCAGGGTTTCATTCAACTTCGCAGCTTCGTAATCGATGTCGTACAGGTCGACTTCACCATTCAAATCCGGGCAGAGCGCCAGATCCATCATCAGGTTGCGCGCCCATTGGCGGCTTCCCCCACCGATATATGCGATTTTCATCATTAAAATTCTCCAAGTTTTGCTTTTATTGGGATGAAATGTGATAACTTTGTTTTGACAATTTTATATCTTAAAACTTAGTTTCTCGTATATTTCCACCAGGGCCTGGTCATTGCCGACATTTCCCGGGAAAACCACATACGGCAGGTTGGGAAATTTAGAATCGTTACCAAGTCTCCAGACAGGAATTCCCGGCAAGATCTGGCCCAGAACTTCTGCCCGGGTCACATGCAGACCCTGGGTAGCAATGTCACTGCTGGTGATCCCGCCCTTGGCGACCAGAAATCGCGGCCGAATTTCCAAATTCTGAACGATTTGGATCAGGCTGGCCGAAACCAGGCGGCTGATCTCCAGGCTTTGCCGCCCGTCCAATCCCTGGATTACCGTGCGGCTGGTAAACACCAGCACATCCTTGCCTGATTGGATAGAGCATGATATTTGAGCAGAGAAGGCGGCGATCGTTTCAGCGCGTTTCTCCGGATCCAGCAGGTGCTGCACCGGGACTTCAATTTCCACCAGATCATATTTGTCCCGCAGCGCTCTCAATTGGGCGGTTGTGCGCGGCACATGTGAACCGACGATAATCATCCCCCCGGCGGAGCCGGGCTGCTGGAGTGCTGCCCGATCCAAAAGACCCTGGGGTGAGATTCCGGCCCTGACCCTGACGAATGATGCGGCGCTGCGAAAAATAAACCGTTTTCCTCGATCCTCTGCCCGTAATAAGGCCAGCACCAGGACTTCTAAATCTCGATAGCTGACTGCATTCACAATGCACATTTGAAAGTGCTTTAATCCAAGCAGGTGCTCTAACACCCGGTCCGGGCCGCCCGATCGCAGATCGTCGATGGATATGGCAGACACGTCGTGTGCGGACACTTTATTGAATGTTTTTTCCTGAACCCATTCACACAGGTTGGAGGATGTATAGCCAAAGGTTGCATCCCGGGCGAATTCAGTTTCACCAGCCGGGGTGAGGATATTTTCATGCGCCACATAATGCACATCGTCGATCGTAAAACGGCCGCCCTCCAGAAAGAAAGGAATGATCAAGCAGGCATCAAACTCCTCCTGTAATCCTTCAGCCAACGTTTCAATTTCCAGGGGAAAATGACCGCGCAGGGTGGAATCGCTGCGGCTGATCACAACCAGGCTTGTGCGGACAGCCAGCGCTGCGGCAGCCAGATTTTGGCCAATTTCAAGGGTTAGAACGCGGCTTTCTTCCGGCTGCAAAGCGCGCGAATTGGTGAGCAGATAAAAAACCGGCCCAGGTTTCTGCAACTCGACCGATAATTCCGCCACACTCCAACGGGTCAGGACCGGCACATCGTGGACGGTCTGGGTTCCGGTGGGATCGTCATCCAGCACAACAATTTTGGAACATTCGGCATGGACATGAGATTGGATTGCCGGCAGTAGATCTTCAGACCATTCTGCGGGCAAACGGCTGAAGGTGTCACTTTTCACCAGGTCAGCCATGATTATCGAGTCTCGGTTACTTTGTGAAGTCCTGCCGGCCGGTCCGGATTCAGTCCTCGGGCTTCAGCCAGGTACAGCCCAAACAGCTGGCCCGGGAGTACGGCAACCAATGGCGACATCCATTCGGGTAGACCGGAGGGAATGGGCAAGAAAAAATTAGCGCTGGAAAAGGCCGGGCGATCATCTGAAATGACGATCAACTCAGCATTCAGACTCTTTAGTTCGTCGATTAAATCCAACATATCCTGAGACACGGCGCCGGTCGGCGCGACCAGAATAACCGGGAACCCGCGGGTAACCGTGGCAACCGGCCCGTGGCGAAAATCCGCAGATGAATACGGCTCGGCCACAATGCGGGTCAGTTCTTTCACTTTCAAAGCAATTTCAAAGGCGGTGGCATAGTTGAATCCACGCCCGATGACCGCGCAATGCTCCATGAAACGATAGCGCTCGGAGCGCCCCATCAACCCGCTGAGATTGGTTAAAGTAGCCTCCATGATTTGGGGAAGCTGGTTGAGGTGTTCCATGCGGTCACCGCCCGGTTGGAGAGCGCATGACAGCATGGCTAAAGCCGTCAGAGAGGAGGTGTAAGTTTTGGTTGCAGCAACCGCTATTTCTTCTCCAGCGTGCAGTGGGATCAGGAAATCGGCAGTGTGCGCCAGGGGAGAATCAAATTCGTTGGTGATGGCTAAGGTCGGGCAGCCCTGGCGTTTTCCTTCAGCCAGGACTGAGACGATGTCGGGGGATTGGCCGGATTGGGAGATGCCGATTACCAGGGCGCCCTTCAAATTTGGTGGGGTGTCGTACATGGTAAAAAGCGAAGGCGTCGCCAACGCCACCTGGAGCTGATTATGTACACCAAACAGGTATTGGGCATAGCGGGCAGCATTATCAGAGGTGCCGCGGGCGGCGATGACCACATATTTAAATTTTCGCCGGATGGAATGGGCAATTTTGTCTACTGCTTTTGTTTCATGTGCCAGAAGCTCAGAAATTACACTGGGCTGTTGATGAATTTCCTGGAATAAAATGGAGTGTGCCATATTTTTCTCTGGTATTCAAGATGAAAAGAGTATAACTCATCCCGGTTAATTGCGAAAATTAAAAATCGGTGTATACTCAAAAAATCTTATTTTATTCTTAAAACCCATAGCCAAGAGGTGGACACATGCTGCAGATCGAGATGATTGATACCCATAATAAAAAGCAGGTAGACCAGTTTGTTAAGTTCCATTATGACCTCTACAAAGATTGCCCGCAGTGGGTGCCACCTTTCATCAGCGATGTAAAGACGATGTTGAATAAAGAAAAGCATCCATTTCACGAGCATTCGGATGCTGATTTTTTTGTCGCCAAACGGGATGGGCAAATCGTAGGCCGGATTAGCGCGATCGAAAACAAGCCTTTCAACAAAGTCCATGAAACCCGACAGGCAGCTTTTTACCTGTTTGATTCCATCGATGACCAGGAAGTTGCCAACGCCTTGTTTGACCGGGCAATAGAATGGGCGCGCCAAAGAAATTTAAATAAAATCGTGGGTCCCAAGGGCTTCAGTGTGTTCGATGGTTATGGAATCCAGATTGAAGGCAATGAACTGCGCCAGATGATGAATATGATGAATTACAACTATACCTATTACCGGACGCTGGTAGAGAATTATGGGTTCGAAAAGGAAGTGGATTTTGTCTCATGTTACATCCCTCAAGACGCATTTCATCTTCCAGAAAAGATCCATGCCCTGGTCGACCGGGTGAAGGAAAGAAATTCGTTTGAGGTCCAGAGATTCACCACAAAAGGCGATCTTAAGAAATGGAGGGATCGAATTGGGAAGGCTTATAACAACACCTTTGTTAATAACTGGGAATATTATCCGTTGACCCAAAGAGAAATTGAATTTATTCTCGACACCCTGATGACCGTTGCTCATCCAAAATTAATTAAGATCATCACCCGCCATGATGAAGTGGTTGGTTTCATGCTGGGGTTCCACGATCTTTCGGCAGCCATGCAGCGGCATGGCGGGCATTTGTATCCCTGGGCGATCGCGGATCTTTTGCTGGAGATGCGCAAAACGAAATGGGTTTCACTTAATGGGGTAGGCGTTCTGCCTGAGTATCAAGGCCGCGGCGGAAATTATTTGATGATGGTCGAGATGGAAAAAACAATAAAAGAGTTTAAACAATTCGTTCATGCCGAATTAACCCAGGTGGCGGAAACCGCCGTGCAGATGCGGCGCGATCTCGAGAATGTGGGCGGCAAGGCTTATAAGAACCACCGCGTATATCATAAAGATATTTAACTGGATTTGAAGCTGATCTGAGAGGCTTTTTCTTTAAGTAAGAGCAAGCTGTAAGCGGTCCACAGACAGGTGAAAGGCACCAGAGGAATCACATACCGTTGAAACGGTAGGGTGACAGTGAAAAGCAAAGCAACAATTTGTACGAGGGCTGCAGAGGCCAGCAAGATCCAGCGCTGGCCCTGCATTGCTTTTTTTGTAAAAGCATTTTTGATCGACAACACGCATCCGATCAGGCTCAGTGCCAGCATTAATCCTCCCAGGTAAATGTCTCGGAAGAGATGATTAATCGGGTCAGCCAGATAGAGCTGGGAGGATGCATTCGTTTCAGCAACATAATTGCCGATATCGGCCACAGCCGGAGAGGTAATAAATAAATTCGCGGTCATCGACAATGCTGCCTTCCCCGGAGTATCCAGTACGGCATCGGGCAAGGCCTGGCTAAATTCATAGGTCTGGCGCAAAAGCAATTCCTGACGGTTCTTCAATACGGCCTGCACGGCATGCAGCGGATCCGTCCATAGAAATGGATTCAGCATGATAAAGATCGTCAGAAAGATGGCGCCATAAACTGGCAGTTTGCACGACCAGCGGTTTCCATTGGAAAGGTTTTTTGGCATAGATCAGCAAGGCCAATAATCCAATCACGGCTAAAGGCAGGGTGGAATGTTTGGCGCAGACCATCAATGCCACAGGAATCCCGAGCAGCCAGGGACGCCGGCGGCAGAATACCAGGCAGGCTATAAATAAACATATCGTGAAAATCAACCCGCTTTCCGACATCGCCCGGCGCGTGTGGAGCAATACCAGAGCATTGGTTGCCAGGAGGAGCATACTGCTCCAGCCCAAAAAACGACCGCCCAACCGCCATCCGGCCAGGTATATCAGCAGCAAAGAGAATGGGAAAAGGGCGGCGGGTCCAAACCTGGCCGCCGTCAGCGAATCCGGCGAGGGCAGCGCGCCGGCCCGGTTGTTCTCCTCCCAGGTCAAAGCCCAGTCCCAATCGGCAGACGGGGGTGAATAACCGGCCAAGGAACGTGATATGCCAATCAGATAACGCCCCAGGGGAGGATCCAGCAGACGATATTGTTGTTGTAAGCCTGTATCGTTTGACTGGTAACCCAAAGAGATCGGATTGGAAATAAACCTTTCCCAATCGGCGGACATAAACAGGTAGGTGCTTTCATCCGGATGAAACGGCACCCCGGCTACACCCTGCCAATAAAAAAACGAAATCACGCAAATCACACTGATCAGCAATAAGTCAAGAAACCGTTTTTTTTGTCTTATTTTGGGCAGGATTGGCATGATACTGGTATCTTAATTACAATCTCATTGCAAAAAGACGGCAAGACCTGCCGGACGGTTGCCATCCATCAGACAGGTAGCTAAAATAAACCATGACACAGGGCTTTCATGCAGTTCCATTTACGATATAAACCTTCCCCCATGGTTCTCCTTCTGATCATCCTGGCTGCAGCGGCGGGGTGGAAAGCTTTGCTTTTGGCGATGAACGCCTTTCCGTTTAATGCCGATGAAGCCGTGGTCGGATTGATGGCCCGTCACATTCTCCAGGGAGAACGCCCGATCTTTTTCTACGGCCAGGCTTACATGGGCAGCCTGGATGCGTTTTTGGTGGCGGGGGGCTTTATGTTGTTCGGCCAGTACGTCTGGGTTATCCGCCTGGTACAAACTATATTGTATCTGGGTTTGATTATATCCACGATCGCCTTGGGGAAAGAAATATTTGGAAGCTGGAAAATCGGTCTGGCAGCCGGTGGATTGATGGTCATCCCAACGGTGAACATGACTTTATACACGACCGCCAGCCTGGGGGGATACGGGGAAGCAATGCTGATCGGCAACCTGATCCTGCTGCTCACGCTGCGCATAGCCAGAAAAGACACGGATATAATTTGGCTGCCCTCAGGGTTCTTGTGGGTAGGTTGGGGCTTGCTAACCGGGTTGGGGCTCTGGGCTAATGGATTAACCCTGATCTTCAGCGCACCAGCCGGCATTTTATTGGCTTTGCGGTTGATCCAGAACAGACGCGACCTGAGTGTTCGAAAAGTGAGCGGCTGGATCGGTCTGGCTGTAGTGGGGTTTTTGGTAGGAGCAGCGCCGTGGTGGGTCTACGCTTTTTCACAGAGCTGGCAAAGTTTATTTGCAGAGCTTTTGGGTGGGGCCGTGGCGGTTGAAAAAGAGCCCTGGGTGGTGCGAACATTCAACCATTTCATCAGCTTTTTCCTGCTGGGCGGCACGGTATCCCTGGGATTTCGGCCTCCCTGGGCTGTGCGCTGGCTGGGGATTCCCTTGCTACCGTTTGTGCTGATGGGATGGGCGGGAGTATTCGTGGTATGCGGCAAAGGTCTCCGGCGTGCCTCGGGAAGAACGCGTACCGGCGCGCTGCTGCTGCTGGGGGTATGTGCAGCGCTGTCGGCAGGTTTTATCCTGACCTCATTTGGCGTCGATCCATCCGGCCGGTATTTCCTCCCGCTGAGCATCCCGCTTTCATTGGCAGCAGCCTATACAATATTGCATATCGAAACCCGCACCTTATGGAAAGTGATTATCTTCTGTATCTTGATCGTTTACCATGGATGGGGAACTCTACAAAGCGCATTGGACAACCCACCCGGTCTGACCACCCAGTTCAACGACATCACCCAAATTGACACCCGTTATCAAGATGAATTAATCCAATTTCTCAAGTCTGAGGGTGAAACACGTGGTTATACCAATTATTGGGTCGCTTACCCAACCGCATTTCTATCCGCAGAAGAACTCATTTATGCCCCGCGGCTGCCTTATCACGCAAATCTGGACTATACCCCACGGGATGACCGCTACCATGCTTATGACGACATCCTGGCAGGCAGCGCAAAGACGGCGTATATCACCACCCATAATCCTGCCCTGGATGAAAAGTTGGTTCAGGGTTTTCGACAGAACGGCATAAGTTGGGAAGAGAAACAGATCGGAGATTACCATATTTATTACCATCTCTCGCGGGTGATCAGACCGGCAGAATTAGGATTCGGAGTAAATCCATGATCCAAACCCGGTCACAAAAATATGCAGACTATTTTGTGCCAGTTTTATTACTGGTGATGATATTTTTGCTGGCAGCGCGGATGCCGTTGGATACAGATTTGTGGTGGCATCTGGCTGCCGGGCAGCAGACCCTGCAGAGCGGTTCCCCAATGGTCCGGGACGTATTTTCCTTTACTCGCTACGGCAGCCTGTGGATTAACCATTCCTGGCTTTCGCAGGTGATTTTATACGGCCTGTACCAATGGGGTGGTTGGCTGGCGTTGGGGGGCTGGGTAGCCTTGCTGGCGACGGTCAGCATGGGGTTCGTTTACGCGCAAATGCGTGGGCCGGCGATTTTTCGGGCATTCCTGATCATCTTGGCGACCACGGTGGCCGCGGTCGTCTGGTCGCCGCGGCCGCAGCTGGTTTCACTGGTCCTATTTTCTCTGCTGGGCTGGATCCTTTTCCGTTATAAATATCAAAAGAAGGATCAGCTCTGGCTCTTACCGGTGATCTTCTTATTTTGGTCCAATCTGCATGGGGGTTGGGCATTAGGCTTTATGCTCATCGGATTGGTATTGGTGGGAGAAGCGCTCAACCATGGATTTGGTAATCAATCGCCTGAAGTACTGGCCTGGCGCGCGATAGGCAGGTTGGCAGTCTGGGCGGTGATTTCCGTCCCGGTGCTGGTAATTAATCCCAACGGGTTGGAAATCTTAAAAATCCCTTTCCAGACGGTGGGTGTCCAGATCTTGCAGCAATCGATCCAGGAATGGGCATCCCCCGATTTTCATGAATTGTTTCAGCAGCCCTATTTATGGCTGCTGCTGGCGCTTATGGTAAGTTTTGCGCTGAGCGGCAGGCGGGTAGATGCGTCAGATTTGCTGGTCGTGGCCTGGTTTGGCGCGCTTGGTCTGATTTCACGCCGCAATTTCGGTCCCTTCGCGTTGGCAGCCGCGCCGGTTCTCTCTCGTTACCTGTGGGCGGCGTTTCGCTCCTATCGTGAGCCGGACTGGGCTGAACCCGGAGGCTGGGGGGCCGGCCCGGAGAAACCTCTGGTTCACCGGCGGAGGCCTCGCTGGCAGAAAGTGATCAACCTGATCCTGGTGGGGATATTTGGCCTGGTCGCCATCGGTAAATTGTGGGTGGTTACCTATCCGGACCTGGTGATTGCCAATTCCGGGCTCGACAACCCGGTGGGGGCGGTAAAATATTTAATCCAGCAGGATACCAGCGGGCGGATCTTCAACGAATATAATTGGGGCGGATACATCCTCTGGTCGGATCCGAAGCTGAAGGTATTTGTCGATGGCCGCACCGATTTATATGGCGACACGATTCTTGGCGAATGGATGCAAATTACCCAGGCGGCGGACAATTGGGCGGAGAAATTGGATCAGTGGAAGGTGGATTGGGTGCTGGTCGATCTAAACCGTCCCCTGGTGAGTGCACTACCCGAATCCAGATGGGAGAGGGTATATACTGACGACCACTCGGTTTTATTTCACCGCCTGCCTTCGTCCTGAAGAAGGCGCCGGATGAACTATAATTAATCCCTAGGAGATTATTATTGAGAAATCGTCGCAGTGCTGGTTGGCTGATTGGAATCGGAGCCGTTGCTTTTGTGGGGATCCTGGTACTCCTGACCTGGGGAAATTACCGCTATACCAGCCAGAACCCGGGAGGGAATGATTTTTTAGTGCATTGGGAGGGCACCAGAAGCTTTCTAATCGATAAAATCAGCCCTTATAGTGATGAAGCCGCCTTACGCATCCAGACCCTTGCTTACGGCCGTCCGGCGCAACCCGGCGAACATGAATTACGGGTTGCTTATCCGCTCTATTCGATTATTTTGTTCTTCCCCTTTTCATTGTTTGGCGATTATAACTTTGCCAGGGCGTTGTGGATGACGCTGCTCGAGCTGTCGGTTTTTTTCATGTCTGTGATCTCCCTGCGCATCACAGGATGGCGCCCCAATCTGTTTTTGCTGGCACTGTATTTCCTGTTTTCATTCTTCTGGTACCAGTCCGTGCGCCCGATCATCAATGGAAACGCGGTGATCGTCGTCGCATTATTGATTACCGGCGCTTTCTGGGCAATCAAGGCCCATGAGGATGAACTGGCAGGTATTTTATTAGGTTTTGCCACGATCAAACCCCAGGTCGTCCTGCTGCTCCTGATCTTTATCGTATTTTACGCGGCGGTAAACCGCCGTTGGCGGTTGATTGCCTGGTTGGTGGGCACGGTCATCATTTTAAGCGCGTTTGCGGCATTTTTTTTACCGGATTGGATTATACAAAATATCCAGGAGATTTTGCGCTATCCAGGCTATAACCCACCAGGGACGCCAGGATCTGCCCTGGCGGTCTGGCTGCCTGCGTTTGGAGAAAGGTTAGGATATGTCTTCACCGCAGGTGTGGCGATCCTGCTGCTGGTAGAGTGGATTTCAGCTCGCCACGCAGATTTTCGCGGTTTTCTCTGGACAGCCAGCCTGACGCTCGTGCTGGGCGCGTGGAGCGGCATTCAGACGGATCCGGGTAATTTTATTGTAATGTTACCGGGGTTGACCATGATCTTTGCCTTGCTGGATGACCGCTGGCGGCGGTCGGGTTGGTTTATCTCCGTGGTACTGATGCTGGTTCTTGGAGCCGGGTTGTGGTGGCTCTTTATTTCAACCTTAACTATAGTCAATAACCAGCCCCAACAAAGCCCGATCATGTTCTTCCCCCTTCCGGCCTTGTTGGCGGTTATGCTGTTATGGGTACGCTGGTGGGCATTCCATCCCCCGAATATGTGGTTCAATATGCTTTATGAACGTGAAAACCCCAAGTTATGATTTTAAGGATAAAGTGGGGACTGGTCGGAATTCTGGCGGTTGGCCTTGCGCTGCGCTGTATCCAGCTGCAGGGCCGCAGTATTGCATACGATGATGCCTTCAGTTATTTCCTCGCCCAACAGGATTTTTCGAAGATAATCCAGGGCACGGCGGCTGATACGATGCCGCCGTTATATTATTTTTTGCTGCATGGATGGATTGGACTGGGCGGCAGCCAACTTTGGTGGCTGCGCCTGTTGAGCGTAGGTTTGAACCTGGGGGCGGTGGTCACCCTTTTTTTTATGGTCAGGCTGCTTGCCGGGGAGACTGCCGGTCTGTGGGCAGCCTTCCTGGGCGCGATATCACCTTTGCAAATCTACCATGCCCAGGATTTGCGGATGTATGCCTTGCTGGCTTTCTGCCAGCTGCTTTACTGCCTGTTTTTTGTGCGCATCTATACCGGAAATCGAGCAAAAAAACCCTGGCTGGATTGGTTTGGCTTGATTCTGGCCGGCGCCGGGGCCATGTACACGCATAACCTGGCGATTTTCGTGCTGATCATCCCCAATATATTTTTATTGGTCAAACGCAATTGGCACGCCCTGACTCAACTCGTCATTGCCCAGCTCGGGATTGGCTTGATCGCTTTGCCCTGGCTGGCGATGGTGCCGGGCCAGGTGGAGAAAATTCAGCGCGCCTTCTGGACGCCGCGCCCTGGAATAGTGGAGATCGTCCAATCTGTCATGCTGACCGTCACACAGCTTCCTCTGCCAGGGATATGGCTAACGGTTGGCCTGACTGCCAGCCTGATCGTGGCAGTGGTGATCGTCTGGGAGACGATCCGTCTGTGGCGAGCAAGCAAACTGCCTGGATTTTTGGTTTCACTGGCATTGGTTCCCCCCACGTTATTATTTGTCGTTTCTTACATCATGCGCCCGGTTTTTGTGACCCGTGGATTTTTGGCCGCGGTCACAGGCTTTCTGGGTTTGGCAGGCGTGGTGATCGCCAGAAGATGGCCGCAGCTGCCGGCATGGTTGGTCCTGGCGGGGTTTGTCTCCGGTTCGGCGATCGGCCTGCCCTATCATTACACATTTGAGGAGTTTCCGCGTTCACCTTACCAGGCCGCGATGGCTGATTTAAGCGCAGCTGTGAAACCTGGCGACCAGGTTATTCACGATAATAAACTGAGTTTTTTCCCCAGCCATTACTATGCGCCAGATCTGCCGCAAAGTTTTTTGATGGACGAACCGGGCAGCCCGAATGATACCCTGGCGCCGGCCTCACAGCAGGCGATGGGATTATTTCCCCAGAAAAACCTGGAGCAGGCAGTCGGCGGGTCGAACCATATATTTTTTATTCTGTTCGATACCACCTTGCAGGAATACCTGCAGAGCGGCAGTCCCGATCATCCCCAACTGGTCTGGCTGAAAGCGCATTTTCACCTGGCAGGTCAGACCCGGTATAACGACTTACTTGTCTATGAATTTTCGCGTTAGGTACTGATGAAGATCTGGGAAACTATCCTCCTATTCGGGCTTGGTCTGGGCATGACGCTGGCAATATCCAGCGTCCTCCAGGTTCCGGGTTACATGGATGCAGAATATTATTATGCGGGCGGGATTGAACTCTCATCAGGGAAAGGTTTTTTCGAGCCTTTTTTGTGGAATTATCTGGATGATCCAGCCGGTTTACCGCATCCGGCGGCAACGTATTGGATGCCCCTGGCTTCTCTCGTTTCTGCATTGGGGATCTTCATCACCGGAAAATCGGATTATTTTTCCACACGGAGCTTTTTTTTCATATTTGCCGGTCTGGTGCCTGTGCTCACCGCCTGGCTGGCGTTTAAACTCACCCATCGGAAAGTGACCGCCTGGACAGCCGGCGGATTGGCGGTATTCTCCGGCTTTTACGCGGTTTATCTCGGTTTGACGGAAACTTTTTCGCTCTACATGCTGTTGGGCAGTGTTTTCCTGGTGGTGCTGGTCAGCGGGATTAAGAAAATATGGAAGGCATGCCTATTAGGCCTGCTGGCTGGCTTGCTCCATCTGGCGCGCGCTGACGGTCTTTTGTGGTTGGCGATAGGTGGAATCTACCTGCTTTTCGAAGGGCGTATTTACCACCGCCCAATCCAAATGAAGATGCTGGCGGGCAGCCTGGCTGTTTTCATGGCGGTGTACCTGTCGGTGATGGGATTCTGGTACATTCGAAATTTACAGGTATTTGGCATGCTTTTCCCCCCGGGTACGAACCGGGCGATGTGGCTGGTGGATTACGACCAGCTCTATAATTTTCCAGCCACAACTTTTAACCTTCCAAAACTGGTTGGCCGCCGGACTGCCAGCCCTATTAAAAGTCCGTTGGGATGCATTGCTGGCAAACCTGCAGACCCTGCTCGCGGTGCAGGGAGGCATTTTTTTACTCCCTTTGATCCTGGTCGGAGGTTGGCGGTTAAGACAGGCCCCTGTGATTTGGGCCGGCCTGGCTGCCTGGACGATCACTTTCCTGGCGATGACGGTCATTTTCCCACTGGCGGGAGCGCGGGGTGGTTTCCTGCATTCGGGAGCAGCCTTTCAACCCCTGTTTTGGACGTTAGGCGCGGAGGGGCTGGCCGGATTTGTCGAGCTCGGTATGAAATGGCGGCGAAACTGGAAATTTCAGCGGGCAATGATTGGATTTGGACTCCTGTGCGTGTTGATGGCAGGCCTGGTCACCCTGGGATTGACCGTGACACGCATCCTTCCCGGCGATGAATCGGGCTCCGGTTGGAACGCAGGGAGCCAGGCGTATGGGGCAGTCGATGCTGCCTTGAAGCAGTTAGATGTGCCGCAAGAGGATGTAATAATGGTCAACAATCCGCCGGGGTTTTTCATCACCACCGGCCGACCTGCAGTGGTTATCCCGAATGGAGACGTGGATACCCTGATGGCTGCCGCCAGAGAATACAGGGCTCAATACCTGATACTGGAGAAAAATACGGTTAAAGGCCTGCTCGCCTTATACCAATCGCCGGTCGACCTCCCTGGATTAAAGTATATTGAAAGCGTCGGGCAGGCGCGTCTTTTTCAGGTCCAAAATCCATGAACAGGCGGCGATTAGATCGCAACTGGCTGATTCTCGCCGCGGCGGCGGGGGTTTCACTGCTGGTATATTTGCTGGTAAGTCAGGTCACTTTCAGGTTGGGTTTTCCATTGGATGACGCCTGGATCCACCAGACCTATGCTCGCAACCTGGCGAACCTGGGTGAATGGGCATTCATCCCCGGAAAAATATCTGCCGGCTCTACCGCGCCCCTCTGGTCGCTGTTAATTTCTATCGGTTATTTTTTGCACCTGAATCCACTGATCTGGACGTACATCGCGGGGTGGGCATCACTCCTGGGCGTAGCCTATATCGGAGATCGATTAGGCCGGTCATTTACAGGGGGAGCGTATCGTTTTCCCTGGATCGGCATCTTCCTGGCGATGGAATGGCATCTGGTTTGGGCCGCGGGTTCAGGTATGGAAACCGGTCTGCATGCGCTGTTAATCCTGGCGGTTTTTTGGATGCTGGCGGGGGATAGAATCCCGGCCCTGGCGGTTGGTCTGGTGTGTGGAGTGACCGTTTGGGTGCGACCGGACGGATTGACCTTGATCGGGCCGGCGGTGATGGTACTGGTGTTGGCGAAACAACCCCGCCAGCAGATCATCCGCACAATAGGCTTACTTTTGATTGGTTTGCTGGTTGGCGTTGTGCCCTATCTGGCGTTTAATTTTGCCACTGGGGGCAATTGGTGGCCGAATACATTTTTCGCAAAACAAGCCGAGTATGCGATCTTGCTGCAGGAGCCTTTGTTCATCAGGATGGGGCGTTTGCTAATCCAGCCTTTGATTGGGGCAGGCATATTATTTGCACCTGGTTTTGTCTACCAGGTATGGATCGGTTGGAAATCGCGCCGCTGGGTGGTGATAGCCGCGGCGGTCTGGTGGCTGGGTTTTACGTTTATTTATGCGACATCCCTGCCCGTGACCTACCAGCATGCCAGATATTTAATCCCCGCCATGCCGGTATTCTTTGTACTTGGCGGAGCCGGGACCTACCAGCTCGTGCAGAAATTATCGATCAGTGTCCGATTGCGTTTACTGCGCTTTGCCTGGCTGAGCACAACTATCCTGGTGCTCGTCGCTTTCTGGGTGCAGGGAGCGCTGGCGTATGGCGAGGATGTGGCGATTATCGAAAGCGAAATGGTGACAGTGGGACATTGGATTGCAGAAAACACTTCCCCGGATGCTTTGATCGCAGTGCACGATATTGGCGCGATCGGTTATTATGGCAATCGCTCGATGCTGGATCTGGCAGGATTGATTTCTCCCGAAGTGATCCCTTTTATTCGGGACGAAGACCGGCTCGCGACATATCTCGACCAGCAAGGCGCAGATTATCTGGTTACATTTCCGGAATGGTATCCCCAATTAACCCTGCTGGCGCAGCCCGTCTATCAGACCCAGGGTAGGTTTTCGGTGAGAGCTGGGGGTGAAAATATGACGGTATATAGGTGGCGTGATATGCCACGCCAATAAACCGCAAAATTTTAAGGCCGGTGAAGAACAGTCTATGCTATACTTGAGGATTGATAGTCAGGCTGGCCCATCTTGAATATACAGGAGCCAAACATGCTGCAAACCACTGATTCTAGCGATACAACTGAAGATAGTCAGGTCAAAATTCAATCAGAATTAGATCATTCTCGAAGGGCGCTCAAGGAAGTCAGTATGATGCTGGAGCAGAGCCAGAACGAAATGACGAAACTGACCCAGCGGAGTGCGGCTATCACCGGACATTTGCAGCAGGTTCAAGCCCAGTTTGACTCCATGCCACGCTCGGATATCCGCATTGCGTATAATGCTGCTTTGGATGCCCAACAGCGTTTGCTGGTGATGCGCGGGCAGCTGGATAAATTACAAAGCGACGAATCCCATTTAAAAAAATACGTCCAGATCCTGGAGACGACCGCCGGATTGATGGGTGATGGGAAAGTGGCGCCTTCGAATAAAAGCAAAAGTTCTGGTTCGCATACCCTGGAAATGGTGATCAAGGCCCAGGAAGCAGAGCGGCAGCGGCTGTCCCGGTTAATGCATGATGGCCCGGCGCAAGCCCTTTCAAATTTTATCGTTCAAACAGAAATTGCTTCCCGCCTGTTCGAACTGGATGCGGGACGAGCCAAGGAAGAATTAAATAATCTAAAAAGTTCAGCCATGGCGACTTTTAAGAAAGTTCGCGGGTTCATTTTTGAACTCAGGCCGATGATGTTGGATGATTTAGGCCTTTACCCGACCATCCGGCGCTACATGGATACTTACAAGGAACAATACGGCCACGAAGTTACGGTGAATTTAAAAGGTAAAGAGCGGCGGTTTGAGCCTTATTTAGAGGTGATGATCTTCAGGGCAGTACAGGAATTATTGGCAAACGCCGCGCATCATAATGAGGAATTTGCGGGAAAACTGCAAATATCAGTCACCGTTTCGCCGGATAAATCAGTGGTAAAAGTCATCGTGAGCGATAACGGCAAAGGCTTCGATCCAACGACCATTGAAGAAAGTTCAGGGTTGGGGTTGAAAGTCATCCGGGAAAGAGCCGAGATTTTAGGCGGCTTCATGGAAGTCAATTCAGCCGTGGGCCAGGGTTGTCGCGTCACTTTTCAGGTACCCAGTTTGGACATTGAGAAGGCGATCTATTAGCCTTTCTTAGTTACATTATTCTTTTTTGAGGTGGTTTTATGACGAAGACAATAGGTATATTGACCGGAGGGGGCGATGTTCCAGGCTTAAATCCCTGCATGAAAGCAGTGGTGATGAGCGCTTTGGAACTGGGCTATAAGGTCATAGGCATCCGTAAGGGCTGGGGCGGTCTGCTTAACTATAATCTGGATGAGCCGTCAACCCACGATTATTATATTCGGCCACTGCATGCCAACGATGTGCGTACAATCGATCGCACGGGCGGTACGTTTCTGCATACTTCACGTACCAATCCATCGAGAGTCTCTCCAGATAAAGTCCCCGATTTCTTAAAGAATTCCGTTTTGGGGAAGAAGGTGGATGAGAAGGGGACAATGGATTATACCGATTACGTGCTGAAAGTCCTGGACCATCTGGGGATCGACACCCTGGTGCCGATTGGCGGCGACGATACGCTGAGTTACGGCGCCCGGCTGCACAAAGAGAATTTTCCGGTCGTGGCAATACCAAAAACTATGGATAATGACGTGTTTGGCACGGATTACTGCATCGGTTTCTCGACCGCGGTTACCCGTTCCGTTGATTTCATCACCAACATGCGCACGTCCGTGGGTTCACACGAACGCATCGGCATAGTGGAGTTGTTTGGGCGTAACTCAGGTGAAACCAGCCTGATTACCGCATACCTGGCGTATGTGGATCGGGCCATCATCACCGAAGTCCCCTTTAATATCGATATGTTGTGCAATTATCTGGTGGAAGATAAGCGCAATAATCCTTCCAATTATGCCATGATGACCATTTCAGAAGGCGCCATTATTGAGGGGATGGATGTGGTCGAGACCGGCGAGGCGGATGCTTATGGTCATCGAAAGTTGGGTGGGGTAGGCGAGATTGTCGCTTCCGAGGTGAAAAGGCGCACCAACCAGGATATTATGTACCAGCCTTTGGCGTACCTGATGCGCTCAGGCGCCCCCAACTCATTGGACCGGATGGTGGCAATGTCTTTCGGCCACCTGGCGATCCAGTTGATCCAACGGGGTGAAGTCGGGAAAATGGTCGCCTTGCATGGCGGTAAATATGCCACCGTACCCATCGATATGATCATGGCGGGCAAGAAACGGGTGGATGTCCCCAGCTACTACGATATCATTCACTATAAGCCTCGGGTTCGCGATTTCATGGGCGTCCCCATGTTCCTGAGCTAGTTACGAAAATAATGATCACAGTGCGGCGCATGGCGCGCCGCACTGTGATTTAAGGAGAGGTGGCATGCCTAAAAGTGACCAGGGTGTCAATGCGAACCGCTACCGGGTGATCCCACGCACCTTGATCTTTATTACCCGGGGTGAGGCTGTTCTCATGATCCTGGGATCTGCTCATAAAAGATTGTGGGCAAACCGGTATAACGGGATTGGAGGACATATCGAACGGGGAGAAGATGTGTTGACGGCTGCCCGTCGCGAACTCAATGAGGAGACCGGGCTCAGTGTGAGCGACCTCTGGTTGTGCGGGTCGGTCCTGGTGGATGCCAGCGATGAGATCGGGATTGCCATTTATATCTTGCGGGGTGAGTATGAAGGTGGTGAGCTTCAACGGTCGGATGAAGGGGCATTGGAATGGGTTGAGCGAGAACGGTTATTTACACTCCCCCTGGTCGAAGATCTTCCGGTTCTCTTGCCGCGAATTTTAATGATGCAGCGCGGAGAACCACCTTTCGCGGCTCGAACGGGATATGACGAGCACGATCACTTATTCGTGCGGTTCGGTTGAAGTTTGGGAGACTTCGTAAAATAAAAGCAGGGTGCTTCCATAGCGCCGCTGATCGAACTCGACCAGATGAGTTAATGTTGGCGCCTGAAATTCTACGGGATCAATTTGAACAATCACCCAACCCATGGGTTCGAGCCATTCCAGGTGCTCATCGAGGGTTTGAATGGCTTTCAACCATAAGCCTTTATATTGGGGCGGGGCGATAAAAATGTAGTCGAACTGACGGTCAGGATTTTGTTTTAAAAATTGGAAAGCATCATTTTGAAACACCTGGGCGTTTTCTTCCAGGCGGGTGTGCGCCAGATTTGCCCGGATGACGTTTACCGCGGGACGATTCAGATCAATAAAACGCACAAAAGCGGCCCCACGGCTGAGGGCTTCAATGCCCACGCTGCCGGTGCCGCCAAATAAGTCAAGAAACGTGCAGCCGGGAAGATCTTTTGAAAGGATATTAAAGAGCGCTTCTTTTACCCGATCCGTAATCGGGCGAGTAATTTCGCCTGGAACGTCCTTCAGGCGCATTCCACGTGCTTTTCCAGCAATAATCCTTGGGTTGCTCACTCAGGACCTTTTCCAAACCTCTTTTTCAAGGTCCCAATCGCCGGTCTGGATTTGATTGATCTGGCCTTTTACCAACCGATCCAGGACATTTGCCCGCTGTTTATCTTCGAGTGTTTTGATCAGCCCCAACACCTTGTTAAACGATTCCACAGCTTCAACCTTAGATCCGGCAAATTTCAAGGATAGTCCCAGACCATACCAACCATCCACATCATTTTTGTCAATTTCCAAAACACGCCGGAAATCATCCACTGCTTTCTCGTATTTCTGATGCGAATAGAACAACCAGCCCCGGCTGGCAAATTCCTTGGCTGTACTCGCACTCATACTCGCCGGGTCGGGGACGATGGTCTCAACTATTTTGATTTTGGCCAAGGGGAGACTCCTTCTCTGGGTTGGATGGCGATCCATCCATTGTGGCGATCAAATCTATTTCTTCTCGTTCGCGTTCTGCAAAATATCGGAGCATGTAATCCGATCGCCTTAATCGAAGCGCCATCGGACCCACTGCACGTAGATCATTTAATTCTACTATGTTCCGACCATCCGAGGCGGCGAATGCTCGCGCTGCCTCAAGCAGGGTAATTTCTGCTCGCAGGGAGTCAATTTTTAGTCGGTGGATCCATTCGATTGCCACCAAAGCAACCGCCGGAGGCACATCGACAGCAGGCAAAATGTCGCGCGCAGCCTGGATTTCGTCGCGGGCGATTTCTGTTTCCTGGGAGAAACTGGCGATCAGGCGGCGAGAATTGGCATGATACGTTTTCACTCTTTGGTAGGCTAAAAGGCGCTCCTGACGATCCTCCAGGCCTTTGACAATGACCCGCAGGCCAAACCTGTCCAAAATTTGCGGCCGCAGGCTGCCTTCTTCCGGGTTCATTGAGCCAATCAATGTGAAACGAGACTTATACGTGGCCGAATGCGGTCCGCGGCGTACGGTATAGCTCCACTGCGCGGCGGCATCCAGGATGGCATCGATAATCTCATTCGGCAGCAGATTTACCTCGTCAGAATACAGGATATTTTGGTCCGCCTGGGCCAGAATCCCTCTTTTAAGGCGCATGCGTTCGTGCATCAGGGCGCGCTCATCTAAACCGCCGATGACATCGTCAAGACGTGCGTTGAGGGGCAGTTCGATCAATTGGCCAGATTGCTTGCGGGTCAAGGGTAACCCTTGTCCGTATTTTTGCGCGCAGTCCGGACAGACGGCGTCGATCCCGTCGGTTTCAATATCTTCGGCAGTACATCCGTAAAAACAGGTACTGCGCTCGATCCAGGGCAGTAAATCAGTCAAACTGCGCACGGCGGTAGTTTTTCCGGTGCCGCGCGGACCTACGAGCAGCACGCCGCCGCAGGCCGGATTGATGATCGCCAGCATCAGGGCCAGCTTCATTTCATATTGGCCGACAAGCGCGAGGAAGGGATACGGCAGGGATTTTGCCAACCCGAAATCTTCCTGAATGTTTTCTACGGCACTGCTGCGACCCGTAACCAGGTCCAGCAGTTCGCGCAGCGAGCGGACTTTGGGTTGGAATTCAGACTCGGACGGATCATTCGACATCGTTGTATGTCCAAAAACGATTGACAAAGAAATTCCAAAACATAATGACCACGATAACGATCGCCAGGGAGACATTATGTCCCACGACCGTGAATGTTAGAAAAAAATTAGCCGGTAAAATCTGGGAGGCTGACCAGATCATCGCTTCCTCAAGGCGGTCAAAAATCAATGTTCGCACGGCCAAACCAATCAGGCTCACAAAAACAAACTGAATGAGTTGATTGACGACGGCCTTGTTGCGAGAATCAGGATAAGTCCAATATCGATTCCAAAGAAAATTGCTGATGACGGCGACAGAAAATGAGATTGCCTGAGCTGTCAGGGCAGGAATCTTTAGGATGGAAGAGGCAAAATTAAATATTCCAATATCGATCACCGCGCCAATCGTACCAACAATCGCAAAGCGGAGAAAACGTTCCTGTTCCTTCCTTTTGCGGAGAATCATGCCAGTTCCATTTTTTCTTTGAAATAGGGGATGGTCTTGCGCAGTCCTTCTTCCAAAGAAATTTTGGGTTCCCATTTCAAAATTTCCTGGGCTCGGGTGATATCCGGACGCCGCCGCTGAGGGTCATCGCCCAGGCGTAAAGCAGGTTTCTGGATAATCCCGGCCGGATTACCCACGATGCGATTAATTGTTTCCGCGAAATCCTTGATAGTGATTTCATTGGGGTTGCCGACATTGACCGGGTCGTGTTCGTCCGAAAGCAGCAGGCGATAGATTCCTTCAACCAGGTCGCTGACAAAACAAAAACTGCGCGTCTGGATGCCGTCACCATAAACGGTGAGCGGCTCTCCGCGCAGGGCTTGTTGGATAAAATTAGGGACGACGCGGCCGTCATCCAGGCGCATGCGCGGACCGTAGGTATTAAAAATACGGATAATACGGGTATTAATGCCATGGTAGCGATGGTAAGCCATGGTTAAGGCTTCCGCGAAGCGCTTGGCTTCATCATACACGGAGCGCACCCCAATAGGATCGACATGCCCCCAATAACTTTCTTGTTGAGGATGGACCTGTGGATCGCCATATATTTCACTGGTTGAGGCTAATAGATAGCGGGCATTTTGAGAGCGGGCAACGCCCAGGGTGTTATGGGTTCCCAAAGCGCCGGCTTTCATGGTTTGAATGGGGAGATTGGTATACCCATAGGGCGACAATGGGTTGGGGCTGGCGGGTGAGGCAAAATGCAGCACGGCATCCACCTTGCCGGGGACAAATATAAAATTGGAAACGTCATGGCGGATAAACAGAAAATCCTGGTTGCCAGCGAGGTGGCTCAGATTGTCAGGATTGCCAGTAACAAAATTATCCATTCCGATCACCTGGTGGCCTTCTTTTAATAACCGCTCGCAAAGATGCGATCCCAGGAAACCTGCAGCGCCTGTAATTAATATTCTCATTTTTTCCTCGATGCGTGCAATTTTACTTCCAATCCACCCTCTTAATCAATCCATCCCCGGTGATCTGGTCCGCCTGTCCATTTAGCGGATTGACCAGGTACAGGTTTCCGCGATAAATCACTGCAAGCCACAAGGCCGGATCGGAGCTGGTGAGCGGCGACCAGATGATTTGTTGTGGGTCCAGGCCCGCTGCGCCATCCTCAGGAAAAAGCGCGCGCTGATTGGATCCATCCCGATCCATGATAAACAACCGGTAGCGGCTCGTTTCACTTTGCTCAGGAAAATAAGGCTTTAAATAGGCAATCCAGGATCGATTGCCCGGCAGCATCGGGGATGCTGCGGGATATGAAAACATGCCGGCCTGCGTGACCAGGGGCATCGTCTGGCTGTTTTCTGAGGTATACGCGATCACATCAAAAAGTTGGGAATTTTCCGTGGAAGCCACCCCGGTTTGAGGCAGGTGATTAATGGTATAGATCACGCGGTTATCAGGTGACCATGTCAGACCCGGCACCCACGCCCATTCACTGCGGGTTTGATAAGGCAACAAATCGATGAGCGAGACCGAAGATTGGTCTTTTAGATCGACCAATCCAATGCCGTCCGAACGGGCATATGCCAGTTGGCTGCCGTCCGGCGACCATGCGAACGATGTGCCCCACCAGCCGTACACCCCACCGGAATTCGCGGGTAAGACCTCTTCCCGCTTCAGGTAAGTGCTGTTGGGCACAAAAATTAAGGAGTATAAATCGTTATTCGCCTGCCAGCCGGGCGCCGAAGCCCGGGGTTCGACCGTTGAATAAAAAATCGTATTCGTTTTGCCCGGCACCCAGTCGGCAAAATGCACCACGTTACTGGTTTTTAAATCCAAAGGCTGCGGGTTTTCATTTTCGGTGCTGATCACCCACAGGGTGTTAATTTCTTCCGCCAAGGGACGGCTGGATTTGCGTGAATATAACAGCCATTTGCCATCCGGGGACAGTGAAAAAATTCTGCCATCCAGATCACCAGTGGTCACCAGAGGCCGGCGGTCGGCGGTTGTCCGTTCCATAATCCAGGCATTTCCGAGGGAAAGGTAGGCCAGTTTATCGGGTATAGCCACCGGCGCAAAAGGAGATTGAACGCCAATCATCTCAATTTCTGGCAGCGGGTCGGTAACAGTCTGCGATTTGATCTGCGTACGGGAAACTTCAACGTCATTTTCAAAAACACGCCGGTAAGTAATCTGCAGCAGCCCGGGAGCGCCGGCTTGAACGATTAATGTCTGGTTGGTTGGGAGCGATTCATTTTTAACGATCTGGCGTGAAAAAGGCAGCACGGATTCCTCGACCTCGAAAACTTCCCTGACGCGGGTCACCTGGATGGTGGTCGTACCGGTCAAGAGGGTATAGCTGGGTGGTTCGACCCGGTCCAAATTTCCAAGGGTGATTCCAGCTTTATCCAGCGCCAATTGCACGGTCGAGCCGGCAGGGATATCCGCAGTAAGCTGCTTGCCATCGACCTGAATTGTGATCGGAAATATCCCTTCCGTGGGGGTGGCGGTGGCACAGGATACCAAAACCCATCCCAGAACGAGGACAACCAGGCTGGTGAAAAGTGCAGTTCGTAATGCTTCGCGTTTCTGTTTCCCCATTGAGTTCAATTCAGGTTATAATCGGCTGTGCTAAAAATCCGGGGTTTATTTCTTGGTAAGGACAATTGTTGCCACCCCAGTTGTAAATGTGATGCTCTCCAACCGATAATCAGATTGGTTATCTTTCATGGAATCAAGGATCGCCTGATCGACTGACGTTGATAAATTATCCAACAGGTCGGATGGGATCGGAAACGGGCCAAAATTAGCATCCAGGATCTTTACGTTGGGTTCTCCGTTGGGATCGACGGTGATGGACATGGCGATTTTCCCATCTGCTGAAATACTATCACTCTTGATCGATCCGTAAAGTTCTACCTGATCCGGTTGAAAAATGACAACCGGATTGGCTAAAATAGCCTGGTAATCATTTTGCAGGTTTTCGATGATATAAGTAGTAAGTTGACTTTCGGTAATGGTGAACTTTTAATTTACCCGTATTTGGATCTGGCTGTAAGGTTTGAGCCATCTGATCAATGGTTTGGTCTTGAGGTGCCAGGGTAGGCACTGGCCGCGGCGGGGTCGGTCCGCTGGATAGGTTGCACGCCGTACCTACCAGAACGATCAACAACGGTAATATTAGAATGTAGCGTAGTGATTTTGCCATTAAAATATTTTTCTCCTATAACGTTCCACGAGGGAACTGACCTATTATAGCATGAGTGAACTAGCCCATGAATCCGCCCCCTTCGATTTGGAAGCCTGCCTGGAAGCGCTGTTATTTGTTGCCGGCGGGCCTGTTTCGATTCAACAACTGGCCGCTGCATTGGAACGTAGACCGGATGAAGTTGAAAAAAGTCTAAAAATTCTGGCGCTGGGCTACAGCGGAAAACGTGGATTAAGTATTCAATGGCATAATGGAAAAATTCAATTAACTACCGCGCCGCATATGGCTGAACATGTTGAGAAATTTCTCGGCCTTGAGGCTACTTCGCGACTGAGCCGGGCAGCGCTGGAAACGTTAACCATTATTGCTTACCGGCAGCCGATAACGCGGCCCGGGATTGATGCTGTGCGCGGAGTAAGCAGCGACGGTGTATTAAAGAGCCTGTTATCGAAAGGTTTGATCCAGGAAGCCGGTCGCGCCGATGGACCGGGAAGGCCGATCCTGTTTGAAACCACAGCCGAATTCTTGCAGCATTTTGGATTATCAACGATCGACGAATTGCCCCCCTTTGAATCTGAAGGCGTGAGAAGCGAAGAAGAGAAATTGCGATTATTAAAGGATTAGGAAAGATGGAAGAAAGATTGCAGAAAATTTTAGCCTCGGCTGGATTTGGATCCCGCCGGTCATGTGAGACGCTGATCACTGCCAGACGGGTCAGGGTGAACGGGGCGATTGCAGAATTAGGCAGTAAAGCAGATGCTCTGAAAGATACGATATCTGTCGATGGGCAGAATATTCCAAAGCCGGCGGCAAATGTCTATATTGTTTTAAATAAACCGCGCGGGGTTCTGTCTGATACAGATGCGATGGATCCCAGGACGACTGTTTTTGATCTGGTTAAGCATCCGGGGCATCTCTTTGCAGTAGGGCGCCTGGATTACGACAGTGAGGGTTTGATCCTTTTGACCAACGATGGTGAATTGGCCAACCGTTTAACCCATCCGCGCTACGGGCATGAAAAGGAATACCGGGTGTTATTGGCTGCTAAACCGGATGAAGAGCAGATCGCGGCCTGGCGGCGCGGGGTTGTATTAGCCGATGGGTATAAGACCCGTCCGGCCAAGGTGTTTTTGGACAGCCTGGCTGGCAAAGGCGCCTGGCTGCGAATTGTGATGAGCGAAGGTCGCAAGCGGCAAATCCGCGAAGTGGGCTCGCGGATCGGGTTACCCGTGGAGCGCATCATGCGCGTGCGGATCGGCACCTTGCTGCTCGGTGAGTTAAAACCCGGTGAATTCGAGACATTTAACCAATGATGAAGTACGCCGGTTAAAGGAAACCGTGAAACAACCCGAGTCTGAAACCTTCTCCGAAACAACATGCCCGTCCCAGAAGAGAAAAATTCTAAAAACTGGTTTGACCAAAAAGCCGGTTGGCCTACCGGGGGCCACGTAAATAATGTGTGAAGTTGTTGTTTGAAATCGCGAAGCGATTTCAAACAACAACTTCACATCATTTAAGTCCTTACGGCATTAGCATCGTTTGGAGAATTTCATCCCCGATCTTTTTTGCCGTCACCGGGTCATCTTCTTCCAGGACAATTGCCAGGCTGAGGGGAGTGCCCTGCCATTCAGCACTGGTTCCAGCCAGAAACCAGGTAATTTTGCCTTTATCAGATTGGGCAGCCGCAGTGACCTGCCAGGCAGGTAATTTATCCATTTGCAGCGTCTGAACGGTGGTTGTCCGGCTGGTTAATCCCGGATTATCTCCAGATTTCGCTCCAGGTAGGATCACCCAGTTTTCCAATGGGGTGTTGACCGCCATTGCGATCCGTGGGGCAGGAATATCACCCTGAGGGCTTAGGGCAGAAATCGCCAGCGCCATCTGTAAGGGCGAGACCAGCATTTTTCCCTCACCCAGCGCCAGCCGTTCTGAGGATTCCTGGGATTGGTAGTTGACCACGGAGGCAACAGGCAGGTTAAATTTGGGGAGAGCGGTCTAATTCCAGTTTGTGAAATAATTCAATCAGCTGGTCTGCGCTTAGATGCTGGGCCAGCTCATTTACACCGCCGGGGCAGCCGTTCGAAAGCAGTTCGCTCCAGGTCGGCTTATCCGATACGGGAAGGGCACAATTCCAAATCGCCCCGTCAAACACCAGGGAAGGTGATTCTGGAAGTGTGTATTGATCTTTCTGGTCTAAATTGGCTTCCAGTAAAAAGGGACCGAGGGCAGTTCCGGGTGAGTACTGACCCTGGGTGGCGCGATTCAGAAAGACACCTTGTTTATCATTAACCCACTTGCTCCAATTTTGGTCCAACTGGTTTGGATCAAAACCTGGCTGGGATGACATGGCATAAATTTCCCCGGTTTGGGAATTTAAAAGGACTATAGCCCCGGCATGCCCGGTTAACAGTGTATCCGCTTTTTGCTGGATGCGTAAATCCAGGGAAAGGCGAACGTCCAAACCGGGAGGTGTCTGCTCATAAAGCAGACGGTTATAAAAAATGGTATAAGCCGGATTGCCCTGCAGACCGCGGAGATATGGATCCAGGGAAGCTTCCAACCCGGCCTGTCCGTACAGCGGGTTTGAATAACCAATCACGGGGCCTAATGACGGTTGGAGCAGCTCTCGCTGGTAAGACCCTGGGACGCCGACGGTCACCGCGATGGGCTGGTTGTTCCGGTCAAGGATACTTCCGCGTGGCACATAATGCTCGGTTACCGCCCATCGAGGATTGTCCAAACGATTTTGCAGGTCATCTCCCCGAAATACGGACCAATATACATTAATCGTTCCAATCGCCAATAATCCACTCAGCAGCAGGGCCCCGGTAACCAGGAATGGCCTGGAGTTCGAGCACCGGGGCAGTCTCGTCTTCGGAATGGTTGCTGATTAAAGCCAATAATGCGATGGAGATAAAGGATGTAACCAGGGATGAGCCGCCATAAGAGACAAATGGAAGCGTGACCCCGGTTAATGGCAGCAGTCGCAAATTACCGCCAAGGATCAATATGCTTTGAGCAACAATATTGAATGTGATTCCGGCTGCGAGAAAACGTTGGTAGTTGTTAGACGCCTGCAGCGCGATAATCAATCCTCGAACGGCGATCAACCCCAAAATGATGATGATCGCAATACTGCCTAACAGGCCTAATTCTTCGCTTATCGCCGCAAAAATAAAATCTGAATGAGCCACCGGGACAACGGATGGATTACCGATCCCGGGACCGCTGCCAAATGTGCCTCCGGTGGCGATCGCTATCAGGGATTGAATAATCTGATAAGCATGCCCATTCGGGTCGATCCAGGGGTTCAACCAGGCATCCATGCGGATCTGGATTACAGAGAACAGCCGGTATCCAACCAACCCGCCCAGAAGGATAAGCGCCGCACTGATTGCCAGCACTCTTTTTTTGCCGGAAGCCAGATAAATGACCATCGAATACAAAACGATAAAAAGTGTGCCGGTGCCCAAATCGCGTTGAGCCACTAATATGACCAGGGCAACACCGGCCAAAATCAGAGTGGGAAAGAGCAGCGATATCAATTTGAATCTGATTAACGACCGGTCTGCCAGATAGGCCGCAAGATAAGCGATCAGCAGCAGCTTCAGCGGTTCGGAGGGCTGAAGATAGACGCCACAACACCCCAGCCAGAGATGCGGGCCGTTTCCACCCGGATAAGTGCCAAATATAAAAGTTAAACCGGTCAGCAGAAGACCACCCGTCAGCCAGAGGTACTTATAACGGCGTAAAAGCAGGAGGGCATTGGAACGGACAATGAGTACCGCGAAAATGAGCAGCCCCAAAGCGGTCCAAATTGTCTGCCTGAGGCCAAAACTGTTGTCCAGGCGCCAAACGGTTAATAATCCCAGGCCGGCAAGGATGCCAACCAACGGCAGGATATAGGCATCCCGGTCTGGAAGATGTTTGATGGTCAGGCGGTGGATATATGCGAAACCGGCTATCCATGCCACAAGGCCAATCCAATGCTGCCAGCGGAACGTGACCTGCCAGGTATGCAGCCGCACAGCGGGCGAGAGCGATAGGATGACCGCATATAAGACCAGAAATACGGTCGCCAGCAGCAGCAAGCGGCTTTGTGTCTGATCTTTCGATGAAGTACCTACCGGAAAAAGAAAGTTCACGATTTCAAGTATTTTCCAACGAGCAGATCGAGTTTTTGAGCAGTTTCAGGCGGTATACGGTCGTGGTGAGTAATTACTGCGTCCTGCAAAGCTTGCTGGCAGCCGCAGTCAAATTCTTCCGGCAGGTTCTTGACCATCACTTTGATTGCCTCTTGAGCCAACTGGGTATTGCGCATCAGTGTCCGGATGACCATCTCAACACTGACCGTTTGTTCAGAAATATGCCATACGTCATAATCAGTCACGTGAGCCATGGTAGCATAGCACATCTCAGCTTCCCGCGCCAGAAAAGCTTCCGGACAGGCTGTCATGCCAATAATCGACATTCCCCAGGAGCGAAAAACATTGGACTCGGCTTTTGTAGAAAAACGCGGGCCTTCAATCGTGATAAACGTACCACCTCGATGAACCGTTCCGCCGGCTGTGTGGACTGCGTTGAACAGCTGTTTGGATAAATCCGGACAAAATGGATCAGCGGTGCCGATATGAACCACTAAACCTTCGCCAAAGAAAGAACGTTCCCGGTCTTTGGTGTTATCAAACAATTGGTCGGGAATCACGATGTGCCCGGGGGCAAAGTCGTCACGCAGGGAACCGCAGGCGCTGATACTGATAATGCGTTTAATGCCGAGCGATTTAAAAGCATAGATATTTGCACGGTAATTCACCTCGGTAGGCGTGATATGGTGCCCGATACCATGGCGCGCCAAAAAAGCCACCTTCTTCCCATTCAGTGTGCCGATTGTCACCGGCGCACTTGGCTTTCCAAACGGCGTTTCGATGTCCACCGAGGTCACATTTTCTAAGCCGGAAAATTGATAGAGACCAGATCCACCAATCACTCCCAATACAGGTGCGTCTGTCATAGATTCCTCCAGGATTTTAATTTCGACCGAGTTGATCGCTAAATCCAATTTTCATGTTGATTTTACCGCAGCGCAGTTCATCCCCCGAAATCAATACGGTCGGCGTATACACCCGTTCATCATTCAAGTAGGTGCCGTTGGTTGATTGTAAATCCTCAACCCACCATTGGTTATGGTGGTAACTTAACCGGGCATGTTGGGCTGAAACCAATTCATTCGGTAAACACACGTCACAGTTCGGATCGCGACCGATCATTAATTGAGATAGATTGAATTGGTGGACACTTTCGGCTTCTATCTCTAATAGTTGTACGGAAAGGGTCGGGATTTTCTTGGAATTTAGCATGTGTTGACTCATGCGCAGTTCATTCCACAACGTATACAGTGCCCAGACCAGAAACGCATAAAGACTGACCGCCAATAAGATCCTGAGGATAAGAACGATGATTCCGGTCATCGGGTTTATCGGTTTTGGTGATCCTGGTTAGATTCCAGGCGGCCGGTGTTCAAATCATTGTGCCTGTGCTGCGGTGTGGCGTTTTCCTCACCATAAATGAGGGGGTATCCCGCCAGGGAAATGACATCCCCCGGGTTTAACAATTGGTGAGCCACACGGACACCATTCACATATGACCCACCGGTGGAGTTTAAGTCAAACAAAATATAATGTCCCTTTGCAGCTCTAAGCTGGGCATGCGTCCTGGATACACGCGGGTCGTCAAGGACGAGCTGATTATCATCACGACGGCCGATATTGATCACCGGGAGGTTCAGTGGGATAGTGTTTCCATTGATTATTAGAAAGGCCTGATCCGGCCGAGGATCGAAGGTCTGCCTTTCTTCCTGAACCAGGAAGGCAGCCGTTTGCTCTACATGATTTTCTCTGGAAGAGGTTTCGATCTCAAAAGTCTCCAGCGGCAGACTGGCATCCGGCTGAAGTTCAAGGACTGGCGTGGAAGCAAACTCTACCCCGGCTTCTCGGGCAGAATTGATCAATACCCGGACGAGAGAGTTTGTCAGTCCTGGATGTAAAGCCCATACCGATAAATTCGAAGGGTGGAGGCGAACCTTGAACTGGTTCGGAGCAATTAATAGACCATTTGCACCCTGAATCACAGCTTGTTCAATGGCGGCTACTAATTGATGCGCCAGAGCATCTTGCTGCTGACCACCCGGTAAAAAGTATAGGCTGCTTTCAATAAATGACTGCAAACGTGCTTCGATTTGATCTAGCCTTGATTTCATACCTTATTATTATAATGGATAAGGTTAAAAGAATTTTACAAGGTTACCGGGAGATCGAGCAACCTGCCGGTTGGGCATTCATGGCCTGGACGGTCTGATCCGGCCGGACAGTTGAGGGAGTCCGCAGCAGGGGGAAAAGGCTAAATTTCGTCATCCGATGTTCCTTCAAGAAGAGGTGCCGTGATGTCCGCCAGACGGGCGCGGGTCAGATCTATCAGGGATTGGGTGGGCAGACGCAGGTTCAACCCACGCTGCCCGCCGGAAACGTGGATTTGCTCAAAATTTTCGGCGCTTTTATCGACCAATACCTGAAACCCCTTGTTGATCAAGGCCAATGGAGATATGCCGCCGGCTTGCAGGCCGGTAATTTGCTCGGCTTCACGCTGGGTGGGCAGGCGCACTTTCTTTTCATTCACTGCCGCGGCAACTGCTTTTAAATCGGCCTGGCTGTCTCCAGGGATCACCGCGAGGATTGGCTTTCCCGTTTTTTCACGCAGGATAACGATTGTTTTAAATACCTGGCTGATGGGCACATTAAGCCGCCGGGAAGTTTCCCGAGCGCCTAATTTTTCAGCGGGTAAATCGAAAGCCGTAAATGATATTTTTTTGCTTTCCAGAAAGCGGGTTACGTTATTGGTCGCCATTGCTTATCTCTCACGAAGGACGCACGTAGATCGGATTGCTAAAAATCCATCCTCGGCGCTTGCCGAGGAATTGGATATAACATTCTACCCGGTACACCCCTGGCTGGTTGATAATATGGGTGATAAATTCACGTTCCCGCCACACTTTCAATGGCTGACCGTCACGGATTAAACGGCATTCTACTGCCATTGGGAGACGGATTTGAAAGGTGATGCCTTCATCGAGGGTGATTTCTTCCCCCATCCATACGGTTTGATTGCGCCCACGGGCAGTAAAGTTAAACCCCTTGGTAGAAGCAGGGAGGTCATACCCTACAAAGGCCCGACCCTGACGAAGGGCATCCAAAATCATCCGGCGGTCGGTGTACACGTCATTGCCGAGAGGTTCCGGCGTAAAAAGATGGGTGTTTATGGAACGAAAATGATAATCATATGGAAAAATCGTGCGTTTAATCGGTCCTAAGTGCATCGGCAGGGCGTGCGCGTCCGCGCCGCCGATCGCCACGACTTTGTCCCCGCGGCTGAGTAAATCATCCCAGCGTTGAAGGGCGGGCAGCAGCGGCCCTTGAGCGATAAATTGCGGAAAAAAGGCATAAAAAAGGCCTTCCAGATAGTTATGCATGACATTTTTTAACTCGCTCAATCCGTTCCATAATTCAATGCCGGCGAAACCTCTGACTTCCCAACTGACCCAGCTCAGGTTTTCTTCGCCAAAAGCCATCAAAGCAGGATCTACCGGATGAGCAATAAATGCCAGGCCTCCCGCCATATTGGCCTGGTTTATCAAATTCTGCGGGTCGCCGGCAAAAGTGCAGAGTTCCTTGGAGGCGCCGTAAACTAGAAGATGATTTTTCTGGGGTTCCCGCAGGACATCATGGACTTCTTCCCCCACAATTAACAGGAGCTTGCGTTCGTCTTCTTGATAGTACTGGTCCAATCCATTAATAAATATGTTATGATCGGTCGTAATGATCACATCCAACCCTGCTTTGAGTGCGGCCTGGGCGATTGAGGCATGAGTGCCATGCCCGTCAGAGTAAGTGGTATGCATGTGCAGGTTGGCAATGAGTTCATTCATTATTGTTGACGATTCCATGGAAATAAAGGTATAATCGAATTTGCTTTTTAACAGGAGGAAACGTGGATCTACGAGGTTATTTCGACATTGCATTAATTATAAATTCGATTGCTTTGATTGTAAGCGTTATTTTGCAAAACAAAGGCGTAGGATTAGGATTGGGCGGCTTAACCGGTGGAGACAGCGGGGGCGGGATGTTTACAGCCCGACGTGGAATTGAAAAAACACTTTTCTCTATCACCATTGGTTTGGCTGTGCTTTTCTTCATACTTACCATTGCTACGGTCATCATCAGTAAATAAACCTTGGAGCGTGCTCGCTCAAAAGAAAACCAAAATGGGGCGACTCACCTCAAGGGGAGTTGCCCTTTTTAATATTCTAAACTTATGAAAAAATTGCGTTGGCAATTAATAATAATATTTTTAACCGGGCTGGTGGTTGGCGCATTACTGCTCAGTGAGCAGCCGACACCCACCCAGATCAAGGCTACGCCCGTTCCAGAAACAGGCGGAATTTATACAGAAGCATTGGTTGGTTCGATGCAGCGCCTGAACCCGGTGTTGGATTTTTATAATCAACCAGACCATGATATCGATCGTCTGATTTTTAGCAGTTTGCTAAAATTTGATTCGCGCGGGCTGCCCCAACTCGATATTGCCGAATCCTGGGGCGTCTCAAAAGATGGGACTATTTATAATTTTCTCCTCTATAAGGATGCAAAATGGCATGACGGCGCGCCGGTGACCGCGGATGATGTCGCCTTTACCGTAGATTTGCTGAAAAACGGCGGAAATTATGTGCCCAAAGATCTACAGGCGCTGTGGAAAGACGTCGATGTGGTAGTCATGAACGA
Source organism: uncultured Chloroflexia bacterium (assembly GCA_963743005.1). Taxonomy (GTDB): domain Bacteria; phylum Chloroflexota; class Anaerolineae; order Anaerolineales; family Anaerolineaceae; genus CAVUNY01. Next base: position 72,087 of record CAVUNY010000003.1, on the reverse strand, counting down.
AAATTGGGTGCAATTTCGCCTCCCGGAGGCTTTTGCCCCCTTCCAGGATTACCTGACCTTCGGCATATTACCTAAACACCTTTTTGATGGTCAGAGCATCGATGAGATTGCCAATTCGCAAATCAATCTCAAACCAGTGGGGAGCGGTCCTTATCAGGTCGACAAGATCAATTCCCAGAATGGACAAATCAGCGGGGTGACCCTTTCCATTTCAGCCGGCTATTACAAGACCAAACCATTTATCGAACAGTTTGTATTTCAATATTATCCTGACAGCCAATCTGCATATGATGCCTACCAATCTGGCCAGGTGATGGGGATCAGCCACGTTACCCAGGATATTTTGGAACAGGTATTGTCGAATCCGAGTTTGGCGGTGTATTCCGGCAGAATGCCGGAAATGTACATGATCCTGTTCAATGAAAAAGATCCCGAGGCGACCTATCTAAAGGAGCCGGCCGTTCGCAGAGCGCTAATGGCAGGTTTAAACCGGCCATTGATGATCAATCGATATTTGTATGGTCAGGCGGTGATTGCGAACGGGCCGATCATGCCTGAAAGTTGGGCATTTTACCAGGATAGTGAAGTATTTACATATTCACCCACGGATGCGCAAAAGCAGTTGAAAGACGCCGGTTATGTGCCATCAGGGGATGCGGGTTCAGTGCGAAAGAAGGGTGATACTACCATGTCTTTCGAATTGATTTACCCGGATGATGGCACGTACGATAATCTCGCCAAACAGGTAGTTAAAGATTGGGGGGCGATTGGGGTGACCGTGACTGCCACCGCGCTGCCTTATGATAAATTGGTTGAGCGGTTGGACCAGCGCAGCTATCAGGCGGCTTTGATATCCCTTAACCTGACCAATGCCTATGACCCGGACCCATATCCATTCTGGGATCAGGCGCAAATGACCGGGGGACAAAATTACACCCAATGGGATAACCGCATGGCAAGCGAGCTCCTGGAACAGGCGCGGCTGACGGTCGATCTGCAAGAACGAATTCGATTGTACCGGAATTTTCAGGTGCTGTTTTCGCAAGAACTACCGGCCCTACCCCTGTTTTATCCGGTCTATACTTATGCGGTCGACCAACAGGTGCAAGGGGTAAGCATGGGTCCTTTGTTTAATCCCAGCGACCGGTTTGCGACGGTTACCCAATGGTTTTTGGTGGCAAAAAGGCCAACCATCTCGGCCACTGCGTCACCTACTCCTTAGCCTGAAAATGTTACCCCTCCGGATGGAGGAGGCGCATGGCTGTGTTTTCTGAAGAGCGAGCCTATCTTAGCGCAGCTGCGGATGAATTGGAAGATTATCTGCTCTCTGGAGCAGCCGTCTGGCGATTGTCCGGGCCGGAATCGCTCCCGCCACTGACTCCAGGGGGAGTGCTGTTGATGATGAAACGTCTGGGCGGATTGACCAGTGCGGTTGGCGAAGTTGAGCAGATCCGGGAAGCACTTGAAACAATAGAAATTGTCAGACTGCGCTGGAAGACGGCCTGGAAGCGGCGCATCGAGCAGGAAGTTCCGCAGCGTATACGCTTGTGGGCGAATTACCTGGATGAAATAGTTCAATCCAGAAACCTGGCCCATCCAGGATTCCGTTGGAACGTTCGCTGGCGGGTGATCATCGCTTTATTGGAGCAAGAAATCGAAGCCCTGGATTCGGGGACCATTCAGCAGCTGATTGATGTGGATGGTAAGCTGCTCTCGATCTCCAGGCTTGGCCCGTTTGTATGGGAAAGTAATTTAGAAAAGACGTTTGATCCGGCCAATTTCTGGTTTCTATATCTGCAAATTACACCTCCGGTTTGAAAGGGTTTGGGTATGGCCTCTTTTTTTTCGCGTTCCGGTGATGATGGCACCACTGGACGGCTGGGTGAGGGCCGGGTAGCAAAATATGATTTACTGCCTGAAACGTTGGGCACCCTGGATGAAGCCACTGCTGCTATTGGGTTGAGCCGGGTGTATTGTAAAGCGCCAGAAAGCAGCTTGATATTGCTCACGATTCAACGGCATTTGTATGGAATAATGGCAGAAACCGCAGCCACAGCAGAAAATGCAGAAAAATTCCGCACCGTGGATGATTCTTTGGTAATGTGGTTGGAGCAGCAAATCACCAGCCTGGAAGAGAATGTTGAAATCCCTAAAGAGTTTATTCTGCCGGGCGATTCTCAGGCGGGGGCAGCGCTGGATGTGGCCAGGACGATTGTCCGGCGAGCAGAACGGAGAGTGGCCGAATTGCTGCATCGCGGGGATATTTCCAATCCGGAACTTTTGCGATACCTTAACCGGTTATCATCATTGCTGTTTGTCCTGGAACTGCGTGAGAATCAGGCGGCAGGGAAAGCAAAATCTACCTTGGCGAAAGAAGAATGATATGACGGGGACTATTATCAACATTATTTCTGTGACCATTGGAAGCATTTTGGGTACCTTTCTGGGGGCAAGATTCCCAGACCGGATCCGCCAGACCGTCGTTACCGGATTAGGGCTCTTTGTGTTAGGCCTGGGCATCCAGATGTTTCTTAAAACTGAGAATGTTCTAATCGTATTAGGCAGTTTGTTGATTGGCGCATTGTTAGGCGAATGGTGGAAAATTGAAGATGGGCTGCAATCGTTTGGTAAATGGCTGGAGCTCAAGCTGATGAAGGGGGGGAGTGAAGACCAGACGAGATTTATTAAAGGTTTTATGACGGCTTCGTTGGTCTTTTGCGTCGGTCCAATGACTATTCTGGGGTCCATAGAAAATGGGTTAACCGGCACTTTTCAGATTCTGGCTGTCAAAGCCGTGTTAGATGGTTTTGCCTCGCTGGCTTTCTCCTCGAGCCTGGGTGTAGGTGTGCTTTTCTCCATCCTGCCAATGCTGATTTACCAGGGCGGAATCAGCCTGCTGGCCTCCCAGGTGCAATCGGTGGTCAGTACATCGATGATGAATGAGATGAGTGCAGTAGGTGGGCTGATCATGATGTCTATCTCAATCGGCAGCCTGCTTGAAATCAAGCCGATCCGTTCGGGAAATTTTTTGCCGGCGCTGGTGGTTGCGCCTGGGATCGTGGCACTGCTCAGTTTGTGGCATTAAAACCTTTGATATTGTCAATTTTAACAGCCCACCTCCAGCCCCTCACGAATCGGGAAGGGAGAAAGAGGTTTTTATAGATAGTTAGCGGCACATTGTGCCGCCAACTATCTATAAGCCTCTGGTTTTCCCGCTTCTGCGCCAGCGGGCAGGGGTATGGGAGAAATGTCGCATTGTCAAAATAATTCGGGTGGATGCGACCATGGTATCAGTCGCATCCACCCGATGGTTAGAAATTTTTCTAACCAATTATTTCGTGGCAGTGGGGGTCACTCCAGAGGTTGCGATTGAATTAATCGTCGATTCGATAACGGCAGAGACGGTATCGGCAAAAACCAGGCGTCCATTCACCAGGAAGGAAGGGGTACGGTCGATACCTTTCCCTTTGCCGTAATCCAGATCATCCTGCACCTGCTGTTTATATTTTTCAGTGGTCAGACAGCTAGAAAATTGAGTGGTATCCAGGTTCAGACTTTGGGCAAAATCGACCAGCCGGGAAGTACTGAACCAGCCCTGGTTCTCACCCTTCTGGTTGGTATAAAGCGTGTCGTGATACTGCCAAAATTTTCCCTGGTCGTTTGCGCACAGGGCTGCTTCAGCGGCAGTGACCGATTCTGGGCCTAGAAAACTGAATGGGATAAATTTAAAGTATATTTTTCCGGTGGTTACATATTTCGTGACGATATTTGGCTCGTAATCATTGAAGAAATATGCACATGAAGGACATTGAAAATCGGCGAATTCTTCTACGACGACGGCCGCATTCGGATTCCCCATGTTTGTCCCATTTTCTAAAGGCCTGCTGTTAACTGATTTAGGCAGTAAATTTGGAAGAACGAGCAAACCAACCAGAACGACCGCGGCCAGACTGATGAGGATTATTGGAACAAGCTGTTGTCTTTTTAGCGCACGTTGTCGTTGGTTCTTAATGGCGGCTCGCTTACTCATCTCACCAGATCGTTTTTTTGGCGATTCACTCTTCGGCATTTTTTTCTCCATGTTGATTGGTATGACAAGGAACCATTTTATCCGGCTTTTTTAATATTTATCAAAACTCTAAGCCATTCTTAATCCAGGGAGAATGTATATACCGGAAACTCATCACCTGTACGATAGAACCCCATTTTTTGATACAAAGCTAACGAACCAAAGTTATCGCTCTGAGTGTTGACCGTAATATTTGAAATTCCGGCCTCGGTAAAATGGCACAATAGATCTCGGACGAGGCCATATCCAATGGACAGCCTTTGCAAACCCGGATCAACCGCTAAACGAGCCAGATGGGCATGAAATTGGGTGCCGGTTGAGATCTGGTATCCGACAATTTCTTCATGCATCTCAGCAACGGTGGCATACGAGGCCTGGCGGAAGGCAAGGTCGAGTTCATCCTTGGTATGCTGCCAGATGTGGTCAAAAGCCTGGTTGTCCACCACCAAAACGCGATCCAGATCGGATTGCCGCATGGTGCGCAGTGTGATTTCTGTGGGGATCTGTCTGGGCTGGGGGATTTGATCCAGCCACTGCAAGACGATAATCTTTTGACGAAGGGTAAAGCCGGACCCGGTCAGCAATTCGGAAAACCAGGATTGCAGTCCCAGGCCCGCCAGAACATATCCTGATGGATAAGCATGGGTATCCAGTAACTGCTGAAACAGCAGATTCCAAGATTCTCGAAGTTGAGGGGAATTCCAATTCAGGAAAGCAAAAAGGCGGATCCATCCCACTGAGGCCTGGATGTAGGGGCAAGCCAGTACAGATAATAGGCGATTCTGGCGCTCGATACCCAGAAACGGGTTTGACCCCACCCAATCTAAAGGGCTGCGCCAATCCAAATGACGATGAACATATTCGGCGTTATTGGTTAAGAAGGAAAGGCTGGTCAAGTCGGCAGCCGTCAACTGCCGCACCAGGGGCGATGATGACATTTCAACGACCCAATAAACTAAAAACGATCTGTAATAATTTTTTCAAAAACCGGTCGCGGAGTGTCAATTTTTGCTTTATATCTAAAGCGGCCTGCATGGTTGCCAAAGCCTGCAGGTACTGCCGCCGTTTTAACTGCAGACCTGAAAGACTTTGTAACACGTATGTGCGTAAATCACGGTCGTTGATCTGTTTTAACAGCTCATTTGACTGCAGGTAAAGGGAGATCGCCTCATCGAGTCTGGGCATGGCTTCCAGGGCGGCAGCCTGATTTCCGAGGGCCATCGCCTGCCTTCGAAGATCTCCCGCCTGGGCAAATATCTTCTCCGTTCCTTTGGAGGCCTCCAGAGCGGCTTGAGCATTCCCACCGCGGAGCAAACAAACGCTGCGGTTGTTGGCCATTTCGGCCACATTTATTTGATCATCTTGCAGAGCATATTGTCCGCCGGCTCTGTCATACCAGCGTGCAGCTTCTTCAAAATCTTCCGCCTCATAAGCGGATTTTGCTTTTTCGATCATTTCGGGTAGTGAAAAGGCGTCCATTGGTTTTAGTAGGTAATCTCCAACAATCCTTCGGCCACATCTCGCAGCCTATCAACGGATAGCTGACTTAAACGGATCGCAAGGTTCAAATAAGGTTTATTGACGGGCTTGCACACAAAGTCGCGGAGCTCTTCCGGGAGATCGAGGAATTGGCTCTGGGCGATTTGTTTTGTGCGCCATTCGCCAATAGGGCCTTTCTTGTCAAAGAAATCTTCGATACGCACGTCGCACGTTTTGGCGATTAATTCCAATTCAGGCAGGGGAACCCCTTCTTCACCGAGCTCGTAATTTGCCAGTTGTTCTTCAGGAATGGAAGTCGCGGCTGAGACTTCATGCAGGGAAAAATTTAACTGGGTGCGGTGCATGCGGATCGAAGCCCCGATGATGCGATTGCGCAGCCGGCGCAGTCTATCTTTTTGTTTGATGGGTTCTTCCTGAGTTGTTTCATTTAACGCAGTGTTTGACCAAAAATGATCGATTGGCACGTCCAGGTAGAAAGCCAGGTTCTCCAATACAGGCAAAGATGGAGCCTTTTGTCCTTTTTCAAATGCCTGGTATTCATCGACAGTAACGCCAATGGCGGCTGCAGTTTCTTCCACCGTTCTGCGTTGGGTGTTGCGTGCGTCTGACATTAACAAGCCCAATTTGCGGGTACGGATCTGGAAAAGCTGTTGTTGTTTGTTCATCATCGACCTCTCCCATGCATGATTATTCCTGGGGATAAAACTCTACCGGCGCCTGTTGGATAACATATCTCCAATATTCGCGCCAAAAATCTCGGGGCCCAACTTAAAGCCGGCCTGTTCTAAGCGCGGAGAAAACAAAGGGCGGATCCCGGTGGCCTTGAGGGTGCCAACCGCCTGACCATCGACATCCACCCCCGTCTGTTCATAACGAAAAATTTCTGTCATGACCACAATATCCCCTTCCATCCCTGAAATTTCGGTGATGGAAGTGACTTTGCGGGTGCCGCCTTTCATGCGGGATTGCTGGATAACCAGGTCGATGGCGGAAGCAATCTGTTCGCGGATCACTTTCAAAGGTAATTCCATGCCAGCCATCAGGCACATCGTTTCCAGACGCGAAATTGAATCGCGGGGAGAATTGGCATGCAGGGTGGTCATGGAACCGTCATGCCCGGTGTTCATGGCTTGCAGCATATCCAACGATTCTCCACCGCGGACTTCGCCAACAATAATCCGGTCGGGGCGCATCCGCAGTGAATTACGCACCAGATCGCGGACGCTGACAGAATTTTTTCCTTCCAGATCTGCCGCCTTTGTTTCAAGGCGAACCACATGATCCTGCTGCAAGCGCAGTTCCGCAGCGTCTTCGATGGTCACGATGCGTTCTTCCTCGGGAATGAAACTGGAAAGTACGTTTAACAGCGTTGTTTTGCCAGATCCTGTGCCGCCAGAGATCAAGATATTCAAACGTGAAATTACGCAGGCGCGGATAAAATCGGCCATGCCGCGGGTGATCGAACCCAGATCTATTAACTGGTCAATCGATAATTTGCCCATTTGAAATTTGCGGATGGTCAGGGATGGACCATCGATCGCGCAAGGGGGGATCACCGCATTGACCCGCGAACCGTCCGGGAGGCGGGCATCGACTGTTGGGCTGTCGGGGTCAATTCTCCTGCCCAAGGGGAGGATAATGCGATCGATTACTCGAAGCACCTGCTCGTCGTCGTCGAACGTGACATTGGTGCGAATAAGTTTGCCATCCCGCTCGATATAAACATTTTTTGCGCCATTAACCATTACTTCCGAAATACTGGGGTCATCCAGCAAAGGCTGGAGCGGGCCAAACCCAAGGAGTTCGTTAATGATGTCATGGAATAATTGTTCGCGGACCGGGGTTGCCAGGTTAACCCGGGCTTGATGGTAAGCCTGAAGCAGGATTTCGTCCACCAATTCGCGCCGCTTCACGGCTGACAATCCGCGGCTGTCTACATCACGCGAAACAACATTGATCAAGTATTTCTTGAGTTTCAATAACTCGCCGGAATTCAATGAGGATCGATCAATCGTGGCCATATCAGGTTTGGTTGATCATTTCATCAACGGGCAATATCCAATTGATTTGTGTCCGGTTGAGGACGATAAAATGGGTCGACGCAAAAATTGTGCCATCCGGGTTGTAAATGACGGCTTCAGTAACCGGAAGAAAAGGCTCAGAACGATCGATCTCATCTTTTATCCGTTCATCAGGACGGATGTGAATATTACCTTCGATCCGGTGAGTTGCCATTTGGATAATGACCGGGATCGGTGTTTTAGGGATGACCGGAGTGAAATATTTTCCTTTATCGTCATATTGGGCAGCCATTTTACTCCCTTTCCACAGGCGGCATCAGGTATCCCAACCCCGCTCTGGTGACGATATGCAGGGGAGAATGGGGATTGTCCTCCAGTTTTTGTCGTAGACGGGCGATGCTGACCCATAATATTTCCTTATCTTCGCGGTATTGCGGCCCCCAGATGGCCATCAATAATTCCTCCGCAGTGAGCACCTGACCGACATGGTGGGCGAATTGGATGAGCAGGCGGTATTCGGTCGCAGAAAGAAATACTGGTTTAGCATCTTTCCATACCTCGGCCCTGGCAAAATCAATTTTCAGGTTGCTGTGGGTGAAATAACGATTTTGGGTAGCCTGTTCGGCGTTGCTTGTCCGGCGCAGCACGGCGCGAACGCGCGCCACCAATTCAGTGGCTGAAAATGGTTTCACCACGTAATCGTCTGCACCGATATTCAACCCTCGGACGCGGTCCTGTTCTTCTCCGCGGGCAGTTAAAATCACGATAGGGATATTTGAAAACTGACGGATGCGCTCACTGGCGGTCAGGCCGTCCAGCTTGGGCATCATGATATCCATGATGACCAGATCAGGATGGCGGCTGGAAACCATTTCGAGAGCCTCTTCGCCATTGCTGGCAGTGATTACTTCATACCCTTCTTTCTCAAGATTCACTTTCAAAAGATGCTGGTATAGAGGTTCATCATCTACGGCGAGTATTTTTGTCATCCATTACCTCCTATAGGTCAATCATCGGCTGGTTAAGAAGAAAAAGGCAGGAAGATGGTAACAGTCGTGCCTTTTCCATCACCTGATGAGGCCTTAATTTGGCCATTGTGAGCCAGGATTATCTGTTTGCAAATGTACAATCCCAAACCCGAACCCTGCATGTTGGGGGCATTTGGACTGCGGAAAAACCGGTTAAACACAAGTGGTAAATATTTCTCATCAATGCCCGGACCATTGTCCTCGATTGCCAGGTTGACGCCAGATGTTTCAGATTTTATTGTAACCAGAATTGGCGCGCCTGGTGGCATATTTAAGGGAATTTCCTATAATGTTTTCAAAAACCTGGGCCAGACGGCGGGGATCGCCGCTGACCGAGGGAACTGATTTTTCGGCAATCATGCGGATGTCCAGGTCCGGATGGTGCAGCCTGGCCCGGAGCATGACGTCATTGATGACCGTATCCAGCCGCACAGGTTGGAGCTGCATGCGCATCTCACCGGACTGAAGCCTGGCTGAATCAAGCAGATTGTCAATCAACTCCTGCAAACGGTCGGTCTCCTGATCGATGATGTTTAAAAATTCCTGGGTGATGGCCTGATCCCATTGCGTATCCGTGCGCAATAGCGTGGTCGTATACCCTTTGATAAAACCCAATGGATTGCGCAGCTCGTGGGTGATGGTTGAGACAAAATCATCCTGGAGCCGGTACTGCTGCTGCTGTTCTTCTAATAACCGGAATTCTTCCTGTAAGGTCTGGCGTTCGATCAGCAAGGTGATCTGTTCAGCAATAAAATGGGCTAAATCGATTTCGGTGGGGAGATAAGCAGGCCCTCCAAAACGAATGAGGATAAAGGCGCCCAGGGTTTTACCCCCGATCCTTAATGGAATCCCCAGCATAAAGGGACGTTCGAGCCTGTCCTTGGTTTCATCTTCCTGCGGCTCCTGCAGTACATCTGAATTAGTCTGAAACACAGCAGATGCCACCGATTCTCCCCAGGACATATCGGCTTCGGCAGAACGTCCTCGTCCGGCAGCCCGGGCATAAACTACTTCGCTCACATACTTCGGTGGGGTATTGAGATAGACTACCAGGTTGTCAAATATGAAAACGGAGCGGCACAGCAAAACGATTTCATCCAGTGCAGGCTTCCATTCGAGGGTCTGCGTGACTTTCTGGCTGATCGTATATAAATGCTGGATATTGACTTTGGTAGAACCGGTTAATTTTGTCCCCATGAACTTCCTCCTAGTTATCCCCTTTGGATTGGGCTCGTAATAATCCAAATACAAATGTACTTCCCTTGTCTACAGCAGATGTTACCTGTATGGTTGATCCATGCGCCTCAATGATCTGGCGGACCAGGGCTAAACCTAATCCAGTGCCACCATAGCGCCGCGTGGATGATCCATCCAACTGGTGAAAGGGTTCATAAATTTCTTCAAGCCGGTCTTCGGGAATTCCAATGCCCTCGTCGCTGACCGCCACCTGTACAACCTCATCCTCAGCGGACACGCTCAACTCGACTACTTTTCCAGCAGGGGTAAATTTAATCGCATTATCCAACAGCTGCATCAAAATCCATAAAATTTTTTCTTCGTCTGCTTTTATGACCGTATTTTCAGGATCGTTCACCAATATTAACCGCACCTTTTTTTCTGATGCCTTGGGTAACGCTCGTTGGTAAGCGACCTGGCAGACTTCCGCCAGGATAAATTTTGACCATTGGATCGTTACTTCACCCTTAGAAGCCGTAGAAAACAGGATCAGATCTTCGATCAGGCGCTCCAGGCGATCAGAGGAGCGGATCATCACCTTAAAAGCCTCCGCCTGTTCCGGTGTGATTTGCCCAAGATCGTTATTAGCCAGCAAATCCAGATACCCGCGGATGTGGGTCAGTGGTGTGCGTAATTCATGGGAAATATTGGAAACGAAATTAGATTTGAGATGGTTTAACTCAGCCAGTTTTTTCAGCGCTTCCTGAAGTTCTGCGGTGCGCTCCTTCACCCTGCATTCCAGGGTGTAATTAGCGTCCTGCAAGGCTGCCCGCAAAGCCAGGATTTGCTCGGTAACGGCTTCATCCAGAGAAGCCCGATCAATAAACCCCATTTCGACCAACAATTGGCCAAAGGGAATGATTTGACCTTTGTCCTTCAATTCTTCCTGGCGTTTCAAACCTTTTTTCAACTGGTCAATGGTAATCAGGCCTGATTCGACCAGCACATCGCCGATACGCGGGACCAGGATTTCTGGAGTGAGTGGCAGGGATTCCGTCATGGTTGAGAACACCTAATCACTATACCAAACCCAATTTCCGGCGACCATGGTGGCAACGGGTTGAATGCGATAAAGATCCTCGGGCGGCAGGGAAAAGGGATCTTCCGGCAGAAGGATCAGGTCAGCCAGATAACCCATGGATAGCCGTCCGAGGGAATTTTCCTGGTGCGCAGCAAATGCTGCGCCGGTAGTGAAGCCAGCCAGGGCTTCCATGAGCGTCAGGCGCTGATCAGGATACCAGCCTTGAGGATGAGGCTGCCCATCCGGACGTTGGCGGGTAACGGCGGCATGCAGGCCCAGAAATGGATTGGGCTGTTCGACCGGCGCATCCGAACCAAAAGCCAGCGAGGCGCCAGATCTCATTAAAGTACCGTAGGCATACGCTCCGGCGGAACGATTCCCCCAAAAACGATCTGCCATGAGCATATCCGAAGTGGCGTGGATGGGTTGGACGGAGGCGATCACATCCAGCGCCGCCAGGCGGTCATAATCCTGGGGATGGAGGATCTGGACGTGTTCGATCCGGTGGCGAAGATGGGGGCGGTGGGTATCGGTTTCGTGCTGCCGTAATTGCGCATAGGCATTGAGCACTTCATGGTTGGCCCGGTCGCCGATGGCGTGAATGGCAAGACTTAAGCCAGATTGGGCCGCCTGCTGGCCCGCTTCAAGAATTTGTTCTGAATCGAGCAGCAGAATACCGGTATTTTCCGGTTCTTCCTCGTAGGGCTGCAGCATGGCAGCTGTGCGCGGGCCTAACGCGCCGTCTGAGAACAATTTTACCGAACCAATCCTTAAAAATTGGCTGCCAAAGCCCGAGCGCAAACCGAGCGCCACAGCATTTGGCAGGAGATCGTAGGGGATGCTCTTGACAACCCGCAGGCTCAATCTCTGTTCGGCGTCCAAAAGCTGCAGGGCTGAGAAGCAGCGCACCTGGTCATAATCATGGACGCCTGTGATCCCCAGACGCCATAGTTTGGTTTGAGCAGTCAGAATATTTTCACGCACATCTTCGACTGTGATTGCGGGGATAGACGATTTGACCAATTCCATGGCAGATTCAAGCAAAATGCCGGTCGGACTGGAGGAAACATCGCGTAGAATTTTGCCGCCGGCCGGGTCGGGTGTGGAAGATGTGATCCCCGCCAGTTGTAAGGCGGTTGAATTCACCCAGCAGGCATGCAGTGATTTTGCCGTCAGGTAGACTGGATGCTGGGGAGCGATAGCATCCAGATCCGCAGCATTGCCAAAGCCTTCCGGCCAACTATTTTGGTTCCAGCCATGCCCGCGGATCCATTCCCCCTGCGGAACAGATTTCACTTTATCTGCGACGCGCTGCAGGCATTCCTGGCGGGTGGCGGTCTCACAATCAACGTAGGATAACCCCTGGGAATAAAAGTCGAGATGAATATGGGCATCGGTCAGACCCGGCCAGATGGTTTTACCATTAAGGTCCAGTTGGGTCGACCGCCAGTTAGCCAGAGCAAGCACCTCGTCATCCGAACCGACGGAGACGATGCGGTCGCTTTCAATCGCCAGGGCAGAGGCCACGGGCAGATTGGGATCGAGAGTTTGTATCCGGCCATTAAAGAGAATTAGCATGGCTTATTCCTTTAAAATTTGGCTGATCAAGCTTTCCATTTCTTCATCGGAAAAGAAATGGATCGTCAGGCTGCCGCCTTTTTTCCCTTTACGCAGCGTAACCCGGGTACCCAGGGAATTGCGAAGCTGCTCCTCGAGAGCGGAAATCTCAGGTAAGGCTGGTTTAGGAGCCAGCGCGGGCGGGCGGACGCCGGATAATTTGCGTACATATTCTTCTGTCTCGCGCACCGTCAGGTCGCGGACTATGACAATCTCCACAGCGGCAGCCTGGGCAGAGGCATTCGCCAACCCAAGCAAGGCGCGGGCGTGGCCTTCACTGATTTTTCCCTCGGCCAGGGCGATGCGCACCGGTTCGGCTAATTTGAGCAGGCGCAAGGTATTGGTGACCGAGACCCGGCTTTTGCCAACGCGCACCGCAATTTCTTCATGCCCCAGGCCAAACTCTTCGCTGAGGTGAAAATAAGCCTCCGCGGTTTCAAGTGGGGAGAGGTCGGCACGCTGCACATTTTCGATCAGCGCCAATTCCAGGCGTTCTTGATCGGTCACCTGGCGGAAAATGACCGGCACCTGCTGTAATCCGGCAAGGCGAGCGGCGCGCAGGCGGCGTTCTCCGGCGATCAGCGAAATCTGCCCGGTAACTGCATCCGCAGTAACAATGAGGGGTTGTAAAATGCCGTGTTCGCGGATCGACGCCGCCAGTTCTTCCAGGCTTTCATCTTCGATCTTTGTCCTGGGTTGGCGTGGGTTGGCGATAATCTGATCTACGCTTAAATACGTAGAGCCCACTTCGTTTTGGGTGTTCTCCCGAGTGGGGATCAATGCATCCAGGCCTTTGCCTAACCCTCCTTTGCGCGCCATACTGCCTCTTTACGTTGCTAGAATTGGAATGTGGATGCCATCTTGCTCGAGGATTTCTCTTACCAACAACTCGTACATTTTCGCAGCATTCGATTCGGGAGCGTAAACCGAAATGGGCTGGCCGCGAGAAGGCGCCTCCGCCAGGCGTGTGCTGCGGGGAATGATTGACTCGAACACCTGGTCGGGAAAGAAATTGCGCACCTCATTCACCACATCGCGCGCCAGCAATATCCGGCTGTCGAACATGGTCATCATCACCCCGCGCACTTCCAGTTCAGGGAAAAGCGAAGCGCGAATGCGGTTGATGGTTTGGGTTAACTGCCCCAAACCTTCCAGCGCAAGGTACTCACACTGCACCGGGATAATTACTCCGTTGAGTGCCCCAATCAGTCCGTTGATTGTCAGCAGCCCCAGGGATGGCGGGCAGTCGATCAAAATGTAATCGAAGCGGTTTTGCACCGCGGATAAGACCTCCCGCAGGCGAAATTCACGCTTTTCAATATCAATCAATTCAATTTCAGCGCCAGCCAGCGCGGGCGATGAAGGCAGCACGGAGAGTTTAAAGCGTGGGCTGTGCCAGATTTGAGGGATGATCGGCGCATTGCCAATCAGCACCTCATAGGTGCCGTGTTTAATGGCTCGTTTGTCCAACCCGACCGAAGATGTGGCATTGGCTTGCGGATCCAGGTCGACCAGGAGGACACGCTGGCCAAAATATCCCAGGTAAGCGGAGATATTGATTGCGGATGTCGTTTTTCCGACACCCCCTTTTTGATTGACCAGTGTGTATGTTCGAGCCATTCCTCTAACCCTTGGGCAATATTTCAGCCATTGCTGTCTGAATTTCTTCTTCAGTGGGCACGCCCTGCAAGCCAGGCCGGGTCACAGAATTCGCCGCGATTTGTGTGGCAAAACGCGCGGATTCCCATGGATCGCGCGTTGTCGATAAGCGGAAGAAGAACGAGGTGGCAAAAATATCTCCCGCGCCCGTCGGGTCAATTTCAGGGACCTTTAGAGCCTGGTAGCGGCGCAAATCGCCGTTCCAATATAAACGAGAGCCGTTATAACCTTCAGTAACCACCAGAATTTTGATCGCGGAGACCATATCATCGATCCAATTTTCGGATCCCTGGACATCTTCTACGCTGAGTACCGCTGCCGTGGCATTGCTGAGCACGTAGGACGCTTCGGGCCATTCACAGGGGTGGACGTGACCCTTTTCATCCCAGGCGCGCAGCCAGCCCTGCGGCGTCAAACAGACCAGCAAATCGGTAAAAGCTCGTGCCAGGTTGGCGTCCACTTCCTGGGCGACCGGCCCCAGATGGATAATGGGCGTATCGCGCCAGATTTCGGGCACATTGGCGATGGTCAGCATCGGGGCGCGGTGATGTAAGAACTGGATGCGTCCCCCGGGCGTATTAATATTCTCAAAAGTAGTGTTGTGATCGGTGTAACTGGCAGCCACCTGGATGCCTTCCAACTCGGGCATGGGCAGGTCGGGGGTGATGGAGGTCACGATGCCAACTCTTAATCCGAAGGCTTTGGCGGTGAGGGCGGAGTAGGAGGCTGTCCCGCCCAGTACCGGGCCTTGCGGGGTCAGATCCTGGGTGATATGGCCGATAACCAGATAATCGATTGGTTCCAATTTCTTTAAGGGGTAGGAAGACATTGAAATATTATAACCTCTAAGATGGTTTGGTTTCTTCTGCGACGGAGGGCGCCGCTTCTTCAATTTCGGGTTGGGGAGGCAGAAAACTGAGGGCGTCTTCCAGGGAAGTATTCTCTTTGCGCATCCCGGGAACCGGGGTCGCGCAGTATGGACAGAGGTTCCAGGATAAATCCATCAATTTACCGCAATGGTGACAAGGTTTCCGCAGCCGGGTGTGGCAGTTGGGGCAGGCTACCCACTCTTCCTTTACCCTGCGGCTGCAGCCAGGACAAAGCGGGTTTTCTTCAATCGTCTGCAGGAGCGATTCTTCCTCAAGGGTGCGCTGGTATTCTTCTTCCTGGGTGGTTGGCGGCCGGAGGACAAAATAAATCAAAACCCCGGGTACGAAAAGCACCGCGACCACCAACACCGCCAGCAGGCGCGCCAGGCGATCCCGAGAGCGCAGTCGAATATCCCGGAACGTCCAGAATATCAGGCTGAGCCATAGGGCGGCCAAAAAAGCAGCCCCCAGGGCGGCGGCGATGAGGATTAAATTGCTCATCAAGACAGGATCGAGGGTCATGCTGGCTCCAGTAGGTGAATTATAGCATGGATGAGAATCAGAAGGGCTGCGCGGCTGGCTTGCGTAAAAATTCCGGTTTTAGTATAGTCACAGGAGGAAATCTGCAGCCAATAATGAAAAGGTAAGCGGTAGGGAATGATCAAAGACGAACGGATTCGTTACCGGATACAGGATCTGGATGAGAATGAACGCCCCCGGGAAAGGCTGTCGAAATATGGGCCGGGCGCCTTGAGCAATGCCGAACTGCTGGCAATCTTGCTCAGGGTAGGGATGGAAGGGGAGAATGTGGTCCAGCTCAGCCAGCGCCTGCTGGGCGATTTTGGCGGGCTGTACCAGTCGACTTTTGACGATGTATGCCGCAAAAAAGGGATTGGTCCGGCCAAGGTGGCGCAGATCCTGGCGGCGATCGAAATGGGCAGGCGCATTCGACTGTAAACCGTGGAAGAAAAGGCCGCTATCTCCAGTCTTGGTGACGCGGCGGCATTGGTGGAATGTCAACGACCACCTGCTCGCTCTGCGCCCCTAAAGGAGAAGCAGGTGGCTTGTAACTACGCTCTGCCGCAATTCTAACGATAGGTTAGCTTTGGCTTCACGCGCTACGATTGGCGGGTTGACGACCGCCCGACGACCGATGTTGATCGCCGCGATATGGTCGGCCAGGCCAGCGAACCCGCAAACCATACAGGAGAACTTGGATTGAGAAAGACGATTGGCTTGGTCAACGTGACCACAAGCAGGACAGGTGCGGCTGGTATTTCTGGGGTCAACCAGGAATACCGGCACGCCAACCCGTTTGGCTTTGTAGGTCACGAAGGAGCGAAGCTGGAAGAACGCCCAACTATGCAAGGCTGCCCGCTGTTTGCGACGAACCGTAACCCTCTCGCGGATACCGCTCAAATCTTCCAGGGCAATCGCTCGATTTGTGTCTTTCGCTTTGGCAACCAGTTTCTTGCTGATGCAGTGGTTTGTGTCTTTGGCAAAACGGCGTTCTTTTCCAGAAAGCCGCTTGAGTTTGCGTTTGGCAGAGCGCGTCCCTCTGGCCTGCAGTTTAGCCCGCAAGCGGTGGTGACGATGGCGCACGTTGTTGATATGGCTTGCACTGTGGACTTGCCCATCACTGTCCACGGCAATATTGACCACGCCCAGGTCAACCCCCAACGCGCCTTCAATGTCAATTGGCTTTGGCTCATCGACCTCACAGGTGGCCGAGAGGAAAAACAGCCCTTTGTACAACCCCAGGTCGCTTTCTCCCTGCCGTGTTTGCAGCAGTTCCCACTGCCGTTCACCGCATACAAACGGTATCCGAAGCCGCCCATTCACCGTCCAAATCGACACGGTTTGATCTTGCAGCCGCCAGGACAGGATGCGGTCATCATAGGCGATACTTCCAGTTGTATTGAACGTGCGTTTGGTTTTGCGGTCAAGTTTGTAGGCATCGGCAACTTTGGCAATGGCTCGTACTGTAACCTGCGCCGAAAGCCCGAACTGCTCTCGCACCGACTGATAACACTTGTGATGCAGGTCGTACTGTCGAAAGGTTTTCGTTTCCCAAGCCGTATCACTCACAAACCGACAGGCGGCATTGGCCTGCTCCAGTGTGTGCCTGAGCGCGCCGCTTGTTCGGGTATTGGGAGCAGCTTGACCTGGGCAATCAGTTTCATGCCATTGATTATAGCACAAACGTTCTAAACCTTCAATGCTTGAAGTTATTTCTTTTGGCTTTCCTCGATATAGCGTTGGATGGTTTCCGCGCTAACGTGACCTGCCGAACCAACATAGTACCCTTCGGCCCACAGCGTTGCATGTTCGCCCCAATACTGGCGACGGAGGCTTTCAAACTCTTTCTTCAACCTGCGGGAAGTAATCCCCTTGATCAATCCAACGATCTCCGCAGGAGCAAATTTAGGAGGTGCGCTAACAAACAGATGCACAGGGTCGGGCACACTTGCACACCGCCGAAGGCGCACTTCGTGTGCGGCACACTTGCCCTGGCGTGCAAGTGCCAGGGAGTGCAGGTGTGACCTCAACTGCCAAAATCTCAAACCCGTATTGTGTGGCGATTTCCGCCAGGAGTTCTTTCAACCTTGCCTCGATAGTCCCAACCCAAACCTTTTTGCGATAGCGCGGTATCCAAACTAGATGGTAGTTGATTATATACGCGCTGTGTGGGCTGTGGTTGGCTTCGTGTGGCATAGACGTATTTTGGCAAAGGAGCGCGGCTTCCTCCACCCGCTCGCGCTGCGTCCCTTTGGGAAAGCGGAGTGGTTTCCGCCGCCCAGAATTATGAAATGTCGGCCTTTCCACAGGAGTACCTGTGGGTAATCATCCTCGACACGCGGAACCCGCTTAATCCATATCGAACGGCTGTATCAAGGTCGCTGAATTTCTCAACCGTGCGGGTTGGTGAGGTTTTCCGCAGCGCGATCCAGAAGAATGGGGCGAGTGTGATCGTAGTTCACAACCATCCCAGCGGCGACCCGGCGCCCAGCCCGGAAGACATCAACCTGACGCGTTCACTGGTACAAGGCGGCAAACTACTGGATAACGAAGTACTTGACCACGTGGTCATCGGCCGCGGGCGGTTTGTATCCTTGAAGGAGCGCGGCCTGGGTTTTGGATGAGAAGCAAATTCGTTGACAAATTATTCGCAATGTAGTAAGATTTTGCGCGCTGGCGAGGTAGCTCAACGGTGGAGCAGTGGACTCATAAGCCATTGGTTGTGGGTTCAAATCCCACCCTCGCCACTGGGGCCTGTCCCTACAGACTATTCATTTGTTAAGGTTAGGAATTAAACAGCTCAATCTTACTTTGGATAGTACATCGCGCAATCGAGACCGTGAAAGCGGTCTCGATTGCGTTTAATCGACTGATATTTCCCTTTTCTACCCTATAATTGATCATAGATTTTCCCATTTGCAGCCAGGTTGAATCAATATAATGACGAGGGAATAACCCATGCCTGAACCGCGCCTGAAATCATTCAATTACGCCATCGGGATGTTTGGAACGTCCATCCCGATCAACATGCTCAAGACATATGCTGCCATTTTCTATGTGGACAGCCTGGGATTGACCACCGTCCAATTTTCGCTGATGCTTTTTATTTACGCATTCATCGATGCCCTGGACAACCCAATTTACGGCTTTTTGAGCGACCGCACCCGCTCTCGTTGGGGGCGGAGACGGCCTTGGCTGGTGATCGGCACCCCGCTGCTCGTGCTGTGCTTTATCGCTTTTTACAGCACGCCAGCCTTTCTTGCGGGCAATTCCCTGTTCATCTACTGCGTTTTGTTTTATATCCTTGCAGGCACGCTGGATTCGGTGATTAATGCCAATTACGGCGCTCTTTTCCCTGAGCTCTTTCGCACGGATGCCAGCCGGGCGAGCACCAATGCCTTGCGCCAGGCATTTCAGTTAGTTGCCATGATCATCAGCATCGCCCTGACGCCGGTCGTGACCAGCGCCATCGGTTATTCCATGACCGCGATCATCTACGGCTTGCTGGGGGGTGCGGTCATCCTTTACATGTCGTTTACCTGCAAAGAGACCAAAGTAGAAGCTGAAGAGGAGAAACCCCGCCTTTGGGACAGCATTAAAACCCTGGTGACTAACCGCAAATTCTGGATCGCGGGTTTTGCCAACGCTTTTTACAGCGCCGGCATGTCGCTGGTTTTGGCTGCGCTGCCATTCTTTGTAAAATACACATTGAAGATCCCGAGCAGCCAGTCCACCATTTTGTTCGCTTCGGTGCTGCTGATCGCCATCGGCGGTGTAACCATCTGGGCGCGCCTGGTAAAAAAGTACTCATTAATTCCAATCTGGCGGATCGCTTTAATTTCCCTGGCGTTGGCCTTCGTCCCACTGTTTTTTGCCAATTCACTGGCGACTTCGATTGTCGGCAGTGTGCTGGTAGGCTTTGGTTTCGCGGGGGTTATCACCACCATGGATTTGATCGGCGCCAAGATCATGGACGAGGATACCCAAAAGCACAATCTGCGGCGTGAGGGGATTATCTCCAATGCGCTGGGGTTTATGAACCGGCTGAACGGCCTGTTCACCAGTTTTGCCTTTTTCCTGGTCTTTAAATTGTTTGGCTTCGAAAGCGGAGCGAACCCGGGCGCTCAACCAGACAATGCAGCCCGTTTCTTACTGACGGTTTTCCCGCTGGTTTGCATGGTGATCAGCTTTGGATTCTCGTTTTTTATTGACTTTGCCAAAACCGAACCGGTCACGGCTATTCCGGAAGTAACCTAGACAGGAGAGAAGCCAGTGGCACTCATTCGCATGGATCATGTCCCTGAAACGGTAAAAATCAACCTGCCGCTGAACATCATTATTCCCGATCCGGGCAGGATCGACGATATCCCCATCCGCAGGCGCAAAGTCTTATACCTGCTGCACGGTTTGAGCGAAGATGCCAGCGCCTGGCAGCGTTATTCCTCCATCGAAGCCCTGGCAAATGCTTATGGCCTGGTGGTGATCATGCCTTCGGCGGGTCGCAGCTTTTATATCGACCAGCCTAATGGGCAGCTGTACTTTACCTATCTTACAGAGGAACTGCCGCGTTATCTATCAGATGTCTTCGGCCTGGCACCTCGTCGGGAAGACACATTTATTGCGGGCACATCAATGGGGGGCTACGGCGCATTGAAATCGGCCTTTTGGCACCCGGAGCGGTTTTCTGCGGCTGCCAGCTTTTCAGGCGTGCTGTCGCTGGAAGTTTTGAACCTTGACCCCAACGACACGCGCAAAGCAGAATTCGCCTATCTTTTTGGAGATCTGGAAAAAATCCGGGGCAGTCAGAACGACCCGGCGGTCTGGCTGCAAAAGGCGGCTGAAAACCCGCAAGTCCTGCCGCAGCTGTTTATTGCCTGCGGACGGCAGGAAGATCTCTACCCACTCAATCTGTTGTTTCGAGACACCTGTCAGAATTTGGGCGTGGTGATTGATTATCACGAAGAAGACGGCAATCACGACTGGCTATTCTGGGATGCGCAGATCAGGCGCTTTCTGAAGGCTGTTTTAGGTCCAATTCCAACATTTTAGATTCACAAATTGCTTATTGCATTTTAATCTCCGTTTTTGTATTATTGACTTAAGTTGTATATTTTGCTTATTAGTCAATATATAGGGAGGTTCTGATGTCACAAGCTATCTATAAGGTTTTCATGGCGAAATATACCGAGGACTGGTATCAATTGTCAGCCGACCAGCAGCAGGCGCACAACAATAAAGTTAATGAAGCACTAAAAAAAGTTGGCGGTGAAAGTGTGTTTTTCTGCATTATCCCCGGCGGACAGCCCTGGCTTGCTTGGGGGGTAGAGAAATTCCCGGATATGGAAGCCGTTCAGAATCATACGATGATGCTATTCCAAATCAACCATATGCGCTATTTAGTTTCTGAGGAATATCTAGGGACAGAATTACCCCGGGCTTAATTCTCGGCTAAATCTGGCTGCCTATAAAGGACCTATTACGCAATTCAGTGATAGGCCTTTTACTGCTGCGTATAGGTTTCGTCATACAAGACGGTAACCTTCGTATACCCCAATGTCAGCAGCATCTTCTGCAGCTCAAAACTGGCGCGGTCCTGTGCCAGCTTGAGGATATCTTTTTGATTGGCTGAGGTTTCGGCGACATTTTGGATATTGGCCTGCGCTTCCATCACCATTTCGCCAAGTTTTGTACCGCATATCTGGGAAATGATCGAAGTTTCGTTATGAACCACCCGGCTGCGCTGGGTATCCAGTTCGACGTGCATTATACTGGCCGGCGGTAGGGTGATGGTGATTTCAGTTTGCGGGGGACCACCGGTACTATCGACCTTCACATTTTGCTCGGTCAGCTGCTGCAGATCAACTCCGGCGGTTACGGTGTAATAGCCCAGATAAGTTAAAGATTCGCGGCAGGCGCCTTCCAACCCCCAGGTCTTGGTGATATCCATGTCGTTGGCAAATACCATCGCAACGGTTTCCAATTTGGCCTGGTTGCGAATGGCGTTGAGCACCACCGGCCCTGAAATGATGGTCGTGGTGGGGGTGGTAATCAAGGTGACGCCAACCGAAGGGATGGGGAGATTATTGATCGATTTAAGCAGCTGTAAACCAATAACCGCGACCACTAAAAGTATTAAGATCAAAGCCAGTAATCTTTTCATTTTTCCTCATCTCAAGCTGGTCCGCAATTTAGCTTCCAGCCGGTCAGCTTGTTAGCTGTAACTTTGACTGACCTATGCCACACCGATCGAAAAGGGTTTCGATTATTGTGGATTATTTTAAAGGGCGAAAATATTTGACTATTTCATTATAGTAGATTTATAGTAGGGAATAAATTACATTATTGCAAGAAGAAATGTACGGACTTAACGCCGTCCGCACCGTCATTTCGGTTAAATACCGGAACTCGACCGTCCATCGCGCGATCCGGCTGCTTGTCATATCCCCGGGATGTTAGTAAAATCTCTTTATGCCCCTGATGACATCCAAACAAAGAATGCTGACAGCCCTCACCCGCGGCGTGCCCGACCGGCTGCCGGTGACCAGCCACCATATCATGCGTTATTTTCTCGATCGCTATCTGCATGGGGCGAGCGATCAAGCCTTTTTCGACCACTTTGGCATGGACGCCTACACCTGGCTGGTGCCGATCTGCGGCATTTCCGGGAAAAGCTGGGTGGATGAGTACGGCATGCTGCAATGTGATAACTGGCGGATCGAGCGTGAAGCGATTAAAACTGGTACATTTCCTGGCACCCGTTATACCATCCATACTCCCAGGGGCCAGGTTACCGCAGAAATCCAGAGGAATGAATATACCGATTGGATGACAGAACGGCCTGTCAAACAAAAATCGGACATCGATCTGCTGGCGGAATTCCTGCCGGCGCCGGTTTGCGACCTTGCCGCGGTAAAGGCACGGGCTGATGAGTTTGGCGATCGGGGTCTGGTTCGGGGGCACATCCCCTGTTTTGACCTTTACGGCCAGCCCGGCTGCTGGCAGGATGCTGCCTGCCTGGTGGGGATCGAGAAATTGATCCTTGAGACGTACGACGACCCGGCCTGGGTGCACGAGCTGTTGGGAATCCTGCAGCGCCGCAAACTGGCATTTATCCACACGTTAAATGGCGCGGCATACGACTTATTGGAATTGGGCGGGGGAGATGCTTCCTCCACCGTGATCTCACCCCATATTTTCGACCAGTTTGTGGCGCCTTACGATTTGGTCCTGATCCAGGCGGCCCATGAGGCCGGGCAGCGCATCGTCTACCATACCTGCGGCGGGATGATGCCGCTGCTCGAAAGGATCGCGGATATGAAGCCGGATGCGATGGAGACCTTTACGCCGTCCGGGATGGGCGGAGATGTGGATCTGCGCCAGGCCAAACGCCGGATCGGGGATAAAGTGTGCATGATCGGGGGTTTTGACCAGTTTCATTTCTTTATCGACAATACTGCCGGCCAAACCCGGGCCGAAGTGCGACGTTGTTTTGAAGAGGCCGGCGGAGGGGGCGGGTTTATCCTTTCACCTTCCGACCACTTTTTTGATGCCGATCCGGCTTTGATCGCGGCCTTTGCGGATGAAGCCCGGCAGTGCACTTATTCAAAATAGGACGAGGAATATGATGAGCGGTGAATTTCCCAAGAATTTCTTATGGGGTGTGGCGGCGGCTTCCTATCAGGTGGAAGGCGCATGGAATGAGGATGGCAAGGGGCCTTCGGTGTGGGATGAATTCTGCCGGAAACCCGGCGCGGTGTGGATGGGCCAGTCGGGGGAAGTGGCTTGCGACCACTATCACCGCTATCCTGAAGATATTGCCCTGATCAAGGGGTTGGGAGCGCATGCCTATCGTTTGTCCATCTCCTGGCCGCGGGTGCTGCCCGCCGGAACGGGCGCAGTCAACCCCAAAGGGCTGGATTTCTATGACCGGTTGATCGATGGCCTGCTGGCTGGTGGGATTGCCCCGTATGTCACATTATTCCATTGGGATTATCCCTACGACTTATACTGCCGGGGTGGGTGGCTGAACCCCTACAGCTCGGATTGGTTTGCCGATTATACAACCCTGATCGTCAAGAAGTTTTCTGACCGGGTGACGAATTGGATGACCTTGAATGAACCGCAGGTCTTTTTAGGCGCAGGCCACCAGGAGGGCCGCCATGCCCCCGGATTGACCCTGGATATGCACCAGGTGCTTACGGCTGCGCATAATGCCTTGCTGGCCCACGGGAAGTCCGTTCAGGCGATCCGCGCGAATGCCGTTAAAACCCCCAGGGTAGGCTTTGCCCCAATCGGCGCGGTGAATTTTCCTGCCAGCAGTTCAATCGCGGATATCGAAGCCGCCCGCCGGCAGATGTTCTCCGTCGCCCATAAGAACATGTGGAATGCGGCCTGGTTTTCGGACCCCATTTTCTTTAAGCAGTACCCGCAAGACGGGTTGGCATTATTCGGAAGTGACATGCCGGCAACCTCTTCCGCGGACATGGATATCATCGGCCAGCCGGTGGATTTTTATGGAGTCAATATTTATACCGGCAACCGCACCCAGGCTGGACCGGATGGCGAGCCCCAGCCTGCCGAAGACCCGGTGGGTGGGCCGCGAACCGCTTACAACTGGACCGTATCCCCTGAATCTCTATATTGGGGACCGCGTTTCTTGTGGGAACGCTATAAAACGCCGATTATCATCACCGAAAACGGAATGGCAAATGTGGATTGGGTCGCGCAAGACGGCAAGGTTCACGATCCGCAGCGCATGGATTATCTGCGCCGCTATCTGGGTGAACTGCGGCGGGCCATCCAGGACGGGGTGGATGTGCGCGGGTATTTCTTTTGGTCGATCCTTGATAATTTTGAGTGGGCGGTAGCTTACCAGCAGCGATTTGGCATCGTCCATGTGGATTACGCGACCCAAAAACGGACACCCAAAGACAGCTATTACCTGTACCAACAGATTATTAAGGAAAACAGGTTGACGTAATTCTCTTCGCGTAGTCATCGGATGAAACTCGTACGGTTGAAATAAAGGAGAAAGCGATCATGAAACTTGTGTCTTTTATGTTTCAAGGGAAACCGGGGATCGGGGTCTTGAATGGAAAGCAGATTTCCAACATCACTGCAGCTGGTTTTTCATCTTCCATGCGCAGTTTTTTAGAGGCAGGGCCGGATACCTGGCACCAGGCTTTAGCGAAGTATGAAAAGGGTCAGGTGCCGCTGGTGGATTATGATGCGGTCAGTCTGCTTTCGCCTGTTCCCAACCCAAGCAAGGTGGTAGCCATTGGATTAAATTACAAAGATCATGCCAAAGAGCAAGGCGTCGCTTTGCCGCCGGCGCCATTGATTTTTGCCAAGTTTCCCTCCTCGGTCATCGGGCCGTTTGACGATATCACCTGGGACCCGGCTCTGACCAATGAAGTGGATTATGAGGTGGAATTAGGGGTCGTGATCGGGAAAAAGGCGCGTCGGGTAAGCGAAGCAGATGCGCTGGATTACGTTTTTGGATACACCGTGATCAACGACATTTCGGCGCGGGATCTGCAGTTTGGGGACAAACAGTGGGTGCGCGGCAAGAGCCTGGATACATTCTGCCCGGTAGGACCAGCGATCGTCACCAGTGACGAAATCCCTGACCCGCAGAACCTGGCAGTGCGCTGCCTGGTTAATGACAATGTGATGCAGGTATCCAATACTGAACAGATGGTATTTGGGGTAAGAGAACTGGTGTCATATTGTTCCCAGGCTTTCACCCTGGAACCCGGAGACTTGATCGCCACAGGGACCCCTGGTGGGGTCGGCGTATTTCGCAAGCCGCCTTTCTTCTTAAAAGATGGCGATGTGGTGGTCACCGAAGTAGAACATGTGGGCCGCATCCGAAATGTTGTCAGGTTGTAATCAAAGGAGGGCGGAAGCCTGATGGAACCTCAACGATATCTGGTAACCGGGGCGATGGGCTGTATCGGGGCCTGGGTGGTGCGCAACCTGCTGCACGACGGTCAGCAAGTGTTCGCGCTGGATGCCTCGCAAGACGATCACCGCCTGCGGTTGATCCTGACTGAGGATGAGATGCGCCGGCTGACGATCGTGCAGGGTGACATCACCGACCTCGGCCTGGTTGAAAAAGCAGTCAAGGACCACGGCATTGGCCAGATCATTCACCTGGCGGCGCTCCAGGTGCCGTTTTGCAAAGCCAACCCCACCCTGGGCGCGAATGTCAACGTCACCGGAACGGTCAATATCTTTGAGGCTGCGCGGCGTGCCGGCATCCAGCGCGTGGTCTATGCCAGCAGCATAGGCGTGTTCGGGTTGAGTGAAGAGTACCCGGGCGGGATTGTGAACGATGACAGTCAGCTGCGCCCCAGAACGCTGTATGGGGTATACAAACAGGCCAATGAAAGCACGGCCCGGGTGTATTGGTGGGATCATCAGATCTCATCGGTCGGGTTGCGCCCGTACGTCGTTTATGGCCCGGGGCGCGACCAGGGCATGACCTCCGGACCAACCTGGGCCATGCTGGCCGCCGCCGCCGGGAAGCCTTTTCGCATCTCGTACGGCGGAAGCTGCGGTTTAAATTATGTGGATGACGTGGCACGAACTTTCATCCGCGCTACCCAGGTTTCACAGGAGAGGGCCGAGGTCTACAACGTCAGCGGGCAGGTCGCGGACATGACGGATATCGTGGACACGATTTTCAGGGTGGCTCCCGAGGCGCGCGGACAAATCACATTCACCCCGAACCATTTACCCCTGCCGGATGGTATGGATGACGCCGGGCTGCGGGCCAACCTGCCAGATTTGCCGGAGACTTCCCTGGAATTGGGCATCCGCCAGACGATTACCCATTTCCGCGAGGCGCTGCAAAACGGGAGTATCCGGGCCGACCAGATTCCGGAATGAGCTCGTACCAGATCGCCGCCGCCGGTGAGACAGCACTGAAGATCATCCAGGAGGAGCAAAATGCCTCCGTGATCGGGCTGACCTCGCGCGGCGTATTTTGTTTAACAGGAAACGGGCAGGTATTTTTCCTGTCTTATGAAGATTGGCGCGGACCACTGACAGTAAATCTAACCTTTTTTGAAGAGTTAAACGTTGACTTACGCTACCGCAAGAAGGAAGAGCGCAGTCACCCGCAGCCTTTTGATCGCCTGACCCACGGCAGTGCATTAAAACTTTATCCAGACCGCATTCGTTTTGCAGCTGAAGATATCACCGTTGTCAACGCGGGCATTCCAGCCTGGAAGGCAGACATCCGACCGCTGAAAATGGCCGGTCTGCTAGCTGCGCGGGTCCGCCTTAAGGACGTAGCGTGCAAAGTATTGGAGGAAGGAAACGGCAAAGGGTGGATTGGATGGTTCCCCCATTGGGCGGGTTTAGAAACCTCCGGGAAAAAAGACGAGGGATTGGAGGAAGTGAAGGATGAACTGCAGTACCTGGCGGATGGTTTTCGTGCCAGGAATTGCGAGGATATCCTCCTGCATACCGGCCGCTTTTTGGGCCGGGGCAGCGGCCTGACGCCATCCGGCGATGATTTTATCATTGGCCTGCTGCTGGGTCTGCGGGCCATAAATGAAATTTCGCTCGTCTGGTCTTTGGTGAGCCAGATATCTGACCGATTGCTCCTCCAGGCGCGGCAGAAAACCACTACGCTGGCAGCTAATTTAATCACCTGTGCGCTGAACGGGCAGGCCGATGAGCGTCTGGTCACTGCTCTGGACGGGATGCTGTGGGGCAGTCTGCCGGAGGCAGAATGCGCCAGGCGGTTAATAAATTACGGCGGCAGTTCGGGCGGTGATACCTTGTTGGGGATCGCGATGGCCTTAGCGCTGGCATAAAAAAAGGGCTGCCTGTTGGCAGCCCCGGGAATGAAGCGGAGTTATACGAGCACTTCTTCAGGAACCCGCATGACCTCATTGGCTTTGCGGATTTCATCGGGAACGTCGAAATTCAAGTCAGCGCCGACCATCTCGCGCACGTAGTTCTTGATCTGCTGGTCCCAGTATTTCTTGGTGACATAATACACTTTGGCGCCGCCCAGCTCGTGCTGGACATCCGGCCAGGGGTAGGAAGGCTGTGCCATGCCCAAGCCCCAGCGCATCCAGCCGTTGTAGGACTTGTAGGTGGCCCACCATTCACGGTTGCCCAGGATCTCGAAGCCGTAATAGGCTTTGGCATAATACATGGCCGCACCGATGCGCCCGCCGCGGATGAGGGCCATCGTGTGCAGTGAAATGTTAATGTCTTCGTTCATCAAACGGCCGTTCGCAAAACCGGCCCATAACCCGTCAATTAAACCGACCAGGGTATAGGGGTCCTTCAGGCGCTTGCGGTACCAACCTAAAATTTCCGAATAGACCCGGGCACCGACAATATCATAAAAGTCGTGATCTACTTCCAGAAATTTTTTCACATAGCCTAACATCGCGGGGACTTCGTCCAGACGGGCCTCGCGGATGAATAATTTTCGGCCATCTTTCAGTTGAATCGTGGCGCCCGGCCATGGTTTCAGTTTTAGCGCCGGTCCTTGCAGCACGGCCTCGACTTCGCGGGCATCGATCTGCAGGACTTCCTGAGAAGCTTTTGTAGGTAACTCGAACTTCATTATTTTCTCCTTTTCAGAATAACAGGCTTAATTTCAGAAAAACAAGGACCGGGGAAATGTAAGTTTGAGCCCGGTCCCTGGTTTCACCCATCTCAGGCAAGGTTGGCCTTGCTCAATTTATTCAGGCTCTCGACGTGTTTGGGCTCGAAAGCGTCCCCGAATTTGGTTTTGGCCATGGTGGCTTTTTTGGCCATTAATTCTTCGTATTCGTCATCTTCGACGAAGGCTACAGCCCGACCGATGCAGGATTCGCCATCCACGAAGCGCCATGGGAAGAAGCCCACTTTGACGCGCCGGTTCAAGAGCAGGTCAAGTTCGCCGCCGAAGCATTCGGCGTGAATGATGCCTTCGGGGAACATTTCGATGTGCATCAATTGATATTTACTGTCATCAAAGAACTGCTCAAGGCTCTGCCCAAATTTCTTCTGGAATACCTTCTCGGCTTCCCGGGCCTGGCGCGGCATCCAGGTGCGGATAATAGTGTTCATCGGGTGGTCGGCAGAACCGCAGTCCACAGCGATCCACCGTAATTTCTTCTTCTGAGCCCACAGGGCAAATTCGCGGTCCGGACCGGGGTGTTTGACCATGTAGCGAATTTCATCCGCGGTGGGCATATCCCAGCCAAAGTGATGGTAACCGGTGTGGATCACCAGAATGTCGCCTTCTTTGACTTCGACCCGCTCCTCAATCATTTTGCTGGTGTACACGTCGTAGTCGCCGCAAACGTCGCTCAGGTCGACAACCGCGGCTTCATTCACCAGGTAATCCATCGTCAGGGAGGCGATATCTTTCCCGGCAGTGTAGAAATGGATTTCACCGTCCAGATGGGTGCCCAGGTGGTTGGAATGGGTCAGCAGTTGACCGTTGGCGCCGTTGGGCGCCAGACGTTTGAAGTACTTGATTTGCAGCGGTTCATAGGTGGGCCATGGTGGGGTAGCAATACCCAAAGGGATCGTCAAATCAATCAGTTTCATTTTTATCCTCCTGTTTATTTTGAGGTGAGTTTCTTTACTTAACCATTCCGGCATCCAGCATCGCCAGGTACAGTTTTTCCGCCGAGAAAGGCGGGTCGGTAACCCGCACGCCGATGGCATTATAAATGGCGTTAGCCAGGGCGGCGATTGTCGGCACCATGGGATGCTCGCCAATTCCGCGGGCGCCAAAGGGCCCGTCGTCTTGCGCATTTTCGACAATCATCGGGTCAATCTTTTCGGGAATATCGGCGCTGGTGGCGATGCGGTAGTCGACGAAACTGGGATTGGTCATCACCCCGTTGCGCAGGCGCATTTCCTCAAAGATCGCCGAGCTCAAACCCTGGATGAAACCGCCCTCGATCTGGGCTTTGACCAGGTCGGGATTGATGGCTTTGCCGACGTCAAAGGCAGAGGCGGCTTTCAGGATAAAAATCCGGCCGGTATCCAGATCGACTTCAATATCCAGGGCCTGCGCGCCGGTGGTGTAATGCACCACGGCCCGGTCTCCCTGGCCGGTGTCTTTATCTAAACCTGTCACGTAAGAGGGCATGAAATTGCCAGAACCTACGATCGGTCCGCCCACCCACCCCTGATCGTTCGGTTTCGCGATGCCATAGATGACGATGTTCTTCAGCGAGATTTGATCCTCGGTCTCGTAGGAGATCACATATCCGTCTTTGATGTCCAAATTTTCGATTTCTTGATCCCAGGCTTCACCGACCATCTTGAGAATCTTGGTGCGGGCATCTGCCGAGGCATTCTTCACGGCATTGCCCATCGACCAGGTCAGGCGGCTGGCGACCGTCTGCCACTCATACGGACTGAACGAGGTATCGATTGGCCCTTCGACATGAACCCAATCCATAGGTACGCCCAGTTCTTCGGCCGCAATTTGTGCCATGGCGGTGAAGGTGCCCTGGCCGAGTTCTTGCCCGCCCACGGAGACTTTTACGGTACCGTCTTCGTTGAGCCTGACAATGGCGCTCGATCCGGCGTTTGGCGGCATGGCAGGCGCTTTCCAGGCAATGGCCAGGCCTTTTCCTCTGAGACGGTGTGGTGCGGTGGGTACTTCCTTCGCTCCCCAATTGATGGAAGCGGCGACCTTTTCGATGCATTCTTTAATGCCTACATCGTGCATGACCATTCCGGTAGCCAGGATGTCGCCTTTCTGGACGCAGTTGAGTTTGAGAAAATCGACCTTATCCATGCCGATCTTTTCGGCGAGCATATCCATCACCTGGCCAATACCGGTGTGCAGTTCCGACATGCCGAAGCCGCGGTAGGCGCCGCCGATGGGGTGGTTGGTATAGATGCACATCGAATTGATTGTGACATTGGGAATATCGAACGGCCCCGTGCCGGAATATCCGCCGGCGCGGGTGACATTCACCCCGTATTCCGTGCTGGCGCCGCCATCCCAATACATGGTGTTGTCCAATGCCAGCAGCCTGCCCTGGGCATCGCAGCCGGCTTTCAGTGTAATTACCAGACCCTGACGCACGAAATTGGTATAGAACTCTTCTTCACGGGTCAGGCGGAATTTTACCGGGCGGCCTTTGGCTTTGGTGGCGATCGCCACCGGCACGGCTTCCATGGTCACACCGGCTTTACAGCCAAAGCCGCCGCCGACAAACGGCGCGATCACCCGGATCTGGCTTTCGGATTTATGCAGGGCTTTGGCGAGCAGATTGCGCTGGGCAAACGGGCTTTGGGAGGAAGCCCACAGGGTGATGTTGCCTTTGTCATCCTGTTGAGCAATGGCGATATGCGGTTCGATCGGCACATGCTGAACCTGAGGAACGTGGAAGGTATATTCCACGACCGCCGCGCACTGTTTGAAGGCTTCCTCGGTGTTTCCTTTGCGAACCTTGAAGTGATTGGAGATATTGGTGCCATCGACCGGGAAAATGAAATTCGGCCGTTCGTATTGGGCCATATCCGGGTGAATCACGGGAGCTTCCGGGGAAGCGCCATAGACCGGATCGAATACCGCCGGCAGGATTTCGTATTCGATATCGATCAAATCCAGGGCTTCTTCGGCAATTTCCTCTGAAACCGCGGCTAACCCGACGACGGCCTCGCCCACAAATCGCACCCGGTCTGTGGCAAAGATGGTTTTATCTTTCAGGTATAACCCCATCCGCTCCGGAAAATCGGCCCCGGTGATGACCACTTTCACCCCGGGCAGCGCCTGAGCTTTGCTGACGTCGATTTTCTTAATGAGAGCATGCGGGTGGGGGCTGCGTTTTACCCGGGCAAAGAGCAGCCCATTGCCAAACTGGATGTCATCGGTATATATCGCCGCCCCGGTTACTTTTTCCAGGACGTCAACGCGTTGCACGCTGGTCCCAACGGGTCCGGCGGTTTTGTTTTTGGCTTTTGTCATAACCATGGCTGAACCCTCCTTTAAACTTGAGCGGCAATCGTCTGTGCATCCGCGGCCTTTTGGACTGACTCAATAATGCGGGCGTAGCCTGTGCACCGGCAGAGGTTGCCCGATAAAGTATCCCGGATCTCCAGCTCGGAGGGGTGCGGATTGCGGTCGAGCAAAGAACGGGTCATAATCAACATGCCCGGGGTGCAAAAACCACACTGCACGCCACCCGTTTCGATAATCGTCTGTTGGACGATATCCAGCTGTCCATCGATTGCCAGACCTTCGATAGTGGTGATCTCGGCTCCTTCACATTCGGCAGCCAGCACCAGGCAGCTGTTGACGGGCTCGCCATTCATTAATACCGTACAGGCGCCGCATTCTCCGGCTGTGCAGCCGTTTTTAGTGCCGGTCAAGGCCAGCTCTTCGCGCAGCATCTGTAATAAAGTCTTCTGGGAAGGGACGGTGACTTGCTCGGTCGTCCCATTTACTTTTAAAGTTATTTTATGGAATGCCATTTTTCCTCCAGTCCCCTCTACCTGCGGATCCGGTTCCAGACGTCTGATACTGCCTGGCGGGTCATATTGCGGACCATATATTTCCGGTAGCGGGCTGTGCCGCGCACGTCGTCGATCGGGGTGCACGCATCCATGGCAGCCTGCGCAGCCTGGGCGATGGTTTCATCGTTGATCGGTTGATCGGCCAAAATGCTTTCTGCCGGGATGGGAATCTGAGGCACGGGTGCAACCGAGGCCAGGGCGATGCGGAAACGATAGCCTGATTTTGTCGAAGGATCGGGGTATCCCAGCGCGGTCACGCCCACAATCGCCAGATCGCCCACCAGGTTGCGGTTGACTTTCAAATACCGTCCGGCATGACCTTTCGGCGGCAGGGGGAAGCTGACTGCGGTGACGATATCCCCAGGTTTTAATGTCGATTTTCCGGGGCCTTTGAAGAAACCGGCTAACGGTTCTTCACGCGGACCGTCGACGCCGTGGATGTGGATCACACCCTGGTAGACCAGGCACGCGCCAATCGTATCACCGGCGGGTGAGGCGTTGCAGAGATTGCCTATCACGGTAGCCCGGCTGCGCAGCTGGTAGCTGGCGACGGTATGCGCCAATTCAACCAGCGTGGGGTAGACCCTCTGGATATCCGGGTGGGAAATGACCCGGTTCATGGAGACGGCGGCGCCGATGAGCAGGCCGTTATCAGGGTCAAAAGAAAATGCCTGGGTTTCTTTCAGCGCTTTCACATCGACCAGGTATTTATCTTTCCAAATACCATCGCGCATGCGCACGAACGTGTCCGTTCCGCCTGAAAATGGTCGGGCTTCACCGGCATGCTCAGCCAAAAAATGACTGGCATCTTCCAATGCCGTGAACCTGACATAATCAAATTCTGGAAGACCTGGGTGAGGATTAATCATACTTTCGCATTCCTCTCTTTAAGTTTTTAGCTTTCTGTGCTGATGACTGATTGCCCTGAAAATGAGCGTGACATAGACCTTTAAAAGAGGCCATGTCTATGGGATGTTGTATGACAACTAAAATGATAGCATAGAAACATCATATTACAATAGAATTTATGTCACTGGTTTATGGCGCATTTATTCCTGAGTGGGCGGCGTGACGGAATGAAAACGACCAGTTGTATGACAAATTCCCTGAAGTAGATCAATGAATGTCACCGCTTGGGCAAATCCATTGACTTCATTTCGGCCATTTGCTACACTAATTTCGGTTATTTGTTAATCCCAGAACTCCTTCATGAAAAGCTGAATACCCCACCCCAACTAAAGGAAAATGCAATGAGAATTGAACCTCCCGTGAAAGTATCTGCCCAGCAAATGACGATTGACGTCCAGGAAATCGAAGCTCTGTTACAGGCGCCGCCGATGAACCTGCCTCCCTGGCCTGAGGCAACCCTGACCCTGCGAGATGGCCGCACCCTATATTTGCGTTCCGCCAAAGAAGTAGATGCTCCGTTGATGCTTGAATACATGGAAAAGATCATGAAGGTAGACCATGATTTTTATGATATTGTCGGAGTGCGTGTTTATGCTGAGATTCTGGGTTGGATCCGCAAGCGGCTCAAGGATCCCTTCCACATCATTGGCCTGATTGATGGTGAGTGGGCCGGCCTGGCGAACGGGCGGGTAATGAACGAGAAAATTGCCTTGAGTTTTCACACCATGGCTTTCGTCCGGCGCGGCCGGATCGGTTGGGCGATGTATTATGCCAAGACCTATTACGCTATGGAAATCTTGAAAATGCAGCAGTGGTGGTCGACCTTTGAAAGCTATAATGGATGGCGGTTAGCCGGCCTGGAAATGGCCCAGCCTACACTGCCGTGGCCGGAATACCAGCACGAGCTGGGCGGCGCGCGGGTGTACTATGTTGACCAGGCTTCCTGGAACGGCAGCTTGAAGAATTACGCCAAACAAATGTTAGGCACCGAGTTAAACTTCAACGTTTCCGACGAAGTACGCGAACGCAATAAGGTGTTCCGCATCCCTGAAGAAGTGGTTGTTTAATCTGGTTAATCTGTCCGCAAAATTAGCCCCGCATCAACAAAATGCGGGGCTTTTTTGTAAGATAAGCGTTCCTGATATGTCAGACAAATGTCACGCTTTGGGTGTGCACTAATTGACATCAATATTTTTTGTTGTATACTCTTAAAAGCTTTTTGTTAATATTAATATCGTGCCCCTGGCTAAATTGAATTTAGATACAACATTATTGGATTGGTAAAATTCCATATCTGAGAGTTCAGAACATGCGTTTACCAACCTTAACGTTTCTCCGTGTGAATCTGCAAGATTATCGCTTTTTGCGTAGTTTTGGTAGCAGGTAAATTTCATTTAACCGGCAACTGCTGGCATTTTCCTCCAGGCAGAGAAAATGTAATGATTATTGAAACCATAGGAGATTGTTATGGCAGTGATAAAAGCTGAAGTTCGTTCAGGCACATATTACGATTCTGCATTTTTGATGCAGCTGCAGCGTTCTCTCGCCGGTCTGCCCGGTGTGCAGGACGCTGGTGTGGTGATGGGGACGGAAAGCAATAAAGAAATTCTGGCACATATTGATTTACTCTCAGTGGAAGCGGAAGCCGCCAAGCCCGATGACCTGGTAATCGTCGTCCGGGCGGATACCGCGGAGGCTGCGATTGAGGCTGTTGGCCAGGTGGATGAGCTGTTGACCCGCAGAAAATCACGCAGCGAACAGGAATATCTTCCGCAGAGTCTGGAAACAGCCGCGGATATGCTCCCCGAAGCAGAATGGGTATTGATTTCTGTGGCGGGGCGTTATGCCGCCGGTGTAGCACGCGAGGCGATGCGCCTGGGCAAACATGTTTTCCTTTTCAGCGATAATGTGTCGGTCGAAGACGAAATCGACCTTAAGAAGAAAGCTACAGAAAAAGGGCTGCTGGTCATGGGGCCGGACTGCGGCACGGCGATTGTACGCGGGATTGGATTGGGCTTTGCCAATAAGGTGCGGTTGGGTCCGATCGGCATGGTCGCGGCGGCCGGGACCGGTTTGCAGCAGGTCTCCGCTCGCATCCACCAGTTAGGCGGCGGCATGACTTACGGCCTGGGGACAGGCGGGCGCGATCTTTCCGAAAAAGTAGGCGCGGTTACCTTTAAAATGGCGCTTGAATTTCTCAGCCGCGATCCGGAAACGAAGGTGATCGTCCTGGTATCCAAACCGCCGGCGCCGAAAGTCGCCGAAGAAGTGATCAAGGCGGCGCGTAAAGCAGGCAAACCTGTGGTGGTTGAGTTTGTAGGCCGTCCCGGTCCAGCTCAACCTGTGGGGAACCTGCATTTCGCCCACGGCCTGGACCATGCCGCGGAAATCGCTGTGCAGTTGGCCAACCATCCCCAGGCGTTCAGGCAGCCAGATTTCAAGCTGGAGCGTTTCGCCGCGGGCCAGCGCTATTTGCGCGGCCTGTTTTCCGGCGGCACGCTGGCTTATGAAGCCCAGTACATCCTGGAAGATTATTTGCCCAAAGTTTGGGCGAATGCCCCTCTGCACAAAGAAAACAAAATCTCCAATTCCCTGGAAAGCCAGGAACATACCATCATCGACCTCGGCGAGGATGAGTTCACCGTGGGACGGTTGCACCCGATGATGGACAATGAAATGCGCATCCGGCGGTTGATGGAAGAAGCCCGCGACCCCGCCGTGGCGGTGATTATGCTGGATGTCGTAATTGGTTTTGGCTCGCACCCCGATCCTGCCAGTGAATTGGCGCCTGCAGTCGAAAAAGCGAAGGCCCTGGCTGCTAAAGCCGGGCGCTACCTGGAAGTGGTCGCAGTGGTTACCGGAACGGATGAAGATCCGCAGAATTTAAACAGTCAAATTGAGCAGTTAAAGAATGCCGGCGTGTGGGTGGGGACAAGTAATGAGGATGTGGTCCGTTATGCGGGCCAGGTGCTGCAGCAATTGAATGTTTCACCCGAAGGCATGCTTCCGGATGGCTGGAAGCCGCTCGACATCCAGCAGATGAACAGCCCGGTGGCGGGGATCAACGTCGGCCTGGAGTTTTTCGCCGAGAAATCTTGTCGCGCAGAATGTTCCGGCGATCCAGGTAAACTGGCGACCACCGGCGGGTGGGAATGAGAAGTTGGCGGGTATTCTGGCTCGCATGAAAAAATATTAAAAACCACTGGCGATAGGCAACTCTTCCTATCGCCTTCGGTTTTCAAAAGGAGCAACCATGATTGATATTGAACAAGCAAATACCCTGGCAGTCGGAAGAATGATGGAAGCCCGGCCTATCGTGGTGGGTGTGGCGCGGGCGATTGATGTGATCCCAGGTATGCGCAAGAACCTGTTTTTGCATGCCGGTCCGCCGGTCACCTGGGAGAGAATGGCCGGTCCGATGCGCGGCGCATTGATCGGATCGGTAATGTTTGAAGGGATGGCCAAAACCGCGGAAGAAGCGGTCAAATTGATCGAAACCGGTAAAGTGGAATGGGAACCCTGCCACCACCATGCATCTGTCGGTCCCATGGCAGGTTTAATTGCCCCATCCTTCCTGGTGTATGAAGTTGAGGACAAGAATCTGGGCTTGAAAGCCTATTCAGGATTGAATGAAGGGCGCGGGAAAGTTCTGCGGATGGGCGCCTACAGTGAAGAGGTCTTAAATAAATTGCGTTGGATCAACGATGTCCTCGGCCCGGTGGTGGGAAAGGCCCTGGTAGATTGCGGCGGGGTTGATTTGCGGGCTTTGTTAAGTAAAGCGCTGCACATGGGCGACGATGGTCACAACCGTCTGGACGCGGCGTCTTTGCTATTTACCATCCAGCTGGCTCCTTCGATCACTCAAGGCAGCGCGGATAAGAAGACCGCGGCCGAAATTATCAAATTCCTGGGCGACAATGCTTTGAGCATCTTAAACCCGGTCATGGCCGGCTGCAAAGTGATGACGATGGCTGCCGATCATATTGACGGCAGCACGATTGTGACCACGATGGCCCGAAATGGGACCGATTTTGGCATTCGGGTCAGCGGCACGGGCGACCAATGGTTTATTGGCCCGGCTGGCATGGTTAAGGCGTTGTATTTCCCCGGGTTTACCGAAGCGGATGCCAACCCGGATATCGGCGACAGCACGATCACCGAAACAGCCGGCATTGGCGGTTTCGCGATGGCCACCGCACCGGCAATCGTAACATTTATCAATGGCACCCCCAAAGATGCCATCAATACCACGCTGGATATGTACGAGATTTGCTACGCGGAGCACAAATATTTCACCATACCATTCCTCGATTTCCGTGGAACACCAACCGGGATCGATATTCGCAAAGTTGTCGAAAAAGGCATCTTGCCCCGGGTTAACACGGGTGTCGCTCATAAAGATCCGGGCGTTGGGCAGGTTGGCGCAGGTGTCGTTTCACCGCCGGCCAATATTTTCGAAGATGCTTTGGTCGCATTCGCCGAGAAATACGATATTTGATTTCAGACGTTGTGGAGGGTTTTATGGATCGCGAGCAGTTCATTAAGATGATGTCAGATGCCAAACTGTTCGATCTGACACAAAAGTGCAGCATTTTCACTCCGCCGTGGCCGGGTGAAAAATCTCTCGAAATTCATTTCTTCAAACGCGTAACCGGCGCGTATGGCGGCGGACAGGGCGCAAACGGGCAAATTTTAAACTGGAGCAACACGGTCGGTACCCATCTGGTCGGCGAGCGTGCTTTCCATTCCGGGGCGCGGGCCATCTCCGATATCCCTTTGACCGATTTGAATGGGCCCGGGGTGATTGCCGATATTTCAGATCTGGTTTCAGATTACAGCATTTATACGCCGGAGATGATCACCAGCAAGGTCGAGGTAAAACCGGGCGATATCTTGATTGTCAATACTGGATACCACCGCTATTCCTGGGACCAGCCGGATGTGGTCAATCCAAACGCGCAGGGTGGGGTCGAATCAGCGGAGTTTGGTTTCCTGGTACGGCACCCCGGTCCCTCGATGGACTTCTACAAATGGGCGCTGGACATGAATCTGAAAGTGGTGGGTGTCGACTGCGGCTGCGCGGAGCATCCGATGAACACGCCCATCCGGCGCATGCATGAGAACCATTTCGTGCGGGCTGAGGCCAAGTTGAAGGCTGAGACCGGCAAAACCTGGGACGAAGTTTTCCCGCAGGGTGAATATTATGAATTAACCCACATCACCATGCCCAAAGCACACCTGGTGCTGGCAGAATTGATCGTGGGCGATATCGAAAAGCTCAAGAATAAACGCGCCTGGATCTCGATCATGCCGATCCCGTTTGTCGAGGTCGAAACCGCCTGGTCGCGGGTGTGGGCGATGACCGCTCCGGATGGGATGAGCGATGAAGATTTCACCGCCGAGATGCAAAAATCCACCATGGTCGATATGACCGTGCCCTTCAGCGTGATGACCCCGCAGTGGCTAAACTATATTCCGCTGAGCGTTACCTACACCAAGCGGGTGGGTGGACAGTATTTTGGCATGGGGCGCAATGGTTCGATCTGCAACGCCAGCATCCACCTGGCAACCCACATGGACGGGGAAAAGCATTTCTATCCCAATGGACGCGCTATCGGTCAGGTGCCGCTGACAGATTGGGTCGGCCCGGGCGTGATTGCCGATATTTCTGAATTGGTCAGCGATTCGAGCGTCTATACGCCCAAGATGATCCACGACGTCGTCGATATCCATAAAGGCGACATCCTGATAATCAAGACCGGATGGAATAAATTTGGCTGGCGCAGCGAAGATTTAGATGAATTCCGCTATATGGTGAAGCATCCAGGCCCATCCCCGGATTTCTCCAAATGGGCCACGGATATGCAAATCAAGTGGATCGGGGTAGACGCTGTCAGCGCAGATCATCCCATGAACACCATCATGCGCCTCTGGCACCCCAAGACCTTCGCCGAAGCCAACGCCAAGTTGATCCACGATTTTGGCAAAGACTGGGATGAGATGTATCCGCTGGACAGCTTTTACCAGGATATGCATTTCAATCTCTTCCCCAAGCGGATCGTGCACGCCGAAAACCTGGGCGGGGATATCGCGAATGCCAAGAGCGGCCGGTATTACATCGGTTGTTATTTACAAAAAGCGGTCGAAGCGGAAACCATGTTTGGTCGTTTCGTCGCCTTCAAAGAAGGTTAGCAAAACTGAGATTGCCTGGGAGGGTGAATTTGACCACTCGCCCAGGCAGTCTCTTTCAAACAGGCTGTGCTTCTAATTCGGAGGAACGACCTACATGAAGCCTGCATCATTCGATTATTTTGCGCCTGCCAGTGTTGACGAAGCTCTCGATAAGCTGGCCGAGTTGGGGTATTCGGGGAAAGTCCTGGCAGGGGGTCAAAGCCTGATCCCGGCGATGAATTTCCGCATGGCACAACCCCAGGCCCTGGTGGATATCAACAATCTCAAAGAATTGGATTACATCCGCCTGGATGCGGATGGCAGTTTGCGGATTGGAGCGATTACCCGGGATAGCGATGTTGAATCCCATCCTTTGGTGAAAGAGCGCGCCTTTTTAATATGCCAGACGATGCCGCATATCGCGCATCCCGCGATCCGCAACCGGGGCACCTTCGGTGGGGCCATGGCGCATGCCGACCCCGCCGGGCAGCTGCCATGCGTTTCTCTGGCATTGGGTATGCGTTTTCTCATTCGTAAAAAAGGATCCGAACGGTGGGTGGATGCCGATGATTTTTATTTGGGCCCATTCATGACGGTGATTGACCCGGATGATCTGTTGGTGGAAGTGGCTATTCCGGCTCCGCTGCCTCACAGCGGAACCAGCTACCAGCAGGTTTCTCGCCAACAAGGGTCGCAGGTTCAGGTGGGAACCGCGGTGATGATTGCGCTGGATGATTCTGGCGTGTGTAAGGTGGCCAATATCGCCGTGTTAGGGGTCGGGGAGCGAACTCTCCTGGCCAAGGAAGCCGCTGCGCAGTTGGTCGGCCATGTTCTGAGCGATTCTGCCTTCACCTCTGCTTCAGAATTTGTGGCCGAGAATGAAATTGACCCCGGTTCGGACATTCACGCCACGCAAGAATACCGGGAACACGTCACCCAGGTGCTGGTTAAGCGTGCTCTGTCCGCAGCGCTCCAGCAGGCCCGGCGGTAGGAGGGTATGATGAACAATACAATCCACATCAATCTCACGGTTAACGACTTGCAGTACGAAAGGGATATTGAACCGCGTCTGCTGCTCAGCGATTTTTTACGGCATGATTTAGGCTTGACCGGGACGCATGTCGGCTGCGAGCACGGGGTATGCGGCGCATGCACGGTTTTGTTTGATGGCCAGGCGATGCGGTCATGCCTGATTTTTGCGGTCCAGGCGAGCGGGCATCAGGTTACTACGGTTGAACACCTCGGCACCGTCGAGAAAATGCACCCCCTACAAGAAGCATTCCATGAGAAACATGCCCTGCAGTGCGGGTACTGCACACCGGGGTTCTTGATGGCGTTGGTGCCCTTCCTCGAGAAGAATCCTGATCCTTCCGAAGAAGAAATCCGCGAGGCGATTTCCGGCAACCTGTGCCGCTGCACCGGTTACCAGAATATTGTCGAAGCGGTCAAATTAGCGGCTGAAAAAATGGCCGTCCGGTAGTTTGTCAGAGAGGTGAAACCGTGGCAAAGAAAGTTTTTGGAGAAAAAATTTCACGGCTCGAAGATCCCCGTCTTCTGACAGGGCAGGCCCAGTTTATCGATGATATTGAGATTCCGGGGATGCTGCACGCAGCATTCTACCGCAGCGATTATGCCCATGCCCGGATAAAGAGCATCGACGTCTCAGCTGCCTTAAAACGACCCGGGGTGGTGGCGGTATATACGGCCAAGGATTTTGGTGACTTTTGGAAACCAGGTCCACTCCAGGTCCCGCCTCCGTCAGCGATCCCAGGATCGTTGTTCAACGCCCGCACCCTCGTGCCAATCGCGAAGGATAAAGTGCGTTTTTCTGGGGAACCGATCGCAGTGGTGATCGCGGAAAGCCGGTACATCGCGGAAGATGCGTTTGCGGATATCTATGTCGATTTGGAGCCGCTCGAGGTTGTGACCGATCTCGAAAAAGGCCTCGAACCTGGCGCGACTTTAATTCATGAGGACTTGCCAAGCAACCTGGCTGCCAGGGTTTTCCAAAATATCGGAAATTACGAAGAGGCGAAGGCCAAAGCCGATTTCGTCATCGCCAGGAAAATCAATATTGACCGCGGAGCCGGTGGGGCGATGGAAAATCGGGGATTTGTGGTGAATTGGGATACAAAGGCGCAATCGATGACCATCTGGGCAACCACCCAGGCCCCAATTCCGCTGCGCAACACCATCGCGGGCAGGCTGGGCCTGCCTGACAGCCAGGTGAGAGTGATCACCCCCTTTATCGGAGGCGGTTTTGGGCCAAAGATCATGACCTCCCAGGCGGATGATGTTTTGCTGCCGATCATTTGCATGTGGCTGAACCGGCCGATCAAGTGGATCGAAGACCGGCGCGAGAATTTCCTGGCGACCACCTCGGAGCGGGATCAACTGCATTATGCAGAAATTGCCTTTAATAAAGATGGGCGTATCTTAGGGGTAAAGGATGTGTTTTATCATAACACGGGCGCTTATGATCCCTACGGGATGACAGTGCCCTTAAATACCCAGACACACACCCTTGGCTCCTATGATATTCCGAACTTTTATTCTGAAGTTCGCATGGTATTCACCAATAAAATGGTGGTTACCCCGGTTCGCGGTGCCGGACGCACGTACGGTGTTTTTGTGATGGAACGATTGATGGACGTGGCTGCGAAGAAGCTCGGCATGGATCCGACAGAAATCCGTGAAAAGAATTTCATACAGCCCGGTAATTTCCCTTACAAGACCGGCGTGATCGGGCAGGACTTCGTAGAAAACGTGCTGGACAGCGGAAATTACCCGGAGACGATGCGCAAAGCCAAGGAAATGATCGGATATGACCGGCTGCTCAAGGAAGAACTCCCCAGACTGCGCGCGCAAGGTAAACATGTGGGTATTGGCATCGTGTGTTTCGTGGAAGGAACGGCAGTAGGACCTTATGAAGGCGGGCGGGTCGCGGTGGATGCGGGCGGGAAAGTGCTGGTCGCCACCGGTATCAGCAGCCAGGGCCAGGGGCATTTCACCTCTTTTGCACAGATCGCCGCCGAACAGTTAGGTGTCAGGATGGAAAATGTGCGGGTGGTCACCGGAGACACCGGCATCTTCCATTGGGGGGCCGGTACATTTGCCAGCCGGGGTGCTACAGTCGCCGGGACAGCGATCCATAAAGCCGCGCTAGCCGTAAAGGAAAAGGCGATTGAACTCGCGGCACAGATCTTTGAAGTAGAAAAAGACCAGGTGGAACTGGTGGATGGCAGCGCACAGGTAAAGGGCGACCCGAAACAGTCCATCACGTTGGGCGAGCTGGCGATGCGGTCCAACCCTACCCGGGGGACTTTCCCACCGGGAGTTGAGCCGGGCCTTGAAGCGACTGCCTATTATGGCCCTCCTTATGGGGCCACCGGGCAAGGCTGCGAAGCGATGGTCGTTGAGGTTGATCCTGAGACATTCGAAGTGAAGATCAAACAGTTTGTCCTGGTGCACGACTGCGGTACGGTGATTAACCCGACCATCGTGGAGGGACAGATTCACGGCGGGGTTTCGATGGGCATCGGCAATTCTTACTACGAGCAGCTGGTATATGACGAGAATGGGCAGCTGTTGAATGCCTCCCTGATGGACTATCTGATCCCCATGGCAACCGATATGCCGCCGAAAATGGAGCTGGGACATGTCGAAAGTCCCTCTCCGTTAAATCCGTTGGGCATGAAAGGGGTCGGCGAAGCGGGTGCGATCCCAACCCCGTCTGCATTTGTCCAGGCTCTGGAAACCGCTTTTCCTGAATATGATCTGGAAATCATGCAAGCGCCGCTCAGTCCGAGTAAATTATTCCACCTGATCAAAGCGGTGCAGAAAAAGTGACCCTCAAATTTGGCTTGATTAATTAAAAGTTCTATATAATCATAGGAGACGATTTTCATGAAGATTGAAGGCGAGCATTTATTCAACGGACCCCAGGGAGAGGTGTGGCTGCTGTTTCGCGACCCTGATATTCTTGCATCGGCGCTGCCGGGTACCCAGAGCATCAATAAAATCAGTGAAAACGAGTTCGACATCACCATGAATGTGCGAGTTGGACCGGTATCCGGGATATTTACTGGAAAACTGGTGATATCCAACGAAGTCCCGCCGGATAGCTGCACTCTAACCGCGGATGGACGGGGCGGACCCGGTTTCGTGAAGGGTGTGGGAAATGTTCATTTTGCCGATCAAGGCAATGAGACCACGATGCTGAAATACGACGGAGAATTCCAAATTGGCGGGACGATTGCCAGCGTGGGGCAGCGCATGATCGACAGTGTTGCCAAGAGCATGATCCGCCAGGGGTTCGAAGTCTTTGATAAAGCGCTGGAAGCTCGTTTAGCTGCCAAAGCTGGCCAAAAGGTTGATTTTAAACCACCGACCGAGACCCAATTCGCGGCAGCAGTGGCGAAAGACGTGGCGAAAAGCTGGACGCAAATCGCAGAAGTACGCATGTTGATGTATGTCATTCCAGTTGGGATCGTCATGGCCATCTTAGGGCTGTTACTTTCACAATGCACCCGGTAAAAAAAACAAATATCTAAATTCAATAGGAGAACTGACTAATGGAAATTGACGAAACAAAAACCACGCAAGAGCCTGAAAAGAAGAATTGGAAGGATATAGCCGAGGTCCGAATGTTGATGTACGTGATTCCAGTCGGTATTTTGATGGCAATTATCGGCTTGATTTTGTCCCAGTTATCCGGTCATTAATTAATTTATACGAAATGAACTGGGATTGTAGAAAGGAGGCCCTTAACGAAGATTCCATAAACCTTTGACCAACCATGATCTATCGAACCAATTTTCGAAGACTGCATTGAAAATAGGAGAGAATGCAAAATGACTGCTATAGCAAAAGCGAAAGTGTTCGGATATCTTCCGAATGACCAGCCTCCGGTAGGACAAATGATTTTGCTGGGTTTCCAGCATGTCCTGACCATGTTCCCTGCCACCGTTTTATGTGCACTCTTGATGGGTTTCCCGGTTTCAACCGTGCTATTGGTGACCGGCGTCGGGACAATTGTAGCCTTGATGGGCTCAAAGATCGCCATGGGCAAGTTTATACCGCTATATTACGGCTCCAGCTTTAGCTATATCGCTGCCGTAACCGCCATCACTCATGCCAAGTTTGGTGTCGTTGCCGATGCGCATATCCTGTCTGTGGTTCAGGCAGGGTTCCTTGCTACCGGATTGCTCAATGTTTTAGTGGGCTTTTTAATCCGGGTTGCTGGGGGCAAGAAGGCCATCGATGTCATCCTACCCGCCAGCATCACCGGCCCGGTCGCCTGCACCATTGGTATTGGTCTGGGCGCTGCCGCATTAAACAATGCCACTGGCGTCACCGGTCCCACCGGCGTAGCGAACTGGCCTGAGTTCCTCGTGGCTTTGATTACCCTGATTGTGACCATCGTATATTCGGTCTACCTGCAGAATAAAGGCTTCCTCGGGATGCTTCCTATTCTGCTAGGCGCGGTCACCGGATACATAGTCGCCGCGATCTTTGGTCTGCTCAATGTGACCTTCCCCTCTGCATTTATCACCGTCCCGTCATTCACTTTCCCGGTCTTTAATGACCCGCTTACGATTACGGTGATATTCGGCGTTGGTATTATGGCCATCGCCACCATCCCTGAATCGACCGCCCACCTGTATCAGATCAGCCTGTATGTCGATCACCTGGCTGAGGAGCAGGGCCGCGAGAAGTATGGTCTGTCGGAATATATTGGCCTGAACCTGATGCTGGATGGCCTGGATGACATCATCAATGGTATCTTTGGCTCCACAGCTGGCACGAACTACGGCGAGAACAACTCTCTGATGGTGATCACC
Source organism: uncultured Chloroflexia bacterium (assembly GCA_963743005.1). Taxonomy (GTDB): domain Bacteria; phylum Chloroflexota; class Anaerolineae; order Anaerolineales; family Anaerolineaceae; genus CAVUNY01. The sequence goes on along the minus strand of CAVUNY010000003.1, from coordinate 27,122 downwards.
CGCAACTACTCGGGGCCGGTTCTTTTGTGCGCAGGTGTAATTGCCATCCTTTTGGGATTTATCGGACCATTGAAGGACATCATTAATTCAATTCCAACGGCAGTGGGTGGCGGTCTCTCTATTTACCTGTTTGGTGTCATTGGTATGCAAGGTATTGCTCTGATGATCTCCGAAAAGGTGAACTTGTACGATCCTCGCCAATTGGCGATTGGTGCGGTCATCCTGATCGTTGGGATCGGTGGTAACATTGGCTTCGCGGGCGGGTTCTTACCCTTCACGATCCCCTATGTTTTCCCGAATGGTCTGCCTGCCATCGCGACCGGCGCTGTGCTTGGTATCCTGATCAATCTCATTTTTGTGATCTTCAAACCAGAAGTAGAGCGCGCAGCTGTTGAAAAGTAATTGCTGTGCCGCTTTATGAATGAAAACGGGTCCTGAGCAAAGAAGAGGCAAGATTCCTCTTTGCCCAGGACCAATTTAAATTGCGTTGTTGTTATTCTACATATAGATCTTCATCAATGATCCTGATCACAGGTGCAAACGGAAAAACTGGCAGAGCGATCCTGGCTGAATTGGTCCAAAAAGGACAGCGGGTTCGCTGCCTCGTTCATCAATCTGAGCAGGCGGCTGAATTATTGGAAATAGGGGCTGCGGATGTCATCGCTGGCGACATGCGCCGAGCTGAGATCGTTTCAAGTGCCGTCGAAGGGGTGGACACGATTTACCATATTCCTCCCAATATGAGCCCGGATGAAGTAGAAATTGGCCGATTATTATTGTCCATTGCCGGAAGTTATAAGGTAACCAGTTTCATATATCATTCTGTCTTTCATCCCCATATTTCAAAAATGCGACATCATTGGAAGAAATTATTGGTAGAGGATAAAATTTTCGCTAGTGGATTGAGCTATTCCATCGTCCAACCGACTGCCTATATGCAAAACCTGATTGGTTATTGGCCACAAATAGTCAAAGATGGCATTTACGCTCCGCCTTATTCACCTCAAACCCGGTTGAGCCTGGTCGATCTTCTTGATGTGGCTGAAGCATCAGTAAAAATTATATTAGGGCCGGCTTATCGGGGGGGTATATTTGAACTTGTAGGGACCCCATCATATTCCCAGGCCGAGGTTGCAGCAATTATCGGTGACAAAATTGGTAAAAATGTTAAGGCGGAAGGATATTCCCGACAGGATTGGGAAGCCAATGTGCGTCGCAATCAGATGTCCGAATATTCAATTCAGACACTGCTGGGCATGTTTGAATATTATGAGAATTATGGCATGTGGGGCAGCCCATTCGTACTGGAAAAGATTTTAGGAAGACGAGCCACTCCTCTCGATCAATTTATTGACCGGGTTATATCTGAAAATTAAAATTCGCTCCTTGAGGTGTGCATGTTTAAAGAGCAGAATCAGCACGAATTATATTGCTATGAAATCCTTCCGTTACTTTTTCATAATGAAACCGCAAGTTTTTTTACCTATTTACGGCGAGATGGTGAGAAATTTCTAAAATTCTGGTGGGATCGAGCCGGTGTCAACCTGGACGAGTCATTGCGAGGCGCCTCCGAAGGAATTGATTTTGAAATCAAAAAAGCACCAGATGGGCGCGAAGTGGTGATTATCACTCTGCCCTTGCCCAAAAAACAACCGGAAGCTTATTTTCTCGCAATGGTCGATCGACCTGCCAAACGTAGTTTTTTACCCTGGAAAAATTTAGGCCGGGTGTTCGCTTTAAGCCGGTCTGTTGATGAAAACGGCACGCCCAGCACGGTTATTGCTGAATTAACCAAAACTGCTCGTTATGTTGAGGTAAAGAAAGGGCCGCGACCGAGCTCGAAATTATTTTATAAATCTGTTTGCGGTATCCTGGAAAATAAAAAAAAGAAATACCTTTTCTTTTAGGAGCATCTTATGGATACAGGGTTTTATATCATTGCAATCATCGTGATTTTATTTTATCTGCGTCTGTTCCTCATTCGCCGCGGTCATCGCCGCCGGGAAAAATTGGAAATGTTGGACAGGATGAAACAGGGTAAACATGCAAAAGCTTTACCCCAACGTGAGTTTGGGGCTCCAACCATTAAGGTTAAAAGCTGGTGGATTTTAATACCCGGTGCTTTACTGATGTTATTTGGACTCGGGATGCATTACGAGGGATTTCTGCCCGAATTGAGCCTGTATTATTGGGTACCTCTGGCGATTGGCGGGATCCTATTTATCTTTGGCTTTGAATGAAAAAGGTCGAGATCGAATTCACCGGCGCCGCGAAGGCGATCACCGGGCGGAAAAATGGCATCATAGAAATCAGTGAAATTGCCAGCTATCGAGATATCGTAGCTTTTTTGGCCGGCGAATTTCCGCAGCTGCTTGGATCGGTCATCGCCGATGACCGGCGTTCCTTGCTCAGCGCCAACTTTTTCAGCCGCAATGGTGAAGAACCGATCATGCCGGATGATATGGATAAAATCCCCCAGGATGGCGAGCGCCTGGTGATTTTGTATTATATTGTGGGCGGGTAGGGTGTTTCAGGCGATTTCTACGATTTTAAAATGATGTACGCCGCTAAGAAAGGCTTTCTCTAAAGCGTTTATTTGGTCAGGGGGGATGGATTTTGCGACGATGCGCAGTGAGAAGCCTCCATCCGCCAGGGTATCGTTAACCGAACGAAGGATATTCCCGCTGTGTTCTGAGACAATCGTTGCCAGATAGGCCAGGACACCGGGGCGGTGTAATTCTTTATCCGCGACGATGTAGATCGTGGTCCAGCCCAACAATTCTTTGGAAATTCCAAGTTTATCCAGGGCAGCGGTGACCTCGCCCAAACGAACTGCGCCGCCGCCGACTGCTGAATAGAAATCTTCGAGACTGGCGCAGGATACCTGTTCGAGCAAATTGACAACTTTGTCGTTTTCTAAGGCCTGTATGTCTTCCATGGTCATCAACCCGCGGTGAGCCAGCAGGTCCTTAACGATTTTTCGCCCGATTTCGGCAGATTTACGCAAACCTTCCATGGCCAGCACGGATCGCAGCAAATTCGCGGTGGATATATTGCTGAATTTTAGCCAATCTTCGGAGGGGGTGATGCGCGGCCCCTGGGTGATCACTTCAACCACGTCTCCCGGGTGAACCTGGTCGGAAAGCCTGCCCAGCTTTCCGTTGACATTGACCGTGCTGATCTTATCTAAAAGGAACTCACGCTGGATCGAAGCCACAGCGTCCAACACGGACGATCCATCCGGAACAAACCGGGCGCCGCCGGTGGGGGTTAATATTTCGACCGGACGGTAGCTGGAGATATCCTTGTGGTGGTTGATGGCATAAACGATGCCCCAGCGATTTTCGCCTTCCATGTCTTCAGTGGCAATCGCCAGTTCGACTGCCCCTAACTCGTCATACCAGGCGGTCGCTTGTAAGGCACGGTATCCGTTTTTAGGGTTGGCGATGAAATCCTGGAACTGGCTCTGGTCTAAATAAGGGCCGAAATAGCGGTTGATCGCCCCCAGCAGCAGGTAACACTGCTTTTCGTCATTGCCTTCCAGCACCATGCGGAAACTTACCAGGTCATTGACGGCTGAAAATGAATTTAAGGTGGCTTTGCGTAAACGGGCGAGCTGGCGCAGGTTCTGCCAGGACTGCCAGTATCCATTGACAATAATTTCCACCCGTCCGGAAATATTTTCCCGTTCCATGATCCCAGCCAGCTGCTGCAGGATAGCATTGATAAATTTCGGCTGCAGGCGGGGATCATGATCGATTTTTTGGCGGACGGTCTCAAACGTTTCCTGGTCAAAAAACGGGAAGGCCGCATCTTCCAGCCAGCGCCGCCAGGCATAGCAGTTTAAAATACCGGCTAATTTGCCATAAGCGCGGATGGCTTCCTCGGCCTTCTTTTGGCGTTTTTCCGGAGACATGTATTCAAGGGTCATCACGTTATGGCTTTTATCGGCCAATTTGACCAGGAAAATGCCCGGGTCACGGAACATGGCGATCTTGCGTAAGGTTTCCAGCTCTCGCGATCTGCCATCCCTGGGGTTACTGAGCTTCGTGAGACCATCGACGATGTGCGCAACTTCTTCGCCTAAGGGTCCTGGGAACTTCTGCTTAATCCGATCCAGTGATTCACCCGAATCTTCAACGGTATCATGCAGCAGTCCGGCAATTGTCCAGGCTTCATTGGCGACCAGTGAATCCAAAAATCCGCCGACCCAGGCACAGTGGGTCTCAAAATACGGTTCACCGCTCAACCTGGACTGCCCGGCATGCAGCTGCTGTCCCCAGCGGTATGCCTCCGCCATATTTTCAGTGCGCGGTTCAAATTTAATATTGCTAAACTCAGACTGAAGTTTCGGCCTGATTTCATTCACTTCAACAATGGTTACCATTTTCACCTGTAATAAACTCTCCCCTTTGATCCCGGTATCCGGGATCAAAGGGGAGAGATAGGTCATGCGTTTGCGGCGGCTACATCTTCTAGAAATGGATTATAGGTTTCTTCCATCTGGCTGCGGAATTGTCGGGTGTAAAGCTGGTAATACTTTCCCTGTTTTCGGAGAAGTTCGTGATGAGTGCCCATTTCCGCAATTTCACCATTTTCAATGACTAATATGCGGTCGGCGCGCTTGATCGTGGAGAGGCGGTGGGCGATGATGAAGCTGGTGCGGCCTTCCATCAAAGTCTCCATGCCTTTTTGGATCAGCGCTTCGGTTAGGGTGTCCACCGAACTGGTGGCCTCATCCATGATGAAGATTTCAGGTTTCGCCAGTATCGCCCGGGCGAGGCTGATCAACTGTTTTTGACCGACCGAAAGCAGGTTCCCGCCTTCACCAACCGGCTCATCATACCCTTTCGGCAGCTTGGTTATAAATTCATGCGCACCGGCTAATTGGGCCGCATCCTCGATCTCTTGATCCGTGGCATTCAGCCTGCCGTAGCGCAAGTTGTCGCGAATGGTGCCCGAAAAGAGATGAGGGGTCTGCAGGACGATCCCCACCCGGGATTGGATGGTGTGAAGGAAGAGGTCCTTGTAATCACGGCCGTTGATGCGGATGATGCCCTGGGTCGGTTCGTAAAACCGACACAACAAATTGACGATCGTGCTTTTTCCTCCGCCGGTGGGACCGACCAGGGCAATCGTTTCACCCTGGCGGGCGGTGAAGTTGAAATCCGTCAGCACCGGTTTACCGTCATCATAAGAAAAATGAACGTGGTCGAATTCGACATCCCCTTGAATCGAGCCGGTGTCGATGGCTTCAGGGAGGTCAACAACGCCAGGGACCGAATCCACCAGCGAAAAAATTCTTTCCGCTGAGGCGATCGCCTGTTGGATTTCGGCAAATATGCGCGCCAGATCCTGTACGGGCCACATCATAAAGGTTACGTAGGAAACGAAAGCGCTGATCCCGCCCACTGTCATTGCGCCGGTTTGGGCCTGGAGACCGCCAAATAACACGATCGTTCCCAGGGCGCAGGCAGAAATCAACTGCACAGTCGGCAGAAATAAAGCGCTCAACCAGGCGGCGCGATAGCCGGAGCGGTACATATTGTTGGTCAGCACCCCAAACTCGCGCATATTTTCCTTTTCCCGGCTTAAGGCTTTAACCACCCGCACCCCGGTAATAGTTTCATTAAAGGAACCGGTGATTTGTGAGTTGAATTTACGCACATTGCGAAATTCATTCAATATCCGTTTGCGGAATTGAATGGCGACCGTGATCAGGATGGGGACAGAAAATAGAACGATCAGCGCCAATCGCCAGTTGATGATCATCATGAACACCAACGAGGTCGTAATGTTCATCACCCCCCAGGTGAAGTCCAGAACGCCCCATGTGACCAGATCAGCCACCCGCTCCGAATCGGACGAGACCCGGGCCATGATCCAGCCCACCGGCGTGCGGCTGAAATATGCCAGAGAGAGACGCTGCAGGTGGTTGAACATCTTTTTGCGCAGGTCGTAGCGGATGCGTTCGCCCAACATGGCTGACATGTAGATGAACGAGAAAACGAAGCAAGCCTGAACTACGATCAGCGCGCCGTATTGGATGAGGATGTTGACCAGAACCTGTGAGTTGCGGGCGGTGATGCCATCGTCGATGATCCGCTTGCTTAAGAAGGTGAAATAAGCATCCAGGACAGACGTAAATAAAATGGCGACCAGAAAACCAATCACCATTTTCTTGTGGGGTGCGGTAAGCTTCAAGATGCGGGCAAAAACCTGTCCGCTAAACTTGGTGTTATAGCTTTCATCCTCGTAATAATCATTCGGCACCGGAAATCTCCTTTTCTAACTCATCCTCGATGCGGGTCTGAATTTCGTAGATTTGGCGGTAGATACCCTGCTGGTTGACCAGATCTTCGTGTTTTCCGGCCTGGACGATGCGACCCTTATCCATAACCAGGATTAAATCGGCGATCATGATCGATTGAATGCGGTGGGCGATGATAAACGTGGTACGGTCTTTCATCAAAAGGGTCAATGCATCCCGAATTTCAGCTTCGGTTTCGGTATCGACCGAAGAAGTGGAATCGTCGAATATCAGAATCCGCGGATTCTTTAACAGAGTCCGGGCAATTGCCACGCGTTGTTTCTGTCCTCCAGAAAGAGTGACCCCTTTCTCACCGACCAGGGTGTCGTATCCTTCGGGAAAGGTCATAATGACATCATGGATCGCGGCAATCCGGGCAGCATTTATGACTTCTTCATCGGAAACTTCCCGTCCGACGCCATAACCGATGTTTTCTCGAATAGAGCGCGAAAACAGGAAAGGTTCCTGTTCTACGATCCCGATATTTTGGCGTAGAAAACTGCGTGGATAACGATTGAGCTCCACGCCGTCCAGGAAAACCGATCCGTGGGTATATTCATAAAACCTGGGAAGCAGATTTACCAGGCTGGTTTTTCCAGAACCGGTTGAACCCAGGAGGGCTACGGCCTGTCCCGGTTTTACCGAGAAGTTGATGTCTTGCAGCACAGGCGAACCAGGTTCATATTCAAAGCCAATGTCCTTAAATTCCAGCGCACCCTGAATGTTTTTCTGGGGCTTGTAATCTCCCAGGTCAAGCGGCTCGCGATCCTGTTTGATGATTTCCATAACCCGGCCGTAGGATACCTGGCCTGTGGAAAATTGGACGATCAGGCGGCCCAGATTGCGCATCGGAAAAATCAGCCAGACGATCAACCCGGCATAAGCCAGGTAAGTGCCAACCGATATTTCTCCGTTAATTGCCATCAAAGCGCCGACCAGGTATCCGGTAAGCATCTGCGCACCGCAGATCGTATCCGATATTGGCCAGAACATGGAATGTAGTTTTAACAATTTCCTGCCGCGCTGAAATTTTTCCCAGTTGTCTTTTTCGAATTTCTGGGATTCATAATCCTGGCGTGCAAAAGCTTTCACCACGCGCACCCCGCTGAGATTTTCCTGTAAGGTGGTCGATAAAATCGCTTCCTGCTCCTGATAGGCCTCATAGGCCTTTGTGACCCGTTTAAAGAACCAGGTTGAGGTCACCAGGATAATTGGAACCACGACGACGGATATCAAGGCTAACTTGACGTTCAAAAACATCAATGCTGCAAAATTGATGGTAAATAATAAGATGATCCGTCCAATCCCGATGGCTTGATCCGAATAGAAGCGGCGCAGGGCATCCACATCCGATGTCGAGCGTTCGATCAACTCGCCGGTTTCCATCTTGGAGTGATAGGTAAAACTTAGATGTTGAATGTGATCGAAAAGGTAATTCCTCAGCCGGCGAGCGATGCCTTCGGCAGTTTGAGCGGCCCAACGACCACTCACGAAGGTCATACTGCCTTCGACAAATGCCAGCCCCACAAATCCCAGGGCGATTAATGGCAGGCTGACCGTCGGTGTAGCTTGCATAAAATAGCTGTCTACAAAAAAGCGCAGCAGTAGATAGGTAGAGGTTTTCGCCAGGGCGCCCAGGCCCAAAGCAAGGGTGGCGCCCATGTATTTTAATTTGAACCCTGACATCATCTTCCACAAACCATTCAACCGGTTTGAAGTATGCGCAAGTTTTAAATCATAATCTGTCACTGCAGTTGCCAAAGAAGTACCCTCCGGACTCGCGGATAAATCGTAACCACCAGCAGGCGCGCGAACCAAAAATTATACTATAAATGGTCTCCCTTGATTTTATCAAGAAAGATACAAAAATAGAACATATATTTTATTTGTTTTAACGATTTGCCAGGGTTATCACCAGCCAGGTCCCATAAATTATGGCGAATGCTCCAAGCGCAAGAAAGAGACCGTCCAAGACCCGCCTGATTTTTTGCACCAGGCTGAGATCTAATAGGATACTGCGCACTCCGAGCAGAGCATGGGTCACAACCACAACCAGAAAAATGATCTCCATAACCGGAACAATCGGCACTTTATAATACTGGATGACATCCTGGTAGGTTAAAAGGCCGCCCGGAGCGACCGCATGGTTAATGACGAAATGAATCCCCAGCACGACGAACACCAAAAGACCAGCGGCAATCTTTACCAGCCACAGCCCAACCCCTTCATTATTTTTGGGACGAGATGTATTCCCGATCATGCCGTGCTCCTAATCGACGAAGAACATAATGAAACCGAAATATGCAATTCCGATCAGCGCCAAAAGCATCAGAGCCAGGAAAAATTGCCTTTGGAAACGCACCCCAATGCCGAAACTGTTCAGCGCAATGCGGATACCATTTAACCCGTGAATGATCCCTGCCGCGATGACCAGCATTTCACCCATTTTAAAAATAGGATTTTTCGCGAATGCGATGAAGGCATCGTAAGCTGCCGCACCCTGCGCAAGCTGACTCAGAGCAACCAGATGCATGGCAAGATAAAGAGTAAGCCCCAGGGCGGTGATGCGGTTGAGAATAAACGCCCAGGTTCCAACCTGCCGGTTGCGAGGATCAAACCAGCGTAAAAAATGAGCTGATGAGGATCGATTGTTCATGGAGAAACCGGCTCCTTATTTCTTGCCAAAAAGGCGTCCCAGGCGGCGAGAAACCAGCTTCCTGCGCATATCCATAATACGCCAACCCGGATCAACATTGGAAGGGCAAACCGCACTGCATTCATAGGCGGAATGGCAGCCCCAGGCGCCATCGTGAGAATCGACCTTATCCAGCAGATCAGGGTTTGCGTTTTGCGTATAGCCACTGTGCGCGGCGGCGATCACCGCCGGGCCAAGGTAGGTAGAAGAAGTCAATGCGGAAGGGCAGGCGCTGATACACAGCCCGCATTCGATACAGTCCACCAGGCGTTCAAAATGCTCATCATCCTGGCGGATTTCCTTACGTTCAAAGGGCAGGCAGGCTTGATCAATCGGGGAGACCTGGCTGAAACCAACGTCTTCCAGGTGAGAATAGAAATGACCCATATCCACGACCAGGTCGCTGACCACCGGAAAGTTGCGCAGGGGTTCCACTTTTACCCTTCCGCCATTTTGGGTAACCGATCGGATCGGGGTAATACAGGTGAGCTTTTCTGCGCCATTTACCAGCATCCCACACACGCCGCAGGTGGAATGGTGGCAGGCATGGCGGAAAGTCAGGCTGCGGTCATGAAATGCCCAAATTCTTTCCACCACATCCAGAACAAATTCATCCGGATCAACTTCCATTTCGAAAGATTGGTACTGCCGGGGTTCCTGACCTTTTTGGCGTGATACAAGGAAAGTAACTTTCCATTCCTGAAAGCTCATGTCACATCTCCCTGGTAGCGATAATAATCGCGGTAGGGGCTTAGAATAGTTTCACGCGTTTGGCATTGGGCAGATATCCCCAATTTATGACAGACGAGGTCGGCTGTTTTTTCGGCCATTCCCCGACAGGTTGTGGCTTTTCCCCCGGTGATGGTTACAAATCCACCCAAATTGTTGCTCTCCTGATGATCGTAACATTTGAAAGTGCGGGATAAGCTGCGTCCCTGGATACTCGAGCCAATCAGCGGCCGGGCAGACATATAGGCCCCACGGACATGGGCCTGCTTGAGCTTTGGCACCAGTTCGTACGCCGCGGCATTCATTTGCTGGATTTGCGCGGTGGTTACCGGGATGTAATCGACATCTTGGACTTCGAAGGAAGTGGTGCCAATCACTGCCATCCGGCGCTGCGGGATGATGATATCGCCATCGCTGGGTTCATTCAGGCGGTTGATCACCCTTTCCGTTACCCGCTGATCGTATGCCACCATCACTCCCGGGGTTGGCTTGACCGGAACGGTGGCCTGAGCCATTTCTGCAATCTCACCCGCCCAGGCGCCTGTGGCATTGATCACGATATCTCCCTTAATCACTGATTCTTTTCCGGTGGTGCGGTCTAATACTTTGATTCCGCTGACTTTGCGCTGACCATCGATGATCAGTGAGATGACCTGGTGGTAAACGTAGAAATTGGCGCCATTTTTCCTGGCGGTGGCTGCGAATACCAGGGCCAGGCGCAGGGGATCGAATGAGCCATCCGGTACGGTAAAGGCCAGGAGGACTTTGGGATTTAAATTGGGCTCTAACCGTTTTATATCCCGGGGTTTCAGTTCTTCGATGGGGATGTGGCAGGCCTGCGCCCCGGCGGTAAAACGCGGCGCAAAAGCCAGGTCGGCTTCGTCTAACGCAACGAAAAGACCACCGTTGAATTCAATACACTGCTTGGCGATTTTTCGCAGGAGGATATTTTCCTCAATACATTCGATTCCGGCTTCTTGATCGGTCACACAATAACGCCCGCCGGAATGGAGCAGCCCATGCGTGCGCCCGGAGGTGCCGGAACAGATTTCACCGCGATCCACGACAGTAACTTTAAAGCCGCGCAGCGCCAGATCATGGGCGGTAGCGCAGCCGGTAAATCCCGCGCCGATGATGACTGCGTGCGGTTTATCATTCATTCTGTTCCGTCCAGTCCAGGGTGCGGCTGATGGCTTTCTTCCAGTTCGCATAATATTGCTGGCGGGGTTCATCTTTCATATCCGGCTGCCATTCGCGATCTACACCCCAGTTCTCGCGTAATTCATCAAAATTACTCCAGTATCCTACGGCCAAACCGGCGGCATAGGCAGCGCCGAGCGATGTGGTTTCGGCAACTCGCGGCCTGACAACCGGAACGTTGAGAATATCCGCCTGGAATTGCATCAACAGGTCGTTAACCACCATGCCGCCATCCACTTTTAGACTGGTCAGGGTGACCCCCGAATCTTTTTCCATGGCTTTCAGCACTTCCAATGTCTGGAAGGCCGTAGCTTCCAACGCTGCCCGGGCGATATGCCCGCGGTTAACATAACGCGTCAGACCTGCGATGACCCCCCGGGCATCACTGCGCCAATACGGCGCAAAGAGACCTGAAAAAGCCGGCACAAAATATACGCCGCCATTATCCTGCACCGTGCGAGCCAGGGGCTCAATATCGCTGGATTGGTCGATGAGCTTCAAATTATCCCGCAGCCACTGCACCAGCGCTCCGGCAATAGCGATTGACCCTTCGAGGCAGTATACGGCAGGTTGGCTGCCGATTTGATAACCTAGTGTGGTTAATAACCCTGAAACGCTGGGAACTGGCTGAGTACCGGTGTTCATCAACATGAAACAGCCCGTGCCGTAGGTATTTTTGGCTTCACCCGGCGAATAGCACGCCTGGCCGAAAAGTGCCGCCTGTTGATCCCCCAGATCTCCCGCGATCGGCACACCTTCCAGCTCGCCGTTTGCATGACCAAAAACCTGTGAGGATGGGCGGATTTCAGGGAGCATCGCCCGCGGGATGCCCAGTTCGCCCAGGATTTCCTCGTCCCAATCCAGGGTGGACAAATTCATTAATAAAGTTCGCGAGGCATTGGTGACATCGGTGATGTGAATACCACTGCGCAGGCCGCCGGTGAGGTTCCAGATGACCCACGTATCCATATTGCCAAAGAGAGCGACGCCTTTTTCAGCGTCTTCACGCAGCCCCGGAATATTATCGAGGAGCCAGCGAATTTTTGGCCCTGAAAAATAGGTAGCCAGGGGGAGCCCGGTTCTGGCGCGGAACCGGTCCTTGCCTCCTTGTTTTTCGAGCGCATTGCAGATCAGGTCTGTGCGTGTATCTTGCCAGACAATGGCAGGATAATACGGTTTGCCGGTGAGTTTATTCCAGACTAAAGTCGTTTCGCGTTGGTTGGTTACACCAATGGCAGAAATATCGGCGGCGGTCAAATCCGATTTATTTAATGCCTGGTGGATGACCTCCTGCACACGCTGCCAGATCTCAATCGGATCATGTTCAACTAACCCGGGCTGTGGAAAATATTGGCGATGTTCTTTTTGGTCGATGGCTATCACGTTGCCTGATTTGTCAAAAACCATACAGCGTGTGCTGGTTGTGCCCTGATCGATCGCCGCGACATATTTGGCCATGATTCCTCCATTGGCGGGAAGATACATGCGAAAATTCGTGAATGATCCACGAATTGCGATTTCACTCTACGGAATTTGCGATACCCCTCCAAATTATTCCGTAGTGATTAGCGGTCTATTTCAATAACCACAAATAATTATACAGGGATTGAGTTTAAAAATCATGAATCTGCATAATCCACTGCACGGCTTCAGGCAGGTCGCTGACTATTTTCAGCGCACTTCTTAACGATCCATGGATCATGCTTAACTGATTCACACCCCGACCACTCAGCACAAATACCGGCTGGCAGCCGGCTTTGATGGCTGCTTCCATATCGCTGCGCGCGTCCCCAATGAAGTAGGATTTTTCGAGCTGCAGGTCGTGGTCCGCTGCGGCTGCCAAAATCAACCCCGGGGCGGGTTTACGACAGGTGCAGTTTTCCTCTGGGCGGTGGGGACAGTAATAAAATCCATCGATCCTGCCTCCCTGGCTGGCAACCACTGTTTTCATTTGTTGATGCATGGCCTCCAGGGTGGAAATTTCCAGCAAGCCTCTTCCGACTGCCGATTGGTTGGTAACCACGAAAATTGAAAAATCTGAACCAGCCAATTCCTTGAGCGCACTGAATATTCCTGGCAGGAATTCGACCTCATTCCAGGATTTGACATAATCCTGGCGGTTTTTATTGATTACACCATCTCGATCTAGAAATACAGCACGCCGCATGCGCCTATTTTAATTCATTTTGGTACATTATGGACAAATCAATGCATTTTCGTTACAAAGTGACCCAGCCCTGGCGCACCCCGGCACTGACTGCCTCGGTGCGGTTATTCACCCCCAGTTTCGAAAATATAGAAGAGACATGAAATTTTATCGTTTGGCTGCTTACACCCAGGTGCAAGGCGGCTTCTTTATTGGTATAACCCTGAGCCAGGCACTGCAGGACTTCAATTTCACGTTCTGTCAGCGGTTCGGTCTGATAATGACCATCCTGAGGTTTTATGGGACGACCAGGTTTACCGAGTTCAGGGAGGACAGCCGGAGAGGCGATCCAAAATCCTTGCGCCAGGGCATGGACTGCCAGGATGATATCCTGGCTGGTCGCTGAAAACGGCAGCGCGCCCCAAATGGCGGCGCCTAAATCAGGTACTTCGCTGAGGGCCTGCGAAAACAGGAATAATACCGGTTTTCCGGATGCGCGGGCTGCAATCTTCACCATCCAATCCGTGGTGAGCGGCCCAATTGGGGCCAACAGGATCACCTCACAAGCTGACAAGTGCGAGCCCCATTCGTTCGGGCTCGCACTTGATTCGGCCACAATAACTGAGCCATCCGACTCCACCAAAGCCTTTAATCCCTCCCGCATCGCCGGAAATGGCGCCGTGAGTAGGATTGAGACCGGCGAATTTTCGTTATCTATCTCCAAGCGCCACCTGGAAGACAGCCGGTTTTCCTCCACGGAGAACTTCAATTGGGATCTGAGCGCCCGCGCCGGCAGCGTTTAAAGCAATCTGTAATTGTTCGTGATCCGTCAGGGGTTGGCCGTTGACACCCACCAGAATATCACCGACGATCAATCCGGCGGCTGCTGCGGGTGAGTTATCCTCCAAACTGACCAGGAGCAGCCCAGTATCCTGCTTGCGTCCCAATGGTTCCTGCTGTGAGCCTGCCAGGTTTACGGTCTGGCTGCGAACCCCCAGGTAGGGCCGGCGAATGTGACCGTGCGCTGCCAGAGCCTGCGCGGCAGGCCATAGAACCTCAACCGGAATGGTGATAAGCGTTTCCATGGCAAGTCCTGAAGTATTCATTCCCAATAAATTACCGTTTGCTGAAATCAAAGGACCACCTGAGAAACCAGGGAATGGAAAAGTATCACTGCGTAAATATTTATCCAGCATACCTCCCATGGGCGTTCTCACCGGACCGCCGACAGCGCTGACCACGCCTAAACTGGCCTGCAGCCCATTATCATCCGGACGGCCTAGAGCCAGAACCAATTCGCCGATGCGGGCTGGTTTTTGGGCTATGGCAGGTGGGGTTAACGCCCCTTCTTTCAGCCGGAGCAGGGCGATATCTCGCGCCGGATCCCTGCCAGCCAGGCTGGCGGAAACGCTGCTTCCATCTGGCAATGTTATTTTAACATCATCTTCTCTCTCGATGGTATGGTTGGCGGTGATCACCAGGTCCGCGGCGTACACGATACCGGTAGACGGCATCCGCCGGCGCCCGTTCACCATAACGGTAGAATTTCCCGCTGTTTCCACCGAATCTGCAAATGCATTTGAAAGTGATTCTGCTGTTTCGCTGCTCATTAATCATCTCCTGTGTCACGTCTGTATTATGTGACTACTTTACCAGGAAGCGAAACTGTTTACACCCCCCATTTGGGTAGGGCAATGCCGGAAATTTGGGCGGTTTAAATGCCAGACGCCGGGGTGAGGGGGGCACCTCGGCGTCTGACAAAAACAATTCTACCAGATTATGGCAAGAATGCAAGAGTTTTTGAGGATGAATTTCCACCAATTTTAGAACTGCAGTTCCTTCTTCTGGCATCTCAGGCAGGGCTGTAACCCATGACTTTATTCCTGGGAATAGCGGATGGCATAGGCAGCGATGCTGAAGGCGACGGCGACATTCAGTGATTCTTTTTGGCCTTGCATGGGAATCCAAACGACCCGGTCGCAAAGATCCAACAACTCAGGATCGACACCGGCGCGTTCATTTCCTACAACCAGAACTAATGGAGCGGTAGGGATATCTTTCACCGCCTGGTAAAGGGAAATCGAAGCGGGCGTGTATTCCAGGGCCCAAATTACGGCTCCTTCCAGTTTGAGCGTTTGCACAGCATCCAGGCTGTTGCGGTGATATTGCCAGGGTAGAAAGTTTTCTGCTCCCAGGGCAGTTTTCCCAATTTTTGGATGGTCAGGAGTGGGGGTGATCCCACAAAGATGAATATTTCGAAAACCGACCCCATCCGCCGTCCGAAAGATCGCCCCGACATTAAAGGTACTGCGCAAATTGTCAAGAAATGCATCCAGGATGATCGGTTTCGTGAATTGAATCTCGGGAAAGTCGGAAAGTGTAGGGATTAATACCCTGAGATCGGTGGGTGAACCGCAAATTGGGCACTGCAGGGCACGTTTATTGTTTTTTTCTATTGGGAAGCGGAACCGGCAGGCAGCGCGGGTACACTCGCGGATCGCAAAATCGGGTGTGGTTGGCATGATGGAATTGTCCAGAATTGTATGGTTGGCTTGAGCAAACTCATTTGCATTTTAACATCCTTTGCTGTAAAGTTATTAAGGTCAACAGGTCATTGTAACCATCTTTATTAGGCCGGGGTCTCAGGAGAAAAATATTTATGGAAGCTCAGACCATTATCTGTCAAAATTGTCAAACGCCAAATCCGGCGAAGAATTTATACTGCCAATCGTGTGGAAAACCACTGGTTCAAGCTGCCCCGCCTCCATTGGCGCCATCCTTCGCCAGCCTGCCGCCCGAACCTGAACCTCAGGCTGTACCCGTCGAGGAAGCGGCGCCTGCTCCTCAACAGCCTGCTTCGATGCCTGTTTTTCCAATGCCGGTGCAAGCGCCGCCACCGATGCAGTCTCCGGATCAGGGCTGGCAGAGTGTACCTCAACCTGGCGGCCCCCCACAGGGATATCATCCGCAAGAAATGCCTCCCCAACAGCCCATGGTTTATCCTCCTTCCCCCCCGCCTCCGCCGCCACCTCCGCCTGCTCCGGCAGTTCCAGCTCTCGAGAATCTGGGCGCCTGGAAGGATGGTTGGGCCGATCTGATCCCGGGAGCAGCATCGAAAGCTGGTGATTTAGAAGAATTATTTGTGGAAGACGTCAAAGCCTGCGACATCCCCATGGTGATGGTTGAGAAAGTAGAATTCGCTAGCAAATTTAACAAAAAGGACTACCTGGTTGTGCGTAACCCGGCAGGGTCGGTGGCGGTTCATATTGGTCCCAATGGCAACGATCTCTCCATGAGCTGGTCGCTGTATGTCAAACACCTTCCTAACTGGCGAATGATCGCCATTTTGGGGGCGATCGCCTTTGCAGTATCTTTTCTGAATGCGTTAGGGACTTACAGTTTTGGGATATTCTTTGTGAATTGGGTCTTCGGGACCTTTGGCTGGTTGATGCCAGTGGCAGTCCTGGCGTTGATTGGCGGGTATGTCTGGAAAGGTTCGTTTTGGTATTTTTTCCTGGAAAACCCGGGCGAAATGGCCAATGACGAACTGACCGCGCTTATCCTCGCCGTCCACCAATCTCTGCAGTCTGCGGTCGAAAAAGCCGGTTTCGATGCAAGCATATTGCGTAAAAAACCGACTTTTTGGGCAGGGAATAACCGGCCTATCTTGTAGAATCGATTTACCCAAAAGAATTACAGAACCGCCAGACCATGGCGGTTCTGTGCTTAATTTAACCTGATGGACAGGACACGGTTAAAAATATAACTGTACAGTTTCCATCACATTGACTCGAATGGCGGCTTCACCATTCACCGGACATTTGTATTCACAAACTCCGCAGCCGATACAGCGTTCGCGGTAAACGATTGGAAGCTGAACAGTAACCACCGACCCATCCTCTTTGGTAAATTCAGTGGGGATAAGTTTGACTGCCTTATCGGCGACGGGGCACATTTCTTCACATACGATGCAATCATTGTGATCCGCCCAGGCAATACACCGGTTCTGGTCGATATATGCTCGCCCAATCGGTGTTTGTCTTTTAATATCCAGGATTAAGGGTGGAATTGCCTGGACAGGGCATACCTGACCGCAGGCATTGCACGAATAATCACAGTATCCGAGGCGTGGGATGAGGATGGGCGTCCAAACGTTCTCCAACCCCGCTTCCAATAATGCCGGCTGCAGTCCCGAGGTAGGGCAGGCGCGCATGCATTCCCCACAGCGGATGCAGGTTGAAGTCAGGTGGTTCTCTCGACCTCCCGGCGGCTGGATGAGGAACTGAGAATCGTGCCGGCTGCGCTGGTCGCTGCCAAACACAGCCGCGCCGGCGATGGCGATTCCGATTGAGCTCAACGCTGCTCTCCGGCTGGGATCATATTTTTGCCAGGCGGCGGGTTTTAACCCGGGAATGAATTTTATCGAACTGCGCGGGCAGGAATCCAGGCACTCCATACATAGCGTGCATTCGCTGGGGTCGCTGGCATACCCATGGTCAGGATTTATGGTGCCGGTTGGACATCTGGCAGAGCATATGCCGCAGTCTTTACAATCCTCGCCAACGATGCGCCGGAATAAAGCAATTTTACCAATTAATCCTAACAGAGCCCCCAGGGGGCAAAAATACCGGCACCAAAAACGCGGCGCCGCCCAATTTAAAGCAACCACTCCCACAAAAACGAATAGGAAAACCCATGCGTCCCGATTGAAAATCGGGGATGGGGGAAGAATATAAGGCCGGAGCCAGACGTCCAGTGAGGATACGGGGTCTGATAAAGCCGGTATCTGAAAGAGGGCTGCCTGAGAGGATGTGACGAGGCGATCGAGCGCCGGCCAGATGGCAATGGTCAGACTGCGGAATAGAATGGTGAGCGGGTCCAAAATTAACAGGGTCAAATTACCAAACAAGGCAGCCGTGAGGGTGGTAATCAACAGGCCGTATTTTACTGCCCGCCATTTATCCGCAGGTTCAAGCGCATCTTTCTTTCTGACCGGAGTGATGATGTCCAGGACGGTGCCTAGCGGGCACAGCCAGCCGCACCAGGCGCGGCCAGCGGTTAATGTCAGCAGCAGGGTGAGGATTGCCAGGCTCGATCCAGCCAGGAAAGTTTTACTGGAAAGCAGGTTTGCCAGAACCGCCAGGGGATCCAGGCGCATCGGAATATTTAACCAAATCCCCTGACCAGCCATCCGGACGGGATTGAAGGAAGAGTAGGATAAACGCCAGCAAGGCCAGGCCCTGGACTAATTTTCGGGAATGAACCCAGGTCCAGCGGAAGGCGCGCCGCCTGGTCCTCTTGAGCGCCTGATCAGCCGCCAACCTTGATCTCCGTTATTCTGAGGTTGTTGATATCCATGCGGCCAATTTTTCTTTCTGCGGCAACCGGGATATATTTCAGATCTTCGGGCTTTTTGCCGAAGAAAGACGTTGCGTAAGCATCCGCGGCGACGATATCCTGGGTGATGACGATCGTGTCCAACTGCTTGACGTCATCTTTGGTGCCGGATGCCGGGCCATTGTTCATCAGGATGCGCACTGCATCCACGACGTTCAGCGTTGGTTTAACGAACGATGAGAGGTCAGGCAGCCGTTGAGTAAAATTTGGGTGAAAATTGCCCCGGTCATCCACCACCCCCAATAGATTTTTCATTGCCAGGGTCAGGCCGGCCAGACTGTGGTGCTTGGCAATCGGCACGTTGATCAGGACATCCGCTTTGAGGATTTCATCATAGATGCCCATTTTCTTGATCTCTTTACCCTGGGGGAGGGCTGTGGAGATGAATTTATACCCGGTCATCTGGACCATCTCACCTCCGTTCTCCAGCACCTGGGCTTCGATGCCACTTTTTTTGTAAGCCGCAGCAGCTGTGCCGTTGAATGGAGAATCCATGACCCGCACGCTGGCGGCGCCGGCTTCAATACAGAGGTTTACCAGAGCCCCAACCACCCAGGGATTGGTGGTATAGGCATTTTCGTAGGCGCCATAGGCGACACATATATTGGGTTTGATGACCACTTTGGCGCCCTTTGTCACGAAGAGACTCATTCCGCCCATTGCAGCTAACCCCTGGCGAACCAGTTCCGCCGGATCTGCTCCCCGCGCTACGACCATCTCTGGCGGAGTAGTGGTGATGGATGAACTGGAAATCGTGGGTGTAACCCTGGCCCCAGCGGTCGCGGCAGCAGGCGGGTTGGTGGCCGAAGGCTGCACAACCGCGGTACCGGGCTGGCTGGTGGGTTTATCCAGAGTGGTAGCGGCAGGTAAAGCGGTTGCGGTGCTGGCCGGTTCTTCGGCCTGGTTGCCCTGGGATTGGCAGCCAGCGATCATTGGGCCTAAGGTGACTGCGCTAAAACCGGTAAGTGCCTGTTGGATTAATTTTCGGCGAGAAATTTGCTTCATTCGTTTTCTCCTGAGGAGAGACACTCACCTGGGGTAAGAGAGATCAAGGGATAAGAAAATAAACCAGACGTGAAGGTTGTTACCCTATCCTAACGGACGGTTCACCGGCTTCCTATGATAAAAGATCATCAATTATGGAGAAGAATGTCATTAATGTACAGATTAATCCAAAATACCTGCCAGAGCTTCTCTGGCAGGTATTTA
This sequence comes from uncultured Chloroflexia bacterium, assembly GCA_963743005.1. Lineage (GTDB taxonomy): Bacteria > Chloroflexota > Anaerolineae > Anaerolineales > Anaerolineaceae > CAVUNY01. Next base: position 7,436 of record CAVUNY010000003.1, on the reverse strand, counting down.
TAGATTTACACCATACTCAAAAGAATAAGATTGGACCTGGCTGGAAAAGAGAAAATTCTTCAGTGGGCGCTGGTTAGCAGACTAATACTCTTCCTCTTCTGCGTCTGCCCATAGATCGTCATCTTCTTCCTCTTCATCTTCCAACTCTTCCCATTCTTCGAGTTCTTCCTCGTCATCCCACTCATCTTCCTGGCTGGCTTCTGCGGATGGGGAATATGTTTTGCAGCCGTTGTCCGGATCGATTTCGACCGCGGCGGCGCTGCAATACCCATCATCCAGGAACGCGCAGTCCAGGTAATGACAACGAATTCTTGGCATTTTCTCCTCCTGAATCAGGTCAAAATTCCGTCTGGCTCTTTACCAGCCGTAAAACGGATAAAACAAATAAAATGGTCATCGCAACTGCCGAAATGACGCAAAAAGGGCAGATTGCATTGATTACAAAAAGTTCCAGGTAAGTCAGGTAAAGTGAATATAAGAAACCCGCGAATGTAATCCCGAACATTAACGTGATTTGATTGGCCTGGAGAAAATTGCTGCGGTCCGCGAAAAGCGCTGCCATCAGGATGGCAAAATAGGCGATCGCGCCAAATACCGAAATTGGGATTCCAAAGACTTGCGAGTATTGGCTGGTGTTCACGGTCCAGCAATCACCGATACCCGGTAGACAATAGATTTTATCATTGGCGATCTTTATCCAGATCAGGTAGATCGAGTCTATCAGGCCAATAAATGCGGCGATGATAAACAGCCAATCCAAGAATGTTTCAGGCTTCTTCATGATTTGACCAGTTATCATCCAGAATCCATGCCTCTACTTCAGCGCCTGCATGAAGTGAGGTAATACCAGCCGGAATAATCACGAACGCATGAGCTTTGACGAGTGAAAACAGATTCCCCGATCCTTGATGGCCTGCCAGAGTGGCTGTGATTTTACCACATTTTTCTGACAAGGTAACCCGTAAATAACTCTCACGTCCATCGGATTCTATGGGGTCAGCCAGCAGCACCGAAGTCCTGCGGTGTTGAAAAAAAGGTAACCCGCACAGCCGGTTGAGCACCGGAACCACCAGGACCTGGAAGGCGACGAAGGCAGATACCGGGTTTCCAGGAAGCCCGATCAAGGGAATGCCGCGATAGGACCCAAATGCCACCGGTTTCCCGGGGCGCATATTGACCCGCCAAAAGGTGAGGCTGCCGTTCTGTTCGATTACCGAGCGGACATAATCGAAATTGCCAACGCTGACGCCTGCGGAGGTAAGGATCAAATCCACAGAGCGGTCGATTGCGATTTCCAACCGGTCATGGATCTCGTCAGGATTATCGTGAACCGTTCCCAGGCGAATGACTTCGGCGCCGTATTGCTCGCACAATGCCGCCAGGGTATATGAATTGGAATCGCGAATTTTTCCCGGCCGGAGCGGTTCGGTGGGCGAAATCAGTTCATCTCCACTCGACAGCAAGGCGATTCGCGGTTTGCGAAAAACTTTTACCGTGGCCGATCCTAAAGTGGCCAGCATGCCAAGATCCTGGGCGTTCAGGCGGCGTCCTTTTTTGAGCACGACCTCGCCTGGGTGGAGATCCTGACCTTTGGGGCGCAGATAAGCGCCGTTTTGAGCGGGGCGGCGGATTAAGACCCACTCCGGTAAGGGGGCATCCACGGCTGCCCGATTAAAATTTGTGTCTTCGATGGGCACGACGGCATTCGCGCCGCCCGGCAGCATGGCGCCGGTCATAATTCTGGCAGATAAGCCCGGCTGGATTTCCTGATCAGGGACGGACCCTGCGGGTATATCCATGATCACATTCAGCCTTACTGGGTTTTCCTCAGAAGCAGCCGCCGTATCCTGGGCGATCACGGCAAAACCATCCATGCCGGAATTGGTAAATGGCGGCAGATCGATCTCAGCCGTGATATCCAGGGCGAGAACCAGGCCTGCCGCCTGTTCCAGGGGGACGACGGTGGTTGGCACAGCAAGAAAACGTTCCAGCATGCGGTGGATGGCTTCTTTTACTGGAAGAAGATCTGGCATTTCATGTTCCTTAACAATGATAGAGTAAACACGGTTCTTTTCACCCGGCTTTTAATCGGTTTGCTTCCATCACGTTGGGTAAGTTTTCTATCCTGGTCAGGATTTGGCTGAGTTGGGCAATATCATTCACTTCCACAACAATATTAATCGCAGCCAGATTATGGGTAACTTTTAGATTGAAGTTTAACAGGTTTACACCCTCGTTATTTAATATGTTGTAAATATCGCCCATTAATCCCTGACGGTCATAGGCTTTGATTACCACAGGTATCGGGTAGGTCTTTTGCGCTTCACCCCAGGTGACTTTCACGATTCGCTCGCGTTCATTATTGCGCAGAATATTAGGACAATCCTGGCGGTGGATGGTGGCGCCCCGTCCCCGGGTGATGTAACCGATGATCGGGTCGCCGGGCGTAGGATTGCAGCAGCGGGCAAAGACTGTGAGCAATCCTTTTAATCCTAAAACGGTCACGGCATTTCCGTGATCAGTGGTCTCCGCGATGGGATGTTGTTCGAAGAAAGGATCTTTCGCGGGTTCAACTTCAACCAGGGTGTTGATAATTTTCCCCATGGAAATATCGCCGCAGCCGATCCCAACATAAAGTTCTTCGACGTTCTTGCATTCAAACTGGTGAGCCAGTTTTTCGAGATCGACCCCGGTGATTCCCAGGCGGCGCAGCTCGCGTTCCAGCAGCGCTTTGCCCTGGGTCAGGTTCTGTTCACGGTCCTGCCACTTGAACCAGGCCCGAATTTTCGAGCGCGCCCGCTGCGTGGCGACCAGACCCAGGTTTGGGTTCAACCAATCCCGGCTTGGCCCGCCGTGTTTGGCGGTAAGGATTTCTACCTGGTCCCCGGTGCGCAGCTGGTAATCCAGCGTCACCAGTTTGCCATTAATTTTTACGCCCCGGCAGCGGTGGCCGATTTCGGTATGCACATGGTATGCAAAATCGATGGCTGTCGAGCCGGTGGGGAGGTCGATAATATCGCCTTTGGGGGTGAACACGTAGACCCGGTCTTGAAAGACGTCGGTCTTCATCCCGTCGACGAATTCCTGTGCATCCTGGACTTCCTGACGCCATTCCATCAGCTTACGCAGCCAGTTGATGCGCTGCTCGTACTCGCCACCCTTCATGCCCTTCTCTTTATACCGCCAGTGGGCTGCTATCCCATATTCCGCATTCTGGTTCATATCCGGGGTGCGGATTTGAACCTCGAGGGGTTTGCCATCATCATAAATGACCGCGGTATGCAGAGACTGATAAAAATTGTCTTTTGGCGCGGCGATATAATCGTCGAATTCATGGGGAATTGGCCGCCAGCGGGTGTGGATCATGCCGAGCGCGGAATAACAGGCCGGAATATCCGGCACGATCAGCCGAACACCGCGTAAGTCGCGCACCTGATCGAAGGACTTGCCTTTCTCGACCATTTTTCGAAAAATCGAATAAATATGTTTCGGCCGGCCGGTAATTTCAGCGTTGACCCCCACCGGTTCCAACTCCTGATAGAGGTGCGCGACGATCTCATCTACCTGTTTCTCACGGTCGGAGCGGCGTTCGGAGAGGTTTTCGGCAATTTCGCGATATTTATCTGGGTTAACGTAGCGGAATGAAAGATCTTCGAGCTCCCATTTAATCCGCCAGATCCCCAGGCGGTTGGCCAGGGGCGCAAAAATGTCTAAAGTTTCCTGGGCGATGCGTTTTCGCTTGGCTTCTGGCATGTATCCAAGAGTGCGCATGTTGTGCAGGCGGTCCGCCAGCTTTACCAAAACGACACGGATATCCTCTCCCATCGCCAGGAAAGTTTTACGGAGGGTCTCATTACGCAGTTCGCGCCGGCGGTCGTTTTTTGGTTCAGCGACCTCCAGGACGGGTTCTTCTTCGGGATCGAGAAGTCTCGGCATCGATATCCAATACATCTTCAAAATGCTGGTCACCCCGGGTGACCCTGGGGAGATGAGTCAGTTTTGTGACGCCGTCCACCATGATGGCAACTTCATCCCCAAATTCTTCGCGGATCGTTTTAAGCGTGACCGGGGTATCTTCGACTGTATCGTGCAGCACGCCGGCGATCACCACCGCCGGTGGGACACGCAGCTCTGCCAGGATGGATGCCACTGCCACACAATGGGTTATGTAGGGTTCGCCTGATGCGCGCTTCTGTCCTTCGTGCGCCTTCTCGGCAAAGCGGTAGGCGCGCTGGATTTGCTCGCGGTCTAAAGGCGAATAGATCTCCGGCAGCGCTTCCATCAAGCTCTCAATATTCATGCCTGATAGTATAACGCGCTCCAACCTAAAATCAAGCGAAATAGGTAAGAAATTTATAAGAAGGTGAGTCGATACATACGCTAAAAGGGTATGGTATCCTCCGTCCCCCTTGTGGGACGGGGTAGCGCGTCATCTCTCGATGGACGGGTCGAAGGTAGGGCGAGACCTAGAGTCAGGCACGGCAACGGCAGGATGTTATCCTCGCTATGTCCTAGAGATGTCAGGTAGTTCCTTCTATCGGTAGCCCTGACACGGGGGACACTTTTAACAACAGAGAGCAGGGTAGCCCACAGCAGCCAGGGTTTCCCGGCTTTAGGGGATACGGATTTCCAAGCGGAGAGGCGTTGGTGGTAACGGAGAGCGTTACTGCGAGCGCCATCTTTTTTGGCAGATTTAGATGGTGGGGGGATGATAATAGAATTGATAATTTCAGGGATGAGCTTCACAAGGTAGTCTGGCAGGAGTTCCTGGAGGTTGAGTCCGCGCCGGGCGATGACATAAGCTGCGGCGACATGGCGGGAAACGCCGAATATTTGCGAGTATTTCAGGTCGCCGATCCAGGAAGTGTAGGCGGGGTTCACAATTTTGGTAGAGATACCGTTCCGCAAACATCTGCGAGACAGGGCAGCGTGGATCTGGCGGTAAGAAAAAGGCACAGTCCGGCGGTTGTAAACCTCTGAATCATTCGCAAGCTGGTCAATCTTCAGGTCTTCAAGAATAACTGCATCAACATTTTTACTTTTCAGGTAATCGACGACATTGGCCGCCAGATTCCCGATGATCGGTCTGGACTTGTTTCCAGGCAGCTCCCCTAGATTGTCATACCGGAACGTCATATGATCCCGGAATTGACCCTGCCGATCTGTGATAACCACAGCAAGGTGGTCAAGATTGAGGTCAATGCCTGCGAAGATATTTCCTTTGGGAATATCCCATACTTTCTCTTGCCCAAACACCGGTTCACTGACGGTGATCCGCGCTTCGTATTGTCCAGGCTTGATCCGCAGCAGCGTGATGGTCTTTTTTCCCTTCCCCGCCATCACCCGAAAAATGTTCAGTTGCTTCCGGCTGTACTGCCCTTCCATCCTGATCCACTGAACTACATCGCCTTCTACCACCCGGACGGATAAAAACAGCTTTTCACCAGCCATCTCCACCCTGAAATGCCGGTTGCCGTGCTTGTTCGCACTCTCCCCCTGTGAGTAGTATTGGCTCGACCGTGCATCCCGCCAGGCTTCTTTCGCACCTGGTACTTTCCGTGCTACCTCTTTCCATAATTTCTTTCCACCAAATATTGCCGATGGGACTGTCCCCTCCGCAATATGCCTATTCACCTCTGCCAGCCTTGCTTCGTATTCCTCTATCTTCTTCATTACCTCTGGCTTGGGTTTCTTTTTCTTCTTTAAATTTTCGATCTTTGACTCTAACCACCCCCGCTGCCTGGGCAAGTTCACACTTTGGCTGTCAATAATCCCCTGCCCCTGCACGAACGCCGCGTTAATCTCCCATCCGGTTAATCCAGGGAACTTCTTCCTTAATTCACCGTATCCCCGCTTTTCTTTTTCTCGCTTTGTTTCCCCCTCAACCCCTTTCTCTTTCATCCGGTTGTACGCTGTCCTCATCGCCGATTGATATACCCTCATCAACCCGTGAACCCGCACATCTTCACTCCCTCCTACCATTAAATTCGTCACCCGGTAGGTCGTCGTGATCTCCCCTTTTCCTTTTTTCTTCCCTCTATGCTCAAGGCTCATTTAGTACACCCGTTCTATCTATTTTACAAGATATCTTTTCCCCGTGTCAAGTCTTCTTCTGATAGATGTTTTTCCTCCATCTGTCTCATTTTTAGCGTATGTGTCGACTCACGAACCTTGGACGAAGATCTTAAACACAACCCTGGAAAATAGAAAAATGGCCACGCAACTGGTGGCCATTTTTCTAACTAAAGAGTGAGATTTTTTTACGCCAAACCCGCCATCCAGACCAGCGCCAAGTTTTTGGGGTCATTCTTAATTAATTCGTCCGGGACAGAAAGCTTCAGCTTTAGCAAGCAGGCGATGCGCAGGCTTTCCAGGTCGGTTATGCTTTGGGGCGGCTCAATGGCTGCCTCCGAATTGCCTATTTTTGCCTGGATTATTTTCTCGATGGGAGTCACGGCAGGTGGGAGATGATGGATCAGGGTATCGATCTGAGGAAGGGACGCCAGCCCAGGCTCGCCAAAAGCCAGTTCAGATAAGGCAAAGGCGCGGATATGGGCCGGGGTCGAACCACAGCTGGCCTGCAGCAGCCATTCGACGGCGCGCCCGACCTGCTTGCGGTAAAAGCCGCGGCGCGGGGTATGTCCCTGGCGAATAAATGCCAACAAGGCCGCCGCAGTGAACTCGACATCTTCCGACCAGGATCCATTCATATTCTGAGTACGCGCCAGCCAGCGCAGGATTTCAACTGGTCCGGGCAGCTCCGTTCCCTCTGAACCTATGAGGATCATCGATTTTTCAGCTTTGGGTAGAGGTGATCCCAACAGTTCTCCGACACCCATTTGAGAATTTTCAGATGGGGAAATCCGCCGCTGGTACAGCTCATTGTCAATGGCTGATTCCGGAACAGAAATATCTGGCATAGCCTGCTTTGCAGTCAACTTGCGAGGCATGGGCGGCATGATAAAGCTTGCCTGGGCTAATCCTGCCGGAGGAGGTGGGAAGAAACCACCGCGGTCCAGCCCGGCAGGCAAGGGTTGAGCGACGGCGACGGTGAGCATTTCACCTTTGGGATTGACCACTTCCGGGTCGAGGGCGATAAAGGCGGTATAAGGTGTCACCAGGCGGTGCTCGATCGCCAGTCCGATCACTTCCTGGCGGATTTTGTGAGGCAGGGCGCCTCCGGAAGCGGATTGTTCCAGCAATTCCTCAATCCTCGCTCGAGCCCAGGCACGCTTAACTTCAGGTATGTCTGACCGGCTTTCAGGCAGGGGGATCTCCATTTCGACTTTATCCTGACCCCGGTTTCCGGTGACCCGCAGCCTGGACGGCTGGTCGGGTGAACTGCGTTGGAAGCGAGTGACCAGCTGCAGGCTTTGGCCGGCATACAGATCTGGCAGCGTGGATGGGATCATATCCCAGGCGCTGCAGCCGGCCCA
>CAVUNY010000002.1:0-95061 GCA_963743005.1 uncultured Chloroflexia bacterium | reverse complement strand
TCCTCCACTCCTCTCGCGCGACTGCGCGAGAGGAGTGGAGACCCAGGTAAGCGGCGGCGGCAGGCGCGAGCCGCCGCTTACCCATTGTAAAAACTATGCCGCCATATGCTTGCTGGGATCGTCCCAGGTGTAAGTTTCGGCGTTGTAGACTTCCTCGTCACCCGTGGTGTCATCCATGGGGAAACCTGCCAGGAAATTCTTGACACCATTCTTGACGATGGCGAAGGCCGGGATCTCTCCCAGAACGCCGATCATCGGCAGTTCCGTGGCCCAGACATCCAGGATCTGGAAGAAGAGCGCGTTCTGCTTGGCCGGATCGGCTTCCACAGATAACTTATCCCACAGATCCCAGATCTGCCAGATGTAGAAGTCCTTGGGGGGCTCGACAGCGGTAGCGATGGTGGGGTCGTTTCTCCACTGGCCGTAGGCTTCCGCCCACGGGCGGTCCAACATCGTGCCCAGGAAGATCGGCGCCCCAGGCGCCAGCGGCAGCACGGTGCGGTCGCCGCCCCAGAAGGCCGCTTCGATCTCATTGGCGTTGTAGTGGGTCTCGTACAGCGAGCGCTCAGAGTACTTGTAAGCGCAGTTGACACCCACCGCCTTGTACATCTTGACGATCTGCTGGGCAGCATCTTCGTTCGGGGAGCCGGTGGCATCCGTGCCCTCAATCTGGAAGGAGAGCGGCGTGCCGTCTTTGTAGGTGCGGAAACCGTCGGCGCCCTTCTTGTAGCCGGCGCCGTCCAGCAGCGTGTTGGCCTGGTTCGGGTCGTAATTGATGTAGGCGTCACTCAGCTTCTTGTAGTACTGCGGCGAGGCGCTGATCGGGCTGTACTGGCGGGGGACTGCCAGGCCATTGTAGATCAGCTCGTTCAGCGTGTCGCGGTCAATGGCCACAGACAGGGCGATGCGCACATCGCGCGTCTGGAAGAACTCGGCCAGCTTGGCGTTCTTCGTCGTTTGGTTGAGCTGCACCGCCATGTGGTTGGCGCTGATCCCGGCCACGACTTTGTAGTCGCCCTTGGTTTCGTTGGTCTTGTACAGGGTGAAAGAAGCTGTGTCAACGTAGCGCCCCTGGAAGTCGATTTCACCGTTGGTGATCCACAGGTTGAAGACGTTCACATCCTGGAACAGGCGGTGGTTGACCTGGTCAAAGTAGGGCAGTTGGTTGCCGTTCTTGTCCACCCCGAAGAAATAGGGGTTGCGTGTCATCACGAACAGATCCTGGCCCAATGGTGCAGTGGCCAGCCAGCCGTTCAACGTCGGCACGTCCGGATTGGCCCACCACCACGAGCGGTCATTGATGAAGTAGTTGCTCCAGCTGTCGACGCCGGCGGCCTTGACTTTGGCGTCCAGGCCAGCCTTGTCCGTGGTCAGGTCGCCGTGCCACTGCGCCAGGTAAAATCCCGGGACCAGGATCTGCTGGCCGGGTTGGGCGCGTCCCACAAACAGGATCAGCATCGGGTTGGGATGTTTGTGGACGATGGTGAAGGTGTAGTCGTCGACGATCTTCAGATCGGCCACGGCTTTTTCAGGGCCAGTAACCCAAATGGTGCTGTTCGGGGTGGGGGTGAGGGTCTTGTTGAGCAGCCAGTTGTCGTAGTACCACTTCACATCCGCGGTGGTCGAAGCGGTGCCATCGGACCACAGGGTGCCCTTGCGCAGAACGAAGGTCCACTCGGTGCCATCGGCGTTGGCCTTCCAGGATTCGGCCAGGCGCGGCTGCATGACCAGGCTCTTGTCAAACCAGGCCAGGCCTTTATCCAGCATCTTGGTGGGTCCCCAGCGGTCGGAGACGCCCTTGTAAGCACGGCGGATCATGCCGCCTTGCACGCCGACTTGTTCCAGGGTCGGAGCGACCCAGGGGTTAGCAGGCAGGCGTTTCTCAATCGCGGGCAGCTTGCCAGCTTTGACCAGATCGGCCAGCATCGGGGCTTCGTTAAACTTCGCGGCCGGAACGGCCGTCGCGGCGGGGACGGCTGTCGCAGCCGGTGCTGAGGTTGCAGCCGGGGCTGAGGTCGCGGCAGGCGCCGAAGTCGCAGCCGGGGCTGAGGTCGCAGCCGGCATAGCAGTAGCAGCGGGGGCCATGGTAGCCGTCGCCGCGGCAGGAGCACAGGCGGCAATCGCCGCCCCGGCACCAGCCAGGGTGGTCAGGCGAATAAATTCACGCCGGGTCATTAATAGTTTTTCCATCTTTTCTTACTCCTTAACGGATTCAAACATTAAATAGGGTCAGAACAGCTTTCGATTCAAAATCGGGTCAAGGGTATTTCTTCTCAGGTCACCTCCTTCCAATCCTCAAACGACCACTCTCCTCTCTACTCCGTTCCAGCCCGGGTTTCAGGCCGCAGGAGAGACGACGTAGTTATTCTCGGGTACGCCTACCAGATTGAGCTCATCCGCCCGGTGGCAGCTCACAAAGTGCTCGGGGGCAATCTCACGTAAATGGGGGGTTTCAGTCTTGCATATATCGATGCAGAAACGGCAGCGCGGGTGGAAATAACAGCCGCTGGGTGGGTTGGCCGGGTCGGCCACATCACCTTCGAGCACAATCGGCGTGGTGCGGTTGCGCGGGTCTGGCTTGGGCACTGCCGAGAGCAAAGCCTCGGTGTAGGGATGTCTGGGATGATAAAACAACTCTTCAGTGCGGGCATGCTCCACCAGCTTGCCCACATACATCACGACCACCCGGTCGCTGATATGTTCTACCACGCTCAAATCGTGTGAAATGAATAAATAGGTCAGGTTAAATTCGCCCTGCAAATCCTGCAGCAGGTTGAGGGTCTGGGCCTGGACGGAAACATCCAGCGCGCTTACCGGCTCATCGCATACCACCAACTGAGGGTTAAGCGCCAAAGCGCGCGCCACGCCAATGCGCTGGCGCTGCCCGCCAGAAAAGGCGTGCGGGTAGCGGGTCATATATTCCGGACGAAGTCCAACCACACGCAGCAGTTCTGCTACCCGGTCCTGCAGCTCATCGCCATGCGCCACGCCGTTGACCAGCAGCGGCTCACCGACCAATTGCAGCAAGGTAAATCGCGGGTTGAGTGAGGAATAGGGATCCTGGAAAATCATCTGCATATTCATACGAGTCTGACGCAGCTGGTTCTGGTCCAGTTCTGGGACATTCACCCGGCCCAATTTCTGGTCGTTGAACCACACTTCGCCGCCGGTTGGCTCATATGCACGCATGATCAGGCGGCCAGTAGTGGTCTTTCCACAGCCGCTTTCACCCACCAAACCCAACGTTTCACCTTGATGAATATAAAAACTGACATCGTCAACCGCTTTGACATGTCCAACGACTTTGGTGAAGACAAAACCCCTTTTTATAGGAAAATATTTCTTCAGGTTTTTTACTTCTAACAAGAGCGGAGTTTCGGTGGAGGTTTCAGGCGTCATTTCGGGATCCCTTTAATATAGAATTTCGTCACATCACCGGGCAACAACATCAAGGATTAACTCGATTGGACTCCGGCCTGCTCAAGCGCAGCCAGAAAATCACCATACATCACAGATTTTTGCAAACAGGTTACCGCACCATCCGCCGGCGTGAAGATCACCTCGTCGTAACACGAATAGACCACCACCGGAATATCGCTGGTCACGGGATCGGCCTTCAGTCGATTCAGCGCTTTTCTGGCCGTTGTTTCGGGAATTTCGATCTCCAGCACAATTAAATCGGGATGGGTCTGGCGGGCAATTTGCAGCAGTTCTTTGCCCTGCCCCGCACTCACAGTTTGAAAGCCGCTCGCTTCGGCATAACGCTGCAGTAAATAAATGATATTCGGATCGGAGGCGGCTATTAGAATGGTTTTGGGCATCAACTTTTGATCCAACAAACCAAAAACAGGGTCGGCGCAGAAGCAATGGATTGAAAGTACTGGTACCGTTATCTAGAGATCGGGCCGATTTAAAATAAGCCAAAAGGCGTGAATGAAATTAATTATGACATTACAAAATTAACAAGTTTTGCATTTTTGGGACAGGCCGTTGACCAATTGAGACAAAACTCCTAAACGATTCGCCGCTCAGTGGGTTCCATATTGCTCTCATCCCCCTTGAGTTATTTCTCACTCCGATGCGGATGTTATAGCCCGGCTTTAAACGAGAGAGGTGAAAATCCGGGAAAGCGGCGGCAGGCGTCTGCCGCCGCTTTCCCATTGTAAAGACTATGCCGCCATATGCTTGCTGGGATCGTCCCAGGTGTAAGTTTCGGCGTTGTAGACTTCCTCGTCACCCGTGGTGTCATCCATGGGGAAACCTGCCAGGAAATTCTTGATGCCATTCTTGACGATGGCGAAGGCCGGGATCTCTCCCAGAACGCCGATCATCGGCAGTTCCGTGGCCCAGACATCCAGGATCTGGAAGAAGAGCGCGTTCTGCTTGGCCGGATCGGCTTCCACAGAAATCTTATCCCACAGATCCCAGATCTGCCAGATGTAGAAGTCCTTGGGGGGCTCGACAGCGGTAGCGATGGTGGGGTCGTTTCTCCACTGGCCGTAGGCTTCCGCCCACGGGCGGTCCAACATCGTGCCCAGGAAGATCGGCGCCCCAGGCGCCAGCGGCAGCACGGTGCGGTCGCCGCCCCAGAAGGCCGCCTCGATCTCGTTGGCGTTGTAGTGGGTCTCGTACAGCGAGCGCTCAGAGTACTTGTAAGCGCAGTTGACACCCACCGCCTTGTACATCTTGACGATCTGCTGGGCAGCATCTTCGTTCGGGGAGCCGGTGGCATCCGTGCCCTCGATCTGGAAGGTGAGCGGCGTGCCGTCTTTGTAGGTGCGGAAGCCGTCGGCGCCCTTCTTGTAGCCGGCGCCGTCCAACAGCGTGTTGGCCTGGTTCGGGTCGTAATTGATGTAGGCGTCACTCAGCTTCTTGTAGTACTGCGGCGAGGCGCTGATCGGGCTGTACTGGCGGGGGACTGCCAGGCCATTGTAGATCAGCTCGTTGAGCGTGTCGCGGTCAATGGCCACAGATAGGGCGATGCGCACATCGCGCGTCTGGAAAAACTCGGCCAGCTTGGCGTCCTTCGTCGTTTGGTTGAGCTGCACCGCCATGTGGTTGGCGCTGATCCCGGCCACGACCTTGTAATCGCTCTTGGTTTCGTTGGTCTTGTACAGGGTGAAAGAAGCTGTGTCAACGTAGCGCCCCTGGAAGTCGATTTCACCGTTGGTGATCCACAGGTTGAAGACGTTCACATCCTGGAACAGGCGGTGGTTGACCTGGTCAAAGTAGGGCAGTTGGTTGCCGTTCTTGTCCACCGCAAAGAAGTAGGGATTGCGCGTCATCACAAACAGGTCCTTGCCCAACGGTTCGGTGGCCAGCCAGCCGTTCAACGTCGGCAGGTCCGGGTTAGAGTACCAGTAGGCGCGATCGTTGAGGAAGTAGTTGCTCCAGCTGTCGACGCCGGCGGCCTTGACTACGGCGTCCAGAGCGGCTTTGTCTGTTACCAGGTCGCTATGGAACTGCTTCAGGTAGAACCCTGGGGCCAGGATATTGCGTCCCGGCTGGGCGCGTCCCACAAACAGGATCAGCAGCGGGTTGGGATTTTTGTGGACGATGGTGAAGGTGAAATCGTCGACGATCTTCAGGTCGGCAATGTCTTTCTTCGGACCAGAGACCCAGATCGCATCGCTCACGGTAGGATTGAGGGTCTTGTTGAGCAGCCAGTTGTCGTAGTACCACTTCACGTCGACCGTGGTGGCTGGAGTGCCGTCAGACCACAAGGTGCCCTTGCGCAGAACGAAGGTCCACTCGGTGCCATCGGCGTTGGCCTTCCAGGATTCGGCCAGGCGCGGCTGCATGACCAGGCTCTTGTCAAACCAGGCCAGGCCTTTATCCAGCATCTTGGTAGGTCCCCAGCGGTCGGAGACGCCCTTGTAAGCACGGCGGATCATGCCGCCTTGCACACCGACCTGTTCCAGGGTCGGAGCGACCCAGGGGTTAGCAGGCAGCCGTTTCTCAACCGCGGGCAGCTTGCCGGCTTTGACCAGATCGGCCAGCATCGGGGCTTCGTTAAACTTCGCGGCCGGGGCGGCCGTCGCGGCGGGGACGGCTGTCGCAGCGGACGCAGCCGTCGCAGCCGGGGCTGAGGTTGCAGCTGGGGCAGAGGTCGCAGCCGGCATAGCAGTAGCAGCGGGGGCCATGGTAGCCGTCGCCGCGGCAGGAGCACAGGCGGCAATCGCCGCCCCGGCACCAGCCAGGGTGGTTAGGCGAATAAATTCACGCCGGGTCATCAATCGTTTTTCCATCTTTTCTTACTCCTTAGCAGATTCAAGCATTGAATTTGGTTAAAATGGTTTGTGATTCAAAATTGGGTCAAGGGCAGGTCTTCTCAGGTCACCTCCTTCCAATCCTCAAACGACTATTCTTCTCCTTGATCCGCACCGGCTCGGTTTCAGAATGCGGCAGCGGAAGCGGCGGTTAACGCGGGGGGTCAGGGTACTTTCTATTACACCCACCCTTTTGAACACATCGACCCGGTGGCAGTTCTCAAAATGCACGGGGCGATCTCGCGTTTAAGAAAATTTCATTCCATCATCGGGCAATACTCATGGATTAACCCGATTGGACTCCGGCCTGCTCGAGCGCAGCCAGAAAATCACCATACATCACAGATTTTTGCAAACAGGTTACCGCACCGTCCACCGGCGCGAAAGTCACCTCGCCATAACACGAATAGATCACAACCGGAAAATCGCTGGTCGCGGGATCGGACTTCAACCGATTAAAGGCCATCCTGGCTGTTGTTTCGGGGATTTCGATTTCAAGCACAATCAAGTCAGGGCGGATCTGGCGGGCAACCTGCAGCAGCTCCTCGCCCTGCCCCACACTCACGGTTTGAAAGCCGCTCGCTTCGGCGTAACGCTGCAGCAAATAGATAATATTCGGATCAGAAGCGGCTATTAGAATGGTTTTGGGCATCAACGTAGTCCGGTAAACCAATGACTAAGGTCGGATCTTAACCAGATTATGATATTACCAATAAAGTGTTATGGGAAATAATCAGATTAAAAAACGAAAAACCTTATATTATTTTTAATTATGACATTAATAAGTTTAACGAGTTTTGCATTTTTGGGACAGGCCGTTGACCAAATGAGACAGATTGCTTAAACGTTTCGCAATACCATCGCATTCATTGTGGATTGATCAGGTCAGCAGCCGTTTCCGCGTTTGCCGCGCTGGTATTCACTCGGGGACATCCCCACTTCTCGCCGGAAAACCCGGGTGAAATAACTGCTGTCAGAAAAGCCAACCGATCCCATGATTTCGGTGATGCTCAAATCTTGCTCTACCAGCAGGCATCTGGCTTTCTGAATGCGGTAGCGGTTAAGGTAGGACCCGGGGGCCAGGCCGGTCTCCTGTACGAAACAGCGGTTTAGATGGCGCTCGCTCACCCCGGCATAGCCCGCCAGGAGCTCGCGTGAAAGCGCCTCGGCAAAATGCTCGTGCATGTAGGCCATCACTTTACGCACCAGGCGTTGGTTTTCGGTGCCCAGGCGTTTGCTGCGCGAAAGCGCCTGGTCGATATGCACCAGGGTCTCTTCGGCAGAGAAAACCCCCTTGGATAAGACCGCGGCCACCCCCTGGTTCAAACCGGCCATCTCATCCTGATTGAGCGTCTGGGCGGTGAGCACGACGACGGGCACGGAACGCAGGCGCTCATCTTCCTGCATGGCTCGCAGCACCCCCGTGCCGCTCAATTCGGGCATCATCAGATCGAGCAGCACCAGCGAAGGTACGGTTTGCCGCATCATTTCCAGCGCAATCCGCCCGTTGGCCGCGCGCAGCACTTTGCAGTGGGGCACGTGTTCCTGAACCATGCGGGCATGCATATCCAGGATCTCTGGATCATCATCCGCCAGCAGAATAGTGCAATCCCCATTCTCACCGTTGGCAGAAAGCCCAAAACGCGCCAAAGCGCCGTTCAGCGCTTCTCCAGCGACCGGTTTCGTCAGGTAATCCAGCGCAAGCATCGAGCCGCTGCTTTGTTCCTGCAAGAAAGAGTAAAAGATGACCGGAATCTCCTGGGTGGCGGGGTTATTCTTCAGCAGTTCCATCAACTCCCATCCCCGTTCCGCAACCGGGATATCCAACACCACTGCCCCGGGCGGCTCTTCCAGCACGCTGGTGAGCCAATCGGGTGATTTATCGATCCCCAGAATCTCGACCTGAAAACCTTCGGTAACCAGATGTTCTCGCAGACGAATTGCGCGCGACGCCAGGCTGGTCAGGACCAGTACCGACTGTGAGGGCGCAGCCTGCGGGATAATGGGCGGGGCCTCCAAAACCGGCAGGGTAAAATAAAATGTTGAGCCCCCATTCTCACTCCCGCTGGAGCGCACGCCAAGCCGGCCATCATGCATTTCAATCAACTGGCGGCAAATCGCCAGCCCGATCCCCAACCCGCCATAACCGCGGGATACGGTGCGTTCGGATTGGCGAAATTCATCAAAGATCGCGGCTTGTTCGGCCAGGGGCACACCCAGACCAGTATCCTGGATAGATATCGTCACCTGATCTTCCTCCAGGTTGACCATCAGGGCCACTTCGCCTTGCGAGGTAAATTTGACCGCGTTGCTCACCAGGTTAAGAGCTACCTGCTGCAGCCGGGCGGCATCGCCTGACACCTGGGGTAATACAGAGGGAATTTCAGTGCGCCAGATCAACCCCTTACTGCGCGTCATCTGCTCACCCACCAGCACCACAGGCTTCAACATATCCTCCAGACTCATCGGTTTGCGGGCCAGTTTAAGCTGGCCCAGCTGGCTGCGCGCCAGGTCGAGCACATCCCGCACCAGGCTGCCTAACTGCTGGGCGCCGGCGTGGATGCGCGTCATATCCTGGCGGTAGGCATCCGGCAGGGGCGGGCGGTCGCCGATCCCTTCACGCAGCATCATTTCGCTCAATCCCACCAGCAGCACCATCGGAGTCAGCAGTTCATGGCTGACCATAGACAAAAAGCGGCTTTTGAGCAAATTGGCCTCTTCCGCCACATGCTGGGCCTCGAGCGCCTGGTAATAAAGCTGCAGGTTCTGTTCAACCAACAGTACGCTTTTTAATGCGCTGCTGACCTGCTCGCACAACAGTTGGTGCACGCGGCCCTGGAACACTCGCGCATCCAATGAGATAAATCCGAGCTGTTCGTCGCGGTAATACAGGGGGTAGAGCACCAGGTTTTGAGGCTGGTCAGCCTCCAGGCCGAGCGGCGTGATGCGCCAGGATGGGGAAAACACCTGTCCTTCCAGCTCCTTGTAGCGCCGGGTTTCATCATAAGCCAGCACCAGGCGCGCGCCCTTGAGCGGATCCCGAGGGTCAACATACAGGGATAAATAGCAGCGGCGGATATTTAGCGCCGGCAGTTCGCGCGCCAGGATTTCTACCAGTTCCTGTAATGTTTGCGCCCCTGAGACCACCTGGCGGATGCGCAGCAGTTCGTCAAGTTCCTCGGCTTTTTTCCATTCCAGGAAACCCTGCGCGCGCACCGCGCCCTCGCTGATCATGACCCGGGCCTGGTGCAAATAACGCTCAGCTCGTTCCAATTGATCGGTACCGGGCTGCAGCAGGGGCACCACCCGGGCGCGCATCACACTGACCACTTTTTGCCAGGAAATCAAATCGCCGCCGGCCTGGGCGGAATGCCTCAGCAGCTGCTGCAAGGTGGTCGGGAAGCCGTTGGCTGCATCTGAATTTATTTTGTTGAGAAAAGCATCCAGTAGGTCGGCCGCCCAGCCGGGTGTGCTCTCATCCAAATCCAGGACGTGCTCCATTTCCGCCAGGATTTCTAGACGGCGAGCAGCAACCCGTTCCGTCCACGGCTGCAGCTGGTCTGCCGTGACCGAGAACATGATCTTCGATCCAGGCAGCCCGGCTTCCACCACCATTGGGTCCGGGCAGCCGCAAGATTGGCGCAGGCGCACTTTAGTGGGCAGGGTCACCAGTCCCGGTACGGTTTCACCGTGAACCTGCGCCAGCAGGGTGCGCACGGCCTGGCGCCCGCGTTCTTTCATGCGAATCGGCACCGTAGTGAGCGGAGGGGTGATCACCCGGCCTTCCGGAATATTATCAAAGCCGATGATGGCGACTTCATCCGGAATTTTCACGCCGCGCGCCTGAAGATATTCAATTGCGCCCACCGCCAGTCCGTCATTCACACAGGCAATGGCATCGAATTTCATCCCCCGTTCTTCCATTAACATGCGCACCGCGGCTGATCCCCAGGACCGCTCCCAGTTGTTAGGCGGCGCAACCAGGAGAGGATCGCTTTCCAGACCAAACTCTCTGACAACGTGCAGGTAGGCCTGATAACGGAGCTGCGCTTCACGATGCTGCTGAGGGCCGCGCAAAAAAGCCACCCGCCGCCGGCCGTGTTCCTCGACCAGGTGCAGCAGGGCATCGCGCATGCCCTGGTAACTATCCAGAATTATAGAAGGGACACCATCTAATGGGAGGCCAATCCCCACCAGGGGCAGAGGCCGGTAACGTTCACAAAATCGTTGGATCACATCCGGGCCAACATAAGCAGCCAAAGAGGATGCCCAGATGACCAGGCCATCCAGGCGCCCGCGGTCGACCATGTCGTAAATTAAATTGGACTGGCGGGAAAAACCGCCCGGGCTCTCCAGCTCACTACCGGTAAAACTGACCAGGTTAATATTGTTGGCCTGGCAAAGCTCATAAATACCTGACCAGAGCATCCGGGCGGTGCCATCACCAATCGCGGTTGCCAGGTAACCTATCGTCAATCTCGCCGATGGGTCGCGCTCCGGCGGGTGATCTGCCATTCATTCCCCTTTGTCAAACTAAAAATGGTGCGATGAACCAGTAATGAACAGGTGGATGGACGGTAAACTGCAAAACAGTATAACATACGAGTATTAAGGAAGGATTACGAACGCTTAACTGCAGCTTAAGGGCGAAAACCACATCGCCGATCAATGAAAGCCGAAGGCTTTCTGTAATTCTTCTTCCGTGAAGGTCACTTCGCGCACTACCTTTTTAAAGCGGGAAGTGCGGATCAATTCTTCCAGGCGAGCCGCATAGGCATCCTGGTCAAAGGGAACTTCAATGGAGTGGCCCAGGAAAGATGAGAACATAATCCCATTGCCCAGGGTCAGGGAGCGGATCGCTTCGACCCCTGGGGCGACCAGGGGTTCATCATGCAGAATGGCGTTGGCAAAATTTTCCAATACTGTGCTGTGCCCGGGCCGGCCCTCGCGCTCGTATTCCACCAACTCTTTCTGGCAAGGTACCTTGTCCCATAATTTCAGGGAGACCTGGCTGAATTCGATCATCGACTGCTGGTTGCGGTAAAAGATCAATTCGCCATCCTCGAAGACCAGACGGCCTTTCTCGCCGACGATTTCCAGGCGGTTAACGCCGGGAGATTTGGCGGTAGTGGTGACAAATTGACCTACCATGCCGTTTTCGTGTTCAAAAACAGCCGTGACCTCGTCTTCAACCTCGATATTATGGTATTTTCCAATCGCCGCCAGGCCGGTGATGCGCCTGGGCATGCCGACAAACCACTGGTACAGGTCCAGATTATGGGGGGCCTGGTTGAGCAGTACCCCACCCCCCTCGCCTCCCCAGGTGGCCCGCCAGCCGCCGCTGTCGTAATATACCTGGGGGCGGAACCAGTCGGTGATCAGCCAGGTGGTGCGGGTCAGCCGGCCTAATTCCCCGGCGTCGATCATACTTTTGATTTTGCGCCAAAAGCCCTGAGTTCGCTGCTGGAACATGATGGCGAATTTTAATTCGGGCAGCTTTTGAAGAGCCTGCTGGTAAGCAGCGATCATTTTGTTTCCGTCGCGGACGTGTACCGCCAGAGGTTTTTCGGTCAGCACGTGGATCCCGCGCTCGAAGGCGGCAATGGCGATCGGGGTATGGTCGTAATGCGGCGTAGCAATGGTGATGGCCTGGGGTTTTTCCTGGTTGAGCAAATCATGATAATCGTAATAGGCACGCACGCCGTAAGCTGCCGCCACCCGGTCGGCGGTGGCATGGTCGATATCACAAATCGCGCACAGTTCGACATTCTCTAATTTGGCCAGATCGCGCACATGGTTGGAACCCATGCCCCCTACGCCCACCACAGCCATCTTCACTTTGGCTTCATTTGTCATTTCTCATCCAATCGATAAGATTGTTTCCATTCGAAAAACCGGCTCGAGATCAGGGCAAGGCTCAACCGATCAGGCGTTTGAGCGCGCCCAGCAGCATCACGATATATTCCTGGCGCGAGGAGAAACCCATCAAACCAATCCGCCAGATTTTGCCCTTTAAATCACCCAGCCCGCCGCCAATTTCGATATTGTACTCATTCAGCAGCCGCTTGCGGATGGTCATATCGTCGACGCCCTGCGGTATGCGCACGGTGGTCAGTGTGGGCAGGCGGAACTCCGCTGGGGCGAATAATTCCAGCCCAATCTCGCCCAATCCCTGCCAGAGCAGTTCGGCATTTGCGCGATGGCGGGCAAAACGCGCTTCCAGGCCTTCTTCGGCGGTGATGCGCAGCCCTTCGTACAATGCATACATCATGGTGATGGGCGCGGTGTGGTGATACATATGTTCCGGCCCCCAGTATTTACCCAACAGGGTCACATCCAGATACCAGGTGCGCACCGGAGACTGGCGGGCCTGAATCTTTTCAACCGCATGCGGGCTAAAAGTCACCGGGCTGGCCCCGGGCGGGCAGCCCAGGCACTTCTGCGAGCAGGAATAGCAGGCGTCGATCCCATTGGCATCCACCTGAACGGGCACACCGCCCAGCGAGGTCACGGAATTGACGATTAACAGCCCGCCCTGGGCATGCACGACCTGGGCGATCTCGGCTGTCGGCTGTAGCACGCCGGTCGAGGTCTCAGCCTGGACGATTCCCACAATTTTGGCCGGAGTCTGGTCCAGGGCAGCCTTAACGTCGGCTGGGCTGAAGATCTCGCCCCAGGGACGGTTAATGACCGTCACCTGCCCACCATTGCGACGGGCAATCTCAGCGATACGCTGGCTGAAAAAGCCGTTGACACACACCAACACCGGGTCGCCGGGTTCCACCAGGTTTGCCACTGCCGTTTCCATGGCTGCCATGCCGGTACCCGGCACTGCCAGGGTCAGCGTATTTTGGGTTTGAAAAGTGTAGCGCAGCAGTTCCTGAATGCGATCCATTAACTGCAGGAATGCAGGGTCGAGGTGCCCCAAGAGGGGCGCGGCCATCGTGCGTAAAATCCGCGGGTCGGCCGTCGATGGACCCGGTCCAAGCAGGATGCGGGTCGGAATATTCATAGTCGGGAAATTTGTAAGGTCCATTGCACATTTTCCATTATTTCAATAAAGAAGGATGAGGCTGGTGTTATGCATCTGCAGCCCCATCCCCCAAAAAATAACCGTTGACTCGGCGCAGGAAAACCGCGCCAAACAAGCGATCAGGATAAATTGGCGGCCTGCTTATAAAGCCGCGCCAGGTCACCCTGAATACCCTGAATGTCCATCGCTTTCCATTCATCCGAAACATACAGCGCCCCGCTCATCACCGCTGTCTCGCCGTGCAATTTGCCGGTCATCATGTCATTCAACGTCTTGGACGACATGCTCAACACCAGGTCTGGCGAACTCGGCGGGGCGCCCTCTCCCGAGGTAACTGTGCCATTATCAAACACCATATGAAACTGGTCACCGCTGTCGGTGATGCGAAAATATAAACTCATTTTGCGCCGCTTGGCAAAATTTTGGAGCGCCCCATCTTCAGCACACAGACCCCAAAATTTCTGCAACACTTCATTCGCCATGTGTATTCTCCTTCCACAAGAATTTGGATAAGGCCATTATATATTAACCTAAGGTTCTGGCGGGATAAATTCCGTAAGAATCATGGAAATCCGGGAAAATTTGAGTAAAATTCTGAATTGAACTCGCGTTCATCATCCTTGATCTCAGGAGAATCCATTATGACCTATCTGAACTACTCCCATCCGGAAGACGCCAGCCTTCCTTTGATCGACCGCCTGCAGCCCGTCCCAGCGGGGAGCGGGTTTCGCATGGAGGGTTATTGGGTGTGGGGCGGGTCGGTGCTGCGGGTGGACGGCACATACCATTTGTTTGCCTCACGGTGGCCCAAAGATGGGCCTTTCCCGGAAGGCTACCGCCGGCATTCGGAAATTGTGCGCGCCACCGCGCAGACCCTCACCGGTCCGTATACTTTTCAAGAGGTGGTGATCGGGAAACGCGACCCGGCCTTCTGGGATTTGGGCATGGCGCACAACCCTACCATCCAGCGCACGGGCGAGGGTTACATCCTGTTCTACATCGGCAGCGACAGCGTCACGACCCAGCCCAACGGGCGCGACCTGCTGCGCAGGGTGGGGTTTGCCACCGCCCCGCACATCACTGGTCCCTGGCAGCGCAACGCGCAACCGGTCATCTCCCAGGAATCCAACAATCCGGCGGTGCTCATCGGGGATGACGGCAGCGTCAGGCTGCTGTTCCGTGACACCCAACTGCGGGTGTATGCCGCCAGTGCCCCGGCTTTCAGCGGACCGTACACGATCCAAAATGATAACGTCTGGCCGGCGTGCCCCCTGGAAGACTTTGCTCTTTTCGAGAATGAGGCCGGGGTACACTGCATCTGCGAAGATAATGTGGGCGGGGTCTCGGGGCAGACCCGCTGGGGGGTGCATCTGATTTCCCCGGACGGGATGCGCACCTGGCGGAAATTCGACCCGGTGGTGGCTTACGATCACGACATCCGCCTGACCGGCGGCGGCACGCTACACTGTACCCGGCGTGAACGCCCGCAGCTGCTGGTGGAGGACGGCAAAATCACCGGGCTGCTGACCGCGGTGTATGACGGCAATGATTTGTGGTGCCAGCCGGTGGCGGTTGAACCGGGTTACGAATAAAATATTAAAAGCACCCTTGAAAAATCATAAAAATACCTCTTAAATAGGCAGGCGTTAGCCACAGCCTCAATAATTAACCACAGAGGAAAGCACCAATGATGGAAATCACCGCCCCCACGCCATCCCGCATCTCATCCATTTTCCAGGAAAAAGCTCTGCCGCTGTATTTTGGTGGGGCATTCCTGATCTCGTGGATCTTCTGGTTCATCGAGCCGCTGCTGCGCAGCAGCGACCCGGTCGCCGCCACCTTCTTCATCCAGTTTGGCACATACGGGCCGGCGCTGGCGGCGATGCTGGTGACAGCACTGGGTAATCGGGAACGCACCTCTGCCCCGCTGGGACGGCGCCTGCTGGCAGGCGGGCTGGCGCTGACCGTGGCCGTTTACGTTAACTGGTTATTGTTCGGCCACCTGCTGACGAGCGGCGCGGGAGCGTTCGACTGGGTGCTGGCGGTGATCGCCACCCTGCTGCCGGGCTGGATCTTTTTCAATACCAATGCCAGCCTGAGCGGGGTGCGCGCGCTGCTCAACCCGCTGGCGCGCTGGCGCACGAACCCCTTGTGGTTCGCGGTGGCCCTGCTGTTGATGCTGACCTTGAGTATTTTGGGGGTCTTGCTCATTTCGCTGCTCAGCGGTCAGCCATTATTCGGATGGACCGAGGCTTTTATGGCCAGCGAGAGCCTGCGCAACCTGACGCTGACCCTCTTCGCGACCGCCCTGTACGGCGGCCCGGTCGGCGAAGAGGCCGGTTGGCGCGGGTTTGCCCTGCCGCGCCTGCAAAAACGCTTCGACCCGCTGCTGGCGAGCGTCTGGTTGGGGCTGGCCTGGGGGCTTTGGCACCTGCCGCTGCACGTCACCGGATATTACAACCAGACCTTCGGCGACCCGCTCAGCGGGCTGCTGATGCGCACCTTCACCACCCTTCCGCTGACCCTCATTTTTACCTGGCTTTACAACCGCACCCGGGGCAACCTGCTGGTGATGGTCTGCCTGCACACGGCGGTGAATGTGACCTCCAGCCTGATCGCCCCAGGGACAGGCCTGTACATCACCACTTCCATCGCGGTTGTATTAATGGTGGTTTTCGACCGCATGTACCGCAGAACCGGAAAAGAAGTGACCGCTTGAATGATGTCTATGGCATGAAGATCCGGCTGGCGATCCACAAAATCAACCCGGCCTGAAACAGCCCGGCGACCAGACTGAGAGCAATCAAACCCAGCACGGGAGCATGCCGGCGCCGCGCCGAGATTGCACCCGCCGCCAGCAGGGCCGCCCACACCGGAAAGTAAAACAAGCCGATCGACCACACGCTGACCAGGGCAAGGCCCAATACCATGCCGGAGGCGATCCAGGCCAGCACGGGGCTGCGCTGATCTGCCCGACCAACGAGGTAGACGTCGAAAGCCCCTATCACGCTGACCAGAAATACCTCCACCAAATATATGCCCGGCAGGGGCCAGATCGGCTGCTGCAGGCTGATTTGCTGCCAGGTGACCACATCCGCTGCCAGGCAGATCAACACTGCGGCGGCAGCCAGCAGCCGTTCGATCCATTTCGCCGAGGTTTTCCTTGAGGAAGTTGCCATCATCACGCGATCCTTTCCAAACGGGGTTCCCCACCCTGGTTCGTCTGTGCTACCCGACCATCTTCATCAATTCTGAATACACAAGCCGGGGGTTGGCATGCGGCTGTTCGATGCTGATCAGGTCGTGCGGTAATCCCAAGGCGGCCGGAAAACGAAAAATACGCACATTTTTCGCTCCGGCTTGCTGCCAGCAGGCTGCCAACCGCCCGGCAATTTCATTATTCACCGATGGATCATTGTCGTTCAGCACCATCCAGATCTCCGTTGCCGCCGGTGGGCGCCGGCGAGCAGCGTCAGCCACCTGAAAACCCAGCTTGAGGATCTGTCCCAGGCTGCGGCTGGAATGCTGCACATAGCCGTAATCCGGCCCGGTGAGGTCTGCTTTCAATTCAGGGTCCCACCACTGCCTGGAATCCGGCAGGATTTGAGTGGCGGTGGCAACGATGCGCGTCAGATGGGTGGGGATGATCTTCGCGCCCAGGAAAGGGGCCACGATCACCACTGTTTTCACGTCTGGGCGTTCCTGAGCCACCCAGCAGGCCAGCGTCCCACCCATGGAAAGACCGCCGACCACGATCTCATCCCCCAACCCGTGCATCCAATTCACCATGGCGGCGGTAAACCGGACCAATTCCTGGCGCTTGACCCGGCTCGTCTCGGGGCTCAGGCGGTCCTTGAAACCGTGATGGGGCAGGCAGGGGACGAGCACATTGCAGCCGCGGTCAAAGCACTCTTCCGCGAGCTGCATGAACTGAGGAACCGCCGCGGTATAGCCGTGAAACCAGAGCACAGCGCGGCGGGTCTTCTGCCCGTGGGTGAGCAAGATGGTCTGGAGGTCTGGATTGAAGCCCGGTTGGGCAGTTTCAGCCGATTGCATGGCCTGGATTTTCACCAGCGCAGCCGGGTAATCGTGGATAGGCGATGAGGAAAGTCTGAAAGACGAGGTGAGCATGAATACCCTTGAGGTTAAGTATAAATTCAATGGATGTAGGTTGGTAGGGAAAAATCGCTGCCAGAAAAAACGACCTTGAAACCCGGGGCCAACGGGCGGAAGCGCGCGCCGGGAGGCGCGAAACCGACCCCCAGGGCAGAGCCCAGCATGAGCACGGCAGTGTGCGCCTGCCCGGCCAGCGCCGCGGCAGCCGCATCGCCATCGTGCGCTAAAACGAAGTCCACCTGCCTCCCGCTGGCGGTAGAGACACGCTCCGAGAACCAGGCCAGCAGATCCTCGGCCAGCGCGTTTAACCAGGAATAGGTGCCCATGTTGCGCCCGGCGTATTGGCCCGGCCGCCCATCCTGCAGATAGACAGCCAAACTGCAGATCACCTGCGGGGCGAGCGAGACCTGCGGACCGGCGCGGCGGATGGTATCCGCCAGAATGGAAATCATCGCCTGGGCCAGGCCGGCGGATTGACCTTCCAGGGTGAGATGCGCGATGGGGACCGCCGGCAGCACCTGCAGGCTGTGCAGGGCGCCGTCTTCACCGTACCGGGCCAGCGCCCGCTTGGCAAAACTGCCGCCAAAATCCGCCAGCGCAGCGGCGCTCCAGCCTCCCGGTGGGATGCTGCGCGCCGCGCCGACCAACGGCAGGACCGAAGGATCCCCGGCGACCGATAGGTCGGGCTGGCGCAAGCCGCACACCTGCAGGACCTGAGCCGCGGCCCGGCACAGGCGCTGGCCCAGCGCCCCATTGGCATGCCCACCGCCCAGGGTGACGTGTTTGATCTGGGTGCGCCAGTGGTTGAGATAAGCTTTCTCCCAACCGACCATCGGCGTAGTAAGACCCTGCGTCGACAGCAGGATCGAAGCCAGCAGATAGCCCAGACGCCGTCCAATCTCGTCCGCCACCGCTTCTGCGGCAGCCCGGCGGGCATCATCCACCGATTCCAGACAGGCATTCAAACCAGGCGGAAGTTCGCTGACCGGGCAGCGCTCCAGGCCGAGAGCCGGCAGATGCTCCTCAATCAGCTGGGCCAGAGCCTCCTTGGAAAGCAGGTCATGGCCGCGCTGACCGACAATGTGCGGATCGATCCCCGGCAGATCGATAATCAGGCGGCGGTTGAAGGAAGCCAGCATTATTAATTCATCAGGGCTGAAGGATGCTTCATCCCGGTCGGCAAACACCTGTTCGAAGGTCGGCAGGCTCAAGAAAGCTCCGTTCGCTGCGGAACTATGATCCGGCGGCGATGTGGTCGGTAAAATAGATCTTCCACGGGCCGCAGGCGGCGATGAAAGGCTGCATCATGGCGCGTTCGGCCTGGACGGTGTGCATCAGGTCGTGGGCGGCAATTTCGGCCACCAGCTCGCCCAGGGTGACCATTCCTAATTCGGCATGGCGCACGCGGCGAGTGTAGTCGCTGGGGGCAAAGGTGGCCAGCAGGGCCAGATTTTCCACGCGCAGGCCGGCAAAGCGCTCCGCCAGGTCGGCCGGGTTGGGCTGGCCGCCGGGGGGCGTGCCTTCCTCGTCGGGGTTAAAATCCGGGAAATCGCGCCCGGCCTGAAAGGCCAGCAGGCGGGTGTGAAAAGTTTGCTCGACATCCAGGATATGCTGCAGGCATTCCAGCGCCGACCATTCGCCCGGCGCGGGAACGCGGACGAGCAGTTCGAGCGGGAAGGATTGGACCAGGCCCGCCCAGCGGGAAGGGGTATCGCGGAAAATAGCCTGCGCCGCGGAAAGAAGATCGTCCATGGGTTGCTCCTTAGAAAGAAAATCACGGGAACGGATAAAATATGCTTTTTTTGGTACCACACTTCATCTGAACAGATTATATAACCGATGCTGCGCGTGGCTGCGCCAAAAAAATGAACAAACCGATGACCCATTGAAAAAAGTTATTCCGAACCTCCCGGAAGCTGGATGATTACCTGATCGCTTGTGGGCATTGCCAAAATTGCAATAATCGGGCAAAATCAATAGCAGAACAACAGCCTGTTTGCGTGAAAGCTGCGCGAATTGAAAGGCAAAAACGGGAAAATTTTTCAACAGGAGCTTTCGAATGTCAGATCTATATACCCCCAAACCCGAGCACAAATTTACCTTTGGCCTGTGGACGGTCGGCTCGATCGGCCGCGACCCCTTTGGCGGACCGGTGCGCGAAGCACTGAGCCCGGTGCAGCTTGTACACCTGCTGGCTGAGACCGGCGCTTACGGCGTCAACTTTCACGATAACGACCTGGTGCCGATCGATGCCACACAGGCCGAACGCGACCAGATTGTCAAAGATTTCAAACAGGCGCTCAAAGAAACCGGTCTGGTCGTGCCCATGGCAACCACCAACCTGTTCGGCGACGCCATATTCAAGGATGGGGCCTTTACTGCCAACGACCCCAAGGTGCGCGCTTATGCGCTGCACAAGACGATGCGCGCCATGGACCTGGGCGCCGAATTGGGGGCGAAAATCTACGTCTTCTGGGGCGGGCGCGAAGGCATCGAAAGCGACGCCACCAAAAGCCCGGCAGACGGCTTGAAACGCTTCCGCGAGGCGCTCAATTTCCTGTGCGAGTACAACCTGAACATGGGCTACAACTTCAAGATCGCACTGGAGGCCAAGCCTAACGAACCGCGCGGCGACATCTACCTGCCGACGACGGGCGCCATGCTGGGCTTCATCGCCACCCTGGAACACGCCGAGATGGTGGGGGTCAACCCCGAATTTGCCCACGAGCAAATGGCCGGGTTGAACTTCTTGCACGCGGTGGCCCAGGCCTGGGACGCCGGCAAGTTGTTCCACATCGACCTCAACGATCAGAACTACTCGCGCTTCGACCAGGACTGGCGCTTCGGCATGCAGAGTATCAAACAGGCTTTCTTCCTGGTTAAATTCCTGGAGGACGTGGGTTATGCCGGCAGCCGGCATTTCGATGCGCACGCTTTCCGCAGCGAAGATTACGAGGGTGTGAAAGATTTCGCCCGCGGCTGCATGCGTTCTTACCTGATCTTCAAGGAAAAAGCGCGCCAGTTCAACGCCGACAGCGAAATCCAGGCATTACTGGCTGAAATTAATGCCGATGACGGCAGCATGGCAGGTTTCCAGGGCAAGTTCAGCCCCGCGAAAGCCGCCGCGCTCAAGGGACACGCCTTTGACCGCAAAGCGATCAGCGACCGCGGCCTGAAATATGAAAAACTCGACCAGCTGACCATCGATCTGCTGCTGGGCACACGCTGAGCCGCCCGTTCGGAATTAATGCCCAATCAATCCAAAAACCCGGAGTTGCTTTCACTCCGGGTTTTTGCTTTTAGAATGGAGGATGAATCTTCGCTCTTGTTTTTTTGTACAAATCCTGTACTATTATCGCATATTGTTTATGCTATTTATAAATAATATGCGTGCTTTTCTCGCTAATAAACCAACCTGTAACGGGGTCATTTGCTTTTTTTATTGGTAGAGGAAAAATCCCATGGGCGAACCTGTCACAGTGCCAAATCAAACCATCGACCCTATACTGCTCACAAAGGTAGTATGCAGAGATCAGGACAGTCCGGATTTCGTCGTTACCGATTGGGTGGTCAGATCGCTGAGCGACAAAGGGTTGGCCAACCCCAACGGTCTGCTGCTGGTCAGCGGGCATGGCAAAGACCACCGCGGAGAAAGACCCTGGTCGGTGGTTCTAAAAAAATTCGCCCTGGAACCCCCGGTGATCAATGACCAGCCCGGCCACCTGTTTTACTGGAAACGCGAACTGGCCCTAGCCCAATCCGGCCTGCTCGAGCGCCTGCCCGGTCCAGTAGCCACTCCCCGCTGTTATCATACCGAGGAATGGGAGGACGGTGGGCTGGCATGGTTGGAATTTGTGCGCGATACCAGCCAACCGCGCTGGGCATTGGACCAATACTGCTTTGCAGCCCGCCGACTGGGCTGGATGAGCGGGGCTTGCTTCACTTCGGGTTACTTGCCAGACGATCCTTGGCTATGCCGGAATCATGTGCAAAATTGGATGGAAACGGCTGAAAAATTTTTCTTCAAAGAAGGAGCCTGGAAGTTTGACCCCAGGGTGGAGAAAATTTTTACTCCTAAAACAATTTCCAGAGCCATCCGCCTGCTGGATGACCGGCAATCGTTTATTCAGGTGATGGAGCAGCTTCCCCGGGTCTTTTCCCATTTTGATTTTTCGCGGCGCAACCTGCTGATTCGTCCTGCCGCCGATGGACAGGATGAACTGGTCGCATTGGATTGGGCTCTTGCCGGGAGCGACTCGTTAGGCGGCGACCTGGCTTCACTGGTAGGTATCAGCGGACTGCTGTTCGAGATCGAAGCCGGTGGCCTTCCCGAATTAGAATCTGCAGTCTATCCCGAATATCTGGCAGGGCTGCACGATTCCGGCTGGGATGGCGACCGCGATCGGCTGCGCCTGGCTTACACCACCTGGCTGGCCTTGTGGTGCGGGGCTGGGATTCCAGCATTTGCAAGTATATTTGGGGCAGAAAATGGGCCAGGGATCGTCGCATTCAACTGCCAGCCGGAAGAAATGATCGCCGGGTGGGCTCAGGTATGTGAATTCGCGTTAGAACGCGGCGAAGAAGCCAGACATTTGATCCATAAGCTTCTCTGATCACTTTCACAGGAAATTCGGCCACCGTTCACAACTTATTCAAACCCGTTTGCTATCCTAATATCAATCCAAAGGCAGTGCCTCAGGAAATAAAAAACAAACGGAGATGTACCATGAATAAGTTCCTTGTAAGTATCGTAATTTTGGCCGCGGCAGCCGCGGCGTTCGTCGCCACCACCAGCAGTGTCTTTGCCCAGGGTCCCAACCCGCAGGCTCCCGGTGCAGGTCTGAACCAGGCCGTCACCCCCGGACGCGGGATGGGCACTGCCCAGGCCCAGAACCAGGACGGCTATCTGCACGAAGATATGATCCCATTCTACGCCGAAAAGCTCGGCCTGAGCGTGGATGAACTCAACACGCGCCTGACGAGCGGGGAAACCCTTTCGCAGATCGCCCTGGCGAACGGCATGACTTTTGAAGATCTGCGCACCCTGATGGCAGAGGCCCGCACGGCCGCTTTACAGCAATCCGTGACCGGCGGCACCCTGACCCAGGCCCAGGCAGATTGGATGGCTCAGCGCGGCGCAGGAAATTCGGCCAACGGGCAGAGCCGCGGCATGCACGGCGCGAATGCCGGCGCGGGCCTGGGTCAGTACGCCAACCCCGACTGCCCCCTGGCTGCCACGGCAGAGTAAGCCAACCCACGATATACCCAACATCAATTAAAAACACAGAATTGGCCGGTTCGCCGGCCAATTCTGTGTTTTGGCTGCCGTTATCTTTTTTAAAACGGCACCGTATTGCTGACAAAGGCCACCTGCTGCCCATCCGGCGACCAGGAAGGCACGTTCATCGTGCCCTGCCCGCCGTACAGGTAAGCCACTACTTCCGGCGTGCCGCCATCCAAAGGCATCCTGCGCAGGTAGACCCGTTTCGCCGCCGGGTGATCGCTCGGCTCGACCTCACCCACCAGGTAAGTCACGAAGATCATTTGCTTCCCGTCGGGCGATATATGCGGGAACCAGTTGTTGTATTCATCATCGGTCAACTGCTCCGGACTGCTGCCGTCGGGGCGCATGCGCCAGATCTGCATGCGCCCGCTGCGCACCGAGTTGAAATAAATATACTTGCCGTCCGGTGTGTATTCCGGCCCATCATCCAGGGCGGGCGAGTTCGTAAGATTCGTTTCTTCCCCTCCCCCGGCTGGCACGCGGTATATATCGAAGATGCCATTGCGCCGCCCGGTGAACACCAGGAACTTTCCGTCCGGCGACCAACCGTGCAGGTAAGACGGCCCGGTCGGGGTGATCTGCATCGGCTGGCCTCCTTTCAGGGGCACGCTGTACACCCTGGAGTGGCCTTCAATCCCGCTCTGGCTGCTGATCGCCAGCATGCTGCCATCGAAAGATAAGACGTGATCGTTGTTATTCCTGACGACATCCCCGGTATCGATGAGGGCTGCCGACCTGGTCGCCAGGTCGAAGCGGTAGAGGTGTCCTTCGCTGTTAAACACCAGGGCCTTGCCGTCCCGCGTCCAGTTGGGCGCCTCAAACACGCTGTCTGTGCTGTGAATGATCTGGCGGTGGCCGCTGGCAACGTCCAGGATCTCCAGGCGGCTGCCAAACGGATCCCTTCCGCGATCGAACCCGATCTGGACCGGTTTCACCATGCGCACATCCTGGAAAACGGCTTTTTCCACAATCTCGTCGTCATGCGAACAGACAAACAGCCCCAGGTATACCTCATCCCCCAGGTCGATTTCGCCGGCCTGGACGGTGGTAAAGGGTTGGCCAAATTGGGCCACCGACATCACATATGTGCTGCCTTTTCGTTCAAGTTGGATCACCTCTGCTCCGCTGAGCGGGGCTCTCACCTCTGCGGTCTGCCCGCCCTGTTCGCGGCGATATTGGAGTGAAACCAGCCCATCGCCGTGGATGCCGGTGCTCACTGCCGGCGAAGCGGTGTCGAGGCTGGCGCGCGCCATCCACCCCAGTTTGCAGTGCGGGTTCGTCCCCGCGCCCGGGCCGGCAAACGCGGCCCGCATGGTGACGATGAAATCGCCGCGCATCCGCCGCCACACAAAGTGAAAATCGTCGTGGTCACCCCAGATATTGGCCCCGGCGCCGGCGATGGTAAAGACCTGCCGTGCAGGGTCAACCTCACAGGAACCCGGGTGGTGGGTCGACCCAACATCGGTCTGGTTTTCAAACGGATCGAGGGTAAATTTATGAGTTTCAGCGATCATTTTTCACACATCTCCTTTGTGAGCACAGCCCGCCAGGTCTGACCGGCGGGATAAGGACTTGACATAAATGGACAGAGTTGATTGTCTGCTTTATTTTACTGTATGGAGGCTAACACGTTCACATTGACGACAACTGATCTTCATAACTTCTCCATATCCTGCTCGTGAAAACTTCACAAAAAGCATGTATGATAAAACCATGGATGCAACTACGAAGAAAATACTGGTGGTCGACGACGAGCCACAGATTGTCAAAGTCGTCAAAGCGTATCTTGAGAAAGCCGGGTTCGCCGTGGTCAGCGCCGCGGACGGCAGCGCGGCCCTGGCGGTATTCCAGCATGAAAAACCCGACCTGGTGATCCTGGACCTCAACCTTCCCGGCCTGGACGGGATGGAAGTCTGCCGCACGATCCGGCGCGCCTCGGATGTTCCCGTGATGATGCTCACCGCCCGCGTGGAAGAAACCGACAAGCTGATCGGACTGGAACTGGGCGCCGATGACTATGTGATCAAGCCCTTCAGCCCACGCGAGGTTGTGGCGCGCGTGCGCACGATCCTGCGCCGCACCGCCGGCGCCCCTTTCCAGAGCGAGACCATCCGCGTTGGCGACCTGCAAATCGATCTCGACCTGCACACCGTAACCCTGGGGAAACGCTCCATCGAGCTGACCCCCACCGAGTTCGGGATTCTGGTGGTGCTGGCGCGCCAGCCGCGGCGAGTTTTCTCGCGCCTGCAGATCATGGAACAGGCTCAGGGTGATGCCTTCGAGGGCTACGAACGGACCATCGACGCCCATATCAAGAATATCCGCATAAAACTTGAGACCAACCCGCGCAAGCCGACTCACATTCAGACAGTATTCGGCCTGGGTTATAAACTGGAGGCAGCCACCCATGCGTAGCAGCCTGATCTATAAACTGATGGGCGCCTTCTTGCTGGTGATCGCCATTGGGGCAGTGGTCATTTCGCTCCTGACCAGCCAGGCCACGCAATCCGCCTTTAACCTGTACACCACGCGCAGCGGCCAGGCCTGGGCGCAGAGTCTGGCGCCGGTTCTGGCGGATTATTACGCTCAAAAGAACGACTGGCAGGGGGTGGACTCGCTCCTCCAATCCGGCCTGACGACCGGTGGGATGGGCGCGGGGCACATAATGGGCGGCCAGGGCCGCGGATACGGTGCGAACGGTGCTGCGATGTTGATGGGCCAGCGCCTGGTGCTGGCCGATTCCCAGGGGGTCGTGGTCAGCGACACGGGTGGTGAATTGGTGGGAAAATCGCTGCTGCCCGCGGATATTGCCGCCGGAGAGCCGGTGCTGCTGGGTGGCCAGCAGGTTGGCACCCTGATCGTTACCCCTGATTCCCAGCTCGGGCAGGGCACACCGGCCAGCGATTTTTTGGATTCGGTCAACCGCTCGATCCTGACCGCGGTGGTGATCGCCGGGGTCATCGCCCTGATCCTGGGGGCCGGCCTGTTTTTTCAAATCACGGCGCCCATGCGCCAGCTGCAAAAAGCCGCCAGTTCGATCGCCGCCGGGGACCTGAGCCAGCGGGTCACGGTTCGCTCGAAGGATGAAATTGGCCAGTTGGGGGAAACTTTTAACTCGATGGCTGAAAGCCTGGCCAAAGCCGAGACCCAGCGCCGCCATTTGGTGGCGGATGTAGCCCACGAGCTGCGCACCCCCCTGGCGGTGATCCAGGCGAACGCCGAAGGCATGCTAGACGGCGTACTGCCGTTCAACTCCGAGCAGGTCAACGCCATTTACCAGGAAACCCAGCTGCTCAACCGCCTGGTGGGCGATCTGCGCCTGCTCTCCCTGGCCGAAGCCGGCGAACTGCCGCTTGAGCGCCAGCCGACCGCGCCGGGCGCGCTGGTTGAACAGGTGGTGGAGCGCATGAAACCCCAGGCTGCCCAGCGCAGCATCCAACTGGAGGGAAAAATCCAGGAGGGCCTGCCGGAACGGTCACTCGATTCCGACCGCATCACCCAGGTGCTCACCAACCTGGTCGGGAATGCCCTGCGCTATACCCCGCAGGAGGGGACGATCGTGGTGGAAGCCGCCGCCCGTCAGGATGGCAGGCTGCAAATCACGGTCACCGACAGCGGCCCAGGCATTCAGGCCGGAGACCTGCCGTATGTTTTTGACCGCTTTTACCGGGCAGATAAATCACGGGCCCGCGCCAGCGGGGGTTCGGGTCTGGGCCTGGCGATCGTAAAACAGCTGGTGGAAGCGCACGGCGGTCAGGTCACGGTGACCAGCCCGGCTTATCCGCAAAATGGAAACGGTACGCGGTTTACGATTGTTCTATAGATATATTTTATCCACGAAACAAAGTATACTTGACGAGAACTATAAACAATTACTGCAAAAAAGAGGTGCGGCATGGCTCTGGATCGAGGATATATCGAACTCAACCGGGCTTCCACCCGGCGCATGCGCGAGCTGGCGGCGCGGTTAAGCGACCAGGAAATGCGCCACCCGGTCGGGCAGCACTGGACGGTGGCGATCGTTTTTGCCCATCTGGCCTTCTGGGACCGCCGGGTAATGTACGTACTGGACAAGACCGAGCAAGACGGCAAGGTATTCATCCCTCAGATCGATATTTTTGTCAACGATCTCTCGCTGCCGCTGTGGGCGGCCATCCCCCCGCGCGAGGCGGCCAGGATCGGGATCGAGACCGCCGAAACCATGGATAAGCGCCTGGAAACCTATTCTGAAAGCCTGCTGGAAGACCTTTACGCTACCAACAAACGCTGGGTGGTGCGCGCCATGCACCGCGGTGAGCATCTGAGCGAAGCAGAAGCGGCGCTAAAAGGCTGAAAGCCGGATGAAAACGCCATTCTAATGCTTCAGGCGATGCCCATACAACCACACCGTGGCCAGATCGAGCAGCCCATGGAAAATGACCAGGTATGATTGAGATAGTTCAATCCTTAAAATTTTTGATCTGACCGTCCAAAAATTATGATGGTGATATACTAAATACACGTCAGTTCCAATTTCTACCGTTCATTTGAAGAAGGAGAATTAGCATGAAACCTGTACGTATTTTCTTTTTAGTCCTGGTCGCCTTTTCGATGCTTCTGGCGGCCTGTGCGCCTGCGGCAACGCCCGCGCCAACCGCAGTCCCCGCAACCTCAGCCCCTGCAGCCACCACTGCTCCTGCGGCTACTACTGCCCCGGCGGCAACCGTAGCGCCGACTGTGCCGGCGCCAGCCTGCACCCCGATGGCCAATCCTCCCACGGCAAAGGCCGGTGAGTTAGGCTCCCCCGACAAACCGATCGTGATCACCTTCGTCCCCTCGGGCGACACGGGCAAGATCACCAAGGCCGGGAATGACATCGCCACCTGCCTGGGCAAGATGACCGGGTTGAACTTCACGATCGAAGTTGGCACCTCCTTTGGCGCGTCGATCGAAGCCATGGGCGCCGAGAAAGCCCAGGTAAGTTTCTTGAACACCTTCTCGGTCCTGCTGGCCGAGCAAAAGTATCAAATCGTGCCCGCCCTGGCTGTGCTGCGCAAATACAGCACCAATGATTTGGATCCAGACAAAGCCCTCGGCGGCCAACTGGAACCTTTCTACAAAGGCCAGTTCATCGCCAACGTAAACGCCAACATCAAGACGTTTGCGGATTTGAAAGGCAAGACGTTCTGCTTCGTCGATCCGAACTCAACTTCCGGTTACATCGTCCCCAACATTGTGCTTAAGGCCAATGGCATCGATCCCGCGACTGACTTCAAGGGCGTACAGAACGCCGGCTCCCACCCCAACGTGGCCGTCGCGGTTTACAATGGCGACTGCGATGCGGGCGTCACCTACATCAATGTGTTAACCGACGCCGCGACTAACCTTCAGGGCAAGTATCCGGACATCACCACCAAAGTGGTCGTTTTCGCGGATACCGACAGTATCCCTAATGACGGCGTTCAGTTCATCAAGACTCTGGATCCTACCTTCCAGACTGCCATCGCCGATGGTCTACTGGCCATGTCCAAGGACCCGGGCGGCAATGCTGTCCTGCGCGGTCTGTATTCCGTCGACGCTTTCCAGAAGATCGACGCGACATTCTATGATGCCTTCGCCGCAGTTCTAGCGAAAGCAGGTGTGGATCCCGCTTCGCTGGTCAAGTAATTTTCAAAAAAATAACTGGTAGATCCTGCGATCTACCAGTTGTTTTTTAACATCAAGCACATATTTTAAAGGGGTGGCTGAGCCACCCCTTTAAACTTCCCGAAATATATCACCCACCAGAAATCTCAGATTGCATATAATTAATCCATGCTAAGAATAGAACACCTTACCAAAGTCTACCCTAATGGAACACAGGCCCTGACCGACGTCAGCTTCGAGGTCGCCGACGGTGAATTTTTGGTGATCATCGGGCTGAGTGGTTCGGGCAAATCGACCCTGCTGCGCTGCATCAACCGTCTGGTCGAACCCACTTCCGGTAAAATTTTTATGGACGATATGGAAGTCACCGCCGCCAAGGGCGCCGAAATCCGGAACATCCGGCGCCAGATTGGGATGATCTTCCAACAGTTCAACCTGGTGAAACGCTCATCGGTGATGACCAACGTGATGACCGGGCGCCTGGGTTATGTGGGTACCCTTTCCAGCCTTTTAGGCGTGTTTTCAGCAGAGGACCACAAGCGGGCCGTTGCCAGCCTGGAACAGGTCGGCCTGCTGGAAAAGGCGCACGTGCGCGCCGATTCGCTCTCCGGCGGGCAGCAGCAGCGGGTGGGCATCGCCCGGGCCTTGATGCAGGAGCCGAAAGTGGTCCTGGCAGATGAACCGGTGGCATCCTTAGACCCGGTGCTGGCCCATTCCATTTTGAAATATCTCGAACAGCTCAATAAAGAGCACGGGATCACCGTATTGTGCAGCTTACACTTTCTGGATCTGGTTCACCGCTACGCCACCCGGGTCATTGCGCTGAAAGATGGCAAACTGGTGTTTGAAGGCAGTCCGAGCCAGATCGACGATGCCCAATTTAAGGCGATCTACGGACAAGAAGCCGAAAGAATCTCCATAATTTAGCAAGCTTTTTGACCGGGCAGTCCTTGGGCTGCCATAAGAAATATTTCATGACCTCATTCAACCAAACTCTCGATCCTTCCAATTCCTCTATTCTCGCCTCCTGGTCATCGCTGGTGATCCCCGGCCTGGGGCAGTTTATCCAGGGCCGGCGCTGGCGCGGGGTCGTCATTTTTCTATTGACGCCCATTCTCGGATACCTGGTCAACTGGTCGTTCGTACGCCAGAAAATTGGCCAGATGGAAATCGGCTCGCTGATCACCACCTGGTTGTGGCTGCCGTTTATCCTGTTCTGGCTGTGGAACGTGCTGGACGCGCGCGGCCCGGTTACCGGAAAAACCTACAGCACCCTGTTTGGGGTCCTATTCGCAGTGGTGATCCTGTACGTCATCGCCTGGAATGTAACCGGTGTGAAACTCGACCGCCTGGTTACGCGCATTCATAATGCGCAGCTGGTCCTGAGAGACCTGGCCAACCCGGATATTTTAACGATCAACATTAACGGCGAAGATCAGATCTGCGCCTGGGACTGCCTGGTGGGTGCCGCTGGCAACTTGCTCGGCGGGCGCCCGGCGCAGGGCGTGATCCGGGTCAGCGATAATATGCTGGACATCATCGGCCGGGTAAAAGTAGACATGCCTCCCAGATGGATGGTCGTGGTGGGTTGGGCCGAGAACAAAATCGAAATAAAACAGTACATTCCGGGCACTCTGGTCGAAACTATTGCCATGGGGCTGCTGGCGACGATCTTCTCCACTATCCTGGCTATCCCGTTCAGCTTCCTGGCAGCGCACAACGTAATGTCGCGCGTGCCCGGCGGCAACGCCATTTATTACGTAATGCGCGCCCTGCTCAACATCATCCGGGCGGTGGATACGATTGTGTGGGGGTTAATCCTGGTAGTGTGGGTGGGGTTGGGCTCGTTCGCCGGCATGCTCGCCCTGACCATCCATTCGATCGCCGCCCTGGCCAAGCTGTTTTCGGAGGAAATCGAGCATATCGATCCCGGGCCGGCGGAAGCGGTGCGGGCAACCGGCGCCAACCTGCTGCAGGTGATCCGCTACGCGATCATCCCGCAGATTGTGCCGCCCTTCCTGGCTTACACCCTGCTGCGCTGGGATATCAACATGCGCTCGGCGACGATCGTCGGCTTTGTGGCTGGGGGTGGGATCGGATTTTTCGTTCTGGAAACTATCCGCCTGGGAGCCTACCCCCAATACGGCGCCGCTCTGTGGGCAGTGGCGGTGGTGATCATCATCGTCGATTACATCAGCGCCCGCTGGCGCGACAACATCCTGCGCGACCAGCCGCGTGAAACCCCTGTACAAGGCCGCCGCTGGCCCAAGATTTTGAGGACTTCGATCCTGGTAGTGCTCGGGATGGTGGCGTTTGCTTACTGCTGGGTGGTGTCCGAGGTCAACCCGGCAGCCCTGTTCGAGCCGGCGCCTACCTTCTTGCGCCTGGTGGGGGATTTCCTGAAAATCGACCTGACCCCCGCCATCCTCGACTCAGTACTCCAGCAGATTCTGGTGACCATCTTCCAGGCTATGCTGGCCACCACCCTGGGCGCGATCGTTGCCCTGCCGTTCAGCTTCCTGGCAGCGCGCAACCTGACGGGACGCTCCCCGGCTACGGCCTGGATCTACGTGCTGGTGCGTTCGATCTTCAATGTGCTGCGCTCGATCGAAGCCCTGTTGTACGTGGCGATCTTCGTCTTCTGGGTGGGCATCGGGCCCTTCGCCGGCATGCTGGCGCTGGCGGTTACAACCTTCGCCTTGATGGGTAAATTGTTTTCCGAGGCGATCGAGAATATCGAGCCGGGAACGATTGAAGCGGTCACGGCCACCGGGGCCAATATCTTGCAGACAGTGTATTATGCCATCCTGCCGCAGATCGTGCCGCCTTTTGTGTCATACCTGATCTACCAGTGGGATATCAACATCCGTATGGCCACGATCATCGGCTTTGCCGGCGGCGGTGGGATCGGCCTGACCCTGTACACATACTTCGGTTCGCTGCAGTACCATAAAGCCGGAACCGTGGTGGCGATCATCGTGCTGGTGGTGGCCCTGATGGACTTCACCAGCGCCAAGCTGCGCGAAAAACTGGTTTAGAAGATATTCGTGCTTTCGACTTTGAACAACTCATATTTTAACCCTGTCCACAAAACTGGGGGAAGGTCGGGCCATGTGACAGCGCTTTCCACCCCGAACCACGGGTGAAAAGTAACCGCAGATCCGGGTGGACCTGCGGTTAAAATGTTCGGAGTAATTATGGCAACCTTAACTCAAAAACTACAGATCAAACCCGGGCAGCGCCTGGGGGTGCTTTATCCCCCGCCCGGGATCTTTGAAGCACTCTCCGCCGAGCTGGAAGGCTGCCGGGTGCTGGCAGGCGTGGAAAACAAGATGGACGCAGTCCTGGTTTTCGTCACTGCCATGGTGGAAGTGCCCGCGCGCTGGACCGAGGCCTTGGAAGGCCTGCTCCCGGGCGGACTGATGTGGGTGGCCTATGCCAAAGGCAGCTCTGGGATCAAAACAGACGTCAACCGCGACCGGTTGGATGCAGCCATACAACTTTCCGGTTGGCGCGGGATTCGGATTGTAGCGCTGGACGAAACCTGGTCGGCGCTGCGCTTTCGGCCGGCTGAACTGGTTGGTAAATAAATCATGCTCTTTGGCCGCGCCGCGCGCCTGCTGCCGGCTGCCCTTTGGGGGTTGGTGCTGCTGTCGCTGCTGGTGGCCCGCCAGGCGCTGGGCGTTGAGGCTTTCAGCCAGGGGATCGCCGCCGGGGTGCTGGCGCAGGCCGCCGGAGTGATCTGGCTGCTGGCTCAATCCTGGGGCTGGCCGGGCGCGCTGCGTGCCGGGCTGGGCATCGTGGCCCTGACCTGGCTGGCCGAATACGCCGGCAGCTCCTGGGGCTTCCCTTTCGGGCAGTATCAATATTCCGCGCTGCTCCAGCCGCAGGTGCTGGGCGTGCCGCTGTGGATCCCGCTGGCCTGGCTGATGATGCTGCCACCCTCCTGGGCGGTGGCGGCGGGCATATTGGGGACGCGCGCCAACCGGCGGCTGGCCTTTGCCCTGGTGAGCGCGGCGGCGCTGACTGCCTGGGACCTGCTGCTCGATCCGCAGATGGTCGCCTGGGGCTTCTGGAACTGGAACACCCCATCTGGCTATTTTGGCATCCCCTGGAGTAATTATCTGGGCTGGCTGGTGATATCAGGCGTCATTACCCTGCTGTTTGGCCGCCCGGATGTGCCGCCGGGACCCATGCTGCTGTTATTCGGCCTCACCTGGGGCCTGCAGTCTGTTGGGCAGACCTTCTTTTGGGGCCAGCCCGGGCCGGCCCTGGTGGGGTTCGCCGTGATGGGTGCATTTCTGGTGGCGGCGCTGGTTCGCAGCGGGCGGTTCGAAGGATATAAGCGGCGAATCTAAGTCTGGCGTGAGCAATTTTCAAAATATTTTTCATACCTGGTTAATATGCTCGCGATATAACAAAGTGTGTTGATAAAGATTTTAATATTTGTATGCTTAGCAAATTAAAGGTGTATGTATGCCATTCGGAATCCAACCAATCCACATTTTTGCGATCGCAATTGCGGCGCTGTTAATATTTGGCCCTTCGCGCTTGCCTGAGATCGGGCGCAGCATCGGACGGGGCCTGACCGAATTTCGACGCGGCGCCAAAGAAATGAGTGATAATTTCTTAGACGAAGTCAACCAGAACAGCGACCCGGTTTCCAGAAATACGGCCACTGATCCGGCCGCTCCCAAGATCGTGCCAGACTCACCCCCGGCCTCAGCCCAGGCCGCCTGTCCAACCTGCGGTATGCTCAATCCTGCGAACTCTCGATTCTGCAATCACTGCGGGGCAACGTTGGAATAATTTCTTCGAGGCGGTATGGACAAGGAAATGGTATTGTCCGACCATCTGAATGAATTGCGCCGGCGGCTGATCATTGCCATCCTGGCGATTCTGGCAGCAACCGCCCTTTCGTTCTTCTTCAGTGATCGGATATTGCAGGTGCTTCTGCTGCCCTCCGGTGGGCTGCATCTCCAGGCGTTCAGCCTGATGGATGGATTCTTGATAAAGACCCGGATTGCTTTGTATGCCGGGATCGTGCTGGCATTTCCGGCATGGGCCTATGAAGCATATGCTTTCGTCAGTCCAGGGCTGACCGACAGCGAACGCGGACTGACATTCCCGATGTTCCTTGGTTCGCTGGCCTTATTCACGATTGGTACGATTTTTGGTTTTTACCTGCTGTGGGGGATTATTAAAGTTCTGATTGGCTTGTTCCCATCCGAGGTTTCCCTGCTGCCCAACGCCGACAGCTATATCAGCTTTGTCGTGTTCTTCCTATTGGCTTGCGGGATCGCTTTCCAGCTGCCTACAGCTTTGATTCTGCTGGTCGAACTGCACCTGCTGAGTTCCGACCTGATGCGCCGCCACCGCAAATCCGCATATTTTGCCCTGTTCGTTTTCGCGGAAATTATTACCCCGGTTTCCGATCCGATCGTTGCCCCAATGACAGTGATGGTACCTTTGGTTATCCTTTATGAGCTGAGCATTTATCTGGGAAAGCGGATTGAAATCCGGCGCCGTGCCTTAAAACCAGATTTACAGAAATCTGCCTGAATATCCATATTACAGCGCAATTTTGGATCCAGGTCAAAGTGGAAAGGCCGGAGGAGACTGGGATGGAAGTATTGTCTTTCACTGAAATCAGCAGCGAATTTTTGACGCGCGTCAGCCAGGCGGTCTACTGCAGCATGGCAACCGTCGACCACCTCAACCGCCCCCGTTCGCGGATTATGCATCCGGTGTGGGACGGCCCGATTGGCTGGGTGATCTCCTGGCCCGCCTCGCACAAAGCCAGGCAGCTGGCGCGCAACCCGCACATCTCCCTGGCCTATATTCACGCCACAGAAAAACCGGTTTATGTAGATTGCACGGCAGAATGGGTGGATGAGCCGCTGGAAAAACAGCGCATCTGGGAACTGCACCGATCCCTGCCCGGCCTATTGGGCTTTGACCCGCTGCCCCATTACGGCTCGATCGACAACCCGTATTATGGGCTGCTTAAATTTATCCCCTGGCGTATCGAACTGGCGAACCTGGGCGGCGAGCCGCTCGTCTGGCGCAATCCACGCCAGAACTGAAGGCGGTTGTTGGGTTTTGCTTTGCATGCATCAAAATGAATTGCTATCCTTCCACAAGATGAATGGTCGTGCTGCAGCGTTCACCGCCCAACAGGGATGACTCGGTGATGGTGACCTGCACTTTTTGGCCGAGAATCATGCCAAACATTTCTTCCTGCAGGCTTTTGCAGCAATAGAGACACAAAGATTTGGGCGGCTGAGGACAATCAGCCAATGCACACGCGCAGCGTTCGACCTCTCTCCCCGTCAGAATGAGGGTTTGGCGATCCTCGCTAAATTCCAGGCTTTCCCAAAACGTCGAGGCGTGCTGGACATTGACCCAATCCAAAAAAGCCTGTACGTCGCCATGATACGATGCGACCCATTGATCAATCTTCCGCGTGCAGAAACACTCCCGCCCCAACTGGCCGAATATGCTGCTTTTGATGGGTTCATTTTGCGAGGAATCAACAAATTTGAGAATGTTTTTTACCTGGTCTTGATTGATCTCTATCAGGGGAATGGCCGGCTTATTCATATCCCTCCGTTGAAAGCGCTCATTAATTATATTCTACCTTTGCGCTGGGTCTGTATCTGGATGCGCTACATTCAGATACTTGATCCCGGCGCGCAGCAGGTTGGTGCGGGCGGCGGGCGAGGCGCGCAGCGCCTGGCGCAGCAGGTCCGCCGCCAGTCGGCGGCGCGAGGTTTCGGCTATGGGGCAGGCTGGCGGCGCGGGCGGAAAATCGCAGGCGCGCGCGAAGCGCCGCAGGTCTGTCTCGGGGATGTAGCACAACGGACGGATGGCGCGAATCTGCCCGTCGAAAAAATCGCGGCGTGGGGCCATGGTTTCAGCCGCCCCGTTGTACAGCAGGTTGAGCAGGGTGGTCTGAGCCAGGTCGTCGGCATGGTGTCCAAAGGCCACCACGTTGCAGCCCAGGCGCCGGGCAGTCTCAAACAGAATCTTGCGCCGGTTCCAGGTGCAGCGCTGGCAGCCCAGCGGCAGGTTTTCATCCGCCGCCAGGGCGAAGGGTTCGAAATGGCATTCGTAGCCGTTGGCTTCCAGCCAGGCCGCGAGCGGCGGGTGCGGCTGGAGCGGTCCGCTGCCGTCCCCCAGCACGTGGATCGCGGTGATCTCATAGCGCTCGGGCGCGCTGCGCCGGCGCAGGTCGAGCAGGCGCAGCAGGCTGAGCGAGTCTTTGCCGCCGGAAAGGGCCACCGCCACCCGGTCACCATCTTCCAGCATGCCAAATTCGCGCACGGCCTGGTTAAAGGGCTTGAGCAGCCAGTAGGCCAGGCGCTCAGGATTGCGGGATGAACTCATAGGAACAATTATAGCGTGTCGGGGCGTAGCGAAGCCTCGCCTCTACATGGTTTGCAGGCGTTGTTATAATGGAAATAATAAAAAATCCTGCCGGTCATGGAAACCTGAATGAAATATCTACGCGTGCTTGTCAAACTCAGCGGCGGAGCGATCGCCGGCGACCAATCCTGGGGGTTTGATCCGGAAGCCCTCAACCACATCGCGGACGAACTGTTGAAGCTGCATCGCTCAGGCGTTCAGATCAGCGTGGTCGTCGGCGGAGGCAACATCTTTCGCGGTGAGCTGGCGGAAAAATGGGGCATCGAGCGCGCCGAAGCCGACAATATCGGCATGATGGCGACCGTCACCAACAGCCTGCTGCTGCGCGGCGTGCTCCAGGCGCGGGGCGAGGTTGAAATCCGGGTGATGACCGCCATCCCGATCAACAGCGTGGCCGAACCCTTTATCCGCCTGCGCGCGATCCGCCATCTCGAGCAGGGGTACATCGTGGTTTTGGCCGGCGGAACCGGCAACCCCTATGTCACCACCGATTACCCGTCCGCCCAGCGCGCTTTGGAACTGCGCGCCGGGGCGCTGCTGGTCGCCAAGAACGGGATCGACGGCATTTATACCGCGGACCCGAACCATGACCCGACTGCCCGCCGCTACCGGACCATTTTGTATGACACGGTCATCCAGAAGAATCTGCGCGCGCTCGACCAATCGGCGGTGCTGCTGGCCCGCGACCACCACCTGCCGATCCATGTATTCGATTTTGACGCGCCCGACAGCATGTGCCGCGTCTGCCGGGGGGAGGAAGTTGGGACGCTGATCAGCGACCAGGGGGATGTGCTGGGTTAATCGGTGCCAAATACCTGGCGCAGCTCGACCTGGGCGTCGGGCGCGAACAGGCGCACATAGCCTTCGATATCCTGCAAATGGGCGGCTACTGCCTGCGCGTCGATGCCCGCCGGGGCATACACGGTGAATACCACACTGGTGGTGCTCTCGCGGATCGGGGTGCGCTGGTCGGGACCGTAGATGATGCTGGAGACGACTC
This sequence comes from uncultured Chloroflexia bacterium, assembly GCA_963743005.1. GTDB lineage: Bacteria > Chloroflexota > Anaerolineae > Anaerolineales > Anaerolineaceae > CAVUNY01. Next base: position 58,306 of record CAVUNY010000002.1, on the reverse strand, counting down.
CCTCTTTATCGGCTATGCGCATATCTCCGGGCTTGAGCGTCTGGGCTTCCCCCCGCAGCAGGGTGTAGGTTTCCTCTGCGCGAGCCACGTCCAGCACGAGCGGCAGGCGCAGCGCGTCCAGGTCGTGCCCGGCGGTCAGTAGCAGGTTTTTGACCTCGGCCATGAACATGGCCTCCACCAGGCCGGCCACGCTGGGCAGCGTGCGCGCTTTAAAGACGATCGACTCCAGCTGCAAGAGGACGTGATAGGTCTTCTTGAAGCGCTTATAATAGGCGCTGTAAGCCTGAATGACCGGCAGGGCCTCCAGCGCAGCGCGGTCACCCCCCGCGAAGCGCACGCGCAGGTCGTCGACCAGCGCTTCCTTGCGGCGTTCCAGTTCGGGGCGCAGCGCGGGGTTCGTCACGCCACGCATGACCAATACCCCGGCATGGGCGCCGGGGTAGGTAGATTTCCAGTTGGGAGTGACTTCAAAATACAATGCTCACCTCCAATCAAACCGACTAAATCACCTGCGGGGCATACTCGCGCGCCCAATCCAGACCCAACTCGGCCATCTTGGCCTGGGTGGGAATGCCGTCCGCCGTCCAGCCCATCATTTCGTAATACAGGCCGCGCGCCGATTCGAACTCGGCGCGGTCGATTGCCACCCCTGCGGTAGGTCCGGTGCCGGTCAGCGGGCGGAAGAACTTGGCGGGCAGTTCATCCTGGCGGCGGTCAAAGCCCTCACGTGCGTTAAAAGCGCGCATCAGGTTGACCCGCCGTTCACCGACCTTGAGCAGTTCGTAGAGGCTGACCTGCCAGCCGGTGACCGCGCGTACCAGGTCCACCAGCTCGGCCGGGCCGAACAGGGTCCAGCTCATGCCCCACACAAACTGGCACAATTCGAGCGAATCGGCCAGAGAATACATCAGCTGGGTGCGCGCCACCAGGCGCACCTTTTCCGTGCCAAACGATCCCGGCTCGGGCGAATCCTGCAGGTCGAGCTGCGCCAATCGGGCCAGGCTGCGCTCGCCAGCGCCGCGTTCGTAGGATGGATCGTGATCGCTGGACTGGTGGTCGGCCCCGAAGGGGTTGACGGCATACATCAGGGCCAGCGATTTCTTGGCCTGAGGCATGTGAGCGGGCGCCTCGTTGCCTTTGACCGTGATCAGGCAGTCCTGGGCGGCGGGCCCCCACTGGGCGGCGGCTTTGGCCGAACCCAGCGCCAGGACGCTGCCCAATGGCCCTTCGGCGCGCACCATCTTTTCGAGCACAGCCAGCATGGCGTCCGCGTCGCCAAAGCGCAGCTCCAGCCCGCCGGTGTGGGACAGGCCGATGATGCCTTTCTCGAAGCATTCCATAGCAAAGGCGATGGTTGCCCCGGCGGCGATGGTATCCACACCGTGCATGTTGCACAGCATATTGGCGCGCGAGACGGCCTCCAGGCTGCTCACGCCGCAGTACGAGCCAAACGTGCCCAGGGTCTCATATTCCGGCCCGCCGTATTTGGGGTCGACCGGGTAGGCGCCGCCGGTGATTTCGACGGTGCGCTTGCAGCGGATGGTGCAGCTAAAACAGGTGTCGCGCTCCTTGAGGATGGTATCGTAGAGCACTTCCCCGCTCAGGTCATCATGCTGGTCGAACTGCCCGGCGTTATAGTTGAAGGTGGGCAGCGTGCCGCGGTAATTCTGCGGGTTGACCACCCCCGGTGTGCCGTACTTGCCAAACTCTTCCGCGCCTTCCGACATGTGGTCGATGCCCCAGCGCACCAGGCGCTTGAGCGCATCCCGGTCGGCGATGCTTACCGTCTGCCGCCCGTGGGCGGCTATGGCGCGCAGGTTCTTGGAGGCCATGACCAGGCCCATGCCGGTGCGCCCGTTATTGCGGTTGCTCATGCTGACCAGGCTGGAGAACAGCACGCCGCGTTCGGCCGCCGGGCCGTGCTGGAGGACTTCGATGCGCGGGTCGCCCAACTCGGCGCGCAGCAGGTCGTCCACCTCGCCGGTGGTCTTGCCCACCAGGTGATCGGCGGGGTGTAGTTCGGCTACACCGTTGAGAATGGAGAGATAGACCGGCTGCGGACTGCGCCCTTTGAGCACAATGCCATCAAACCCGGCAAATTTGAGCTCCGCCGGGAAGAAGCCGCCGCCCTGTGAATCGCCAATCGCCCCGGTCAGCGGGGATTTGGCGTTGGCATTGATACGGCTTTGCCCGGCAATCGGCGCGCCGGTGGTCACACCGGTGAACAGGGTGAGCACATTTTCTGACGAAAGGGCGTCCACCCCGGCCGGCATCTCTTTGAGGAGGTAATACAGCCCCATGGCGCTGCCGCCCAGGTATTTGCGGTAAAAGGACTCGGGCGGGGTTTCGACCTCCAGGGTGGCGTGGGTCAGGTCGACATGCAAGATTTTTCCAGTGTAACCGTTGGGCATATTCTCCTCCGTTATGATAAAGAAAACAGGATAGGGCCAGGGATTGTGGCAGAGCCTACAAATTGGGTTGGAGCCGATTGAAGCGAATTAAACGGAACTATTCTATTAAAGCACATTTCAGCCAAATTCGGCCCAAAATGGGGGATGATTCTTGCGAACAGATTTCATTGTAAAATAGGCACACATGGCAAACCCGCAGTTGAACCGTCTGGGTATGGCAAGGATATCCGACAAAATTTTTCTCACTAGGTGCCCAGCACGATCCCGCCGTCGACCGAGATGACCGCTCCGTTGACATAGGCCGCTTCGGCGGAGGCCAGCCACACCAGGGTGTTGGCGATATCCTCCGGCTGGCCCAGCCGGCCCAACGGCACTTTGACCTTCATCTCTTCGCGCACCCTTTCGGGCATCTTCTGGATCATATCGGTGGCGATGAAACCGGGCGCGACAGCGTTGACCCGCACCCCCTTGCGTCCGAGTTCGCGCGCCCAGACTTTGGTCATGCCGATCACCGCCGACTTGGTGGCGACGTAGTTGGTCTGGCCAAAATTGCCGTACAGGCTGACCACAGAGGAGATATTGAGAATCACCCCGGCGGCCTGGCGGATCATGGCGGGGGCCACCGCCTGCGCGCAGTTAAAGACGCCCTTCAGATTAACCGCCACCACGGCGTCGAAGGCATCTTCGCCCATCTGCTTGAAGAGGGCGTCGTCCACCAGGCTGACCAGTTGGGCATCGCGGGTGATGCCGGCGTTGTTGACCAGGATATCGATACGCCCATATTTCTCCAGGACCGCCTCCACCCAGGTCTGGACGGCGGCGCGGTCGGTGACATCCACCGGGTAGTAAGCGGCGCCCGGCCCCAGGTCTGGAAGCAGCGCCTGCCCGGCGGCGGCATTCAGGTCACAAATCACCACCTTTGCTCCTTCGCGGGCGAAGGCCTCGGCGGTGGCTTTGCCGATTCCGGCTGCCCCCCCGGTAATCAAGGCGACTTTATCTTGCAGACGCATGGCAACCTCTCTTTTACTCTGTGGATTTTGGCTGCACGTTGTACCGCCAAAATCCACAAAATTCTCCTTTTCCCAGCCCCGCGACAGGCTGGGCTGGGGGTGGGGTGAATACTCACCCTGATCTGTTAAAATTATAGCGTAAAAGCTTTTCGCATTTCCGAAGAGGTTTTACGGAAGGATATACAAGGCATGTTCAACGTGTGCTACCAATGCGGGCAGTACCGCGCGGACAAGATCATCGATCCCAGCGGACCAGCAGCTATCTGCCCGGAATGCGGGCACAGGCACCCTTTCCGCAAGCTGCCGCTGTTGGTGGTGGGCGGGGCTAGCAGGAACCGGAAAGAGCAGCGTTCTGCAAAAGCTGGCAGGCAGGCTCACCCAGGCCGTGCTGTTGAAAGGGGACGTGCTGTGGCGGCCCGAATATAACCAGCCCGAAACCGGCTTCCGCGATTTCTTCGAAGTCTGGCTGAGCGAGAACGGCCCGGCCCAAGGGGTGGACCTGCTCGAAACGAGCGATAAAGATCTGGAACAAACCGGCGCAGCGGCAGCGGATTGGATCCGCCGCCGCCGCGCCGAAGCAGGACTCAATGCCTAAACTGCCTGCGGACGGGGAATAAAGGCCGCCGCGGACTGCTCCTGGCGGAGCAGCTTGATGGAGACGATCAGGAACCATAGCTCAAGCGTGCCGATGGTCACGCGTTCCAGCAGGCCAAAATAGGCCACCCCATTGGCCATTCCAGCCGCGGTCAAACCGCCGCTGACCAGGATGACCAGGCTCGAAACCAGCGAAAAGATCCAATAGGGCCGCATACGGGGTTGGATTTGAACCAAAAACCAGTGACCAGCACGGCGGCGATCGATCCCATCGAGGCCACACCGGCGAAAATCATGTGCAGCGTGCCGCCAAAAGTAAGCGCCGCGCCAGTGGGGTCCTGGGGGAAGAAAAACATGGCGAAACCGCTCAGTCCGACCAGCCCGACCAGCGCCGCCCCCCATTGGCCGCTCCCCTTCACGGCATAATCCCGGTGGTGAGCTGCCAGGCGGAACATACCCACGGCGAAGGCCATAACCAGCAGATTATAGATGGAGAACAATGTGTCCATCAGGGATTTATTTGGCGCGCCGGCAGCGGCTAATTCGCTGATGGCATACTGGATATGGCTGTAACCCGGCCGGATGGCGGCGCCGAAGATCACTGTGGCGGTATACAGCAGAGGAGCAGCCAGCCCGCAGAATAGCAGAAAATTGCATTTCATGATCGATCCTTTATGTATTTTCGTTGGACAATGATTATTTCGGGCCGAAAACAGCCGCCGGCCACTGCTGCCAGATTGCCACCAGGAAGGCGGCATTCAACGCCGCACCCACCACCAGCCAGGGATGCCAGTAAAACACCAGCAGAGCCAGCGACAGCAGCGACCCTGCGATCGCCAGCGGCTGCCAGACCGTACTGAGCAGCGGCGCGCCTAACAGACCGAGACCCGCCAGTACAAAACCCACCAGCAGTCCCACCCACAACATCCAGCCGATCGTACGCACGGCATCCGCGCCCAGTCCAATTTTTGAGGCCAGCCAGGCCGGGTCGGTGTTATCACGCCACCAGGAGGGCCAGTAGGGGGTGCGCAAAGCTCCCGGTTGGGGAACCGGAACGTTCGTCAGGCTGACATGCACCAGGGCATGCCCGATCATCAGAACAGCAATCAGGATACGAAATTGAGTTGGGTTCATGATATTCCTTCCTTTACACTTTTTTTAGAACAGGCTCAAAGCGCCGCAAGGAAACCAGGGTCAGGTTGAGATCGTAAATCCGGGCGAGCAGGCTGTGCAGGGCTGCCTTATCCGGCAGGGCGCCGCTCAGCAAAGTTCCGCCTTCCGGCGCCGGGCGCAGACCCATCCCTTCAAACCACAGCGCCCAGCGGTCGTCGAGCGTTTCTTGCAGGGTGATTTCATAACTCAGGGGCATGTGTTCCTCACTTTCTACCCAGAGTATACGCAAACAAACCACCCGGCACATCTGCCAGGTGGCTAATAAAGGGTTTATTTTTCAGCAATTCAGCTGGTCAGTAATCAGCGATCAGCTGTGCGACAATTGCCCAGGCGTGCAAGTGCCAGGGAGTGCAGGTGATCGCCGCTCCCAAACATCATATAAGCAGTTTATAGCAAATGCAGGTCTTTGGCCCTGGCGACAGCCTCAGTGCGGTTGGCAACCTCCAGCTTGCGGAAGATGGCAGCCGAGTGCGCTTTGGCCGTACCGGTGGAAATATACAGGCGGGCGCCGATTTGCGGGTTGGTCAGCCCCTCAGCCATGCAACGCAGCACTTCCAGCTCGCGGGCGGTGAGCTGTTCGACGAGCATCGGAGGAGAGTGTACGGGAAGATGAGACTTCGCTTCAATCTGAGGAAGGCCATCCAGCAGGAACTGCACATACGCCGCCGTGGGTGGGTTGGGCGTCCCGGCACAGGGCTGCGCTTTGAGCGCTGCCAGCCGTCGGCGCAGGGGTTCGCCGAGATCCAGGAATACGCGCGCAAACCCCTGCGGCTCGCCCAGGCTCAGCGCCTGGCACAGGTCAAATCGCGCCAGGTCAGAGTTTTCCTGGGCCAGGGCGCGCAGGGCGAGGATCTCAATCCAACTGCTGACCCGCCCGGCGGCCCGGATAAAGGGCTCGATCTTTTGCAGCAGGCTTAACGCGGGCTGGGTCTTACCCACTGCGATCCAAACTCGCGCCAGAGCAAGCTGCCCGGAGACTTGCGGCTCATCTGGCGTCCCGACCTCGGCCAATGAAGCATGCTCCCTCACCCAGGCGTCCGCCGCATCCGGCTGTCCGCTGGCCAACCAATACTGCACCCGGCTGGCTTCGAGCTGGCTGCGCAGGAGTTGGACGACCGGCTCCTGAGCGACGATCTCCCCGGCGCGCTCCAGGGCAGTACGCATTCCCGGCAGATCTCCTTCGGCAATAGACAGCATGGCCAGGGCGATCCAGGCGTGGGTATCGTGATTGGGGTTGTGCCACCAGCGGTTGTGCTCCAGGGCGGCCTCCACCAGGCGGCGGGCCTGGGCCAGATCGTTCTGCTCGATCAGCGGGATGGCCATCAGCAACTCCAGCCGGCCGATAAAACCCGGGGCAAAGGCTGTCTTATTCTGGAACTGGTCCAGGCCCTGGCGGTAGACCTGGATCAACTCGTAAAGCTGCCCGCGCAGGCGCAGCACATTTCCCAGATCGACGGTGGCGGTGGAAACCGTCCAGCTATTGCCGATGCGCAAACCGGCCTGGCGCATTTTTTCAAAAGCCTTGGCGGCATCCGCCAGCCGTCCGGCGCTGCGGCAGGCATAGCCCCACGCCCAGCAGACCGCGCTGTAAGCAAAAAATCGGCCTTCAGGCGGTGAGGTCTGGGTCACGGCTTCAAGGCGGGCTAAATCGACCCTGCGCCCGGAGGAAATGGAGGACATCATCTGCACGGCATAAATTTCATAACGCAAGCCCTCCACCTCGGGCGCAGGAAGCAGCTTGATTTTCCGTCAAAATCTGTTCCGCCAGGCGCAGCATGCGCCCCGCCTCATCCGGCTTACCGTGAAAACCAAGGGCCCAGGCCTGGTATATGCACAACCACGGCCGGCTCTCGGCCGTTTCCTGCGGCAAACGATCCATCCAGCTCAACAGGGCGTGCAGTTCGCCGCGGCCCAAGAGGGTTACGGCGTTGCCTTCGACCAGATCCGCGGCCCGCTCATAATCCAGGGCTTGCAGGGCATGGTGGATGGCATCGCGCAGATGACCATTACTTTCAAACCAGGTTGACGCCCGGCGGTGCAACTCGCGCACCTGTTCGCCAGGAATGCCGGACTGGGGCTGCATCAGGCGCACCCGCAGCAGGTCCGCAAATAAGGCGTGAAAGCGGAACCAAACATCTTCTGCGTCCAAAGCGGATAAAAACAAGTTGCCCCGGCGCATCGTTTCGATAAAGGCCGCGCCGCTTCCGGCAGGGTTGCCGGTGACGGCATCCCATAGCGACGCGCAGAAGCGGTCCAGGATCGAGACCTGCAGCAGGAAGCGGCGCAGGTCCTCCGACTGGTTATTTAAAACTTCTTCCGCCAGGTAATCGAGAATATAGCGGTTGCTGCCCGCCAGGGATTGGATGAAACGTGAAAGATCCGGGTGGCGTTCGAAAGACAGGGCCGCCATCTGGATCCCGGCTGCCCAACCTTCGATACGCTCATCCAGCACGCGGACTTCCTCAGGGCCCAGGGATAACCCCGCCGATTGCTGCAAAAACAGGACAATTTCTGGCGGCGTGAAGCGCAGGTCGCTGGCACGGATTTCGACCATCTGGCCGCGGGCGCGGTAGCGGTGGAGGGGCAATGGCGGGTCCGAACGGGTCGCCAGCAGCAGGTGGACCTGCGGCGGGAGATGGTCGAGCAGGAAAGCCAGCCCTTCATGGATAGCGGGATTGGTGATGAACTGGTAGTCATCCAAAATCAAGACCAGCGGCGCATCCAGGGCCGACAGGGCGTTAATCCATTCCGCAAAAACCGGCTGGAGGACGGCGCTCTGAGCAGCCTGCAGGTAAGCTTGAGGGTCGTGCCCCAGATCGAATTGGACCCAGCGCAGGGCGGCTGCCAGGTAAGCCAGGAAGAGGTTGGGATCGTTATCCGCCGCGTCCAGCGAAAGCCAGGCCGCCGGACCTGGAATGGTCCGGATCCAATCCCCTACCAGGGTAGATTTGCCATACCCCGCCGGGGCACAAACCAGGAGCAAACGGCTGCCCGGCTGCAAACCGCGATCGAGATGGGCCAGCAAACGCGGGCGCTGCACCCGATCAGCGCCGGGCAGGGCGCAGTACAGCTTGGTGTTGAGGAGTGGGAGGGTCATTATTGGACGGCTGTTTCAAAGTTGGTTTTTACTGATGCTATATTATAACCAAGGATAGAAGAATGTCATGGCGGGCTAGCACCCCCAAAACCGCCGTATGACTGAGGCAAACCCGGTATAATATACGTCACAATCAAGACACGATAAATCTTGCAAGTGTTGATCCTTTTCGAACGCCACCCAGTTGATCGAGGCAAAATGGCTCTTTCTCTCCGACAACAACAAATCCTGGAATGGTTAAAGTCCCGCCCTTCCGCCTCGATGGAAGAACTGCAGGCGCATTTTGGCATCTCCATCGCTACAATCTACCGTGACGCGCAGGCCCTGGTCAACGCCGGCGCGGTCCAGCGCATCACCGGTGGGCTGACCACCGCCCAGCCGTCCGATCCCATTCAAAACCTCTGCCGGTTTTGCGGGAAAACGATCAACCCGCGGACCATTTTCCTGATCCAGACCCGAGACGGCGCGCAGCGCAACGCTTGCTGCCCGCACTGCGGGCTGATGGCGATTAACCATCCGGATGTAGTATCTGCCATGGGCTGCGATTTTCTCTACGGGCGCATGGTCAATGCCCGCCGGGCTGTTTACCTGGTAGACAGCAAGGTCAGTCTGTGCTGCGAGCCTTCCGTATTATGTTTTTCCACGCTTGAGGAAGCCAGCCAGTTTCAACTGGGTTTTGGGGGAGAAGTGTGTACGTTGGATCAAGCCGTGGCACGCCTGACAGCCCTGATGGCATTGGACGAGAAATAATCTGGTATGATTGGGGCTTATCGTTTTCTCTGAAAGGCACGCAAAATGAATAAAGGCATCCTTCCCGCCGCATCGGCGTATATCCTGTGGGGATTCTTACCGCTTTATTTTAAGTTCGTCCATGACGTACCCGCCTTAGAGACCACCGCTCACCGGGTGGTCTGGTCGGTGCTGCTGCTGATGGTAATCCTCGCTGTACGCCAAAATTTTGGCGCTTTTCGCGCCAGCCTGAACCGGCGCACAGTGCTGATATTCAGCGGTTCGGCGGCCTTACTGGCGGTCAACTGGCTGGTGTACGTGTACGGTGTGACATCCGGCTTTGTGGTTGAAACCAGCCTGGGATATTTCATCAACCCGCTGGTGAATGTGCTGCTGGGCACAATCTTTTTGCGCGAGCGGCTGCGCCTCACCCAGTGGGTTCCGATCGGACTGGCAGCACTGAGTGTCGCGTACCTGACATTCAGCCTGGGATCGCCGCCGTGGATTGCCCTGGCGCTGGCGTTTACCTTTGGATTGTACGGGCTGGTGAAAAAAGTGGCCCCGCTCGGCTCGTTGTACGGGCTGACCCTGGAAACCGGACTGCTGTTCATCCCGGCAGCCGCCTACCTGATCTACGCTGAAATAACCGGGATCGCTTATTTTGGACACGCCGAGTTCGCCACCACCGCCCTGCTCATGCTACTGGGAGTGGTCACCGCGGTGCCGCTGTTGCTGTTCGCCAAGGGCGCGCGCCAGGTGCCGATGACCACCCTGGGGCTTCTGCAGTACATCGCCCCCACACTGCAGTTTTTTACCGGGGTCTTTCTATACGGCGAACCGGTGACCCCAGCCCGCCTGGTCGGTTTTGCGATCATTTGGATTGCGCTGGCGATTTACTCAGCCGAGGGCATTATCACCATGCGGCGCGCGGGGGGCGCTGCCCAGGCGTCCATCGCAATTGGCGACCGGTAAATTTAATTTTCGCGAGCCGGAGAATCGTTTTCACCCCCATACAGGCGGGTAATCTGGCGGGCAAAATCGATAATCCCCAGGCGCAGGGGTTCGGGTAACAGCACTTCCACTCCCCGCCCCAGACCCATCAAGATCTGGCGGGCTGCTTCCAGGGACCGAAAAGCCAGGTCCACCCGCTGCCTCCCGGAGACATCCGGGGCATCTTCCACGAATTTCACCATTACGCCTGTCCGGCGGCGCAGATCACCGATCACTTCCGGCAGCGCCAGGGCCTGCACCAGATAGAGAGCCTGATCCCGCTCCCAGCCGGCGCAGTAATCCTGCCAGGCCGCCAAAAGGTCAAAGCCCGCCGGGAAATCAAAATGCTCCCCGGTAAGCATCACCCGGCGCAGTTCACCCACCCGCTGCCAGCGCAGTTTATGCATGTTTGCCCAGACCAGATACCAATCCCCGGTTTTTGCTACCAGCCCTAACGGGTCAGCAAGCTGTTCGATCTCAATCTCGCCCCACATGCGGTAGGTGAGCTTTACACGTTCCTTGCGCTGGATCGCGCGGTACAGCACTCCCAGATACTCGCCAGAAGACGGCTGCGCTCCCCAGGCCGTCCAGTCCAGATGAACCCTGGGCGATGACTGCTGCGGATTTTCCAGATAGCCGGGCAGGGAAGCGGCCAGCTTGCGCAGGGCTGAGCGCAGCTTCTGACCGACTTCCAGCGAATCCAGCGGACCGGGAGCGGTCAGCAAAAACAGGGCGTGGGCTTCATCCTCATTCAAACCGGTCAGGTCGGTGCGGTAGTCTTCCACCAGGCAGCAGCCGCCTTCGGGTCCACGCTCGGCGTAGACCGGGAAGCCGGATGTGCTCAGCGCATCCATATCGCGGTAAATGGTTCGTACTGAAACGCCCAGCGTTTTGGCCAGTTCCCGGGCAGGCACACGCCCGCGGCTCTGCAGCAGCATCAAGATCGAAACCAGTCGGTCAGCGCGCATATTTTCTCCAATATTGTTATTTTACAACGGATACATGACATAGGATGTCATGTATCCATCTTAGAATGAATTATCGCAGGTGATATTGCGGCGCTTCGCGCCGCAATATCACCCCTCACCTCACACCTTTCTCGCGAGTGCGAGAAAATTCAAGGAGAGAATATATGGATCAACCAGATTTTCGCATCGTACAGCTCGAACCCCTGCGGGTCGCCAGCGCGCACGGTTTCGGGGAGGGGCCGGAAACCCTGGCCTGGGACAAACTGACCGCCTGGGCCCGAGAACGCGGCCTGTGGCAGGACGGCACCTCGCGGCGTTTCTTCGGGTTCAACAACCCCGATCCTTCCCCCGGCAGCCCTAACTACGGCTATGAAACCTGGATGACGGTGGGGTCGGAAGTGGAATCGGAGGGAGACATCAATGTTAAAGAATTCCCCGGTGGTTTATATGCGGTGACGCGCTGCGAGGTAAGTGCCCCCTGGGAAGACATCCCCGGCGCGTGGAAGCGGCTGGTGGCATGGGTGGAAACCAGCCCGCACCAGCATGGCCGCCACCAGTGGCTGGAGGAACATTTTTTCAAGGACGAAACCCTGGGCGAGGCATTCACCCTGGATCTGTACTTGCCGATCCGCTAAAGGACCTGATGCAAAGTGGATCAACGATTAATGTCTTGCGCTGATCGTTGATCCATCGTCTTAGACAGACCGGTCACGCGTAAGGTGAAATAAAATTTTCCCAACTGAAACACCACCGGCGATGGGTACATTGACCCTTTGAGCAGTCCATTGTATATTTAGGCTATGCGCGCCTTCCTTTCGCTCGGATTCCTGGTTATACTGCTGTCAGCCTGTGCCCAAACGCCCGCTTCAACCCTCACGGCACCCCCCAATGCTTTAATCATCCACCTGACCAGCCCGGCCTTCGCCGACAACCAGCCCATCCCGACCGAGTACTCCTGCCAGGGAAGCAACCATTCGCCCGAACTCAACTGGGAGGGGATCCCGGTAGGTACCCAAAGCCTGGCCCTGATCCTGGAAGACCCGGATGCGCCCGGGGGAACGTTCGTGCATTGGGTGCTGGCGAACCTGCCGGCGACCGAAAAAGGGCTGTCTTCCGGGCAAGCCGCCCCTGCGGGAGCCGTCCAGGGCACAAACGGCAGCGGGCGCAGCGGCTATACCGGACCTTGCCCGCCCGCCGGAAAGGCGCACCATTACATTTTTACCCTGTACGCCGTTGACCAGGTTTTGACTCTGGATACTGCGCCTGACAAAGCCGGCTTGCTGGCTGCGCTAGAAGGGCATATCCTGGCGACCGGGCAGCTGGTTGGGACATACCAACGCTAAATGAAACTCATCCTGCAGATCCCCTGCTATAACGAAGCGGAAACGCTAGCCGACACCATCCGTCAGCTGCCGCGCGCCATCCCCGGCGTGGATTCAATCGAGGTGCTGGTGATTGATGATTTCAGCAGCGACGCCACGGTCGAAGTGGCACGGGCTGCCGGCGCCGACCACCTGGTGCGCCTGAACCACCGCACCGGCCTGGCGGGGGCCTTCGCCGCCGGATTGGATGCCTGTCTGAAGCTTGGGGCAGACCTGATCGTTAATACCGACGCGGACAACCAGTATGAGGCGCGCGACATCCCGCGCCTGGTGGAGCCGCTGCTGCGCGGGGAAGCCGAGCTGGTGATCGGCGATCGCGGCGTGGCCACCCTGCCGGCTTTCTCCCCCTTTAAACGCCGGCTGCAGGTCTTCGGCAGCCGGGTCGTTTCCAGCGCGGCCGGGCTGGACGTTCCGGACGTGACCAGTGGGTTCCGCGCGATGACGCGCGAGGTAGCCCTGCGCACCATGGTGTTGAGCCATTATTCTTACACCCTGGAAACCTTGATCCAGGCCGGGGACCGCCATTTCCGGGTCGCCTCGGTCCCTATCCGCACCAACGCTCCCACCCGTCCCTCACGCCTGATGCGCGGGCTGGGCGACTATATGACCAACTCCAGTGTGACCATCCTGCGTTCTTACACCCTGTACCGCCCTCTGCGCGTGTTCTTTTACGTCGGAGGGCTGCTGCTGGCGCTGGGCGCGATCCTGCTGGCACGGTTCTTATACTTTTATTTGACTGGCGAGGGCGGCGGGCACGTGCAGTCGGTGATCGTGGCGGCGGTATTTTTGATTGTGGGTTTTCAGACCTGGCTGATCGGGCTTGTGGCGGATTTAATCGCGTTTAATCGGAAGATACTGGAAGAGATGGTGTATAGGTTGAGAAAGCATGAAACAAATCCGAACGCCGTAAAAAATGATGGTCGTGATTAATTATGAAAGTCGTTTATTTTGGTACATACCGCACTGAATACTCACGCAACCGAATAATGATTGCTGGATTGAGGGGTGCTGGGGTTGAAGTTATTGAATGTCATGAACCGTTATGGGGTGAGAGCGAAGACCGTGTTCGGGCAGTCAGCGGCGAATGGCTTAGTTTGACCTTTTTCTATCGAGTGTTACGAGCCTATATTCGTCTGGCCTGGAGGGGAATAAAATTACCCCAGTACGATGTATTAATTTGTGGATATCCAGGTCATTTCGATGTCTTTCTAGCCCGTGCATTATCCTTTTTTCGCCAACGTCCATTAGTGTGGGATGTTTTCATGTCACTTTATCTGATCACTATTGAACGTGGTCTGGGGGAAAAAAGCCAACTCACTACTTCCCTTTTGTATCAAATTGAAAAGCGAGCCTTACGTTTGCCCAACCTGCTAATCCAGGATACACCTGCATATGTAACCTGGTTCGCAAAAACACATGGTGCCAAAGCAGAAAAATTTCGTTTGGTCCCAACAGGTGCTGATAATCGGATTTTCCATCCAACAACTGGTGAATGCAAGGATATTAATTGGTATTTTAAAATATTATATTATGGCTCATTTATTCCAAACCACGGCGTACCATATATCATCGAAGCTGCTCGTCTATTAGAAAAAGAAAAGGGTCTGCTTTTTGAAATGATTGGTGAAGGTCCAGATCAAGCTCACTGCTTTGAACTGGTAAAACAATACAATCTAAAGAACATAAGTTTTCTTCCCTGGATGCCACAAGATGAACTTGTTATAAAGATTGCAAGCGCAGACCTCTGTCTCGGTGCTTTTGGTAAAACGCCTCAATCGTTGATGACTATTCAAAATAAAATTTACGAAGGATTAGCTATGGCCCGCCCGGTGGTAACTGGAGACAGTCCAACAGTCAGGGTTGTTTTACAGCACGGGGTAAATGTATGGCTATGTGATCGTGAAAGACCTGAGAGTCTTGCCGAAGCAATCCGGATTTTAAAGGACGACCCCATATTACGCCAAGAAATTGCGAAAAATGGGCTGACTTTATTTACCAAATTTTTTGGAATTAATAAACTTGGTGAACAGTTTTATTTATACCTCTCAGAGCTACTATAAGTATGTCGATACCAATTATTTATGTTGTAACTGTAAATTGGAACCAGCCAGAAGTCACTTTAGAATGTCTGGAATCACTCAGATGTCAGGAAGGAGTAGAAATCCTTACTGTGGTAGTAGATAACGGTTCAGAAGACGACTCGGTAATCAAGTTTAAGCAAGGTGCTCCAGATGCAGTGTTGATCGAGACAGGGCGCAACCTGGGATTTGCAGGTGGTTACAATACCGGGATCCGTTATTGCCTTGAGAAAGGTGCTGAAAAAATATTATTAATCAACAACGATACGTATGCCCATTCGATGATGGTCAAGGAATTGGTTTCTGAGTTAAAAAACACGGCAGGCGCTGTTGGACCAATTATCTATTACGCTGATGCTCCTGGAAAGGTGTGGTCGCAAGGCAGTAGAATGAATTGGTACTTAATGCAACCACGTGACCAACACGGTAGAAATTTGGCGATACCAGAATATCCAGTTGAACGTGAATTTTTGAGTGGATGTTGCTTGCTCTTACAAAGCCCCGCCCTCAAAGAAATTGGTTTGCTGGATGAAGATTTTTTCTTATATTATGAAGATCTTGATTGGTGCATCCGATTTCGAAAAGCAGGTTGGAAACTGATTATTGTACCCGCTGCAAAATTATGGCACAAAGTGGCAGTATCGAGCAAGGGCAGCGATTCACCTAATGAACGCTATTGGATGGCATATTCGAGTATTCATTACTTTCAAAAACATATCCGAGGATTTGCCTGGATTGTTGTTATCCCATGGCGGTTTGGAAGCGCAATAAAAACCAGCTTGCGCCTAATTTTCCGAGGGCAATACACTGCGCTGAAATTATATTGGAAGGGGCTTAGAGATGGGATAAATGAATGTCTTGATGTTAGTTCATAACACATCAGGTCAAGGAACTTATCGTCGAGCAATGCCATTAGCCCGTGAATTAGTTCGCAAGGGGCATTCTGTTACCCTGATTTCCACTTCTGTAAGCCAAAGATTTGTCCTGAAAACACGAACTATAGAGGGCGTGCTAGAAGTAGAAAGCCCTGACATTTTTTTGGGAGGATTGCGATCAGGCTGGGGACCTACCAATATTTTAAACCGATCTCATGGATCAGGCATAAGCGGTATGACATCGTACACGCCTTTGAATGCCGTCCAACTGTAATTTATCCGGCTTTATATGCGCATCTAAAAGGTGCAAAGCTTATCATTGATTGGGCAGATTGGTTTGGACGGGGAGGTTCAGTGGAAGAACGTTCTAACCCTGTTGTTCGTACCATACTACGTCCAGTCGAAACTTATTTCGAGGAACAATTTCGTCCAACCGCTGATGGGAACACGATTATTTGTTCTACGCTATATAAAAAAGCAATTGCTTTGGGAATAAATCCTGATCGACTACTACAAATACCGAATGGCTGTGATACGGTCTCAATTTATCCTGGCAATCTCTTTGAGAGCCGGAAACGATTATTTTTACCTACACAAGGAACAATAATTGGTTATGTTGGAACAGCATTCGTAAACGATGCTCGTTTCATTGCTGATGCGCTATTGAAAACTCGTAAAATTTTACCCGATTTACAATTTGTTTGGTTTGGCGCTCGTCCAAAAGAAGCACGTCAGGTTTTGGAAGGGTTCCCAAACACTCACCTTGTCAAAAATATTCATGATAAACAATTAAATGATTATTTCGCATCATGTAACTTGTTTTGGCTTCCTCTTCGCAATACCCCAGCAAATTGGGGCCGTTGGCGTTTAAAGTTTAATGATTATTTGAGTGCAGGTCGACCAATTATTGCCACTGATGTGGGGGATATTGCCAGTATTATTCAAAAAAATGCCATTGGTTGGTTATCTACTGACGATCCTGACGACTTCGCAATGAAAACTATAAATGCATTGCGTGACGCTCATGAATGCCAACAGAGAGGATCAATGGCCAGAAAAATGGCCCTGGAACATTTTTCTTGGAACGATTTTTGTAGTCAATTAGAGAAACTGTACTACCTTGTACTTACATAAATTTCTGATATCCAACCAGATTCCCAATTTCTTTCTAAAACAGGATTGATTAATTAAATAAGCAAACGCTATTTTCTACGAAGTTGTGGTTGTTTATGATTATTTATTCTCCTTTTGAACGATAATAGAAGAGACCGGGATAATAAGGAATGTTAATCCAGCAATTGATAAATCAAAAATTGTAAAAATTACCGTGAGAGTATTGAGGTTATGGGGGCCATTCCAGCCGGGAGAATAGGGGTAAGAAGAACGGCTAAAGTGATTCACGTATTCCTAACCCGAGCGGAAAAATCGTTACTAATGTACCAGCCAGTCCTGAAATAACCCATGCACCTATGATCGGCGCAATTAAACCTATGTCCAAATTTACTATGGTGCCAATCAAAAAATATTGAGCAATCCCTCCTGTTATCCAAATAACGATGTAATATAAGTCCATTCCACTGAATGCCTCAACTGAATTGGTTGTAAACTTTCCACCTTTATTAGTCGCAATATTCCATGCAAAATTTTGGGTTGGATGACCACACATCCAACAACTAATGCAAAGACCACCCAAATCAAGCTGGCAATTGATTTAAATTGATCTCCTATGAAAATAACCAAGATACTTCCAGCAACGACTGCTAACACCAATTCCAGCGCGCTGGCAAATGTGATCACTCTTCTATCCAGTGAGACGCGATACATAAGAATTCGTCCAGGCACCTGTAATAATGGACCAGAAAGACGAAACCCCAGGCGGGAGATAAGATAACTACGAAAATGATATCGCCAATTTAATGGTTGCGCTAAATGATTTACGATCCTGCTCCAGGCATATGATGAAAAAATCAATGTAATAGCATATGCAAGAAAAGAAAAAAATAACGGCACAAAATTGAATTTCCATGAATACTGTTGCAGATTTCGCCAGTTTATAAAAGTCATCCATCCGAAGATTACCACTACCCCAAAAGTTATTAAATAATGAATATACTTTTTATGTTTGGAGGTCAGTTTCCATCGCGCATTTATAATAAACCGTCCTGGTTGCGGCGAGCCGCATAAATCATTATTGATCCTTTCCCAACAGCTTCTGCAATAAGAAAATAAAAGAAAAGCAATCCTCGGCCAATATAAGTTTCAACTCCTTTTTGAATGAATTTCCAAAATTGGCTATCTGGTTGATTTTGTTTCACCCAAAATTTCAGGCTTAGATTTAATCTAAAATACCGCCCTCGCCGCGTTCTTTGGGAGACTGGTTCCCAACCTTCCTCATTCAATACTTGATTGACCATCATAGAATTAAAGTCCAGAGATGACGCGGGACATCCCAACCAGCCCATGAATTTCCAAACAAGCTTGCCTCCCAAGAGTTCGGGTTTGGCAGACTTATCACGAGCCAGCCGCCAGGCTTAATTAATTTCCTGGCTTTGCTAAGCGCCTTCCGAGGTTCTGGAAGATGCTCTAAAACATCCAAAAAGTTATCAGATCGTACGTTTCGGACGGTAAGCGCACGTCCTGAAAATCGCCAGTGAAGATCTCAATGCCATGCAAGATGCGTCCTTCAGTCGCGATGCGATCATTTATCTCTTGACCATTAACTTTCCAACCTTTTTGTTGAAGTTTGGATAATAAATCTCCTCGAGCACATCCAACATCTAAAATCATCCCCTTTTTTAAACCGGACAAATTTTGTATCAAATTAATTTGTTTCTTCAGCCCTAAATCATATATTTTTTGGGCGATACTATTTTCCAATTTTCCAGTTGTATAAGGCAAATACTCGACAGGGTAATAAAGTGACATGTTAGTTGGAACCGGATCAAGAAATACTGTACCACAAACCTGACATCGCCAGAGTTGAAATATGCCCGGAAAGCCTTGCATTAAATGTTTACCTTGAAAAAAAGGGGTAGCTTTCCTCTCGCCACAGCCCTGGCAAACTGGATTAACTAGATAGGAGGAATCGTTTATTTCCTTAGGCATTATTTATCCTGGCATGGTACAAGCTCATACAATTTCGCCTTACCCCAAGTTTCTATTTGTCGTCCACAATTATTTTCTACTGCTAACATTATTCCACGAATCTCATTCCAGTTCTTTAATTTTGTATACATCCAGGTTGTATTATCGAGAATATGGGTGATCCCCAAATTATGAAGAGCCGAAGCTAAATCTAAATCTGTTTCAAATCGTTCAAATGGGATAATTCGTTGTTCCCCCGGGTGTCCCCAAATATACGATCGTTGCAGGTAATAAGTACGATTTTCATATGGCACCAACAATATTTTTACGGATTGCGGTAATTGAGTGTTAATGTCGTTAAATGCCGGAAGAACATCAACTGCCGTATCGAGCAATTCTTGTCGAACCGTAGGATTTGTCAATGCGGACAAACGATTGGTAAAGAGCCCCCACGTTGAGGAGCTTTTAAATGGCAAATCAAAAAAAAGGCAAATAATTAAAAATGCAATAAAAATAATCTAGCCCAAATTCTTCGAACCAGGGATAAGAAATGGTCCAATACTTGAGTAGTTAAGTAATTACTGCCGGTAATAGTGGGAATAGATAACGCGCTTCAGTGTGTGCGAGAAAAAACCACAACAGATAATATGAAATGGTAAATCCCAGTAACTGCCATAATTGAGTTGGAATTCGTTTGGCATGCATTGCCATTAAGAAAATACTTGCTCCAAAACTCAATGGAAGGAACTGACCAAATCCGCCAGCATAACCACCTAATCGTTGGGGTTCAAAAACAAGATATTTAAATGAAATCAGCAAACCGGTAAATGATTTAGATATTGGTTCGAAAATACTTCCCCATAATTCTCGACTAATCATTTCACCAGTGTTATCCCAATACTTTCCACCAAATATTTCATATGCAAATGGAAATATTGGATTACCTGTCAACAGAAATGAACGTAAATACCATGGTAGTGTAATTAAGATCGCTGGAACGAGAAAATACATCAAATCAGTAGCCATCGCTCGCCAACCTGATTTCAACTTAACTGCATCCCAAAAAATGAAGCCAGCAAATAACCCCAGATAAGCCAAACCGGTATATTTTGTGCCAGCCTCAAGACCAGCAAAAAGGCCGCATAATACCAAACTGCCCTTTGTAAGAGGGCGAGCGGATGCAAAATATACAATAATTACGGCGGTTCCATAAAATACCAAGGCGGTTTCATTAAGACCAGTTCCACTCAGACGAATAACTAAAGGCAGTTGTAAATATAGGAATCCTGCCAACAAGCCACCCCACTTATTCGTTTTTTGCTTTACAAATAATGCCATCCCGAAAGCCGCCCAAATTGACATCCACCAGGTGATAAGATGGCTGAACCTTTCTGGTTAAGCAAAAGGCCCTGAGTAAATAACATTTCTGTATTCAAAGGCCAGAAAGACTGGAAAATATATGGGGTCTGTGTAATAAAGTGGTCGCGCACATATATTGCCGGTAGAGCCAAATGGTAAGCTAATTCGTCCCACTCGATAGGAGGCATTAATGCATTTACAATAAGGGAATAAAATGGAGCAATCAGAACTATCACGACAGCAAAGCCAAATGCTATCCATCCTAAACAAATCTTCCGATTACGTGAAACTACCAGCATTTTTATTCTGGGCTGAAACACTTTATAGAAATGTAGAACGAGAATTCCAGTTAGAGTTATTCCAACCAAAAGCAAAATCCAGGCAGTTATTGGATATAAGCCTCCACCTAAGCCGATAAAGAAAATAATCAATGCAGTGATACCTGAACCAAGTACAGGCGCTAAGTAAGCTATCCACATTGGCATCAAACCAATCTTAATCCGACTAAGAGTCCACAGTGTAAATCCGCCCCAACCACTGACAGAAATAAAGAATAATAAAAATAATCCAAAGGTAATGAGAATATTCATACTCTCGAATCAGATATCCGTCTTACGCGCAAAAACCGTGATTATCCCGGCTCGCTTTATGAGACTGCTAAAGTAAAACCAGGGCTCAAAAATCAAACGCATGCCTGGAAAATTTAGAAAAGCCTTCACAGGAAGTAAATATTTTGGGTGACAGATTTCCAACCAGCGTTCTACACTCAAAACAAATGAAAAATAGGATGGGATGAAACAAACCCAATCTATCACCTTAAACCCATTTTGGTTTAACATACGTGATAAAACAATTGGAGGAAAATGATACAAATGACGCGGTGGATCATAGCCAATCCAAAATGGTCCAAAGAGAAAACGATCAAAACTATCCCAGTTGGGGATATTAATCGCGATTAATCCCCCAGGTTTGAGTAAACGAGCAGAGGTATGCAATTCTGATGATGGCGAATACGTATGTTCGAGAACATCCCAATATGTGATCACATCAAAGGATTGATCATCAAACGCAGTTTGCTCCAGAGTACCATGAAAGATATCCAAACCGAATCGCTCACGGGCGTAACCTGTTGCTTGCTCGTTGGGTTCTATCCCGTTCGTTTTCCACCCTGAAAGCTTCATTTCATTGAGAAACAATCCAGTTGAACTGCCAACGTCAAGAATTCGCCCCTTGTAACATCCAGAATATTTTTCAACCATCTGGCGACGGCGAGCCCATTTTCGATGGCGCATAATGCGCATCAACCAGAACGTTTCATCTTCTATAGCATTTTGGTAGCAAGGGTAATCATTTTCATAATATATACCAATTTGGTCACTGGCGGGTCTGGGAAAAAGAAAAATCAAACCACAGCGAATGCAAACGACCAATTTAAAAAGGTATACCAAACATCTGCTGCCATGAAGCGCTAATGTTAAGTTGCTCTACTTCTTCGGCCCCACAAAAGTCGCAGCGAAGTGTTTCCACCAGATTAATATACTCCCTCAATGTAAAACAGTCACCAAATTATGATTCTAACAACGAGAAGCTAGCGGTAAACTAAAGAAAGATATTTCTTGATTGCAGCAATCAATGAGTAATCACTTCAATATACGAATATTGGACAAAACTTGGAGAACCGTAGCCTGAACAACCCATTGAAAATCGTAAAAGACGCTGAAAATATGTTGACGATAACTCAATGTTCACCGTATAACCTTGAGCGAGATCAACCATCTACTGCGTAAATAAAAAATGAACGGGATATGAAGAAATATTATTAATAGGATTCACGGATCAGTTTAAAAAATTCTCAAAAAAAGTTGGTGCCGCAAGTTGTATTCGGCTCATAATTTAATGTGTAAAGATTAAAAATCCGCCGAATGTATAAATCTTTACATATAAATCCAGGTCAGGGCTAATTAAGCATTATGTCCAATCAGATTTATTATTTAGTCACTACGGATTATTACAATTTTTTAACAAAGTACAGTTTCCTTCAAAGAGAGATCTGCATTACCTTTTGTAAAAATTCGAATTAAGAAGAATTATGGGATTTGAATTTCACCCATGTCAATCGTTTGACCACCTGCTAAATTAATAAGCTGCTCTTTACCATCCGCAGTTTGTTTTGTTACAAATGAATTTATAATATCCACCATTAATAAATAATTCCCAGGGACAACATTTAGAAATGCAAAATTCCCTTTCTGGTCAATGATAGCTTTCGGGGCTGTAATTTTATCTAATGATGCTACTAATGGAATACCGTTCGTATCCATCTTGATGTCCCCTAAGTAAACAGCAGGATAAGAATTGAGATTTTCATTTTTTGATGTATGTGTTAACCGACCAGTCACTGTACCCACCGCATTCGAGACCGGCGACAGGTTCTTGGGTAATTCTGCAGGAAAATCCGAATTATTACTTCCAGGATATGATGTGCTAATCGATGCGGGAGCAGGATATGTTCCTGAAGGATTTCCATTGTTGGCTATAGGCGTTTCTGTAGATGACAGCCCATTTGGAACAGCACTGCAGGAAGTGATGATCAAAGTAATTATAAAAAGAACTATCAGATGTATTTTCATAAAAAATTCTCCAATCCAAATTTCCAACTTGGCATATTATAGCATGCGCGAACCTGATAAAAAAAATCGATGGGAAAGCAAAGCTTTCCCATCGATTCTCAACAAAATCCTATTTAGTTATTAAACCCTTCGTAAGACAGGAAAGTGTCCAAGCTTCCGGCAATTCTTAGCTGATTGACAACTGCGACGATTTTAGGATCTGTTCCGGCGGCGACGCAGGTACCTGAACCAGCATACAGGTTAGCTATAACATTAAGCTGTTGGAAATTAACCACTTCACCAACACCCAAGCCCGTTTTGGTTTGCGTGAAAGCAGTTCCTGTGTAGGTACATGTCACATCCACTGGCCCAGTGCCGACATTCATCAAATTGAAGCCAGTGAAGAAACCATAGTTTCGATCCATTATCAAAGGCAACACAACTTTCGATGTGGCCAAACTTGGATTGAAACCATCATAGGCAGAACCCTTATTGGAAGCGATGTTTAATTGATTTACCACTGCCACTAACGGCATACTGGCTGAATTTATAGAAACAGCACCTCGACCAACAAATAAGGCTCCGTTAGCACATGTATTGGTAGCAGGGGAAGGATCAGAAGCATCCCAAGCGGTGGTTGCAAAGTTTGTTGATCCACCTGCCGGAATAGATTTAGTTTCAGTGCAGGATGATCCGCCACCACTGATTGGAGTATAAGCGACGGTAACGTTGGTAGCAGATCCGCCAGTATTTTGGATATTTATACCAGAGAAATAACCAAAGTTGTTCGCCATGACTGTTGGAAATACCGGGAGTGTTGTAGCAGCACTAGCGGTATTGAAACTATTATAGGCAAACATCACCGATTTATTAGTTTCTAACCCGGCAGCAACGATAGATCCACCGGGGGCAGAAACACTGGCTGAGCCCACCCATCCATTGGCATGTGCTTCGCTAGCCTGACTATAAGTCTTTGCTCGACCAGCTTCAATAGCATCAGGTCCGACGCTAACGCCATCTGAATAGGTGATCGTAACAGAAGTTGTTGCTGAACCAGCATTTTGAATGGAAAATTCAGTATTGTATCCATAATTGGCTTTCATTAATAAGGGCAATGCAATATTCGGAGCACCTTCAGAAAAGCCGCCATAACTTCCATACATGCCGGTGAAATTTGAATTGGTAACATTTGCCACCACACCCAGGCTAGTATCAGAGCTAATCACAGCCGAACCGTTAAATCCAGCTGGCAGACTGCTTAGAGAACAATATGCTTTAAAGCCACTGGCTGGAATTGTATCTGGCACGACGATCGCTGCAACCGCTGTGTTTTGCGAATAAAAAGTAAGGTCGATATTGGCTGTTGTCGCGGCCAGATTTGCACATTCAAGCATGTTGTTAGCGGAGTAGCAACTGCTTGAACATTGCTTGCAGGAACTAGGAACAATCCTGCTAATAAAATCACGCCTAATAATACATGAGCAAGTTTCATTTCTTTTCTCCTTTTTTAGATTATTCTGATTATATGTTGAAGTGTACCCATGCTCAATAATACCTTTGGATTATCAAACAAGTTCTAATGGATTATTTTGCCTATTTCACTGAGCTTTCTAAATCGAATCACATTTGAAACATTCAGTCTTTTGGATATTTATCGAATAAGAGGATTAAGGTGACTTATTCATAAAAACGCGCATAATCCGTTTTGATTCAGCTTTATCTTCATAAATAATATGCGCATTGTCAAACGTTAAATTTTGACTGGAAACTGGCGAAATAACCACCAGGAAACGATTAAGATTTGAAGTTCGTTCTATGGCTAATATATCCGGTGAAGCTGTTTGGTTTAACTAATATTGAATAGGAGTTTGATCCCAAGCCGTAAGTAAAAAAGGTTCTCCAAACAATTGTCTTGACTTTAATTCGACACTAACTTGTTTCCAATCCGCCTTCCATCCTGCCAAGAAATTTTCCTGGTTAGTATGAGTAAGAAAGTCGATTCCATAAAATATATAAAGAAGCGTTATTGCAAATCCTAACCAAGAAATGAATTTACCTATCCAATGATTTCTAAATGAAACCAACGTACCAGCAATTCCAATGATCACTAAAGGGCTCACTCCTAGAAAATATCTGGGCAATAAATTAAATTTTTTCCTGGTGGATAAATAACGCAATCAAAACGGTTGATAATACCGCGCTTCCTAAGAATAGACCGAAGAATTGGAATTGGCGCTTGACAATAAGTAAACCGATTCCCAAAATAAGTGCTAATAACCCAAGCAATAAAACGATAGGTTCATACCAAGGTTGATGAATACTGAAAGTAAAAATATTAAGGAAGATAGATGGTTCATACAAGCTTTCGATATTTGTAGAATAATTCTGAGTTTGACGGATTAACGTCTGCAAACCAGGGATGTATAATAAAAATGTTACCAAAATGACGAAAATAACATGAATATGAAATTTCTGAAAAGAACGTGTTTTAATACAATTTATGACCAGACCAAGGCCTACTGAAATAATAATTAAAAAAACCAAAATGATGGGTATACAAACTAAGAGTTAAACCGAAGAGTAGAACAATCAACCAAGGGCTTCGATGACGAGGTCCATTTATATATTTGATAAAACTTAAGAAACTCAGTATTCCTAAGAAAGTTAATAAAGCATAAGGTCGAATTTCATCCGCATAATATAAATACATTGGATGAAAACAATAAATCAAGACAGCACCCAGGACCGGTATATAATCTTTAAGAATTTCTTTGCCAGGAAGTAAAATAGAATAATTGATAGAACAGAAAATATCACTGAAAAACTACGCATGGAAATTTCAGAATTACCAAAATTCTTAAATAAAACCGTAATAGTCCAAAGTACAAAGGAGGATTTAATTCACCGATAAGGCGACCATTAAATATTTGAGAGAACGACATAGAAACATTGCGAATGGTGTGGTACTCATCAGACCAAATTGTTAACAATGGCAGCCGTATCAATCGAAGAACAATTCCAATAAGACCTACTCCAATGATCGAGAACTGTTGCAAAAAGTTCCTTTCAAGGAGCAAATTTGGAAATTTTTTATTTGCTTTGAAAGTCAATTTCCAGTACCCTTTTAGAAGCAACCCAAACCAGCGAAACCCATTTTCTGGGAGTAAATTTTCCACTTGGCATTTTACCTCCCAAACTCCGGAACATTCATCTCCCGCCCACCGTTCATCGCCGATTTGTGGGCGCAGATACCTGCTGCCGTCCAGTGCGCGGCACGCACTGCGTCAATCGCAGGCGGGCGCTGCTCGATAATGCTGCGCACAAACTCGTGCACCAGGTGGGGATGCGAGCCGTGATGCCCGCCGCCCTGGTCGAAAGACAGGTGGCGCTGCACATCGTTATAAACGAAGCGCCGCGTATATTTCCCCACCGCCGGCGGCAGCCAGTCCGCACGGTCAGGTGGAGCAGGCTGCTCGATTTTCAAACTGCGCACCTGCCCGGGCACGACCGGGCTCATGCTGAAGAAGCGCGGATCTTCGTCCTCCATCTGCCATTCGTAGCAGGCATTTTCACCGTAAATGACGAAACTCTCCATATAAGGCCGGGCGCAGTGGAACAGGGTGCGCGTTACCTCAGCCGATAGCCCAGGCGCCGCCAGTTGAAAAATGGCCGTCTCCACCGGGTAGGGATTGCCGTATGGCTGGCACAATTCGGCGCGCATTTCTCCTGAGCCAAAACAATGCACCTTGACCGCCCGCGTGTCCGCAATTGCCAGCAGCGGGCTGACGGCATGGGTAGCGTACCACATCGGCGGCAGCCCGGCCCAGTAACTCGGCCAGCGTTCCATATCCTGGTAATGCGCCCCACGCAGGAACTGGATGCGTCCAAAAGCGCCCTGCGCCCGCAACTCCTGCGCATACAGGAACTGGCGGGTGTAGACCGCGGTTTCCATCATCATGTAATTCTTGCCGGACTGTTCCTGCGCCCGGACTACCGCGCGCAGGTCCGCAAGGCTGGTCGCCATCGGCACGGTACAGGCGCAGTGTTTGCCCGAACTCAGCACTGCCACGGCCTGTGCGGCATGGTCAGGGATGCCCGATACCAGGTGGACGGCGTCGAACTCATCTGAGCGGATGACCTCTTCCACGTTGCGGAAGCGGCGCCGGATGCCATAACGCTCCCCGGTACAATGCAAACGCTCTTCATCCAAGTCGCAAATCGCGACCGAGGCTACATCCGGGTGATCGAGGTAAATCGGAACGAACTTGGCCCCAAAACCAAGGCCGACTACAGCAATCCGTATTGAAGGGTTCATAGTGTTCTCTGTCAAGCAGGTTGTTTTGCCTTAATCTTTGCGCTCGCCTAACTGTGATTAGTTTACCCCCAAACCAGCAGAAACCGTTCTTTTATGCATCTCCTCTTTACATATCACCCCCTCGGCAGCCTCGCCAACGCCAGCAGCAAGTTGAGCAGCAACGAGCCCGTCCACCACAGCACCGGCCCGCGCCCGCGCAGGAAGGCCCATTCCTCAATTAAAAGATACTGCGCGAGGCGCCAAATAAAAGCAGGGTAATGAATATCGCCAGGGCCAACTCCACGGCTGCATCCTCCGGGCTCGACCAGTGGATTGGGCTGCGGGCGATGAGCAGATCCCACATGCCGGTAAAACCCAGGGCCGCGAAGGGCAGCACCAGCAGGCTAGCGGTAAGCTGCTTTCCGGCGCTGACCGGTGGGCGGCGCCGGATCTGGCAGTGTTTGTCATCACTCTGAATGATCCAATACAGCAGGTAGGCAATTTCTTTGATGATCCTCACCGCCAACACCACAATCCCCAGCAGGGGCGGGCCGTTGGTAGTATCCAACTGCAGGCAGGCAAAGCCGTTAAGCAGCAGCACCACGCTCAACACCAGATGCGCCTGCCAAACCTCCACCGGCAGAGTGTTCGGGCGGCGCGGGACCTGGGAGACCCGTCCAGTGTAAACACACAGATTCCTGTTTGAGGCGTTCGTTGAGCAAGTTCCTTTCGCAACCAATCGCTGTCCAGACGTCCATCTCCGATCGCCGCATTGATGCTCGGCCACTTCCTCCGAAAGCGGTCCGATTGGCTCAGCATGGCGAATGAAGGAACCGTACCAGAGATTACCAGTGCGTCCAGAAGATCGAAAAGAGCTTCCCGCCACGCTAACATTCCATTCGTATAAATGGCTTGACGCAACTCGTTTATTTTGTTAACGTTCTCCTCGGTGGTCTCTCGGTGTGTCACGACTTCAAGTTTCTACCAAGGCGCGGTTTCCCTCAAGGGGATCACCGCACTAATTTCTGCCTAAACTCGAATTCCTAACAAAGAAAGAAAAAAGTGCGACTGCCCTGGAATAGGCAAGAGATAACAATTTCTTTGGAGTCATGGTTCCCCTCGTTACCTGTAAACCTTTGAGCTTGTAAACCAAACTCATCGATAAGTCAAAAATATACGCACCAATTCAAGATTGTTGATGCATTTACGTTCCCAATCAACGATTTCCCAGGACAAGAAAAGTCAACATGCTCAAAATCAACCCGCACAAATATCCTTCCACATGGTAATATAGGCACTATACTGGTGAATAATGGTAAATGAACACATTCATGTAGAAATCGAACCCACAAATATTTGTAATACACGCTGTGTGCATTGCCCACACGAAGCCATCTCCCGGCCGTATGGAAAGATGGATTGGGAAGTTTATAAATCCATCATGGATAAAGTGATGGATTACACTCCCCATTTCACCGTTGAATACGCTGGGATGGGTGAACCACTGCTCAACCCATTAATATACCAATTTATTGGTTACGTTTCGAGCAAAGCATCTGCTACCAGCATGACAACCAACGCTTCGGCATTAACTCCCCAAAATATGCAGAATTTGATAGATGCCGGATTGAGTAAACTGACAATTAGTTTCAATGGTGAGGATCCGGAGATTTACGAATTGATGATGGGAGGGCTGAATTTTGAGCGTGCACACAAAAACCTGATCCACGCCATCCAGGCCAGCCAGGGAACTCGCACAAAAATACACGCCAATGTTTCAGTTACCCGCCAAACACAGGACCGTCTACCAGAACTGCGCCGCTTTTTAGAAGATGCGGGCGTCGCTTCTATTTATTTTTCAAAATGCCATAATCGGGGCGGATTCCTTAAAGGTGACGTTATTTGCAATACCCCACCTCCCCCTTCAGATCGCTACCGCTGCGATATCTTTAAAAACACTTTGTTCATCGCCTGGACTGGTGAAGTGCTTTCATGCTGCCATGACCTCGCCGGAGAAAACGTAATCGGCGATCTTCGCACAGACCAGTTGAATGATATTCTGCGTAATAAAGTTCGAATTGCTACCCAGGGTGTCAAATTTGATATCTGTAAGGGCTGCAATGATATTTACCGGTTCATGAATGACAAAACCCCCGACGGCAGACCAATTTCGGATTGGGTTTATTCTCTTTACAGTCGAACCGATCATTCTCAACCTATTACCATCGATGCCCAGACTACCACATCTGCTCAGGCATCCTCCTTAACTCAATGGTTGGTCCAAATATATAGCCAGGAAAATAAGGCTCATCAATTAGTTCAAGATTTAGTAAATCAAGTTGTCGAAACTGGGCACAAGGCGCAAACCGCTCAAGAAAATTTTAATAACGATCTCGAAACACTGGAAATAGCCAAAAATGGCGAGATCCAAATTTTGCAAATCCAATTAGATGAAATCTACAATAGCCGTGTCTGGCATCTTATTGAAAATATCCAGAAAATTCGCCTTTCATTAATCCCACGCAACAGTAAAAGAGAACGCCTGTTTCACTCGCTCTGGCGTTCCCCCAAAAGACACTTTAACAAATATTTCACCCGATCTTATCCGGTGGTAATTCTGGGGAATTTCGTAAATTACCAGCGACAGCCAGAACCTGCTCTTTTATGCATCTCCTCTTTACATATCACCCCCTGGCAGCCCCGCCAACGCCAGAAGCAGGTTGAGCAGCAGCGTGCCCGTCCACCACAGCACCGGCCCGCGACCGCGCAGGAAGGCCCATTCCTCGATCAAGTAGATGCTGCGCGAGGCGCCAAATAAAAGCAGGAAAATAAATATCGCCAGGGCCACCTCCACGGCGGCATCCCCCGGTCTCGACCAATGGATCGGGCTGCGGGCGATGAGAAGATCCCACATGCCGGTAAAACCCAGGGCGGCAAAGGGCAGCACCAGCAGGCTGGCGGTTAGCTGCCTTCCCGTGCTGAGCGGCGGGCGGCGGCGGATCTGGCGGTGTTTATCATCGCTCTGCATGATCCAGTACAGCAGGTTGGCAATTTCTTTGATGATCGTCACCGCCAACACCACAATCCCCAGCAAAGGTGGACCGTTGCTGGTATCGAACTGCAGGCAGGCAAAGCCGTTAAGCAGCAGCACTACGCTCAACACCAAATGTGCCTGCCAGACCACAACCGGCAGCGTATTCGGTCGGCGCGGGGCCTGGGCCAGGCGGTCCATCAGGGATGGCGCCACCAGGTAGAACCCGGCCAGTTCCAAAAATGGAGCCAGGAGGAAAGCGGCTGCCAGCAGCGGGTCGCGCGTGCCGCGATCGATCACCTTGATCAGGCGGGCGAACACCTCTGGTCCCAGGAAGGCAAAATACGCCAGGAATAGAAAATTGATCAGCAGACCGGGGTATTTCAGCAGGATGGAGCGCATTTGCCCACTTGTTTTCTGATAAAATAGTTAACGTTTACCTGTTTTGTATTTTATCATACGGACAGGAGATCGAGGTGTTATAGGCTACATGGCCTGATAGGCCAATCCTACCGTAAAGATAGAGGTTGAAATGGAAAAGACTGTGTATCTGTCATCATCCGCACTGGAAGCCGGGTTGGGGACGATCCTGCAATCTCCCAAGGATCATGGTTCATTGGAATATATCGTGCGCCGCCCGCGCGTGGATGAACGGGAGATCGTATCAGCAGCCACGCTGGACCCCCAGGAAGGCCTGATGGGCGACACCTGGATCTCCCGCGGGAATGGCACGCAGAACCCTGACGCCCAGCTGACGCTGATGAACGCCCGGGTGATCGCCCTGGTAGCCGGTACGAAAGATCGTTGGGCGCTGGCGGGTGACCAGCTTTTCGTGGATCTGGATCTGAGCGCCGCCAACCTGCCTGCCGGCAGCCGGTTAGCAGTGGGCACTGCCATCATCGAAATCTCCGCGCTGCCGCACACCGGCTGCGAGACATTAAAGCCCGCTTCGGGAAGGATGCCCTGGTGTTTGTCAATGGTCCTGCGCATCGGGACCTGCGTATGCGCGGGGTCAACGCACGCATCCTCCAGCCGGGAACGGTCAAGACGGGAGATACGATCCGGAAAATATAACCGCCTGATCCCCGGCATGGCGCAAAAAACTATGGCCCGGGCGGGAACTGGCCCACCCCGTTGACCGTCCCATTGACGGTCAGCGGGATGCCGCTGTCCACGAGCATGTTGCCGTAGACATCCGTGACCCGAAAAGTGTAAGGCCCAACGCCCATGCCGGGCCCGGTTTGTACAAAATAGTTGTAATCGGTGCGCGGGACATTGACCCACTGCCCGCTGGAATCCTTATACTCCAACTTGACCACCGGGTTGCGGTGGTTGCGGATCTGCACCGCCGTCCACCATTGGTTGCTTCCGTCCTTAAAGTGATAGGCGATCGGACCTGCCATGGATGGGCTGATCACCTGCCAGGTGACATTCACCCTGCCCTGCGGCAGATCGGCAATTTTGGCAAAGGCCTGTTGGCTCAGGTCCAATTGCCCGGCCACACAGCCCGGACACAAATCGACGATGCGCACGTCAACCGTGCCTTTTGGTCCGGTGACATGCAGATAAGCGCCGCAGTACCACGAATGGTTGTATTCCACCTCATTCATGGCTGAGACCATCAGGTCATTGGGCGAAGAGCCGAACATGCAGGACCCATCTCCCGTGGCGTTATAGTAAGTAGCGGACCCCTGGTGGATGGGGTTGGAAACAGGCGTCGGGGCGGGCATTTCGATCAACGGCAGCCAGATGGTGGTGCCCCCCTCGGCCAGGGCAAGCGCCGGCGCGAAGCCCAACACCCACCCCACCAGAATGATAAAAACAGCCAGTTTCTTACTCATTGAAGGGAAATGCAAATCGCCCATCCAATTTCTCCGCCCGACCTGGAATCAACAAAAATTTAACTCTCAATCAGACGATAGAAATATTCTACCCACAGAGCGGTGCGTTTTCCCTTACAGAGTTGTACGGCGCACGTATAGAAAAATTTTACGCATAGGATTAATGGGCGGGAGAAAACATCTCCCGCCCATTAATCTAAAAACTTGTTTACGGCTGCAGTTTTGGCGTCTCCCAGTAGGTCGCGGGGGCATGCTCCCAATCGGGCATGCTCAGGCCGGATGGATCGTAAACTACCTGTCCGGCGCGCAGCGTAAGCCGGCACTCCAGCTTATGGCTGCCCGCCATGCGCGCCTTGCCGCAGTCGGTGAGCGCGAAAGAACCTTCTCGCAGGTCAAAGACCGCCACATCTGCCTCCGCGCCGGGGCTCAGTGTTCCCAGGTCCGGGCGGCCGATGACCTGGGCCGGGCGCAGGGTCACACGGCGGATCACTTCCGCCAACGGCATGCCCATGTTGAGGAATTTGGACATCGTGTTCTGCATGCTGATGACCGGGCCGTTGATATTCCCCATGTGCAGGTCGGTGGACAGGGTGTCGGGCGGAAAACCGCCGTGGAAGGCCGGCACGGCCTGGCGGAACCAGAAGCTGGCGGCGCCGTGCCCCAGGTCGAAGATCACTCCCTTTTCGCGGGCCGCGAAGAGAAATTCGTTGACTTTGCCCTGCGCGGAAAGGATGGGAAACTGCTGCGCAAAAACATGGGTGTGGATATCCCCCGGGCGCAGCTTTTTTACAGCAGGTCAGGATAGGGCCGCTCCGGCGGGCGCGGCCAAAAATCGACCATCACCGGCCGGCCGCACTGCTCCCCGGCTTCCACCGCCCGCTCAACCGAGGCCCAGGCCGGATGAGCCGCGTCCCAGGGGAGTTTGGTCCAGTAATGGGCCGATTTAATGCCCACGATCGTCTCGGAGTAAGCCTGGGCCAGGCTGGCGGCGATGCGCGGGTCCATATCCGCCACCACCTGTTCAGAACTGGTGTCCACCATCCCACGGCGGGCAATGTTGAGAAAGGCCAGGATGCGCACCCTGGCCCGGTCGAGGACCGTCTCTTTAAAATCCAGAAAATGCTCCCAACCGGCCGTACCGGCGTCCACGGTAGTGGTCACGCCAGACGCAAAGAAGTGAGCGTCAGCATTGACGCAATCGATGTAGCTTTTTTCGCTGGGGCGGAATGGGTAAACGTGGGTATGGATATCCAGAACACCTGGCGTCACGTACAGGCCTGTGGCGTCGATGACCTGCGTCTCAGGGCTGACCGGCAGGGCCGGGGCGACACGCACAATCTTTCCCGCGGCGATGCCCACATCCATAACAGCATGAAGGTCGTTGGCGGGGTCGATCACCGTCCCACCCTGGATAACCAGGTCAAAGGCCGGAGAACTTTCAGGGCTTTCAAGAGTCATTTCTGCTCCTTTCAAAAGAACAGGTCGGCTATCAGCCAATCAGCAGATCAGTAATCGAATTTGCCAACCGGCTCATGCTTTATTTTAGCGCATCAACCCTGCCGGCGTACCAAACCGGGGACCCGACCCATCCCGGCTTAAAAATCTGCGCGCCGCAGGCTGATCTGCGGCGTGCGGGGTTTCCCTGACATCTCGTCGAAATTTCTCGCGAAAACTATTGACGATCAGAACTGGACCCAGCCGGAATTGGCCCAGATGGTCACTTCAGGCTGGCTTTCAAACATTTTGGCAAATTCTGCCGCCAGGTCCGGGTTGCTGTAAAGTTTCTGGATGCCTTCCATGTTATCCCAGAAATCGATGGCAAAAAACTCGTTGCCATTTTGCACGTTGAGATACGGCTGGTGGCTGGTATTGCCCAGAGATTTGCCCATCGGTGAAACTTTGGAAACAATTTCATCATGAGCCTTCCCGGCCTGTTCGGCTCCACCTTTTAAAATCCCTCTGACTGCAACAATGTAGCGCACGATAACCTCCTTTATGGGTTGGTTGAATAAATTTCCGAAAACAGCGGGGAGAAATCCCTCTTTCGGCAATCTTTAACCAATATGACGGCAGATTGCCGCAAAAATACTCGTTTTTGAAGAAAAAAGAAATATAATCGATATAATTCATCACCAATGATTAACTCGTACCAGGGACAGGCAAACATGCCGATCGAGCCAACTGCACTGATTAATATGCAAAATGAACCGACGCTGACCCTGACCGCCGCCCGCGGCGGAGATCCGGCGGCATTTGCCAATTTAACGGAACCTTACCGGCGTGAATTGATGGCGCACTGCTACCGCATGTAGGATCACTGCAAGATGCAGAAGACCTGGTGCAAGAAACGTTTTTACGCGCCTGGCGCAGGCTGGAAACATTCGAAGGCCGGGCTTCATTTCGCGCCTGGCTGTATAAAATCGCCACCAACGCCTGCCTGGATTTCTTAGAACGGCGCCCCAGGCGCTCGCTGCCTGCCGCGGTCTGCGCCCCGACCGATCCCCAGGCTGCGCTCCCGCCGCCTATTTTCGATCCGGTATGGCTTGATCCTTTTCCTGACGAACTGCTGGTCTCTCGAGAAGCGAATCCGGAAGCTGTTTACGAGAAACGCGAAAAAATATCCCTGGCATTTATGGTGGCCCTGCAGGTACTGCCGCCGCGCCAGCGCTGCGTGCTCATCTTGAGCGATGTATTGGATTGGGGGCCCGCTGAAATTGCCGATTTGCTGGAAATCACCCTCTCTGCAGCCAACAGCCTGCTGTACCGCGCCCGTAAATTATTGTCCCGGTCGGAAAATTACAAGAGGCAGGCCAATCCCCATCTCACGGAAAGCACGGCGCAAAACCAGCCCTTGCTGGAACAGT
Source organism: uncultured Chloroflexia bacterium (assembly GCA_963743005.1). Lineage (GTDB taxonomy): Bacteria > Chloroflexota > Anaerolineae > Anaerolineales > Anaerolineaceae > CAVUNY01. The sequence continues at coordinate 23,917 of CAVUNY010000002.1, read as the reverse complement.
ATTTGCGGGCCTGGGAAGACGCAGATATTGCCGGAATAGTGGCTCTATTGACCGAAGATGCCACATTCCCCATGCCTCCGCTGCCAGTCTGGTACCTGGGGCGATCCGCGATCGGTGTTTTTATCTCCCTGACCATTCTGGCGGGCGAAGCGCGCGGCAGGTTCCGCCTGCTGCCGGTGCGCGCCAATGGACAGCCCGGATTCGCTTTTTACCAGCTCAACAACGCTACCGGAAAATATCAGGCCTATGTGATCCAACTATTAAGTATTGTGGGAAACCTCGTTGCGGATGCAACCACCTTTGGTTATCCTTATCTTTTCAAGTATTTTAATCTGCCCATGGAATTGGAGTGAATGATGCGAGCGATTCGAATTCATGAATTTGGCGATGCCAACCAGCTATCTTACGAAGACGTTCCCCTGCCCGAGCCCAAACCCGGTGAAGTGCGGGTCAAAGTCGCGGCGGTTGGCTTGAATTTTGTCGAGATATACCAACGCAACGGCTGGTATTCGGTGGCACGGCCCTTTACCCCGGGCGCGGAGTTCGCTGGGGTGGTCGATGCGTTAGGAGATGGGGTCACCGGCTTTAAAATTGGCGACCCGGTGGGTACGGCCAACGGTGAAGGCGGCTATGCCGAATATGCGCTCTGCCCGGCTGCCAGGCTGGTGCCGGTGCCCGCCGCGATCACCCTGGAGCAGGCCGCCGCGGTGCTGCTGCAGGGTATGACCGCCCACTACCTGGCGCTTTCCACATACCCGTTGAAACCTGGGGACACGGCCCTGATCCACGCCGCGGCCGGCGGGGTGGGGCAGCTGCTGGTGCAGATCGCCAAGAAACAGGGGGCGACGGTCATCGCCACCGTTTCCACGGCGGAAAAGGCTCTCCTGGCGCAGGAAGCGGGGGCCGACCACGTCATCCTCTATTCCGAACAGGATTTTGAAGCCGAAACCAAACGCCTGACCGGCGGACAGGGGGTCAATGTGGTCTACGATGGGGTCGGGAAGACGACCTTCGATAAGGGGCTGAACTGCCTCAAGCCGCGTGGCTATATGGTGCTGTTTGGCCAGGCCAGCGGGCGGGTCGACCCGATTAACCCGCAGGTGCTCAACCAGAAAGGCTCGCTCTTCCTGACCCGGCCGGGCATGGGAGCCTACCTGCTCACCCGGGACGAGCTGCTCTGGCGAGCCGGTGATCTGTTTAAGTGGATGGCTTCCGGCGAGCTGCGCGTGCGCATCGACCACACCTTTCCGGTGGGGCAAGCCGCCTCGGCCCAGACATATATGGAAGAGCGCCGCACGATGGGCAAGGTGCTGCTCACGCCCTAAAGTTTTTATATAGGTTGAATGCGGCGCGTACGCGCCGCATTCAACCTATTAAGAATTTTTTCAGGCCCGCTTGCCTTCGGCGTCCAAACCGGGGACTGGAACTTATTTAATCCGGGAAAATTCAGCCAGGAGCTGCTCACCCGTTTGCCACATATCGAGCGCCTGACCGCGCCGTCTGGCTGAATCCACCACATCGGAGGGCAGCTGCGCCGCCGCGCTCTCAATTTCTACGCCAAAGACATCCGCATACCACTGCGAATTATTAATCAACGGCACCGTTTTGGCCAGGGACCAGAGTTCAACTGCGCGGGCAGCATTCCCGGATTTCGCCAGGTATAAAGAAATGCCTGGCAAGGCGCACCAAAGCCACAAGGTGTCACGCAGGTCCATGGCATTCTTTAAGGCTTCAATCGAATAAAGACGGGCCTGGTTTAGATCGCCGAACACCGCGGCCATCATGGCCAACCCGGTCAGGGCGAATCCCAAATAGTTATCCTGCACTTCCTGATAGAGCCGGAGGCTTTCATTGAATTCCGCCTGCGCAGCGCTTTGCGCACCTTTGACCAGGGCCAGACAACCCAGACAATAATGCACGGTTGCCTCCACCCCATGCGCATTGGCTTCCCGGACACGCTTGAGAGAAAAGGCAGCTTCCTTTTGAGCCTGTTCATACAGACCTGTGGATAACAAGAACAGACTGACCGCGAGCCGCGCATATCCCTCCAAACCAAGATGGACGTATTCCAAACAAAATTTTAGGCTTTCTTCAGCCCATTGGCGCATTTCGGTAAATTGGCCCTGCCACCAGAGTACAAACGCCAGATCGGCCGTGTTCTCTATGAGCAGGCGCCCATCGTTTAATTGCCGGCTGAGGCTTAAAGCTTCCCTGATTAATCCTTCGGCCTCAGCCACGCGGCCCAGGTGTTTAAAGATCCAATTCAAATTATTCATCGAACGGACCTGCTCCCGCAGATCCCCCAATTCTTGTTGGATCTTCAAACCAGCTTAAGTCCTTTCCAGGGCAGCGGCATAATTGCCAGTGCCCCAATCCAAGCGGCCCATTTCGGCCAGGCTCATGGAAATCCCCCAGGGAATCCCTAATTCCTTGTAAAGCGCCAGACAGGGCTCCAACAGCTCACGTGCCTTATTTCGATCCAGACTGATGTAGCGGTCCGCCAGGTTAAAAAGCACAAAGGCTTTCTCCTGCCGGATTTCCTGGTTGGCCAGTTCCAGCCTTTCCAGCAGCGCCAGGCTGTGCTGCAATCGGGTCAATGCGGAAGAGTGGACATGAGAAAATCTTCCCGACCAGGCAAGCGCTTTGGACCACAATCGCAAACAATTTGTGCTCATCTCCCAATCTTTATCTGACTGGTCCTCTACTTTCTCGACAATCTCTTTCCAAAAAACCCCTCCATCCCTATAACGTCCCCGCCATTCGTGATACCATCCCCAACTGTCGATGGCCGATAACAGGTGCGGCCAATCATTATGGCTGACCGCCCATCTCCAGGCTGTTTGGGCGTTATCCGCCTCGGCCGTCACCAGGGCCAGCGTGTTCATTTGGCGAGCGTTATGCCACTCCGGGTCATGCGCATGCAGAAATGCACAGTAATACGCGCTGTGGCGCGAGCGCACAGCAGCTGCCAGATCTGGAGAATGGTTCAGTTCCTCGGCGGCGAACTGGCGCATCAGCTCGTGCACGTCATATCGCCCTGCTTTGGAATTGCTCACCATGGATTTGTGCACCAGGGTCTGGAGATCCTGCAAGGCTGCCCCCACCACCTCCTGGGCGGCCTGGTGAGTGAAACCGCCGCGAAAAACGGACAACTGGCAGAAAACGCTGCGTTCATGTTCGGTTAACCGCCGCCAGGAATGATTGAAGGCGGCGCGCAGGCTGCGCTGCCGGTCGGGCACATCCCCCTCCTCTGTTTTCAAAAAGTCCAGGTCCTGGTTCATTTCAGCTAAAATCTCATGCGGCGCCAGCATTTCGATCCAGGTTGCCGCCAGCACGATCCCCAACGGCATGCCCTGCACCAGCCGGCAGATGCCGAGTACGGCCTGCTGGTTCTCAGCAGACAGCACAAAACCAGGCTTTACGCGCCGCGCAGACTGTTCGAAAAGCTGGAGGGCGCTGTACTGTACCAGCGCTTGAGATGTGTATGGCAGTTCAGGATCTTCAGATGGATAAGCCAGGCCGCCGACCGGCAGTAAATATTCAGCCTGGCGGTTAAGCTTTTCCCGAGAGGTAATCAGCAGCTTGATCCCCGGCGCCACGCGCAGGATCTGGTCAATCAATTCTGTCCCGGCTAACAAATGCTCGTAATTATCCAGCAACAGTAGCATCTCTTTGTGGCGCAAGAAATTAAGCAGTTGGTGGCTGGGATCCTCACCATCTGTGAAGCGTAAGGCAAGCGCTTCGGCGATCGCCGGGACGATCAGGTGGGACGTTTCTACCCCGGCTAATGAAACAAAATAAACCCCATGTGGAAAGTAAGTGACTGCTTGTGGTTCGGCGGCCTGTTTATAGGCACAGGCCAGGGCCAGACGCGTTTTGCCGATCCCGCCCGGGCCGATTATCGTCACCAGGCGCACGCCTGGATCGGCCAGATACTTCTGCAAAATGGCCAGATCCGCTGCCCGGCCGATGAACGGCGTGGTTTGCACCGGCAGATTGCTTTGTGAAAGTCTGCCGGTCAGCGTTAGCGATGGCTGAGGAGGGGAACGTTCTGCCTTGATTCTATCGGCTTTGATTTGTTCGTATAGCTCCTCGGTCGCAGAATCCGGTTCGACCCCTAGTTCCACTGCCAGGATGCTCCGGCAGGTCTCGTATTGGCGCAGAGCCGCGCTGCGCTGGCCATACAGCGCCAACAGGAGCATTAATTCGCGATGGGCTTTTTCATGCCAGGGTTCAACAGACAGCAGCCGGCGCTGGCTGCGAATAGCGGCGGGATAATCGTGCTGGCTGGTAAAGATCTTGACCAATTGCTGTAAGCAGTTCACCGCGATATTGCGCAGTCTTACGCGTTCCTCAAGCATCCATTCATCAAACAATGGGGAGCCATCGCTGGTAAAACCATCCAGGAAATCACCCTGGTAAAGCGACGCGGCATACAGCAGGCGGTTTGCATCCGGCGGCGCTGCCGCAGACGCGCAAAATTCATCGATATCCAGCCAATAAGACGCCTCCTGGTTAAACGCCAGCATATCGCGTGAAACGGTTAAGTAGGAAGCAACCGGTTTGATCCGGCTCAACACCTTGCGCAGGTTCATCAAGGCATTGGCTTGCGGCATATCCGTCCAGAAGAGGCCCGCCAGGGCAGAACGAGTATAGCGTTTATGGGTGATGGCCAGATAACACAAAAGCCCCTGGCCTTTCTGCGATTTTAAATCCAGGAGAGGCGCACCATCCAGGGAAATATTCAACCCACCGAACAGTTTCAGTTCTAAAACGGCCACATTCGCCAGCCCTTATTCAATTGAAGTCACGCTAAAGTCACGATGGGGACACGGTAAACTACTATATTGATTATAACATAGGTAAATATTATCTGATTTGTTCCTATCTCGAGAGGAGAACCATGTTAAAAACCAGAAGAGTCCATAGAACGGCTGCAAGCAAGTTTGCGCGGCGTGGTCATCCAACCCTCAGACGCGGCATATGATACTGCCCGGGCGCTTTACAATGCGATGATCGACAAACACCCGGCGTTGATTGTCCAATGCCGGGATGTGGCGGATGTGATCAGCGCGGTGAACTATGCGCGCGAGAACCGCCTGGAGGCTGCTATTCGCAGCGGTGGCCATCATGGGGCCGGGTTAAGTTCTATAAACGGTGGGTTGGTCATCGACCTGTCACTCATGAAAGGCATCCGCGTCGATCCTCAGAGTAAAACCGTGCGCGTGCAGAGTGGGTGCATCTCAGGAGATGTCGATCACGCCGCACATGCCTTCGGCATGGCAGCCATCAGCGGCATTGTTTCCACAACAGGCGTGGCTGGGTTAACCCTGGGCGGTGGGTCGGGCAACCTTACCCGCACTTACGGGCTGGCGATTGATAACGTACTGGAAGTGGATATGGTCCTGGCGGACGGCAGTTTCGTAACCGCCAACCAAAATGAGAATCCCGACCTCTTCTGGGCGGTTCGCGGCGGCGGGGGCAACTTTGGAGTGGTTACCTCCTTCTTGTTCCGGCTGTACCCGATCAGCACGGTCTATGGCGGGCCGATCTTCTGGGATCTGGGTGACGCCGGTAAAGTGCTCCGATTCTGGCGCGACTATATTATGGATGCCCCGGAGACGGTTAACGCCTATTTTGGATTCCATACCGTGCCCCCTGCGCCGATGTTCCCCGAAGAACATCACCTGCAGAAAGCCGGGATGATCATGTTCTGCTGTACCGGCGATCAAAAACAGGCAGAAGAAGCCGTCCGGCCTTTCCGTGAAGTGGCGATCCCGATCATAGATGCCGCCGGACCGATCCCATTTCCGGCATTGCAGTCTATCTTAGATGGCCTGATGCCACCCGGCTTACAGTGGTATTGGAATAACGATTTATGCACGGAAATAAGCGATGCAGCTATTGAAGCTCATTTGAAAGAATTTTGCCAAGACACCCACCATGCTTTCTGGTGTGCATATCTATCCCGTCAATGGCGCCGCTCACCGCCCGGGCCGGAATGATACAGCCTGGAGCTATCGCGAGGCGAATTTTAACCAGGTCATAGTAGGGGTTGACCCCGATCCGGCCAACAAGGAGAAAATTACGAGCTGGTCGAAAGCCTACTGGCAGGATATGCACCCGTATTCAGCCGGGGGTGCTTATGTTAATATGATGATGGATGAAGGTCAGGAGCGGGTGCAGGCGGCTTATCGCGACAATTACCCCCGACTGGCAGAAATTAAGCAGAAGTATGATCCGACCAATTTCTTCCACGTCAACCAGAATATCCGGCCAAAAGGTTAACCCTCGTCGAGCAAAAAACAGTTAGCTCCTTTCATTAAAAAAAGTGGTTGGCGATGCACATCGCCAACCACTTTTTTTCGGCATATTTGATTCTAAGGGACGATGTATTTGGCGACCAGATGGTCGATAAAGCCGCTGGTCTTGAGCCTGGCCAAAATATCGTCAATCGCCTTGACGGTGTCCATGTCATTCAACGGCAGGGCGATGTTGACCGGCCCGCTGGTCACCAGGGGCCTTGAACGCCACCTTTAAAACGCCGATCTGCCTGGCAAGCACACTTAAGGAGGAAGGGGTTGGGCTGTAATTGGTTGGATGCATGCCACCGGACGAATCACATCCGGTATGCTTCTGCTATAATCTTAATACTCATGGAAAACGGTCATTCTTTCGCGCCGCTGCTGCTGGTACTTTTACTGGCGTTCATTGTGCCGCTGCTGCTGTCACGTTTTAAGAAACTGCGCCTGCCGGTGGTCGTCGGCGAAATTCTGGCCGGGATCCTGGTGGGGCGCAGCGGGTTTGGCTGGGTAGAAGGACAGGATCCCGTGCTCAGCCTGCTGGCCGAGTTTGGTTTCGTCTTCCTGATGTTTTTATCCGGCATGGAAATCGACCTATCCAATCTTGGCCTGCCCGGAAGCCGCAATCGCAAAAGCGGCCTGCCGGGGGCGCAGCGTGCCAAACCTAAAGGGATGGGGCCAGTCAGCCTGGGCCTGATCAGTTTCTTCCTGACCCTGGTGATTTCAGCCGTGATCGGGCTGGGGATGCAGGCCTTCGGCTTGGCGCGCAACCCGTGGATGATCGCCTTGATCTTATCGACCACCTCTTTAGGGGTGGTGCTGCCGGTGCTCAAGGAGGCCGGTCTTTCCACCGGACGCTACGGGCAGGCGCTGTTGATTGCCGCGCTGGTCGCCGATTTTGCTACCATGCTGCTGATCACGGTGCTGGTGGCAGTGGTCTCCAACGGGCTGACGGTGGATATTTTACTGATCGGCCTGCTGTTTGTGGGCTTTTTCCTGGCCTACCGCATCGGGAACCTGTTTTTCAACCGGCTGCCGCCCGTGCGGCGGGCGATCGAAGAGCTCAGCCACGCCACCACCCAGATCAAAGTGCGTGCGGCTTTCACCATCATGCTGATCTTTGTGGTGCTGGCCCAAATTCTGGGAACCGAATTGATCCTGGGGGCTTTTTTGGCCGGGGCCGTCGTATCCATGCTGCGCACCCCGGCGGATGAGAACCTGACCACACAGCTCGAGGCGATCGGCTTTGGCTTCTTTATCCCGATCTTTTTCATCAAAGTCGGGCTGGATTTCAACCTGCAGCTGCTTCTGAGCTCTCCGCAAAGCCTGGCGCTGGTCCCGATTTTGCTGGCAGCGGCCCTGCTGGTGAAATTCTTACCCGCCCTGGTCTTCCGCCTTTCCTTCCCCTGGCGAGAGACGGTCGCCGCCGGGACGATCCTTTCAGCCCGCCTCTCGCTGATCATCGCCGCCTCGGCAATCGGCTTGCGCCTGGGCATCATCTCTGAAACCGTAAACTCGGCCATCATCCTGGTCGCAATCATCACCGTGACCCTGGCACCGGTGGTGTTCACGGCGCTGATCGGCCAGCAGGCGGCTGAAAGTACACATCCGATCCTGGTGGTCGGAGCCAGCGAACTGGGGATCCAGGTGGCGAGCCAGCTTTCCCGGCATCACGATCAGGTCGTACTGATCGATTATGACGAAAAAAGAACCATTCTGGCCCGCCAGCGCGGGTTGAAAACCATTCGCGGGCAGTTGGGGGATACATCTCCTGAAATCGACGCCATTCTGAATGAGGCCCGGGCGTTAATTTGCACTTACGGGGACCCGGAATTAAATTACCAGGTGTGCAGTCAGGCCCGTTCAGTTTATGGGCTTGACCAGGTCGTTTCGTATGTTAACAACCCGAATGATATGATCCGCTTCGAGCACCTGGGGGTAACCGCGGTAAACGCCGCTCTTGACCGGGCTGCCCTGCTGACGCTGGTGATCCGCAACCCGGCCCTTTACCAGCTGCTCTCCGACCGCGAGGTAGACAAAGAAATTCGCGAGATTGAAGTCAGCAATCCCCAATCTGCCGGCGGCACGCTGCGCGACCTGTCGCTGCCGGGGGACGTGTTGGTGGTGGCCGTGTATCGCCAGGGGGAATTGATTGTGCCCCACGGCAATACGCGGATCGAAGCCGGCGACCGGCTCACATTAATGGGATCAGCGGAGCATATCGAAACCGCTCGCCCGATTTTCGAGCAGTTTTAGCGCGCTGTTAATAGCTACCCTTTCAGCCTACTTCCGAGGAGAAAAAATGTCCCCAAAGCGGAAACGATCTATCGGCACGATCCTGGTCGTCCTGGCATTATTGGGCGTCTCCATTTCATGCCAGTTGCCTTTTTCATTAGGCGCGACACCCACACCTACACCCGTCCCGGCCACACCCAGCCCTCCGGCGGCTGCCTGCAACCTGCCTGACCTGGTGGGCATGGACATTCAGGCAGCCAATGCTGTGCTGACGGCGCTGGATCTGACCCCGCTGCGCACAGACCAGAACAATGCCGCGCCAGCCGGTCAGGTCATATCACAGCAGCCCGCAGCTGGCACGCGCCTGAACCCCTGCGAGGGCCAGGTGTCGATCGCGGTCAGCAAGGGTCCGCTGGCAACGCCCACCCAGGCGGCTACCCAGACGAAACCTGCGCCCAGCGCCACCGCGACGGATTCATCCACCGCTGCCCCTGAACCGACATCTACCGCTGCCCTTCCCACCCCTACAGAAGCCCCCAGCGGTCCCAGGCTGGCAGACAGTGAAAATTACGACGTACTGTTAAATGAGCTTTTCCTGGCGCGGGATAAGTTCGGCCTGCTGTCCGGACCCTGGAAAAAAGTGGTCGCTTCACCCGACAGCCAGGTGCAATCGATTGACGGCTGGCTGCAGGTGAACGGCAAGTTTGAATTCTACGGGGGCGGCGCTTTCCAACAAAACGTGCGAATTTTGATTGGAGGCGGTATCTTTGGCGTTGGCCTGAACGAATTCACCGTATTCGTTAATTACCAGGATGACAAAAACAACCTGCGCATGACCTGCAGCGACCAGACTGGGCTGATGTGTGATTGGTACCAGCTGCAAGGAGGCACAGAAACCCTCCTGACCAAGGCTCCTGTGGCAGTGTGCAGCGGCAATTGCGACCTGCAAATCGAGCTCGACCACGGGGATATTCGGGTATACGCCAATGACATCCAGCGCATGACCCTGCACAACACGATCTACCCTACCGGTCAGATCGGTTTGCGCATCGATGCTCCGGCATCCGCCAGTTTTGAACTGGACCGCATCGTGGTTTATAACATCCCCAATGATGCTACCGCCAAGGCCATGTTTCGCGAAGATTTCGGTGGAGATATAGATCTGACACCGTTTGAAGGGCAGTACATCGGTGTGACCATGAAGCAGGCCGCAGGCGTTTTGAGTATCAACGCCACTGCCAAATCCAGCGCTTTTTACTACCAGCGCCTGAGCAACAGCGCTGAACTGCCCGACGCATTTCTGCTCAGCATGTCGACACGCATCCTGAGCGGGGCTCAAACCTCCGCTATCGGGCTTATTTTCCGCCACCAGGACTCAGACAATTATTACGTTTACCTGGTCGATGGCGCTGGAAAATTTACCGTGTTTGCCCTGGTAAACAATGAATGGTCGACCATCCTGGATTGGCAGGCTGCCGCCGGCTTCCGTGCCGGAGAAGCCAACGTGCTGACAGTCAAAGCCCAGGGATCCGACTATACCATCCTGCTGAACAGCCGCCAGATTGCTCAATTTACCGATGCCACCTTTACCGGCGGCAGGTATGGATTCGCGACCGAGCTGGATAATGCCGGCGACCAGCTTCGCGCCGAGATCTACAAGATCGAAACCCTGCGGTAAAAAATTATGGACGGTTCAAAAAGCCAGGCTTTTTGAACCGTCCACAGCACGGGCATGGTTATTTTTCAAACCAATCGAAAAGCGCGCACACCTGGCATGACGGAAAGTTCGGCCATCAAAGGTTCGACGCCTTCCTCATTGTGGACTCTGATCTGGGTTTCGATGCGCAGCGTTTTGCGCTTGATGTTCTTCTGGATGGTAAAACGGGCATATTTGACGCCCTGTTTTTCGAGCAGTTTCTTTAAATCGTTCAGCAAAGCCGGTCGGTCCGCGGCGCTGAGAGTCAGGGTGACCGCCAGATAAGGGTTGATAAACCGTGCTTCAATAATGTTGATCGCAAAGAGCACGATCAGGATCAGGATTGTGGCGCCGATCGCCGCCAGGTAGTGTCCCGCCCCCACCACCAGCCCGACCACGGCCATAGTCCATAAAGAGGTGGCCGTGGTCAACCCTTTGATGCTGACCCCGTAGCGGAAGATTGCGCCCGCGCCCAGGAAACCGATCCCAGAAATAACCTGCGCCGCCAGGCGAGCCGGGTCGCCGTTGGGCACCAGCGGCTGAAACTGGATCGCCAGGTTGACCGATAGGGTCATCGCCAGGGTTGACCCCACCACGAGGATGATATGCGTGCGCAGGCCGGCGGGCTGCTGAGATCGCTCTCGTTCAAACCCGACCACCGCTCCCAGCGCGGCGGCAATAAACAAGCGAATCAGAATATCCCATTCTCCGATCATCGGCGCCTCCTTTCTTTTATTGTTTTGTGATGTGTGGCCCAGGCGGAGCCTCACTCACCCATCACAACGCGAAACGAGAAATCTTTTTATTGCCAGGCCTATGATTATCTTACAATATTATCATTGAACATCCGGCGAGAAGGCTGGTACAATTTAAGAGTTCACTGCGCATTCGGTTAATTTACTCTCCGGTCCACCTGCCTGGGCGGGATCCTTCTTTGGGTGAACCGGAAAACTCCCTGATCCGATAGGTTTTTATTCTTCGTAGTTTCTGATTTTTCACCCCATTAAAAGTAGCGTCAAAGGAGAACAAGATGAAACCGGTCAGTCGATTCCTTACCTTGCTTGCTCTGATCAGTGTGCTGCTGTCAGGGTGCGCCGCACCCACGCCGCAGGTAATTACCCAGACGGTAAAAGAAACGGTGGTGGTCACCGTGACCCCTGTACCCACCACCCCTGCGCTGAGCTCCGGCGGCACGGTGGTGATCCGGGCCGGCACGGGAGATGGCGGTGACGGTTTGACTCCGCACCAGCAAATCATCCAGAACTTCGAAGACCAGAACGCCAACATTGTGGTCCAACTGGAACCGGTTTCGGGGCGCGATTACTACGCCCGGCTGCTGACCCAACTGGCCGCCAAGGCGGCTCCGGATATTATGCAGGTAGGCGATGACGCCGTGCCTTCATTTGTGGAAAAAGGCGCGTTTTTACCGCTGGACAGTTTCATCGCGGATTCAAAATTCGATACCTCGATTTACCTGCCCGGCCTGCTGGAACCCGGCATGGTGGACGGCAAGGTCTATTTGCTGCCCAAGGATTATTCCCCGCTGGCCGTGTATTATAACAAGAAATTGTTCGATGCCGCCAATGTGCCCTACCCCAAAGGAAGCTGGAGCTGGGATGATTTTCTGGCAACCGCTCAGAAATTAACCTTGACGGATTCGGCCGGGAAAGTGACCCAATGGGGTGTGCAGCTGCCCGGACCGTGGACGACCGGCTTTGAATATTGGGTTGCGGCTGCCGGTGGGACATTGATCAGCAAGGATGGCAAGAGTTTCATCGGCCAGATGGATTCGTCTCAAGTGGCCAGAGCCGTCCAGTTTTATGCGGACCTGTATAACAAATACAAAGTAGCGCCCCCGCCGGCCGACATGAATGCTTTTGGCGGCGGAAACAGCGAGTTCGCCAGCGGCAAGGCCGCGATGAGCCTGTTCGGCCGCTGGCCGCAGTCTGGCTACAAGACCAATCCCAACATTGCCCTGGGGGTAGTCGCCCCGCCCAAGGATCAAGCGCGGGCCAACGTACTCTTCTGGGGCGGTTTCGGTATCGCCAGCACCACCAAGGATGCCCAGGATGCCTTCAAATACCTGAGCTTTGTATCCGGCGAAGCAGGGGCAGAAGTGTGGAAAGATTGGGCCTTGCCGGCGGTGACCTCGGTCGCCGCGTCTTCCGGTCTGAGCTCAGACCCGATCGAAGGGGTGTGGATCAACGAATTGAACAATCTGGTGCCGCGGGCCTACACCTATACCCCATATTGGAACGAATTGGCCGACCCGGCTTTGCGCAAAGTGCTGGAGACGGTGATCCTCGACCCGAACGCGGATGTCAAAGCGCTGCTGGCGCAGGCCGCCAAAGACGCCCAGGCAACCCTGGACAAATTAATGAAGAAATGAGCGGCATCCGGACAGCATCTGTATTTTTTTAATCGGTGAAACGACGCGAAGCGATTGCCTTTTACCTGACGATTGCTCCCTGGCTGGTGGGCTTTGTAGCCTTCACCGCCGGGCCGATGCTGCTTTCTTTATACGCCAGCTTTACCGATTGGGATTTGCTGACCCAACCCATCCCGGCCGGGCTAGGAAATTACCAGGCCGTGCTCGAAGACTCGGTTTTCTGGCAGTCGCTTAAGGTCACCGCTACTTACACCCTGCTTTACGTGCCGCTCGACCTGCTGGGAGGGCTGACACTGGCCTTGCTGGCGCGCCCGCACCTGCGGGGAATGGGGGCTTTCCGGACCGTTTTTTACCTGCCGACTGTTTTTTCGGGGGTGGCTTTCGTCGTGGTGTGGCTGTGGATGCTCAACCCGAACGGCGGCCTGGTGAACCTGCTGCTCGAACAATTCGGCATCCAGGGTCCGCGCTGGCTGTTGGACCCCAAAACCGCGCTTTTGGCCCTGGTTCTGATGAGCTTCTGGGGCTGGGGGCGCTCGATGGCCATTTTCCTGGGTGGGCTGCAGACGATCCCGGGCGAGCTGTACGAGGCGGCAGCCATCGACGGGGCGGGATCTGCGGGCCAGTTCTTCAACATCACCCTGCCCTTGATCACCCCCACCATCTTCTTCAACCTCATCTTGAGCGTCATCGCCACATTCCAAACTTTTACCAGCGCTTTCGTCGCCACCAACGGTGGGCCGCTGGATTCAACCCTGTTCCTGGTGTTGTATATTTACCGCATGGCATTTGAATATTTGCACATGGGATATGCCGCCGCCCTCGCCTGGGTGTTGTTCGGCGTGATCCTGGTCTTCACGCTGCTGCTGGTGCGCAGCCAGCGCTTCTGGGTATTCTACCTGGGCGAACGCTCGGATGTCTGAGGAAGCCGGATGAAAACATCGGAGAGCCGCAGGTGAAAGCCGTCCAAAACGCAGCAGCCCTGGAACCGCGCATCCTGATGCCGCGCGGGTGGAAAAAAGCCGCGCACTATGGCCTGCTGGTTGTGACGGCGATGGTCTTCATCGCGCCGGTTTTCTGGATGATTTCTTCGGCCCTCAAGCCGGATTATGAAATCTTTGCCAACCCGCCGGTATGGTGGCCCGCTCAGCCGCGCTGGCAGAATTTTAGCGAAGGACTGACCGCGCTGCCCTTTGGCCTTTACACCGTTAACACCCTGATCATCGCCCTCAGCTCGATCGCCGGGCACATCCTGTCCTGTTCGGTGGTGGCTTACGGCTTTGCCCGGCTGCAGGCCCCAGGCAAGGGGTTCTTCTTTGTGCTGCTGCTTTCCACCCTGATGCTGCCTTACCCGGTGACCATGGTGCCGTTGTACATCATCTTCTCCCAGTTGGGGTTGGTCAACAGCTTCCTGCCGCTGATCCTGCCCACTTTTTTCGGCAATGCTTTTTACATCTTTTTGCTACGCCAGTCCTTCAAGCAGATCCCGCCCGACCTGGAGGATGCGGCGCGCATCGATGGCGCCGGGACCGCGGCGATTTTGTGGAACGTGATCCTGCCACTCTCACGCCCGGCGCTGGCGACTGTGGCAATTTTTACTTTTCAGGCAGCCTGGAACGATTTCCTGGCCCCTTTGATCTTTCTGCACGACCAGTCGAAGTACACCCTGATGCTCGGGTTGAGCTTTTTCCGCGGCGCCTATACCGTCAATTGGGCCTACCTGATGGCGACGTCGCTGGTGGTCACCCTGCCGGTGATCGTGCTCTTTTTCTTTACCCAGCGCGAATTTATCCAGGGGATTGGTTTTACCAGCACCAAAATATAAAAAAAGTAAAGCGGTTGTTAGGCCCGCGATGCGAGCCAAACAACCGCTGTCATTAAATAATGAGGGGATTAATCGGTAAAGACCGGCAGATGGCCGAGCGAGATGATCTCGCGCCATTTAGCCCGTTCACCCTCGGTCAGAATAGCGGCCTCGCCGACAATTTCTGCCCCGGCATGTTCCATCAGCAGGCGCATGCCCTGTAAGGTCGAACCGGTGCTGATCACATCATCCAGGATGACCACCTTCTTCCCGTGCATCAACTCGCGGTCTTTTTCATCCAGGTAGAGGGTCTGCGGCTTTCCGGTAGTGATCGAGAGGGTTTCGGCGGAAAGAGCATTGCCCATATAGGGTTTATAGGTTTTACGTAAAATTACATAAGGCTTGCGGGTATCAACCGAGAGAGCATGCGCCAGGGGGATGCTCTTCGATTCGGCCGTAACCACCACATCATATTCCAGGGCAGATAATTTTTCGGCCAGGCCCGCGGCGCAAGCCGTCACCAGCTCGGTGTCGCCGAGGATATTGAGAATCGCGATGCGCAGACCGGGTTTGATCTCGAATAACGGCAGCTCTCGATGAACGCCGGCGATATCAATGGCGTATTTTTGGCGGTTTTCGGACATAAAGATCCTCTGTTTTAGTGGGCAGTGCGCGCCCGGCGGGCCAGGACAATAACCACAATCAGGATCGCTGCCAGCCCAAACAGGCCAGGCAGCCCCACCTCATCGGCAAAGCCGGTGGTCGGCAGGCCGGTCGGGGTGACCCCCGGTGTGCCTGGCGTACCGGGCGTGCCGGGTGTAGACGCGCCAGGATAACCGCCGACATTCGTCCCCACGGCAGCCTGGGTCGCAGCCAGAGCGGTTGCAGTCGCCATTTCAGCCGAGACAGTAGCGGTTGGGATACTGGTATCGGTCGGGACCAACAGCACCGAGGTAGCTGTGACCGCGGGTTGGGTCGCGGTGGGTGGCGGTCCCTTGGGAGCGGCATCCAGGGTTTGCTGCAGTTGGAACACGCGCAGCTGATCGGCAGTGGCGGTCGCTGCCACCGCGGTATTTTGCGCGTTAATCTGGTCAGCCTGCTCGCGCGTCTGTGAAGCCTGCTGGGGGGCCTGGATGAACAACGTAATCAACAAGGCAATCAACGCGATGACGAAAATGGTGCCAATTAATCCAATCGCGATGAAGAAACTCCTGTTGCGCCCGCCTGTGGGTTGTGGTCGGCCGGATGGGCTTTCCTCAAGCTCTTCAAACTGGTTGTCTTGATCCTGGAAATCTGACATGTCCGCCTCTCTTATGTATGTACTATTCTAGCACATCTAAATTTGCAAGGGGTATAGAAACGACCTCATTATTTTCCAGGCGGACATCGCCAGCCAGGACATGAATGCCGTTGTTCAAACGGATTTTACCGGGACGAACCTGGACCAGCGTGCCGGTTTGAGATGCATAAGGCACGGTTAAAATGCGCACAGTTTGTCCCGCGGAAAATTCAGCCACATCATTGGCCAGCTCACCGATCCCGGGCAAATTCACCACCATCTCAGGGCGAGTGCCGGCAAACGGTTCAAAGGCCACAGCGTTGACGCAAACGTCTCTTTTTTCGTTCGTGGTAAATATTTGATAGGCCTCCTGGCAGAAGGGCAGTTTTCCAAAGCCCTCGACCACCAGGATAGGGTAATCGGCCTGCATTACGAGCGGGAGTAAATCCGGAGTGATGCTGCTGAGGATCAGACCGCGCAAAGAAAGCTCGCCGGCCGCTTTCAGAGCTTCTGCCTGAGCGCAGTAACCGCCCACCAGAACCGCGCCGCGCATGCTGACGTCGAGCCGGCTGGCGCTCAATTCATCCAACGGGGTCCGCGCCGCGATTAACAGCAGTCCCTGATCCACCTGGCCATTCCCAATCCGCCCCTGGACAAGGGCGCCGCTGGTTTCGACGACCGCGCCGAAATTGGTAATGATCTCGCGCACTGTGCCGGATACCCCGGCGCGCACGAGCACGGTTGTGCCCTCGGTCTCAATCAGCACCCGCGCGGCGGAAATCGTGACAATGGTGCCGGTGGCCGGTGAGCGCAGAGATTGGGCAAACAACCCGCCGGTCTGGGCAATGACCTCCCCTTTTTCGATGCGGTCTCCTGGCGTACGGTTAATTAACTTTTCGGCTTCATCGAGACGCGCCAGGCCTAATTCGCGGCGCACGTCGATCAGAAAATGACTGCCGGGCTGGCGCGCATCCGCGATAACATCCGTGGCATTGACTTTCTGGCCATGATTGACCAGAACCCGCCCAGGAAACGGCAGAACCCGCTTTCGGCGGATCAGAGCAAGCGGCGAAATGTGAATGACAGCAGACTCCATTGCATTCCTTTATACTTTCCCTGTCAATAATTATCTAGGCAAATCAACCGCCCAGGCTCATCGCCCATTTCTTTAATAAATCGCGCCGGCGGGCATCATCCGGTGGCAGGACCAGGGGGCGGCCGCGGGCATCGATGACAACCCCGCAGGCGCCGCCCACCACCTTGATATTGAGCGAACTCTTGTTTGTACGCGGGTCAATCAAGGTGCGGTTGAGCCCCTGCAGATAGAGGCTGGCGCTCTGCCCGGCTGGAACCGGAATGACCGCGATTGTGCCCTGCAGTACTTCCAGGCTGGTTTCATTCCCGCGATCATAGACTACCCGGGCGCGAATCACCGGCGTGCCATAGCGCGCTTCGGTGTAAGGTGAGATCACCGTTCCCAGGTTGAGAAATGCGCCGGATTCCATGACCTGGACCGGCAGCACCGCATTAAAACCGGCCACAGCCCCTAAAACTGAGGCCAGGCTGTTTTGGTCCAGATCAAAGGTGGTGACCCCCACCGGCTGCAGGCCGTCCAGCAGCATCAACAGGGCCTGGCCAGGTGTGGGGGCATTGGTGAAAACACCCCCGCTCGCCAAAATCGGTTCCATCGAACGGTCATACTCGGGATAGCGGGCCAGGAACTGCGCGTAAGCCAAGGATAATACCGTCCGGGCAAAAGCCTGGTCAATCGCCAGAGTTTCGCTGTTTTGAGGAAGCATATCCGGGAGGATCGTCTTTTGCCAGAGGTAATCGCGCACCATTTCAAGCGGCAGTGGGATCGGCAGCCAGAGCTGGATCTTTGCCGGATCGACTTTTGCCAGTACATTGGCGGCCCCGCGGCCCATCCCGTAAGAGAAAACGTTGGTCACCAGATCGCCTGAGGCAGCCGCGCAGATCACGGTTGAGGCGTTACCCAAATCCACCCCCAGGGCGCCTTTAACCGGGTTCAAGGCCCGGCTGAGGAACTGGACCATGCGGCTGAAGGCATAGGCCGAAGGAATGGGCGGGGCGCTGGCAATCGCAGCCAGGGGTTCGAGGCCGGCCACATCCCGCAGGCGCAGGCGGGTGATGGCCTGGTTGAGCACCTGCTGGGCCGGGATCAGGTCTTCCATGTCGATCGAAGGGCGAACATTGGGCACCACGGTGATCGTAGTCAGCTTGACCAGGTTCTCTTGAATGCGCTTGGCCAGGGCCTGGTTGCCGGCGTAAATAACCTCAGGCCGGCGGCCCTGGGGAAGCATGCGGCAGGCCAGGTTGATAATGTCGACCAATTTATAAACCGAGCGCGACGCGCCCCCTTCCGTTCCACCGGCGATCAATA
This sequence comes from uncultured Chloroflexia bacterium, assembly GCA_963743005.1. Classification (GTDB taxonomy): domain Bacteria; phylum Chloroflexota; class Anaerolineae; order Anaerolineales; family Anaerolineaceae; genus CAVUNY01. The sequence continues at coordinate 5,814 of CAVUNY010000002.1, read as the reverse complement.
CCAGGTTGGGATCGGCTTTGAGGATGGCGTCGATCTGTTCGGCCGGTTTGCGGCGGTCGTTCAGTCCGATGCTTTCGGTGATATCGCCGTATACCGAACCCACCAGGCGCTGCACGCTGGCCAGGGAGACATCACTGAGCAAACCGGCAGTCACCAGGCGCACAGACGGCCCGGCCGAATAAGTGATCACCAGGCGGTCTGCCCCAGATCCGTTGACCTGGCTGGGCAGAATGACCTTGCCCTCTTTACTCATCAACTGGCGCCCGGTAATGGACTGCAGTTGGAAGATCGCCTGGCTGACGCTTTCACCCACATCCCGGTAGGGGGCCTCAAGGGTCGTAGCTGAACTTCCGGCAGCGATGAAACTGTACTGCCCATCAACCACGTCAAACAGGGCGGCGCGGGTAGTTTGCGAGCCGAGGTCTACTGCTAATACGGATTCTGCATCTACAAGTGATGTGGTCATGTCGCCTACTTAAAAAGGTAGGTAGTCAGGGTAGTTTGAATGAAGCCCAGGCGTTCAATCAACGCGGTCAGCGCCGCCGCCATCACCCCGGCAAACAGAGCGCCCAGGGTAACGGCGATAAATATCTGGCCGACCCGGGCCAGGGTCTCCACTGCAGCCGGGCGTTTCGCGGGCTGGTTGGGACGAGTGCGCGCCGTAAATTGGAAGTAAGCCAGGGTCGCCACCGTGCCAACCAGCATAACGAGCGCATCTCCCAAACCACCCAGCGGCGTGGCCCCGTTGGCGGAGGCGCCCGAATCGAAGGCATTGATTGACCCCCGGGTCTGGCTGAGCAGGGTTCCCAAAACAGCTCCCCCGATCGCCACAGCGGCGGCGGCTCCGACCAGGTAGGCCATACTGATATTACCGATACGGCTGAGCGAAGGCACCAGCCTGAAGACCAGCAGCAGCCCAAGCGCCAGAGGCACCGCCGTGATCCAGTCGCCTGCAACAATCGGTACCACTAACTGCGGCCAAAGCACCTGATAGATCAGCAGCACAGCGGCATACCCGGCTGAGACACCCACGAAGAGATAGGCGGCGAAGCGGAACAGGGGGTTGTCCCCAAAGATAAAGCTTAAAATCAGCAGGGTCAAAAGGAAGCTGACGACTGTCCAGATGATATCCATGGCGCTCCTACACCTTGCGCTTAGATTTATCGAGCTGTAACAGGGATGAAATCCCTGTGATCAGGGCGCCGGCGATGATCAAAAGAATAACCGCGCCCATTGTGAGTTGATAGGCTGTCCAGGATACGCTGCCGGGGCCAGACTGTTGGGAAAGTTGTTCAAAAGCCGCGCCACCCGCCAGACCGCTGACCACACCGCTAACCTGCCCGCTCTCCATATAGGTGCGCACCAGCGGAGCCACCTGGGCACTGGATATGACCAAGATCTGCGTCTGTGGTCCCAGGCCAGGCTGAACCTGTTCTACCCAGGCGCGAGCGTTCTCCAAATTATCGGTCAGCACCAGAATACGCTGGAAACCGGTAATGTCCTTGATGCCCTGCAGGCCCGCATCCGTCCATTTTTGCCCGTACGGGAAGGGGATCACTTGCTGCAAGGGGGCTGGCTGGTTCGTGGTAGCATGGGCTCCCATCATCTTCAAGGCGTGGGTGCCGCCGGCAATGTAACCAAAGCTGGCGATCGGGGTGATGCTGGCTTGAGAAAGGAGCATTTCAGCCAACACTGGGCCAGAGGGAACCATCGAACCAATCACCACATTTGGCCGGCGGGTCTGCAAATATTTCAAAACAGGCAGAGCCGCGGTGGTGATCTCTCCGTTCAACCCGGCCTCAAAATCGGCAGCCAACAGGATATTCGACCCGGGAGCAAGCTCACTGATCGACTGGAAGACCTCGGCAACTCCCGGTTGGCTGGCCGCCAGATTCGCGGGTACCGGCAGGTTGAACCCGGTAAAAGCCGGGACGTAGACCAGGAAGATCAGCAGGACGGCGACCAGCAGGCGCATAATCGTTTGGGAAGCCTGCCGTGCCTCACCCGGCACGGCCTGGGTACGTGTTTCACTTGCCAGGATGTTTTCAAGCAAATTGGCATGCAGATGCTGTTTTTCACTGACCTGCAGCTTGTTGGTATAAACCGGCGGTTTGTGATAATTGCTGGCCAATTCCTCGCCCGGCAGCACGCCGCGCAGCCCCGCCAGCGGTCCCGATTTTTCAATGCGCTGGTCATCGACAGCCAAAGAGGCAGGAATATCGGTGACTGCCGATTCGACGGGACGCATGGCCTGCAGCCAGGACGGCAGTTGGGCAGGTTCGAGCGCCTCAGCCTGGCCTTCAAGGGCTGCCGGCTGGGCCTCATTTTCCGGAGGGGTGACGCCCGCCAGCATGGCATCCATTTCACTGCTGGCAAACGGGGATACACTCTCGGTCGGGGCTTTTTCCGGGCGGGCCGGTTCTTCCCACTTATTTTCAATTTCCTGCGGGTTGTTCATCCACTCTGGCAGCCCCTGGGCGCCAAAGGATGAACCGGGCTCTCCTTCGGATTGTGATCCGGATTTGATCGCCTTCAACCAATCGGGAATATTTTCAGCGGGCGCGGCCTCATCCATGGCAGACGGTCCGGACTGCGCCGCGGGGACGGTGTGTTCATCCAGATTATCCAGCCAGCTGGAAACGGATGCGGCCGAACTGGCCTGCTCGCCTTCAACGCCGGGGAGGGTGCCGAAATCACTCAACCAATCGGGGGCTCCTGAGGCAGGTTGATCTTCAGCGGCTGGTTCAGGTGGAGTCGCGTCTGTGTCCGCAGAGTGTGAGCCAATGTCATTCATCCAATCGGGTGTTTCGGCGGCTGGTTGAGCCTCGGCAGCGGGCTGTTCTGCATCACCCGCTCCAGGGGAGGTCGAGTCCGCGGGCAGCGAACCAATGTCTTTCAACCAATCGGGCACTTCGGCGGCGGGCTGGGCTTCAGCCTCCGCAGGTTGGGAGCCTGTATCATTCAGCCAATCCGGGGTTTCTGCCTCAGGCTGGGAGATGGAGGGCGCCATAGTTTCTGATGGAATACCGGTTTCATCCGCTGGGGCCGGACCGGTTTCGGCCGCCGGAGCAGCCTGGAAATCGCGCAGCCAATCGGGCACTCCCTGGTCGCCCTGTTCTGCGGGGGTCACCGTCTCTTCTTCAGCCGGTGGGGTAATTTGACTCATCCAATCCGGCAGGTTTTCGGCCGGCTGGGAAGGTGTTTCTTCAATGGGCTGAACGCCTTTCATCCAATCCGGCAAATCTTCAGCCGGGACAGCTGGTTCCGGCTGGTCTGGCGGTGGATTCCCGGCTTCTGGCTGCTCCAGCTTAAATGCATTCATCCAGTCAGGCAGATCCTCTGTCCCGGCCGAATCCTGAGCGGCGGGCTGGGCATACTCAGCAGTGTTTAGCCAATCGGGCAGGTCTTCAGAGGGAGCAGCCGGTTCTACAGGGGCTTCGGCCGCGGGCGTTTCTTCCCGCAGACCGCCCAACCAATCAGGCAGTTCTTCAGAGGGGGCTGCCGGTTCTACAGGGGCTTCGGCAGCGGGCGTTTCTTCCCGCAAACCGCTCAGCCAATCGGGCAGGTCTCCGGAAGGAGCAGCCGGTTCAATAGGGGCTTCGGCGGCGGGCGGCTCTGCCTGCAGCGCACTCAACCAATCAGGGATCTCGTCCGCAGCAGCGGCGGCTTCAGGTGCAGCCTCGTTGCTTTTTTGATCTGAAAAGTTTTTTGCCCAATCTGGCAGTTCATCCGGGCTGACTTCATTAGAACTTTCGGGCACCTGCCCAAAATCTTTGAGCCAGCCGGCCGGTTCTTCAGCGGGAGGCTGCGGCGCGCCGGGTTGGGTGGGGACATTTTTACTTGCCTCGCCGGTCCGCAAATCTTGCATCCAACCGGGCAGTTCGCCGGTGTCTGCTGGCTGAGCCACGGGTGGTTCAGGCTCACCTTCCTGGCCGCCGCGAAGGGTCTGCATTTGATCTTCCATGGACTTGTTGGCTTCGATCCGCGCAGTCAGAGAACGCAGCCAATCGTCATCATCATCGGAAGCGTTCTGAACGGGGGCGGCAGGCGGAGGAACCCTGGCAGGCGGCGGGGGGGTGCTGACTGGCGGCGGAGGGGTAGTGCCTTCCGAATCCTCCAGGCTTTTCAACCAGTTTTCCAGCTCGCTGGCAGTGCCAGCCGAATCGGCGTCATGGGATTGAACCGCATCCACCTTTGGCTTTGGACCGATCTTGCTGATCGCATCCTGTTCTTCCTGGGTGCGCTGGCGAATGCGCTCGAGCCAGTCGGCGTCATCCACCCCGGTCTCCGGGCGAGGCTGTTCATTGCCTTCATTGGCCGGCTCCGGAGTGCTGTCTGAGCCCATTAACTCCCGCAGCCAATCGGTCTCATCGCCACCCGACGGCGGTTTTGAGTCGGGTTGGGCCGGGGGAGGGGTGGCCGCATTGCTGCCGGGTTTGAAACCCAGCGGCTTGAGACGAGCCTGGCAGAACTGGCATACTTCCGCCTCTGCCGGGTTGGTTTTTCCGCACATGGGACATCGCACATCAGCCATAGTTTATCCGCTATACGGGCGGTCAGCGCCCATCAAAATCCGCAGTCCGGCGGTCAAGCTGCCCAGGGCAATCCCTAGTAAAATGCCGCGCGCCCCAGCAACCGGCAAACGGTCAATAAAAGCCACGATATCTTGAAGGACGGGGATATTGACCCCAACCAAAAAACCACTGCTGATGATCAGGAAAACCACAGCACTGATCACAAATAATATCGATAGTCCATCCTTACGCTGGCGAAGCAGGCGCAGGCTGGCGTATCCCAGGGCGATCGCCAGAGCAGCCATCAGACTGGCTTCCACCGGCACAATAATGGATTGCACGATCTGGTGGGTCAGGGGGTCGGCCGGGCCAAACCACAGACCCAAGCCGAGCGTAACCAGGAAACCGGCCAGGGCAACAAAGCTAAAAAGATCGCGGTTGGTCTTGCTGGTCGCTTTGCGCCAGTGATTGAGCACCAGGTTGGTGATTGCCACCAACCCGGCGAAAGCGCCGACGATCACAGCCCATTCCAATAAGGTGGACTGCAGCGCGCTTAACGGGGAATGGGCAATAAATAACCTGCCAGAATGACCAGTCCGATCGAGATGGCAATGGCGGTAGCAGTTGGTGCTCTCATAAGAACGAAATCCCCAGGACTTAAGGACGGCCCCTAACACAATCCCGCCAATGAGCACCCAGCGCAGAATATCCTGAACACGCAGGCTGGCAAGATGGGCAGGCCCGGCATTGAGATAGGCCGGCACGGCATACAACTCTTCGCCGATCAACATATCATCCGAGCTGGCAAATAAAACAGCCTGAGCGGGCAGCGGTTCGCTGGCGGTCAGGGTGTAAGCACGCTGCTGGTCGGCGGCCTGGGTCAGCAATCCGACTTCTGGGCCAAAATTACCGATCAAAATATGGGCGGCGACGTTTTCCTGGCGAAAGACGGGCAGTGTGCCGGCTATGTAGGATAACGGGGTGGGGCCAGCCAGGCGGCCGCGGTCGGGATCGTACAGCTCCAGCGCATTCCCCGAGCGGTAAGCGGCGCGCAGCGTATCCTGGCTTAAAATAGAAAGCGCCCCGTCACCGCTGGTTACTACCGGCGGGCGGTCGCTCATCATGCTCAACTGGGTGATCCGTTCCAGTGAAGACAGCCCGACCAGGGCAGATGTGTTGGTGGGCTCGATCATACTGGACTTTCCCAGGGAAACGTGCAGGCGTTTGCCATCCTCGACCGAAAGCCCAATCGCGCGCCGCAGGCGCTGAAAGGCAGGGATGAAGCGCAGCGAACGCGGCC
>CAVUNY010000001.1:0-290399 GCA_963743005.1 uncultured Chloroflexia bacterium | reverse complement strand
GATCAAAAAGCCGGTTGGGCGATTGGACAGTACATCTCGCTCAATACGGATGACATCTTGAAAACGGCAGAAGGCGGCCTGAGCTGGAAGGCGGTCACACCCCCTGAACCCAACCGCAGCGGTAAAATAGCGACTGCTTTTTTCCTGGACATGCAGCACGCCTGGGTCAGCTTTGGCGCGCCGGCTGGAGGAGCCCTGGCTGAAAAATTCACCATCTGGTACACCACGGATGGCGGCGCCCACTGGTTGGGCAGCCCATTTTCCATAACCAGGGTAAATCCATTAAAGTTTAATATCAACCAGATTTTTTTCCTGGATACCAAACACGGCTGGGTGAAAGGCGATGCCGGCAGCAGAAACAGCGCCGGGGCTGTCGTCATCCTCAATACCGTGGATGGTGGGTCCTCCTGGGAATCCGTTTCCGACCCGCAGCGGAAAAACCTCGACCAGGCCTGTCTTAAGAATGGGTTGTGGTTCCGCGACGTCATGCACGGTTTGATCGGAAATCAATGCGGCGGCGGCCTGGCAGGTCTTTACCTGTTCCGGACGGACGATGGCGGTAACACCTGGTCTAACCTGGAGCTGCCAGACCCCAGCGGGGCGGCGGACTCGTTTAACCATCGGGAGTATTTCTGCGACCTGGAAACGCCAAAATTCTTCGATGCCCAACATGGGACCGTCGTGGTAAGCTGCAGTGACAGCAACAATAGCAAAACGGTGAGGTGGGTATACCGCACACAGAATGGTGGCGGGAGCTGGACCTCTAACCCAATCCCGCGCCCCTTTGGCGGTTATTTCTTCCTGGATTTCGATCATGGTTGGTACCTGGGCCAGACCAGCCCCAAAAATTTCAGCGGGGTCACAGTCTACCAGACCAGTGACGGCGGCAAAACCTGGAAAGAAGCCAGCAGCACCCAATGGGGTGGGAACATGGACTACGTGGATGCCAGGAACGGATGGGTGGTGATCCAATCTGGCGGAGGGTCTGCCCTGGTTCGCACCTACGACGGAGGCCTTTCCTACCAGCTGCTAAATCCATCCCTGGCGCCGTAGAATACGCCCGAAAGCTGGCCATTTAACTTATCCTATTTTCATGTAATGTTGACTATTACGACTATAATACTAAAGTATTTGGCAGTCAAATTTCTGTGATTCCTGAAAAAGGTGGATATTTTTTATGGGAAATCGTTCAGAATGCCAAGATAATTTCGGAAGCCAAAAAGTGTTCGTTTTTCCAGGATCGGCAGGTTGGCCCTAGATAAGGCTTCCCCATTATCACAATCTGATTCATTAAAGACTCCATACTAATTAATTAGCGATAAAATAGATGAATAAAGTGATATTTTCAAGAAACGGACACATATTGAGGTGTTATTAAACGCCGCGGCGATTGCCCAGAATATGACTGTTTTTTTATTGGTTTCTCTATTGTAGCTCGACGAGGGAGCTTTTCATGAAAAGCTCTCATCGGGCGAATTGCTAGAGGCAGTTGGCTGTTTTCACATGTTCCAACTTGAAGACTTTCAACCGATGACCAGGAAGGAGGGAAAAGAAAAGACCACTGTTTACACAATTCGTTATTTACATAATTACCTAAAGCGATCGTCTTTTACTCAACCTATGGAGGAAAACAGTAATGAAATTCAAAAATATTTTTGCCTTGTTCGTTGTAATGACGGTATTTGCCACCTCACTCGGCGGCGTTAACGTTGCACCAAAGAGCGTTACTCCGATGCTGCAGAAAGGCCCGCAGGCACAGCTGGCTTCAGTCACTGGTACGGATTATAGCCTCTATACCTGCCAGGTAGGTTTGAGTACGCATGTTTGCTATGATCCATACCAGATCAGGCACGCTTATGGAATTGATACTCTGATTAATGCTGGCTACACCGGAAAGGGCCGCACGATCGTGATCGTCGATGCTTTCCAGTCTCCAAACATCGCTTCACAGTTGAATTACTACGATACATTTTATAATCTGCCGGGCCTGAATGGGCTGGGTAATCCAAACGATGCTAGTCTGGGCGCCTTTTCCCAGGTTGCGCCTGATGGCCTAACGCCGTTCGATGCTAATGATGGTAACATGGTCGGTTGGGCTGAGGAAATTTCTCTGGATGTTTTATGGGCGCACGCCATCGCCCCTGGCGCGAACATTTCACTGGTCCTGGCAAAAAGCAACGATGACGCAGACATCCTGAGCGCCACCGCTTACGCAGTGGATCACAACCTCGGCGATATCATTTCGCAGAGCTTTGGCGAAGATGAAAGCTGCGTCGCCTCAAATATCCTTACCGCCGAACACAAGCTGTTTGCCAAGGCAACATTGAAGGGCATTACCCTATTTGCCTCCTCCGGTGATGACGGCGCAGCCCAACCTACCTGCGACGGCAGTTCTTATAGCAAGGCCGCCTCCTCTCCCGCCAGCGATCCGCTGGTCACTGGGGTTGGCGGAACCGAGCTACATGCAGCGGATTACTGTTTGACCGCCCTGGGATGCGACCCGACCGCCAATCCGGACCCCGGAACGTACCAGGATGAGATCGCCTGGAACGAATTTGACAACTCCATTGGAACGGGCGGCGGCTTCAGCGTTTTATATAAAGCACCGCTCTACCAGAGGTTATTGTCTCGCAGCAAGCAGCGTGGCGTTCCCGATGTGGCTTACAACGCGGCAGTTTACCACGGCGTGCTGACCTACCTGGATATCCCCGGAATTCCGGTGGGGATGTATCTGTTCGGCGGCACGAGCGCTGGCTCTCCCCAGTGGGCAGCCATCGCCGCCATTGCTGATCAAAAAGCGGGCAAACGTCTGGGCTTTATCAATGGCGCGCTCTACCTGTATAGCTTGCTTCCGAAGCTCTACAATACGCTCTTCCACGACGTAACCAGTGGGGACAACACCTTCGTTGCGTATGACGATAATGGCAACCCGTTATTTACGATACAGGGCTTCGCTGCCGGCAAGGGCTGGGATGCCACCACCGGCCTCGGTTCGCCAAAGGTCGACAACCTGGTTTCGTTCCTGACCCGCTTCACGACCCCTAAAGACGGAGAGAACGCGATCAAGAACTCTGATCCTGCCTTGTCAGACCGTTCGGGCACCCATCGCATGGGTCACTAATCCAGCCAGTCTTGCCAGCCTGAATAGCGCCTGGGCCGGTAAGCAATTGGATTTCATTAAAACTGACATCGGCGATATGCCGATGTCAGTTATTTGGATCACCGGGTTACGGGGCAGGTCGCAAGGTGTCGAACATTTGGAAGAACACCGTTGGCCGCTCCTGACTGACCGTTGATAAAGTGAGCCAGTTCGTGGAGTTACCAGCCGATTTCTTGAATGCGGCGCTGTAGCTGAATGCCGCAGTATCGAGACAAATCTCGCCATTCTGGCCATACGAGTTGGTCAGTCTTGTGCAATCCACTCCGGTTGGAGAAGGTGCGGTGTTTCCCGCCTGTAAAAAGATGGTGCTGCCTTGAGGCGAGGTAAACATTACCCGCTCGCCGCTTGTCGCCACCGACCAATCTGCCGGATAATCCACAACCACACCCAGCACAGAGCTGGTATAAGCCCGCCACCCTGCCGCAGGCGGAGCAGAGGTGCCTTGTTCGGGTCCAATGGGGACATTCGGCGGTCTCACCTTGATTTTGAGTGGCTCAGAAAGCGATGCGTCACCTTGCAGGGTGGCGGTTTGCGTTGGACGAGCAGCAGATGGCATCAGCGTCTCCCATTCCTCACCTGGTGAAGCCATCTGGGTGGCGCTCTCAACCCCAGGTGTGAGCGAACAAGCCACCAAAAGGGTTGTGCACAAAAGGGTCGAAAACAGAATTTTCGTGTTCACTTTGATAACGATCCTCCTGAGTTACGACGTCCACGCCAGGTGGAAAGTTCCAGTTTTCCGGAGTCATTCGAACCGAATATACTATGTGGCGTAAAAGGTTCTTACTTCCATAGAAGTAATCTAATTTCACAAAATGGTCGCGTCTTACTGCGTTATAGTGTTAATGAACAACGGGCAGCCGGTTATGACTTCAGTTATCCTGCGATCGGTGTGACGAAGAGCAGACCGGGCGTGATGGCATTTACCGCCAGCGGTGATATGCTGAACCCAAGCGCGGGTTACGCCTCCATTGATGCAGTTGTCGGCGCCGGAACCTGGAATATCGTCCCAGGCCGACTAGGCCACGCTCAGGATGACGGCTTTACCATTTATAAGGCGTAGGTTGGTAACCCACCCCGCACCCGCTGGGGTGACTATGGTTACGCGTCTGTAGACGGCAACTCGGTTTGGGTAGCCAGCGAGTACATCGCCCACAGCTGCGATTATTCTTCCTGGGGTGGACCTTACTTCTCGGGTGGAAGTGGCGACAACCCGTTGGGTTCGTGCGGCGGCACGCGCACTGCCCTGGGCACCTGGAGCGCGCGGATCAGCCAGTTTAAACCATAATAATCTTTTTGCCGATGAGTGGACAACAGTTATCAAAGATAGTATCAATCAAGACACCAGAGCTTCATGTTTACAGGATAAATCCTGAAGGATGCACTGCACAAGCATCCACTATCCCATTGTCTTGGAAGGCGTTTGGGTATACCTTTCGGATCATGTTATACGAACCGTTGATGTCGGCATGGATGACTTTGCCAGACCTTGACCGAAACAATCCTCGTTTTATTCGTCTGCCGATGTATTCTTCGTGATGGCACAACCCCTCGCAGTCCAAGAATGAACATTTGGAGGTATAGGATTCCTCAGTGAGAATAACCCGGACACCCTTCAACTGTGCCTTGTAAGTCAGCATTTGAATGAATTGGTTGAAGGGGATTTGAACGAAGTTCTGATTGATGCGGTCTCCTAAATTGGCTTCTTGTTTCCAATCCTTATTGTGTCCGATGACCAGGACGCCGATTTTTTCCTGGGCGAGGGTGTCGATCATGCGTTTTGATGCGGTATGCAGGTAATTGTCGATTTGACGTTCGCGTTTCGCGCCTAATTGGAGAATTTTCGGGGAGGAAAATCGTTTATAGTGCGTCAAAAGCGACTGCAACCGGGACTTTTCCTTGTTGTAATATTGGTTGATTGCCTTGAGAGGTCTCCCGTTAACTAATTTCGGTTTGAAGCCGATTTTGTTTGAGGTTAGAGCCGCAAGAATGTTCACGCCAATATCGATGCCTGCGATAAGGGTTGGGTCCAGTTCTTTATTTTCCGGCACATCCACGCTGTAAATGAGTTCCAGTGCATAGTATTCTTTCTTCGGGACGATGCGGATTTGGATGACGTTCCGGTCGGTTTGAATGGGGAGATCTAGCCCGGACGGGCTGATGATGCCTTGTTTTTTGAAGAACCTATGATTAATCGCTCCTTTCTCAAAGGTCAAAACACTCCGCCCATCCAGTTTGGGTTTGTAATGGGGAATGTTCGGGCGAGCTTTGTACTTCTCCGGTTGCACTCGCCAAACTTTGATCGACTGATAGTACGCACCCCAATCATGATAGACCTGCAAGATGACCTGATTGGAAACTTTTCGGGGGAGACCGCCATAGGCTTCGGTGGTTTTGATGATGCCCCAAAGCTCTTTCATCTTCAGGTAGCGGTTTTCTTTGATGTAGGCTTGCCGAATGTAGTAGTTGACCAGATTGTACAAATTCTTAGCGGCGAAAGACGCGGCGTCAAGCGCGGGATAGACTTTGTCTCGCTTTTTGATCACCCGCGTTTCCACCAAATGCACAACCGTCATCTTATTCTTCCTCTCCCTGCAGCGCCTGGATCGTTTTTTGGGAAATTCTTCCACCCCGCCTTTGCCCATACAACCTGGCACAAAACGATGTGATGATGGACACCAAATCTTGCATTAAATCATCCTGCTGATTCTCGGATAAATCCACTACTTCGATTTTTCTCCCCTGCATTTTCAGCAGTTCATCCAAATAGTTGAACCCAAATCGAGTTATTCGATCCTTGTGTTCAACCACGATGATTTTCGCCCGCTCATTCTTTACCAATCCCATCAGCTTGGGTCGTTTGTCATTCATTCCACTGGCAATTTCTGAGACCGATTGAACTACTTGATATCCTTTTCCCCGGCAATATGCCTTCACTCGCTCGATTTGTCGCTCAAGATTTTCTTTGTCTCGTGAGGTCGAAACTCGACCATAAATATATGCCCCCTGCTCAGTTTCTACCGGAATAACCTCTGGAGCATCATCAACATCAATCAAGATCGTCCTGGCACTCATTTTAACACCCGAGATGGTCCCGGTTTTGTACCAGCGCCAGGCAGTTTTATGGGATACCCCCATCCTCTTCGCATACTCTGCTAACTTAATCTTTTTCATATGTAAAAGTTATTATATCCTATTTAACCTTATCTGGCCATTTTTGATATCATGTCAAATGAATTTTCATTACACCTCAAGTCGTTGTGATAGTTTTCGACAGACGCTGCCAGGACGACCCTGGCAGCGTTTGTTCATAATTTAAAAGTTCTCTAAGTTTGAAAAACACTATTCCGATATATAATTTCATGAGATAAGTGAATGAAATAAGTCTTATTATGGAGATCCTGAATGGTTTATGAACTGCGTACATACTGGGCCGCACCTGGCAAGCTCCAGGACCTGCATCAGCGGTTTCGTTCATTGACGATGGGTATATTCAAACGCCTCAACATGGAAGTGGTCGGATTTTGGAGCCCGGCAGCGCCAGGCCCGGAAACAGGCGACCTGATTTATATCCTGCGTTTCGCCGACGAAAACGCAATGAAAACCGCCTGGGACGCCTTCCGCAGTGATCCCGAGTGGGTAACGGGGCGGGCCGCCAGCGAAATCAATGGAAAACTGGCCGAAAAGGTGACCAGCGTGGTCATGAGCTCAACAGATTACGCTCCTTTTCAGGGTTGATGGAGAGGTAAGATGGATCCAAAAGACCCAGTGCTAGGGCGGATGAGGGATCAAATTGCTGCCTGGAAAGCTGCCGAAGATCGCCGGTATATTTTCTTAAGCTGCTACGAGATAATGACCGAGAATATGCTGGCGGAGCTGCAATCCGGATCTTTTGAGGATGTGGAATGGGTGTCCAGGCTGCTTGACAACTTCGCCGGTTTTTATTTCCGGGCTTTGGAGGCGTATGAAGCGGACCGCTCCGGCACGCCACCTGCCTGGTTGATCGCTTTTGAAGCCACCCGCCAGCCAAAAATTCATGTTTTACAAAATTTGGTCCTGGGAATCAATGCCCACGTTACCTACGATCTGGTATTAGCCCTGGCGGAAATACTCAGTCCCGAATGGCAGTCCCTTTCCGAAGAGCAGCGCAAGATGCGTTATCACGACCACTGCCATGTGAACGACATCATTTCCAAGTCCATCGACCGGGTGCAGGACCAGCTGATCGAACCCCTGGAGCCAGAATTGCGTTTGTTCGATACCCTGCTCGGCCCGCTGGATGAGTGGATGACGTCTTTGATGATTTCAGAGTGGCGTGACGAGGTGTGGAAACGGGCTACCCATATCTTGAATGCCGAAGCAGAGCTTGAAAGGCAAGCATTGGAAAAAAGCGTCGAGGAATTTTCGATCCGCCGCGCCCATTCCATCCTGGGGCAAGACGGCCTAATCGGACTAGCGGACCTGATATGATGCGATCATGGAATGTTAATCGTCCCATGATCGCACCTAATAAAATCAGTCCATGTGTATGACGATAGCGGTGCCAAATTCGGAACACTTGAGTAAAGTGGCCCCTGCCATCTGGCGGTGGAAATCGTAGGTAACAGTTTTCGCTGCGATCGCGCCGTCCATTCCCTTGACCACCAGGTCCGCGGCTTCGCCCCAACCCATATGGCGCAGCATCATCTCGCCGGATAAAATCACCGATCCCGGGTTTACCATATCTTTATCGGCATATTTGGGCGCCGTGCCGTGAGTGGCTTCGAAAACGGCATGCCCGGTGTCGTAATTGATGTTTCCGCCGGGGGCTATCCCAATCCCGCCCACCTGGGCCGCAAGGGCATCCGACAGATAATCGCCATTCAAATTCATGGTTGCCAGCACATCGAATTCCCTGGGGCGGGTTAAGGTTTGCTGAAACACGATATCCGCAATCACATCCTTGATCAGCAGTCTGCCGGCCTTCAAGGCGGCGTCCTGTTCGGCATTGGCAGCTTCTTCACCCTGGCCAGTTTTGGTCCGCTCCCACTGGCTCCAGGTGTATACCTGACCGCCAAATTCACTCTCTGCCAGCTCATAGCCCCACAGGCGGAAAGCGCCTTCGGTATATTTCATAATGTTGCCCTTATGCACCAGGGTCAGGTTGCGGCGCTTATTTTCCAGGGCATAGCGGATGGCAGCCCGCACCAGGCGGAAAGTGCCTTCTTTGGAAACGGGCTTGATGCCAAACCCGGAAGAATCCGGGAAGCGAATCTTGGCATACTCTTTGGGGAAATTCTGTTTGATCAGGCTCTTGAATAAAGCATTGCCTTCGGTGCCATTCTCAAATTCGATCCCGGTATAGATATCTTCCGTATTTTCACGGAAAATCACCATGTCCACATTTTCAGGATGTAAGACGGGAGTTGGCACACCCGCAAAATAGCGCACCGGCCGCAGGCATACATACAAATCTAATTCTTTGCGTAAGGCGACATTTAAAGAACGGAACCCACCGCTGATCGGAGTGGTCAGGGGACCCTTAATGCCTACCAGATACTGCCGAAATGTCGCCAGCGTTTCCTCAGGCAGCCAATTTCCAGTGATATTAAGGCTTTTTCGCCCGCCAGAACTTCTTTCCAAAAGATCTTGCGGCCGCCTTTATAAGCCTTTTCCACCGCCGCATCCATTACGATCTGGCTGGCATGCCAGATATCCGGACCGGTGCCATCGCCGATGATAAATGGGACCACCGGATTGGACGGCACAACCAGCTTGCCGTTTTCCATCCGCATACGTTCACCCGTGGGTTCGCTCATGTTACCTCCTGTATTTCCCAATTTTAGCAGAAATTGAGATAAACAATGTGGCTTTTGTCATCAACTTCGGATGATTTACAATCACCCAATAGCGGCGCACATCACCTGAAAACCAGAACCAAACAACGTGGGTGTTTGCAGGATTGATAACCCGGAAAAGAGCATAACCCAATAAAATTTTTTATAATTGGACTATGTTAAGAATTTGGATAACCTGCTTGCTGGTCGCTGCTTCTACACTGATGCCGAATATCGCGGCATTTTCGCCCACCGTTCCAGCGACCTATTATGTCTCCAGTTCGAGCGGCGAGGATGCCAATCCCGGCACGCAGGCCCTGCCTTTCAAAACGATAGCCAGGGTAAACCAATTACAGCCCGCGCTCAACCCGGGCGACAAAGTCCTATTCATGTGCGGCGACACCTGGCGCGGTGAGATGCTCAATCTGAATCGTTCAGACGCGTCTGGGAACCCGATCCAATACTCTTCGTATCCGGCGGGGTGCCTGAATAAACCGGTGCTGGATGGGACGCAGCCTGTGACAGGTTGGGCAGTCTGGTCCGGGAACATCTATGCCGCCGATCTGACTGCCGGCGCGAATGCCGCCAGATTTCCAGCGGATGGGATCAACCAGCTCTTCCGGGATGGCAGCCGCCTGGGATTAGGCCGCTGGCCCAACCTGGATACCGGAGACGGCGGCTACGCGACGGTGGATGCCCAACCGGATGCCACGCACCTGACGGATAACCAGCTGCCGGCTGGCAGTTGGGTCGGGGCAGTCATTCACCTCAAAGTGATCCGCTGGTCGATGATCAACCGCGTGGTCAGCGGGCAAAATGGCCAGAACCTGCAGCTCAACACCAGCGCGGTATGCGCCTTCACGCCCAACTGCGCCGGATGGGGATATTTTATTAACAATTCACTGCTGACCCTCGACCGGGACGGTGAATGGTTTTACAATAAAACCAGCCACAAAGTGTACCTGTATGCCACCAGCAATCCCAACAGCCACCAGATCGCTGGATCAATTGTTCCGGCAAATAACACCGACAACCTGGGAGCGATTAACCTGGGCAAGCAGCTGGGCAACCCGCTATCCAACCTGGTGATCGATAACTTTAAGATCAGTGGATGGTACAAACACGGTATCGCCTCGCCGACCAACCTGTCGCCGGATGAAAATTCGTATATCACCCTGCAAAACAACCAGATCATGGATGTCGATTTTGACGGGATCAACCTTTTCACCTGGGTTTATTCAGCTTCCGATGGAAAGGATGACTGGCGCGGTGGAAACCATATTTCTATACTCAATAACCTGATCCAGGGCGCAAACCATTTTGGCATCCACACCCCCAGCCGCGAAACGACAATTGAAGGGAACACGATCCGTAATATTGCCTTAATCGGAGAATCTGAACGAATCCGGGATGGGCTGTAAGATGGATGGAAACGAAGGCACTTGCACCGAAGATGGCGCCGGACTGCGCATTTATTATTCGAGTCAGGGTCTGTCCGGATACAATTTCACGGTGCGTTACAACCGTTTTGAACGGATAGGGGCCAATGGAGTAATGATGTTTGGCTACGGGAATACGGTGCAGTACAACGTATTTTCGGAGAACTGCTACTCAAAAGGTGACTGCGGGGCAGTCAACACGTTTGGAGGCAGCAGCCTCGCCGCCAGCCCGGTGCATGATATCACTATCGCCAACAATATCATCAAAGATACCATCGGCAATACCGACGGCACGCACCCCAATTTTCGGGCGCTGTTCGCCTTCGGATTGTACATCGATCAGAACTCGCGAGCAGTGACCTCCGACAACAACACAATCCTGCGCAGCACCGTCCACGGAATTTTATATCAGAATTCAAGCGGGTCGGTGACCAACAACGTGGTGGTGGATAATAACTCCGGAAGTATGTGGGGGGACCAAGTAGCCCTGGTGGGCAGTACCACCCTGACCAATTTTTCGGGAAATATCATGGTGTCGCGCACCAGCCAGACGTTCAACCTGGGTCTGCCGTCAGCCAGCCAGGTTGCAGCCGCCAGCAACAACCGCTACGATCATGCCCTGCGCGCCGACAGCATCAACCTGAACGGGCAGGCCAAAACCCTGGCGCAGTGGCAAATCGCCAGCGGTAAAGATGCCGGTTCTGTCGCGGTGACCGGAGATCTGGTAAATTCATATTTTTTGATTAGCAATGAAACCCGCTCCGACCAGGTTTATGACTTTTCTACCTGGCCGACCTGCAGCCTGAACGGCGCGCAAATTACTGCGCCGTTAATAATCGACTCCGTACAGTTCGAAGGTCGTTTATCGCTGCGGACCAGCGCAGCAGCCCATATTTCTGCCCGTGGTCCGCAGGTAAACCAACCGGGATTAATGCTGACCCAGAGTACCGCGGGTCCGCACTTTAAGTTCCATGCTGGCAAAGACCCGCAGGCCAAACCAGATCATGGCGAACATGAATATCACCAGCAAACCGATCTCGTAAGGGACCGGGATGATGGCGGTGGTTTTTATCAAGATGGCGCGCACCGCGTCAAAACCATAGGTGAGGGGGATCGCCAGCGAAATTGGCACCAAATAAACCGGGAGAGACTGCACCGGGAACTGCGAGCCGGAGAAGAGACCCACCAGGTAGCTGGAGATATCCACCAGGGTGTTGGCCTCGCGCATCAAGAGCACGATTGCGCCAAAGGCTATCCCAAAACCATACAGGCCGATCAGCATGGGTATGACCGGGACCAGCGCCAGCAGGGCATTGCCGGTCGGGTGAAACCCGAAAAGCAGACCGGCTACCAACAGCATGCCCAGGGAAGTGATGGTGGTGATCAACAGGCTGGTCAGGGTGCGGCCGACGAGCAGCAAGGGGCGAGAAATAGGCATCAGCCAGTTCGATTCAAGCACACCCGCATCCATATCATTCTTCAGGGCATAACCGATGCCCCAGAATACGGTCATAACGAAATTATTGAGCACGGTCCCCAGCAAGATGAATGAAATGTAATCGGAAGTGCCAGAATAAGCTTCGAAGCCTTTAGCCTGCCCGTTTACACTGAAGGCCTGACCCAGGAAGTACACCGGGGATAAGAAGATCAGGGGGTTCATCACCTGGGAAAAGGCATTTAACGGGTAACGCCAGTACTGCTTCCAATCTTTTTTAGCGATCATCAATAATGCGCGCAGGTTAGACGCAAATGTCGGATGAGATAATGTCTTTATCACAGCGCTCATCATAAACTCCTTAATACTGGCCAATGGCACCCGTGCGGCGCGCACGGCGTTCCATCCAGTTAAATATCAGATAACCAGCCACCAACCAGAATGCGCCAAAGCCCAACAGAGCCAGCAAATCCGGCTTTAAATCTGCCAGCGAAGCGTTCGCCAGGGCGGCATTGCGGATAGCGCGGATCATGTAAGATTGGGGCAGCCATTGGGCGATGCCCTGCATCCAGCCGGGCAGGACGGATACCGGGAAAGTGATCCCACAAAAGATCATCACCAGCCCGCGCGCCATAAAAACAAAGTTCTGGGCCTCCTTGGCGGTGATCACCAGGCTGGCAAAAGCCATTCCCAGACCGTAAATCGAAGGAATACAGGCAAAAACAACCAGGATCGTCACCCAGACACTGCCGTTGAAGCGGACGCCAAAGAACAAACCGAATTCCAGCACAGAGACCACCAGAAAGGTGAGCATATTGACGATATGGATCGCGCTGGGCCCGATCAGGAAGGAAAAGCGCCAGGAAGGCGACATCCAGCTGGTTTCAAGTGTGCCGCGCATTTGTTCGTTGCGCAAAGCAAAACCGACGCCCCACAGCACTACATTTTGCCACATCCAGATGGTGGTGCCCACGGCGATATAGCCGATGTAATCGGTAATTCCGGTACGGCTGGTGAATAAGGCCAGACCGGATCCGTCCGGACCGGATAAAGCTCGGGCCGAAAGAATGTATGCCAGTGGGAAAATAAAAGGCCAGATGACCAGGCCGATGAACCAGGTGGGGTAACGGACGAAATACAGCCATTCTTTCTTTGCCACCCAGGCTAAAGCATGCAGGTTACCCCAAAAACGCGGGTAATACTGCGCTTCGTCAGGGTTTAAAATTCTGTTTGTCATATGGATATTATCCTTTGTGAGAGCTTGTCAGCGGGTCAGCTTCTCAGCTTATCAGCCTGTCAGCGGTCAGCGATCAGCTAAAAGACTTTCAACAATCTCCCTTTCTGAAAATAATCATTGATCTCTGGGTCTCTGTGTTAAGATTTTCATCATTCATTGTGATAATCCTTTCATAGAAACACCGTGGATAGCTCAAACAAGAAAGGCTTAAATCAGTCGCGCAAGGCCTTTCCGGTTAGATGGATGAACACATCTTCCAAAGAGGGCCTCACGATGTTCATGTTCACCAGGTGGGTGCCGTTGGAGTTGATCGAGTCGATGACCCCGGGAAGGACGGCGCGCGAATTCTGGGCATGCAGGCTGACTTCAAATATGCCGTCACCTTCCATGCGGCGCGCGAACAGCGATTCGATCCCCGGTACAGACTGGATCTTTGTGGAAAGGGCTTCGTACCAGCCGGAAACTTCCATGCGGATCACATCTTTCTGCTGGATGGTCTCCTTGAGACGCGTCGGGGTATCCAGGGCAACGATCTTGCCCTGGTCGATGATACCGATGCGGTCAGACAGTAGATCCGCCTCTTCCATATAATGCGTGGTGAGGAGGATCGTATGGCCTTCTTCTTTCAGGGTAGCGATCAATTCACGCAAATTGCGAGCGGCCTGCGGATCCAGGCCTAAAGTCGGCTCATCTAATAACAGGATCGGTGGGTTAGCCACCAGGGCTTTGCTGATCGCAACGCGCTGACGCATACCGGTGGAGTATTTTTCCACCAGTTCGTCGGCGCGGTTGGTGAGTTCCATGCGTTCGAGCAGATCTTTGATCCGTTTTTGAGCGAGATTGGAAGGAATATGGTACAGGGCGGCAAAATACTCCAGGTTTTCGCGCGCGGACAGCTTCCAATAAATGCTGCGTTCTCCCGCTAAAACTGTGCCCAG
This sequence comes from uncultured Chloroflexia bacterium, assembly GCA_963743005.1. GTDB lineage: Bacteria > Chloroflexota > Anaerolineae > Anaerolineales > Anaerolineaceae > CAVUNY01. The sequence goes on along the minus strand of CAVUNY010000001.1, from coordinate 276,377 downwards.
GTTCTGGCGCACCAGGTCCGCCTGCTTCAGAATATCGTAACCGTTAACCCTTGCCGTTCCGCCGGTAGGCTCCAATAAAGTGCACAGCATACGGATGGTAGTGGATTTTCCCGCCCCGTTTGGTCCCAGCAGTCCAAAAATTTCTCCCCTCTGGATATTTAGACTGACCCCATCCACGGCAGTAAATACCTGCTCCTCCGGCTTGCCGGTTGACTTTTTCTTCAGGAATGGAAGTTGAAAGCCTTTTTTGGGCTGGGCTTCATTTTCCTTCCCGTTTTCTTTATTTGGCTTGCGCGGAAATTTCTTTACCAGATCAATCGCTTCGATTGCCCAATCATTCATGGTCCAAGTCCTCCAGAATAAAGACAAGACTTTGTTTGCATTTCTCAACTATTATATCAATAATTCTTAAATAGTCAACCAGTAAATATCAATTTTATTGAATACCTGTTTAATATAAAGCGTATTGGTGTATATATTAAGGTCTAAAACCTATAAGGGGGAAATTCCAAAGGTTTTCTACAACCATTGATTATGGCAAAGGACTATAATCTTCACATTATCCTGCCGCGTTCATTCGGGGATACTTTGAGACGAACCCTGCTTTTCTTGCTGTTGTTTTGCCTGATATTCGCCATCCCTTCCCCGGTGATTGCCCAGGGCAGGCAGATCCGGGTATTTTATGCCGGCCCTGAAGGGGGGCTGAAGGCGGCGATCACCCTCAACCCCGATTTTGAATTTACCACTGCTCTGGAGCAAGCCGACGTCATCGTGCTGAATGGGCAGATTCCCGATGCGGCGCGTGTCGCGCAGCGTGTCAAACAGGGAGCAGGATTGCTGCTGGTGATGGGCCCCACCCTTTCCGCCGGGGATGTGCGGGTATTACTGGCAGAGCCAGTGGTTTTATCCCAGGCAGAAACTGACATCAGCCTGGTTGAAGATACCAGCCTGGACGACCCGCTCATATCCGCCGTGATCTGGACCAGCTCACCCCAGGTCAGAGAGCGGGCAGTCCTGGAAAGTGACGCCTTGATCCCCCTGGTACGCGGGTATGAAGATCATTCCCTGATCCTGGCGAAAACATCCTCCGGCGCGGGAAACGTCTTTGTATTTGCCCCATACCTGGGGACGGATAACAACGCCCAATTTCAGCAATGGGCCTATTTCAATTACTGTGTCTACCACCTGGTCTCCCGCCTAAGTGGGCAAACCCCGCTTGCCTTCAGCCAATACCCGGGCTCGCCTGTGCCCCACGAAAACGACCGGCTGTTGATATTAGGGGGTCTGAGCCTGATCCTGCTGACCGTCTTATTGATTTTCTGGCGGGTGCGGCGCTACAGCCTGGCCCATCCTGAAATCTTAAATTCATTGGTGGTAAAACCCGAAACCTACCAGACCCGCCAGGCCTCTACGGCCTGGGATGAAGTTGGTTTCCACCGACCCTTGGGCGGGTTCTTGCTGGCATTTATGATGGGGGTAATCGTTTTTATCCCGCTGATCATCTACCAGAATATGATTCTACCGGCGTTTATCCTGCCTTCGGCCCAGGCCCTGGGGATTTGGGGACGGGTCACCCAGTTCTTCAGCTTCCTATGGCAGCTGTTCGACATGGGCACGGCGGCGGCTTTTGTCAAATTCTTTTCTGAATACCGGGTACATGACCCCAAAAAAGGGATCCAGTACGGGCAGCTTTATATCTGGTGGCAGTTGATCTCCGGCGCGGTCCAGGTGGGGATCGTCTCGACGATCGCCGTGGTCATTCTGCCTCAATCACCCTTTGCCCTGTACGCCTGGAGTGTGATTTTGCATTCCATCATCCAGATCCCCGGCTTTTTTGGAGTGATGCGCCTGGCGTTGATCAGCAACCAGCGCATGGATTACGCGCAAATCGTCACCCTGGCAACCGAGGTGCTGCTGCCGATCCTGGTCCAGCCCATATTTGTGACCCTGATGGTGCTTTGGGGAAAAACCAACCCCATTTTCGGGCCATCGATGGGCGGGCTGCTGGGATTGGGGATCGCGGCATATTTTACCCAACTGCTGGCATTCTTGTTGGGTTTCTGGCTTTTCCGCCGCCTGGGATACGCGACCCGGGTGCTGTTCTTGGCGCACTTCGACTGGAGCATCATCCGCAGCGCCTTTCGCTTCGGCGCGTTCGAAATGCTCGGCTCCGTCGCCTGGGCGGTGGGCCAGGCGATGGAAATCGTGATCACCCAGGCGCGCCTGGTGAATTACGCGGAAATATGGGGCAATTGGGGGTTGGCGCAAAACTTCATTTTTTCATTTCAGGTGATCGGTTCCCTCACGGATAACCTGATGCCCTCGATTTCAGAGGCGATCTCCAACGGCAAGCGAATTCTCAGCCAGTATTATTCGGTGATGGCCTATAAATGGGGCGGGATCATCAGTGCCTACATCGGGGCAGTGCTGCTGGCGGTCGCGGACCGGTTTATCCTGGGAGCCAGCGGGCCGCAGTTCAGCCGGGCGGCGGTCTACGCCATCCCACTGATCATCTGGGGCGCCATCCAATACCCCTCGTGGGTCGGGGATACCGTCCAGTTGGGTTCCAACAAACCTTATCTCAAAATGGGCCTGGTGTTTGGCGAGCAGGCAATCCGTATTGGGCTGGCCTTTGTGCTGATCAGCAGCCTCCAGGTGTACGGGCTGATTGTGGCATATTTCGTGGGTTTATTGACCAAGAATATCGCCAGCTATTTTATCAATAACCGCTACTGCTTTAAGCAAAGCTTCTATTTCTGGCAGTCGCTGGCTGCCCCAATCCTGGCAGGTGGGGTGCATTACCTGTTCCTGCGCTGGCTGTGCGGCTTGATCTGGCAGGGCGATCAAATCACCAGTGTATTGATTTTCTTTATCGGCATTCTGCCGTCGTTTCCCTTGTTTGCCTTCCTGTACGGCCTGTTTGGCGGCTGGGACGATGAAACGCTGGATGAACTGCGCCAATCGGTAGAATTAGCCAGCTTTATGCGGCCTTTGGCCTGGTTATTCTGGCGCTGCACCCAATGGGGCGCCAGATTGAGCCCGCTGCACGGCCGGTTCCCAATCACGCTGCGCAGCCAGGCCATGCAGGAAGCGCGTGATTTGACCGAGGACCGCGTCAGCCTGACATAAGCCACAAGATTGATTTACCAAATATGATGTCTGGGTGAGTTTTTTTGGATACCAAATTACCCTATTTTGTCTCAAACTATTTGACTAGACAACCTCGACAAAGTAAAATAAAAGCTTCTTTGAGGTGCTCATGAATTTAACGTCGCTGCCCATATTTCGGTTTGTGGTCCAATCCAAAGCCCTGGGAGATCCGCGTTCTACCGGTCTGTACGCTGACGCGCTCGCGCTCGGTTTGACGCAGGTCAAACAGATCCAATGCAACGACCTGTATTTTATTGAAGGCCAGCTGGATGAAAAGCAACTTCACCGGCTGGCCTTCGAGCTGTTGAGCGACCCGGTGACCCAAAAGGTGGAATGGCGCAAATTAGGCGCGATTCAGGAGCATCAATCCGCAGACCAGACCCCTGGCTCATTGATCGAAGTTGCCTTACGGCCGGGTGTCACCGATCCGGTGGCGGAACAGATCGCACGCGCTGCGAAGGTCCTGGGGCTGAACGGCGTGCAGCGGGCTTCCACAGGACTGCAGTTCTGGATCAATGGGAAAGGATTGAACCGCGAAGTGCTGGATGAACTGGCCAGGCGGCTGCTGTCAAATGCGGTCATCCAGCGCTACGCCTTAGGAGAAATTGACCCGGCCTTCCCCGAGCCGGCCGAATCATCCGGCCAGGTGGAGACGTTTTCCATCCGGGGGATGGATACTGCCGGGTTATTGGGCCTGTCAGCTGAGCGCCGGGCGGCGCTTGACCTGCCTGAAATGCAAGCCGTCCGGGCCTACTTCCAGCGAGTTCGAGCGCGAACCGACCGACGTCGAACTGGAATGCATTGCCCAGACCTGGAGCGAGCACTGCGTGCACAAGACTTTCAAAGCCTTGATCAGCGTGCAGGGAGATAAAGACGCCTTATACCCGGCAACAGTCAACAACCTGCTGAACACCTACCTGCGCAGCGCGACCGATGAAATCAATGCCCCGTGGGTCATTTCGGCTTTCAGCGACAATGCGGGGATCATCGATTTCGACGATGAATACGAAATATCATTCAAAGTGGAAACCCACAACCACCCCTCGGCGATCGAGCCCTTCGGCGGCGCAAACACCGGCGTAGGGGGCGTGATCCGGGATGTAATCGGGGTATCGGCCAAACCCATTGCTAACACTGACGTGTTGTGTTTCGGCCCGCAGGACCTGCCGCTGAACCAACTGCCCGAAGGCGTGCTCCACCCGCGGCGCATCCAATCCGGCGTGGTCGCGGGCGTACAGGATTACGGCAATAAAATGGGCATCCCAACGGTAAACGGCGCGATCTGGTACGATCCGGGTTTTACCGCCAACCCGCTGGTTTTTTGCGGCTGTGTCGGCCTGGCGCCAAAAGGCCGCCACGTGCGCACCCCGCTGAAAGGCGACCGGATGATCGTTTTAGGCGGGCGAACCGGGCGAGATGGGCTGCGCGGGGCCACCTTCTCTTCCCAGACCATGGATGCCCAAACCGGAGCAGTGGCCGGGGCATCGGTGCAAATTGGCGACCCAATCACCGAAAAAGTCACCCTGGAAGTGATCCTCCGCGCCAGGGATGAGGGCCTGTACCACGCCATCACCGACTGCGGGGCGGGCGGTTTATCGTCCGCGGTGGGCGAAATGGCGAGCGAGATCGGGGCCGACATCGACCTTTCCCAGGTTCATCTGAAGTATCCCGGGCTGGCGCCCTGGGAAATCTGGCTGTCAGAAGCGCAGGAACGAATGGTGATCGCCGTCCCGCCGCAGAACCTACCGCGACTGCAAACCATTTGCGATTTATTCGAAGTTGAACTCACCGATATCGGCGTGTTTACCGATACCTGCCGGCTGGTCGTGCGCTACCAGGAGCAGGCGGTGCTCGATTTGCATAATGAATTTTTGCATCACGGGCAGCCGCAGCGCCATCTGGCAGCCGTCCTGCCCACGCCGCCGGCGGTTTCCAGAGTACACGCCCAAGACGTCATTTTCAGCCAGGTTTTGATCGACCTGGTGTCTCATCCGAACATCGCCTCCAAGGCGGCGACGATCCGCATCTACGACCACGAAGTGCAGGGCGGGACGCGGGTCAAACCGCTGACCGGACGGGAAAACGACGGCCCGGCAGATGGCTGCGTGTTGAAACCGATTGGAACGCGCGGCACCCAGGGCATCGTGCTCTCGAATGGGTTGAACCCGGAATACGGCAAGATCGATGCCTTCCGGATGGCGGTCAGCGCGCTGGATGAAGCCGTGCGCAACGCAGTCGCGGTTGGCGCAGACCCGGAGCGGATCGCGGTGCTGGACAATTTTTGCTGGGGCAACCCGCTGCGCCCCGAGGTGGTGGGCTCGCTGTTGGAGGCGGCCCGCGGCTGCCGGGAGGCGGCACTGGCGCACCGCACGCCTTTCATATCGGGCAAGGATTCGCTCAACAACGAATACCTGGGCCAGAACGGCCAGCGCGAATCGATCCCACCTACCCTGTTGATTTCAGCGGTGGGCATAATCCCGGATATCGACCGTGCGGTAACACCGGATTTAAAAAACCCGGGCAGCGAGATCTATCTGATCGGGGAATTCCGGCCCACTTTTGGCGGCAGCCATTTCTCCTTGGTGACCGGGCGTCCCGCCGACCAATTGGTCCCGGCGCCATCCCTGGCTTCCCCGCAGGTGTACCGGTCCTTATTTCAGGCTATCCGGTCTGGCTGGGTGTCGGCGGCCCATGACCTGAGCGAGGGCGGGCTGGGCGTCGCCGCGGCGGAAATGGCTATCGCCGGCAGGCTGGGCGTGCAAATCGACCTGCCTGGAGAGGATCCGCTCCCCGCGGCGTTTGGCGAGACCAACGGCTGCCTGCTGGTTGAGGTGCCGGAATCTGCCGCCGAATTATTTTATGCGCACTTTGACCCTTCTCTCTGCCAGAAGATCGGCAAAGTGAGCGCCGAACCCGTTTTTTCAATGAAGCACATGGGACAAGAGATCCTCTCGTTCCCGGTGCAGCAGCTGGTCTCTGCCTGGACGAGGTAGCCGCATGCCACCCAAAGCCCTCATTTTGCACACTACCGGCACCAACCGCGATCACGATGCGGCTCAAGCCCTGGAACTGGCCGGCGCGACCCCGGAGATCGTCCACCTCAACCAGCTGCGCGGCGGTGAGCGGCGCTGGCAGGATTACCAGATGCTGGTGCTGCCGGGCGGGTTCTCGTACGCCGATGCCCTGGGAGCAGGCAAGCTGTTAGCGCTCGAACTCAAGGTCTTTTTTGCCGATGAAGTGCGCGCTTTCGTACAAAGCGGAAAGCCGGTCATCGGTATTTGCAACGGTTTTCAGGCCCTGGTAAAATCCGGCATCCTGCCAGACCCGGCTGCAAGCGGCAGCGAACAGGCGGCGACCCTTACATTTAACGCCGGAGGGCATTTCGAATGCCGCTGGGTTACCCTTCAGCCCCTTTCCAGGACCTGCCTGTGGACGCGCGACCTGTCCGAAGCCATCACCTGTCCGGTGGCGCACGGCGAAGGTAACTTCTTACCCCAGCAGGCGCAAACCGCCTCCTATTTAAGGACCAACGATCAAATTGCCCTGGTCTACACTCGCCCGGACGGAAAGCCTGCCCAGGGGGCTTACCCCCACAACCCCAACGGCTCGGTGCTGGATATTGCCGGGATCTGCAACCCGGAAGGCAACGTGCTGGGGTTAATGCCGCATCCTGAGAACCACATTTTTCCCCACCAACACCCCCGCTGGACGCGCGGGGAAAGCGGCGGCAGCGGACTGCCGTTATTCGTGAACGGCGTCCAGTACGCATCCCAACAATAGGAGACGCCCTGTGATCACCCCTGAGAAAATCCAGAGCATGCTTGACCAACCCTTTGAGCGGACCGATCTGCCGCTGCCAGGGAAATTTTCCGGCAAAGTGCGCGACAGCTATTCCCTGCCCGGCCAGCGCCGGCTGTTGGTGACCACCGACCGCCTGTCGGCATTCGATCGTGTGCTGCACTGCGTGCCGTTTAAAGGCCAGGTTTTAAACCAGCTTTCCGCCTGGTGGTTCGAGCAAACCCGATCGATCATCCCCAATCATATCCAATCCATCCCGGATGCCAATGCCGCACTGGTGACTGAAGTAGAAACCTTCCCGGTAGAAGTCATCGTGCGCGGTTATATCACCGGGGTGACCAAAACCGCCCTGTGGTACCGCTATTCCCTGGGAGAGCGAGAGATTTACGGGTACAGCTTTCCGGAAGGACTGGAGAAGAACCAGGCGCTGCCGGAAGCGATCATTACCCCGACCACCAAGGGCGGTCCCAGCGGGCACGATGAACGCCTGACCTGCGCCGAAGTGGTAGAGCAGGGCCACCTGGACGCCGCCACCTGGGAGCAGGTCATGGCAGCGGCCCTGGCGATCTTCAAACGGGGTCAGGAAGTCGCTGCCCGGGCCGGGTTGATACTGGTGGACACCAAGTACGAGTTTGGGCGAGCGCCGGACGGCAAAGTGCTCCTGATCGATGAAGTGCATACCCCGGATTCATCCCGCTTTTGGAAACAGAAATCCTATCTGGACCGGCTGCGCAGCGGGCAGGAGCCGGAACTGTTCGATAAGGAGTTCGTGCGTCTGGCGTACGCAGCACAGGGCTACCGCGGAGACGGCGAACCGCCGGACATGCCAAATTCGCTGTGGGTGGATGCCAGCCAGCTGTATATTTCCATCTACGAACAGCTTACCGGGCTGACCTTCGACCCGGGAGTTTACCCGGTGGAAACGCGCCTGAGCGAGAACCTTCGAAAGGCAGGTTTGATTCGATGAGCAGCCCTTTGGTCGTAATCCTGATGGGTTCAAAATCAGACGAGAGTCACTGTCAGAAAATCGCCGAAGCCGCTCGCGGTTTTGGCCTGGATGTCGCCCTACATATCGGCTCGGCGCACAAAACCCCCCAGCATGTGATTTCTATCCTGACAAAATACGAGCAGGATCCCCGGCCCAAGGTTTATATCACCGTCGCCGGGCGCAGCAACGCACTCTCCGGGTTCACGGATGGCGCGGTCAGCGCCCCGGTGATCGCCTGCCCGCCGCCGAGCGAGACCTTTGGCGGCGCGGACCTGTATTCATCACTGCGCATGCCATCCGGAATTGCCCCGGGGGTGGTGCTCGACCCGGGCAACGCCGCCTTGCTGGCGGCAAAGATCCTGGGCTTGACCAGCACCGAAATCAAAAAAAATGTGTTAAATTATCAGCAGAAGCAGGCTGAGACAATTTTATCGGATAACCAGGCGGTCCAATCATCATGATCGATTCATATGACAGCGACCATCCCCACGATGAATGCGGCGTGATCGGTGTATTTGCCCCGCATGAAGACGTCGCGCGGATGACGTTTTTTGGTTTATACGCACTGCAGCACCGCGGGCAGGAAGCTTGCGGGATTGCCGTGTCGAACGGAGCCTCGATTTCCCTGCACAAAGACATCGGGCTGGTATCCCAGGTTTTAACCCGCAAAACCTGGCTCCGCTGCAAGGATTGTACGCGATCGGTCACACGCGTTACTCGACCACCGGTTCCTCGACCGCGGTCAATTCGCAGCCTTTCTTGATCGACACCTTGCACGGTCCGATCGCAGTCGGGCACAACGGCAACCTGGTCAACGCCCCGCAGCTCCGCCAGGAGCTGATGCGGCGCGGGGTGGGCATGTCTTCCACCTCCGATTCGGAAGTGATCACAATGATGCTGGCCGGCGCCGAGGGCAGCAGCTGGAACGAGCGCATCAAGAACTGCATGAAGCAGTGGATCGGCGCCTTCAGCCTGGTGATTCTGACCCGGGACGGGGTGTTTGCGGTGCGGGACCCATGGGGCTTCCATCCTTTGAGCATCGGCATGCTGCCCAGCGGAGGGCACGCCGCCGCCTCCGAATCTGGCGCGCTGGAGACTTTGGGCTGCATCGCCATTCGCGAGGTCCATCCCGGCGAAATTGTGGCCCTGAGCGATACCGCCCTGCGCGTCCACCAGGCGCTCCCGCCCCGGTCTCCGTCGGCTTTATGCACCTTCGAACATATCTATTTCTCCCGCCCCGACAGCATCTGGGACGGGCAGTCAGTGCATTTCGTGCGGGAAAATCTGGGCCGGCAGTTAGCACGCGAAAGCCACCTCCCGGTGGATGTGGTCATCCCGGTGCCTGATTCTTCCATCCCTGCGGCAATCGGCTACAGCCAGGAATCCGGCGTCCCCTATAATAATGGGTTTATCAAGAACCGCTATATTGGGCGCACTTTTATCCAGCCGACCGAGTCGCTGCGCCAGCAAGGGGTGGCGTTGAAGTTTAATGTCTTGAAAGAATCGGTACGCGGCAAGCGGGTGCTGATGATCGACGACAGCATCGTGCGCGGAAATACAACCGGCCCCCTGGTACGCATGCTGCGCGAGGCAGGCGCGACCGAAGTCCACCTGCGGATTACCTGCCCGATGATCGCCCACCCCTGCTTTATGGGGGTGGATATGGGGACTTACGAGCAGTTGATCGCCCACCGCATGAACCTGGAACAATTGCGCCAGCACCTTGGCTGCACCACCTTGCATTTTATTTCATTGGAGGGGATGATGCAGGCCATCGGTCGCACAGAAGGATACTGCAATGCCTGTTTCACCGGGGAATATCCTCTGGAGATCAACTTCGCCCAGACCAAGACCGGGTTTGAGCATGCGATCTCCTGACCTGTCCGGTTTGTCTGATTTCACCAGCGTGAGGGAAGAATGAAGATCCTTGTAGTCGGTTCTGGCGGCCGCGAACATGCCATTGGCTGGAAAATCGCCCAATCGCGCCAGGTCGAGCAGTTGTACTTCGCGCCAGGGAACCCGGGAACCGCCGATCTGGGTGAAAACCTGGCGGTCGGCAGCGATGACATTCCCGGCCTGGTCAAGGCAGCGCAGGACCAGGGGATCGATCTGGTGGTGGTGGGGCCGGAAGTGCCATTGACTCTGGGATTGGTGGATGCACTGCGCGCGGCGGGGATTTCCGCCTTTGGACCTACCCGAGCAGCGGCCCAAATGGAAGGTTCCAAGGTGTTCGCCAAGGACTTTATGGACCGCCACGCCATTCCCTCCGCCCGCTATGCTTGCTTTAGCGATTTCCAACAAGCCGTCGAATACCTGCAGACCACGCCGGGAGAAATTGTGATCAAGGCCTCCGGCCTGGCTGCCGGAAAAGGCGTGATCCTGCCCGAGAGTCAACAGGAAGCCGTAGATGCCGTGTATGATATGCTAGTCAAGCAGAGTTTTGGCACGGCCGGGCAGACGATCGTGATCGAAGAACGACTGGTGGGCGAGGAAGTATCGCTCCTGGCTTTTTCAGACGGAATCACGGTAAAAGCCATGCCGCCGGCGCAAGACCATAAACGCCTGTTGGACGGTGATCACGGACCGAACACCGGCGGGATGGGCGCGTACGCCCCGGCCCCGATTTGCCCGCCTGAACTGGCAGATCGGATTGTAAAAACCATTTTGCAGCCCACCATTGATGGCCTGAGAGCAGAAGGCATGCCGTTCGCAGGCGTGCTGTACGCGGGTTTGATCCTTACCCAAGATGGGCCCAAGGTGCTCGAATATAACTGCCGCTTTGGAGATCCTGAGACGCAGGTGATCTTGCCCCTGCTCGAATCGGACCTGGCCCCAATCCTGCTGGCCTGCAGCCAGGGGAAATTAAGCGAGACCACCATCCGCTGGCGAGACCAAAGCTGCGTTTGCGTGGTGATTGCCTCAGAAAATTACCCGCAATCCGGCTCCTCAGGACTGCCCATCACCGGGCTGGACAAACCCATAGATAACACCGTCATTTTCCAGGCGGGAACGCGCAAGGTGGGAAGCCAGCTGGCAACCAGCGGCGGGCGGGTCTTGGGGGTAACCGCGTGGGCAGGCGACCTGCCCCAGGCCCTGGTAAGAGCTTACGAGGCTGCCAGATTGGTATATTTTCCAGGCATGCAGTACCGCAAGGATATTGGACAGCGCGCCATCCAGCGATTAGTTAAAGTATACAATACCTATGCGCAGTCCGGGGTGAACATCGACGCCGGAAACCGCGCCGTGGCGCTGATGACCGTTGAAGTCCGCTCCACCTACACCCCGGCTGTGCTGGCAGGGATCGGCGCGTTCGGCGGGTTGTTTGACGCCGGCGTCCTGAAAACCCTTACCCGGCCTGTCCTGGTGGCTTCTACAGACGGCGTCGGTACCAAGGTCAAATTGGCGGCACGCGCCAACCGTTACCAGGCGATCGGCCAGGATATTGTCAACCACTGTATTAATGACATCCTCGTCCAGGGCGCCCGACCGTTGTTTTTCCTGGATTATTTTGCCACCTCAACCCTCAAGCCAGAAGTGACCGCGGAAATAGTGGCCGGCATGGCAGCCGCCTGCCGGGAAGCCGGCTGTGTGTTGTTGGGGGGAGAGACGGCAGAAATGCCGGGGGTCTATGCGCCCGGAGAATTTGACGTCGCCGGGACGATCGTCGGACTGGTGGAATACGAGCGCATCCTCCCGCGGTTGGATATCCAGGCCGGTGATCTGCTGGTCGGCCTGCCCTCTTCAGGACCGCATACCAATGGCTTTTCGCTAATCCGGCAGATTTTCGATGACACACAACTGGATACCGATTATCCGGAACTGGGCGGCAGCCTGTCGGATGCGCTGCTGGCGCCGCACCGCTCGTACCTGTCGTGGATGCTGCCGGTTTTCGGGCTCGATCCCAACCCGGTGAAGGCCCTGGCGCACCTGACCGGAGGCGGCCTTATCGAAAATATTCCCCGAATTCTGCCGGAAGGCCTGGGCGCGCTGATCCGTTGGGAACTCGTGGACGATCCCGCCTTTGTTCAGGCTCATCCAATCGCAAGGCAACATCGCCTGGGATGAAATGGCGCGGGTCTTCAACCTGGGGATCGGGATGGTTGCCGTGATCACACCTGGAGATTTTGATCGCTTTCAAGCGGCGCTCCCCCAACCCGGGGTGCTGATCGGTGAGATCGTGGCCGGTGAAAAGCAGGTAACCCTGGTATGAGCGCCGCCTCTCCCGCGCGATTGGTCGTCCTGATTTCGGGTCATGGATCGAATTTGCAGGCCGTTCTGGATGCCTGCAGCGCGGGTAAGCTGAATGCGCGCGTGGAAGCGGTCTTTTCGAATAAGACCGAGGCTTTCGGATTAGAACGCGCCCGCCTGGCCGGGGTGACAGCGGCAGCGGTCCCAAAACCGCGCGACCTCGACCGCCGCGATTATGATGCCCTGCTCGCCGGTCAGGTGGCTGCCTTCCGGCCTGATTGGGTGGTCCTGGCAGGCTGGATGCGCATATTGTCCTCCGCATTTCTCGAACGTTTTGCCGGCAAGGTGATCAATTTGCACCCGGCGTTGCCTGGTACGTTTCCGGGGACGAATGCGATCGAGCGCGCCTACGAGGCCTACGAACAGGGTCTCATCCAGCACACCGGTGTCATGGTACATCTCATTCCGGATGAAGGGGTCGACTCTGGCCCGGTTCTGGGGCAGGAAATCGTCCCAATTTATGCAAATGAACCGTTTTCCAGCTTAGAAGCACGCGTCCACGCGGTGGAACATGAACTACTGGTCAAAGTGCTGCAAACCTTGACGATTCCAGATAGGACAACCTTAGCATGAACGATTGCATCTTTTGTAAAATTGTCAAAGGTGATGCCAGATCCTGGAAAGTCTTTGAAAATGAAAGTGTTTATGCATTTTTTGACCTTAATCCGGTAAATGAATACCATACCTTGGTGATACCGAAAAAACATTATGAAAATATTTTTGACGTCACTGAAAATGAGTTGGTCGAAGTCATTAAGGTCGTGAAAGAACTGGCCGTTTTATACAACGACAAACTCGGCATCAAAAACGTCCAGATTATCAATTGTTCCGGACGTGAAGCACAACAAGATGTCTTTCATATGCACATCCATATTGTGCCCAGATATGAAAATGACGGCCAGAATGTAAAATGGACGACCCACGCGGAATGGATCAATAAATTTGACCAATTATTGGACAAGATCAAGTAAAACTTTTTTCAATTATCATTGAAACTCAATCTTTACGGAGGAAGAAATGCCAAACGCAATCTTATCAGTGTATGATAAAACCGGGATCGTGGAATTCGCCAAGGGCCTGGCGTCCCTGGACTGGAAGTTAATTGCCTCGGGTAAGACCGCCCGCATGCTGCAGGAAAATGCCCTGGCGGTCACCGAAGTCGCGGATTATACCGGCTCGCCGGAAATCCTGAACGGGCGGGTCAAAACTTTACACCCGGCGATCCACGGCGGGCTGCTGGCCCGCTCTACACCCTCCGATCTGGCCGAACTCATCGCCCTAGGCTGGGAAACGATCGAACTGGTAGCCGTCAACCTGTATCCCTTTGAAGAAACAGTGTCCAAACCGGGAGTGACCCTGGAAGACGCGATTGAGAATATCGACATCGGCGGGGTCACGTTGATCCGCGCCGCGGCAAAAAATTTCGAGCGGGTCACCCTGGTTTGCGATCCTGCCGATTACATCCAGGTATTAGATGAAATTAAAAAAGGCGGGACGACCGCCGAAACCCGGCGCGCGCTGGCGCTCAAAGGGTTTAGCCAGACCGCGCATTATGACAGCGCCATCTCGGCCTATCTCAACCCGGGCGGCGCGCTGCAGGTCCAGGTATACCCGGTCAACACTCTGCGTTATGGAGAAAACCCGCACCAGAACGCCACCCTGTATTCGTTCGCCCCGGGTAAAGGACCATTTGGGGGGAATGTACTGCAAGGCAAGGAATTATCCTATAACAACCTGCTGGACCTGGATGCAGCCTGGAAAGCGGCGCTGAGCTACGAGCGCCTAACGATTTGCATCGTTAAACATCTTTCGCCGTGCGGCATCGCCTCCGCCGACCGGTTGAAGGATGCCTTCCAGGCGGCTTTGGCCAGCGATCCAATATCCGCCTACGGCGGAGTGATCGCCAGCAACCGGATTTTTGATGGCGAGACCGCCGGGGCGATCGGCAGCCTGTTCGTCGAATGCATTATCGCCCCCGGGTTTAGCGAAGAAGCGCGCACTGCATTGGCGAAGAAGAAAAACCTGCGCCTGGTGGAAACCTACGCGTTGAAAATCGAGCCGGATTATGAACTGCGCTCGATCGCCGGCGGCCTGCTGAAACAAAGTATGGACCAGGGTGATCCCGGAGAAACGGAATGGAAGGTGGTTTCATCACGCCAGCCCACAGAAGCCGAATGGACTGCGCTACGTTTCGCCTGGAAGGCTTGCCAGCACGTCAAATCCAACGCGATCGTCTTTGCAAAGGGAGAGGCCACGGTGGGCATCGGCGGCGGCCAACCCAACCGGGTGGACTGCGTGCGGATCGCAATCCAGCGCGCCGGTGAAAATGCGCAAGGCGCAGTGATGGCTTCGGATGCATTCTTCCCGTTCGCAGATTCGGTCGAAACTGCCGCGGCAGCCGGGGTCACAGCCGTGGTGCAGCCTGGCGGCTCGATCCGCGATCAAGAATCGCTGGCGGCGGCAGAATCCGCCGGAATGGCGATGGTTGTGACCGGGGTGCGCCACTTCCGCCATTAAGGAATAAATCGGATAAATTTGGTATAATCTAAATAATGGTAAAGTTAACCCGCAGAGATTTTTTAAAGATGGGCGCTTTCGGTGTGGCTGGCATCGGGTTCAGCCCTTATTTCGAGTCCGGCGCCAGCCTGGATACCGGTGACATTATCCGCATCGCCCTGCCCTCGATCAGCGTATACAGCGAGGCATGGGATCAAAGCCGCATTCGTTTCCAGCGTTTCCGCGATGAAATCGTGCATGTTTATGAAGTGGTCAAATCCCCGCACGGGCCGGGTTACAACCCCATCTGGTACCGGGTCTGGGGCGGGTATATCCACTCCTCATACGTGCAGTGGGTCCATTATCAGCTCAACCCGATTCTGGCTGCCGTACCTGAAAAAATGCAGCTGGCCGAAGTCACCGTGCCGTTCAGCCAGGCGATGCGCTACAACCAGTTCACCGGTTGGGCGCCGGTATACCGCTTATATTACGACTCGACCCATTGGATTTCAGGGATCGAACAGGGCCCGGACGGCGAAGCCTGGTACCGCGTTTATGACGAACTGCTGCGCAGCGAATACTTTGTCACTGCCCAACATCTCCGTCCCGTGCTGGCAGAAGAACTGACCCCCATCTCGCCCGATGTCCCCCCGGAGCAAAAACGGATCGAGGTCACGCTGAACACGCAGAACCTTAAGGCTTACGAAGGCGACCGGCTGGTACTGAACACCAACATTTCGTCCGGCATGCCGCGGCGCGGCGCGGACCCCAAAGATTCGACCGAGACCCCGCGCGGCACATTCCACGTCCAATCAAAAATGCCCTCCAAACATATGGGCGACGGCCATCTCACCGATGATTTGACCGCTTATGAATATCCCGGCGTACCCTGGACAAGTTTTTTTGAGCCGGTGGTGGGGATCGCTTTCCACGGCACCTACTGGCACACCAATTACGGGGTGACGATGAGCCACGGCTGCATCAACATGCGCTGCACGGAAGCAAAATGGATCTACCGCTGGACGACACCCCCAACCAAGATCGATGAAGTGGAAAACCGCGGCATGGGCACCCTGGTGACCGTCGTCTGAAACTCAATCGCTGACAAACTGCATAAAGACGCGGTTGCTTAAAAAGCGCCCGGTATGCGTCAGGCGGATGCGCTCCCCATCCTCTTCGAGCAGCTGCTTACTCAATAAATCCTGAATTTCATTTTTAAAGACTTCATCGACCTGTTGGCCAAAACGGTTAGCGAATTCAACCCGGCTGACGCCCTCTTTAACCAGGCGCAGCCCAACCATCATCGTCTCCTGCATTGCAGTAAAGGGATCGATCGGCCAGGTTTCGACCACCGCCGGGCCGACCGGGAACTGGGCCTCGCGGTCGCGGACCATCTGGATATAGCCCTTGATCCCTCGGGCATTGGCCAGGCGCATCTCACCCAGATAAGCATGCGCCCCGGCGCCAAAGCCAAAATAGGGCCGGTCTTTCCAATATTGGAGGTTGTGGCGGCAGGCCAGCAATTCGCCCCCTTTGCCGCGCCGCGCCCAATTGGATATTTCATATTGTTCAAAACCGGCCTCGCCCAGCCGCTGACCGGCCCATTCGTACATATCCGCGGCCAGGTCATCGTCCGGTTCCGCCACCAATCCCCTGCGGCGCATGCGAAATAATGGAGTGCCTTCTTCGATGGTCAGGGCATACAGGGAGAGGTGGTCCGGGTGGAATGAGATAGCGGTTTCAACGGTTTGCTGCCAATCCGCCAGGGTTTGAAAAGGCAGGTTAAAAATAAGGTCCAGGCTGAGATTGTCAAACCCGACCTCACGCGCCCAGCGTACCGCATCCATCACGTCAAAAGTGGTGTGCTGGCGTTCCAGCAGGCGCAGTTCATCCGGCCGGGCGGACTGCATCCCAAAGCTGATGCGGTTAAAACCCGCCTGGTGAAGCCGGCGCAGGTAATCCAGCGACACCGTCCCGGGATTGGCTTCAAGCGTCATTTCCAGGTCCGGGGTCAGGGTAAAGTGATCGCGGATCTGGGCCAGGGTTTGTTCCAAACGATCGACCGGGATCAGTGAAGGCGTGCCTCCGCCAAAGAAAATGGAGTGAACGGGATATGTCTGCTGGGTGGAATGGGCAACTTTATGAATTTCCAGGTCGAGGGCATCCATATACGCCGGGATGCGCTCTTCCATGCCGGCATACGTGTTAAAATCACAATACCCGCAGCGATGCCGGCAAAATGGGATATGAAGGTAAATACTATGCGGCTGCATTGGGGTGAGAATAACACAATCGGCTGGATTCTGCAAAGATCATCGAAAAAAGGCTTGACAAGGGATATGGTATAATTTTTTCGCCTGGGAGGAGACTCTCGGAAATAAAACCCTATGACTGCCGAAAAATTATCTACTTCACAAAAAGTTTGTCCAACCTGTGGAACTCGCCTGAGCGAGAATGCCACTCGCTGTTTGGTTTGCGGACGGGCAATCACCTCCACCGCCACCCCAAAAAGCGAAACGGATTCTTCCATCCAGGGCGCGCGGATGCCAACTCTATCGCTGAGCCTGCCCCTGGTCATTGGTTTGTTCTTCCTGCTGATCGCCATCGGCGCCGGGGGGGCGTATATGTTCGCCCGACAAGTGCCAGCGACGATACTCGATTACACTTCGACGCCAACCCCAACCGCAACGGCGACGATCACACCCACTTTTACCGCCACCTCGACCGGCACCCCTGTCCCCACCGCAACCCTGCTGCCGCCGAAAGAATATACGGTCAAGGCCAGCGACAGCTGCGTGGGCATCGCCTATTTGTTCAATGTTTCGGTGAATGCCATCGTCTTGGCTAATGACCTGCCCGCGGACTGCGGCGTGTTGAGCATCGGGCAAAAACTGCAGATACCCCAGCCGACACCCACAGCGACCTCCCAGGCCACTTCCACCGCGAACGCGACCCAGGCCACCGAATCCGACTGCGAATTGTTCGATTATGTCGTCAAAGACGGGGATACCCTGGGCAGCATCGCGGCCAATTACAATGTGCCGCAGCAATCGATTAAAGAATATAACGGGCTGCCATCGGATATCGTCCAGTTAGGACAGACCCTGCATATTCCCTTATGCAAGCGTCTGCCCACCGCTGGACCCACATCCACCCCAACCCCGCCGCCGCCGTACCAGGCCGCGAACCTGCTGCTGCCCGCGGATGGCGCTTCATTTATTTCCGCGAGCGACGTGATCACGCTGCAGTGGTCCTCGGTGGCTACCCTGCGCCAGAACGAAAGCTATGCGGTGACGATTGAAGACCTGACAGCAGGCGCCGGCGATAAAGTGATCGATTACGTCAGTGAAACGAAGTACATCGTTCCTTCCAATCTGCGCCCAGGCGGCAACACACCCCACATTTTCCGCTGGACAGTGGTGCCGGTGCGCCAGACCGGATCGACCAAAGACGGACAAGCCACTTATGAACAGGCCGGAGCGGTGAGCAGTCCGCGCGTCTTTAGCTGGGTCGGCAGCGGCATAGCGCCAACTGCGACTCCATAGCACTTGAATTTCCCAAACAAAAATAAGACGTTTGACGCATCTGCGCCAAACGTCTTATTTATTTATTGACCTTACAGCCTTGTGAACAGAATTTATGCGATCTGGGTAGTCTGCGACTCTTCCTGGTTTTCAAGATATTTGGTAGCCTGGATCGCCGCCGCTGCACCCATCCCGGCTGAGGTAACCACCTGCCGGAAATGGCTGTCCATGGCTTCCCCGGCTGCAAAAACGCCCGGAACGCTGGTTTCCATGCTCATATTCGTATTGATATACCCATTCTGATCCATATCCAACTGGCCCTGGAACATCTGGGTATTGGGGACATGGCCGATGAAAATAAATACCCCATCGGTTTCAAAGGTAGAAATCGCGCCGGTTTTAACGTTCTTAAGCTGCACAGCATCACATTTTTCAGTCCCTGAGATCTGTTCGATGACCGAATCCCAGATAAAATGGATCTTTGGATTTTCAAATGCCCGTTTCTGCAAAATTGCGCCGGCGCGCAGTTCACTGCGGCGGTGGACGATATGGACATTCGATGCGTAACGGGTCAGGAACAATGCTTCTTCCAGGGCCGAATCGCCGCCACCCACGACAACCACCTTCTTATCTTTGAAGAACCAGCCGTCACAGGTGGCGCAATAGGACACGCCGCGGCCGGTGAGTTCTTTTTCTCCCGGTACGTTGAGATGATTGGGGCTGGCGCCGGTGGAAATGATCACTGTTTCCGCCAGGAATTCGCGGTCATATGTGGACACCTTGAACGGTCTGACGGACAGATCCACGGCGGTTGCCGTTTCGAACTCCACTTTCGCGCCAAATCGCTCGGCCTGCTTCTGGAACAATTCGCCCAGTTGGGACCCACCCACCCCTTCGGGAAAACCGGGGTAATTTTCTATTGTATAGGTCAGGGCTGCCTGCCCGCCTAATTCCATACCGGTAAGGACAACCGGCTGCAGCTCAGCCCGGGCAGCGTACAATGCCGCAGAAAACCCGGCCGGGCCTGAGCCCAGGATCAATACTTTGATGGGTTCCGGATTTGGATTGGAAGCACCGGTCGAAATCTTGTTCAAGTTAAAATCCATTTATTATCTCCATTCGTTCGTTCTTGTCTTTAGATGGGGTGAAGTGCGGAAAAGTTACGTCTTTTTTACCACCCGATCGCAAATTTGTAATGCCTCATCGATCATCGAGAATCCCTCAACCAACTGGGGGGTGGTGATGGTCAGGGGTGGGATAATCAGCAGGGTATGCCAGTGGGTGTAGAGATACAGTCCACGTTCCAGGAAAAGTTTACGTACGGCATCCATTTCAGGGCTGCTGCCGCCAAAAGGAGCCATCGGCTCTTTTGTGGTGCGGTCCTTGACCAATTCAATCGCCGCGAACAGGCCAAGCGAGCGCACTTCACCGATCGAAGGATGGCGGTCTTTGAGCTCAGAAAGCAAATCCGCCAGATCCGCACCGGTGGAGGCAGCCCGTTCCACGAGATGGTCGCTGTGCAGCACCTGAATATTGGCGGCAGCCGCGGCCAGCGAGATGGGATGCGCGTTATAGGTCAACCCACCCTGGTAAACCCGGTTTTGAAAAACATCCGCGATGGATTGCTTCATCGCCACACAGCCCAGCGGAGCGTAGCCGGAGGTCAAACCCTTGGCCATGGTCATGATGTCCGGCGTCACCCCCCAATGGTCCACCGCAAACCAGCGGCCTGTACGCCCAAACCCGCTCATGACTTCGTCGCAAATCAACAGGATGCTGTAGCGATCGCAGATTTCGCGCACCCCCTGAAGGTAACCAGCGGGCGGAATCAAGATGCCGTTGGTGCCGGTGACCGTCTCCATGAGGATGGCAGCAATTGTCCCGGGTCCTTCCAGACGGACGATTTCTTCCAGATAATTCAGATATTCGCCGGAAAAATCTTCTTCTGAAAGCTCCGGACGGGAGGCATGGAAAACGGAACGATAGCGGTAAGGATCCAGGAAATGGACCACCCCGGGCATCAACCCGGGTTCCCAGGCCCAGCGGCGCGGATCTCCGGTAAGGGCCATGGCCCCCGCCGTGGCGCCGTGGTAAGACCGGTAGCGGGCCAGGATCTTATGCCTGCCGGTGGCGGCTCGCGCCAGTTTCACCGCGTTTTCGTTGGCGTCTGCTCCACCCAGGGTGAACAAGAAGCGATCCAGCCCCTTGGGGGTGATTTCAGCGAGCAGCTTTCCCAGTAATGCCCGCGGACGGGTCGCCATCCCAGGCCCGGCATACGCGAGTTCCTGAGCCTGCTGGCAGATCGCCGCAATGACACGGGCATCGCCGTGGCCGATATTGACGCACATAGTCATCGAATTGAAATCCAGGTAGCGTTTTCCGCCGGCATCCCAAAAATAGACACCCTCGGCGCGCGTCATCGGGATAGGCACGACCCGGCCCTGGGCCGACCAGGTCCAAAAACTGTGCTCTAGAGATAAGGGTAAGATTTCACTGTCATCCAGATCCATCGGTTCTCCTGTACGGTACAAGTTTACCGCTTAAATCCCGTCTCAGGAAAAGATCAGCACCCAACCGGTTGAAAGGCTGAACAAGATTTCGGATATACTATGTCCATGGCGCTGCCCTCCAATGAAATAACCCCTGCCTGCGAAGAGGCGCTGCCGGGCAGTGCCCTGCGCGGCCTGGAATATTTTAACATGGGGCATTATTTTGAGGCTCACGAATTCCTCGAGGCCGCCTGGAAAGCTGAGCGGCGGAAAATTCGCGAGGTGTACCGGGCGGTGCTGCAAGTCGCGGTGGGGTACTACCATTTGACCCGGGGAAATATTACCGGAGCGCAGAAAATGTTCAGCCGCAGCCGAAAATATTTCGATATCCTGCCAGATGTTTGCCAGGGGATCCACCTGGCACAGTTACGCCAGGATATGGACCGGGCGGAAGCAGAAATGAACCTGTTAGGTCCAAAGAGAATTGGTTCTTTTGATCGATCCCAATTAAAAAAGGTTGAATATCAACGATGACTGAAAGGAAACCACATCATGGACTCTCCGCTGCCTTTTAAAGGGAAAACCGCACTGGTGACCGGGGCTGGACGCGGGATTGGCCGCGCGATTGCACTGCGCCTGGCGCAAGACGGCGCCGACCTGGTCATTAATTTCATGCGCAATCAAAAACCGGCCGAAGAAGTTGCCAGCCTGGTGCGGGAAATCGGCCAGAGAGCTATCGTGGTGCAGGCAAACGTCGCCAAATCGGAGGACGTCGACCGGCTGTTCGAGACCGTTGCCAATGAATTTGACGGGTTGGACATCTTGATCAGCAATGCTGCTTCCGGTTTCAACCGCCCGATCATGGAACAGAAAGTCATGGGATGGGATTGGACGATGAATGTCAATGCCCGCGGGTTCCTGCTGTGCATGCAGCGGGCGGCGCCGTTGATGGAAAAAAGGGGCGGCGGGCAGGTCGTGGCCATATCCAGCACGGGTTCGCAGCGGGCGCTGCCCGATTATGTGGCCGTAGGGGCCAGCAAGGCGGCTTTAGAGGCGCTTATCCGCTATGCCGCGGTAGAAATGGCTCCGAAGAATATCGTGGTCAATGGCGTCTCTCCCAGCCTGGTAGAAACGGATGCCTTGAAACATTTTGCCTCATTGGGAGACAGCAATACGATTCCCCGGGCGATCGCCAAGACGCCAGCCGGCCGGTTGGTTACCCCCGAGGATGTCGCCGGGGTGGTCTCCTTCCTGTGTTCTCCGGCGGCGCATATGATCCGCGGGCAGGTGATCACAATCGACGGCGGTTACACCTTGATCGTACCGGATTGATAGTATTTTAATCTTTGAGCAGAAGTGCCCGGGCCGGCGAGCCATCCGAGCCGCCCAACTTTGGCGGCAGGCAGATCAGAGAGTAGTTCCCAGCCGGTACGCCGTTTAAATTAACCCCTTCCAACACGACCATTTCATTTTTTAGCAGCACCTGGTGGGTCGGAACCCCATCGTTGAACGGCGCGATGGAGAGATAATCGATGCCCACCAGACGGATGCCCATGGAGACCAGGGCCTGCGCGCCGTCTGGAGAAACCGCGACGAAATCCTCTTCGAAGGTCTGAACTGGTTTCAGCCAGTAAGCGGAGTTGCGGGTCTTGAACAGCACGCGGGTCGTCCCTGCGGCAATCCCGGCATCGCGGATCACTTCAGCGGTGATTAAATCGACGTCGTCCGCCAATTCGACCACCTGAACCGGACCGATGAGCACATTCAGCGGCAAAGTTTCGATCGTTTTCGCCCCGGCAACGAAATGGAAAGGCGCATCCAGATGGGTGCCGGTATGCACGCTCATCTGCAGGCTAGAGATATTGGCGTGGGCGCCATCTTCTATTTTACTGACCCTTTCCAACTTCACCTGGGGGTCGCCAGGCCAGACGACCATGCCGCTTCGAACCGTTAAACTGATATCGATAATTTCCATTGAGATTACCTCCATTCCTTTCCGTTGGTTTGAGACCACCCGCTGACGTTAAATATTTTGGTTAATTCCGCATCCCGCTCCTGAATGGTCATGGGGCGAGGCTTGACGTAATCCTCCAGGGTGGCGGTGAGAAGCTCGACGCCGAGATAGCGCCCATCGTAAAATACATGCCGGTCGATGAATTCATTTTTGGTGTCCGGCCAGGGAGTGTCCATCTGGTCAAAGAATAAATTACCAAGGCCATAATGGATAAAACCCTGGTTGCGCAGTTCCATGGCCTGTGGCAGGTGGGCCTGGCTGCCGCTGACAATCACCGCCCCGGAATCCGACAGGCGCTGGAAATCATGGTATTGGATGGGGAGCGGGGTCGGGTCATACGATTCATAATATTGAACGGTAACAATCGTCAGGTAACCCTCACTTGCCAGCCGCTTCACTTCAGCCACAAATTGGTCCATATCCGCTCCGCCGCAGTCGGCGGAACCGGCTTGATCGCTGGTCGCCCAATCTGCCGGCGGACCGGCCGGATTGCAGCCGATGAAAGCCAGTTTATTGCCGTGGTTGGTGACCATCACCGGCTGGCGGGCCTGTTCCTGGTTGGGACCGGCGCCGTAAAACAGCCAGTTGCGCTGCTTATACATGTCGATGGTGTAATTGACCCATTTCCAGCCAAAATCATTGAGATGGTTGCCGGTCATTTCAACGATATCCACTCCCACATCTTCCAGCAGTTGGATATTTTTAGGATCGCTGCAGAAACGCAGATTTGGATCGCTGGGATTAGGCGGCGGGCATTCGGGATCGAAAGACACTTCGTTGCTGACGTGGGTAAGATCCGCATCCAGCAGCCAACCGCGGATATCGCGCCCGGGATACAACAGGCCTTTCTGTTCCATAAACCAGGCTGACCCGCGCACCAGCGCCGAAACGCCGGTCATCACCAGCACGGTGAGTTTCTCAGGATCGCGGTTGGTCAGTTGAATATTACCCAACGAACCCAAACGCTGGGTAAAGCGGTCCTTTGTCCACGATTCGCCATCCAGCGTGACCGGGAAGGCCAGACCGTAGGCGTTAACATCCAGGTTACGATCAAAAGGAGACCGGCCGTCGATGCGAATTACCTTCCAGCGTGGAACCAGGCTTTCAAAGGGCAGAATGGCCCAGGATTTTTTCTCCAGCCAGGCCGTATTCAGCAGATCGCCGGCAGCCACCGTATTTATCCTGGCGGAAGGGCTTCCCCAGGCACGTTCCAACACCTGGCGCGTGGCTTCATCGACCAACAGGTTAATATCCCGCATATCGCCGCTCGAGCCGCCCTGCCAAGTGGATTTTACGTCCCCGATTTTGACGCCATCAATCAACGTGGGAAAAGGGGCTGCCAGGGCATATACCCACTCGCCTATTTTGCTTCCCTTTCCCCCGATCTGCAGAACAAGGTTGGCTGACCCGGCATCCGCTGCCAGCTCTTCGGCCTTGAACTGTAATTCTGAAGGCAAGCCGCCTGCCACCTGCGGATCAACCCACGCTTTCAGTTGAGGGGCAAGCGTCAGGGTCGGTTGGGGCGTCGGTGTGGGAGGAATAGGAGTTGAGGTATCCGCCGGCTGCGGGATTTCGCTTGGAACGGCAGTCGGTACCACAGGCATATTGGTCGGTGCGGGCCAGGGACGGATGCAGCCACAAAAAACAGCCGCTAATCCGATCCCAAGGAGGAGAGGCAGCCATTTCCGCATGAACATATTATACATGTTTCGGATTTGATAGCATCTGATAGTCTGGACGCGTATAATTTCGGAAGGAAGTCTCTTTCCGAAAGGATAGGTTATGCGCGAAGTTGCAGTCTTGGGGATCGGCCAAACCAAAGTCGACGAACATTGGGACAAATCACTCAAAGAGTTAGCCGGAGATGCGATTCTGGCAGCGCTGCATGATTCGGGTCTGGCAGGTGCCGAAGCGTTATATGTGGGCAATATGATGTCTGGTCCAGCTAACCACCAGCAGCACCTGGGAGCTTCGATCGCGGATTGGGTAGGGATGCACTACACCAGCGCCATGCACATTGAAGCGGCTTGCGGTTCCGGGGCGGCAGCCTTCCGTTCAGCCCTGATGGCGGTTGCCTCTGGCGCCGTGGACAGCGCGATCGCGGTGGGCGTGGAAAAGATGACCGATTCACCCGGCGATGAAATTACCGGACAGCTGGCGACCGCAGCGGACGCGGATTGGGAGGTCGACCAGGGGCTGTCATTCGTGGCAATCAATGCCTTGATCATGCAGCGCTATCTACACGAGTATAAATGGTCGAAAGAAGACTTTGGTGCATTTTCGATCAATGCCCATGCCAACGGCGCTCATAACCCATTTGCCCGCTTTCAAGAACCGATTTCAGCGGCGATTTACAACCGGTCCGGAATGATCGCCGATCCGATAAATTTAATGGATGCCTCCCCGATCGGAGATGGATCCGCGGCGGCTATACTTGTGCCGCTGGAATACGCTCGTTCGCACGGGGGATCCAGAATCATCAAGATCATCGGTTCCAGCGGCGCTACGGACACGATTGCGGTGCATGACCGGCGTGATCCGCTGTGGCTGACTGCCTCTGAAAAATCGGCAAAACAGGCTTACGCCCAGGCGAACGTCACCCCGCAGGAAATCGATTTGTTTGAAGCGCACGACGCTTTCAGCATCATGGCAGCGCTGTCCCTGGAGTCGACCGGGTTCGCTGAACGCGGACAGGGCCCACGGCTGGCAAACGAAGGCGCTATCTTACCCACCGGGCGCATCCCGATCTCGACCCGCGGCGGCCTGAAAGCCCGGGGCCACCCGGTTGGCGCGACTGGCATGTACCAGATTGTGGAAGTTGTCCAGCAGCTGCGCGGCGAAGCCGAGGGTTCCCAGGTAGAAAACGCGCGGATCGGAATGGCCCAGAATATTGGCGGCAGCGGCTCAAATATCTACACGCATATTTTTAAAGCGGAATAAGGATTATACCTCCCGCCTTGGGATAGGATCAGTCAGGCTGCAGCGGCAGGCGCTGGATGGTGGCAACTCGAGAAGCGATATCAAACTGGCAGCCGTCGGTTAATTGGTGCAGGCGCAGGCGGCTGACGCCAAACCACGCCCCAATCTTGACCTGATCGATATTGGTTTCCATGATATCCTGACCATCGATGATCGTGACCACCCTTTTTCCGATCACGGTCATGCGTCCATCGACCAGGATCGCCGCCGTATCCTCATCCAGACCAACACCTAATAAATGAGGATGGAGGGTGACCGCATAAATCAGCCTGCCGATGCGGTTGCGCTGGTAGAAATGCTGGTCGAATAAGAGGCTTTCGTAAAAACCTAACCCCTCGGCAAATTGCGCGGTGCCAAAACGGGCGCCGGTGCTTGTTTTGCCGCCGGAAATCATAATTCTGCCCATGACCCCCGCCCCCGCCGAGGTGCCGGCGACCACGGTGCCCTGACGGAATACATCCAGGATCGCTTCCTGGAGCGGAGTCCCGGCCAGAACCGTGGTCAAACGAAGCTGGTTGCCACCGGTAAAGAAAATTCCCGTTGCCTGTTGGATTGTGCCAATATGTTGGGTCTCAAAAGAATCTGCCCGTTCATGCACCGGGAGCATTACCGGCGGAACTTTCAATCCCATATCATGCCAGACCTGTATAAATTCCGTGCCCCCGTTCGAACGCGAAGACGCCGCAGGAATCACCACCAGGCGCGCGTCAGGGCCGCCACTGCGCCGGACAAACTCGCGTGCGATCTCCCCATCCAGGCGCATATTGCCGCCAATTGCCATTAAAACAGTCATTATTTTCCCCGACCAAAAAGGTTTTAATATTATAAGGTGAAACCGCCGGAAAGGTCCAAACCCGGACGTAGAATTGTTGACCGGCAAGCATCTTTTATAAAAATATGTTAGGATTAATTCATGATCGCATTCTCACAAGCCAGGGTTCAAACTTACCGGGCGCGGACTTTTCGCACCGCTGCGGGTTTGCGGCTGGCTTCGGAAGATGAGGCGGTCGATTTCGTCAATCAGCGGGGATTTATTTTTTTCTGGCCGATCAAAGGATACGATTTCCCCAATTTATGGATGGCGGCGGCGGGCGACCGCCCGGTACCCGATGAACACGACGATCCAGGGCATGTTACCTGGTCATGGAAAGACAACCTGCTGGGCGCGCGGCGCTGGTATTACGGGCGGGTCCTGCGCCAGCGAAACGCGATGATTTCTTTAGAGACCCTGCCTAATTTTTATGCCTTGACCAATAATTACGGCGATCCTGAAAATGATTACCAGGAACAATATCTGCAGGGCACCCTGACCCTCGAGGCTAAATCTGTTTATGAGGCCCTGCTGGAAAGCGGTCCGCTGGATACCATTGCCTTGCGGAAAGCCGCCCGGTTATCCAGCCGGGAAAGCGATTCACGCTTCAATAAAGCGCTGAACGACCTGCAGATGGATTTCAAAGTGCTGCCCATTGGGATCAGCCCGGTGGGAGCCTGGCGCTACGCCTTTATCTATGAACTAAGCCACCGCCATTTTCCGGATTTAATTGAGCAAGCATCCCATATTTTTGAAAGGGATGCGCGCCAAACCCTGGCTGAGATAACGATCCAATCCCTCGGCGCAACGCCGGAAAGCTTCATCGCTCGTTTGTTTCGCTGGAACAAGGATGAGATGGAGAAATGCACCCGGCGGCTGCTTTCATCCGGAAAATACGTCTGCGCACCTTTCCCCGGTCAGGAACAAAACTGGATAGGGCTAACAGAACTGGTTGAATCCCCTTCAACCGAAAAGGAGTGACATGTTCGAATTCCATATCTCTCGCCAGGCACGCGATCGTTATCAATTCGATCAGACATTATTCAATCTGCAGGGCAATGTAATTTTTGCTAATTTCCATGCAGCCCGCCTCTTCGCCCAAAAGATGAATCAAGCCAGGGACCTGGTAACTTTTCCGGAGCAGGCGATTCGATCCGGGCAGATTAACGCGATGGGTCTGATCGATGAGATCTTGCACCAGGTGGTCTTTTTATACCGGCAGGAGAAAAACCCGCAAATCATGGTAGAAGCCCTGGCATGGCTGCAAGAACGCGTGGGCGCGAAAGAACTGGATCGCACGCTGATTGAATTCACTTACGATTTTCCGCCTCTGGCTGTATACCGCAAACAACAAACGACCAGCGAATATCTGGACGGGAAGACCGAGGGTATTTCAAACCGGACCCTGGTGTTAGAAGAAATGTTGATGTTATGGGTGGCTAATTTAAACCCGGCATGCGAACCGTACCAGGAGCTGTTTAACGACGACCATCTCAGCAATGAAACGGCGTATAAACGGGTGGCGATCGAGTTAAACTCATTTTTCGATACCAAACCCGGCTTTGGGCCCGAAAGCCAGAACCTGGTAGCAATGCTGCGCGCGCCTGCAATTGCTGTGCCGCATTCGCTAACCGGTCAACTTGAATATATTCGCACCCATTGGGCCGACCTTTTGGGTCGTTATTTATACCGCCTTTTAGCCAGCCTGGACCTGGTGAAAGAGGAAGAAAGGTTGTATTTCTCCGGTCCGGGGCCGGTTCCCATCCCGATGTACGATCGTTCGCTGCTGAAGGAAAACGAGCCCGAAAAATTTTCTCAGGATAAGGAATGGATGCCGCGCCTGGTGTTAATGGCCAAAAACTCGTTTGTGTGGCTGGACCAGCTCTCCAAGAAGTACCAGCGCCCGATTACGAAATTGGACCAGATTCCGGATGAAGAACTCGATAACCTGGCTCGCTGGGGTTTTACCGGTTTGTGGCTGATCGGATTATGGGAACGCAGCACCGCTTCCGCAAGGGTGAAACAGCTCTGCGGCAATCCGGAGGCGATTGCCTCCGCCTATTCGCTGGCCGGCTATTGGATCGCAAATGATCTGGGCGGTGAACAGGCCTACCAGAACCTGCACGACCGCGCCTGGCAGCGGGGGATCCGCCTGGCGAGTGATATGGTGCCCAACCATATGGGGATCGATTCGCAGTGGGTGATTGACCATCCGGATTGGTTTTTGTCCCTGAATTACTGCCCATATCCTTCTTACAGTTTCAACGGGCCGGACCTTTCGCCGGATAGTCGGGTGTCGATCAATATTGAAGACCACTATTTTGATCGCAGCGACGCCGCGGTGGTCTTTAAGCGCTATGACCATTCCAACGGCGACACCCGCTTTATCTATCACGGCAATGATGGCACCTCCATGCCGTGGAACGATACTGCTCAGCTCAATTACCTGAACCCGGACGTGCGCGAGGCGGTTATCCAGACGATCCTCAGCGTGGCACGCCGCTTTCCGATCATCCGTTTTGACGCGGCGATGACCCTGGCAAAACGCCATTTCCAGCGGCTGTGGTACCCGGAACCCGGCACCGGCGGCGCCATTCCATCCCGAGCGGAACACGGCATGACCAAGGAGCAGTTTGACGCGGCCATGCCCATCGAGTTCTGGCGCGAAGTCGTCGACCGGGCCGCGGTCGAAGCGCCAGACACGCTGCTGCTGGCGGAAGCCTTCTGGCTCATGGAAAGTTATTTTGTGCGCACCCTGGGTATGCACCGGGTATATAACAGCGCGTTTATGAACCTGCTGCGCAATGAAGAAAATGATAAGTACCGCACGGTCATGAAGAATACGCTGGAATTTGATCCCGAAATTCTCAAACGCTTCGTCAATTTTATGAACAACCCCGACGAGCGCACAGCCGTCGACCAGTTTGGCAAAGGTGACAAATATTTTGGGATCTGCACCCTGATGGCAACCCTACCGGGGCTGCCGATGTTTGGGCACGGCCAGATTGAAGGTTTCACCGAAAAATACGGCATGGAGTTTCGCAAGGCTTATTGGGAGGAACAGATCGATCAAAACCTGGTCGAGCGGCACCAGCGGGAAATCTTCCCCCTGCTGCACCGCCGGGCGCTTTTCGCCGGTGTCGAGCACTTCCTGTTGTTTGATTTCTTCTCACCGGATGGCTTCGTCAACGAGGACGTATATGCTTATGCCAATGGTCTCGGCAGCGAGCGCACCCTGGTGGTCTATAACAACAAGTTCGCGGATGCGCACGGATGGATCCGCATTTCGGTAGGTTTCTCGGTGAAGACGCCCGGCAGCGATCAGCGCCAAAATGTTCAGCGCACTTTAGGTGAAGGATTAGGGATCACGCCCGGCCAAAACTCTTACGTCATTTTCCGCGACCATACCACCCGGTTGGAATTTGTGCGCCTGGCGAATGAAATCCTGCGTGACGGTATATATCTCGAGCTGCGCGCGTATGAAAACCACGTATTTCTAGATTTTCGCCAGGTGGAGGATGACCAGTGGCAGTCCTACCGCCAATTGAACAGCTATCTGGCCGGGCGCGGCGTTCCGGATATTCAAGAGGCGATGCGTGAACTGGTGATCCAACCCGTTCTCGAACCCTTCCGCCAGATTGCCAACGCGGGTTACTGGCAGTACCTCAGCGCCCAAACCAGCCGGCCCACGCAGCCCGAAATCCAGGCCAGCATTCTGAGCGAAGCCAGCAGCAAAATGAGTAACCTGGTGAACGGGATGATTTACCTCGATCCGTCCCTGCAATATCATTCCGAAGTCCTGGAGCGCATCCAAAAAAGTTTGGCCGCGGTTTTATCCCTGCCGGTGATCGAAAAGAAGATCCCCTTCCCCGGTTCTCAAATTTATCCCAAGGCGATTGATTTCATCCTGAAGGGTTTCGAAAAAAATCCCCATCGCTGGCCGGTATGGTTTGTGTGGGCATTCCTGTCCAGCCTTGAAACGATGAGCTCCTCACCCGCCGAAGACCTGCGGGTCATCAGCTGGATGGATGAATGGCAGTTAAACAAAATCCTGACGGAAGCACTGCGCTCGTTCGGATTGGATGAGGCGATCGTCTCCCGGCAGTTAGCCGTGATCCGCTTACTGGTGCAGGAACAGCACTGGTATACCCGCCTGGGAAATTCACCGCTGGTTTCCATCCTAGAATCCTGGCTGTCTTCGAATGAAATCCGCAATTTCATCAATATCAACCGCCATCAAGATATTCTCTGGTTTAACAAAGAGGCTTTTGAAGAATTTGTGTGGTGGATGATGACCCTGGCGGTATTGGAACAGGTCGAACAACCGGATGAATCTGTGGCCATGACGATTGAGCGTATATTGGGCGCTTACGATATCGTTCAAAAGTTTATCAAAGCTGAGAAATCTTCAGACTATCAGGTGAACAAACTGTTAGGTTTTTCGCAAAAGCCATAAATTAAAACACAGCACGCCAGATCATCAGGCAGGCTGTGTTTATTTAATTTCAGGCCCGGATCCTGCCGATCAACTGGCTGGTACGAGCACGATGTAAATGGTGGTTGAATACCACGTCCGCGTGGATACCCGTCCGCCAGCTCCTGACCTTTTTTAGCAATGCCGCGGCTTGATCCGTCAGATCCACACCCGTCGCTAAATAGGTAAACCAGACTGCCTGGGCGGTATAAGAAACATTGTTGCGCGGCTCGATGCGGTCAAAATCATCAAAGAACCAACCACAGGAAGTAAACATGCGCTGTTTTTCAAATTGGCCAGCCAGAAGCAGCTTTATTTTGTGCAGATCTTCATCCTTTGGCATTTCTTTGGCGTGGGCCGCGACCAATTCTTCGAATGGTATTTCACCCAGAACGACCTTTATATAAGCATGGCGAAGCTCGAGGGGGTCTTTCACAAACCGACTGGAAAAGTCAAAAAACTGGTTATCGATTAATCCGGCGATCTCATTGATCGCGGTTCGCAATGGAGCCTTCCACTCACCATGCGGCGTACATCCGCAAGCGCCCATCCAGCGTACGACTCCATGGTGACAGCTCCAGGAAGTAAACTGGCGCACCCCCATGGTGCTTGTTGGAGGGTATTTTTTTAACCAAAGGGAGGGATACGTGGCGTCGATGGACTGCATTAACAGGGCGCCGCGCATCAAATAGGACAAAAACTTGTCTCGAAAAGGCTGGTGATGCCCGTATAACTCCCCATCGGATGCCACCAGTACCAGCTTTGGAATATCTTTACCGTCAGGTTGATATTTCGGCAGCAAGTATTGGGAAATAAATAAATCGGCATTCGAGGTGGCAGCGGGATCGAAACTGATGCGCGTGCTCAAATCCTGGTCGTAGAAAAAGACCGTGATGTTCTTCTTGTTTTTGAGGGGGACCAGATACGGCTGGCTGGTATCAAGCAAATTGGCATCGGCCTGCCAGGGGGCGAGAATGGTGAACTGGATCTTATTATCCGCCAGAATCTGGAGAGTCTCCTCATCCACGGCGGTTTCCGGCAGCCACATCCCCAGGGGTGTGTGACCAAAACGATGTTCGAAATCGGCTATTCCCCAACGGACCTGAGTGATCTTATCTTCGCGGGAGGCTAATGGCAGGATGGTATGGTTGTATGATTGGGCAATCGCATTCCCCACACCCTGCCGTTCAAAATTCCATCGATCCTGGCCGATAATCTGCTGAACTGTTCGCGGATCGTAATCGGCCATCCAATCCAATAAAGTCGGACCAATATTAAAGCTGATGCGCTCGAAATTTCCCAAAACGGCATTGGGCCGGTAATCATGATCGTGAATCCGCTCATTCCAGTTGCGATAAGGAGCAGCTCCCGGTTCTTGCGGGATCTGGCCAGTCAGGGGATCCTCGCGGGGAGGTTGGTAAAAGTGACCGTGGACAGAGAAGGCTGGATTATTCATGATGATAATAGGCTACCGTTGAAATGGGATGGTGGTCAATCTTTTTCCTGTATGGAGAAAATCCAGGTTTTGGTTAAAAAGTGCCGGGATCACGCCGAATTGACGCGGTAAAACATCTATAGGACAGGTGCGATCTGCAGCCAGGTAATCAAGCCAGAACATCGAGATCGGAAACCTGGGAAACGTATGCTCCAACCAGAGAGTGAGATAACGCAGGTAAGCGGGCTGCAAATTCACCAAAAACCTTCGTATTCCGGTGACTTCCATCAAAAATTCTAATATCTCGCGAAAAGTAAGGTATTCGGCGCCGCCAATCTCAAAAGTCTGGTTCACCATCGCGTGGTCTTCAAGGGCGATATTCAAACAAGCCACCAGGTCGTCAATCCAGATCGGCTGCACCAGGCTGTGCCCATCCCCGGGAACCGGAAAAATGCCCGGCGCGAGCCTGAGCAGGTTTGCCAGGCCGGTGGTAAATTGGTCGCCCGGACCAAAAACAGGCCCCGAGCGGAATATCGTATACCCAACGCCACTGTTGATAAAGAAATGTTCAGCCAGAGCCTTCGCTTTCAACACAGGATAAGCAGATGATCGGTCCGCCCCCAGATGGCTGATATAAAATATCCTTTCCACCCCGGCTTGTTTGGCAACGGCTGCCAAAACACGGCTGCCGTCGACATCGATACCCTCTAAATCTGACCGGCTGCCCTGACGCTCCACCCCGGCCAGATGAAAAATCACATCCACCCCAATCAGGGCAGAGCGCAGCCCTCTCTCATCTTTCAAACTGGAAACAGCCACATCCACGGCTTCACCGCGTGGCAGACGGGGAGATTCTCGCGAAGGTCGCAAAAGCAATCGCACCGGTTTTCCGATGGATACCAATTCCTTGACCAAAGACCGTCCGATAAAACCTGTTCCACCGGTGACCAGAATCATAGAACTTGTATTATAGCAGAGGATAAGTTTTATTTCGAACTGGCATAAATCTTGTATCCCCTATAACGCCTGCCAAAATTGTTAAATATGGACAAACCTTATGGATAGCAATTTCTTCCCTTTTCCCGCTCATTCTTCCCGACTGGGATTTCATTACTACCAGGACTCTTTGCATTACCGTGAAACAGACCTGGCCCAGTGGGTTCCCGAATTGACTGCCATGGGGGTATCGTGGTTGGTGCTTAAATCTCCCGTTGATCGGGCCATCCCGGAACAATTTATCCGCGGGCTGGTCGAGGCGGGGATTGAGCCGCTGATCGATTTTGACCTGTCCCTGGCAAAACCGGTAGCCGTCAGCGATCTTGCGCTGCTTTTCAAAGCCTATTCCCGTTGGGGGGCGCACGGTGTGCTGATATTTGATCGCCCCAATGCGAATCAATCCTGGACAAAAGCCACCTGGGCCCGGCAAGACCTGGTAGAAAGATTCCTTGACCGGTTTTTACCGATCAGCGCGAGCGCATTAGATGAAGGATTGATCCCTATTCTGCCTCCCCTCGAACCAGGCGGGAGTTATTGGGATACTTCGTTCTTGAAATCGATGCTTACTTCGCTTGTGCGCCGCAACCCGGCCCAATTGTTGGAAAAACTGGTGCTCGGAGCATACGCATTCAATCAACATCACGATTTGAACTGGGGCGCGGGCGGCGCGCAAAAATGGAACACCACTCGCCCTTATTTCACCCCACCCGACCAACAAGACCATAAGGGGTTCCGCATCATGGATTGGTACCGTGAAATCAGTCTTACGGTCCTGGAACGAGAATGCCCGATAATCCTGTTTGGGGTGGGAACTCCAGCAGACCCGGTTAAAGATGAAACCTGTGCCTACACCCCGGAAGAACACCGCCTGATCAATCAAAATATCGCCAGGCTGCTCGAACAACAGCGAAATGCTGAACCGGATGAAACCCTGGCAGCATTGGAGGCGTTACCTTCCAATGTGATAGCCAGCAATTTTTGGCTGCTGGCAGCGGATAATGAAGGCAGTGGCGCATCCCAGGCCTGGTTTGGACCCACGAACAATTTTTCAACTACCATCCAGGCTCTCAAAGACCTGAATTCTCAGTGCGGTGCGCAGGGTGCCGGAAAATCTAAGAACGCTCATGATCCTGACCATCCGATCGAGCATTACCTGCTCCTGCCCACATTTGAATGGGGAATTGCCGACTGGCACCTGGAAGTGATTCGCCCATTTATCAAGAAACATCTGCCGACAGTAGGGTTTTCGCTGGATGAAGCCCTCTTAGCCCGGAACGTGACCATCATCGGCAACCACCAATCATTCTCTGATACCCAGATCGAAAAACTGATCCTATCCGGCTGCAAAATCCGCCGGATCGTAGGAGATGGCACAAGTATTGCAACACAATTAGCGGAGAGGTGAACCATGAATATGCCATTAAGCGCGAAATCATCCCAACGAACTGTGATAGCAGCCCGAATGCCGGTCTTAAAAGTGATCGGTTTGGGCGGCGGCGGCTGCAATGCAATCAACCGCATGATCGAGTTAGGCCTGACCGGTGTCGATTACATCGCGGCTAATACTGACAGCCAGGCATTAAAAAATTCGCTGGCTCCCACCAAGGTCCAGCTGGGGCCGCGCCTGACGCGCGGACTGGGCGCAGGCGGTGATCCTAAAATCGGGGAAGCGGCAGCCGAAGAAAGCTATTCTGATTTGAATAAGGCATTAGCCGGCGCCGACATGGTCTTTTTGACAGCCGGCATGGGCGGCGGGACGGGTACCGGGTCCATTCCCATCGCGGCCCGGGTCGCGCGCAACCTCGGCGCGGTGACAATCGCTATCGTCACCATGCCTTTCACTTTCGAAGTCGGCCGCCGCCAGCAGAATGCCCGCCAGGGTCTGGCCAATCTTCGCCAGCAGATCGACACTTTGATCACCGTCCCCAATGACCGGCTGCTGCAGGTTGCGCCCCGCGATCTGCCGATCGAGCTGACTTTCCGCATGGCAGATGACATTTTACGCCAGGGTATCCAGGGCATCACCGAGTTGATTACCCAGCCCGGTTTGATCAACGTCGATTTCTCGCACGTTCGCCAGGTCATGCAGTTAGGCGGCGGATCGCTGCTGGCGATTGGCCACGGGCAGGGCGAAGGCAAAGCCTTACAGGCGGTGGACCGCGCGCTGCATCACCCATTGATCGAAACGATCAGCCTGGAGAATGCAACCGGGATCATTGCCAACTTTACCGCGGGCCAGGATCTGACATTCGTGGAAGTCGCCGAAGCGCTCACCTACTTGCAAGAAAAAACCAATAACCAGGCCGAGATTATCCCGGGCGTGATCACCGATAACCGGATGGGCGACCGGGTCGAGGTCATTCTGGTCATTACCGGCTTGGGCGCGACCCCGGTCCAATCTCCATTTGTCGCCCGCAAACAGGCCGAACCGGTGCCGGTTCAGGTCGAAACGGTGCTTCAGGCTGAACCCGTTGAGGTGGAAAGAGCGCCAGTTGAAATGATTCACCACCGCTCCGACCTCGACCTGCCAGCCTTTATGCGCCGCCGGATGCGCTAGGACAACGCCCCGCCATGGATAATCATGCGATCGACCAGGTTTCTAAACACGTTTTTCAGCGCTTCCCAGGATTGAAAGGAAGCCAACCCCAGGTAAAGCCTTACGCAGGAGAGCAGTACCTGTTGATTTACAGCGGTTCGGCAAAAACTGCTGATGGAAAAACACTGCGCCAGACCGTGCGGGTCGTGGCTTCACCTGATGGCAAGATCGTAAAATTAACCGCTTCTCGATAACCAGATGGAGGCCTAAAGATGACCATTGTTGATTTTTCTCACCGGATTGAACTCCATTTTTGGGATTGGGCAATCCCGACATTGAGTGCATCTCCCATTGTACAAAAAAGCGTCCAATATTCTTATCGTCTGTTCCGCAAAGCCGCTCCACTGCGCCTTTATTTTATCGGCGGCAGCCTCGCGGTGATTGGTTTTTCAAATGGGATGTTCATTTACTGGTTGTTAGCGAGGTAATATCCTATGCGTTCACGTTTGGTGCTCTTCATGTTCCTGGCAGCGATCCTAATTTCACTGACTCCGCTCGAGTTTGTTCTGGCTGCCCGTGGAGCACCAGGTTCTGCGGAATTCGGCTTTGGCGCCCATCTCAATCTCAATGGTCAGTTTGCCATTGAAGGCGTTCGCCTGGCAAGTGATTTGCAGCTGGATTGGATGGGACTGGATTTATCCTGGCGGTCGGTCGCTCCCAAAGCGGGTTCGGTCGATTGGTCCCGCCTGGACGCCATTCTTGACGCGGCTGCTCACAGCCAATTGGCGGTGATGATCAGCCTGACAGACGCACCGGGATGGGCGCTCGCCTCGCAAGGCCCCGACGCAGACAAAACCGCGCAATTTATCACCCAGATGGTGAAACGCTACCCACAGGTCGTTCAGGCGGTTGAGCTCTTCCCTGGCGCAAATACACTTCAAGGATGGGGACGCGCACCTGATGGTAAGGCGTACATGAAAGTCTTGAACGCCGTCAAAAACTCAATTAAAAAATCTAACCCTCAGGTTCGCCTGGTAGGAGCCGGTTTGAAACCTGTTCTGGCGGGGGATGGCAAAACCACGCAAGATATCGACGATACGGTTTTCCTGCAATCTCTTTATAAAAACGGGTTAGCCGCAGCGGTGACCATCGTGAGTTTACAGGCCAGCGATCTGACCGGCGAGCCTCTCCAGGCGTCGGATAGAAGTGAACCTCGCGTGCTGCGCCATTACGAAAATATTCGCCAGGTGATGTTGGATAATGGGCATGAAAGCGGACTGATCTGGATCACCCACCTTGCACCCCCCAGCGGGGCGCTCAATGCAGAGGATCAAAAATATCAGGATCCTGCCGCGCAGAGTGAATGGTTCAACCAGGCTTTCAGCCAATTGAAGTCTCAACTCTACATCGGAGTGGCTTTCTTCAGTGCGCTCAACCCTTCCGATTCAGGATCACCCGTATCGCTCATCCAGAACCTGGGCGATTACCACCCATTTTATCGCCCCTTACGAGAACTGATCTCAATCAACCGTTCGGATCCTTCCGGCAGCCGACCAGGGCGGGCCAAAGACCAGCCTCTACTAAAAAGCATAAAATGACAAAAAAACTGACTTTACCTTTTTTCATCGCCATTTATCTGCTCTCACTCGCAGGAGGGTTTGGTCTCGCCGGGATCCGCAAGGCCAATGCCATCGCTCCCGCCCCGGCCTCCAACCGGCAGTCCTCATGGATCATGGTGCGGGTTGACGACATGACCATCGAGCAGCCGCGGCTGGTATCGGTGTGGGCCATGTTCCTGACATTTTCGCCCGGACCGCAGGTCTTCTTTAAGCCCCTGTATTCCAGTGAAGCCAGCACAAACAAATACCCTAACCTGGAAAAAGTTTTTAAAGTTTCCGCCGACCGGACCGTCTCAGCTGACTTCATAAAGGAACTGGATAGTCTCATCACCTACCAATCCGGAATGGTCATTCTGGACGATGCCGGCTTCAAATCCTTCGCCTCCTGGTTTATGCCGCCGGCTATTGTAAGTAATATGCGGCCTTTTGTGCCACAAACCGGTTCAAGTCGGAGATTGGGCGGAGAAACGAACGACTACAAGCAGATCTGCCGGTCGCTCGAAAACACCATCCGCCCCAGCCTGTCCAGCCTGCCCTGGATGAGTATGTTCCCCAACCACATCGTGGCATACCCCTCACTGCATGGCCTGACGAGTTTATGGGAGAAACTGGTCCTTTCCGATCTAAATGCCCATTGTGAAGTTATCGCGATTTAATAAAAACAGCCATTATCCGGTCCACCTCTCTCCACTGATCTCCCCAACGATGGTTGGGGAGATCCATTTAATCAAGTAAAATTCTTGCTATGGATCTTATCTGGCAAGGCATCCGTCAGGCAATCGAACTACTTTTTAAATTAGACCCGGATGTCATCGAAATCACCCTGCTTTCCTTACAGCTTTCTGGGACTGCCACCTTGATCAGCCTGGTGATAGGCATTCCATTTGGCACTTTGTTAGCCCTGGTTCATTTTCCTGGCAGGAATTTCCTGCTGAGCCTGGTCAATACCGGCATGGGCCTGCCTCCGGTAGTGGTGGGATTGATCGTATCCATTTTTCTATGGCGCAGCGGTCCCCTGGGGGATTTCCAATGGATTTATACCCCCACGGCAATCGTGATCGCCCAGGTCATCCTGGCGGCGCCGGTGGTGAGTGGTCTGACAGCCGCGGCACTGCAGCAGCTAGACCCGCGGTTGCGCCTGCAGTTAAGAGGGCTGGGGGCATCCCGCATGCAAATGATTTGGATGTTATGGATGGAAGCCAGACTGCCGCTTTTAGCCGCTTTGATGGCCGGTTTTGGCAGCGTCATCTCCGAAGTGGGCGCCTCGATGATGGTTGGTGGAAACCTGCGCCATTCGACGCGCGTCCTGACCACGGCGATCGTTTTGGAGACCGGGAAAGGTAATTTTGCGCTGGCAATCGCCTTAGGGGGCATCCTCTTAGGGCTTACGTTTTAATCAACCTGACCCTGACCTGGATCCAGCAGCGCAGTTCACAAGACTGATTCGCCATGACGACTCCCCTGCTGCAGTTAAAAAACATCCGCATCGACCGGGCCGGCGTGCAGATTTTGGATTTGCCGGAGCTTGAAGTCGGGCAAGGTGAAATAATGGCGATCATCGGTCCAAATGGCGCCGGCAAATCCACCCTGATGATGGCGATCAGCGGCCTGATACCCATCAAAAATGGAGAGATCCGGTTCGCAGGAAAATGCGTCGTACCTTACCGCGAGCTTGCCTACCGGCGGCGGTTAGCCCTGGTGATGCAGGACCCGCTGCTGCTGCATGCCAGTGTATACGATAATATTGCCTCTGGGCTCAGGTTCCGGCAGGTTGACTCCGGGGAGATCAAAGTCCGCATCCAGCATTGGTTGGAAAAATTTTCGATCGCCGGTTTGAAAAACCGCCCGGCGCACAAATTGTCCGGCGGCGAAGCGCAGCGGGTCAGCCTGGCGCGGGCTTTTGTCCTACAGCCCGATCTGATGCTGCTGGATGAGCCTTTCAGTGCGCTGGATGCACCCACCCGCAACCAGCTGCTGACCGATCTTAAATCCCGGCTCGCAGAAACAAAAATTACCACCCTGTTCATCACCCATGACCTGGATGAAGCTCTGGCGCTTTCAGACCGGGTAGCGATTATTATGCAGGGGCAGCTGCGTCAGGTTGGAACCGGGCGTGAGATTTTT
The DNA here is from genome assembly GCA_963743005.1 of uncultured Chloroflexia bacterium. Classification (GTDB taxonomy): domain Bacteria; phylum Chloroflexota; class Anaerolineae; order Anaerolineales; family Anaerolineaceae; genus CAVUNY01. The sequence continues at coordinate 236,696 of CAVUNY010000001.1, read as the reverse complement.
TCATCACCGGTAAGCCCGGAAGTGGCGCGCTTTACCGGGGTGGAGATGATCATACCGGGGAAAATTATCCGCCAGAATGATGGAATCGCGGATATTGATTGTGACAATACCCTTTTACAGGCTATTTCTTCGGCACAGCCCGGGACGAAAGTTTTCCTCTGCCTGCGCCCGGAGGATATTACCCTTTCTTTGCCGGAGGAGGCACACAATACGAGCGCTCGCAACAGCCTGAAGTGTAGAATTTCCATGCTGGTACCGCAGGGACCGCTGGTCAGGGTGATCATGGATGGTCCGATCCATATCACCGCCCTGGTCACGCGCTCATCCGCGCTTGAGATGGGGTTAGCCATTGGGCAGGAAATCCAGGGCTCTTTTAAAACCAGCGCCATCCATGTGATTGAACAATAATGATATTTTTGCGAAACTTCCAGTTATGGGCGAGACTATACTTCCTCCTGGACCAGGGACAATATCTCCATGAAGGTCATCATGGAACCCTCGCCGAGCAGCTGCGTAAAGCGCTCGTCACCCAGGGCATTTTTCAATTGCATCTGGTCAGCATCGCGCTGAGCTTTCTCGATCGGCGAAAGGGTGTGGGCAAATCCACGCCACATCCGAGTGCCATACAAACGGGCGGCGCGCTCGAACTGGTGTTCCTGCACAGCCAGGACCGCCAACCCGTCCAGTACCCATAAAAATAAGCTCATATCGCGACCCTCGATCAGCATCTGCAGCGCTTCACGAATGAGCGCCGCATTTTGTCTCAAATCCCCTTCCTGGAGCGCCAGATAACTCAGTTCTATCAGCAAGTTTACCTTCCCGTATCCCAATTCGGCGCCAACTTTCAGACCTTCCTCCGCATGCCGGCGCGCCGCAGCCAGTTCTCCGCGCAAGCGAGCCAGCCTGGCGCGATGAAAATGCACATCATGAAATAGTCCCGGGATGCCGGTATCTTTTTCAATTCGTTCGCTTTCATCGATAAATTCAGCGACTTGATCATAATCACCACGGGTAAAAGCAATGATCATTTTCCAGCCCAGGCAAGCAACAATCATATAATCGTTGGCAATCTCGACCGAATTCATCCAGGCTTCCTCAAGGAATCGCTCGGCGCGATCCAGGTTACCTGCATAATGAGACGAAATGGTTAAAAAATGCGCTTGAAGAACGACCATATAAAGGTTTCCCACCTGACGGTAATACTCCCGGCTGACCTTCAAAGCGGCGTGGCCCATCTCAAAATCGCCATTTTTAAAATTGATAGACCCGACCCGGTAGAGCGCAGCGGCGATCCCATCGATATCGCCATTGGCTTGCTCGATTGCCAGCTGCTCCTGGTAGATCTTTTTTTGCTCAAGCGGATCTATCACACCCATACCCAGAAGCTGAAGGCTTTCGGCGGTTCCATGAGGGTCGCCCGTTTCACGGAACAATCTCAGCGCCTCCTCGCCCAAAACCTGAGCCTGGGCTGGATCGCCCTCCGCATATAGACAATTGCCCTGCCGAACCAGCGCCCAGGCCAGACCACGTTGTTGTATCGGGTCATTGGCTCGATATAATCCAATGGCCTCCGTTAAGGCATCCTTAGCGCTTTTATGGGTAGATGATATATCTTGCGCTTGCGGAATAGGCACAGGGCGGCAAGCGCTTTGGCACAGATTACTGCGCGGGTACCGGTCAGGGGCAAGCCACCTCTGGCAAACGCCTCAACCTCCAACCCCTGCTCAAGTCAGGCTACCCCCTCCGACCAATGGAAGCGGATATACCAAAACCATTGCAACGCGGCAGCAAGACGCAGCCCAACCTCAACATTGGTCTGCATCGCCCACCCCAATGCAAGCCGCAGGTTATCCAGCTCGCGTCGCAGTTTGTCCAGCGTCTCGATCTGCTCCCGACCGCGCAGTTTAGGTTCCACCAACTCACAAAGGTAGAGGTAATAAGCTAAATGGCGCTCGCGCATCTCATCGGATTCACCGGCTTCGCTCAGTCGCGCAGCGGCAAACTGGCGGACGATCTCCAGCATACTGTAGCGCATTTCTCCCCTCATGGTGGGCGCCGCCACAATTAGCGATTTGTCCACCAGTTGTCCGAGCAGATCCAGAATATCCTGCGATCCCCCGCATATTTCCTCGGCTGCTTCCAATGTCCATCCACCAGCAAAGACTGAAAGGTCGCGCAGAAGTCGCCGTTCTTCACCAGAGAGCAGGTCATAAGACCAGTCGATTAATGCCTGGAGCGTCTTTTGTCGGGGAAGGGCGGTGCGGCTGCCGCCGGTTAACAGGCGAAAAACATCGTCCAGGCGCAGCACGATCTGCCCCACATTCATCAGGCGCAGGCGAGCGGCTGCCAGTTCAATCGCCAGCGGGATACCATCCAATCTTCGCGTGATCTGGACTACTCCAGCGGCGTTTTCATCCGTCAGGGAAAATCCAAAGGAAGCCGCGCCTGCCCGGTCAACGAAGAGCTGAACCGCATCGAAGTGATTTAGCTCCTCCAGAGGTGGCAGGCGCTGGAGATCGGGCATCGCCAGCGGGGGAACACGGTAAGGAATTTCACCCGCCAACCCCAGAATCTCACGGCTGGTGACAATGACCGTCAGATGCGGGGAGCTGTGAAGCAGCCCATCGATCAACTCTGAACAGGCTTGCAGCAGGTGTTCCACGTTATCCAGGATCAACAGCACCTGCTTCGGCCGAAGATAATCCGTCAAGAAAACCATGGGGGTCTTGTCCGGCTGTTCGATCTGCCCCAACGCCAAGATTACCGTCTGCGGGATCATCATTGGATCCGTAAGCGGAGCAAGTTCGACCAGATGGACACCGTCCGGGTAATATTCCAGCAGTTCCTCCGCTACCTTCAGCGCCAGGCGCGTCTTGCCGACCCCTCCGCTGCCGGTCAGGGTCACCAGGCGGTGATCTTTCACCAATGTATAAACTTCCTCGATCTCTTTTTTCCGGCCAACAAATGAGGTAAATTGGGTTGGCAAGGCTATATTTAGGAGTTGGAGAAAAGATTTCTGGCTGATCCTGGATAGAACCAGTTCGATCAGGCGTAAGGGACGTCTGCCAGGTCGGATGGGTCGGCCGATCAGGAACGTTCCCGGTATCAATGGTCCGCATCAGGTCCTGGGTAGCTTTTTGTGGATCGATCCCCATTTGGTCCTTCAATACCGTTTTTAATTCGCGATATTGGCGCAGGGCGAGATTGCGTTGGTGAGTCCAGGCGTAAAGCTGCATCAACTGACAATGAGCATCTTCGTTTAGCGGGTCGAGGAGTAACCTGCGCCGGGTATGATGGATCGCCTGATCAAGATTGTGCGAAAGGATCAGGCATTGGACCAGTTTCACCAATGCACCATCAAGCATCTGGCGCAAACTCTCAGATTGGAAGTATTGCCATTCATCAAAGTTGACGCTATCGGGCAAGGTGAACCCTGCCATAAAATCACCCTGGTACAACTCGACTGCTTGAGACAGTAGCGGTTGGCAGGTTGGACAAACTTCGTTTTGGGGATGACCGTGGTCACCGCAGCCGGTTACAAATTGACGAAAATTGAGCACATCAACCCATAAGGCGACGTCAGGCCGCAATCCAACCATATCCCGGTCGGCTGCCAGCCAACCTTCCGGCAGGGCATTCTTTAACGGTGAAAGGACGTGTCTTAAAAGAGACCGCCCGCGAGAAGAGTCTTCTTCAGGCCAAAGTAAATTGGTGAGGAAATCGCGCCGGAAGTTTTCGCGCTGAACAGCCATGAAAGCCAGCAAGGCCAAAGATTTCCGCAGTTCCAGCTTAACGGACTGCCCGTCGACTTCAAAATGCGGAGAACTGAACAGGTACAGCCTGGCTTCTGGCATAAATTTCTACCATCCATGCATTAAAAATAAAATTGAGTTTTTAGATAAATTATGCCCTATTATTTTACATCATTTTATATTTTGGACGTTTATTGGACGATTTCCAGGATGATTGATTGACACCCGATTGGTATTCTATCTACAGGTTTCCTCAAATATACCAATCGACAAATAAAACAAGGAGAAAATGCAATGAAAAAATTATCCGGTATCATAACAATGGTGGCAATCCTGAGTGTATTATTGGTTGGCTGTGCAAATACATCCGCCGCATCTACACAAAATGCCTCAGCGCTTATCCCAGTGACTTCGTCCAACCAGTCTCAGCAAAACATGGGCAGTGGAGAAAACGTTGTTCGGCCCATCGATCCATCTCTTTCTTCGCCTAATAATGTGACCATGGGTCTTGGCAGTGGTGAAAATGTAGTTCGCCCAATCAACAATTATGGCTCATCGCAAAGCATCGTGTCCAGGAATGGGGAAAACGTAATTCCTCCACCCGGTACCAAAGGTGATGATGCCCTTCATCCATCCAGTCCTTGAACCAAGAAGGACTGAATAAAATCTTATCGGTTAGTGGGAATCCTCCTCCCTACTTTCCCGGATCGCCCAGACCTATATCTGGGCGGTCAATTTTTTAACACCGTCAGGATGTCCCATCACAATGCGTAATTCTGGATCAGCCAGAAGGGCATGCTCTCCAATAAATTTTTATCCTGTTTGAATTTCTGTCAGAAAATCAGGACTTGATGATATAATTAGGTGTTATTATTTCTTTTGGAACCGATTTCCAGTTAATTACCAATTGCTACCTTGGTGAAAAGGTAGAAAAGTCCATAGGTTTGGAGTAAATTGGAAGGTGACAAAACCGGACCATTTACAGGTGAACCTATGGACACTCAAATTATAGCGATTTTTTGTCTGTGTGACGATATGCTTAAAGCGCTCCTTTATCGCGATGATCCACAAAGTCAAATAACGGCAGCCGAAGTTATAACGACCGCCATCCTGGCTGCCCTGCGCTTTGGGGGTAATTTTTAGCAAGCCCGGCACATGCTGCTAACCGAGGGCTATATGCCGCAGATGTTGAGTAATAGTGGTTCAATCGGCGTTTGCATCGGAGAAAAGACCTCTTTCTGACCTTGTTTCACCTGCTCGGAGAGACCTGGAAGGAACTCAATGAGCAGTCTATTTACTTGCTGGACAGCTTCCCAATGCCACGTGCGATAACTACCGCATTTCCCGTTCGAAACTGTACCAGAGCGAGGTATGGCGCGGGCATCAAGCCAGCAAAAAACGCTACTTTTATGGGCTCAAGGTGCATATTATTATCTAGTAGTGCTTCTTATGGAGTTAAATGTGAGTGATCAGCAGAAACCTACTGCCGTAGCTGACGACGTGGTCGTGAGCATTGAATATACCCTGACCGTGGACGGCAACATCGTCGACGCTTCAGAAGAAAATGAACCATTGGAATATCTCCAGGGTTATCAAAATATTATCCCAGGCCTGGAAAGAGAGTTGGTTGGGATGCAAGTTGGCGAAAGCCGTGAAGTCACCGTTCTCCCCAAAGACGGATATGGAGACACGGACCCCACCGCACTGATCGAGGTTCCCCGCAGTGAATTCCCCAAAGATTTCGAACTAAAAGCAGGTGTCGAGCTACAGCTTCAGAACCAGGACAACGAGATCTTAAACGCGGTCATCGTCGACGTGACCCCTAAAATGGTAAAGCTTGATCTCAACCATCCGCTAGCCGGTAAAGAATTATTCTTTCGGGTCACCGTAGTGGGATTGCGCGAACCGACAGAAGAAGAGATTTCTCACGGCCATGTGCACGGAGCAGATTTTGAAGACGAAGAATTCGAAGACGAAGATCTGTTCGAGGATGAGGACGAAGACGAGGAAGTCGAAGAATAATCCTGACAAACAGGACTATTGATCCGTCCAGTCAAACTGGACGACCTTGAAAGGGATCTGACCTCGTTGGGCGACTAATGCCCCACAAGCGCCGGCTGCAGGACGAAAAGTAATCGCCTGCCACCGGCGTTTTTCGTTTTCTCCCCCGGGAAACGCCAGAAATAATTCGGGGTCCCCAGGTTCAAGATTGACGACCACCTGCTCCAATCCTCCAGCCACACCATCCCCCCTGGCTTTTAGATAAGCTTCTTTGAGAGTCCACACCCGGTAGAAAGCCCTCAACTGCTCGATTGGAGAGGGCAAGCTGGCAATCTTCTCCATTTCGCCGGCATTGAAAAAATTCGCGGCGATTTGTTTCCACTCGACCTGGTCATTGATGATCTCAACATCCACGCCCAGGTCGAGATCATCGGCAATCCCCAGGATCATCAGATCGCCGGAATGACTGAGGTTAAAGCACGGCCCAGAATGGTCGTGTAATAAAAAGGGTTTTCCGCGGGCGCCGGCGCCGAAGACCAGGCTGGCAGGATCGATGCCGGTGTACTTCGAGAGGATCATACGGCTGATGGCATGCGTGCGGATAAACCGCTGCCGGTGCTGGTCAAAATGAAATCGTTGAGCTCGCTCCTGCTCAGCGGTCGACAGCACCGCCGCCAGACGCTCGTCCTGATACCCCACTCCATCCAGGCGCACCCGCCATAAATGAACCTGGTTGGGAAGCAACTCAGGGTGGTAATTGGATGGATTCCAGGTTGGATTTTCTGGCTCGGCCGGCTGGCTCATACGCAATTTTTGCACCTGAATAATGATGAAAAATTATAACCTCTTACCAATCAATACACTTGATCTATAATAATGGGCAGATCGATCATGAAAAGGAGCAAAATATGCCTTCGAGCAAGAAACGATCCATCACGGCGGAAGACCTGTACCGTTTTGAACTGATCGCCAACCTGCGGTATTCCCCTGACGGTAAATTGGTTATCTATGCGCAAAAAAGAGTGGATCAAAAAACACAAAAAAAGTATGCCAACCTGTGGGTTGTACCTGCCGCAGAGGGAACCCCGCGCCAATTCACTTTCGGCGACCAAACCGACGCCCAACCGCGCTGGTCTCCGTCCGGAGAGCAAATTGTCTTCTTATCCGACCGGGCAGATAAAGAAAAACCGCCCCAGCTGTACGTCATGCGCATCGATGGCGGGGAAGCCCGACCTCTTTCCAATATAGCGGGCAGCATCGGTGCGTTTTCGTGGGCGCCGGATGGGAAATCGATTTTGTGCAGCGTGCAAAAAACCGACGCCGAGGTTTTGAAACGGGACAAAGACGAACAGAAGAAGAAGCTCGGAGTGGTTGACCGCCAGTACGAGCGTCTGTTTTATAAACTGGACGGGATCGGTTATTTACCGAAAGAACGCACTCACCTGTGGACGGTGGATGCTGTAAGCGGAAAGGCGCGCCAGCTGACCGACCATGCGGTGTACGATGAACAGGCGCCGGCCTGGTCGCCGGATGGGAAATGGATCGCGCTCATCTCGAACCGTTCAACGGATCCCGATTTAAGGCCGAATGCGGATGACCTGTTCGTGATGCCTGCCAAAGGCGGGGATCTGCGCCTGATCCCTACCCCAGCCGGGCCGAAAAGCCAGCCCAGCTTCTCTCCGGACGGCCGTTGGATTGCTTATTATGGTGTAGACAGCGAGGAATTGGAATATAAAAACACCAGCCTGTGGATCGTACCGGCGGATGGTTTGTCTGCTGCCCGCAGCCTGACCGGAGCGTATGACCTGCATGTTTCCGCCTGGACGATTAACGATATGGGCGAACCGGAAATGATGGCGCCAACCTGGACCAATGACAGCCGCTCGATTTTCTTCCAGGTCACGATCCACGGCAGCACCATTTTGATGAAGACAGACCTGGCTGGCAGCCAACCGGTGACGATCATCGCTGAAGGCGGCGTGGTGGGTAGTTTTTCCCTGGATCACGGTCAAAATTCCGTGGCCTATTTCTGGGGAGAGATGGACGATCCCGGGCAGGTGATGATTCTGGATCTGGGAACTCGAAAAACCCGCCAGCTGACCCACATCAACCGCGGACTGCTGGACCAGATCCAGCTCAGCCAGGTGAAAGAGGTCTGGTACAAAGGGGCAGATGGGGTTGATTTGCATGGGTGGATCATGACTCCTCCCGATTTTACCGCCGGCAAAAAATACCCATCGATCCTGGAAATCCACGGCGGCCCGCGATTACAGTATGGAAAATTCTTTATGCACGAGTTTTACTACCTGGCTGCCCAGGGGTACGTTGTTACATTCACCAACCCACGGGGTGGGCGAGGCTATGGTGAAGCGCATACTCAGGCGATCTGGCAGGATTGGGGAAACGCCGACTATGCGGACCTGATGGCCTGGGCGGATGTGGTGCAGAAAGAAGCTTTCATCGATCCGATGCGCATGGGGGTTACCGGTGGGAGTTACGGCGGCTATATGACGGTCTGGATCATCGGCCATACCCATCGTTTCCATGCCGCGGTCGCCATGCGCTGTGTGAGCAATTTCGTCAGCATGTGGGGCTCGAGCGATTTCAACTGGACTTTCCAGAATGAAATCGGGGGATTACCACCTTACGAAGACCTGGATAATTTTTGGAAGCATTCGCCGATCGCCTATATCGGCAATGCATCCACGCCGACCATGGTCATACATAACGAGTTTGACCTGCGCTGCCCGATCGAACAAGGGGAGCAGGTGTTTGTGGCTTTGAAGAAACTCGGGGTTCCGACAGAAATGATCCGCTTCCCGGACGAATTTCACGGGTTATCGCGCACCGGACGCACCGACCGCAAGATTGCCCGCCTGAACCATATCCGGCGCTGGTTCGATCGATATCTGAAATCGTAATACTGTTGGATGAATCAGGCATAATCTGGCATAAAAGCCAGATTATGCCTGACGGAAAAAAACAAGCTTCGTGATACAAATACAAATATTGAAAACCGGTGGTAGACTCAGGCGCATGAATTTTCACCGTCCCGATATTTTCACTGCGCCGCAGACTTTTTTTGCCCTGATCATTCTCAGTTTAACCGCATTCCTTTCAGCCTGCAGCCCAAATCCTTCACCGGCCAACCCCACAGAAACAACGCTGCCGCCGGTGAACACCGCAACCATGCCCGCAGCGACCCTTGCCCCGTTACCCACTGTTACCCCTTCACTGGCGCCCATCCTGCCAAGCCCAACGATGGTCCCAGAGCCTGTGCGAGCTCAATATAACTTATCCGCGACTTTGAATTACAGCCGCCATTTTTTATCCGTACAAGAAACGATCGATTATCCAAACCGCAGCGGTGAGAGTTTAACCGAATTGGTCCTGGCCGTCGAACCGAATCGCTACCCGGGCGGATTCCGCTTAAACAGCTTGCTAGCCGGGGGAGCAAAGATCGACAGCTATTCTCTGGTGAATAACCAGCTGAAATTCACGCTGCCGGCTGGATTGGAAAAAGGCCAATCACTCCAATTAAACCTTGCTTTCGATCTAAGCCTGCCCGCATTGCCCCGTCCGGTCGGAAGCATCAATGCCGGCGTGTATGGATACTCCAGCCGCCAGATGAACCTGGTGGACTGGTATCCTTACATCCCGGCGTATATAAACGGCTCAGGATGGGCAATGCACAACCCCTGGTATTACGGCGAACACCAGGTATATGAAATGGCCAATTTCAATGTGGACCTGACGCTCGAATCCCCGCCGGCAAATACAACGATCGCCGCGGCTTCACCGGTTAAAATGGTCGATGGGCATTACACATACACCCACCTCAATGCGCGCAATTTTACCTTTTCTGCCAGCGATATGTACACCATGGTAATTAAGATGGCGGGGAATGTGACCGTTACCAGCTATGCCTTCCCCTTTGATGCCCAAACCGGGTTGGTGGCGCTGGATGCTGCCACCCAGGCACTTGAATTGTACAGCCAGCTTTTTGGCGCCTACCCCCACGATAACCTTTCTGTCGTAGAAGTCGATTTCCAGGATGGGATGGAGTATGACGGGCTATTTTTTCTCAGCAAGGGGTTTTATAACACATATGATGGCACCCCCAAAGGCTATCTGACCATGATTTGCGTTCACGAAACGGCCCATCAATGGTGGTATGCCCGGGTAGCCAATGACCAGGCCCTGGAGCCGTGGCTGGATGAGGCTTTGGCGACCTACAGCGAGCTATTGTATTACAGCAAATTCTATTCGGGATATGAAGATTGGTGGTGGTCATACCGGGTCGATTATTTCGATCCGAAGGGATGGGTAAACCTGCCTATCTATGACTATTCCGGGTCGTACCCCTACCGGGACGGCGTGTACTTGAGCGGTGCGCGATTCCTGAATGAGGTCCGCGCCCGCGTGGGTGAAAGTGCATTTTTTGATTTTCTAAAGGATTATGCCAATCGGGAACAAAACCAGATCGCGACCAGCCAGGACTTTTTTACCATCCTCAAAGAACATTCACCGGCTGATATTTCGGATCTGGTCGCAAAATATTTCAAGCCTTGATTTTTACCAGTACTGTGCTTTTATCTACCTGGGTATTGGGTTGAACAAGAATTCTGGTTACTTCGCCCGCGGCTGGGGAGCGTAATTCCATCTGCATTTTCATCGATTCCATCACAACCACTGCCTGGCCCTTTTCGACAAGATCCCCTTCTTGAACCAGGGCTTTGATCACGATCCCTGGCATTGGCGCGCAGACATCACTCTGAGATAAGGCCGAATTCTTTGGCCGGACTTTACCATTCTGCCGTTCTACCTGGGCTACCAGGTGCCGTCCTTCAGCCAGGGCAGTAAAGATATTGGTACCTTTATTCGAAAAGTGCATCTCGCGCAGCATATCACCCTGGCGCAGAAGATATAGGCCCAATTCATTGAGAGCCGTTAAATTGGCCTGGATCTGCTCACCATCGACGCGCAGCCGGTTCCCAGCAACCTCAACCTGGTATTCTCGATTTCCTACAGATACCCGGTAAATAGTCATACCTTGCCTCCAAAAAAATTACTTTGTAAAATGCCTGGATTGGATTTGTCTTTATAATTTTTTTCCATGTCCAGACAATCCACCAATAAAAACCCCATGGTACGCAATTCGTTACGCAATCACATCTGTTCTCGCCAGGCAGTCATCAACCAGTTGTTACCGTCACTGGGATGGATTTCCCGGGGGGGTATCTGCGTCTGGTCCATCAACATCGCCGCCGCCATAGCCACTTCACGCTGCACATCTTCCCGATCCAGCGGCTCAACCGGTTGAAAAGTATCCAGATAAGTGGTGTCTGCGCGCCCATCCTGGAAAATCGGGCTTTGCAGTACCTGCTGCAGGAAACCAATATCGGTCGGGATGCCGCCAATTTTAAACTCTCCCAGGCCGCGCTGCAGCCGGCGGATGGCAGAAGGGCGATCTTCTGCCCAGGCGATTACTTTGGCAATCAACGAGTCGTAATCCGCGGTCACACACATCCCTAAAAAGAGCGCACTGTCCAGGCGAATGCCAGTCCCGGCGGGTTCTTGCAGATGAGTAATTTCACCGGTAACCGGCAAGAAGCCCAGGTCCGGATCTTCCGCAATTACCCGCGCTTCGATCGCCCAACCCCGCGAGCTGATATGCTCTTGTTTGAATTTGAAACAGCCGCATTCAACCAGTTCGAGCTGGGCCCGAACCAGATCAATCCCGGTCACCATTTCAGTCACCGGATGTTCGACCTGGATGCGCGGGTTGACTTCAATGAAGTAATATTTCCCCTGGTTGTCCAGCAGAAACTCGACGGTTCCCAGGCTGCGATAAGACAAAGAGCGGCCTAAACGAACCGCAGCCCCATGCAGTTCTTTGCGCAATGCCCGGCTTAAGTTTGGGGCAGGGGCTTCTTCGATCAGCTTCTGGCGGCGGCGTTGAATGGAACATTCACGCTCACCCAGGCAGAGCACATGACCCTGACCATCTCCCAGGATTTGGACCTCGATATGCCGGGCCTGCTGAACGAGGGGTTCAAGATAAACGGCATTATCCCCAAATGCAGCCTGAGCCTCCTGGCGGGCGGCAGTCACCATTTGCTGGAGCTCCTCCAGGTTATGAACCAGGCGTATTCCTCTGCCTCCCCCGCCGGATACGGCTTTGACCAGCACCGGGAAGGTGATCGCCTCCTGCGATTGGTCGGATTGATTTTCATCCAATGGGTCGTCCGAGCCAGGCAGCACGGGCAGACCGGCTTCCCTGGCTGCCTTTCGAGCAGCGAGTTTATCACCGGTCAGAGCAATTGTTTCGGGCCGCGGTCCAATAAAGATCAGGCCGGCATCTTCCACAGCCCGGGCAAACGCCGGGTTCTCGGATAAAAATCCATAACCGGGATGGACGGCCTGAGCGCCGGTTTGGATGGCGGCCGCGATCACACGATCGATGTTCAAATAACTCAGGGCTGCCTGGGCAGGCCCAATGCAAACCGACTCATCCGCATAACGGGTGTGCTGGGCTTTTTGATCGCCTTCAGAATAAATGGCAACGCTCTGATGACCGAGTTCCCGGCAAGTGCGCATGATTCTCAAGGCTATTTCACCACGATTGGCGACGAGTACTTTCATTGACCCTCCAATCTAGAGTGGAATGTTACCGTGCTTGCGGGACGGTGTGGCCTGGCGCTTATTGCGCAAACTTTCCAGCGCGCCGATTAACCTGACCCGGCTTTCTTCAGGCTCGATCACATCATCCAGATATCCGCGGCTGGCGGCGACATAGGGGTTCGCCATCTCCGAACGATATTGGGCAATCAATTCACCCTTTCTGGCAGCCGCGTCATCCGATGCAGCCAGTTCCCGGCGAAAGACAATATTAACCGCGCCTTCCGGCCCCATGACGGCTATTTCTGCGTTCGGCCAGGCGAAATTAATATCGCTCTGCAAATGTTTCGAGCTCATCACGATATACGCCCCGCCATAGGCTTTCCGCAGGATTACAGCCAGTTTAGGTACTGTCGCTTCGGCATAAGCGTAGATCATCTTGGCTCCATGGCGGATGATGCCGCCGTGTTCCTGATCGGTGCCTGGCAAGAAACCCGGTGTGTCGACCAGGGTCAACAGGGGAAAGTGAAACGCATCGCAGAAACGGATAAAACGCGCCCCTTTATCGGATGCGTTGATATCCAATACACCTGCCAGATAATCGGGCTGGTTGGCGACTACCCCAACCGGCATGCCGTCCAGGCGGGCAAACCCAATCACCAGGTTGCGGGCATAATCCGGCTGAATTTCAAGGAATTCTTTATCATCCACAATCTGTTCGATAACCCCATGCACGTCATACGGTTTCTGGGGATCGTCGGGAACAACGCTATGAATATCTTCCAACAACCGCCTGGGATCGTCGGTGACGCTGACCGCAGGCGGGGTGGTCAGGTTGTTTGAAGGCAAATAACTCAGCAGCCAGCGGACCTGGGAAAAGATGGCATCTTCATCCGCGGCGGTGAGGTGCGCAACGCCACTTTTTTGATGATGCACCTCCGCCCCACCCAGGGTGTCAAAATCTACGTCTTCATGGGTAACGGCGCGCACTACATCCGGCCCGGTGATGAACATGTGGGCTGTTTTTTCTACCATGCACACAAAATCGGTAATGCCCGGAGAATACACCGCGCCTCCGGCGCAAGGGCCAAGGATGATCGAGATTTGGGGGATTACCCCCGAAGAACGCACGTTGCGGGTAAAAATCTCACCGTAAGCAGCCAGTGAATCGACGCCCTCTTGAATTCTTGCGCCGCCAGAATCATTCATGCCGATCAATGGAGCCCCGTTCTGGTATGCTAAATCCATCAGCCGGACAATTTTTCTGCCGTGGGCTTCACCGAGCGAACCACCCAGAATCGTAAAATCCTGGGCATAAAGGTATACCAGGCGGCCGTCTATTTTTCCCCAACCGGTCACGACTCCATCGGTCAGAGGGTGCGTGCGGTCCATCCCCAGGCCAACAGCGCGATGGGTTACGAATTGGTCCATCTCTTGAAAAGTGTCCGGGTCAAGCAAGCGCTCGATCCGTTCACGAGCAGTCAGCTTCCCTTTCGCATGCTGCTTTTCAATACCCTCGTCTCCTCCCCCCAGGCTCGCCTCCCTGCGCATGGTCTGAAGCTGGTCTTTTTTCAACATATAGCCTTCTTTAGATTAATGTGGCTACAGGGCGGTATTGTTCCCAGGCGGAGGGGAGCATTAAACCCTGCATTTTCAAGGTTTGGAGGCGCCACAGGTAAGCTGCACCGGTCATCAGGTGCAGACCCACATCTACGACGCGCCGGTTCTGATATTCGGCCAGGTAAGTGCCGCGGGTCCAGTCGTTGAAAGTTCCCATTGCCGGGCCGCACCAGATCTGGTAATCCATTTCGCGGCCGGCCTCACCGCTGTTGGACCACTTCGACGAAAGGCCCAGATACCAGCGGAAGATAAGCGCCATTTTACGCTTGGGATTCTGGTTGGCGCGTTCGATTTGCTCCGGGTCGCGTTCTTCGAAAAACTTGACTGTATCCTGCCAGATGTCTTCCAGTCCGCGCCGGAAGACCTGCTTTTCTACTTTTTCACGTTCATCCGCAGGAATGGCATCGATCGAATCGTAACGGGTATATAACTCGTACAATTTTTGGGCGCGCATGGGGAAGAGCGTCCCTTTTTTAAGAACCTGAACTTTCACGCCCATTTCAAACATATCGGCTGAAGGGGCCATCATCACATCCGCCATCCCGGCTTGCGCCAACAGCTTGCGGGTATGTTCGGAGGCGCCCGCTTCCATGCAGGCCTGGTTGGCAGAACCGGTAACCACGTAAGCCGCGCCCATCATATAAGCGGCAAATACAGAGCCTGGGGTGCTGATCCCACCGGCTGCGCCTACCCGTACGGGTTGGGCGAACTGGTATTTGGCCTGGAGTTCATCGCGCAAAGCCAGCATGGTCGGAACGAGGCACACCAAAGGGCGGTTATCCGTATGCCCGCCCGAATCAGCTTCAACAGTCACATCGTCTGCCATAGGCACCTGCAAGGCCCAGGAGGCCTGCTGCGGGGTTATTTTCCCTTGCTGCACCAATTCATTGAGTATACCGGCCGGAGCGGGCTGCATGAACTTCTGGGCAACCTCCGTCCGGGATAATTTGGCGATAACCCGGTTACCGATGACCATCTCGCCATTGGCTCCAAGGCTTAAACCGGAGGCTCGATAGCGGACAATACTGGGGGTCAGATCCAAAAAAGCAGAGGCCTCGACCGTTTTTACTGCATAGCGTAAATACAGGTCGACCGCATTGCGTTCCATGGCTTCTTCGTGCGGGCTGTGGATCAGGTTGAATGCATACGGCCCATCAGGCAGGGCGGCCTGTACTTTCTGAATGGCTGCTTCTAACCGTGGGGGGACCATGCCAGCCGCGCCAAAAGACCCGAGCATGCCCGCCTTGCCAAGAGCGATCACCAGTTCAGCCGAGGAAATACCCTGCGCCATGGCGCCGCTGGCGTAAGCATAGCGCGTGCCGTACGTCTGTTTGAAAGCAGGGTCGCCCAGGCCACTCAAATCCACCGGCCAGGATACGGCCCGGCAGGGCACGGCTCCTGACGACCCAGGCAGCACTTCTCCCTGGTTAGTGAGGCCAATCCGGCCGCCCACATCCAAAATGAAAACCGGCTGGCTCAGATTCTGCAGGACCGCCAGCATTCCATCTTCAGTAAATTGGACCAAATCCATGGCCCCATTCCAGGTCCACATGCTTGGTGAACTGGCCATCCTGACTTTTGATTCAGAGAGTGAAGGCGTGATATTCATTAATTTTTTATCCTTGTTTAATCCGTACGGCAGCATTCTTCACCAGGTAAATGCGGATGCCATCCGCCCATAAGCTGGCGTTCCCGGCAATGACAATTCCCCGATCATCCTGTTCAATGGAAAGGATATCAACTTCCAGAAACATCGAACGAGTGGTTTTCAATATCTGACCGCGATACTTCCATTGGAGAAAGTTCTCATCCAGGGAAAAAGAAGGCCGGCTGAGAGCTGACCCGATGCCCTGATCCAGGGCAAATATCCGCATCGCTTCCAGAATGGCTTCGACCCCTAACGACCCGGGCATGACCGGGTCTTGATAGAAATGGTTTTGAAAAAACCAGGCTGCGGGGTCAATTTCCCGGGATGCGTAGATATATCCCAACCCTTTCGAACCACCATGGGGAAGGATGTATACCTGATCGAGCAGATCAAGCCGTCCAACGGCCAATCGCAGGCCGGATTGAACCAGGTCGGGTGCAGCTCCAGCAAGCAGCTCGATCATTTTGCCCTGGATATTGGTTGACCCGGCTTTTAAATATTCCGGAACGCTTTCTTTGCCGTTATCCAGACCCAGTTGGCGCAGCATCGTCTCTTCCGGGAAGAAACCAAAAACCGAGCTGCCTTCATAGAATAGCTGGTTTTCTGTTTCCAATTGAAACTCAAATTTCTGGATCACGGTTTCTTCATTCACCGTATGACCGGTCATCCGCGCCCAGGCGCGCACGGTTTTTCCGCGCAAATCTACCTGGCGTAAGATGCGTGCTTCTCCATCCAGATTGCGAAAATAGAGATTGCTTTCGGGTGAAATCAGCATGGTGCCCAGGTAAGCCGACATGAACCCACAGGGCTGGAGAGCCATTTCCATGAGTATGCTGTATGGAGTTCCCGATCCACTGTCTTGGATAAACCAGGCATCGGCTGGAACATCAAATTCGGTGATAATTTCGGAGGGCTGGTTTAATTTGCCGCGCGTGCCGCTGATTTCCAGGATGCGGTCCATTAACAAGAGGGCGCCGTTGGGGATCCGTGGAACCCTGTGCTCGCGAAAAACGGCGTATTCCTCACCCAGGCAGCGTTCGATGGAACCGGCGGCGAATTCTTCCAACATGTCCCGGTCAAATAAATGAGCCTGGGCTGGGGCCTTGAATCCGGCCTGCATGCGCACCAAATCTGCGATCTGCTGCAGAGTTCCACTGCGCGAGGTTAAGAACTGGCGCTGCGCCTGGCTGGCGATAACGGCTATGTCGGTAATATATTCTCTGGCCTGGTCCTGCAGGCGGCGGACCGTATCTTCAAAAGGGGGATTATTCATGAATTATCTGATCCTGGTAGAGAGGTTCCAAATTAACTCTTATCTGGTGGCTAACCAGACGAGCCAGCACCCGTAAGATAGAAGTGGCATCGTCTACCCCTTTGCGGTTGGCCGAGACTGCAAGGAAAGTCTTGCCGCGCAGCGTATCTTCAACCCATTTCGCACAGTTGCTGCCTGCGCCCAGTTCGATAAAAAAGCGGGCACCTTCGGCATAAGCGGTCTCTACCAGGCGAGGAAAATCCAACATGGAACAGAGGTCACGGGCTACTGCTCGGGCAATTTCAGATTGGGTAAGAACAAAAGGACGGTCATCGGCGGCAGAATATAACTTCACGTTTTGCTGAGCTTTCACCGGTAAAGAATGGATCTCATATAACGCCTCATATTCCGATTCCATTGCTTTACAGTGTAAAACATAATCAAAGGGAGCTTTTAATGAACTGCATTTCAACTTTTCAATGACCCTGCGGCAGGCAGCCGGATCACCGCCGATCACAACCTGGCGCGGAGTATTGATATGCGTCAGGTAGACCTTTGGCTCCGAGATCAGGGCGTCCTTTACCCGATCGGGCGAGACCATCAAGAGAAAATTTTCCCATAAAGAATCAACTGGACGGTCATTTTCTGCCAGTTTGGGGAGCCCCCAATGCGAGCGGACCGCATTCTGGGGACCTGCCAGGCGGGTGTGAAATAGTGGCGATGCAAATAAACGCTGGCTGGCAAACAAACCATCGCCCCACACATCCAATGAATACAGCATACTATTCTCACCCAGGCTGTAGCCGAAGGCGCTGTAGGGTTCAATCATAAAGATATTTCTGAAAATACTGGTCAGGGCCACGGAAAGGCCGACCCCACTGACCATCATCACATTGGCATTGTTGAGCAAATCCGTTTCAGCCAGGTCCAACTGCGCTTTGCCTTGCGCAAGGAGGCTGCGAGGGTATAACTGCTCCTCACACAGGATTGCGCCAACATCCTGAACAATCTCCTGAATATGATCGTAAACAGCTGGAAACATGTAGAACAAATCTCTGCCAACACCAATATAAGAGTTGAAGGCGCCGGGATACACAAACGCGACCCGGGCGTCGGGTCCAAGCGGGTTAGGCGTGAAATAACTCCCAACAGGAGTTTGCCAATCGCTGCCCTTTTCAATAGCTGATGGAATTCCGCGCAGCCCAAATTCAATTTCACGCAGCGCTTCCACCGGATTGTGAGCTAGAAATACGACCAGAGTCGAAACAGGACTTTCCTGGGTGCGCTGGTAAGCCTGCCGGGCAACTTCTATCAATAAACTACCCTGCTGCAGTGCTTTCTGGACGGCTTCTACAGCCAGGATCAAATCAGCCGGATTGCCACCTCCCACCGGAATGAGTACAGCATCCGTATTACGAACCAAAGGCTCAACCTGCGGAGAAATTGGTGCGCCGGAAAGGATGAGATGAGCACAGCTGCCGTCTTTTGCGATCAAATTCACTGCTGCTTTACGGCTGGCAGACGATTCCTTTTGAAACCAGGTCAAGGAGTCACCAGGGACATAAAAATTGCTGTTTGTCCATAACTCGGCAAATTTCGGCCCGGTCCAATCCTTTACCCCGGGGCGCAGGCGGTTCGCCAGGCACAGCCCGGTTTTAACCAATCCCACCAGACCGTTGACCTCATCCAGCCACCCCGTTTGGGATTGGCTGCTGGTGACCACGGTCCGGTTCGGTTCACCAGCATAAACGGCGCTCAAACCGGCAATTTCCTGGCGGTCGATGCGGTCGTCGCCGCAAGCCTGGGCAGCCAGGCAGCCGATTTCACCCGGACCAAGACCTGCTATGCGCAGTGCGTTTTGGGCGCAGGCGGCAACCCCATCTCGAACGGCGTCCGGATTAGATTGACCGGTAGTTGCCATGGCTTCAATCACCGCGTATACCTTCAAATCGAGACGTTGGGCATCGCTGGTGCGCATGATAACCACTGCCGCTGCACCAGAACCTGCCTGGGCAGCATGCACGGATTGGTCAAAGCCAAAAAGAACATCCGCCTGCTGGTTTGAACCATCTTCATGGCTGCCTGCCAGAATAACGGCTTCGACTTCGTGCTCAGCAAGCCATTCGTGCGCCTGAACGAGCATGGCGGGTAAAGGTTCACTGTACCCTGCAAAATCACTCACCGGCCCTGTTATCTCAGCCTGCGCATTGAATTGGCCGATCTCTGAACTGGCACCAATGACCAGAGAACCAATCACCTGGTGTTGGGCGCCATCCCAGGCACAGTCCTGAATAGCGCGTGCGGCAGCGCGGCTCATCGATCCTTCCGCCTGCCAGGATTGTTTGGACACAGGTACCGGTTTTCCACGATAGATCGCATCTAACAAGCCATCCAGAGATTGAAATCCAGGGAAATCCACACCCATCCCAATCACCGCGAGCTGATCTTCAGCCGCAGTGCGGAAAATTTCTACTGCTTCAGCCATTTATACTTATCCCTCGACGTTAACCGCTGCTTTAGCGCCAATATAGCGGTTAAGCTGAGGACTGATCGTACCTTCAAGGTTGGTGATAAGCACACATACCGCGCCGCTTTCATCCTGAACGGTAACATTGGTAACGACCGAAGTCTCAGATTGTTTCACAACCTGCATGTCGACAATCACCGGTCGTCCGAAGGGAATGGCTTTGAATTGTTCGAATTTGTCCACCCGGGAAGGCAGGCAAGGCGCATGATAAACATACTGCGCCCAAATCAAAACCCCTTGTACAATGGCATCATAAATAAACGGGTTGCCGGTGATCACTGGAAACTGGCCCTGAACGTCAACGGCCACGGCCGGCAGCATGCATTCCATTTTTAATTCACCCTTGCTGACGTGCAATACCCGGCGGACGCCCTGGAACGATGGTCCATGGAACAAGGTGCCGTTCTCGTATAATAATTTGCCGTCGATGATCTCGGATGGATCGGTGGTCATAATTGGCAGAATGGGCGCCGCAGGTACTTTTTTCCCAAGGCGGACTTCGATCGTGTAGTGATAAAGGGTCCTGCCGCGCTTATTCTTACTCCAAATCAGACCTTTAAAATCGATAATCCCATCCTCGGTTTTTGCGGTTTCTTTGATATCCAGGAAATATTCATCCGCCAGCGAGTTGTCGAAGACGATCCCTTTCAGCACGCGGTAGTTTGCCATATGGATAAAGAAATAACCCGGATAAAGCTGTTCGATGGAATGAACCGCCCAGGTGGCGGCGCAGGTCGCCGGCAGCACCGGATGTTCGCCAATCTGATGATCGTAGAGGAATGGGTTGGCCTCGAGGGTCAGCTTGCGGCGGATCTGGTATTGCTTAAGTTCGGGTTCCTGCTTCTCGGGGGGTAAGACCGGCATCGTGCCGACCACGACCTGCACCGAATGAGACTCGACGGGCAGCAGTTCATTGATCAGCATATTGGCGCCGGTATCCACCGGAATGATCTCGACACCCCGTTCCTCGAAAGCGCGTTTTAATTCGGGCGTAACCATGCCAGCTTCCCAGGGGCCCCAATCAATCGAGATGATGTGGCAGCCCGGATTTTGGCGCTGGAGAGCGTGGGCAGTCTTATTGAGAATCTCATTAGCAATGGCATAATCGGTCTGGCCGATATTGCCAAAGAAACCCACGATTGAGGAAAATAGAACCAGAAAATCCAATTGGGCGACGGGAACAGCCTGCAGCAGATTTTGCAATCCGGTCACTTTTGGCGAGTATACGGTATCAAAATCCTGAACTGTCTTTTTCTCGATCAATTTATCGGCCAGACTGCCGGCGCCGTGGATCACACCGGTTATTTTGCCCAGGCGGTGTTCGGGTTCGGCCAGTTTTTCCTGTAATTTTGCCGGATCGGAAATATCAACGCTGATATATTCAGCGTGACCCCCGGCTTGTTGGACGGCGTCGATCGTGCCCTGGATTTCCTTTTGAGCGATGATGCCTTTGTAAACCTTTTGCACTTTGGCAGGAACTGGCTTTTCACCGGCGGCGACCAGAGTCTCCAGAATCTTGCGCTTCATAGCCGATTCTTCGACGATCTCGTCGCTCCAGGCCGGGAGCGGTTCACCAATCGGCGTGCGGCCGAGTAAGACGAACTTACACTTTGCGCGTTCCGCCAGGCGAACCACGCACTGGGCAGTGATCCCACGGCCGCCGCCGCTCACCAATATTACCGAATTTGAATTTACCAGATTATTTTTTGCCATAATCACACTTGTATCCCCATGGGAACTAATGCCAGTGTGGCCCGACCGTTTTGGCTGTAGCCTACTTCAACCACCATCCGGTTAGGATCCATCAGTTCATTCATGATGAATTCAGCGGCCCGATCAGAATCGATGTCCGGATTGAGGTCGATTGCCCTACAGAAAACCGATTCCCATTCCAGGTTCAGGCTTTTTACCAGGCCAAACAGACCACCGCTCACCGGATCAAAATCGATACTGTTGCCCAGACCAAACTCTCCGTCCAAACGGACAACAGTCATGAAGACTGCCCTACCCTGTTGGGCAGCGGCGTTCAGTGTGGGTTTGAGGTGTTTGGCGGCCAGGAAGATCTCCTGTAGGATCTGCTTGCCATGTTCCGAAAAGTGCAGGCCTTCGCCGGCACAATCGCTGCAGGCTGATTGAAGATGGATGAAAACAGCCGCCGGTCCGTATTGTTGAGCCGCCTCAGCCAGACGGGTCTGAAGCTGGTCTTCACTCAGATCATCAACTTGAATCTGGTGGACCCGCGCGGGGAGAAGTTCACGGCGCACTACCACGGATGGCGGCAGGCGCAGAACTACAGAGGTCAATCCAAGGTTTTCAAGCCTGTCGACAATTTTCTCGGTTAAATCTGTACCATCATCCACCACGAGGCAGCTGTAGCCAGGCGGGAAATGGATGTCAAGTTGGTCAGGTGCAGGCAGCGATTTCAAGTTAACCACCCCGCGGCGTATCGCGGGGCCAGTTAATTCAACCGCTGCCTGTATTAAAAAGGGGCGGGAGCGGCCTCCCCGGCCAACTTTCCAAGATAATTGACGATTTCTCCCAAGGTTCGTGCTTCGGCAAACGCCTCAGGATCAGCCTTGGGCATGTGCGGATAAAGTTCCCGCATGGCACCCATTATTTCCACTTTTTTGATCGAGTCAATGCCTAGATCCGCTTCCATATCCATGCTTAACTCGAGCATTTCAGGCGGATAGCCGGTTTTCTCGCTGACCACCGATAATAGGCCTTTGGCCATATCCTGGTTATCACCGGCCGCCACGGCCTGTGTTTCTGGCGCAGGTTGGGCGACTTCAACCGGCTGAGCCGCGACCGTCAATTCTGCGACGGGTTGGACGACGGCTGCTGCCGGTTCGCTCGATTTCACCCCAGGTAAGACCTGGCTGATATGATCGATCACCTGGCTTAAGGTGTGCATTTCGGCGAACACTTCGGGGTCGACTTTTGGCAGGTCGGGGTAAACTTCACGCATACCGCCCAGGATCTCGACGCGTTTGATCGAGTCGATTCCCAGGTCGGCTTCCATATCCATGGTCAAATCCAGCATTTCGGTGGGATAACCGGTTTTTTCGCTGACGATGGCCAGTAAAGCTTTGGCCACGTCCCCACTGCCGATGGTGGCCTGAGCCGGCGCCGGAACGGAGACCACGACCGGCGACTGCACCGTGACAGGCGCTGCGGGTTGGCTTTGAAGAGGGGTCGCGGGGGCTGCGCCCAGGGAGAGATTCATGAACTCGATAATCTCACCCAGGGTGTGGATTTCTGCGAAGGTTTCCGCTTCCATCTTGGCCAGATTAGGATATTTCTCACGCATCGCACCCACAATTTCGACCCGTTTGATCGAATCGATCCCCAGGTCCGCTTCCATATCCATGGTCAAATCCAACATTTCGGAAGGATAGCCGGTCTTCTCACTGACGATCGCTAAAAGGTCGACACTATAGTCTCGGCTGCCAGCAGCAGCAAGCACTACTGGTGCGGGGGTCTCTTTGACCTGCGGTGCAGGAGCGGTTGGAGAAGCTATTTTCGACCCATTTCCATTCTTAGGCGCATCCAAAACGGGAACTACTGGGCTGATTGCCACCTGCGGCACAACCTTCTGCACTGGCTGGGCTGGTTTTTGAACTGTGGGTTGGGCTGCCGGAATATTCGCCGGAGCCGCCGCGGGCGCGGGGGTATACGCCGCTTGAAGCGGTCTGAAATTGGGAGCTTCGAACTGCTGTTTCACCAGGGATACATACTGCCTGGCAAACTCCTCCTGCCCTTTAAGATACTGCTCGTGTACGCGCAAAGTCTCGGCCTGGTGGTCGTGAAAGCGCATCATACTGCGTTCAATGCTTTGCATGGCAGCCAGCGCCTGGTCGAGCTGCTGGGGGTTGGCATTAGGATTGGATACCAGGCCTACTCCCATCTGGGTGATCTGGGAGAATATCCGCCCGTATTCGCCTTCATTGGCCAGATACTGCTCGTGAACATGGGTGGATTCACTTTGCTGGATCTGCAGGCGGTTCAATGCCTGTTCCACATCCGCCATGACCACCGGAGCGGAAACTGGAGCCTGCGGCGCAGATACCGGTGTGGCTTGCACAGGGGCGGGCGCGGGTGCCGGAACAACTGCCACCGGCGCGGGTTGGACAACTTTGGCGGGTATTGGTTGAACGGGCGCCGCGATCGCGGCAGCAAGGGCTGCCGGCTGGGATGTGGTGAGTTTAAATCCGTCGTTCAAAGCCTTTTCGAACCCCTGGCGGGTCTTTTCAGACACGTGAAGCCCACCATTCAGGCTGACCGTGACCGCACTGTGTTTCCTGGGCAGGCGCGGTTTGCGATTCTGGAACGGATCGATCATGCCCAGGTGCAAACCGGCAACTTTGAGTTTGACAACCGCCTCACGCAGCTGGCGGTCGCTGTCTTTTTTAGCGCTGGCGCATGTGGCAACCGCCACGTGGGGTTTATCGGCCAAAATATTATCGACCAGGTTGGTGAGAATATTCTTTGGTCCGCACTCCACAAAGAAATACCCGCCGGCTGCATAGATCGCTTCGATCTCATCCTTCCACAGCACCGGGTTGAGGATATGCTCGGAGAGCACCGCCTGGATTTGCTTGGGATCAGCACTGTGTTCAGCACCTGTCGAATTGGAAAATACGCGGACCTGTGGCTGCAGGAATGCCGTTTTCTGAATAACCTGAGCAAATGGTTTCTGGGCATGTCCAACCAAAGGGGTATGGAAGGCCGCTGAAACCGTCAAAGGAATGACCGAAAAACCCTTCTTTCCAAGAACTTCCTGCGCCTGGGCGATCAAGGGTTTTGATCCGGCGAGGACCACCTGGTTTTTCGAGTTCCAGTTTGCCAGGGTGACACCCGGTAAATTTACCAGTTCGGCGCGAATTTGTTCCACGTCACCCTTCACCGCCAGCATAGTGCCTGCGTCAAAATTGGCGTCGTCCGGTGGGGCCATGGCCTTGCCGCGGGCTTTAGACAGGGCGTAAAAGTCTGCTTCACTCAAGACGCCAGCCGCCCATAAGGCAGTCAGCTCACCAAAGCTGTGCCCGGCAGTGAAATCCGGCCGGAAACCACCCTGATGAAGGATCTT
Organism: uncultured Chloroflexia bacterium; assembly: GCA_963743005.1. Classification (GTDB taxonomy): domain Bacteria; phylum Chloroflexota; class Anaerolineae; order Anaerolineales; family Anaerolineaceae; genus CAVUNY01. The sequence goes on along the minus strand of CAVUNY010000001.1, from coordinate 212,186 downwards.
ATAAATCGCGGCGCTTAAGGTGCCGATCGCCGGCTGTGCATTTTGCGTTTTGGTCAGATTTTCATTTTGGACGTCCCGATCCTTGGGGTCGAACACGGGGATGGGAAATACTTTCGTCGAAAGCGGCTCTTCGCCGGATTCCAGGAACAAACCGTCCATTTGGGCGAACACCTGGCGGACTGTCGGGAAATTGATCGCCAGTTCTTTGCCCATTTCGACGTATTGGGCGCCCTGACCGGGAAATAAAGCCACAACCTTTCCCTGGGGATCGATGCCGGATTTGCGGTAGAAAATCCCCTTCGGGCTTTCCCAGGCTTCATCCTGGGCCTTATCTTTCATCAAATCGATGGCTGCCTGCAGCAAGGTGGTGGCTTCGGTGAGTGTTTCAGCCACGAAACCGACCCTGGCATGGTTTGACGGGATTTCGCGCTCTTGGGAGGCCTGATTGAGCGTGTAGAATGTGGTTTCTCCCTGCATGCCTTGCAGTTCGACCAGGGTATCCTGGCCCTTCGCCAGAAGCATGGCCTGAGTCGGGGCATCCAATATGATCATTTGGGCCACACGGCTGCGGCGGTAAGCAGAATTATGATCGGCAGTATATTCTTCCAATACCACATGGAAGTTGGTCCCGCCAAAACCAAATGAACTCACGCCGGCGCGGCGCGGGTTTCCGCCTTCAGGGCGGATCCAGGGGCGGGTCTCCGTATTAATATAAAACGGAGTGTTTTCGATATCCAACTTTGGATTGGGCGTTTTGACGTTCAAAGTAGCCGGTAAAACTTTGTTGTACAAAGCCAAACTGGCTTTGATCAGGCTGGCAGCTCCGGCGGTCGATTTTGTGTGGCCGATCTGCGACTTGACCGATCCCAGGGCGATGACCTGCTTATTGGGGTTGCCGTCGCCAAAAACCAACTGCATGCCATTAAATTCGGCGGGGTCCCCGGCCATCGTGCCCGTGCCGTGGGCTTCAACCAGCCCGACCGTATCGGGGGTAAAGCCGGCATCGATGTATGCCCGGCGGATAGCCTTGGCCTGGCCTTCGGAACGAGGCGCATAAATGCTTTTGAACCGGCCATCGCTGGAAGAGCCAATACCCTTGATCACGGCATAGATCCGGTCGCCATCCCGTTCGGCATCTTCCAGCCGTTTCAGGACCAGCATGCCGATCCCTTCTCCGACCATCATGCCATCCGAATCCGCGTCAAAAGTGCGGACAACCTCACCTTTGGAAAACGCCGGCGTTTTGCTGAAGCACATGTAGGTGAGGATAGAGTTATCCACATCCACACCGCCAGTGATCATCATATCCGCGCGGCCTTCGGTCAATTCCATGATCGCCATCCGGGCAGCCGCCAGTGAGCTTCCGCAAGCGGCATCGATCACACAGTTTGTGCCACCCAGGTCAAAGCGGTTGGCAATCCGTCCGGCGATGACATTGACAATCGTTCCCGGAAACGCATTTTCGTCCCAGCCTACGTAGGCCGACTTAATTTTTTCGATGATCGTCTGGGTGTCATCAGGAGATACACCCGCACTGCGCAGCACTTTTTCCCAAACGGGATACTGCAGGCGGCTGAAGAGGGGCTGAACCAGTTTGGAAGACATACCAACCACACCCAGAATTACGCCGGTCATTTCGCGGTTGAATTCGCGCGTTTCCTGATAACCCGCATCTTCCAAAGCATCTCGCGCGACCACCAGCCCGAGCAGCTGCGAGACATCGGTAACTTCAAGAATATTTGGGGGTAAGCCAAATTCCATGGGATCAAAATCAATATCGGGAATGAAACCGCCGCGTTTGGAATAAATTTTGTCGGGCGTTTTGGGATCGGGATCATAATAATCCTCGATGCTCCAGCGTGAGGCGGGAATATCGGTGATGCAGTTAATCTTATTAAGTATATTTTCCCAATATTCATCCAGGTTATGCGCCTGCGGAAACACAGATGCCATGCCAATCACAGCAATAGGCGTGGTTCTTAGCTTGCGGTTGACAATATCCGCAGAATTGGTTTTCTTCGCCATATAGACTTACCTCCGAAATGATGTATCTTATTTGTTCATTTCAATCATTAGCCGCATTTATGGACTACATGTTTCTATAACCCTTGTTTTTCGAGAAGGTTACGCAACGAAAAGCCAAAATCTTCTCAACCCAACCTCAAAGTCTACCACACAAGAAGGTTGAATAAAGAGAAAATGGATAACATTTCACGGATTCGGATGCAAGAGAAATGGCAGCCACATGATAAGTTGCGTTGGATAATCTCGAGGCTTTTTGCCAATGCCTCACCAAGGCTTACCAATTTCCTCTTGGAACTTACATCATGCGAACAAAGAGTTGTTCTACATTTGGATCAAAATGTTTACCTGAGATTGATTTGATATATTCAAAGACCTTTTCTTCAATCCAAGCTTTTCGGTATGGGCGATCTGACCGGAGAGCATCCCACACATCCACAATTGCAAAAAGGCGCGCTGCGATCGGGATCTGTTCCCCTTTCAAACCCCTTGGATAACCTGTTCCATCCCATTTTTCGTGATGACAATAGGGGATATCCAATGCGGGGTGTAAAAATTCAATCGGCGAAAGCATATCAAAAGCAATTCGGGGATGTTGACGCATTATGTCCCATTCTTCATCTGTGAGCGGACCAGGTTTGAGTAGGATTGCATCCGGGATTCCCATCTTCCCCATATCATGCAACAATGCACCTCTTCGTATTTGGGCGATCTCTTCATCCTTCAAACCAAATTCCCGCGCCAGCCTTATGGTTAGCTCGGTGACACGCTGTGTATGACCTTCAGTCTCGTGGTCGCGTAAGTCCAAAGCACGGGACCAGCCTTCGATGGTCTTATCATAGGCTTGTAAAAGCTGAATATTAGAATGTTGCAGATCATCAAATAATTTGGCGCTTCCAATTGCGATCGCTGCCTGGCTGGTGAGCGCTTCCATGAAATCCAGCCAGGCCTTATCAGGATTAAGGGGTGATCGATTGAAAATATCCAGCACTCCAATCACTTTGTTTTTGGTGATGAGTGGGATGCCAAAATACACCACAAACTCCTCACCCTCCAGTAAATCTTTACGCGCATATTCTGATCCAACGATCCGCAAATCGACAGCTTTGAGGGTTTGACGCTGGAGAGCAGCACGCCCTGCATAGCCCTCACCAAGTTGTAATCTTGATTTGGCAATTGCGTTTGACCGAAACCCCTTCCCGGCAGAATATTCAAGCGTCAGGGTGTACGGATTGAATAAAAGAAAATCTGCGGCGCTCACTTTAAGCAGACCAATTACCTGATCCAGCAATACGTTAAGGGTAATGCTCAGATCGTCGCTTGTGTTGATCGATACGTCAATGAAATGTAATGCCGCAAACTGCTGGGCATCGCGCAATATTTTTTCATATGACCGCATGCGATTTATGGCATTACCAGCAATCTCGCTCAAGGTGGTCAAAAGTCTGATATCGTTTGGCGTTATTTCTCGGGGTAATAAGACGTTTACATTGAAAGTACCGATCACCGTATTTCCAATTCGAATCGGGACTGTTAAACCACCAATACCAGGCAGAGTCCACTCACGTTCTGCTTCAGTCAGTCGCATATCCAGGTAAATTTCCCTGGAAATATAAGGTTCTCCTTTCGCAAAAACGAACCCGTTAATCCCTTCATTGGGTTTTTCGGGGGCGATGGGATGTTCTTCAACATTCCATCCGCGCGATACCTCAATTTTTAATTCATTTGTGGTTGGGTTGAATAACCAGATCGCACCAGAAGTTAAGTTCATTACCTCTAATGTCTTATCCAATAAAAGCGGCAGCATCTCTTCGAGTGAATTGGCCATGCGCATGGCTGCACTCACCGCGAGAATGGCTTCCATCTCCCGTTCGCGCTGCTTTTGTTCGGAAATATCGTGGGTGGTAATACCTGCGAAATACCCCGAATTTGTATTAAACTGGAAGATAGCAATATGGACTTCACGGGATTTTCCATCAGAGTGAATGATCGTCGTCTCTAGATTTTCACTTAATTGATTCGCCTTCCTGGGTGCCAAGTAACTGAGGATGTTTTTCTTAATCTTTACCAACAATTCCGGGGATTTTAACTCATCAGGAACCATCTGATATTGAATGTCCCACAGCGAACAGCCAAGTACATTGTTCCGGGGTAGACCAGTGATTTCTTCCTGCTCATGGTTCCATTCAATGATGGCACCTTTTTCGTTAATCACAACAATCCCATCGGATGATTGTTCAACCAGTCTGTGAAATTTTCCCTCGCTCTGTAATTGAGCATTTTCCGCCCGTTTGCGATCGGTGATATCGCGAATGTTACATTGGATCACGTCGGTGTGGTCAACCTTATAGGAATTGCTAACAAACTCCACCTCTCTGATGTGGCCATCTTTGGTTTTAAGGGGTAGATCGTCGTAACGGATATAATTATCTCGTTTTAATTCCTCGAAGGCGATCCTGCTTGCCTCAATATCTTTAAAAAGGCCGATTTCCCAAAGTTGTTTCCCCAAAATTTCTTTGTGAGAATAACCCAGTATATTTTAACAGAAACGGATTTACATCATTAATTTCGCCAGTGTTGCCGTCCAAAATGAGAATCCCATCCTGGGCTGTTTCAAATAACCGCTTGTACCGCATTTCCGATTCCTTCAGATTCTGAATGGACTGTTTTTTTACTTGGGCCATTTTGCCTTCTTAAGAGATAAATATCTGAATTCCCCGTCAAAAAAATACCTTCAATTTTTCAAAATTGGTGAAGAATTTTGGTAATGTATTCTAAATTTTAGCATTTTCGGAATCATATTGCCATAATTTTAATGAATCCATTTGATGAAACAAAATAATTTGTGTGGTAAACAGGCCCAAAATACACACTTTTTGATTAATTGAAGTGTTATGCGGGGGATAAATCACCAGGGAAAATTTATACCAGTCGTTGAGTTTGCCTCAAACCGCGGTTGACAAAAGGAATAGTTTGGGATATTATTCTCCCCGTTATGGTCGAAACAATTTTCCGCTCGCGACGAACCAACTGACTCCCAATTTTCTTTGGAGTTGGCCAGCCGCGCTATAACGACCTTTTCAGACCTTATTCTCAACGAGCCCTCTCCCAGAGGGCTCGATTCTTTTAATCGCTAAGGAGAAATGTCATGTCTAATTCCGTCCATAGTTCTGATTTGAGTGAAACCGGAAAGCCTAAAGTGAACAAAGTTGTCCTGGCTTATTCCGGCGGCCTGGACACTTCGGTTATCGTGCCCTGGCTGATCGAAAATTACGGCTGCGAAGTGATCTGCTACTGCGCCGACGTCGGTCAGGGTGAAGAAACATCCGGGCTGCCTGCCAAGGCAAAGGCCAGCGGCGCCAGCAAATTATTCATCAAGGATCTGCGCGAGGAATTCGCCAAGGATTACCTCTTCCCGCTGCTGCGGTCCGGCGCAATTTACGAACGCAAGTACATGTTGGGCACTTCGATTGCCCGGCCGCTGATCGCCAAACACCAGGTGCTGATCGCCCAACAAGAAGGCGCGGATGCCGTTGCTCACGGCTGCACCGGAAAAGGCAACGACCAGGTGCGCTTTGAATTGACCTTTATGGCCCTCGATCCGCGGCTCAAAGTCATCGCCCCCTGGCGCGAATGGGCTATCACCTCTCGCGAAGATGCCCTGGCCTATGCTGATGCTCACAATATCCCGGTGACTGCCTCCAAGAAATCGATCTACAGCCGCGACCGCAACCTGTGGCATATTTCGCACGAAGGTGGTCTGCTGGAAGATCCATGGGTCGAACCGGAAGAAGCGATGTTTGTGATGTCCAATTCCCCCGAGAAAGCCCCGGATAAGCCCCAGTTGATCGAGCTGGAGTTCGAAAAAGGCTACCCGATGCGCCTGGACGGCAAAGCGCTTTCTCCCGCGACCATGGTGGAAACGCTGAACCAGATCGGCGGCCTGCACGCGATCGGCCGGGTAGACCTGGTGGAAAACAGGCTGGTAGGGATGAAATCGCACGGGGTGTACGAGACCCCTGGCGGAACTATACTGCTGGCAGCCCACCGCGAACTCGAATCGATCACCCTCGACCGCGAAACACTGCATTACAAGGACGTCATGGCCCAACGGTACGCCGAACTGGTGTACTACGGGCAGTGGTTTACCCCGCTGCGCGAAGCGATGGACGCTTTCTTTGACAAGACCCAGGAACCTGTGACGGGCAAAGTGCGCCTAAAATTGTACAAGGGCAATGTGATCCCCATCGGTCGCCAGAGCCGCTACAGCCTGTACCGTGAAGATTTCGCGACCTTCGGCCAGGACAGCGTCTACGACCAGAGCGATGCCGAAGGATTTATCACCCTCTTTGGCCTGCCGTTAAAGGTGCAGGCTATGCGTGGCATTACCACCGGCATGGCAACCGATTACGACACCCCCGATTACTCCAAATTTAAACGGGACTGAGATACCACCAGCCTGTTCGATCTGAGAATTTCTCACAGGTCGAACAGGCTCCAAATGGAGGAAGTATGAAACTTTGGGGAGGCCGTTTTGGCGCCAGCCTGGATGAAATCGCAGCGCTTTACAACCAGTCACTTTCTTTTGACCAGCGTCTGGCGGAAGAAGACGTGCGGGGTTCGATCGCCTGGGCCCAGGGGCTGGAAAAAGCCGGGGTGCTGACCGGGGACGAAACCAGACAGATCATCGAAGGTTTACAGTCGATATTGGCTGACATATTGGCGGGCAGCTTCCAGCCGGACAATAACGATGAAGATATCCATACCGCCGTGGAACGCATCCTGACCGAGCGCATCGGCGATGCGGGCGGAAAGCTGCACACCGGGCGCAGCCGCAACGACCAGATCGCCACCGACACCCGTTTATGGATGCTTGGGATGATCGACCAGGTTACAGCTCTGCTGCAAAACGTGCAAATGGAACTGGTCAAGCGCGCCGAAGCCGATATGGGCATTATCCTCCCTGGCTATACGCACCTTCAGCGCGCCCAACCCATCCTGCTCAGCCATTGGTGGCTCTCTCACTTCTGGCCGCTGAACGCCGACCGCCAGCGCTTCCTCCAGCTGCGCCAGCGCACCTCAATCCTTCCCCTGGGTGCCGGCGCCCTGGCCGGGGCGCCCTTCGCGGTCGACCGGCCTTTCCTGGCCGCCCAATTAGGGTTTGACCAGGTTTCGGTCAACAGCCTGAACGCGGTATCCGACCGGGATTTTGTGGCCGAATTCCTGTTTGATGCGGCGCTGGTGGGCACCCATCTCTCGCGCATGGCGGAAATGCTGATCATCTTTTCGACGGCTGAATTTGGTTTTATCGAGCTGTCGGACGCCTATTCCACTGGTTCCAGCCTGATGCCGCAAAAAAAGAACCCCGACCCGCTGGAACTCACCCGCGGGAAGGCGGGGACGATGATCGGCCGCCTGGCAGGATTCATGACCACCCTGAAGGGGCTGCCGTCGGCTTATGATAAGGACCTGCAGGAAGATAAGCAGCCGCTGTTCGAAACGGCCGATACCCTGTGCCTGATGCTGCCAGTCGCGGCCGGACTGTTAGCAACCTTGCAAGTGCGACCGCAGCGCATGCAGGCTGCCCTGGATCCGGCCATGCTGGCTACTGACCTGGCGGATTATCTGGTAGAACGCGGGATCCCTTTCCGCCAGGCGCATGCAATTGCCGGACAATGCGTGCGCAGGGCCAATGATCTTTCTCTGCCGCTCAACCAGCTGCCCATTTCAGAATTTCAGGCAATAAACTCAGTTTTTCAAGAGGATGTGGCCGGAGTCTTCGATTTTGCCGCCTCGGTGGCGCGGCGTTCGGTTGAAGGCGGCACCGCACCTCAAGCCGTTCAGGCCCAGCTCGTTAATGCGCGCGCCGCACTTTAAAAATCAAAAGCCGGTCGTCATCATGCGACCAGCCTTTTTGGGCAGCGTTAACCGACTTTCTTAACCTTGTAGCCGCCCTTATTCAGGGCGTCCACCAGAAGATCGCGGTGGTCGCCCTGAATTTCAATCGTGCCTTCTTTGATCGCCCCACCCGCGCCGCATAACCGCTTGAGCTCGCCAGCCAATTTTTTCAGCGCTTCCTCGCCCAAATCCAGCCCGGTGATGATCGATACCGTCTTTCCACCCCGGCCTTTGGATTCGCGCTGGACCCTGACGATGCCGTCTCCCTTGAGAGCAGGTGCGGATTTCTTGTGGCAGACACACCGGGCAAGCGGGCGCCCGCAGTCCGGGCAGATGCGGCCCGTCTGGCTTGAATATACCGTCGGGTTATCCTTGCGCGGGCTCATATCAGGCTGCGTCGAGCTCTTTGCGGTACTGTGCCAGGTTTTCAACCGGATTCGGATATTTCATATCCAGCTTCTTTAAGGCATCCACAATCACCTCGGCAACGACCAGATTGCGGTACCAGTTATGGTTGGCAGGAACAACATACCACGGCGCCCAGGGGGTGCTGGTTTTATTGATCGCCTCTTCGTAGGCTTTCATGTACTCCGGCCATAATTTTCGCTCTGGAAGGTCACTTGGGTTGAACTTCCATTGTTTTTCGGGGGTGTCGATCCGCTCCTGGAGGCGCAGCTTTTGTTCATCCAGGTCGATGTGTAAAAAGAATTTCAGGATGGTCGTGCCGCTTTCGGCTAACAGCCGCTCGAAGTCGTTAATATGCTGGTAATGTTTGCGCCAGACATCTTCGGGCTCAAAATTATGCACCCGCACCACCAGCACCTGTTCGTAATGAGAACGGTTAAATACAGCGATTTCTCCCAGGCCCGGCGCATGCGGGTGGACCCGCCACAAGAAATCGTGATCCGCTTCGATCGGGGTGGGCACTTTGAAGCTGGTAACCTTCACCCCTTGCGGATTCACGCCATCAAATACACTGCGGATGGTGCCGTCCTTTCCGGCTGTATCCATAGCCTGGAGCACAACCAGAAATTTCTGCTTGTGTTCGGCATACAGCACCTCCTGAAGCTGGTCCAGTTCGCCGCGCAACTCTTCGAGGCGTTTTACGCCTTTATCTTTTTCTCCCTTCCAATCCCCATAATCGTTGGGATCGAAATCTTTAAGCAAATCGATCTTCCTTTTTGGATCAACAAGATATTTTTTCATTTTTCCTCCTGTTATCTCGTGAGTTGACGGTACTTAATACGTTTCGGCTGGTCAGCTGCGCTGCCCAATCGTTGGTGGCGGTTAGCCTCATAATCGGAAAAATTCCCTTCAAACCAAAAAACCTTGCTGTCGCCTTCGAATGCCAGAATGTGGGTTGCCACCCGATCAAGGAACCAGCGGTCGTGGCTGATGACCAGGGCACAACCCGCAAAAGCTTCGACCGCGTCCTCCAGGGCGCGCATGGTATTCACATCCAGATCGTTGGTGGGTTCATCGAGGAGCAGGACATTGGCCCCTTCCTTTAACACCCGCGCCAGGTGGACCCGATTGCGTTCCCCACCCGAGAGCATGCCGACCTTTTTTTGTTGGTCCGTGCCAGAAAAATTAAACTTGGAGACGTAGGCGCGCGAGTTGACCTGGCGCGTCCCTAATTGGATCAAGTCCTGTCCTTCGGAAATCATCTGCCAGATCGTTTTATCCGGGTCCAGCACATCCCGGCTTTGATCGACATACGCCAGCGAGACCGTTTCGCCCACACGGACGCTGCCCTTATCCGGTTTTTCCTGACCGGTGATCATGCGGAACAGGGTGGTTTTTCCGGCGCCGTTTGGGCCAATGATCCCGACCACCGCGCCGGCAGGGACCTGGAAAGTTATGTCTTCGACCAGGATTCGGTTATCGAACCCTTTGGTGACGTGACTTGCCTCTATTACCACATCGCCCAGGCGCGGTCCGGGTGGTATGTAAATTTCCAGATCCTGCATGCCTTTTTCTGACTGCTGGTTATATAATTCTTCGTAAGAACGGATTCTGGCCTTGGATTTTGCCTGGCGGGCACGGGGTGACATGCGGATCCATTCCAATTCGCGGGCCAGCGTTTTTTGGCGTTCGCTCTCGCCTTTCTCTTCCTTCTGCAGCTGTTCTTTTTTCTGGTCAAGCCACGAAGAGTAATTGCCGTGCCAGGGGATGCCCTGGCCGCGATCCAATTCGAGGATCCATTCGGCCACGTTGTCGAGGAAGTAACGGTCGTGGGTCACCGCGATGACCGTCCCTTGATACTGGTGCAGGTGGTGTTCCAGCCAGGCAACCGTTTCCGCATCCAGATGATTGGTGGGCTCGTCCAGCAGCAGGATGTCGGGCTTTTGCAACAGCAGGCGGCATAACGCTACCCGGCGCCGTTCACCGCCCGAAATAATATTGACCGGCGTGTCTCCGGGCGGGCAGCCCAGGGCATCCATGGCCATTTCCAGGCGTGAATCCAGGTCCCAGGCTTCCAGATGATCGAGCCGCTCCTGCACGGCCCCCTGCTTTTCGATCAACTGGTTCATCTCGTCATCGCTCATGGGATCGGCAAACCGGGCGCTGATCGCGTCATATTCCGCCAGCAGATCGACACTGGATTGAACGCCTTCTTGAACCACCTGTTTTACGGTCTTGAGATCATCTAATTGGGGTTCCTGCTCGAGGAAACCGACCGTGTAACCCGGCGCCAGTACGACCTGCCCATTAAATTCTGTTTCGAGGCCAGCCATGATCCGCAGCAGGGTGCTTTTTCCGGAGCCGTTGAGGCCAATCACGCCAATCTTGGCGCCGTAGTAATATCCAAGATAAATATCTTTAAGGACCGGCTTTTTATCGTAGAATTTACTGATGCCGATCATCGAATAAATTACTTTATCAGGCTCGTTTGCCATTTATCCACCTTATTAATTATTCATTCCGCGGAGGCACCCGAAAGAAAATCAATTATGGGTGACCTAAGGGAAGCATTCAACATTTTTTAAGCTGCCAGAATCATTATACCCGGGATAATTCAACAGCCAGGGATATAATTATTGAGAGCCATTAAGGAAATTGAAAATATTATAGGAATAGATGCCAGCTAAAGGAAAAGGAGAATTGACAGATCATGGCGCAAAAAACCGAAGGGTATATTGAGCTTGAATGGACCTGCCCAAACTGCCAGAGCAACAACCCGGGGCCCCAAAAAACCTGCCAGAATTGTGGTTCTCCCCAGCCAACCGATGTGAAATTCCACCTTCCGGGTGAGGCAAAGCTGAAAACCGATGAAGTGACTGCCCAGTTGGCGGCTGCCGGTCCGGATATTCACTGCCCGTACTGCGGCGCACGCAACCCGGGAAATGCGGCAATATGCGCGCAGTGCGGTGGTGACTTAGCCGGCGGAACCCGGCGCCAGGCAGGTCAGGTAGTGGGCGCTTTTTCTGCGGCGCCCGGTCCACAGGTGATCTGTTCCAACTGCGGACATTCAAATCCAGCCAGCGCGCAGCAGTGCGTGCAGTGCGGCAGTCCGCTGCAGCGTCCACAAGCGGCGGCTCAAGCAGTAACACCCCCGGTAGCAAAAAAAAGCCAGCCCATCCTGGTCATCGCCATCGGCCTTGCCGTAATTATTGGTATTTTCCTGCTTTTATCGAGCCTGTTTAAGACCGAGACAGCTTCAGGTACCGTCCAGGGGGTCGCGTGGAGCCGGGTGATGCATATCGAGGCCTTACAAAACGTAACAAAATACGATTTCCGAGCGGATATTCCGGCCGGCGCAAAAATTGGAACTTGTTCCATGGAGTACTTTACTACCCAGGACCAACCTGCCCCGGTGTCGACCGAAGTATGCGGCACTTCCTACGTGATGGACAAGGGCAGCGGCGTAGGCCAGGTGATGAAAGACTGCACCTATAAGGTTTACGAGGACAAATGTAATTATACGGTGCAGGCCTGGACCGACGTTGACCAGGTTTCATTACAGGGCAGTGACTTTAATCCGACCTGGCCCAGCCCGAGCCTGCAGTCAAACCAGCGCATTGGCGAAAAAGATGAGATGTACACGATCCAGTTTACATCCAACGATAAAATCCTGACCTATAAAACCTCGGATTACAATACATTTGCCCGATGCAAGATTGGAACGAATTGGAACCTTGAAGTTAACGTCTCCGGGCAGGTGGTTTCAATCTCTCCAATGGATTAACTTGCGAACCAACAGGAAGGTTGTTTTGACCGGTAAAAAGTATTCCTATTTACAGACTCTGGTTTGTTCTAACTGTGGAAAGTCTTTCGATCCCAATGAACTGCACACTTTCTGCCAATTTTGCCGGGCCCCCCTGTCAGCGCAATATGACCTGGACCGGTTGAGAAGTGAAATCACGCGGGACGAGATCGCCTGTCGCCCCGGAGGGATGTGGCGCTGGCATGAACTGCTGCCGGTAACATCGCCTGAGCGAGTTGTGACCTTAGGCGAGGGCGATACGCCTTTGCTGGCCCTGCCGCACCTGGCCTCACAACTGGGCATGGTCCAATTATTGGCTAAGGACGAGAGTCTCAACCCAACCGGTTCGTTTAAAGCCCGCGGACTGGCAGCCGCGATATCAAAGGCGTACGAACTGGGAGTGCAAAGAGTCATCATCCCCACCGCCGGAAATGCCGGCGGCGCACTGGCTGCCTACGCGGCCCGCTGTGGGATGCAAGCCGCCGTGTATATGCCGGAGGATACTCCGGCAGCTAATATGCGTGAGGTCGAGATCACCGGTGCAGAACTGGTGCTGGTCAAAGGCTTGATCAGCGATGCAGCCGCCCAGGCCGGCGAACGGGCTCGAAACGAAGGCTGGTTCGATGTGTCCACATTCAAGGAGCCTTACCGCCTGGAGGGCAAAAAAGTGATGGGTTTCGAGATTGCCCAGGCGCTGGATTGGCAAACACCGGACGTGATTGTTTATCCGACCGGCGGCGGAACCGGGCTGGTGGGCATCTGGAAAGCTTTTCAAGAATTAACCGGGTTGGGCTGGCTGCGTGGTCCGGTGCAGACGCGCATGGTAGCCGTACAGGCGGAAGGCTGCGCCCCGGTGGTAAAGGCTTTTGAAAATGGGGCCGAAACCTGCGAAAGCTGGCCCAATACCCACACCAAGGCCTCAGGGCTGCGTGTACCGCGCAGTTTTGCAGACCGGATGATCTTGCAGACCCTGCGCGAGAGCCGCGGAACGGCGGTCGCGGTGAGCGATGCCGCAATCGACGATGCCCAGAACCAGCTGGCGCGCGCGGAAGGATTGTTCGCGGCGCCGGAAGGCGCCGCCACCCTGGCTGGACTGGCGCAGCTAATCGCAGCCGGCTGGGTAAAACCTGATGAACGGGTTGTGCTGCTCAATACAGCGACCGGATTGAAGTATCTTAATTAAGAATCAAATCATCCAGGGACCGCTTTGGCACGTGGTGGACCTGGGCCGCATCGCGGTAATATTTAATATCCCCTTCCGGGCCGACTGCTTCGAGGACCACCGTTTCTTTGGGTTTCCCCAGCGCCAGGCAGAGCAAAATTTCATACTTGTTGGGAATATGCAATGCCGCCTGCAAACCCGGGCGCTGGATCGAGCCAATAATGCAGCCCCCCAATCCTTTTTCCACCGCACCCAGTAAAATGCTTTGGGAGGCAATCCCGTGATCGCTGCCAAAGGTTGGGCTGATCTCACGGTCACCCACAATGAGGATATAGGCCGACGGTCGCTCACCCTCTTCCGGCCCGGCCCAATCTTTAAGGTACCCCGCCCAGGCCAGATGTTTGAAAATCAGCGCATTATTTTTTGGCTCGTTGGAGAGAATGAAGCGCAGCGGCTGCGCATTCCGCGCAGAAGGTGAATAACGCGCCAGATCCACCAATTCTCGCAAAATTTCCAGACTGACCGGCTCTTCCTGGAAAAACCTGCGGTAACTTCGATTCTTAAAGACCAGATCCCGGACCATTCTTACCTCCACTAAATCAATATGGATATTATTATCGTTAGGAGTTTGCCCTACGTCAAGCGCAGTATAATTTTAGGGTTGAGCAACAAAATAATAAAGTGACTGCTCTGCCGCAGGAGCCTTTCTGTCAAACGTGGGCTTCGCCCACCTAAAAAAGATTTTTGCGAGTTTGAAAACGCTATGCGTTTTCAAACTCGCTCATGCTCTTCTCCAGGCTCCTGAAGGGAGCGATTGAAACGCTCCAGCCCAGTAAGGGCTAAGCAGATACTAATGAAGAATATAATCGAGGGATGTCTATGAAGAAAATGCTGGCTGCCGTACTTCATGATTTCAACCAACTTGAGCTGGAAGATGTAAACCGCCCAGAACCGCTGGAAAATGGCAGCGTCGTGGTGCGAATAAAATCATGCGGGATTTGCGCCACGGATTATAAGGCCATCACCGGCAGGAGACGGAATGTGACCTTCCCATTGATCGCCGGGCACGAACCCAGCGGTTTGGTGGCAGCCATAGGACCCGGGGTCAAGTATTTCAAAGAAGGCGATCCCGTGATCGTGCAGCCTTCGGGGTATTGCGGCAATTGTGAAGCCTGCCGCAGCGGAAACAGCCATTATTGTGAATCGGCTTACACGACCGGCGGTGACGGGCCGGTGGACGTCTGGCCCGGGGCATTCGCCGAATATATGCTGACCATGGAAAACACCCTGTTCCATAAACCTGTAAACTTATCCTTTGACGTGGCCTGCCTGACCGAACCTTTATCCGGCGCCTGGAAAGGGGTGATCCAGTACAGCGATATGCATGTCGGAGATGATGTGGTCGTGATCGGTGTGGGGAGCATCGGCCTGATGTGCTTGCTGGTCGCCCGGGCGGCCGGGGCGGGAAAATTGATCGCCGTGGATACCAGTGAACATGCCAGGCTAAAAGCCCTGGCATCCGGCGCGACGCATGCTTTCGACCCCCGCCTGCCGGATATCCGCGAGCAAATCTACGCTGTCATGCCGAAAGGCCCTGACCTGGTGGTCGAAGCCGCCGGACCGATCGAAGCAGTGAAGTTGATGGTGAATCTCCGCCGGCGTGGGACACGCTGGAATGTTTTTGGGATCACCACGCACGAAACCTTCGAATTAGACGGTGGAACTACGCATTTTTTGGAGGGGCGCATGGATGCATCCTTCGGCACAACACCCCTGGCAATGTCGCGCGCCATCCGCCTTTTGGAAGCAGGCTTAATTAACCTTGATCCGGTGATCTCCCACCGCTTTCCGTTAACCAACATCCACGAAGCCATGAAAATGATGGCTTCTCCGGACCGGAACAAAATTATTATCAACCCTTAGGAGGGTTTTATGAAATTAGTATCTGTCGCAAAGATGCACGCCGTAGAAAAGGAAGCCGATGCCAGCGGCTTATCGTATGAAAAAATGATGCAAAACGCCGGCGAAGGCCTGGCAGCGATGGTTGTTGGCGAATATAAAGATGAAGAGCAGCAGCTGGCGGTGGTGGGTTTGGTTGGCCCGGGGAATAACGGCGGCGACACCCTGGTCTGCCTGGGGGTGTTGGCTGCCGCGGGTTGGTCCGCCAGCGCTTACCTGGTCGGGAAACGCCCGGAGAATGACCCGCTGGTCGCCAGTCTGCAGGAAAAGAATGTGCTGATCGTCTCCTTAAAGGACGATCCAGACTTTGAGAAATTGGATGGGCTGGTTGCTGAGAGCGATCTTTTATTGGACGGCGTCCTGGGTACCGGGATCAAGCTTCCCCTGCGGGAAGATGTGGCAACTGTCCTGGGACACGTATCTGCCAGCAAGGATCTGCCGATCGTGGTCGCTGTGGACTGCCCTTCAGGGGTGGATTGCGATAGTGGCGAGTGTGCTCCCGAAGTGATCCCGGCGGCGATGACGGTTTGCATGGCAGCCGTCAAATACGGGTTGCTCCGCTTTCCAGCTTACGAGAAGGTTGGCCGGCTGTCAGTGGTCAGTATCGGCCTGCCCGAAGGTCTGAAAAGCTGGGATAAACTGGAAAATGGAGTGGTCACGCAGGCTGAAGTCGCTGCGATTATCCCACCCCGCCTGATGACGTCTCATAAAGGCACTTTTGGCACGGTCCTGGCGGCGGCAGGATCGATCAATTATACCGGCGCCGCCTATCTGGCAGCCAAAGCCGCCTACCGGACGGGTGCGGGATTGGTGCGGTTGGCTGTGGTCGGCCCGCTGCATGCCGCCCTCGCCGGGCAGCTTCCGGAAGTGACCTGGTTGATCCTGCCCGACTACACCGGGGTGATCGCCGAGTCTGCCGCCGATATCCTGCTGATGAACCTGGATAAGGCGGATGTACTGCTCATTGGACCAGGTTTCGGCATGGAAGATACCACTGGAAATTTCATCCGGCGTTTATTGAGCGAAGAGCCGTCAAAACCTACGCACGGTATGATCGGATTCCTGGGCACGACCGATACTAAGGCTCATAAAAGGAATCCCGAATCATCCTTGCCGCCGATGGTGATTGATGCGGATGGGCTCAAACTGCTCTCGAAAATTCCGGATTGGCCAAAACTACTCCCGAAAAATTCTGTTCTGACACCCCACCCCGGAGAAATGGCGGTGATCACCGGTATGAAAATCGATCAGATCCAGGCCGACCGGGTGGAAACCGCGATTAAATTTGCGAATGCGTGGAAACAGGTGGTCGTGTTGAAAGGCGCGCTGACGGTGGTTGCCGCCCCGGATCAGGGCGCCAGGGTGATCCCGGTGGCAACCGCCGCCTTGGCGCGAGCCGGTACCGGTGATGTCTTATCCGGGATCATCGCCAGCCTGATAGCCCAGGGCGTGCCATCCTTCGAAGCGGCAACCGCCGGGGCGTGGATTCATGCTCACGCCGGGCTGGAAGCCGAAGCTTTCCTGGAGGGTTCAGCGGCGGTTTTAGCTTCGGATGTGCTCGAATCCATTCCAGCGGTTTTCAGTAAGTTGCTTGGTTAAACACACGGATGAGCCTTCCTGAACGGCAAACTCATCCGTGGATTATTTCTTCCTTGCCAATTTAACCCGGTAAAGGGCGAGCAAGATTTATTGAATTACGCTTCGTCCTGCGGTTCCTCTCCGGTACCGTTGGTTTGCCTCTTTACCGCATCGACGATCTTGGTGCGCTGTTCTTCCAGGACAACCTGACCGCGTTTCTGCAAATCATCCACATTCACCCGGGCCTGCTTCACGATCTCATCTGCGCGGACCCGCGCTTCGGCAGTAATCGATTCGGCGCGCGTGCGAGCATCCGCCAAAATGGCATCCGCCCGAACCCGACCTTCTTCGACGTTCTCATTAACCTGCCCGCCTAACTCAATGGCTTTATCTTTAAGCAAGGTACGAGTTGATTCACCGGACTGCGGCGCTAAAAGCAGGGAAGCAACGGCACCCGTCAAACCGCCTACGATGAAGCCCAACAAAAAGGCCCCGAATTCATCTCGATCAGACATATGTTATCTCCTTTTATTCATCCAATTCAATAAACCGCAAGTTTCACTTACGGAGTGGAAACAGCAAATCCATAAACTTCTTAAACCCGGCCATATATTCATTCAATTTGATCACCGGCTCGGCGATATTATTGCTGATAAATGTTGATGTCCCTTTCAGAGTATTAACCGTTTCATTGGTTGCCTGCATGATCGGTTTAATTTCATTCTGAATAAGATTAATCAATATCGAAAGCTGGACAATCAATATCACCAGAACGATCCCGATAATCAGCGATTCTAAAGCCATGAAAATGATGAAAATATCCCGGATCTTACCCACGTTTTCTGATCCGGTTAACATCAGCAAAACGATCAATCCAATAATGATTGCCAGCAGGACCAGCGCTCCCACAATGACCGGCCATGTTTTCGCTTTGCTGCGCGGAGTCTCACCGGCAGGCAATTGAGGAATGGCTTCATTCGCGGTTGTCTTTACTGGCTCCGGGGAGGTTGCAGTGTTTTGTTCTTGATCCATGATTCCACCGATCAGTTCAGGTTCGTATGATTAATTTACATACTCTTTAGTTCCTTTATCATTATATCTGAAGATTAATCCGACTGCAACAAAAAGTGATCGATTGCGGCGGCGAGCTGGGAAAGGTTACTGACCTGGAATATCGAGCGGCAGTATGGACCGTATTTATCCATGTCGCTGTCACCAGTGCCCCACAAAACTGATGGTTCAGGGTTCAGCCAGATGGCGCTGCGGCAGCGCCGGCTGAACTTGCGGAAGATTTCGACCTGCGGATCGTTGTAGTTGTTCCGGCCGTCGCCGACCACAATTAATGTCGTGTGGGAATCGACAACCTCCAGGTAGTTATCATCCAGGTTTTTCAGACTGTACCCCAGGTCGGTGTTGTAATGACCCGCCGGCATGCGCCGCAAAATCCTGGCGACCGCCTGGTCCGGTTGAAATTCAAGCAGATGGGGCGAGATGAATTCCAGATGGTCGATAAAGGCGAAAGCATGGGTTTTGCTGATCTGGTCCTGAATCGAATAGAGCATCGCCAGCATCAATTCAGAGACATAACGCATGGAGGTACTCAGATCGCACAGGACCACAATTTTCGGTTTCAAGGTATGGTTGCGGAACTGCAGATCAAAAGGCACCGTCGCAAACTTCATATTCGCGCGCAAAGTGGCTTTCACGTCCAACTGGCCGGTTTTTGCACGCTTCATGCGCAGCGCCATGCGGGTACGCAGTACCGAAGCCAGGCGCTGAACTTCCTTGCGCAGTTGGTGCAGTTCATCTTCGGTCAGGGTGTGGAATGGGCGGTTGAGCAGGTTGTCCATCCGCTCCTGGCGGGTGCTCTGGCTCATATTCTGGACGATTTGCTGCCCGGCGTGTTGGCGAAGCTGTTTTTGCAGCGCTTCCTGGTTGGCCTGCATCATCTGGCGCAGCTGGTCCACCCGCTCGCGGGACATGCCCAATTGGCGCATTGTCTGCATCAATTGTTCCAGTGCTTCGCGCACTTCAGGAAACTGCATGGCCTGTTCCATCTGGCGAGCCATCCAATTCTGGTAACGGAGATCGTTGATATCCTCCATATTTAACATGTTATCCAGCTTGCGCAGTTCACCCGGGGTGAAAGGCCGGCCTTCCAGCAGCTTCTCCATCATCTTGCGCAGCTGATCGTTCATGTCTTTCAGCAAATCGGCGATCAGCCGCGCTTCTTCAGGAGAAAGGCCTTGAGAAGGGGTCGTCATGGGCGGAGGGGAGCCAGCCTGGAAGAACAGAGGGAAGAGCTGGTCGAATATGGGTAAATCCGAGCTTTCTTTAACCATTGTGCTGCGCAGCATCACCCGGAATGTATCCCGGTCTTGAATTCCCAACCGATCCACAGCAGTAAAAGCATCTGCGCTTTCAGCCAGGCTGATCCTTACTCCGGCGGCGCGCAGTGCGGCAACGAATTCCACCATTCTGCGGTCCATAAACTCCTGCCTTTCCTAATTTTGCCAGCGTTTGATATCCAGATCGCCCCCTTTACGGCCTGGGGGCGGTTGGAAGAACGTTTTGCGGGCGCGCTGCAAATCCGCTTCATGCTTGAGCAAAACGCTGAGCGTATTTTCGAGGGTTGCATCATCGATGGCGTTGGCGTTCAAAGTGACCAGGGCTTTTGCCCAATCCAGCGTTTCACTGATGCTGGGCGATTTTCGCAAGTCCATGGTGCGCAAACGATGGACGAGTTCCACGGCCTGGCGCGCCAGCTTCGGTTTTAGATCGGGTACTTTCAGGCGCACGACAGCCAGTTCCTGTTCTAGGGTCGGGTAATCGATGAATAAATACAGGCAGCGCCGTTTGAGCGCTTCGCTCAATTCGCGGGTGTTGTTGCTGGTCAACAGCACCAGCGGCATATGCACGGCTTTGAGCGTGCCCAGTTCCGGCACGCTGACCTGAAAATCGCTCAATATCTCCAGCAAAAACGCTTCAAACTCGGCGTCAGAGCGGTCAATTTCATCAATTAATAACACCGTGGGCTTATCGCTGAGGATCGCTTTGAGCAGCGGGCGCTGGAGTAAAAATCGCATCGAGAAAAAGACATCTTCCTCTCCAGCCAGCCGATCCGCTGCGGCTTTTAAACTTTCCGCGCTGGATAGGGTATCCTGCAGTTTATCGCGCAGCAGTTGAGTATATAAGAGCTGTTTGGCATATTCCCATTCATACAAGGCTTTCGACTCATCCAGTCCTTCGTAGCACTGCAGGCGGATTAATTCACGCCCGGTCGCGCCAGCCAGGGCCTTGGCCAATTCGGTTTTTCCGACGCCGGCCGGCCCTTCTGCCAGGACCGGTTTTCCTAACTGCTGGCTGAGATAGAGAATGGTAGAAATTTCTTTACTTGAAATGTAGTTTTGCATTCTGAGCGCTTCGCTCAATTCGTCTGCGGTTTTAAAAGACATTTCTCACCTATATTTTTTATTCGATAAGACATGTTGTTCATCTACTAATTCTATAATCATTAGCAGTATACTCTTATTTCGACCCGGTTTCCACTACATTTTTGATTAGATTCCAGGTTGACCATCATAGTTCTTCATGTTAAACTTATCGATTGCTATGTTAACGAGAAGACGGCTGGTCATCACTTTATGCTTTTGCTTTTTTCTCCTGGGGGCTCAATCTACGCCACAGGATCAACCGCAAATTAACACACCTGTCCCCGGAACAGCCCTGCAGGGCAACATCACCATCCAGGGAACGACCAATATCCCAGAATTTCAATACGCGGAAGTGGCCTTCAGTTACGCCGAAAACCAGCCGGAAAGTTGGTTCCTGATCCAACAATCGAAGGACCCGGTAATCAATGGAGTCCTGGCGACGTGGGATACCACGACCATCGCCGATGGCAACTATCGACTGCGCCTGCAGGTTTACCTGACCAACGGCAGCGTGCTGTCCTCGGAAATTGCCGGCCTGCGGGTAAGGAATTACACGCCGGTAGAGACCGACACCCCCACGCCTTCGACCCTATCCAAAACGCCGGTGGTCGTTAATACGAACACCCCCATCCTGCCAACCGCTACTCCGCGTTTAACCCCGACCGCTTTTCCGCCCAACCCGGCCCAGGTCCAGCCCTCGGACCTGAACGGCAGCATCGCGATTGGGATTGGGGCAGCCGCTGGCATATTCATCCTCCTGGCGTTATACCAGTCAGCCCACCGCCGAGGCAGGTCTTAAGATGATCGATCCCGGACTTTCACAAAATTCTCCCTTCATCCTGGTTGGCCTGGGAAACCCCGGGCGGGAATACCGCAATACGCGCCACAATGTTGGATTCATGGCAATCGACCGGCTGTGCGCGACTTTTGGGATCAAATTGAGCCGGTTGCAGTCCAAAGCGCTGGTGGGAAACGGTGTTTATGAAGGACATAAAATTGTGCTGGCAAAACCGCAGACTTTTATGAACCTCTCCGGACAGGCGGTTTCCAGTTTGATGCGTTTTTACCGCATCCCACAAAGCCAGCTGCTGGTTTATTATGATGAAATCGATCTACCGGTTGGCACGATTCGAATTCGCCAGGAAGGCGGGTCTGCCGGCAACCGCGGCCTGAAATCCATTATCGAACAATTAGGCACCCAGGATTTTCCCCGCCTGAGGATCGGTGTGGGCCGGCCCCCCGGTCAAAAAGAAGCGGCGGATTACGTTCTTAAAGGTTTTTCCAAGAATGACATGGAAATTATATCGATCGTTCTGGATCGAGCGGTGGATGCTGCCAGGGTGTTTATTTGTGACGGATTGGAAGCAGCCATGAACCAGTTTAACGGGACTGTTTTAAAGGAGTGAAGGATTGTTAGACATCATCCGCTCTTTGCCAGCCTATCAAAAAATCCTGCAAGATCTCTCAGGCCAGGGCGAAATACCCGGATTGGCTTTAACCCGCGCCGCCCGGCTTCCGGTGCTGGCTGCATTACAAAATGATTTAAACCTGCCGATCATATTTATTACCGACCGCGCCGATCATGCCCTGACGTTGATCGATGAGATGGGTTTCTGGTCGCCCAAATCGGTGCGGAAGTTATTCCCCGAACCCAATCCATCTTTTTATGAACAGGCGGCCTGGGGATCAACCACCCGCAGAGACCGCCTGCAGGCGATCACTTTGCTGGCGATGTATCATATTATGGGCGCGGCCCGGCCTGAAACTCCACCCTTGATCGTCGCTCCGGTCCGGGCAATGATGGCGCGCACGCTGCCCAGGCGGGATTTCATCAAAGCCAGCCGGATCATTAAAGTGGGCCAGCAGATCCAGCCCGAAGCGCTGCAGCGCTCCTGGGTCGATATTGGCTATCAGGCCGCCGACCTGGTGGTCGAACCCGGCCAATTTGCCCGGCGAGGCGGCATTTTGGACGTCTGGCCGGCCGCGGAACCTTACCCTACCCGCCTGGATTTCTTTGGCGATGAAATCGACACCTGCCGGCGGTTTGAGCCGGCCTCGCAGCGTACCGTCCAATCCATTGAGCAAATTTTGGTGACGCCCGCCCGCGAATTTCTCCCGGGCAAGGCCCAGGATCTGAATCTGGAAGGCGAAGCGATCAATGAATTTTACCTGCCGCTGGTGCATCCCGCGGTAGCCAGCCTGCTGGATTACCTGCCGGCCAATTCTCTGGTGATCCTGGACGATCTCGACCACCTGCAGTCCACCGCCGCAGAGATCGAGGAACAATCGGTGCGTTTCCGCCGCGAATCGATCAACGAAGGCACCCTTTCGCCGGATTTCCCGATCCCCTACCTGACCTGGTCGGAACTCCAGGACAGCATCTCCAGCCGCAAATGGTTGGAACTGGGCCGCTCTACGGCCGCAGAAAGCTCACCCCTGGCAGAGGCATTCACCCCCGGCCCGCGCTTCGCCGGGCATCTTAAATCGTTCATCGATCATTTAGGCGAGAACTGCAGCGAAAATTCGCGCCTGGTGATCGTTTCGCGGCAGGTTTCCCGCCTGGAAGAGCTGTGGCGCGAGCGGCGGTTCGAGGATGCCGGCGCGAGTCCCTGCCAACCGCAGTTTATCGACGGTTCATTATCCGATGGTTGGATCCTCAACCTCCCCGCGGGGGGCAGCCTGCAGATGCTGACGGACAGCGAAATATTTGGCTGGGAGCGCCCGCGGCCGCGGCGGCAGCCCCAGATGACCAGTGAGGTTCCGGAGACCTTTTACGCCGACCTCAAACCGGGTGATTGGGTGGTGCATATCGACTATGGAATCGGGCGGTTCGAGGGCCTGGTCCAGCGCAGCCTGGAAGGGGTGGAAAGGGAGTTCCTGGCGGTGTCTTACGACGAGGGCGACCAGCTTTTCGTCCCGGTGCACCAGGCTGACCGGCTCAGCCGCTATATTGGACCGGATGCCGGCGATCCGACCCCAACCCGACTGGGCACTCCCGAATGGGCCAATACCAAGCAAAAGGTACGCGAGGCGGTATTGGAAATTGCCCAGGAGCTGCTTGACCTGTACGCAAAACGCCAGGTGGCGGTCGGGCATGCCTTTGGCAGCGACAGCGTCTGGCAGCAGGAATTGGAAGCCAGCTTCCCGTATGTGGAAACCCAGGACCAGAATGCCGCCATCCGCGAAGTCAAACGCGATATGGAAAGCGTCCGTCCGATGGACCGTTTGCTCTGCGGGGATGTGGGGTACGGAAAAACCGAGGTTGCCCTGCGCGCGGCTTTTAAATCGGTGATGGACGGAAAACAGGTCGCCTTACTCGTGCCGACCACCGTCCTGGCGCAGCAGCATTTCGACACTTTCCGGCGCAGGTTGGCAGCTTACCCGGCGGAAGTGGAGATGCTGTCTCGTTTCCGTTCCCCGCGCGAGCAGGATGAAATTATTAAAAGGCTGCAGGCGGGCAATATCGACGTGATCATCGGCACCCACCGCTTGCTCCAGCAAGACGTACTGTTTAAAGACCTGGGGTTGGTGATTATCGATGAAGAACAGCGCTTTGGGGTCACTCATAAGGAACATTTCAAGAAACTGCGCACCGAGGTCGACGTCTTGACCCTGACCGCGACCCCCATCCCGCGGACGCTGTACATGGCCCTGACCGGCGTGCGTGATATCTCGACGATTAACACCCCGCCGGACGAACGCCTGCCGATTATCACCCACATCGGCCCCTATTCACCGCGATTGGTGCGCCAGGCGATCTTGCGCGAGCTGGAGCGAGGCGGGCAGGTATTTTTTGTCCACAACCGCGTCCAGACCATCCGCGCGATGGAACAGCACGTCCACAATTTGGTGCCAGAAGCCCGGGTGGGCGTGGCCCACGGCCAAATGCACGAATCCAATTTGGCCAGCGTAATGCACCAGTTTACCGAGGGTGAAATCGACGTGCTGCTGTGCACTTCGATCATCGAATCCGGCTTGGATATCCCTAACGCCAACACACTGATCGTGGATCGCGGCGATACCTTTGGCCTGGCGCAGCTTTACCAGCTGCGCGGACGGGTCGGGCGCGGCGCCCAGCGGGCTTACGCCTATTTCTTCCGCCACCGTAAAAAAGCGCCGACCGCGGATGGGGCCGAACGCCTGGAAGTGATCGCGGAAAACACCCAGTTAGGCGCCGGATATTCGATCGCCATGCGCGACCTGGAGATGCGCGGCGCAGGTGAAATGCTCGGCACCCGCCAGCATGGCTACATCGCTTCGGTTGGGTTCCAGTTGTACACGCGCCTGCTGGCCCAGGCTGTGCGCCAGATGCGCCAGGTTTCCGGCCTTCCGGCGCCCAAGGAAACCCTGGCGGCGCTCAAGGAAATCCGCCCGCCGGTCAACGTGGACCTGCCGTTGCCCAGCGGGATCCCATTGGAATACGTCCCGGACCAGGTCATGCGCTTGCAGCTGTACCGGCGCCTGGCCGATTTGCAGGATGAATCCGAAGCGCAGGCCATCGCCGAAGAATTCGGCGACCGCTTTGGCCCGCTGCCCACCCAGGTCTCCAACCTGGTTTTTCAGATGCGCATCAAACTCCTGGCGGAAGAAGCCGGTCTGGCGTCGGTCTCGGTCGAAAACGAACAGATCGTCCTGCGCTATCCGTTTTTGCCCGAAAGCTCTCCGCCGCGCAGCCTGCCATCCGTCGGACTGCTGGCGCGAACCGGAAAAAATGCCTACTGGATGCCTATGGGGTCCGATGGAGACGTCTGGCAGGAGCGCCTGCTGGCGCTGCTTTACGCGATTATTAAGGATTGAAATGGCGAAAATCCTGATTATTGAAGACGAAAGCTCACTAACCCGCGTCCTGCGCTCCTATTTGGAAAAAGCCGGGATGTCCGTGGTCAGCGCCACCCGGGGAGATACCGGGTTGTCGCTGTGGGAACACGAACGCCCCGACCTCGTGCTGCTGGATCTTAACCTTCCCGGCCTGGATGGGCTGGACGTGGCGCGAGAAATCCGGCGGAAGACGGATACCCCGATCATCATGGTCACCGCCCGGGTGGAGGAAACCGACCGCCTGATCGGACTGGAAATCGGAGCGGATGATTACATTCTCAAGCCGTATTCCCCGCGTGAAGTGGTCGCCCGGGTGCGGGCCGTGCTGCGCCGTTCGACCGGTGCTGCGGTTACCCCACAGCGATTAACCGCCGGGGATCTGGAAATCGATCTGGAAGCGCATTCCGTGATCTGTGCCGGACAATCTCTCGACCTGACCCCCACCGAATTCTCGCTGCTGGCAACCCTGGCGGCCCAACCGGGACGCGCTTTCAGCCGCCTGCAGCTGCTGGAAGGCAACCAGGGAGTGGCGTATGAAGGCTATGAACGCAGTGTGGATGCGCATATCAAAAACCTGCGCGCCAAGCTCGAACCCGACCCGCACCAGCCGCGATACATCGAAACGGTATTTGGAATTGGTTACCGATTTCATAAAGATTAACCCTGCCGGCGTCCTTTTTTGTCCAGATTCGTGATATAATGAAACGTTCGTTCTATTAATTCCGGAGGTTTACCCTGCGGAGTTTGTTGAGTAGATTGTCGAAGATTAAAGGAGAAGCTGATGGACTTTAAACTTCATGCACCTTACCAGCCAACCGGCGACCAACCGGAAGCAATCCGCCAGTTGATCGATGGGGTCCAGCAGGGTATGCGCCACCAGGTATTATTGGGCGCCACCGGGACGGGGAAGACTTTCACCATCGCCAACCTGATCCAGGAGATGAACAAACCGGCGTTGATCATGGCGCATAACAAAACGCTGGCAGCGCAGTTATATTCGGAATTTAAAGAATTCTTCCCGGAAAACGCGGTTGAATACTTTGTGTCTTACTACGACTATTACCAGCCGGAAGCGTATGTGCCACGGCACGACCTGTATATTGAAAAAGAAACGGATATCAACGAAGAAATCGAGCGCCTGCGCCTGGCTGCCACGACTGCACTCATGTCGCGTAAAGATGTCATCATTGTGGCGTCGGTTTCCTGCATTTACGGTTTGGGCAACCCCGAAGAATACGGACGGGTTGCCATCCATTTGGAGAAGAACAGCATTTACCGCCGCAATGCGCTGCTGCGCCAATTAATCGAAGGCCAATACCAGCGCAACGACCTGGAGTTGAAACAGGGGACGTTTCGGGTGCGCGGGGAAACGCTTGAGATCTTCCCGGCGTATGAAGACCGCAAGTCTTTCCGGGTTTCTTTTTTCGGGGATGAGATCGAACGCATCTTGAGCTACAACCCGCTCACCGGCGAAATTTTTGAAGAGCCAGACTCGATCGATATCTACCCGGCCAAGCATTTCATCGCCAAAGAAGATCATCTCAAGAAAGCCATCGCCGACATTGAACAGGAATTGGAAGAGCGGTTGGCATATTATAAAAAAGAGGGCAAATATCTCGAAGCCCAGCGCATCGAACAGCGCACCCGCTACGATCTGGAGATGCTGCGCGAAGTCGGCTACTGCTCTGGCATCGAAAACTATTCCCGCCACCTGGACCAACGCCCCGCCGGTTCTGCGCCGTGGACATTAATCGATTACCTGCCGAGCGATTATTTGCTGGTGATCGATGAATCCCACATGTCCGTCCCCCAAATCCGGGGGATGTTTAACGGGGACCAATCCCGCAAGTCGGTACTGGCTGAATATGGTTTCCGCCTGCCATCCTGCTTGGACAACCGCCCACTGAAATTCTCGGAATTTGAAGAACACATGGGCTACACCGTTTATACTTCAGCGACTCCGGCAGCCTACGAGCTGAACCGCGCCAACCAGATTGTCGAACAGATCATTCGCCCGACTGGCCTGGTCGACCCTCAGGTGGATATCCGCCCGTCGAAAGGCCAGGTCGATGACCTCGTATCCGAGATTCGGCGCCGGACTGAGGTAGGGGAGCGCGTTTTGGTCACCACCCTGACCAAACGCATGGCGGAAGACCTGTCCGATTACATCATGGAACTGGGTATCAAGGTCCAGTACCTGCATTCGGAAGTCGAAACCCTGGAAAGAGTGGCGATCTTACGCGATTTGCGCATGGGGGTGTTCGACGTGCTGGTAGGGATCAACCTGCTGCGCGAGGGCCTGGATCTGCCGGAGGTATCGCTGGTCGCCATCCTGGACGCGGATAAAGAGGGTTTCCTGCGGTCTGACACCGCATTAATCCAGACTATTGGGCGTGCGGCCCGTAATGTCAACGGCAAAGTAATCATGTACGCGGATAGAATCACCGATTCGATGAAGCGAGCCATTGATGAAACCAACCGCCGCCGCGCCAAACAGGAAGCCTACAATAAAGCTCACAATATCGAGCCGCTGACGATCATCAAGGCTATTCACGATATAACCGATCGGGTGAAGAGCAGCGTGGTAGCCGAAACGCGCGGCGAATACAACGCGGGGAGAAATGCCCCCCTGCCGAAAGCGGAGATCAAAAAAGTGATCGCCGAATTGGAAAACCAGATGAAAGCTGCCGCCAAAGAGCTGGAATTCGAGCGCGCCGCCGCTTTACGCGACCAAATCCTGGAACTACGCGGCATTTTAGCCGAGGATCCGAATATGCCTCCATGGCAGAAAGCTCGATTATTGGCCGGGGAAGTTTAATTACATCCAGCTCGATGGAGCAATCTGAAACCTGACAAAGATGCCTTTGGGCGTTTCGGGTTCGAGGTGGTACCCGCTCACATAGGCCGAACGCGGGCCGCGGCGGACAATTTCCAGCAATTTATCCAGGTCTGCCTGCGCCCCCTCTGCCCAGACCTCCACCTGGTCTTCTTTGATATTGCGTACCCACCCGGTCAATCCCAGGGTCTGGGCTCTTTCCTGTACGAAATTGCGGAAACCCACCCCCTGCACTCGTCCTTCCACCACCACATGCAAGCAAGCCAACGGATCATTCATCACCGCGTTCCCCGGTTTCTCAGGGCTTTCCCCGGTTGAGAACGACGATCCCGGCGACGGATAAGGGCACCAGCACCAGAATCCCGGCGATCAACAGGAATGGCAGCATGTTCTGCACAGCCAACGAACCGGTATCCACTCCCAGGCTTTCCTGACGCCAGCGATAATCAAGCTGGCTGAGTGAGCTGCCAGTCGCCGTGACAATGCCTTCTTCACAGCTGTAACCATTCTGGTAAGCCTGCACCAGGTTAAGCAGACCATTGTTGCTAAATTTATCCTGCAGAAAATGGACAAAAGAATCGGATTGGGCATAGGCCAGAAAGGCATTGGAGGCATCTTGAGGAAAGCTGGCGCAGAGGGAATTCAATGGCAGCAGACCGTCATCAGCCACTGCCTTGGTTAATGCCCGTTGGTAATCGGGGTTGGCATACGTCTCTGTGATGGACGCAAGGCCTTCATTCAACCACATGGGGACGTTTTGATAACCATCCTTCACCAATATATACAACAGGTAATGCATAATTTCATGCGGAATCTGGCGGTCCATTTCTAACTGCTGGTCGACCCCCGGCGCAATTGAGACGATGATAATCCCCAGGTCGGGGCTGGTTTGCCCAACTACCCAGGATGGTTGGCCATTATTAAGGGCAGCCTGCATCGCGGCGGCGCTGTCATACAAATATATCCGCAAGCCGGAAAGATCTTGTCCGGGAAATATCGATGAGGCCTTCTTCGCACCGGACGCGGCTGAGTTCAAAGCATCCTGGCCGAAGAACAGGTCTCCATTCAGCCAGTTTACCTGGATGCTGCCGTTATCCAGCGACTGCCAGGTCTGACGATTGTCGATATAATCAAAAGCCTGCTTCGGACTCTCCACTTTTTCGCCGTCTGCCAGCTCGGCCTGAAACCAAAATTCCGTGCGGCTGAATGGACGCAAATAATGGGTAGTGAGATCGTAGGAATAATCTACATCACCCTGGGAGTTAAGCGGTATTTCAATCAGGCGGGTGTCTTCGCCGGCGGGTTGAAAGAATAAGTACACCTTTTTGGCAAGGTCTACCGGTTTGTATTGCGCCCGAAAAGATACCTGCTGCCCAAAGGTGTAAATTACGTCCAGATTGTCGAATTGAAAACCTGTCTCAGCCTGAACTGCATGACCAAGGCCGCCCAGACTGGCCAACAGGATGGCCAGTATTCCGAATATTCGCAGGTTATGCAGGTTAATTCTGCTCTTGGGAATCCATTTCATCGGTCAGGTCGTCCTCGCCTTCTTCATCCCCATCCGGTTCAGTGAGGTCAACAATGCGGGTATGCTCTTTAATACTGGCGATTGGGTCGAACATCCCATACCCCGGCACTTCTTCTGTAAAAGCGAGGTTTTCTAAAGCCAATTCGATATAATCGGCTTCTTCATCATCCTCGATATCTTCTACTAACTTTTCCAGGACCTGGCGCACATCCTCCCCGCCAATTTGCGAAAGTGACCAGGCCGTGGATAGACGCACTTCCTCGTCCAATTCTGCGAAATGCTCAAGCTTGGCGATCAACGGCTCGCGCGCGGACTGCATCTCCAATTGGCCGGCGGCTTTGACCGCTTCCAACTCCACTTCAGGATCATTCGCTTCCAGGCTCTCCAAAATGGACTTTTCCCAGGTTTCATCGGCAGAGCGCCCCATGGCAAACAAAGCGCTGGCCTGCCATTCTTTATCGGTGGAGTGGTAAGCTTTCAGAATCAGTCCGTGGACCTCTTTATGGCTGGAATATCCCAAAGATTCGAGCGCCCGGCGGCGGACGATGGGTTCATCTTTGCCTTTCTCAACCTTCAGCAGGCGGTCTACAATCTTCGCCACTATTTCAGCGGGAATTTCTTCAATCTCGCCTTTATAAACGAACAGGCCTAAAGCGGTCGCGGCCGAGGCTCGGACCATCGCGTTAACGTCTTTTTCCATCATATTGAGATAGGTGGGAATAAGTTTCTTATCCTCGTTTTCCCACAAGAGACGCAGCGCAGTTTCGCGCACGCGAGGTTCGTCATCGGCCAAAGAAAATTTTGCCAATTCATCAAATGAAACGACCGTATCGGATTCGGCCAGTTCTTCCAGGTCCTCCAATATAGCGGCCCTGCGGTTGGTCTCGACTTTCGCCCAGATATTCTTGAATTGGGCCAGATCCGACCCGCTGAGATCCGAGAATCGATGCAGATGGACAGCCGGAAATGGCCGGGTGGTGTCCTGAAGGGACGCCAACACCTGCGAGAAGGGCACGGTTTTCTGTTTAGTCTTTGGCATAGATTATCCTTAAGGGAGGTTGATGGGGTTGATAATATCCTGAACCGTGACCACAACCATCAACAACAAAAGCGCCATGAAACCGATCATGTGGACGGTATTTTCATATTTCGCCGGAATCCGCTTGCGTAAAAGCAGCTCTGGCAGGAGGAAGACAATCCGGCCGCCATCCAGGGCGGGAAGCGGCAGCAGGTTGGTAATACCCAGGGCGACAGATATCAAGGCGATCAGGGACAGGGAAGTTACCCCGGGCGTGCCGGAGGCAGAAGAATCGGCCTGGATATCTTGTTGGCGAGCCTGAACGAACATATTCCCCAAGCCAATCGGCCCCGTCAACCGGCTCTGATCGGGTGTCAGCTGGCCCATAATGATCTTTCCGGGTAAAGCAATCAACTGGCGTACATATTCAACCGAGATATTAGCGGCATAGGGCAGGGTATCGATCCAGGGAGTGGCCACCATGGGGTTGCTGAGATACACGCCAATCACACCTAACCCATTGCTGGTTTTAGGGGTGATGGAGATGGTCGTGTCCTGCCCATTGCGCACCAGATCCATCGCGATCGGTTTTTCCGGAGAGCCCTGGATAATATTGCGCAGCACATT
The DNA here is from genome assembly GCA_963743005.1 of uncultured Chloroflexia bacterium. Taxonomy (GTDB): domain Bacteria; phylum Chloroflexota; class Anaerolineae; order Anaerolineales; family Anaerolineaceae; genus CAVUNY01. The sequence continues at coordinate 181,099 of CAVUNY010000001.1, read as the reverse complement.
CATATCATTAATGATCGTCCCATTGGCCAACTTGATGATATCCCCGGTTTGGAGCCCATATTGCTCCGCGGCTCCCCCCTGGATCACGCCGCCAATCTCGACCCTGGAGTAATCCGGGATCCCGGTCTGCGCAAAGACCACCGTAAATAACAGGATGCCGATGATGATGTTCATCACCGGGCCGCCCAACAAAACTGCCAGCCGCTTTAATGGATGGGCAGCGCCCAATCCGCCTGGAACCAGCGGATCGTTTTCGCCCTTAGGCCTCACAAACGCGCCGAAAGGGATCCAATTCAAAGTAAAATCGGTCCCCCGCCAGTTAAACAAACGCACCGCGCGCGGAGGAAAGCCGAGACCAAACTCCTCAACCTCGATATTAAATAATCGGGAAATTAAGAAATGTCCCAGTTCATGGACGAAAGCCAGAAAACTGAAAGCCAGAATAAATATTAATATTGAAACAGCATTTGTCATCGATTTACCTATTTACACTAATTATAATCCGATAATCATTCATTTGCCTGGGCGGGGTATGGGTGTACATCCTTTACTTTGCGCGCAGCACCCCCAGGAGACGCTTTTAAAATATTCTTCACCTCCGGGATTGCTTCCAGCCGGTTTTGCGCTTCACCGGCGGCGTCTGCCTGGCAAATGACATGCACATTCGGCCCGGCATCCAGCGTGTAACAAACCGCCAATCCAGATCTCCGCCATTGGGGGATTAATTTCATTACGGATAATGAGGCCGGTTCCCAATAAAACAAAGGCGGGTTCGAAGTCATCATCACCGCGTGCATCAGGTTGCTGTCTTGCTCAACCACAGCCGCCAGAGCATCAAAATCACGATCCAATATCGCCTTGCGGCAGGTATTCAGGCGGCGCGGAGCATCTTGAACCCGGGCCTCTTGCAGTGGGCTGGCCCATGCCAGGGCGTGTCCTTCGCTCGAGCCAACCAGTTTCTCATCCGCCTGGACGATCACCACCAGGTCGACCAGTTCCCAATACGCCGGTGGGGCGATGCTGAAGGCATACGAGTCCAGGTCGGTTTCACCTGCCTGCCATTCGACAAACCCGCCGGGGATGGATCGCGCCGCGGAACCCGATCCCCTGCGCGCCAGGCGAGAAAGTTCTGCCTCGTTGAGGTTGAGCCCGGCTGCGCATGAAGCCGCCAGGGATAAAGCGGCGAAGGCTGCCGCCGATGAGGCGATCCCGGCGCTGGTGGGGAAATTATTCTCGCTGACCACTTCGGCAAAAAGCGGCAGCCTGGCCTGCGCGCGCACCAGGTCCAGGATCGAACTCACCCTTTCCAGGGCCCTGCCACTGATTATTTGGCGGTTGAGATTCAAAATATCCATCTCGTGCTCTGGGCGGAAAGTGACCCGAGTCTGGGTGAACAAGCCGTCCAGATTCATCGAGATCGAGCCGTTGACCGGGATTCGCAGCCTGGCATCACGGTTGCCCCAATACTTGATGAATGCGATGTTAGCGCAAGCGACCGCTGTTGCGGAGAAGTTAGCCATTCTTCAGGATGATCTCTTTCATTTTAATCTCGGACAAGTTTATCATGCTCAGCTGACTTTTAGATGAACGTCAAAATATAACCAAAAAAATTGAACCTTCATTCATGAAGGGGGGCAGGTTCAAAGAACACAAGCCGATGAAAGGAATTGTCTGAAAAATTTTTAAGCGCTTTTTCTAGTGGTCAATTCCGCCAGTTTGTTTTGGTAAAAGTGTTGGGCGGCTTTGTCCCCCCGCCTGGTAAAATGCTCAAGGTTGTCCTGATAATATCCAATTGCCTCGGGAATACATCCCATTTTTTCCGATGTGTCTGCCAGGTTGTGGCGGATTTGGGCCATGCGTTCGAAGCTGCCCATTTCACCCAAGATGAGCATGCAGGCATGACCATATTTTAGTGATTCTTGAAAATTTCCCACCCTGCTTTCAAGATACATTAAACCTGCCAGGCACAACGCTCGACCCCACTCACCACCCAAGCGGGTAAATTCCAATAACCCTCTGGTATATGCAGACCGGGCATCATCAGGGACCAAAATAGCAAAAGTATTCGCATCTCCGACAGCCAGGAGGGCCATGCCACTTCCCCAAGGATCTCCCAATTGATCAAACAGGCGAGCACTCTGTTTAGCCAACGCAATTGTTTCAGTTGAGTCTAAACTGCTGTAACCAATACCATTAAGTAATAAGGCATAGGCCTTATTTTGGTTGTCGGGAATATCTTTGATCAGGTTTACACTTTCTCTCAAGTAGGGTTCTACCAGGGGTTGCTCCCAAACATCGTTGCAAAAGAAACGGACTGTTGCACACGCCAGCGCCAGCAATCCAGCTTCCAGACTATTCAAAGTAGTGATCTGAGGACGCAATCGGTCAACAAGGCCAACGATCATCCGGCTGGATTCCAACATTTCCAACTTGCGATCGTTCATCACATGGTACAGAATCCAGACCGGTAACACGCGAGAAAGGCGTTCCACATCGACATTACTCACCAGGCATTCCAAAGTCTCATGTAAATTCGCAATTTCCATGCGAATAGCTGCCAAACCCGCAAGTTGACCGCTGCCTCTGAGGGTATTATTCACATTGGATAACCAGTCGGTGTAATAATTGGCCATCCTCGACCGGGCATCCGAATACTTTATCTGGTCGGCAGAAAGCTTTTCGGCCGCGTACCGGCGCAGGAGAGGATGGATTTCAAACTGGCCGGAGGAAATGCGCCGGACCAATGCTTTATCTACAAAAGCGCCGATGAGAGAAAGCGATGCATCCGCAGTCATCAGGGCAGCTTCACGGTTGAACCCTCCCACAAATATTGATAGGCGGCTGAAAACTGCCTGCTCATTTTCGCTTAACAGGCGCCACGAATGTTCAAAAACTGACCGCAGGGTCTGGTGGCGTTCTGGCATTCCTCTCCAGGACGTGACCAGGAAATCTTGGTTTCGCTCAATTTCATCACAGATTTCTATACAAGATAACGTTCGCGTCCAGGATGCGGCCATTTCCAGCCCGAGGGGGATTCCCTCGAGCAGTTGGCAAATGCGCTGGATCGCGAGCCAATCTTCTTGGCTGGGATGAAAAGACCCGGATCTCTCAGCAGTGCTGATGAATAATTGAACTCCAGAAAATGCTTCCAACGGCTCGATCGTTGCGATGTCTGGATAGGCCAATCCGCCGACCTCTAACACCCACTCTCCTGGCAGGTTTAGACGCTGCCGTGACGTGATCATGATTTTTACATCTGGAGCGGAATCGAGCAATTTCCAGATCAGATCAGCGCAGAAAACTAATTGCTCGAAGTTATCGAGTACCAGCAAAAGCTGCTTGTCGGCCAGGTATTGGAATAATTGCGCCCGCGCTCCTTCGGCATCGATGGTTTTTCCTGCGTAAAAATATAAAATCAGATTAACGGCTTCGGAAATTGCCAGAATCAAGCCTAGAACCGATTCCACATTCTCCAAACTGCAAAAAATAACACCATCCTTAAATCCTTGTGCCTCCTCTGCTGCCTGAACAGCCAATCTGGTTTTCCCAGAACCACCAATTCCAAGCAGTGTAACTAAATGGCAGCCCAGATCATTTAGCAATCGGGCAATATGCGCTAATTCGACCTCTCGACCGATAAATGGGTGGGTCTGGACCGGCAACAATACCAGGCGTGTGCTTTCTGCTTTTAAGGGAGGAAATTTTGCGAGCAGACCGGGAGATGACAATTGATACACTCTTTCCGGTTGGATCAGGTCTTTTAAGCGATATTCGCCCAGGTATTGCAGGGCAGTCTCTGATGGGAGATCATCGCGCACCAGCTGGTAGACGGCCTCGGATAAAAGTACCTGACCGCCGTGCCCGGCGCTCAGCAACCTGGCCACCCGATTTAATGACGGCCCAACATAATCATTATCCCTTTCTTCAGTAACGCCGGTGTGCAATGCCATGCGCACCTTGATTTCACCAATAGAGCTGTCCCAGTTTTCCTTGTGCAGGTTCCGTTGTGCTTCCACTGCCGCCTGCAAAGCTTTACTGGCAGTGGCAAAGGCGACCTGAAACGCATCTCCGATCATCTTATAGACATATCCATCATGGGCAGCCATAGCGCTGCGCACAATTTCTTCCTGGCGGTGGAAAGCATGCTTCATCGCCTCTTTTTTATGCTCCCAAAGGTGGGTGCTGCCCTCAATATCCGTAAATACAAAGGTCACCGTCCCTATGGGTTTCTGAAAGGATACCCCGCCAGAATGAAGCGCGAGGGAATTTGAAGGATTTGCAGGCTCGATTTCCAGCCGTTTTCTCACCAATTTATAAAGCGCCAGCGTTTGAGGCTCTGGTTCAACATCCAATTCCTTTTTGAGAATGGATCGGCAAACTTCAAATTGACGAAGCGCTGCTTCTTTTTGACCCGTTTGATTAAAAATATCCATCAGCGCGCGATGCGCCTTCTCATTAAGCGGATCGAGCGCCAACCATTTTGCGGCACAAACCTCTGCCAGGTGAAAGTCACTACGGGTCATCATCGAATTCGTGCTCGCTTCGAGTAATTGTGCGATTTGACCGCGCAAAGTTTCATTCTGGATGGTCTGCCAATGATCGAATGAGGGACTATCCTTCAAGTTAAAACCGGCTAAAAAATTACCACAAACCAGCCGAATCACTTCCTCTACCTGGATTTCGGGTAAATCAGTCTGGCCGCCGGCATTTTTCCACTGGCGGAAAATCGTTTCACACAAGTTGGTGTCTACAGTGATGCCAGCCGGGAAATTGAGGCTCAGCTCCCCACCAAAACGTAAAATCCAGTTTTCACCCGCCAGGCTGGAAAATTCCCATAAAGATTGGCGGAGATAGGCACCGGCCTGGTCTTGCGAGCAGTCAGGCCAGAAGAGAGCCGCAAGTGTTTCTCGGCCAATCCCGGCTGGTGATGATCCAATCCGAAAGGTCTCAACGGATAGATAAGCCAGTAAGGCAATGGTCTTTCGACGCTTAAGATGAATTAGATGACCATCGATCAGAAATTCTGGAAAGCCGAAGAGATGAATTGCTAGTTCAGACATCACAATCCTTTCGGGTGAATAATATTATATAGTCATTTGTAATCTTTGAGACGAATTTGAGACACGATCGATCTATGATAAATAAAAAAAGGGATCATCCATGACTACATACCAGACTAGTGAAGTTACCATTGAAACCCTCCCACCATTGAGAGTGGCTTGTTTACGAGTGAGCAGTACGACACCCGAACAAGATGGGCGTGAAAGGCTGAAAAAATGGATCGTTGACAATTGTCACCAAACAGGAAGTCGAAAGTTTGGGTTTGTTGTCGAAGTCACACCCAACCAACAACGGGACGGATTGCGCGGATATGAAGTGTGGGAAACTGTCCCGGAAACAACCCAATCATCAGGCGAAATCCAAATCCAGTATTTCGCAGGTGGTCGTTATGCTGTGATGACCCTTGATCGCTGCTTTGAAGATCCATTTGAACTCATTCCAAACGGCTGGAAGACTCTGCACAATTGGGTGATTAATAGCAAAGATTATCAAAGCGCGGGTCACCAATGGCTCGAAGAGGTTCTGGAAATGGATTATGGTGAAACGCTAAAACTGTATCACCCGATCATGGATACTATTTGAGAGGTAAAAAGAACGAAGATAAGCCTCTATGAGTGAAGTTGTTGTTTGAAATCGCTTCTCGATTTCAAACAACAACTTCACTCGTTTACACTTATAATGCGTACATCTCATCTTGGGGCCCAAAATCATGAAAAAATTTATCTTTCGCTTTTTGTCCAGCCTGGTTGTATTGATTGCCTCTCTTTTAACAGGCGTGGTCCTGGTTTTTCGATTTTTGAACAGGACCAACGGAAAAATCATAGCATCCGGTGAAAAGCGCAAGTATCTGCTGTATGTCCCCAAGACCTACGACCCTACCAGACCCACCCCGTTAGTGATCAGTATTCACGGTTTTGCCGAGTGGCCCGCCCACCAGATGCAAATCAGCCGCTGGAACGACCTGGCGGACCGGCAGGGTATCATCGTCGTCTATCCTGCCGGGACGGGTTTTCCCATGCGCTGGCGGTTGCGGGGAAGCCCTGGCTCAGCGACGGACCCGGCCCTCGATGCCGGATTTATCTCGGCTTTGATCGATAAATTGGAAAGCGAATACAACATTGACCCGGCGCGGATTTTTGCCAACGGCCTCTCGAACGGCGGCGGGATGTCATTTTTACTGTCTTGCCGGCTGTCCGAGCGGATCGCCGCGATCGCCACCGTTTCAGGCGCCTTCCTGCTGCCCTGGGAAGACTGCCTCCCAACCCGCCCGGTGCCATTGATCGCTTTTCACGGCACGAGCGACCCGATTGTCCCTTACCAGGGCGGACCTTCCCATGCCTTTGACCTGCCGTTTCCTGCCATCCCGGAATGGATCGAATCTTACGCCCGGCGCAGCGGATGCGTGGGGGAACCGGTCAGCCTGCCTGCATCCGGAGAAGTTAGCGGGATCCAATATTCCAACAACACGCAAAACATGGAGGTAGTCTTTTACACAGTCGAGGACGGCGGGCATTCCTGGCCCGGCGGCGGTTACATGCCAAAATTTATCGTTGGACACATCACCCAGGATATCGATGGCACCCAAACGATTTGGGATTTCTTTCAAAAACATCCTCTTACCGCCGGTTCGGGTGATAAGACCCAATTGTATGACAAATCGCGAATTGATCCATCTGGGTGATGGACAGGGCTCATTTTTCCGCTATAATTTTACTGAAAGAAAACCGGACCCTTTTTTCCGTTTTCAGTCCAGTTAAATAGCCCTTGATGAGTAAATCTCCTTTGGGTTTATCCTAGCGCGAAGAGAGAACAGTTAATGCCAGATCGCAGCAAACTTATCCGGTTCCTCAATCGCACGATTGACGCCCTTCTGCCCCTGCTGGCGGTTCCTGTGGCATTTCTCATTGGGGCCATTATGATCCTGGCCCTGGGTGTCAACCCGCTGGAGGCATACTCGGCGCTGATCACCGGCGCCTTTGGAGACGTTTCCGGGATCACCCAGACTCTGGCCAAAGCCACACCCCTACTTCTGGTAGGACTTGGCATCTGCATCGCATTCCGCGGCGGCGTAATCAATATTGGCGGCGAGGGACAGCTGCTGGTGGGAGCTCTGGCAACTACTGCGCTGGCAGTCAGCTTCCCAACCCTACCGGGGGTCATCCTGCTTCCACTGTGCCTGTTGGTTGGGGCTCTCGCCGGGGCATTCTGGGGGGGAATACCAGGCGTTTTGAAAGCCAGGTTAGGAGTGAACGAAATTCTCAGCACCGTGATGATGAACGCCATCGCGGTGCAGCTGGGCAACTACCTGCTGCGCGGTCCATTGATCGACCCCAAAGAAATTCAACTGGGGACGCGCATTGCTCAATCCGCCTTACTGCCGCGTTCGGTCTGGCTGCCCAAACTGGTGCCCAGTACCTTGCTGAATGCCGGCGCGATCATCGCCGTGGTCATGGCGGTCCTGGTCTACATATTCCTGTGGCGCACAACCCTGGGATACCGCATTCGCGCCGTGGGATTAAATCCAAACGCTTCCCGTTTCGCCGGCATCCGCGTGCCCTTCTACCAGGCGCTTTCTCTGATCCTGGGAGGCGCGTTCGCGGGCCTGGCAGGCGCGATTGAAGTGATGGGGGTCCAGCACCGTATGCTTGAAGGGCTGTCGGGCGGCTATGGGTTCACGGGGATTGTCGCCGCGCTGTTTGGCAGCCTGCATCCCCTGGGCGCGATCCCGGCTTCCATCCTGTTTGGCAGCCTGCTGGTCGGGGGTGATAAAATGCAGCGCGCGGTCCAGGTTCCTTCAGCCCTGATCGGCACGCTGCTGGGGCTGGTTGTCCTGTTGGTCGTGGGCAGCAAATATTGGTCTCAGCGGCGGGCGAGGCGGCGCGAAACCTATGAATGATCTGGCGATTTTCTTTATCCAGGCCCTGGGGATTATCGGCACAGGCATCAGCCTGGCGACCCCATATTTATATTCCGCCATCGGAGAGACTTTCGTCCAGTTATCCGGTGTATACAACCTGGGTGTGGACGGCATCATGCTGATGGGCGCTTACAGCGGGTTTTACGTTGCTTATACCACCGGAAACCTGTGGCTGGGGGTATTAACCGCCGGCATCGTTGGCGCGCTGATGGGTCTTTTGATGGCGGTGATCAGCGTCACCCTGAAAGCAGAGCAGGGTATCAGCGGGATCGGCCTGCAGCTGTTTGGGCTCGGTTTATCCAGCCTGCTTTTTAAAGTTACCTTGGGGTCGCCCACGCCTATCACCGGGTTTCAGCCCATTCCCATTCCTTTACTGAGCCAAATCCCCTATGTTGGGGATGCGTTTTTCAACCACAATATTCTGGTTTACGGCGCTTTCCTCTTTGTTCCCATCGCCGCTTTCGTAATCAACAAGACCACCTTTGGGCTGAAGGTGCGCGCCGCCGGGCAAAACCCCATCGCTGCCGATTCGCTGGGGGTCAACATCAACCAGATCCGCTATACCACTTTGCTTTTGGGCGGCGTGATGGCGGGGATAGCGGGTGCCTCGCTGTCCATCGCCTGGGTCAACCTGTTCCAGGAAAATATGACCAACGGAATGGGCTTTATCGCTGTGGCCCTGGTTTATTTCGGCGGTTGGCGGCCGTGGGGGGTGATGGGCGGGGCTTTGCTTTTCAGCCTGGTCAACGCCTTCCAATTTACCGTGCAGTTGAATAAAAATATCGCCATCCCCTATGATATGCTGGTCATGCTGCCGTATATCCTGACCATTTTAGCGCTGGCTTTTGCCCGGCGCACCCAAACCCCGGCGGCCCTTTCCAAGCCATTTGAACGGGGAGAAAATTGAAGTTTGATTACCAATCTGGCCAGATTTTCCTGAAGGAGGTGTCTGAAACAAAATTGGTTTACTAACAGTTTGAAAATATCGATCCAATCAACTAGTTTAAGGAGAAGAAGTAAAATGAAACAACCTGTCTTTCGCATGATCCTGCTGATCGCCCTATTTTCGCTGCTCCTGGGCGCCTGTGCTCCGGCCGCCACGCCTACCGTTGTGCCAACCGCGGTGAAGGAGACGGTCACCGTCAAAGAAACCGTTCCGGTCACGGTGAAAGAAACCGTCCTCGTCCCCCAGGTAGTCACGGCCACCGCCGCGCCCACCGTTGCGGTACCCGAAAAAACCCTCAAAGTCGCCATCATTTTCCCCAGTCCCGTCACCGATGGCGCCTTCAGCCAATCGATGTATGAAGCCTGGCTGAAAATCCAGACTGAGATGGGCGGACCGACCAAGGTGGAAATCGCCAAGTCCGAGAACATGTTTAACGTCCCCGATGCCGCAGCCGCCATTCGCGATTACGCATCCAAGGGTTATGACATCGTCATCGCTCACGGTTCCCAGTACGGCACCTCCCTGCAGCAGATTGCCCCGGATTTCCCCAAGACAAGCTTTGCCTGGGGCACAAGTCTGGATACCTTCCAGGCCGACGGCATCAACAACGTGTTTGCCTACCAGGCTGAAGCCCAACAGGGCGGCTACGTGCAAGGTGTGCTCGCCGCGATGATGTCGAAATCGGGTGTGATCGGTATCTGCGGTCCGGTTGAAGCCGGCGACGCAAAACTTTACGTGGATGGTTTCAAGGCCGGCGTTCTGGCGACCAAGAAAACCGCCAAGGTAAATGTGACCTATACCGGTTCCTTCTCGGACGTGTCGCTGATGGCCGCCGCCGCCACCACCCAGATTAATGCCGGCGCGGATGTGCTCACCGGTTCCTCGCAGTCGGTCGTTGGAGCGATCGGGGTTGGCAAAGACAAGGGCGCTATGTGGTTTGGCACCCAGTGGGACCAGACTTCCCTGGCCCCCACGATCGTCGTTTCCAGTCAGGTCTACGACTGGACCGGCATCCTCAAAGACATCATAGCCAGCCGCGCGGCAGGTGTATTGGGCAATAAATCCTATACTCTGACCTTCAAGAACAACGGCCTGGTGATCAATTACAACAGTGCCATTACGGTTCCCGCCGATGCAAAAGCAGCTGCCGATGCTGCGATCAAAGGCATCGAAGACGGATCGATCGATCCATTAGCTGTCGCGAAGTAGTCTGATCTGAAAGAGGAGGGGCTGCCCGGCAAGGGGAGCCCCTCCTGACCCCAACCAAACTGCTATGACAAATCTCCTTCCCACTGGCAAGCCGCGCATCGATGAAATGCGCATGACCGGGATCGTCAAACGCTTCCCGGGCGTGCTGGCTAACGATCATATCGACCTTTTCGTAAAGTCCGGTGAAATCCTGGCCCTGCTTGGAGAAAATGGCGCCGGCAAGAGCACCCTGGTGCGGCAGTTATACGGTCTCTACCGTCCGGATGAGGGCACGATCGTGATTAACGGCACAGAACACCGCTTCAGTTCGCCGCAGGATGCGATCAATGCCGGGATTGGGATGATTCACCAGCACTTTATGCTCGTGCCATCCCTGACCGTGGTCGAAAACGTGGCTCTAGGCCTGAAATCTACCCGCGGCGCGCTGCTGGATCTGGATGTGGTGGAAAAGCGGATGATGGGTCTGTGCAAACAGTACGGGCTGAAGGTAGAACCGCGCGCCTACGTCTGGCAGCTGGCGGTCGGCGAGCAGCAGCGCGTGGAAATCGTCAAGGCCCTGTACCGCGGGGCGGCGCTGCTGATCCTGGATGAACCCACGGCCGTGCTGACCCCGCAGGAAGTAGATGACCTTTTTAAAACATTGAAGGAAATGGCTGCCGACGGGCATGCCTTGATTTTCATCTCCCACAAGCTGCACGAAGTCCTGGGCATTTGCAATCGGGTCACCGTGCTGCGAGACGGCAAAGTGGTCGGGACGCGCCTCACCGAAGGGGCAACCCGGGCCGAACTGGCTGAAATGATGGTCGGTCGACCGGTAATCTTGCAGTATAACCAACCGCCGGTTCAGGCCGGTGATATCCTGCTGGATGTTCAAGGGGTCACCGTGCGCGGCGACCGGGGCGCGGATGCAGTCAAAGATTTCAGCTTGAGTGTACGCGCCGGCGAAATTCTGGCTCTGGCGGGTGTGTCTGGCAACGGTCAGCGCGAACTGGCCGAAGCTTTAGCCGGACTGCGCCCGATCCAGCATGGCAAGGTACTGCTGGCCGGAAAAGACGTTACCCACGCCTCGCCGACCGAGCATATCGAGGCCGGGCAATCTTACATTCCTGAAGAACGGATGCGCGATGGCGCGATCAAAGATTTTAGCGTCTCAGACAACCTGGTTTTGGAAGATCACGGCAAAGCGCCGTTCAGCCGCGGCATTTTTCTCGACTTTAAAGCCATCGCCAGCCATTCGCGGTCAATGATCGATAAGTACAACGTGAAGACCCCGACTCTGGATACCCCGCTGAAGAACCTTTCTGGGGGCAATATCCAGAAGCTGATCATGGCCCGCGAGCTTTCTCGCCAGCCGAAAGTGCTCATCGCCGCCCAACCCACCCGTGGGGTGGATATCGGCGCCAGCGAATATATTCACCAGCGCCTGCTCGAACAGCGCCAGGCAGGTATCGCCACCATCCTGATCTCTGAAGATCTGGATGAAATTCGGGCGCTTTCCGACCGTATCGCGGTCATGTATGAGGGCCAGATCGTTGGCGTTGTGGACACGAAAGATAGTACGCTCCAGCAGTTAGGATTAATGATGGCTGGCGTAGTATAATTAGTACAAATCGGAGTAAATTCCGAATATTAATATATTGGATTCGGTGGTCGGCAAGGAAAACCTGCCGGCGTCGGGCCGCAGAGCCCGTCGAAAAGTACCGCCAGCCTTTCAGGAGGAACCACCGATCCCTATGAACTATTGGTCAAAGTATATACTTAGCACCTCGATTGACGAGGCACTGCAAGCCCTGTCTGCGGCCCCCGGTCCGGCTCGCCCGGTCGCCGGCGGGACCGATTTGCTGCTGGACCTGCAACAAGGTCACCAAACCCCCGTTCACACCCTGGTCGATATCAGCCGCATCCCTGAGATGCAGTCTCTCGAACTGCGCGGCGAGCGTTTGTTTATTGGCGCCGGCGTGGCGGTAAGCACGATTGCCACCTCGCCATTGGTGATTAAGCATGCCCAGGCGGTCGCCGAAGCCTGCGCGCTGATCGGCGGCCCCCAGGTGCGCAATACCGCCACGCTGGGAGGAAATGTCGCGCATGCCCTGCCGGCGGCGGACGGCACGATCGGCCTGGTAGCGGCGGATGCCACGGTTGAAATTGCCGGTCTTTCCGGGCGGCGGATCATGCCCATCCTCGAACTATTTCAAGGGGTTGGCCGGACGATCATCTGTGATACGGTTGAACTGGTGGTCGGTTTCCACATCCCCGTGCGCAAACCCGGTCAGGCCTCGGCATTTTTCCGGGTGATGCGCCCCCAGGGGGTGGCTTTACCCGTGATTAACCTGGCCGCCTGGCTGGAACGCCAGGGGGATCAAATCAATGACATTCGCATCGGGGTGGGTCCTGCCGGGACCACACCCCAGCGCGCGCCGGCGATCGAAGCCACCCTCCGCGGCCAGCGCTTTGGCCCGGCTGTTATCCAGAAAGCTCAGGCCCTGGTAGACGACACCCTGCATTTCCGTTCAAGTGCTGCCCGGGCGACTGCCGCCTATCGTTACCATCTGTGCAAGATTTTGCTTGAAGATGCGCTCACCATGGCCTGGGAACGCTGTTTATTACCGGTGGAGGAATAATGCTCGAATTTACTGTTAATGGAAATCCTGTTTCGATTGAAGAGCAGCCAGGTGAGATGCTTTCCGACCTGCTGCGGCTGCGCCTGGGGCTGACGGGCACCAAAATCGCCTGCCAGGAAGATGAATGTGGGGCCTGCACCGTCCTGCTGGACGGGGAGCCGGTGCTTTCCTGCGGTTTTCCGGCGGCCAAAGCCCACCAACGGCAGGTAATTACCATTGAAGGGTTGGCAGATTATTACCAATCTCGCCGGTCTATACCTGCCGCTGAAGTGGAAACCCAAAAAAATCTTCACCCGCTCCAGGATGCGTTCATCCAGTTTGGGTCGGTACAGTGTGGCTTCTGCATCCCCGGACAGATCATGACCTCTGCCGCGCTGCTGGAGCGCAACCCGGATCCCAGCGAAGCCGAGATCAAATACGCCCTCAAAGACACCTTGTGCCGCTGCGCCGGTTACCCCAGCATTCTGGGCGCCGTCCAGGCCGCGGCTAAAGCTATGCGCAGCAATCTGCCGGTTGAGGCGCCAGTGATTCAAGAGGCTGCCATTCCGGGCAAAGCCGTGGGGCGGGTCCATCCCCGCGCCGACGCGGTCCAAAAAGTGACCGGACACGCAGTATATACAGATGACATCCAATTCGAAGGCATGCTGCAGGCCCGCGTCAAACGCGCCATGATCCCGGCTGGCGTGCTGCGCAGGCTGGATGTTTCCAGGGCTCGCGCCCTGCCCGGGGTGGTCGCCGTATTGACCGCCGCGGATGTTCCCGGTGAAAATATTTCCGGCCTGGTCATCCTGGATTGGCCGGTGCTGGTCGGAATCGGTCAGGATGTGCGCACCGTGGGCGATGCGGTGGCGATTGTCGCCGCGGAAACGCGCGAGATTGCCACCCAGGCATTGGATTTGATCGAAGCCGATTATGAGCCGCTGCCCGTGGTCAGCAACGCGGTGCAGGCGCGCCTGCCCGAAACCCGTTCGATCCACCCCAAAGGCAACCTGCTCAAGCACATCAAGGTCCGTAAAGGTGATATGGAGGAAGGTTTCCGCGCAGCGGAGGTGATCCTCGAACATACCTTCAACACCCCCATCCACGACCACGCCTTCATGGAACCCGAGTGCAGCATTGCCCGCGTGACCGCGGATGAACGGATAGAAATCTACGTTGGCTCGCAGATCCCCTACCAGGACCGGGAGCAGGTAGCCCGCGCCCTGGGACTGCCCCAGGAAAAAGTACACATCATCGGCCAACTGATTGGCGGTGGTTTTGGCGGAAAAGAGGACGTCATGGGGCAGATCCATTCCGCGATGCTGGCCCAGGTCACCGGAAGACCGGTTAAGCTGCTGTTCGACCGCCATGAATCATTGATTGTCCATCCCAAGCGCCACGCCACCCAGATCCACGTCAAGCTGGGTGCTCGCAAGGACGGCTGCCTGACCGCGGTGGAAACTGAACTGTATGGGGATACCGGTGCTTACGCATCGCTGGGTGAAAAAGTGATGACCCGCGCCACCACGCATTCCTCCGGCCCATACGAAGTGCCCAACGTGCGCGCCGATTGTTACGCCATGTATACCAATAACCCGCCCGCCGGGGCATTCCGCGGCTTTGGCGTTTTTCAATCTGCCTTCGCCGTAGAAAGCATCATGGATATGCTCGCAAAAGAGCTGGATGTTGATCCGGTGGAACTGCGCCGGATGAATGCCCTGCACGTGGGCAGCGTCACCAATACCGGACAGATTTTACGCGACAGCGTAGGCCTGGTCGAATGTATCGACAAGGTAGAAAAAGAAATGAAACGCCTGGGTGGTGACGAACCCTTTAAAACTAAAACCGTCCCAGGGGCCGCTTATTTTAAACGCGCCTGGGGCTTTGCCGTGGCTTATAAAAACACCGGGCTGGGCGGCGGCGCCCCGGACAAAGCCGGCGCGGATGCCGAACTGCTGCGAGACGGCACCTTCCAGGTGCGCACCTCCTCGGCCGAATTGGGACAGGGATTGCCCACCGTACTGCGCCTGATCGCGGCAGAAACCCTGGAACAAGACCCGGAAAATATTTCGGTGCTGCTTTCGGATACCGACCTGACCCCGGACGGCGGCCCGACAACCGCCTCGCGCCAGACCTTTGTCAGTGGCAATGCCGTCCGCCAGGCGGCCCAGGCCCTGCGCCAGATCATCACCAGCGAATTGGCAGAAATTTACGATGTGCCTCCCGAAGAAATCCGCTATGTGGAAGGGTTGGCCCAGGTCGGCCAGCAAACCCTGACCATGGCGGAGGCTGCCGAAAAGATCCTCGCCTCGGGACGCACGCCGTGTGCCACCGTCACCTATTGGGCACCGGCAACTTCTCCGCTGGGCACGGGCGGGGATATGCACTTTGCCTTTTCCTTTGCGGCGCAAGCCGCCGAAGTGGAAGTCAACACCCGCACCGGTGAAGTGACGGTTCTACGCGTCATATCGGGCAACGACGTGGGGTATGCGATCAACCCGCTCGGCCTGCGCGGGCAGATTGAAGGCGGGGTGATGATGGGCCTGGGTCATGCCCTGACCGAGAATTTCCAGGTGGAAGAAGGCCGGGTGATCAGCGACCGGCTGGCCCGCTACCGGATGCCATCCATCGCATTGACCCCCGAAATAACCCCGCTGGTGATCGAACACAACGTTTCCACCGGACCCTACGGCGCCAAGGGCGTGGGCGAGATCGTCATCATCCCCACGGCACCTGCGATTACCAACGCCATCCACAACGCGGTCGGGGTACGCATCGACCGCCTGCCGGTCGATCAGGAAAAGGTGCTGTGGGGTATCCAGCAGGCTGAAGCAGTGATGGTAGCCTGATCCAACGACCCGAATATCATATTCAAGCAGCCGCCGGATAATAATGTCCTGGCGGCTGCTTCCTGGCAAATTGCGGTTGGTGCGATATTTGCGTTTTTTGTGTTAGGTTGAGACTGAATACCTGTAAATGAACGTTTTATTAGACAATTTCATCGATTATCTAAACTTATTTTCATATTAGTTTGTAAATAATAGGGTATATTTACGACCAATGGAGCGGAAACCTTCCACCCGTTTTCAACAAAATACCGTGACGCGCTGGCTGATACCCATCATCATCGCCATCCTTATTCTCGGTTTAATTGTTACATTGGTCATCGCATTCGGGGTGCCAGCCGGATAACCAATACCTAGGAGAAATGATGAACATCTTACCCTTGATATCGACATTGGTTTCTTTCGTGTTTGCAGGCGTCGTCTACCGCCGTTACCAGGTCAAAGGCGGCTCGCATAATGCCATGTGGGCCATTGGCTTGTTCTTATACGGTTTGGGAACCCTTTCCGAATTGATCTTATCGCTGACCTTCAGCGAATGGATGCTCAAGATCTGGTATTTATCCGGGGCGATGCTGACGGCAGCCTGGTTAGGCCAGGGCACATTTTACCTGTTGATCCGCCGCAAGAATATCGTCAATGGGTTTGCGATTGGTCTGGCCGTGCTCAGCCTGGTCAGCATTCTGCTGATCGCCGCCGCCCCGATCACCGCGGCTTCCGGTTCTTATATTCTCTCTCAACCGGTTTCGGGCCAATACAAGGAAATATTAACCCGCAGCGGGATCATCACCGCCCTGACCATCATTATGAATATTTATGGGACGATCCTCATGGTTGGCGGCGCATTATATTCTGCTTACCTGTTCTGGCGAAAGCAGGTGCTGCTTAACCGCGTGATCGGCAACCTGTTCATCGCTGCCGGGGCCCTCTCGCCGGCTATGGCAGGATCTTTCGTCAAAGCCGGCCTGGTTGATATTTTATATATCAGCGAACTGGTTGGGGCGATCCTGATGCTGGTTGGTTTCCAATTTGCGGTTTCGCGCCGCACGGCTGAAGAACCGGTCAAAGTTCAGACTTCGGCCTGAATTTATCCCGATCTCTTTAAATGGTTAATTACCTTGGGTATTTATCCTGCTAACGGCGGGATAAATACCTTTTTTGAACCTGCCCAGCCCCTGCTGGGCTGGAGTGTTTGAATCGCTCCCTTCGGGAGCCTGGAGAGGGGTAGGAGCGAGTTTTGAAAACGCAGAAGCGTTTTCAAAACTCGCAAAAATCTTTTTTAGGCAGGCAAAGCCTGCGATTGACAGAAAAGCCTTTGAGACTGATCAATCACCTTTTTATCATGATTGGGCAGGCTCATCTAACGGCAGCGATGTCACTGGCGATTGCAGCCTGTGCCGGGGTTCTTTCACCGCGAAATGCAGCAGCCCCCAACTGACGACCCCCACCACCGCACTGAGCACAAACATCCATTGGTAGCTTGCAAATCCGGCTAACCAACCACCAATCAACGGCGCAATCGAGCCGGCGACACCCGGGATGGTATTGGCCAGGCCGATGTAGGTTGCCCGGTTTTCATGTCCGGTAAATTCCATGACAATGGAAACCCCGGAAATAAAGGTACCGGCCATCACCGCCCCTCTTAAAAAGAATACCGGGTAAAACCAGTTCGGGCTGGGCGCGAGAATAGCTAAAGCCAGTGAAACGATGCTCAATAAGAGAGCGATCTCGAGGCTTAATTTATGGCCTTTCCGGTCGGCCAGGAAGCCAAAAAACAGGTTGGAAACTGCCTGACCCACCTGCATGGCGATGACAAATCCGCCAGCCTGTGCATCCGGCATGTTCCAATTTTTGGATGTGTAAACGATCAGGAAACCGGACGCCATACCGCTCAGTCCAAAAAAGATTTGTGCCGCCAGATACCAGACAAAATTCCGGTCGCCGCGCATCACTTTCGGCAAGGTGCGCATATAAGCCATCTGCGAGACCGTCGGTTTTGTATTTTTCACCGGCGGCTCGCGCGTCAGGCTGAGAAATATCCAGGAAAAAAGCATCAAGATGGCGGCGGCAATAAATGAAAGCACGAAACCATCCGGAAAGGTGAAGCGCTCCAGGACGAAGGCTACCGCCAGCGCGCCAAGAATGCCGGAGGAATTGCCAATAAAATTGGTGATGCCAAAGAAACGCCCGCGTTTATCTACTGGGATGATTTTGGCAATCATGTCCTGCCAGCCCACAATGATTAATCCCGCGCCGCCGCAGTGCCAGGTATACAGCAGCAAAAATGTGATCAGCGCCAGCATGGGACGGCTGCCGGCCAGCAAGTAGGCGGTCGGCGCCATCAGAAAAATTGGTATTCTTTCCAGGAAAAAGCCGAGGTTGACCGGAAAAAACTTCTTAATTGCGGCGCGTTCAACAAAATTCGAGGTAAAAAGCTGGGGAAGCAGGTACCCGCCGGTATTGATGAAGGGAATTAAACCAATAATCAACGGATTGCTCGTAAAATGGCTGATGTACAGGGGCAAGATGATCGTCGGCGCAATAAAACTGTACCCAAACCAGAAACTGGCACCGTCCAATGCGTTGACAATGAAATTGTGGCGAATATTTTTCTCGATCACCTGCTGCGCTTCGGATTTTGGACCTTCCGGAACAGTCATAAAATAACCCGACCTCAGTCTAAAATTTTGACAACCCGATTTCCATCCACCTTCAGGCGCATACCGCTGGGGAATTTTTCGATCGTAATGTGGTCCAAACAAGGGATTTCAGCAATTATACATCCCACCGCGGTAATGGTCTCGCATTCAGCGTTGAGGATCGCTGCCGGAGCTTTTCCGTTTTGCTTCAGGCGGTAAAGAGTATAAGAGCCTACCGTTGACCCTTTACCGGTCGGAAACACCAGAATTCGCCCGGCAATGGACTGCCCTTCCAACTCATGCCCTCTTTCTACGATGATCCCGCTGTCGGGATCGACCCCGCCAAAGAATGAAATCCCCATCCCGGTGGTCAGGGTAAGGCCTTCAGCCCGACCTTCAAAAATAACCCGGCCTTCGGTGATCATCGCAGCGCCTCTGCCACCACCTGGTCGAACTCAAAAAAGCGGGTTTTGAATTTATTTTTGGAATAAGCATAATAACAGGCCTTGGCGCTGTCAGTAGCCATGACCTTGAACCTGCCGCGGATCGGGGCCACCACACAGCAGGTATCCGCCGCGATCACCGCGCCGCTTTCTTCAATGATCCGGGTGTAGCCCATGCGATCTGCCATTTGTTTGGTGGGCCGGGCGGTGGTGATCCAAAAGGTCTTTCTGACTTTTTTGCCCGCCAACAGATCTGCCAGATGGGCCAGTTCCGGCAGGGATAAATGCGGGCAGCCCAGGCTGACAAAATCGACTTCTTCATCACCCTCATCCTCCATTGAATCCCAGGCCGACTGTACTGCCTGCTGATCGACCGGCAGATGCCGGTCGGGCAGCGCCACCAGAGCTGCCTCCGGGGTAATGCCTTCCATGTGAAACAACCCCAGGCCGCCGTATGTGGCGGCGCTCGCACAAAAGGATTTTAATTCCTCCAGCGAGGCCCATTCGATCCCGCGCAGATAGGGGATGGGTTTGCCGGGCATTTTTTCGATCTGCTCGCCAATCACTTTGCCTAACGCCCCAAAAGACGCCGGGCCTTCAATCTTGCAGGCCAGGTCAAAAACAACCCCTGGCTGGCGGTTTGTATCCAGATGCAGCCCGTATTCAGGGGTGAAACCCGTCAGGGCAGCTGCCAGCGCACTGGGGCCGCCTTCACGATTGGAACGCGCCCCCAGGACAGAATTGGCGAAGCACACCGCGCTGCTTTCCGCCCAGGCGATATGCTCGCCAAAATGGGGGACGTTGCCCGCCAGATAGGGGGTGCAGGTGCAGGTGGTCACGACTCCCATCTGGGCAAAAGCTGCGATCACGCGCTGCTGTTGACCCGCGAATTCTGGCGGGATACCCATGGCCTGCCAATTGTCGATATCCATTCCAGCCGGATTGAGGGTGGCATACACCCGCGCCCGACCGCCTCCGGCTGCCATTTCCCCCAGCCAGCCCAGGCCGGCTTCCCCGAGGTTATCATAGCTGACCCCAGCAATCTGCACCGACGAAACCGGCACCAGGCGGTCCGCATCGTAAATTTTCCCCAGGGCAGCTAAGATCTCCATGGATTTTTTGACCGAGCGCCCAAAGTCGCCAGCCAGCATGCGGCGCTGCTCATCCGTCAGAATCATTCGCTCACTCCTCAAGGAAACGGCTCAGGTCGACATCCGGGAAAGGCGCTTTGTCGAATGATTTTCCGGCGGTCACCAGGGGTTTGGTCAAATCGAATCCAACCCTGGTCGTAACGTGAGTACCGGCGTCCGCGCTGGGATCCAGGCTGGAGCCAGGCCTGCGGAGTTGGATGAGCAGGTCGCGGTTTGCCTGAAAACGGGTTGCCAGCGCCCATTCCACTTCCTGTGGATTATAGATGTCGATATCCGCGTCCACCACGTAAACATGTTTGCACGAGCGGTGACCCTCAAAAGCCGCTTCGATCGCCCTGCGCCCATCGTCCTCATGCTGCTTATCGATCTTCACCAGAGCATGCAGCCAGGAACAGCCGCCCGGGTTGACATTGACGTCCAGGCAGCGCACCACGCGGTTCACTTTCGTAAAGATCGTCGGTTCGCGCGGCATGCCCATCAACAGCTTATGCTCCAGCGCTCCGGGAAGGAGCGCCTGCCATATAGCATCTTTACGATGGGTGATGGCTTTCAATTCAAACACCGGCTGCTGGCGGACGACATCATAGGTTTCCGTCAGATCGACGAAAGGTCCTTCGGAATGCAGCCGGTTGAGGTCGATGGTGCCCTCTAGCACAAATTCGCACTCCGCCGGCACCATCAAATCCAGCGTGGCGGCCTTTACCACCTGCACAGGTTCCAGCGCATTGGCGATTTCCATCTCATCCACCCCAATTTCGACCGAAGTCGCCGCAGCCGCCAGGATATGCGGGGGCAGACCGATGCAGATGGCTACGTCCAGGGCGGTCTGGTCGGCGAGAAATTGATCGAAGTGGCGCGAAGCCACCACGCGCACCGCCATTTCACGTTGCGAAAACTGCATGCAGCGGTGGAAATCTGCATTTTGACCCCATTGGGGGTGGCGGGTGATGAATACCCCGGAACTGATGTAATTTCCTCCATCCTGGGCGCAGTGCCGCAAGATCGGGAGCACATCCAGATTAGGATCGGTTTCCACCACTTCCTGGCAGGGTGCGCTGGCAACCACTTCGGGAGGGCAGCGATTTTGGATGGCATCGGAAAGCATGGGGATGATTTGCGCGGTGGGAATGCGGAAGTAATCGGCAAAGGCCGTCTTGCCGCAAAACAGGTTCCCGACCACACGAAATGGAGATTCCACCACCCGGTCAAAGACAACCGGGGCAGGTTCCAGTTTTTTGAGAATTCCCGCAATTTCATACGTCCTGGAAACAGGTTGGCGCACATGACGCAGCCTGCCTTCATTTTCCAGGCGTTCCAGGTAGGCACGCAAGGTCATAATGGGGTTCCCTTAATAAGCTTCATAGATGCTCCCACCGATAAATTCGCGGATCACCGAATCCCTGGGGACCATCGCATCATCGGACAGTGGAACGATATGTTGGAGCATGTTCAAAGTCCGTTCGGCGCGCATAAAGGCATCCTCACGCAGCGGATCGTCACGGTAATGCTCGACCCATGCCGCGAATTGGTCCGCCAGTTTATAGCGGTAGAGGGATAATTCATACGGCATGGCGCTGTTGACAATATAATCCGCGGTCTGAAAGAATGGGACGATATTGCGCATTTCACTGGCGCGCACGTAATGCCAGTGCTCCAGCGTTTTTTGAGGGGAATATGCGCGGTGGGAAGCATCGCGCAGCATGCGCCGGATTAAACGGATATCCGTCCAACGGAAATAATTGCCATCCGGATCTTTCATCTGCAGCAGCGGTTCAAGGTAAACCTTGAAGGTTTGCTCGACATCGATGCCGGCGGTGAGCTGTGGAAATAAACCATGCAGGCTGTCAATCAGGATCAACTCCCCGGCTTTTAATCGCAGTGAAGTGCGCTGGTCGGTGCGTTTGCCGCTTTTAAAATCGTACGTGGGCATCTGGATCGTTTTGCCCTGCACCAGGCTGTTGAGGTGTTCGTTTATCTGATCGATATCCAGCGCCTGCGGGGTTTCGAAATCGTAATCTCCAAACTCATCCTTGGGATGCAATGCGAGGTCGAAGAAATAATTGTCCAGGTTCAAGGCCACCAGACTGTAACCCATTCTTTGCAGCCGCAGTTCGATCTTTTTCGTCGTGGTGGTTTTGCCGGAAGAAGAAGGCCCAGAGATAATCACCAGTTTCAGATGATCAATGCGTGAACTGACCATCTCGGCCGCATTTTCAACATCCACGTTATAGGCCGCCTCACATTCCTGAATGATCTGGCCAATTTCACCATTCTGCACACGCTGGTTGTAGGCCTCGCTTGAATGCAGCTGGTGGCTGGCAGCCCAATCCAATACGCGCCAGATTTTCGCCCAGGGAATATTTTCCGAAGGTTTCGCGGCGATCCTGGCTCGCAGCCTGCGCGTCTGGGCACGTTCTTCACGATATAAAATATAGGCTTTCGCTACCCGGGCATGCCCTTTTTCGATCAATACTTTCTCAACAATATCCTGGATTTCTTCGACCGTCGGGATATAGCTGTCTGAGGATTTTGATTCGAGGAATGCGACCACATCGCGGGCCAATCCTTCGGCAATAGAACGGTCACGGCCGCCCACGGCAACTGCCGCCCGGTAGATGGCATTGGTGATTCTTTCCGGGTTAAAAGGGACGATCGCTCCACTGCGTTTCGTTACCGATTCGATCTTCGCCATTGCCTGCCTCCTGGTTAAGATTATATTTCATTCTGGAAGATACAGGATCATCACTCGCAGCAAAAATGCAGTTATAATTCTCGAAACAAAAATTTTGCCTATATCTATGCGAAAATATTTATTCTCAGCTGTCTTTGTCTCAGGGCTCACCTCTCTGGCGCTTGAAATGGCTGCTTCCCGCCTGCTGGAGCAAACGTTTGGGATGAGCAATCTGGTTTGGGCCTGCATCATCGGCCTGATCCTGATCTATCTCGCGGGTGGGTATTTTTTGGGAGGGTATTGGGCTGACCGCTCTCCTTCTTACCGGACTTTTTTCCAGATCCTGATCTGGGCTGCGCTCGCCATCGCGCTGATTCCTCTGGTTTCGAAACCAGTCCTGCGTTCTGCTTCGGATGCCTTCGATCAACTGCAAATTGGCATGCTGGCGGGCGCATTCGTTTCCGTGTTGGTGCTGCTGATCGTGCCGGTCACGCTGCTGGGCACCGCTTCACCATTTGCCATTCGCCTGGCGATCCAGGAAACGGACAGCGCCGGGAAAATTTCCGGGAAGATTTACGCCATTTCCACCCTGGGGTCATTTATCGGAACTTTCCTGCCGGTCTTGTTCCTGATCCCCACCATCGGCATTTATCGTACATTTCTCGTGCTGAGCGCGATTCTGCTGGTTTCCGCGCTGATTGGTTTGTGGCGCACCGCTGGAGTACGCATCACCCTGGCTTATTTATGGACCCCGATCCTGCTGGGGCTTATCTGGTGGATCGGCCTGGCAGGGCCGGAAAAGGACACTGCCGGGATGATCTATGAAACGGAATCATCCTACAACTACCTTCAGGTGCTGGAATCAAACCATTACCGGGTGCTGCGCATGAATGAAGGTCAGGGCATGCATTCGGTTTATCACCCCACGATCATGGATTATTACGGTCCCTGGGAGATGGTCCTGATCGCGCCGTATTTCAACGCCTATCCATATCCTCCCGAAAATGTCAAAAGCATGGCGATTGTGGGCCTGGCTGCCGGCACGACCGCCCGGCAGGCGACGTATGTTTATGGGCCGATCCCCATCGATGGGTTCGAAATCGATCAGAAAGTAGTGGATATTGGGCGGAAATACTTCGATATGAATGAACCCAATCTCAATGTGATCGTGCAGGATGGGCGCTGGGGATTGGAGCACTCCACCAAAAAGTACCAGGTGATCAGTGTGGATGCATACCGCCCGCCCTATATCCCCTGGCATTTGACAACGCGGGAATTTTTTCAAATCGTCAGGCAGCACCTCACCCAGGATGGGGTGATGGTGATCAATGTCGGGCGGGCGCCGAACGACCGGCGGCTGGTTGAGGCTCTGGCCAGCACTATTTTGAGTGTCTTCCCGTCAGTGCACGTGGTGGACGTTCCCGGTACATTTAATACAATCATCTATGCCACCGTCCAGGCTACCGTCGATGAAAATCTCAAACGCAATTATGATTACCTGGTCTCCCGGGGAAATCTCCCCCCGTTATTATTAGAAACGGCCAAAACTGCCGTTGCCAGCCTGCAGGCGGCGCCGGCGCCAGGTCCGGTTTTCACCGACGATCTTGACCCCGTGGAATGGATAACGAATGATATGATCCTGCGATTTATTTTTTCCGGAGAAAAATTACAATGAAACGACTTGCCGGGTTTGGTATGCTCCTGGTCACAATTGCCGTCCCTTTTTTCCTGCTGATGACAGCGATCCGCATCTTGATGATTCCCTACCTTTATCTGGACTTTGAATACCACACGCCAGGTTTTCCGCCGGATAGTTACGGCTTTTCGCTGCAAGACAGGCTGCAGTGGTCAAAAATATCGATGGATTATTTGCTTAACGATCAGGGAATTTCCTGGTTGGCAAATCAGAAGCTGGCAGACGGTTCACCCTTATATACCGACCGCGAACTCAGCCACATGCTGGATGTGAAAAATTTGATCCAGTCGATGTTTGTGGCCTGGTGGATCCTGCTGGCAGCCCTCGTGGCAGTTGGCCTGATCAGTTGGGCTTTGAAAGGTTTAAAGCGTTTTTGGAAAGCAATTTCCAGCGGAGGCTGGGTGACGATTGGGCTGATCTTCGCGATCTTGATTTTTGTGTTGATCAGCTTCAACACATTATTCACAGACTTCCACCGCATTTTCTTCAGCGGGGATACCTGGCTTTTCCTTTTTTCAGACACGCTGATCCGCCTCTTTCCGATCCAATTCTGGCAGGATGCCTTCCTGTGGATGGGCGTATTTACCATCGCATTTGCCCTGCTTTTCGGCTATTTTGGCAATAAATTCGCGAAACGCAATTAAAAAATCCGGCTGCGAGGGTATCCTCGCAGCCGGATTTTTTTTATTATTTTTTCATTGCCTGTTTGGCGACTTCGGCCGCTTTGGCTTCAGCCGCGGCAGCGTCACCCAGATAGTAATGGCGAATGGGCGTGAGGTCGTCCTCCAACTCGTACACCAGGGGGATGCCGGTTGGGATATTTAATTCGACAATTTCGTCGTCGGAAATATGATCCAGGTGTTTGACCAGTGCCCGCAGGCTGTTGCCGTGCGCCGCAATCAATACCCGTTTCCCGCTTTTTAACATCGGGACGATTTCACCAAACCAGTACGGCAGGACCCGCTTTAAAGTCAGTTCCAAAGATTCGGTGGCAGGCAGTTCATCTGCAGTCAGGGATGCATACCGCGGATCAAATTTCGGATGGCGTGGGTCATCACCATCAAGCGCCGGCGGTGGGGTGGAGTAACTGCGCCGCCAGATATGCACCTGTTCCTGACCAAATTTTTCGGCAGTCTCAGCTTTATTCAATCCTTGCAGGGCGCCGTAATGGCGTTCGTTTAACTGCCAGGCATTGATCACCGGGATCCACATCTGGTCCAACTCGTCCATCGCGATCCATAGGGTGCGGATGGCGCGCTTCAACACAGAAGTGTAAGCCACGTCAAAAATGTAGCCACCGGCAAGCAGCAGCTTTCCGGCCTGATGAGCTTCCGCCACTCCGGCATCTGAAAGATCAACGTCGGTCCATCCGGTAAACCGGTTTTCCAGGTTCCAACTTGACTGCCCGTGGCGTAATAAAACCAGCTTGATCATATTTACCTTCCATACAAAAAATGATTGTAGCGCAAGCATCTGCCTGCGCTACAAAGTATAACTTAATTTATCTCATCTCGAACAGGGTTAGCGGACCGCAGCCGGATTTTCCTTATCCACGGACGGATCGAAGATATGGAAGTTGTCCATATTAAAAACCAGCTGCACCTGTTCGCCCATCTGGTAACGAGAACGCGGATCGACCCGCGCCACAAATGGATTGGTTCCTGCCAGCATGTAAAGCAAGATTTCATTACCCATCAACTCGGTCACATCCACTTTGCAGTCCACAGTCGCGGAAGTGATTCCCGATGGCGCAAACAGTGGGTTGTGGATGTTCTCCGGGCGAATGCCAAAAATGACCTCTTTGCCGGCAAAATTAGCATAGGTGGCAACGCGGTTTTCGGGAATCTGGACTTTGAAGGATTCGGCATCAACGATTAAATTACTGCCGTCCTTCACGATTTTCGCCGGGAAGAAATTCATTGCCGGCGAACCGATGAACCCGGCGACGAACAGATTTGCCGGACGGTCGTACAGGTTTTGCGGGGAATCGAGCTGCTGCAGCAGCCCCTTATTCATGACCGCGATGCGGGTGGCCATGGTCATGGCCTCAGTCTGGTCATGAGTCACGTAAATAAAGGTGGTTTGCAGGCGTTGGTGCAGCTTGCTGATTTCAGCACGTGTTTGAACGCGCAGTTTGGCATCCAGGTTGGACAGGGGCTCATCGAAGAGAAAAACCTTTGGTTCACGAACGATGGCCCGCCCCACTGCCACACGCTGCCGCTGTCCGCCGGAAAGCTCGCGAGGTTTACGTTTGAGCAGATGCTCAATGCCCAATATACCCGCGGCTTCCTCGACCCGGCGTTTGATATCCACCTTGGGTACCTTGCGCAGCTTCAGACCAAAAGCCATGTTGTCAAAAACGGTCATGTGGGGATACAAAGCGTAGGATTGGAATACCATGGCGATATCCCGGTCCTTGGGAGCCACATCATTGACCACCTGATCTGCAATCTTGACTTCCCCGCCGGACACTTCTTCCAACCCAGCCAGACAGCGCAGCGCGGTCGTTTTACCGCACCCAGACGGACCGACCAACACCAGGAATTCCTTGTCGGCGATCTGAATATCGAGATCATTCAGCGCGGTAAAATCCCCGAACTTCTTAAACACGTGACTATAGGTAACACTGGACATGTAAAACCTCCTTCCGGAATGAATATAGTGGTTCAATTATATAGTCCAACATTAAATAATGCAATTTAAAATTAGAGACAAATAAGTGTAAAAAGTTAGTCCCTCCAGATTTTGCTTATAATTAAACTATGCGACCCATTTTCAGGACCTTATCAGATTGGGCTTTCCTGGGACTGCTGTTCCTGGTAATGACCGGCTGCCAATCCGGCATATTTCCCATATCATCCCCTGAATTGACTGCGCCAATCTCGGTTCCGGGGCTCGCAACCGGTACAACGTTCATTTCAGATTTACCAGAAGTTCCTGTCCAATTAATCACCCTCAGCGGACCCATTAATCATCCTGAAGCTGAACTTTCAGGGCTTGCCTGGGATGGAGATACCCTCTTGCTGCTGCCCCAATATCCAGAACGGTTTAAGCCCGGTTCGGCTTCCGACAGTGACGGCGCAATATTTGCGTTATCCAAAAAAGAAATCCTCGATTTCCTGGACGGCGCCACACAATCACCCCTCGAGCCGCATTTAATCCCAATATACGCGCCGGGTTTGAAGCAAAAAATCGCCGGGTACGAAGGCTACGAATCAATCCTTGTGGTCGGGGAGAAGGTCTACTTTACCATCGAGACCAGTCAAATTGGGGGAATGATGGCGATATTGGCAGCGGGCAGGTTTAATAGCGATCACTCTGAAATCCAAATTGACCCAGGCAAGCTGCAAGATATCTCCGCCCAGGCCCCGATACCTAATTTTAGCGATGAGGCGCTGACCCTGGTTAACCAACATCTGGTCACCTTTTATGAGGCCAACGGAGCCAAAATTAACCCTCAGCCCGTAGCGCACCTGTTTGATCTTTCTCTAAATCCGCAGGGGGTCATTTTTTCACCCAATCTCGAATACCGGATCACAGACGCCACCCCGGCTGACGAGCGAGGCCGGTTTTGGGTGATGAATTATTTTTTCCCGGGTGACACGAAAATCGCTGCCCAGACAGACGCGTTAAAGCAAAAGTACGGGTTCCCAACCGCACAGGCCCAGTCCAAAATAGTCGAACGCCTGGTCCAATTCCAATGGCAAGACACCCAGATCGGGTTAGTTGACCGCCCACCCATCTATCTCCAGCTAATGCCAGACGATACCGCGCGTAATTGGGAAGGCCTGGCGCGTCTGGATGAACGCGGATTCCTGCTGGTTACCGACCAATATCCCCAAACATTTTTCGGTTTTGTAAGGTCACCATAAATATCATTAAAATTTGGTGAAAATTTACCTGGCATCCCTTATAATTAATCTACAACTTATTCTGTTTTAATGCGTATACCCTATGAGGAGTAAAAGGATATGGCTTTTCGTGGACCTAACCGTGGTACCCCAAATTTAAATTTTAACCTGGAGGCTGGTGTGAGACGAGCTCTAATTATTTTGGTGGTTGCAATTGTAATTTTTGGATTGGCAGCCGTATTTTTAACACCCCATTTCTATTTCTTTGTCAGGGTTAACCCTGATGAAGTTGGTGTACAGCTCAGCGGCGGGCGCATCAAAGATGTTGTCCCCCCTGGAATCTATTCGGATTTTGGCTTGTTTGTCAGCATGGCGACTTACTCCACCCAGGCTTATCAATTCACAATTACTGACCCGGAAGTTCTGACATCAGATAACCAGCGCATCGGAGTGACGGCGACTGGCAGCGTGTTCCGCCCTGGTGAGACCGATATTGAGCTGGTTAAATCCCTTTGGACTAAATATCGCTCGGTATATACCGATACCAATGCGCTGCAAAAAGTGATCGGTGACCTCTCCCTGCAGGCGATAAAAGTCTGCGTGGGTGACCGGCCTTTCAAAGATTCGGTCATCGGTTCTGAGCGGGATGCCTTGCGCACCTGTATCGATAAGGAACTGAATGGGCTGACCACCACCTACGGTCTATCGGTGGCAAATGTCACCGTTCCCAATGTGGTACTTTCACCCGAAGTACAGTCGCTGCTCGATCAAATCACCAAGAGCCGCCTGGAAACAGAAAAAGCCGATCAAGACCGCTTGAAAGCAACCGCCGAAGGTCTTGCCGAACAGGCCAAGCAAGAGGCAGAAATCCGGGTTGAGCAGTCGCGTTTCCAGGAAGAGACCAAGCAGCAAACAATCCTGGCGACGTTGAATGAAGAAAAATTACGCGCCCAATTAGCAGTGATCGAAGCCCAAAAAGCGAATGACCTGCTTTCGGCCCAAAAAGATTTTGAAATCAATAAAGCCCAAGCCGAAGCTGCCCTGGAGAAAGCCAAGGCCGATCTGGCGCAGCAAACTGCTCTGGCGGAGATTTATCGCCTCAATCCGGGTTATCTGGATCTGCAAATGGCGCTGGCTAACGCCTCGGCGCTCAACAGCACCGATAAGATTGTATTCACTCCAGAGGGCGTGATGCCTAACCTGGTTTTTGGCAATAATATTTTGCCAACTGTGCCGATCACACCGAATACCAATACCGATCAGCCGGTGACGCCGAATACCAGCCAGCCGGTTGTCCCATAGCTCTCGTTTGATATTTGGAAAGTATACAGGATGCAAGTTATTGCATCCTGTATACTTTCCGGTCAACAAGAGGTTTGAGGGGAGGGGCAAGGGGTGGGGTTGTCTGAAAAGTTCGTGAGCAAGCCGTGTCTTGACGAAACGACCCAAGGCAGATAAAATCAGAAGTCGTTTGATAGAGGAATGGTCCTTACCAGACCAGGAGATAAAAATGGCTGATGAAATGGCCGCGCCACAATCTGAACCAGAGACGACTGAACCTGCCCAAAACGCAGTGAAGAAAAAAAAGGCCGTTGTAAATAACGTACAGGCCGAAATTGTTCAGTTGGATCAAAGCAACGCGAATCAGGTAACTGCCAATACGGCTACGATCCGCAACAGCAATGTTCGCCAGGTCGGTGGTCAAACGGTAACCATCACCAACAGCGTCACCGGCGTGGTTCAGGGAACGAACATTAATGTGAGCAACGGCAGTCTAGGCGTGTGCAGCGCATCCGAGGCGAATATCCAGGGTAACGTTGGGGTTATGATTGGGCAGTCCGTAGCATTGAACAATCATCGCACCGGATTGGTCGTCACGGGCGATGTCACCGGCGGCCACATTCATTCAGTAATTTTCCTGGCAGGTCAGAGCCATGCCCCGGTAGAAACCATTGTCGACCAGCGTTCGGTGGCTTTATTTGGACTGGCGACCGGGATTTCAATCGGATTGGTTTTGAGTATATTTCGTTTATTAAAACGTTGATTCACGGCGAAAGCCGAATTTTTAGAAACGAGCGAAGGTAACCTCAACCAAAAAGAGGTGAGAGGCGCTCAAAGGATGATAAGCAATGGAAAAGGTTGTTCTTCAAGCCACCCGGCGAACCGTTACAGGCAAGCAAGTTCGTGCTATTCGTCGTGAGGGTCTCCTGCCGGGGATTATGTACGGGCATCATTTCGATCCCACCCCTATTTCCCTGGATTTGCACACGTCAACGCTGGCTCTGGCGGGGCTGAGCAGCTCCAGCCTGATTTATATCGATCTGGAAGGCAGCGAACATGCCTCCTTGATCCGGGAAAAGCAGCGGGATTTCATTCGCGGCACGCTCAAACATATTGATTTTCAGGTGGTTTCACTGACCGAGAAAATCCGCGCGGAAGTGAATATTGAGATCACTGGTATTTCACCCGCGGTCAGGGATCTGAATGGGGTGCTTGTCACCGGTTTGGATCGATTGGAAGTCGAAAGCCTGCCGCAATATCTGCCGGAACGGTATACCATCGATATTTCCAAACTGGTCAAGATCGGTGATGGTTTATACGTCCGCGACCTGAAAGTTTCCGAAGAAGTTGAAATTATGAGCGATCAGGACGAAATGCTGGTGATTGTGACCGCCGGAACGGCTGAGGAAGTTGAAGAAGAAGTCGCTGGCGGCGTGGCTGAACCGGAAATTATCGAGAAGGGTAAGAAGGAAGAGGAAGACGAGGATTAATCAACTCGGCTTCGATCACGAATCAAGAAGTGCGGGCGGATCCATGCCCGCACTTTTCTTTTATAAAATGGTTTGCAGCAAATTAAGGGTCAATCTGGCCGTCGCACCCCAGATATTCTCACCATCATATGGGTTGAAATGGATTACGGTGTGATGACTCCCATCTGGTAAATCCATTTCAATTTCAGTGTGATTGGCGCGGTTGGTCAGCCATTCCAGGGGAACGATGAATGCCCTGGATACTTCATCCAGGGATAAATTTAAGTTTATGGGCCAATTCATATGGGCAACCACCGGCGTGATGACAAATCCGGTGATCGTCCGCATATCCCCCAGCCGGCCTAATATGTGAACATCATCCGGCTGCACCCCAATTTCTTCATAGGTTTCGCGCAGAGCGGTGTCCTCGCGGCTGTTGTCGCAATCTTCGACGGCCCCCCCTGGAAAAGAAACCTGACCCTTATGGCTTTGGACCAGATCCGTCCGGCGGGTATACAACAAATGCCATTTATTCTCAACACATACAAACGGAATCAAAACAGCGGCAGCCCGATAATGGTTCTCCGAGATCTGCGGGCCAGGGATATGCTTTTCCAATAATCGCCGGCGGATGGTATCGAGTTTGATCTCGCTGCCACAAGCCTGGTAATCGTTCACATCTCGCCTTCGCTCTGTAATTCCTGTAATAAACTGGCCTCATCGTCCACACCCGGCTCTGCCTTGACCTCCGCGAGTACAGGCCGGGCAAAAATTAAAAAGCCGGTATGAGCAATCATGCGGTCCGTAGGCCGCAGCCGGTCCGGTTCGGGTTTATAGAAACGCATAATGATTTCCAACACGTCGATGAAAGCAAAAGTGTTGCGGCGCAGCTCGCTGAGTAATTTACTCACCTGGTTGGTGGTTGGCAAAATGCTGCCAAAGAAACCACCTAATTTAAGCGCGCCTCGCACCTGGGCAATATAATCATAGGGATTGGGAACATCGAGGAACAGGGCATCGACCCCGGTTTCTTCGAAACCATTTTCGATATTGCCTAATTTAAAAATGACGCGGTCGCTTAATCCCAGGCGATCCAGGTTCTTTCGCGCCACATTTTGCATATCCTGGCGTGCCTCATAGGTGATCACCTGCCCGGTCGTGCCCACAGAATAAGCCAAGGCACTGGTCAACGACCCGGATCCGGTCCCCGCTTCCAGAACCCGGGTGCCTGGGCCAATCCCCATATTGACCAGGATATAACCAATTTCCTTTGGATATAAAATCTGGGTATTCCGCGGCAAGCTTTTTAAAAGATCGCCCAGAGCCGGTTGGAACAGGAAAAATGGGCTTCCCAGATGGCTGTGCACCTGGCTGCCCCAGGGTTTCCCGATCAGATCGTCATGTTTTACGATCCCGCGATGGGTGTGCAGCGCACCTCCCGCGACCAGGGTGATAATGAAATGTTTGTGTTTCAGGCCAACCAGTTGGGCAAGGTCACCATCCTGGGCGTGAGTTCCATGCAAATTCCAGGTCAATAGATATCTCCAAGTTCTTTTCTCTTCATTATATTCCGAAATCACCCGCGTTTCTGGTTTGGGTCTGTGAGAAATTGCATAATTTATGAAGTGGAACTTCTCCTATTCAATTCCGTCTGGTATTTTTCTTTAAAGAGTTCCATCAAGTATAATAGGGCAATGAATTTTCAACGCGCTGAGATACCAGATATTATCTTGATCGATCCGAAAGTCTTTGGAGACGATCGAGGTTTTTTTATGGAGACCTTCCAGGCTGAAAGTTTTGCCTCGGCAGGCATCCCAGAACACTTCGTCCAGGATAATCACAGCGGTTCGCACCAGGGCATCCTGCGAGGATTGCATTATCAAATTCAGCAACCGCAGGGCAAATTGGTGAGGGCCATCGTGGGCGAGATATTCGACGTGGCTGTCGACATACGGCGCAGTTCGTCGACATTTGGCCAATGGGTGGGCAGCATCCTTTCTGCCCAAAATAAACACCAGCTTTGGATCCCCGAAGGGTTTGCGCACGGGTTCTACGTAATCAGTGAATGGGCAGAGGTCATTTACAAAACCACTGACTATTATGCACCGGTTCACGAACGCACCCTGTTATGGAATGATCCAACCGTGGGTATTCAATGGCCGTTTGCTCCAGATCTGGGACCGGTTTTATCGGAAAAAGATACTAAAGGGAAGCAGCTGGACCAGGCTGATTTATTCAACTGATCGTTTGCGAAAAAAAACCGTCTGGATTTTTTGGAGGGAGACCCGATGCAAAATATCCTGGTAACGGGTGGCGCCGGCTTCATAGGCTCCAATTTTGTCAGATTTTTACTACGCACCCAACCCGATGTTCATATTTTTAATTTGGATCTGTTGACGTATGCCGGCAGCCTGGAAAACCTTAAGGATTTACCCAACCCGGACCGGCACACCTTTATCCAGGGAGATATTTGTGACCGGGCGTTGATCGACGATATCCTGCATAAACAAAGCATCCAAAAAATTATTCATTTTGCAGCGGAAACCCACGTCGACCGCTCGATCCTCGGACCCGGGCAGTTTATCCAGACCAATGTCATCGGCACATTTACCTTGCTTGAAGCGGCGCGGCAGGCCTGGCTGGTCGAGAAAACCCTGCCGTTGGAGCAGGTCCATTTTCACCATGTTTCTACGGATGAGGTTTTTGGCACGCTGAGCCCACAGGACCCGGCTTTTTCGGAAACTACACCTTATGCGCCCAGTTCCCCCTATTCGGCGTCAAAAGCCTCCAGCGACCATCTGGTGCGTGCGTATCACCATACTTACGGCCTTCCCGTGACCATCACAAACTGCAGCAATAATTATGGCCCTTACCAATTTCCAGAAAAGCTGATTCCCTTGATGATCTTAAATGGGATTGAAGGACGTGACTTACCTGTGTATGGCGATGGACAGCAGATCCGGGACTGGTTGTATGTCGAGGACCACTGCGAGGCCATCTGGCTGGTCGCAACCCGCGGGAGACCCGGCGAGACCTATAATGTAGGTGGAGATAACCAGCCCCCTAACCTGGATATCATCCGGCGAATCTGCATGGTCCTGGATGAATCGATGGACGATCCTGCACAGCAGCCCCATTCGCAATTAATCAAATATGTCAAAGACCGGCCCGGTCATGACCGGCGGTATGCGATGAACATTGAAAAAATAAAAAATGAGCTGGGTTGGCAGCCGCGCCAATCCCTGGAATCGGGCCTGGCGCTGACCATCCAGTGGTATCTCGACCATCCGGATTGGATCAACGCGGTCAGGCACAAAGCCGAATATGAAAACTGGATGGATAAAAATTACACCCAGCGGGGAGTGACTAAATGAAAGGCATTATCTTAGCAGGCGGGAAAGGGACCCGCTTATACCCGATCACCCTGGCGAGCTGCAAGCAGCTCTTGCCGGTCTATGATAAACCAATGATTTATTATCCGCTGACGATGTTGATGATGGGTGGAATGACGGAGATCTTGATCATCACCACCCCGGAAGACGCCCCCGCCTTTCAACGCCTGCTGGGTTCGGGAAGCCAATGGGGCATTCGCTTTGAATATGCCATCCAGGCTCAACCCAGAGGGCTGGCAGATGCCTTTTTGTTGGGACAGGACTTTATCCAGAATGAGCCGGTTTGCTTGATCCTGGGGGATAATGTCTTCTTCGGGCAGGGCTTGGGCGAATCGCTGTCTCAGGCGGCCACCCTGCAAGAGGGCGCATTAATCTTCGCTTACCCGGTGCGCGACCCCGAACGATATGGGGTAGTGGAATTCGATAAACAGCACCGCGCAATCAGCCTTGAGGAAAAACCCAAACAGCCACGCTCCAATTTTGCCATCCCGGGCATTTATTTTTACGACCGACAGGTGGTCGGGTTTGCCCAAAATCTCAAGCCTTCTCCGCGCAATGAACTGGAAATTACGGATATTAATAAGATTTACCTGGAAAGAAACCAGCTGAAGGTTGAGGTCCTGGGACGAGGCACGGCCTGGCTGGACGCCGGAACGCACGAGTCGCTGCTCCAGGCTTCCAGCTTTGTCCAGGCGATCGAAGAACGGCAGGGTCTGATGGTCGCCTGCCCGGAAGAAATCGCCTACCACCAGGGATATATCAATGCCGTTCAGCTGCGCTCACAGGCGGAAATGATGAGCAGCAACCAGTATGGGCAGTACCTGCTGCGTTTGCTGGAAGATGAAGGACAGGGGCGGGCATAACTATGCGGATTTTATTGCTGGGAAAAAATGGCCAGCTCGGCTGGGAGTTCCAAAGGACCTTACCTCCTCTGGGTGAATTGACCGCCCTGGATTGGCCAGAAGTTGATTTCACCAAACCGGAAACCCTGCGTGAGGTTGTCCACCGCCTGCAGCCCCAGGTGATCATCAATGCCGCGGCATATACCGCGGTGGACCGCGCCGAAACGGAGGTGGGGATTTGCCGGGCGATCAACGCCGAAGCGCCGGCAGTATTGGCAGAGGAAGCCAGGAAGCATCACGTAGTGTTAATCCATTATTCAACCGATTACGTCTTCGATGGGAACAAAGGCGCGGCTTATATCGAAGAAGACAAGCCTGCCCCTTTGAATACCTACGGCGAAACCAAGTTAAGTGGAGAACAGAACGTACAGCAGGCCGGGGAGGCGTTTTGGATTTTTCGCACAAGCTGGGTATACAGTTCGCGGCGGGACAGCTTTGTAAGCAAGGTATTGGAATGGTCTCGCCAAAAGAAATCGTTGAAGATCGTCTCTGACCAGGTGGGCGGGCCTACCTGGTGCCGCATGCTGGCAGAGGTCTCAACCCTGGCACTGGTGCAGGGCCGCCAGGATCCGTATGAATGGGTAAAACAAACTGCCGGCCTGTACCATCTTTCAGGATCCGGATTTGCCAGCCGCCTGGAATGGGCGCAAGAAATTCTTAATCATGACCCGCAGAAAAACGAACAGATCGTTGAGGAAATCTTACCGGCTGAGACCGCAGAATTTCCCACCCCGGCCAAACGCCCGTTGTATACGCCAATGAGCTGCGAACGGTTCGAGCAGACCTTCCATCTATCTTTGCCGCCCTGGAAAACCGCGCTCAAACTGATGATGGGCGGGTAACATTCCGGGATCAGGATGGTTTTTTAACCGTCTGCACCAGGCTTAACCAATAAGCAAAAGCTGTAATTACCACGCCGCCCAACAGGGCCATGCCAAAGTGAACCGGACCGACACTAAAGAAGGTCCAGCCCAGGATTTCACCGGCAATATGGCCGGCCCAAAATCCTGCGACGCTAAAGATCAAATATAAGATCAACCGTCCCAGATTGCCCCCAACCAGAAGATGGAGCAGCCCACCGATTAATGCCCCCACCACCGTACCCAAGATTAAACCTGGTATGGTCATTCTTTGCCTCCTCGAAACGATCTATTTCTCGATTAACCCGCTGCCTAAAACAACCTCTCCCTGGTAAAACACGGCCAGCTGGCCCTGGGTAATATCTCGCACAGGTTGTTTGAACTCCACGCTGGCTTTGCCTTCGCCATCCGGCCAGACCTCTGCCGCGGCGGGCAGCGCCTTATAACGGATTTTCACCTCGGCGGAAAACGGATTCACGGGCGGAGTCCCGGATATCCAGTTGACCGTGCCCACCTGCATTTTTTGCCCACCCAATTCTTCCTCATAACCGACAATCAGATGGTTCTGGAGCTGATCCTTTTCAAGCACATACAGCGGTCGCGGATGGGCAATCCCTAATCCTTTCCGCTGACCAATGGTGTAAAAAGCCAGGCCCTGGTGCTGCCCAAGCACCTGTCCGCTGCGGTTCAATATATCACCGGGGCGAACGGTTTCGGATGAATGCCGGCTCAGGAAGTTATGGTAACCTTCCTTACCCAGAAAACACAGGTCCTGGCTGTCCGGCCTTTCCGCCACGGGGAGGTTGAACTTGCGAGCCAGTTCGCGCACCTCCACCTTGGTATATTCACCCAATGGGAGCATGGTATGGGTCAGCTGCGCCTGGTTGAGACTGCTCAGCACATAGGATTGGTCCTTGGTTTCGTCCGCGGCCTTAAAAAGCTCCACCGGGCCGTTTTCCACAGGCCGGAGGCGGGAATAATGACCGGTCGCCATGTACTCTGCGCCAACGCTCATCGCCTGCTCGAGCAGGTAACCCCAACGGATGCGGCGGTTGCAGACGATGCACGGATTTGGGGTGATGCCCTGGGCGTATCCATCCAGAAATGTCTGGACAACGCTGTCGTGAAACCGTTCACGCACATCCAGCGCATAAAATGGAATACCTAAAAGGGCAGCGACGCGCCGGGCTTGAGCCATGGCATCCGGGGTGCAGCAGCGGTTTTCACCTTCACGGCCCTGCTCGCTCCACAGGCGCAGCATCATACCGATCACCGGATAACCCTGTTCCACCAGTAACGCCGCGGCTACCGAACTATCCACGCCGCCGCTCATCGCGACCACAACTGTCGGCCGATCTACCATTATTCTCTCTCCGTACTACTTACGCCTGGCCTTTTCTACCAATCCAGGCAGGACATCGCTGAACATTTCGATTTGAGCCGGTGTACTGTCTTTTCCCAGGGTCACGCGCAGAGAGCCCAATGCCCAATTTGGCGAAAGCCCTAATGCCAACAGCACCTCAGACGGTTTGGGACTGCCAACCTTGCATGCCGAGCCGGAAGAACAGGCAAAACCCGCCAGATCCAGCAGCATGAGCAGGCAGTTGCCGTCTGCGCCCTTAAAAACAAAGCTGGCATGGTTTGGCAGGCGCTGCGTGGGGTGCCCTGTCAGGCGAGCATCCGGGACGGTCTCCAACACACGCCCGATGAGAAAATCGCGCATCTCAATCGACTGCCGGGCATAGTCTGCCGCGCTGTTTTGGGCCAAATGAAAAGCTTCGGCCAGGCCGGCGATATACGGTACGTTCTGGGTGCCGGCCCGCAAACCGTACTCCTGCCCACCGCCGGTGATCACCGGCAGCAGCCTGGTTCCCCGGCGATTATACAGCGCTCCAATCCCCTTAGGGCCATAAAACTTATGGGCGCCCATGGCTAGCAAATCCACCCCATCCGCCTGGACGTTCATCGGCAAATGGGCAGCGGCCTGCACCGCATCGCTGTGGAATAACGTATTATGTTGGCGGCAAACCTGACCTATTTTTGCGACCGGATTAATGCTGCCGATTTCATTGTTGGCATAGATTACAGAAACGATGGCAGTATCCGGGCGGATGCGCCGGTCCAATTCTTCGGGATCAATCCTGCCGTATTCGTCAACGGGTAGATATTCCAGATCAAAACCAAATTCAACAGCCAGCTGTTCTGCCGTATGGGAAACCGCGTGGTGCTCCACCGGGCTGATTAAAATGTGTTTTTTTTGAGAAGCGTGCCGCTGGGCAAAAGCCGCGCCGCGCAAGGCCAGGTTGTCGCTTTCTGTCCCGCAGGCAGTGAAAATAATTTCATCCGCGGCCGCGTGCAGGTCATTGGCTACGCGAAGTCTGGCCTCTTCGATCGCTGCTTCAGCCTGCTGGCCATACTGGTGGATCGAAGATGGGTTGCCGAAAGTACCGCTAAAATAAGGGATCATCGCATTCAATACCCGCTCATCCACCGGGGTAGTGGCCGCGTAATCCAGGTAAATGCGTGGTTTTGTGTTCATCCGTCCAGTTCTCCGTACAATGAGGGCCAATTATAGCATGTTATGCATTAAACTTTCCTCGGGCCCATTCCCCTGATATAATAACACTACTTGTTCTTAATCTCACATATCGGAGGAATCATGGCGCAAAAGATCCATTTTGGCACCGACGGCTGGCGAGGGGGAATCGCCAACGACTATACATTCGAGAACGTCAGACGGTGCACTCAGGGATTCGCCAGCTATCTCCTTCAGCATGGTAATGCCGGTCGATGGATTATTGTTGGATATGATAAACGTTTCTTATCCGCCGAGTTCGCGCAATCCGCGGCCGAGGTTCTGACCGCCAATGGAATGAAGGTTTACCTGACGAATGGTCCTACACCGACGCCGGTGATCGCTTATTCGGTTGTCCGCCGGAAAGCAGCCGGGGCGGTCAATATCACCGCTTCTCACAACCCGCCCACGGATAATGGGTATAAGGTGCGCGACCCCAACGGCGGCGCGATTCCACCGGAAGGTCTGGAAGAAATCGAAAGCTTGATCCCCGATTCAGACGCCGGGGTCAAAACCATGCCTGCGGCGGAGGCCGAATCTCAGGGAAATCTGGTGATTTGTGACCCTGCTCCGGATTACATCGAGCATCTGAAAGACCTGATCGACCTGCAGCCGATTAAGGACGCGGGATTAAAAGTGGTCGTGGATACCATGTGGGGAAACGGCGCCGGTTGGTTCAGCACCCTGCTGGCGGGTGGCAAAACGCAGGTCATTGAAATCCACAATACCCGCAACCCGATCTTTCCGGAAATGAGCCGTCCCGAGCCGATCCCGCCGAACATCGACGTCGGCCTGCGCACGACCGTCGAACAAAAAGCGGATGTGCTGCTGGTTACCGATGGGGATGCGGACCGGGTAGGGGTCGGCGATGAAAACGGAAACTTCGTTAATCAGCTCCAGGTTTATGCCCTGCTGGCATTCTACCTGCTGGAAGTGCGCAAATTACGCGGGCCGATTGTCAAAACCTTATCCACAACCAGCATGCTCGAGAAGTTAGGCAAGATTTACAACGTTCCTGTTTATGAAACAGGTGTAGGCTTTAAATATGTTGCTCCCAAAATGGTGGAAACAAATGCCCTGATCGGAGGCGAAGAATCAGGCGGTTATGCTTTCCGCGGAAATGTGCCGGAACGGGATGGCATCCTCGCCGGACTTTACATCCTGGATATGATGGTCAAACTCAAGCAAAAGCCATCTGGCCTGCTCGATATTCTATTCGCCAAGGTCGGACCGCATTATTATGACCGGATTGACACCAAATTCAGCGGCGATCGGGCAAAACGCGAGCAAACCATCCTTGCCGCAAAACCAGATTCCTTTGGCGGTTTAAAGGTTACCGGTTTAAATCATTCCGATGGCTTTAAATTCAGCCTTGAAGATGGCGGCTGGTTATTAATTCGTTTTTCCGGCACCGAACCCATCATGCGGGTATATTGTGAGACAACCCACCAGGACCGGGTGAGCGCCATTCTTCAGGATGGATTGAAGGTCGCAGGATTATCTTAGTTTGGCTATTTTTGTTGATACGCACTGCCATCTGAACTTTAACTCATTCGAGGCTGATCTGGACCAGGTCCTGGAAAATGCATGGCAAGCCGGGATCGAACGGATTTTGATGCCCGCTGTGGATCTGGAAACCAGCCGTCAGGTGATTAGGTTGAGCGAACGCGACCCCAGGTTGTTTGCCGCGGTCGGCGTCCATCCCAATGATGCCCTCAGCTGGGATGATGCCGCGCTTTCAGAACTGCGCATCCTGGCAAAACACCCCAGGGTTCTGGCGATTGGAGAAATCGGATTAGATTTTTACCGGGATCGAGCGCCGCAGGATCTGCAGAAAAAAATCCTGCGTGAACAATTAGCCCTTGCCGCTGAAACAGGAAAACCCGTGCTGATCCATTCACGCCAATCGCTCCACGAATTATGGCCCATCCTGTCTGATTGGCAGGTTCAATTGGACGGGCAGCGACCATTGGCAAAAATTTGCGGGGTTTTGCATTCTTATGATGGCGATCTGGCAACGGCCCTGGCTGCGGTGATGCAGGGTTTCTTTATCGGGATCAGCGGCCCGGTAACTTTTCGGAATGCGCCTGAAAGGCAGTCATTGGTAGCCTCACTGCCTGTTGAGACGATGGTATTAGAAACAGACGCTCCGTTTCTCGCTCCGCAGCCCTACCGCGGGCGGCGCAATGAACCGGCATATATACCGTTGATTGCCAGTAAAATCGCTGAGTTACATTCACAACCTCTCGAGGTGATTGCCGAAGTCACCTTCGCCAACGCTGACCAGTTGTTGGGATGGAGATAGGATATTTGGCCACGAAAATTTCGTTTGTTGCTCCTGTTGAACAAGACATATATGCTGTTGAAGCATTGATTCGCGCACAGGCGGATGGCCGCCATCCGGATTTGCGGGCAGCCCTGGACTTATTATTATCCGCGGGTGGGAAACGTGTGCGTCCCGCGTTGACCCTTTTGGCCGGAAGAATGCTGGGGGCTCCCGCGGACCGCATGGTTACGCTGGCGGCTGCCATCGAGCTGCTGCATACCGCCACCCTGGTTCACGATGATTTAATTGACGGCTCGCTTTTACGAAGGGGCATGCCTACCTTAAATTCTCAATGGACCCCAGGCGCTACGGTTTTGACAGGTGATTTCTTGTTCGCCTGCGCCGCCAAGTTGGCGTCAGACACCGATTCTATCCCGGTGATGGGTCTCTTTTCTCAAACGCTCAAGGTGATCGTGAATGGGGAAATCACCCAGCTGTTCAACGGGCACTGCAAGGTCGACCGCGAGGAATATTACCAGCGGATCTACGCCAAGACAGCCTCCTTGTTTGAAACCTCTGCCAAATCGGCCGCATTAATGTGTAATTGCGATGACCAGACCACTGAATCGATGCGCCAGTTTGGCTACAATATCGGTATGGCTTTTCAGATTGTGGACGACGTGCTGGATTTTACCGGCGAGCAGCAAACGCTTGGGAAACCCGTGGGCAGCGATCTGCGCCAGGGCCTAGTTACACTGCCGACCATTTTTTATTTAGAGAGCCATCCGGAAGATCAAATGGCGCAGGATCTGAGCAATGGAGATTGCGGTAAGTCTGAAAATCAGATCTCCCAATTAGTGGATGCCATCCGGTCGAGTTCGGCAGTGAGCCTGGCTGTCCAGGAAGCCTGTGAATTTGTAGACCGCGGCCTCACCGCGCTGCTGACATTCCCCCCAAGTCCGGAGCGCGATTCACTCCAGGAACTGGCAACTTTCTTCCTGAATCGCGAACTTTAAATAAAAAAAGCCGCGAAAGCGGCTTATTGCAGTGCGCTGAGAGGGACTTGAACCCTCACGCCTTGCGGCACATGGCCCTCAACCATGCCTGTCTGCCAGTTCCAGCACCAGCGCGATTGCTGGGTAATTATAACCGGGTTGAAAA
The DNA here is from genome assembly GCA_963743005.1 of uncultured Chloroflexia bacterium. Taxonomy (GTDB): domain Bacteria; phylum Chloroflexota; class Anaerolineae; order Anaerolineales; family Anaerolineaceae; genus CAVUNY01. The sequence goes on along the minus strand of CAVUNY010000001.1, from coordinate 139,166 downwards.
CCTTGTCAAGTCGTGGCGATACTTACTTTGGAGGTCAGATGACCATTATTCTAGACGCGATGGGAAGCGATAAATATCCGGATCCTGAGATCCAGGGTGCGCTGGATGCTGCCCGCCAATTTGGAGAAGAGATCATCCTGGTGGGAAATCAGGAATTGATAGAACCCAAATTGAAAGCGCTCAACACAGACAATCTGCCGGTCCGCATCCACCATGCGCCAGATATGCTGGAAATGGGCGATCATGTGGTCGAATCGGCGATCAAGAAACCCAAGAATTCCATGGCGATCGGCATGGAACTGGTGAAAAACGGCGAAGGCAGCGCTTTCGTCACCGCGGGTTCCACGGGCGCAGCCATGTTCGTCGCCTTGCGCGGCTTACGGCTGATCCAGGGCGTGCAGCGCCCCGCCCTGACTGCCATTTTCCCGACCCGCACCGGACGATGTGTAGTTTGCGACATTGGCGCCAACGCCGACTGCCGCCCGGAATTTTTCCCCCAATTTGCCGTCATGGGCAGTATTTACGCGGAAAAGGTGCTCGGGGTCACCAACCCAAGGATCGGTTTATTGGCCAACGGCGAAGAAGCTGGCAAGGGCAATATGCTGATCAAGAGCGCCTATCCGCTGATGGAAAACAGCGGGATCAACTTTATCGGCAATACCGAGCCCAAGGAATTATTTGCCGGCAGCGCAGACGTGGTGATTTGTGATGGTTTTACCGGCAATATCATGCTTAAATCCAGCGAGGCCGTAGCCAAGCTGATCACCGACGTGCTCAAAGAAGAATTGATGTCTTCATTCACCCGCAAAATCGGCGCGTTGTTGATCCGCTCTTCCTTCACGCGGGTGAAAAAATTGATCGATCCTTCCGAGGTGGGTGCGGCCCCATTATTAGGGATTAACGGGCTTGTTTTTGTCGGTCACGGCAGATCGGATGCCCGGGCGATAACCAGCGCGATCGCTGTTGCCCGCCAGGCGGTTAAAGTGGATCTGCTCGCAGAAATGAAGCAGGCTGTGCAAGATAAATTGTCGCATCTCGTTGCTGCCGGTCCGGCGGTATAATTCAAAAAAGTTTTGGAATTTGGTTCCCCATGAAAATAGTCTCAAACAACAAATTGATTCGGCGCAATAAGCGTATTGGCAATTACACCACTATCGGCAGCCTGGTTATATTGGGCCTGGGCCTGTATATCAGCTTTACTGCCCAGAACTCCAACGGATTCTTGTGGTCTTTGGTATGTTTGCTCCTGGGCTTTCTCGCTTCACAGGTGGGCATTTTCTTCGGTAACCGCTGGGGCCGCTCCCCACGGCCGGATGAACACCTTACCAACGCGTTAAAGGGACTGGACGATAAATACATCCTCTATCATTACACCACCAATGTTTCTCATCTCCTGGTTGGGCCTGCCGGCATATGGGTGCTTGCGCCTTATCAACAGCAGGGGAAAATCACCTACGATCCAAATAAGTCGCGCTGGAGCCAAAAAGGCGGCAATTTTTATATGAAATTATTCGGCCAGGAAGGCCTGGGCCGGCCAGACCAGGAAGTCAACTCTTCCCTGGCGGATGTCAATACCTATCTCAAAAAGAACGTGGAGATTGAAGGCCTGCCGGAACCCAAAGCCGCCCTGGTATTCGTCAACCCGAAAGCTGTGGTTGATGCACAAAATGCCCATTTCCCCACCATGCAGCTGGATAAATTAAAAGATTTCATCCGCCGCCAGGCCAAAGAGAAACCGGCGCCCATGGACCTGATCCGGCTGTTTCAGCAAGTTTTACCATCCGACTCGATTGATTGAGCAGAGCTTGAATATCTTTCTACAGGAGATTGGCCTTTTCCCGGTCAATCTCCTGTAATTTATGCATGTATTAAACTGTAATCCGGTAGAATTTACGCTTGCCGGCCTGTAAAACACCCGGGGATTTGATTAACATGCCGCTGTCTTGTACCAACTGACCCGCGAAATGCACTCCATTTTGCTCGATTAACCGCCGGCCTGCGTTACGCGTGGTCACCGCATCGCAAGCGACGAGTACATCCAGGATCGTCTGCCCCGGAAAACAGGTAAAGGCAGGCATTTCTTCCGGGACAGCATGTTTTTGAAATAGATTGATGAACTCCTCCCGGGCGCTCTGGGCAGCATTTTCGCTGTAAAAAGTAGCCGTGATTTCGTGAGCCAACTTCATTTTTGCGTCCTTGGGATGAAGGTCCCCGGCCTGGATGCTGCCCTCAAATCGGGCAATTTCATCCGGGGTCCAGCGGGTTACCAATCTGCAAAAAGGTGGCATGGACGTATCCGGAAGGCTCATCACTTTGCCGAACATATCCGCGGGGCCGGTGGAAATTGGGATGTGGTTGCCAAGCGATTTGCTCATTTTTAAGACGCCATCCGTTCCAGGCAAAATCCCCAGAATGATCGCTACATTGGGCCGTGCGCCGAGGGACGCCATTACCTTGCGGGCAGCGGTGACGATATTGAACAATTGGTCGCTGCCCCCAATCTGAACGTCCGCCTGCAGCGAAAACGCATCATATCCCTGCATAATCGAATAAAAAGTCTCGTGCAGGTAAATGGCATCTCCGCGGTCCCAACGCTGGCGAAAAGCCTCGCGGGTCAGGAACTGCTGGATGGTAAAATTCGAAGCCATTTGGATCAAGTCGGCAAAGGTCAGCTTCGACAGCCATTCGGCATTGTAGCGAACCATGGTCTTCTCACGATCCAGGATGCGGAAAGCCTGATCGGCGTAGGTGCGGGCATTATCCTCGGCCTGCTGAGGGGTTAATATTTGCCGCAGCTTATCCTGGTCAGAGGGATCCCCGATCAACGAGGTATAGGTCCCGACCACAAAGGTGACTTCGTGCCCCAGATCTTGAAACTGGCGCAGCTTGCGCATTGTCACGGTATGCCCCAGGTGCAAATCGGGTTTGCGCGGGTCGTATCCGCAGTAAACGCGCAGTTTTCGGCCGCTGGTTTCGGCTTCTTGCAGCCGTTCGCGCAGTTCCTGGGCCATCGCCCGGTGAAGGTTTTCATCACCATATTCCGTGCCCTGCATCAATAGTTCTACCTGAGCATCGATATCCATCCTTGTTCTCCTTCCTAAAATAAAAAGCGCCGGTGAGATTTTCATCAATCTCGCCGGCGCTTCACAATCCAAGAGGTATTTAAGCGAAAATTGCCTCCAACGCCGGGCGAAGCTGAGGATATTGATAAACGTAACCACTGGCTAACATGCGTTTGGGCAGAGCACGCTGTCCTTCCAGGACCAGCATGCTCATTTCTCCTAAAATTAACTTCAAGGCAAACGCGGGGACAGGCAGCCAGAATGGCCGCTTCAGCACACCGGCCAGCTCTTTCCCAAACTCTTTCATCCGGCTTGGGTTGGGACTCACCAGGTTATATACTCCGCGGGCATCCGCCTGGTTTAATAAGAATAGGACTGAGTTCACGTAATCTTGAATGTGGATCCAGGGCCACCACTGGTTGCCGCTGCCCAGTGGACCGCCAACAAACAAGCGAAAAATAGGCAGCAGTGGTTGAATCCACCCGGCATCTCGTGAAGTGACCAAACCGGTGCGGATCACCACCTGGCGCACGCCAGACTGTTCAACCGAGGCTGTCGACGCTTCCCAATCTTCGGTGATGCTTGCCAGGAAATCATTTCCCCGGGGAGAGGACTCATCCAGCTCGCGATCGCCCTGGTCGCCGTAGGCGCCAATGCCCGAGGCCTGGATTAAAACAGATGGCTTTTGACCGGCCTTTTCCACCGCCTCGACGATCGCCTGACCGGCCTGCTGGCGGCTGGAACGGATTCTGGCTTTGCGTTCCGCCGTCCAGCGCCCGGCGCCGATGCTGGCCCCTGCCAGATTAACGATCGCATCCACTTCGCCGGCAAAATGCCCCCATCCTTGAGCAGTTTTTCCATCCCAGGCGACAATCTGCACTTCCGGAGCCATTTGAACAGTTTGTGGGTCGCGCGTCAGGACGATCACCTGATGCTGTTTTTGCAGCAAGGCATCAACCAACACTTTTCCCAAAAAACCCGACCCTCCGGGGATTAATACTTTCACCTGGAACTCCTCACCTTAAAGAAAGCTGTGCCTATATTTATATCATACAGGATAAGTCTTTACAATCTCATGTGTATAGAAGGCCGCGGCAATATATCAAACGTTTAATCTGTGATTAACAGGCGCGCAAAATACTCGTGCTATAATCCATCCTATGGAGTTAGTCAGCCATGTCCGCTGATGTATTGGTCTTAAACGCTAACTTTGAACCCATCCATGTGTGTAATATGCGAAGGGCCATTAACCTGATTCTGGCGGATAAGGCGATCCTGGTTTTGAATGGGCGCGGCGAGATCCATACCGTACGCCGAAATTTTCCCCGACCCTCCGTGATCCGCCTGATGAATATGATCCACCGCCCGCGCCCGCAAATTAAACTGACGCGGCGCGAAATTTTCCGGCGGGATGCATACACCTGCCAGTACTGCGGGAAGAAAACCGGCGATTTGACCATCGACCACGTCATTCCGCGCCACATGGGCGGCCCGCATTCCTGGACCAACGTCGTGGTCGCCTGCTCGGCCTGCAATCACCGTAAAGGCGGGCGCACCCTGGAAGAAGCCGGCATGCACCTGCATAAAATTCCACGCGAACCCCAGGCCTCGATCCAGTATATATTTGGCCACCACCTTTTAGAATTTTCTGAATGGGAGCCCTTCATCGATGGCTGGTAAGAAAGAACAACCCCTTCTCGAATTTGAGAAGGGGGTTGTTTTTTTATAGGTCTTTTTCAATTAATTTATTTGAGTAAGATTTTATGACATTGCGAAGGCATTGATTTAAAAATCCATCACCAGGCCATCGGTAGCCAGGGAAACTTTGCCTTCGAAAACCTTGCGGGCTTCTTCCAGCTTCGCGGCCTGTTCATCATCTTTATAATGGATCAGGCACAGGCTGCGGGCTTCTGCCTGGCGGGCAATGAGCGCGGCCTGTGCAGCAGATGAATGCCCAACCGACCCACCGGTGGCCTCATGAATGAGCACATCCACCTGGTGAGCCAATTCAATTACCTGGGGGCAGGGTTCGGTATCGCAGGAATAAGCCATGGTTTTCCCCTCTGGCGAAAATTCAACCCTCAAACCGATGGTCGGTAATAGATGCTTGACCGGGGAAGTGAATAGGCGCATAGACGAGCTGCCGATAATCAGGCTCATTTCCTGATCCGGCACGCGGTGGAAGATCACCGGGTAAAAATTCGGCCATTTCTTCCAATCGAACAACCCCATCATGATTTCCAGGCGGTCAATCGTATACGGCAGGCCATATATTTGCAGGGGGTGTTTCCGCCCGAGAAGCCAGCTTTCCATCAGGAACCCCGGCACGCCGGCGACATGGTCCGGGTGAAAATGGGTCAAGATGAGATCGGTCACCTGGTCAAAAGCAATCCCGGCTTTCTTTAAGCGCACAATCGGACTGCTGGCACTGTCCACCAGCACACAATGTTCGCCTTGCTCGATCAGAAGATGTGTATTTTCATGCCCATCTTCCGCGATGGCATATCCTGACCCTAGAATTACAACTCGCCCCATATCTCCTCCGAAAACTGACGGCTTTACCCTGGTTCAGCTAAAGAATAGAAAAGCAATCCGCGGTGTGACCCAGGCTTCTAAAGCAGCCGCAACCAGCAGCAATGGAATAACAACACCTACCATTATTTTAGCCCATTCTCCCATTGCTGTGATCCAAACTTCACCTACAGTTTTTCCTGGAGTGGGAGTTGCAAGAATTGCGCCAGCCTGCAGGATCGCGGCGCTGGCCAAAATGGCCATCGGTATCTCGACGATGCCATGCGGTAAGATCATCCCCAATAAATAAACCATGATCGGCACGCCCGATTGATAAAGGATATTCATCAATCCGCCCAGGACAACCATGGTCGCAAAAACGGGCAGCACCCCCAGAATTCCGATAGAAAAAATGCCCAATACCATCCCCAACATGAGCGCGCGGATATTTTGCCACCAGATCATCAACACCGGGCCGCCGGAGAATAAGGGCCATTCCTGAAGCAAGGCCTGGATGCGTCCGCTGGGATCGGTAACCGTCTGGAACTGCTCGGGAATACCACCGCTCCTGGTCCACTGCGCGACAAGCATAAAGCCAATCAATACCCCGGCGAGGGAAAGCACCGCCATCACGGTAGCGGGCCGCCACAATGCGCGGATGGCCCTGGGCTGTGCCACCCGGTACCATTCAGCCAGGGTGCGCGCACCGCCGGTGAAACTATGCCAGAACAATCTGAAGCCCCATTTAAGATTGAGAACGTCAATCTCTCGGCCTAACAGCTCTTCGCGCTGGAAATGAGCCAGCCCAACCCTGACCAGCAGTACGGTCAATGCAAACAGTCCACCGACAACCCACCACAGGGTGCTGAAATCCCCCCAGAACATGATGATACTTTCGCCCTGGATGAGCAGCGCCATGGGAATAATGATAAAACTCGCCAGCAAATTGGCAGCGCGCACCGAAGTGGCTTGGGATGACACGACCACTGCCCCGGCGACCATGACGATCGCCTGGACCGTTGTCAAAAGGATAATCAAGAGCATAATTCCCGGTTCTGGCAGGGGAATGTGCTGGATGACCAGGCCAGCAGTATATACGGCCATTCCCAGATAACTGGATAAGAGCGGGGGAACCGTGGCCGAGAGCATTTTTCCAAGGTAAAGCTGCCAATCCTTTAATGGGGTATTGAGCAGCGGTTCGATGCTCATCCGCTCCTTTTCACCAACAAAGGTTTCCAGCGCAATCACCAGGGAAACAGAAATCGGGAAAAAGCCCACAATCATCAAAAGGAACGGGATCAAACGCTCGCCGATGATGTTGGCCTCGTACTGTTTGACGAAATTCAAGATCTGCTGAGCTGTAAAATTCATCAAGAAGGGAAAGAAAATGGTCAGACCTAAAACCGGAAAAATGATCCGCCAATCGCGCAGTTGGTCACGCACTTCTCTTCTGACGATGTAATATGCAGGTCGTATACTGTTGATCATTAGCAAACCTATCCCATCCGGTTAACTGCTTGCAAATAAGCCTCTTCCAGACTGCGGGGGACTTCCTGGAAGGCAACGATATCCAATTGGTGGTCCGTCATCTGGCGCACCAGCCCGGGGTTTGCCATCTCCGGCTGTGATACTCTGAACAGGAGTGATTTTTCAGATTTTTTCAATAATTCCACCCCGTCAGGCAATTCCGGGAGCCAACCATTGAGAGAATTAGCCAGTTGAGCTTCATATTCCTTCGGGCCCAGGAGTTGCAGCTTTAAATTGCGGGGGGAATCGTTAAAAATAATTTTTCCCAGGCGGATGATGGCAATTTTATCGGCCAAATCTTCCGCCTCGACCAAGTTGTGCGTACACAGGATGATCGTCCTTTGATCGGATTTCAACTGGCGGATCGCATCCCGCACCATCCTGGCGCTTTCCGGGTCCATGGCGGAAGTCGGTTCGTCCAGCAAAAGAACTGAGGGTTCATGCAGGAGCGCACGCACCAGCGCCAGCTTCTGGCGCATCCCTTTCGAATACTCTCCCAGCCGTTTTTTGAGGGCAGTGCCCAGACCAAACTCTACCAGGAGTTGATCGGTCCGCTCGCGGGCAGCTTTGCGGTCATAATTATACAGGCTGGCGAAAAACATCAAATATTCAACGGCATTCATGCGGTTGTACAGGCCATGATGCTCGGTCAGCACACCCACCGCAGCGCGCACTTTATCAGGATACTCCACCACATCATAGCCGGCGACGATGGCTCTTCCGCGGGTAGGACGCAAAATAGATGTGAGCATTCTTACCGTCGTCGTTTTGCCGGCGCCATTTGGACCTAACAGGACCAAAACCTCCCCAGCCTTAACATCGAGGTTGATCCCATCTACAGCCAGAAAATCGTCAAATTGCTTGGTCAAATCTTCTGCAAAAATCATTAATACCCGCCTTCACAAATATCTTGCGATCCACTCAATCTTACCTTTTTTCCAAGGCGTAAACAACAACCTGACAAACTTGTAAAGAGAAAAAATCAGGGTTTATAACGGCGGATCCGCCGTCATAAACCCTGTGAATAGGACCTGGCAGGTCTATTCCTGAGCCCAAAAATATATCCGACCGATAACGTTATGCCTCTTGGATCGTATTCGTAGAGGATTTATGCAGATGGCGCAAGGCAAGCACCGCTGCCGAACCCAGGGCAACCACAACCATTAATGCCTGGTTCGCGTTAAATCCGGCGACCGTTGAAGAGTCCAGGCGCAGCATTTCCATGAGGATGCGAACAATCGGATAATAGATCAGGTAGACCAGGAAGACATCCCCCGGCTTGAGCTGCTCGAAATAACGATTGGAAATCCAAATTAACAGGCCCATCCCGATCAGGTTCAGCAGACATTCATAAAGGAAGGTTGGATGATAATAAGCAACGTCGGCAAACTGCGGCAGCCGGTGTGACGGATCGATAAATAATGCCCAGGGCAGGTTGGTGGGGGCGCCGTAAAGTTCCTGGTTGACAAAATTACCCCACCGGCCGATGGCTTGAGCCATGATTAACCCAGGAGCGAGGATGTCTACCCAGGTCAAGAAACTCTCCTTATTCCTTCGCAGGTAAATAAAAATTGCCAGGGCGCCGCCGGCTACCGCGCCCACAATCCCCAGACCCCCATTGCGGATATCAATTGCATCCAGGGGATGGGTCAGATAATAAAGGGTGGTAATTCCTTGAGCCACCAGCGAAGGAGAAGGGGTGAGAATATGCCAGAGTCTCGCTCCGATAACCCCGGCGATTACCGCCCAGGTGACCATATCCCAAATCCGCTCGGGATCCTGACCATATTTTGGGGCGCGTTTATAAGCCACATAAGCCGCGGCGATCACCCCAGACATGATGATGATCCCGTAAAAATAAATCTTAAAGGATCCGATTAGAATACCATAACGATCGATGCTCATTGATTCCTCCGAGCGAAAAGTGAAACACCCATCTATTTTATTCCTGGATGTAAAATTTCATTCCGTGCAAATAACAAACGCTGTACGGCGGTGATATGAGAGATTAATCCTGCTAAAAATATAAAAATTTGGCCTACAACCATGAAGTTAAACATGAAACAGATCAGACCCAGCATCATCAGGATCAGTTTTTCCTGACGGCCCGCTAACCCCACCGTACAGGATTTAACCAAACCGGTCGATTCCGCCTTGGCGCGTACGTAAGAGGCCATAATCACACCCGAAGCCGCGAATAAGGCCAATCCCGGAGAGATCCAGCCACCCAACATATACCCGGCAAACAGGAAAAATTCTCCGTAGCGGTCACACACATGATCCAGGATCATCCCGGCCGGGGTGCCCGAGTTGCCGGCGCGAGCGGTTGCGCCATCCAGCATATCGGTCACGTTCATGACGATGATCATCGCCAGTCCCCAGCCGATCGAACCCAGGCCAATTGCCAGGGCAGCCAGGGCCCCTGAAAACAGGCTGAACAACGTCCAAAAATTAGGCGTCAGGCCCAGGCGCAAACTGGCCTTGCCGAAGGGGATAGAGTATTTTTCATAAAGAGCCCGCCAGCGTGTAAGCATGCGTCCTCCCGAAATTAAAGGGAAAGTTTTTTGGGCTGGCTCATCAAGAACGCATGACGCCGATCTGCTTCAGCCCGGGACAAGGGAAAATCTGGGCCGCTGTTTTCGACCATGACTGAAGCGACACTCGAGCCAAAACAACCCACAGAGGTCAGATCGTGAGGCGTCTCAAGATACTTCACCATAAATCCGGCCGCATAGGTATCGCCGGCGCCGGTAGGATCGATGGCGTTGGTTGCAAAGGGTGGGATGACATAGACCTGGCTGCCATCATATATGATGGAACCCGCTTCCGCGAGGGTAGTGATGGCAATTTTGCAGCCGAAACGGTGCAAGGCGCGCACGGCTCCTTCGGGGTCTTGCCTGGGATCAATTCCGGTAACGACCCGGGTTTCTAATTCATTGGCTTTGACCACCGTTGCCATGGCGGAAATTTTTTCGAAGTCGATTGAATTTTCGTGGAAAATTTTGCCGTCTTTACTGCCGCGCAGCAGTCCTTGCGGATCGACCACGATCGGCGCCTGGCTGGCCTGGCGAATTTTCTCCACCAGATTTGCATTCACTTCACCCAGGATCGGCCCGATCAGGATGATATCCGCCCCGGCGACCGCATCAACAGAGGCGGGGATTGGGTCCGCGGTCCCTAAAATGGTAAGGTGGCGGTTGCCCTGATCGTCGTAATAAATTAATGAAAATCCACCGGTTTCTTTGGAAGGGAACAATTGAAAATCAATCCCGCGTGATTTCAAATCGGCTTCAAGCCGCGGGCGGAAATCTTCACCCACCGCGCCCACCAGCGTGGTTTGCTCCCCAAGGAGCGCCACAGCCAGGCAGGCGTTTGTCGAACAGCCAGAAAGAATACGCTCGCTGCGCACGATGCTCGGGGTCGAGATCACATCATAAACAGGATTGCCAAATGCCAGAATTCGTTTACCCATGCGCACCCTTCAAAAATTGAGGTCTGTATACAACTTTCATAAAATGGGCGGACAGGTTCGTCCGCCCAATCTCATCCGTCGATAAATCTCTGGCTATTTGCCAGATTACATTAAATGAATAAAAACACCCAGCTATCTTACCTTGTCCGTATCAATCCGTCAAGAAAACCTTAACTATCCTCATCCTGGTCTCCGGTTTCATCTTCTCCCTCCGGAGGGACAAGCACTTCACGTTCGCGCCCGCCGCCCTGAGACGGACCTACCACCCCCAGGGCTTCCAACTGGTCAATCAAACTCGCCGCCCGAGGATAGCCAATGCGCAAGCGGCGCTGCAGCATTGAGGCTGAAGCCCGCTGGCTGGTGCGCACGATATCGATCGCTTCTTCTACCAGCTTATCCGTGGAATCCTCGTCATCCTGGAGCAAATCCTCCCAGGGGGCCGTTTCACCTTCGGGCGGGCGCATTTTTTTCCAATAATTGATTACTTTTTCAATTTCCTGATCGTTCACCCACACGCCTTGAGAACGCACCGGCACACCCTGCTCGGGATTCAAGAACAGCATATCCCCCCTCCCTAATAGAGACTCGGCTCCGGAGGTGTCCAAAATAACCCGGGAGTCGATCGAAGACGCCACGGTGAATGAAATTCTGGCCGGAAAATTTGCTTTGATCAGACCGGTAACCACATCCGTACTGGGGCGCTGGGTGGCGACAACAAGATGAATCCCGGTGGCGCGCGCCATTTGAGCCAACCGCACGATTGCCTGCTCAGTTTGGTCTGGCGCGCTCATCATCAGGTCCGCCAGCTCATCCACCATCACCACAATGCGCGGCAGGGGCTGCTGCTTCTTACGCTCCATCTTGCGATTGTAGGTGTCTAAATCGCGCGCGCGGGCTTCTTCCAACAGGCGGTAGCGATGGTCCATCTCAGCCAGCGCCCAGCGCAGAATCCCAAGCATGCGGTCGATTTCGGTTTCCACGTTGCCTAATAAATGCGGCAGGCCATTAAACCGAACCAACTCGACCATCTTGGGATCCATCATCGCCAGGCGCAGTTCATCGGGAGTGTTGTTCATCACCAGGCAGGTGGTCAAAGCTTCGATACATACCGATTTGCCGGAACCAGTCGTTCCGGCGATTAACAGGTGAGGCATTCGCGCCAGGTCTGCCACAACCGGCTGCCCGGAGACATCCTGCCCCAGGGCGATCGCTAAAGGCGAACTAAGTTTTTGGAAAGCTTCCGATTCCAGCATGGGGCGCAAGCGAACGACAGAACTGCGCGGGTTGGGCACTTCGATACCGACGAAGGATTTCCCCGGGACGGGCGCTTCGATCCGCAACCGTTCGGCCGATAGGCGCAATGCCAGGTCTCTCGAAAGGGCTGAGATTTGAGAAATACGGATTTTTTGACGGGTAATTTCGCCATCAGGTCCGGCCTTTTCAATAAAACCCGGTTCCACCGCATATTGGGTGACGGTTGGCCCAACCCGAAATCCCATCACGTGGGCGGGGATGCCAAATTCCGCCAATGTGCGTTCCAGCAGGGCGGCGATGTCATGGATATGCGTTTCGTCGATGCGCGTGGTCTGCTCGCTGCCCAGCAAGTTAAAAGGTGGCAGGCGTTCATCCCGGTGCAGGGTACCGGCGGGTCTGGCAGGCGGGTTGATATTAATCAGACCGTGCTGTTTTTCCGGCTTTTGAGCCTGCGCAGCCGGAGCAGGCTGCGCTGGGGAAGCAGACCGGGCAGGCCTTGGGGTCTGGGAAGACAGATCGATCAGGTCGGGCTCTTCCGGAGTCGCCAGCCAGGTATCCACCCGGCGGGATATTCGCGCCGTCAGACCAAAGCCCAACAAACCAAAGATAATGAATAAAACGACAAACAAAATCGTCAGCAGCGGGTCCGGGAGGAGCTTGCCAACCAGTTGAACCAGCCCCCAACCCACCAATCCGCCCCCCGACCCCTGTTCGGCCTGATCTAAAGAACGCCCTCCAAACAGGGTGAATAAGGCCAGCAGGCTGAAGGCCCATCCTTCCAATAACAATAACGCTCGGATCGGAAATACGGCTTCGATTTGTTTCCTGCGGCGCAATGCAAAGAGGCCCAGGGCTGAAACAAACGCTACCACCAGAAAACCGCCCCAACCAAACCCACGATCAACCACCTGGATCAGCGGGGTAAGCATCGAGCCCTGGGTTAATCCCAAAAGGCCAAGCAGCAGTATGACCCCCAACGCCAGCAAAATAACACCGACGACATCCCAAACAAAACGCTCGATTTGAAACCAAAACTGCGCCAGCCTACTTACCCAATCGACAGGGCTTTCAGATGGTGCAGTTGGTTTTATTTTTTTTGAAGAGGATGAAGATTTACCTGCCGAACTGGTCATTCAACCGTTACCAGGCCCAATCCGAGGCGGCGGCGCTCGGTATCGATATGCAGAATGCGAACCTGAACGGATTGTCCCGGTTCGATCAGTTTCTCAAGCTCGCGCACACCCGACGGTAAAGAAATTGAAGAAATATGGATCAAACCTTCAACGCCTTCATCCAGTTTGGCAAATGCCCCGTAGCGCACGATGGTTGTGACCGTTGCCGGAACAATATCGCCAGGGTTGTATCTTTTTACCAGAATTTCCCATGGATTGGAATGCAGCCGCTTCAGGCTTAATGCCACGCGGGCATTCTCTTCCGAGACCTGGAGCACCAGGGTTTGAATTATTTGGCCAATCATCAGAACTTCGCAGGGATGCTGCACGCGTCCCCAGGATAATTCTGAGACATGGATCAACCCTTCAACCCCACCCAGATCTACGAAAGCGCCAAATTCGGTGACATTCGTCACCGTCCCGGAAACTACGTCCCCGTTCTTTAGCGCCAGAAAAAGCTGTTTGCGCCGGCCTTCCCCGGCTAAAGCCGCCCGTTCAGACAGGACAATTCTTTCCTGGGATGGCTCACACTCGATTACTTTTAATTTTAGAAACTTGCCGGTATACTCGGCGAGGATCTCCTTACGCCTGTCCTCATCGATGCCCCCCGGCATATCCACCAGGTGAGAAATGGGCACGAACCCCTGGATATTCTCACTCTGCACCAGCAGCCCCCCCCGGTTATATCCCTGGACTTCTAAATCCACAATTTCATCGTGGTCATACAAATCCCGGACATAGTCCCAATCCACCTTATTCACATTTTGATGAGGTGCAGGCTTGGCGGTTGTCTCTTTTTTTGCGTCCGCTTGAGCGATTTCATCAGCTAAAACTGATGCCCACCAACCTTCGTCCATCTCAGGGGTCTTGTCCTCTACCTTCAAATCCGCCTGCTTCTGAAACATCGATCACCCTCCCTAACAAACACTACCATCGATAAAAGATAAATAGGTGCAACACCCTAATTATATCTTTAAAAGTCGTGAACCACCAAATAAATCCCGGGAGTTATTTGGTGGTTCGACTGCTTTCTTCCATATCCATGATCACTTTTGCTACGGCGTCAATAGCTACCCGCTGTTTTCGATAAAGATCTGCTTCAGACATTGCCAGGCGCAGGGCAATTTCACGCACCTTGCGCCCCTCCATGAATTTCATCTCAAGAATATTAAATAATATCCACTCACCGGTAAATTTTCGCTCGCCTTCGGGTTTAATACGGTCAATGGCTTCCCTCAAAATGGAGCGGAGCGCATTGGCCGTATTGCCTTCCATCTCAACCGCCATTTGTTTGACGATTTGCAGTTGGATCAATGGACTTTCGGTTAATTTTGGCCCTCCCCAATAATGGGTTAACGCTTCTTTTACCCAATGACTGAAATCTGACTCCTGCATTGGGATATCTTCAAGGTAAAGTTTGGTTTCGTTATAGCGTCCGGCGGCACGTAAAGATTGGATCATCCCCACCTGAGGGGTCAGTTCTACCAGCGTCTGGAACAACTGCTGTTGGATCTGGCGGTCACGCAGGGCCAGGGCCGCGCGCCGCCCCAGGACAGAAAGGGCCTGGACGGCATCTTCATCCAATTCATTGGTCGCGATCGCGGTCACGCCTAATATGCCGATGGGTTTGTTTTCGAGATCGCCATCATTTAATAAGGGGACCAGGTAATCCTGCCGCCATTGGATATATGAGGTTTGCTCATTCATCTCAGCAGCCAGGCAAGCAAGAATTTCTTCCTCATTTTCCGGGGTCAAACCAACCTGACCGGTCCTGGCTATTATTTCAAGCCCTTCACCGTTCAGCGCGGCAACATACGCTCCCGGGGCTTGAAAACGGTCGCGGACGGCTGCCAAAATCATCTCCAAAAATTGGCGCAAATCATTGGTGGTCAGCAGTCTTTCTTCCAGCTCGCGCAGCAAACCAAGTTCCGTCCGGTCTGCGCCGTCGAAAAGGAACCGCTCGGCCAGCGGACCAAAGAGGGTAATGATATGCTCTAACAGCAGGATCGTAACCACCATGATGATCGGGACAAAGGCCGAATAGCTGACCCCAAAAGCTTCACCGGTCCGCCGGATAAGGGTTACCAGACCCAGGGTTATACTGGCAGTGATCGGCCCGCGGATCAGCCATTTGAACAAGCGCGCTTTCACCACGCGATCCGTCCAGGCGACGCCAAAAAAAGCGACGGCATAAGCCATGACTACCAGCAGCACGCCGACCAACAGGTTGCTCAAGAACGCGGTCAGCCAGAAAAAGAGTGGATGCAGGCTGGAAAATCCGGAATCAAACAACAAGAATGGAAAAGAACCCAAAGCCGGGGCGGCTGAGCCGGTAATCAAATAGACCATGCGCCGCCGGCTGGTAGGATTGGTCGTCCGGCGGTAAGCTCTGCCAAAATTAATCCATGAAATCACCATGACGATCAAATAGCAAGCCAGAAATACCGCGGTCAGGGTGGTGGGTTGTAAGAATGGAGCCGGTCCGCGATCGAGAACGACCGGGCCGACGAAGTAAGAAAACGGCAGGCTGATTAAAAAAAGCGTGGAAATAAAATAACTGAAGCGGATGGCCCAGCGGCGCCGGCCCCGGCTGGGTTTACCGGTGGTTTCGAGCAGCGCATCCGAAAAATGGAGGTAGGTGACCGGTAAGAAGATAATCCCGACCCACTGGATACGCAGCCAGAATTCGGTATCGAATGCATCTGCGGCATTTGATCCCAACGCATCGGCAGCAAAAACCGTGGCCACGCACACCAGGATCAGCATAAAAGACCTGGCGACGCGATTGCGCAGGTTAAATGTCAGGGCATATATCAGCAGGGAAAAAGCCGTGATGGCGATCCCTGCCGTTAGTATTTGCGTCAGGGTGCGTAAAAGCCCAAGCAGGATGGTCTGCCAGCTATCCAACATAAACTGCCGAGTTTACTCCGCTTTCATCTCAGGAAAATAGAAAAGAATAAAGCAATATCTCGATTTTCGTAATAATGATCATTGTACCCTGAAAATTCATAACCCAGTTTATTTGCGAGCTGGATCGCGGGGAAATTTTTGGATTGCATTTCCAATACCATCCGGCGAAGATTGCGCTGCGCGGCCCAATTTTGAGCGGCAAACAGCAGCGCCGACCCGATCCCCTTGTGGCGCAGTTCTTCAATGACCGCCATATTGATGACCCAGGCGGTGGATGTGCTTGGATTTTCTGTGATTTGAATGTAACCGACGGACACATTTCCTAAAACAGCCGCCATGACATTGCCTTTGGTTGAAAAATCGCTTACCAGTTTTTCAGGCGGATTGGGGTAATCTACCCTGACCGGCCTGGGCAGGCGCGTCTCACGAAAATGAAGGTTGATCACCCCTTTTTCGATAAAACGGTCCATCTGCCAGACGTAAGCCGTTTGGTAGGAATGATCCATTTGCAGTAAGGCATTCATATCAGTAAGCGCTGCAGGTCGAATTTCAATTTCTGGCATTGACACCCTCCATCTTTATGGTGAAACAATATGGATATTGACCACGCATGCCGGAAAGGCATGATTCTGGCTATCATACACCACCAGGCGCAAACGGTAATCCCCGGTTGGAAGCTGGGCGGTGTTCCATTGGCCACCGAGTTCGTTTTCATGTCCTTTATCCGGGTTGGTCGCTGTGTTGGCAGCGATCGTCACCCACGCATCAGAACCCACCGGGCTGTATTCATACTTGAAGAAACCGATCGCAGGCACGTTGATGATCCCTTTTAAAACAACCGTGCCCTGGAGTTTATCGCCTTCTAGCGGATACAACCACTCAATGACCCCTGGAGTACAACCCACCTGGTCCACCGGAACCTCTGTCTGGCTCACCCCGGTCGGCGTGGGAACAGATGGTGTGCCAGCCGGGAGGGTCGCGGTAGGAGTGGCTAAAAGATCTAAGGTAGGTGTTGCAAGATTTGTGCTTTGCGGCATGTTGGGGACCATGAATGAAACCAAAAAAAACTCGATCGCCGCCAGCACAATAAATACCAGCAGGACAGTCATCGAAATACTGAAACGGTACCTGGCGTTCTCCTTCTCCAAACCAAAAGAAGCTCCGCGCCATTCAGTGGTGGCCTGGAGCACTCTTCGCAGATAAATCAGCCCTCCTACCCCGAGGATTGCATAAATCCACGCTTCATAATTTACCAGGAAGCGCAGTATTTCAGTCATGTATGGCTTCTACCCTTGCCCCACCGGCAAGTCTATAATTTCAAGTCTGAAACCTTAGAGTCGTTTAAGAACATTAAGAATGATTGCCTTAAGCTTGGGTACGATCACACTCCCAGCCGCTAAAACTTCGGCATGCGTAGTGATCGTGGACCCATCCAGGTTGGCCTTATTGCTGATGCCGGAAAGACCTAAGACGCGCATATTTCCATGCCGGGCTACGATCACTTCGGGCACCGTCGACATACCGACGGCGTCCGCGCCGGCAGTCTTTAAGTAACGCAGGTCGGCAGGCGATTCAAAGGAAGGCCCAGCCAGGCAGACGTAAACCCCTTCTTGCAATTTCACATTTTCGGATGCGGCAGCCTGGCGCGCGAAAGCAATCAATTCCCGGTCATACGGCTGGCTCATGTCCGGGAACCGCTCTCCAAATTCGGCCAGATTGGGGCCGCGTAATGGATTTAGGCCCGCCATGCCGATCAGGTTGAGTTGATCCAGGATGAGCATCACATCTCCCGGCGCAAAATCTGGAGAGATCCCGCCGGCTGCATTGGTCACGATCAGGGTATGGATCCCCAGGCGCTGCATGACCCGCACAGGCAAAGTCACCTGGTCCATGCGGTATCCTTCATAATAATGCGTGCGCCCTTGAAGCACCATCACCATCTGACCGCCAAGCTTGCCCAGGACCAACCGTCCCTGATGGCCTGGGACGGTGGATGCGGGCCAATTGGGGATGGAAGCAGTCGAAATCACGTCCTTCTCTTCGACCATTTCGGCCAGATCGCCCAATCCCGAACCCAGAATCAAGCCTACCGCCAGCTTGTGGCGGGTATGATTGCGCACGTAATTCGCAGCCTCATCGATTTGTTGGAGGGTAACAAATTCTTCCATAAACACCTCATCCAGATTATATCAGAGCGAAAACCAGACGATTTCATTGCTGCCGGCAGGTCAGGCAGCTTTAAGCACTTCCTTGAAACTGGCAATGGTCTTCTCGATGCCAGCGTCATCAACCCAATAATGGGTAACCAGGCGGAAACGACGTTTGCCGGTTGCGCCGACTTTTACACCGAGTGGTTTTAATTTTTCGACCACTTCCTGCGCAGTGAACCCTACCTGGTCGCTCAAGTTTAGAAAGACCATATTGCTGGGCGGTTGGGCAGGCTCCAGGATCAGCCCGGGGATGGCGCTCAACCCTTCTGCCAGCCGGCACGCGCGGGCATGGTCTTCCGCCAGACGGTCTACCATGGTTTGCAGGGCGACAATCCCCGCGGCAGCCAGAATGCCTGCCTGGCGCATCCCACCGCCCAACTGCTTGCGAATGCGCCTGGCCCGGTAAATAAAATCGGCCGAACCGCACAAAACCGAACCTACCGGCGCGCACAATGCTTTGCTCAAGCAAAACGTGACCGAATCGGCCCGGTCCACTAATTGGATCACCGGCACTCCCAATGCCACCGCGGCATTGAAGATGCGCGCGCCATCCACGTGCAGTTTCAGACCCTGGCTATGAGCCAATTCCGCGACTTTTCGCGTATATTCAACGGTTAAAGGCACCCCACCGCAGCGATTATGTGTATTTTCCAGGATGACCAGTTTCGAAACCGGAAAATGGGGATCGTCTCCCCGGAATGCGGACCGAATATCTTCAAGCAAGAGCGTGCCATCTGCCTGGTTAGGCAGGGTGTGCGGCATCACGCCGCCCAATGCGGCCACGCCGCCGCCTTCGAAAAGAAAAGTGTGCCCAAGATTGCCCATAATGGCTTCGTCCCCGCGGCCGCAGTGGGTCAACACGGCGATCAAATTGCCCATCGTGCCTGAAGGAACGAACAAACCAGCTTCCTTGCCCATTTTTTCTGCCGCGAGCTTCTGTAACAGGTTGATGCTGGGATCTTCGCCATAAACGTCATCGCCAACTTCCGCGTGGGACATGGCTTCCCACATCGCAGGTGTTGGAACGGTTACCGTGTCTGAACGCAAATCGATGATTTCAGCAGTCATACGATCAATCTCCAAATTTAGTGATATTTCGCCCGCAGGTCATCCAGCACATTGGCTAAATCAGGCGGCAGGGGCGCTTCGAAAACGCGCGGGTTCTCTTCGCCTGGTAAAGTGATCGTCAGGCGCTCGGCGTGTAAAAAATGCCGTTCCAGATCAAGCGTCGAGTGGCGGTGCCCATAGATCGTGTCCGCCACAATTGGGCAGCCAATAAAAGCCAGATGCAGGCAAATCTGGTGCGTGCGTCCGGTAAATGGATGGACTTCGAGCAGAGTATGCTCCGGGAAAGTGTCGAGGGTCAGGTATTCAGAAATCGCGTCGCGTCCTTTTTCCGGATTCACCACGGCCATTTTCTTGCGTTGGGAGGTCGAACGACCCACAGACGCCTCGATCCGCCCGCTGGGCGTGGGCGGTTTGCCATCGACCAGGGCCAGATATACTTTTTTTACCTTGCGCAAACGAAACTGGTCCTGCAGCCAGCGGTATGTGCGGTCATCCTTGGCCATCAGGATCAAACCGGAGGTGTTTTTATCCAGGCGATGGACCACTCCCGGGCGCTGCTCGCCGCCGATCCCTTCCAACTCGGGGGCGTGGGCCAGGGCTGCCTGCACGAGCGTGCCGGTAGCGTGACCGGCTGCCGGGTGGACGACCATGCCGGCTGGTTTATTGATCACCATTAAATGTTTGTCTTCATAGATGATCTGTAAAGGGATATTTTCGGGAATTAAATCGGATGGCACCACCGGGGGAATACGGATTTCCACCTGATCTCCCGCTTCGATATTTCGCCCACCTTTGGCGGCCAATTCGCCGTTGATTTTGACAAACCCATCCTTAATCAGCCCCTGCAGGCGAGACCGGGAGTATTCAGGCAGACAGCTGACCAGAAATTTATCCAGCCGCAGGTCGACAGGATCTGAATAGGTGAACGTAAAAATTTGATCACTCATGGTGGGTCTCATCTATGCGCAAATTGTCGGTAGGATTGGGCTTTTCAGAGTTTATGGATTCGGCAGTCGCTGCCGCGCCTTCCGCCGGCTTCTCTTTTGCTTTGCGTTCCTGCAGCCAGACCCCAATCAGCAGGATGATCACCCCGATCGTGATGGATGAATTGGCGATATTGAAAATGGCAAATCTACCCACGGATATAAAATCGGTAACCTGCCCCACGAAGATCCGATCGATCAGGTTGCCAACGGCGCCCGCCAGCTGCATGCTTAAGGCTACGCGCAATGTCCAGTCTGATTTTGCGACGCGAGGGAAATAATAGATAATAGCTGCCGAGACAATCACTGCTAATATCGCGAAAATCAGGTTGGCTCCCTGAAACATGCCGAAAGCAACCCCCGTATTCTGGGTCCGGAAAAGGCGCGCGTAAGGCATCAACCAATCCCAGGGGGCCCAGATGCCGTTGACCGGCAGGTAGGTGCGCACCAGGAACTTGGTCACCTGGTCCAGGAGTATAATTGCGCCAGATATTGCTCCAAGAAAATAGTAATCTTGTAAAGTTCGTTTCAAACATTCCTCCGAAGGGATTAATAGTTTTGATTTTACCCTAAAACGGCTTGCGCGCCAAAAAATCGAGCTGGTGGGCAATATATACCAATTCACCGTCTGCGATCTGGGCGTGACGTTTTACCAGCCAGGCTTGCAGCGCCTCCTGATCGACCTCAGACCGCTCGCTCAGCGTCTTTTCAAAAAAACTGAGAATATGATGTAAGAAATAAGCCTCATCGGCCGGGTACTGCCCTTCCCGGGGAAACACCACCCAATCTGAACTGCCAGATGCCAATATTTCTAAATTGTTTTCGCCGAGGACCTCGAATAAATGCCGTCCAGCCCGGCTGTCACCTGAAGGACGCCCATCCGTGATGCGCTGGTCCATGCTGCGATGATAAGCGCCCAGGATCTCGTTCTCGAGATTTCCATCCCATACCGGCTCAAAGATCGTGTCCCCATCAAAATTGATAGTAAAAAGCATCAGGCCAGAATTACACACCAGTTGGGTCAGCTGCGGGATGATCCAGCGCAGGTCAAACAAATCCAGAAAAGCATGCGCGATCAATAAATCGTAAGCGGCGTGATTCTCTTTTTGCCGGAGAAAATCGATCACATCCACCGCCTCGAAACCAACGTCAATTTCCTGTCCGGCCTTTTTCAAATGAAACGAAACGGGATTGATTGGCGAAACATGATACCCGGCTCGCCGGGCCCAGATTGGCAGGGTTTCACACACCAATTCGACATTCTCAGCCAGCACGTCGGTAGCCTGAACACTGGCGCGGGAAAGCGTGCCCCACTCCAACATGCGCTGGACCATGGTCCCGATTCCAGCGCCCACCTCCAGCACTTTCAGCCCACGTTTATTTTGGATGCCGGCTGTGATTTCCGCCATTTGCGACCAGACCATCCGGTTTAAGGCGCGGTCGTCGATCGTGCGTTTGGCAGACAGATAGCGCTGAAAGGAATATTCCATGGTTATCTCCCGACAACAGTTTGGATATGGGTGCGGATTTTTTCCGCGGATTGGTCCCAGGTTGGAAATGCCGAAAACCGCACCAAAGCACCTTGGCTATGCGCAAAAAGCGTTGCGCGATCCCGACAGTACCCTCGGATTCGATCCGCCGCGGCGGCCGCATCATGCGGGGAAACCAACCAGCCCGTCTTGCCATGTTCGATGATTTCGCCAGCCCCGCCGGCGGTCGAGGCAATTGCCGGCAGGCCAAAGGCCAGCCCCTCAAGGTACACAATGCCGAAACCTTCATAAGCCGAGATCATGGTCATCACCTGGGCGCGGCCCATGGTTTCGGCTAAATCTTCTTCCGAGATTTTTCCCCGCAGGACGACGCGCTCTGCCAACCCGTGGGTTTGGATATAACGCTGGATTTCCCGGGTATACGCGAGGTCCGGGTCGGTCCGCCCGACGACTTCAAGCACCCAATTTTCTGCGGTGAGGCTCGCCAGTCCGCGCAGCAGGGTATGCAGGCCCTTGCGCCGGATCAGGTTGCCCACAAAAAGCAGGCGCAGGGGGCCGGTCTCATTGGACCGCTTATCTATTTGCGCGCTGGTGATCCTCGCGCCGAAACGATCGCCCCCCGGGGTTGCCACCACCCCGCGGACCGGACGGCCCAGCAGCGCTGCGACCCGGCTTTGGGTGGTATGGCTGTTGAAAATAAAACCTTCCACAGACCGTAAATACAACTTTTCGACAGTACGGTAGACGACTAATGCCGTAGATGGGTGTTCTTCGCTGCTGCGCAGGTGATGGACGATGGATAAGACGGGAACTTTACTTTTGCGTTTCAGCCTGTCGTTCAGCCAGAACAGCGAAGGATGGTTCAGTTCATCTTCCAGCCAGACGTCCACCGGCGTGTTGACCAGCCGCGAGAAAACCTCCCGGTTCAGGTTTTGCAAACAAAGCCGGGGATAATCTTGCCAGGGGAGGCTGAGAATGGTTACCTGATCGCCCTGATCCCGTAAATATGCGACTAATTTGCGGTCATACAGGTAACCGCCGGACAGCGTATCCAGGCTGCCGTAAATCACCAGCCCGATGCGCACTCAGCGCTCCTTCTCAAACGACGCCCAGGCGATGTCGTTTTCCCACAAACGCAGCGTGACCTTGCGGATGTTCTCCGCGTGGATTGAATTGGACAGGTCCAGGCACAAGATGCGCGAGAAATGTTCGATAGATGGGTTCAGACCTTGAAATTCCGACAGTTCGTTCAGAGTCTGGTCGCGATAATGCTTGACCTGGGCATCGAGGTTGGCTTCAATATCAACGATATCCACCAGATAGCCGTGCTTGTCCAATGTCTCCCCGGCCAATTCCAGTTCTAACTGGTAATGGTGAGAGTGTTTCTGGTTCTCGGCCCCCCAATCGCCGCCGGTGAGGTAGTGCTGGGCGACAAAATCGCGTTTGACTGCCACTCGATACATCCTGACCTCCTGGTTTATCCGCCAGACCCAGCCGTTAGTTGGCAAGGTTGTGTGCTTAAGATTATAATCTTTTCAGTCATAATTCACCCAACTGGAGGTACCATGGAAAAGCGCTTACTTGGGCGGACCAAACTGCCGGTAACCGTACTGGGTTACGGTGCGATGGAACTGCGCCACTTGAACCAAAACGATGCCGGAAAAATACTCAACGCAGTCCTGGATCAAGGAATCAATTACATCGACACATCTCCCGATTACGGCCCCAGCGAAGAGTATATCGGCAATACGATTGCCTGGCGCCGGTCGGAATATTTTTTGGCTTCGAAATGCGGCTGCAACGTGGACGCATCGGGCAAAGGCCAGGCTCCCCAACAGCACATTTGGACCCGCAAACAACTGCTCTGGAATATTGATAACAGCCTGCGGCTGTTGAAGACCGATCACCTGGATGTCTGGCAGCTTCACGGCACACTTCCGGCAGAACTGCCGGGTGGCGCGGACGACGAAGTGATCCGCACCATGCAGGAATTAAAGCAGGCGGGAAAGGTGAACTGGATTGCGATCAGCTACAAGAACGGCGGCGCCGGCGATCCGCTTTACCCTGCCGGGTATGTCCACCAATACATCCAACATTTCCTGGATCTGGGCATCTTCGACGTGATGCAGATCGTATACGGCGGCATGGTGCGCAAGAATGAAATCGCGATCACCAAAACGGCCGCGCATGGATTGGGCACGGTGATTCGAGGTGTGGTCAAACAATACCAATCCAATTTCCCCGAACTGTTTGCCAAAGCCGGCCTTAACGAACTGTGTGCCCCGGGAGAAACCATGAGCCAGTTCATGCTGCGCTACGCCATGAACCATCCCGGGATCCATACCATGATCATCGGAACCGGCAGCCCGGACCATCTGGCCGAAAACATCCACAGCGCGGACCAGGGGAAACTGGCCCAGAGTACCTACGAGGAAGCCAGCCGCAGGCTGGCCGCCATCGGCATCCAACCCGAAGAACTATCGTAAAGGTTTTAAGGACTGGCATGCGGGGTTACGATCCAATTCTGGTCGATCGATTAACAGCGATCAACCTGGAAGACGTGTTGGTATCGCTGGGGAGGGAAAACAAAGCCTTTGGCCGGCGCACGCTGGCCTGGCTTTTTAAAACTTCCGCCCGTCGATTTGCCTACCAGGTGTTGGATTACGACAACGCGGTCGCGGATTATGGCCTGCATGCCGGTTCCAAAATTTTTCTGCAGTCGCTGCTTAAAGATCTGGTGATCGAAGGCCAGGAGAATATCCCCAGCAGCGGGCCGGTTTTATTTTTATCCAACCATCCGGGAATGACCGACACCGTTTCCCTTTTTGCCAGTATCCCGCGCCCGGATTTACGTATCGTCGCGGCGGAAAGACCGTTCCTGCGGGTGCTGCCTGCGACAGACCCGCTGTTGATTTACGTCAATGACGACCCATTGCAGCGGAGCGAGGTATTGCGCAGGGTCGGGGCGCATTTACGCGCAAACGGGGCGGTGTTGACCTTTCCCGGTGGAAAAATCGAACCGGATCCGGCAGTCTTGCCTTGTGCGGCGGATGCCCTGGATCGCTGGTCATCCAGTATTGGCGTATTCGCGCGCCTGATGCCCACCGGATGCATTATTCCGGTCATCGTGAGCGGCGTGCTGGCTCCAAAAGCCACCCACCACCCCCTGACCCGCATCCGCCGCCTGACGAAAGACAGGGAGCGTCTGGGGGCCACCATCCAAATTTTGTCCAGCGTCGTATTTCCCCGGTTATGGCCCGATCTGTGGAATGTTCGTGTCCATGTACGCTTCGCGGCTCCTATTCCCGCCGCGGACCTGATCCGCCTGCACGACCCCCAGGTCATCACCGGCGCGGTGATGGAATATATCAAACCATTTATGGGCGAGATCATCCATAAAGATAATCCCAAATTGGCCAAACCCTGATCATCACCTGCGTGAAAGCCAGTCTGAGAACTTAATACTCAAAAACTGCCTGGATCACTTCAACCGGGTCGGTATCGATGCGCCGGTAAGCTTCACTTGCCTGTGCGATTGGATACCGGTGGGTGATCCAGCGCGCCGGATGCAGCCTGGCGATCAACTCCCAGGCAGTGCCGAAGCGGCGCGCCTTGGTCCAACGCCCGCTTAAACCAGGCGCCACACTCGAAACCTGGCTGCTGATCATCTGGATCCGGCTGCGGTGAAATTTACCACCCAGGTTGAGGGAAACTGCTTTCGTTCCATACCAGGATCCGATGACCACTCGACCGGCATACCCGGTCAATTGGAGCGCCTGATCGAGCGCCTGCGGCGCGCCTGAGCACTCAAAAGCCAGGTCCACCCCACCCGGGCTGCCCGCCTTTTCAGCCGCCTCGATCGCTTGATGAAGAAAAGTTGGCTCACGCGGGTCGAGAGTGAGCTCAGCACCTAACCCCTGAGCTGCATTCCGGCGAAAGCCTATTGGGTCTATGGCTATACGCAGGGAGATGGGCATTTGTGAAAGAATTGAGAGCACCAATAAACCGACAATCCCCAATCCTAAGACCGCCGCGGTTTCGCCCACCAGCGGCGCCCCATCCATGACTAAATTTACCGCCGTTTCCATATTCGGCAGAAAAACAGCATCTTCCCAGGCAACTCCCTTCGGAATTGGGATCAGGTCCTTCGGCTGCTCTACATATGCACTCTCATGGGGATGAAAACTGAAGACCCGGCGCTTCAGCCAATCTGCGGATACCCCTGGCCCAATCTGCACGACCTCGCCCACATTGGCATACCCGTATTTAATTGGAAAGGTGGGCTTGCCCTGCAGGGCTGCTATCGTTGCATCCGCTTCCATCTCCTCAGGCACCTGTCCCCGGTAAAAAAGCATCTCGGTTCCAGGGCTGATGGCACTGAGCTTGCTGACGACCAGCACCTGTCCGGTCTGGGGAGCAGCCAGCTCTTCTTCGCAAATTTCAACTTTTCTTGCCGCGGTAAACCAGACCGAGCGGCCTTTCATGCCTCACCGTACCGCACCTGACCCCAAAGAACCAGGTCTTTTCCCATGCGAACCGAATTTGGGTTTTCCAGGGTCATGGGACAACCCGGCAGCGTACCGCTTTTTAAGGCGGGCAAACCACCCAACCAGATCGGAGCGATGGTGATCACAGCCAGATCGACCAACCGGGATTCGATAAAACTGGTGATGACTGCGGCGCCCCCTTCGACCATCAGCGTCCGGATGCCATTTTCATACAGCTGGTATAAAAGATCTAACAGTTCTACCTGATTGCACTCGTTTAATTTGCAGGTCAGCAGAATAACGTCTCTATCTACCAATTGATTGTACTTTTCTTCATCGACATTCGGCCCGCAGGCAACCCAGGGCAGATTTTCGCGGCGTTCCAGCAGCCTGCAGTCCAGGGGGATGCGCAGATGCGTATCCAAAACCACCGGTCGCGGATCGGGACCATTGGCATGCCGCACAGTCAGATGCGGGTTGTCCACCAACACGGTCCCGATGCCCACCAGGATCGCATCATGCCTGGCCCGCAGCTCGTGGGTCATTTTATGGGTCTCTGGGCCGCTCAGCGGGTACGCACGGCCTATCTGGTCGGTCAGGCAGCCATCTACACTCTGGGCATAGCTTAACGTCACCAGCGGCCTTCCTGCCGGCTTTATTTCAGCCTGTCGGGTCTCCAGCCAGGCATTAATCGCTGCCATGGGTGCGGTTTGTCAAGGGTAAAATAAAATCGGACAAATTCAGCAAATGGTTCATGCGCTGGATTTTGGTGACCAGATAGTTCATATTGTCTTCATAAACTGTGGGGATTAATGCAATGCGGTCGGTTACTTTGATCCCTCGTTTTTCCATTTCTTCCATTTTTGTGGGGTTATTGGTGATTAAGCGCACAGATTTCATCCCCAGATCGCGGATAATTTCGGCGGCCATGCTGTAATCACGGTCATCCACCGGATGGCCCAGCGCCAGATTGGCATCAACCGTATCCAGACCATGATCCTGCAGATTATAGGCGCGCAGTTTTTCCGCCAGACCAATGCCTCTGCCCTCCTGCCTTAGGTAAATGATCACCCCGCAGCCGTCCAGGGCAATCAGCTGCATGGAATGATCGAGCTGCTCGCCGCAGTCACAGCGCCGCGATCCCAGGACGTCACCGGTAAAGCATTCGGAATGGATGCGCACCAGTATATTCTCCTTGCCGTATACATCCCCATTAACCAACGCCAGGTGTTCTTTATCATCCCGATTATTGGTATACAGGCATAATTGAAATTCACCGACAGCGGTCGGGACACGCGCGCATACTGCCTGGTGGATTCTCAGACCGTCATCGGTCATATCGATGCTCCTATAAAAATTCTAGTTAATGGTTAAATTTGCCATCATGGACGTTTGAGCAATAACAACCCGATCAAGGCCAGCTCGATCAGTTTGGCCAACCACCCCAACCACCAGGTCTTATCCCCAAGAATAATCCAGGCAATGATCGTCACTGTAGTAAAGCCGATCAAACCAAACCGGACCAGCCGCCGGTTCTCCCTGGCGTAAGGAATGTCCAGGAATAAAGCCGCGAGCAGGGTCAGGTATGCAAGCCCGTTCAAAGTAAACATGATATCGAATTTGCTCATGACAAAATTGAGCGACAGGTGGATAAGCGCCGTCGCTCCGGTCAGGATAATAATGCCCGGGGTTATGTAAGGTGATGTTACCGAATTGGCTTTCATAATCGTCCTCCTGGTTAACCATACGCACTCGTTTTATTTCCGGATGTACATCAGGTTTGTGCTGTGATTTTAGCATTTAATAATTAAATGTAAATATAATTTATAGAATTTGTAAATAAAAAATCCTCCCTTTCCAGAAAGAAAAGGGAGGATTAGCCTGAAAAAAATTGATCTAAGCTTTTGCCAGGGCGAGCTTGACCTCTTCTCCGTCAAATGCATCGCTGGTGGTGGGCATGCCGTGCGGCACGTCTTGCGCAAGCAATTCGACAGCCAGGGTTTCATTCATCACATACTCGCGAAAATCGACCAAAGCTTCGGAAAGCCGGGGAGTGGCTTCGAAATAAATGCGGATGCGGTCGGCGATTTCAAATTCCGCCTGTTTGCGCAAATCCTGCACGCGGCGCACAAACTCTCGCGCCAGGCCTTCTCGTTCCAATTCCGGCGTCAGGTCGGTCACCAATGCCGCCATCAATGCCCCTTCGCTGGCCACCGAGAAGCCGCTTTTAGCCTGAGCCCTGACTTCCACTTCTTCCGGGAGAATCTCGTAGGTCTGGCCGTCGACGGTTAATGCCAATTGTTTCCCGGTCAGAAGGGTTTTCGCGCCGGTCTCAGGATCCATTTCCAGCAAAGCTTTGCGGATCGCGGGGAAGCCGCTGCCATATTTTTGACCCAACTGCTTGGGAAGAGGGTTCAAAACATAGGACACGGCTTCGCTGGCGGCATCCAAGGCGCGGACGTGCTTCACGTTCAGCTCATCCTCCAGCATCTCCGCGTAGGTCGAAATAACTTCGCGTTCATCCGCGCTGCCCACCGAGAAAGCCGCTTCGGCCAGGGGCTGGCGTACCTTACGATTCGCCTTGTTGCGGGCGGCATGGCCCACTGAAGCCAGTTTCATCACCAGTGCTATTTCCTGATTGAGTTTTTCATCGATCGCGGCGGCATCGAAAACCGGCCAATCTGCCAGATGAACCGAAACCGGGCTGTTTTTGTCCACTGCCCGCACCAGATTCTGGTAAATTTCTTCTGCCATGAAAGGCATGGTGGGTGCCAACAGTTTGCTGAGCATGGTTAATGCTTCATACAAAGTGGCGTAAGCCGCTTGTTTATCGCCATCCGATTCACTTTTCCAGAAACGGCGCCGGGAACGGCGCAAGAACCAGTTAGAAAGCTGGTCGACAAACGTTTCAATCGGCCGGGTCGCTCCCAGAACGTCATACGTTTCCATGGCTGTGGTCACATCCCGCACCAGGGTATGCAGCGCGGAGCGCAGCCAGCGGTCGAGCGGGCTGTACTCGGGTTGGACGGCAGGATCCGGCACCCAACGATCCAGGCTGGCGTACGTTATAAAAAAGGAATACGTATTCCACAGGGTGAGGATGAAGGTGCGCACTACATCAGAGACCAGGTCGGTTGAGAAACGGCGCTCCTGTCCCGGAGGCGATGCCGTATACAGGTACCAGCGCATGGCATCTGCCCCGTTTTTGTTGATCACTTCCCACGGGTCGACGATATTTCCGCGCGATTTCGACATCTTCTGCCCATTGGCATCCAGGATCAGCCCCAGGCAGATCACGTTCTTGAAGGCGACCGAATCCATGAGCAACGTGCTGACCGCGTGTAACGAATAGAACCAGCCTCTGGTCTGGTCGACCGCCTCGCAAATGTAGTCGGCAGGGTAATGAGTCTTGAATTCGGCCTGGTTTTCGAAGGGATAATGCCATTGGGCGTAAGGCATGGAGCCGGAGTCGAACCAGACATCGATCAATTCAGGGACGCGCTTCATGGACCCGTGATCGCATTCTGGGCAGCGGTATTTGATCTCATCCACATACGGGCGGTGCAGGTCCATGCCCTGCAGATTTCGCCCTACCTTCTCCGAAAGTTCGGATAATGATCCGATGCATTCCTGATGGTGACAGGTGCCGCATTCCCATACTGGCAGCGGCGTTCCCCAGTAGCGTTCGCGGCCCAGGGCCCAGTCGATATTATTTTCCAACCAGTTGCCAAAACGCCCGTTTTTGATGTGTCCCGGATACCAGTTGATTTTTTCGTTCAGCTCGACCAGCCGGTTTTTGAACTGGCTGGTGCGCACATACCAGGTGGGGCGGGCGTAATACAGCAGGGGCGTGGTGCAGCGCCAGCAGAAAGGATAGGTGTGGGTAATCGTCCCGGCTCTGAACAACAACCCGCGCGCTTGCAGATCCTGGATGATGTACGGATCGGCATCTTTCACAAATTTACCGGCCCAGGGGCGGATATCAGATTTAAAAGTGCCGTCTTCGGCTACTGTCATCAAGATCGGCAGTCCGTATTCCAGCGACGCCTGCATATCTTCGGCGCCAAACGCCGGAGCGATATGCACCATGCCTGAGCCATCCTCTGTGGTGACGAAATTGCCCAGGATCACATAATGAGCGGGTTTATCAGGCGGCATGAAGGTGAACAGGGGTTGGTAGCGCTTGCCTTTGAGGTGTTTGCCTTTAAAACGATCTACGATTTTAACTTTTTCTTCACCAAACACCTTTTCAACCAAAGCCTCCGCCAGGATCAGTTTTTCTTTGCCGCCTTCTGCCAGGTCGCGTTCAATCGTCACATAATCCACATCCGCGTTGACGGCTACCGCCACATTCGCCGGCAGCGTCCAGGGGGTAGTAGTCCAGACCAACAGCGAGGTACCCTTCTGGTCAACCAAAGGCATACGTACGAATACGGAAGGGTCTACCGCCTCATCATATCCCAGCGCGACCTCATGGTCCGAAAGCGGCGTGCCGCAGCGTGGGCAGTAAGGAACCACTTTAAACCCCTGGTAAAGCAGGCCTTTCTCCCAGAAGTTTTTTAGGATCGACCATTCGGATTCGACAAACTCGTTATGGTAGGTCACATAAGCGATTTTCAGGTCGACCCAGAAAGCAATGCGGTCGGTTAACCGCTCCCAATCCTGGATGTATGAGAAAGCGGATTGGCGGCATAATTCGTTGAATTTGGCAATGCCATAATTCTCGATCTGCTGTTTATTGGTGAAACCCAGCTCCTTCTCGACTTCAATTTCCACCGGGAGACCATGCGTGTCCCACCCGCCGCGGCGCAGGACATGATAACCCCGCATGGTCTTATAGCGCGGGAAAACGTCCTTAAAAGCCCGCGCCAGCACGTGGTGCACGCCGGGTTTGCCATTCGCCGTCGGCGGTCCTTCGAAGAATACATATTCGGGGCCGCCTTCACGCTGCCGCATTGATTCGTGGAAAATATCCTTCGATTTCCAAAAACGCAGGACGCCCTCTTCCAGAACAGTTACATTGAGTTTCGGCGAAACAGGTTTAAACATGCAGTCTCCTTCGTATGCTTAGAAAAAATTGCCTATGGACGGTAACAAGACTTAATTTTTACGAATGAAATAAAAAAATCCCTCACCCATCAGGGACGAGAGATCTCGCGGTACCACCCTGTTTCCCACAAACCGTGGGCGCTTGTTCCGGCGCATCCAAATCTCAGGAAAAACCGGCGCCCGGGGTAACGGCTGGCGAAGCCGGCGCACTTATCAGCAGGGGTCTGCGTTCAGTTTGCTGCTCCGGAAGGATTTTCAGCCCAATTTCCAAGACCTGGCTCGCACCGTTTCCAGGTTCGCTGATTTGGATAAAAAGAGCCTACTCGTTTCCATCATGGCATTTTGAAGTGGGCAAATTATGCCACAAAGCCCCTAAAATATCAATGTCCGCGAATATTCCGCTGGGAATGTCCATATTCTTATTTGATAGTAAACTAATAACAGATAACCCCATCTCGGAAGGATACCATTTATGAACATGCTTCCTTTTGCCCATTTTCATCCTGCAGCACTGCGCGAAGTGCGCCCGACCGGTTGGCTCCAGGATTTTTTGGAACGCCAATTCAAGGGCCTGACTGGCAACGTGGCGGTCTCCGGTTATCCTTACGGCTACAAATTTTGGGGCACCAGGGATGACAATACTGGCGGCTCTTATTCTGCCTGGTGGCCTTATGAACAGACTGCCTATTGGATTGATGGCGCATTAAAATGCGGATACCTGGCTGGCGAAACAGAATTGTACCGGCAGGCGCTCGAAGAGGTGGATTTTGCCATCGAGCATGCTGCCGCGGACGGATTTATCGGGCCGGACAGCATGCGTGATAAAGATCGCTGGCCGTATACGGTCTTTTTCCGGGCCGTCCTGGCGCAGTATGAAATCAGCGGAGATGCGCGCTACCTCACAGCGCTCATCCGCCATTACCGGGCCTTGCCCCACCCGATGGGCTGGGACCGGGATGTGACCGGGGTGGAAATCTTGCTTGACCTCTACCGGGAAACCGGCCAGGCGGACCTCTTGGAACTGGCAAGATCCCTTTACACCCGTTTTAACCAGCTGTGGCCTGATCATGACTGCGCCATACAGACTCTGCTATCCGAGAAAAAACAAACTGAACACGGGGTAACCTACAACGAAGAAGCCAAGCTGGCCGCCATGCTGTACTGCGCCACCGGCGAAACCGAATATCTGCGCGCGGTAGTCCACGGCTACGCGAAACTCGACCGCGATTCCCTCCTGGCTGACGGGCTGCATTCCTGTTCAGAACATCTGCGCGGGAAAGAAACGCGCGATATGCACGAAACCTGCGATATCACCGACCATACCTGGGCCCTGGCATATCTGCTGCAGGCTTCCGGAGACGCGCATTATGCTGACCGCATCGAGCAGGTGATTTTCAACGCCCTGCCGGGCTCGATTACCAAGGACTTCCATGCCCTGCAATATTTCTCCTGTCCCAACCAGGTGGTCGCGTCCAGCACTTCGAACCACAATTTATTTATGCGCGGCCTGAATTGGATGAGCTACCGCCCGGATCACGAAGTGCAGTGCTGCCCGGGCAACCTGCACCGGGCGATGCCCAACTACATTTCGCGGATGTGGATGCGCACCCCCGATGGCGGCATCGCGGCAGCGCTGTATGGCCCCGGTGAACTGCGGACCGCGGTGGGATCCAGCCAGATCGCGGTCACGATCACCGCTCAGACGCGTTATCCCTTTCAACAATCCGTCGATTTTTCGATCCAGCCAGCGCAGCCCATCTCCTTCCCCTTTGCTGTGCGCATACCGGCGTGGTGCGCCCGCGCCGGACTGGCAGTCAACGGTCAGGCGATCGAAACCAGATTACAGCCGGGCAGCTTTTTCACCATCAATCGGCTGTGGCAGGCGGGAGATCAGGTCCATCTGGACCTGCCCTTCGAGCTGGCGTTAGATCATTGGCCCGGCGGAGGCATCAGCCTGACGTACGGTCCTTTAACGCTGGCCTTGCCCATCCCTGCCCGGGCTGAAATTGAAACCCAAAATTCCACCACCCTCCAGCGACAAAATACCCTTGGCGCTCAATATGAGCCCCGCCCGGTGGTGCGCAAACCGGATTTCCCGGCCTGGAATCTTTATCCAGCTGGGCGATGGAATTACGCGCTGTGTGTGGACGAGAAAACCCTCCCTGATCTGAGGGTGGAATGGAATGACGACTGCCAGGACCCGCTGGATGCGGACCATCCGGCGTTCAAGGTGTATGTCAAAGCCCGGCGAGTGCGCAGCTGGCGCATCGTGCATACCCGGAAAGTAAGTCAGTTTGGGCATTGGATTGTGGACGGAAAGTTTCACCGCGGAAGGCGCACCATTCAAGGAGATTTTCATTTTACGCCTGCATTGCCTGATCCACTGGGATTATCCACCCGATTGGATAAAGAGATCGAAGAGATTGCCTTGATCCCCTACGGGGCGACCCTTTTACGGATCACTGTATTCCCGCAGGCCTGAAAACCTGACGGCCATCGGAGAGAAGCATGCCAAACCCGCCCAACCTGCTTTTTATCTTTACCGACGAACAGCGTTACGACACGCTGGCGACCTACGGCAATGCTCATCTCGCCATGCCCAATCTCAACCGTTTTGCCGCGGAGAGCATCGTCTTCGAGCGGACGTACGTCACCCAGGCGGTGTGCACGCCTTCACGCGCCAGCCTGCTGACGGGGCTGTACCCGCACAGCCACGGATTGACGGAAAATAACCTGCAGCTGCCGGACAACATCCCCTGCCTGCCTGAAATGATGGATACCTCCGGTTATGCCGTCTCTTATCATGGTAAATGGCACCTGGGAGACGAGATTTTCGCCCAGCATGGTTTCGAGGAATTCATCAGCATAGAAGATGAATACGCCCGTTACTACAGCCCCGGACGTGACCCCAACACCCGCTCAAATTATCATCACTTTCTTTTAGAAAATGGGTTTCGTCCGGCAAACGGCCGGATATTCGGGCGCGAGGAAGCTGCCCATTTACCCGAAGAATTCGGCAAGCCGGCCTTCCTGGCCCAAACAGCATCCCAATTTATTCGCGCCCACCAAAAACAGCCGTTCATCCTTTTCGTAAATTTTCTCGAACCCCACATGCCATTCACCAGCCCCCGCGACAACCAGTATGACCCGCGGCTGGTCCTGCTCCCCGAAAATTTCGACGATATCCCTGGTCCGGATAACCCTCTAAAAACCAGGCTGTTCCAGCAGACTTATTTTAAAAACGGGTTAGGACTGCCTTTAAAGAACGAAACTGATTGGCGGCGGATGATTGCGCATTATTGGGGACTGTGCAGTCTGGTCGATACCCATGTCGGCAGCATTCTGGATACGCTGGAAGACTGCGGGCTGCGCGATAATACGATTGTCGTGTTTACTTCCGATCATGGCGATATGATGGGCAGCCACCGGTTGATCGCCAAATGCGTGCAGTTTGAAGAAGCGGTGCGCGTGCCCTTCTTGCTGCGGCTGCCCGGTCAGACTCGGGGGATGCGCGTGAGCAGCCCCATCAGCCAGGTGGATATCGTTCCCACCCTGCTCGATTTGCTCGGCCAGCCGCTGGCGGACCACCTGCAGGGGAAAAGCCTGCGGCCCTGGTTTGACCCGCAGGGCGGCGCCAGACTGTCCGAAGACGTGTTCATC
Source organism: uncultured Chloroflexia bacterium (assembly GCA_963743005.1). Taxonomy (GTDB): domain Bacteria; phylum Chloroflexota; class Anaerolineae; order Anaerolineales; family Anaerolineaceae; genus CAVUNY01. The sequence continues at coordinate 104,311 of CAVUNY010000001.1, read as the reverse complement.
GAATGGAATGGGCATAATAATGGGTTTGGTGATGTGAGCGGGGTGGTTTCCATGCCACAACCCATGCGCGCGCTTGCCTCCGAAGAGGAAATCATCCGGGCGACAACCGACCCGGTGCGCACGGTGATTACTCCGGATGGATGGAAATTAAATTACAGCCCGGCCGGCGAGCACGAGCTGTATAACCTGGCTAAGGATCCTTATGAAACCCACAATCTGGCGGCTCAACCCGACCAGCAAACCCGGATCAAAGAGCTAACCGAAAAAATCCGGCGCTGGCAGGCTCAAACCAAAGATACGGTTTCGCTGTAAAGAACCATCCTTATTTGATCACATCATAGAATAAAGGCAGCGGCGGGCAGGAAGTCTGGCTCCATTGATATGCCCCCAGGATGCGCGACTTCGCAGCCTCCAGACGGTCCTGGCGGTTGGCATACAGGGTAAACAGCTTTTCGCCTGTGGGAACAAAATCTCCGACTTTGCGGTGGATCACGATCCCCACCGCATGGTCGATCGTATCGTTTTTGCGGGCGCGGCCGGCGCCCAATTCGACCGCGGTTTCGCCAATCTCGCGCGCATTGATCCCGCAGATATGTCCTGCCAGCGGCGCACCCACGATCTCGACCAGCGGGGCAGAAGGCAGTAATTCAGGATGATCCACGTAGTTTACATCCCCACCCTGGGCAATCACCAGATTGCGGAAAGTCTGCCAGGCGCGGCCTGATGAGAGCGATTCTTCTGCCATCAAGCGACCACTTTGCAGGTCTTCCGCCTTATTCCCTAAAACCAGCATATGGCTGGCGACGGTCAGGCAGTGTTCGGTAAAATCGTCCGGTCCCTTGCCATGCAGAGTCTGGATCGCTTCGATCACTTCCAGGGCATTGCCCACCGCGTTGCCTAAAGGCTGGTTCATGTCCGACAGCAGGGCGACTACCTTACGCCCACTCAGGCTGCCGATCGCCACCATCAGGCGGGCCAACTGGCGGGCCTCCGCCAGGGTTTGCATAAAGGCGCCCAATCCAACTTTGACATCCAAAACGATGGCCTGCGCCCCAGCGGCGATTTTTTTGCTCATCACCGAGGACGCGATCAAAGGGATGGACTGAACCGTACCGGTGACATCCCGCAGGGCATATAACTTGCCGTCGGCGGGCGCCAGGTCGCTGGTCTGGCCGGTCAGCACCAAACCGAGGGATTTGAGCTGGGCTAAGAACTCCTCGCGGGTGAGGTTCGTACGGAAGCCGGGGATCGATTCCATTTTATCCAGGGTACCGCCGCTGAAACCCAGTCCCCTGCCAGACATCTTGCCCACCGCCAATCCGCAGCTGGCCACCATCGGCTCGACGACAAGGGTGGTCTTATCGCCGACCCCGCCGGTGGAATGTTTATCCACTGCAATGGGCACGACCCCACTCAAATCCAGGGTTTCTCCGGAATGAACCATGGCCAGGGTCAAGTCGGTCGTTTCCCGATCCGACATGCCGTTTAATAACACTGCCATCGCCCAGGCTGAAACCTGATAATCGGGGATCTCGCCATTCGTGAACCCCTGGACAAAGAAATTGATCTCTTCCGGGCTTAATTCACCCAGGTCGCGTTTTTTGATGATGATATCTACAGCCCGCATATCTTCTCCTGGAAAACCAATCTGGATTTATTATCTCACTTCCCGTCCCGGTTGGTCAATAAAACATCAGGCCAACAAGCCGCCAAGGGGTGTCCTTGAGAGTTTGTTGGCCTGCTGCTTTCATTTTCCGGGAAGATTTCGCCCGGGTGAAGCAGTTTCAGCTTCGACTTACTTTTTAAGACGATGGTGACCTTACGGTTGGGTTCTTCCCCGGTGCTTTCGGTCATCACCTGGGGATGGTCGCGCAGTTCGAGATGGATCACCCGCCGTTCCGCGGCTGACATGGGTTCAAGCACCTGGCGGCGGCCGGTGTGAATGGCCTGGTCGGCCATGCGCCGGGCCAACTGGCGCAAAGAACGTTCGCGGCGAGTGCGATAACCCTGGACATCGATCATTAACGGCGCCCAGTGACCTAATTCTTTGCCCACGATCAGGCTGGTGATATACTGCAGCGCGTTTAAAGTTTCAGAACGCCGCCCGATGAGGATGCTCAAATCATCGCCCTGGATATCCACCAGAATAACCGGTTGGTCATGAGAATCTTGAGGTTGGACATAACGAGCTTTGACACTGGCTCGCACGCGCATCCTTTCCAACAGTTCTTCGACGACCTGTTGGGCTACCTGGATCGCATTTTCGTCCCCTTCGACTTCCTCTTCTTCTTCAACCTCTTCTTCTGATTCAGCATCCTCTTCTTCCAATAATTCTTCCATGGATGAAGGCTCAACTGGCTCCAGGTCTTCCTCTTCCTCAAACGTCTCCTGGATGGTCTGGTTCTTCTTATCATCTTCCGACAGGACACGCAAGCGGATGCGCGCCTGGCGCACACCTAATCCGAAAAGCCCCTTACTGCCTGAATCTAATACTTCGACATCCACTGCATCCCTCGAAAGGCCAAGTTGAGCCAGGCCTTTGGATACTGCTTCTTCGATCGAGGGAGCGATTATCTCGAGTGTGGTTTTTTCTTGATTCATATCACCTCAAAGTTGTTCCAGCCAGTTATTTATTCGGTTTTGGATTCATTTTTGTCGGTTTATTCACGCCCGACTTTGTTGCTTTAACTGTTTTGGTTGCTTTCGCAGATACTTTACCGGTTTTCTCAGCCAGTGCAGGTTTTGCCTGTTGGGCTTTGATATCATCAACCTGTTTTGGCTTGGGCGCCGGACCCACCGCTTCCACCTTTTTTCGGCCTGGAAGCAGGTTTGACCAATTCAATTTACCCAACAATGCATATTGTCCGATACCAATCAGGTTAGAGGCCACAAAATACAAGGAAAGGCCGGAAGCCAGGGTCAACGCCAACCATCCCATCAAGAAAGGCATGTAGATGTTCATCATACCCGTCATCATGGAAGATGATTGGTCGCCGGTCGAAGGCGGGGTCATCAAACGGGATTGGAAGTAGGTAGTCACGACGACCACGATCGCCAGGATCGGAATCCCAAAGGATAATCCCGGGATAAACAGGCGTTCCGGTTGGCCTAAATCCATCCACAGAAAATGGCTGTTGAGAGGCAGTAATGTGGAAATGTTCAAGAATGATGGGTAGATATGCCGGCTGAGGTTGATCATTTCTATCGGGGTATTGGCATTCGCGGCAATTAATGCCTGGTACAGACCGATCAAGATCGGGAATTGGATCACAGTCGGCAAACAAGATGCCAGCGGGTTCACCCCCAGATCTTTATACAGCTCCATCTGAACCTGGGCCAGCTTTTCTTTGTCATTCTTATATTTTAACTTGCGCCTCTTTCCACCGCGGATCGGTCTGAAGCTTCTGCATGCCGGTGGTGCCTTTTAACTGCTGTACAGTCAAAGGATGCGTCAGGAGGCGAATCAGGATCGTGAAAAGGATTATGGCGACGCCTAAATTCCCAATCAACGAGTATATAAAAAGAAGGACATTAACAAACGGGGTGACAATCAGGGAATCCCACATAATTCATTCGCCTTTACTTAATCGGTGCAAGGGTCCAACCCTTGCGTCCTGTGAAATCATAGGTTACCAATAAGGAGTCCCCTTTATCAACTGGAATGACCACTTGCTGGCCTAATACGGCCGGCGTACTATAAAGTTTACCATTACTCACTTTATCCGTCCAAGAACGCCCGTTATCGTATCCAACCGCCAGGACATCGCCGGTTTCGCAAACAAATATCAATCCGGTTGATGTATCAGCCGGTGTCGCATACACAGGACCCGGGGCATCGCCAGACCAGGTCTGGGTGCCATCCACGGCTTTGACGGCAAAGATTTTGCTGCTGATATCACCAAAATACAGGACACCGTCTTTGATGTATGGGGTGCTCCAAATCGCGCCATTGGCATCAAATTTCCAGCCAACAGCCCCATTCGCACTATCAACCGCGATGATCTGGCTGCCGATTGTGCCGACATACAGCATGCCATTATCTGCCAGGGCAGGCGTAGCCAGCATTGGGCTGCCCAAATCGACAGCCCACATTTGAGTGCCGCTGCTGACATTAATCGCGTAAAGAGTATGGTCCAAAGATGCAACATAAACAACCGTGTTGTCTTTGTTTGCCACGGCTGCGCTCCAAAAACCAGCCTTCCCGTTGAACTTCCAAAGCTGCTTTCCGTTCATGTCGAGCGCAAAAATGGTACCCACGCCGTTGGGCGCGATGATCGTACTGCCTGCAATGATCGGGCTGGCGATATAACGACCTTTCGCATCGGCGAAGTTCCATTTTTCAGCGCCTGTGGTCGCATCCAGACTGAACAGAGTGTTCTGGTAATCACCGACGATCACCTGACCGTCTAGAATCGCCGGTCTGGCGAAAAAGGATTTGGCAGCATCGACCTTTTCCGGATATTGCCAGAGTTGGGAGCCGTCAGATTTTAATCGCAACCACGGCATTTCCGGTAGACATGTAAAGAACATCCTGTCCCACCGTTCCACTGGGAAAACCACCGCTGATCGAAGTGGTACAGGCTGACGCCAATAATGCCACGCCGATCAAGAGCATTAATATAGTGATTTTTTTGAGCTTCATGGGTCCTATTTTTACACCTGCGAAACCTGGCAAGATTCCAGCTTTCAAAGACACTTATGGTACTGGGTCGTACCCTCCGGGGTTGAAAGGGTTGCATCGCAACACGCGCCAAACGGCCATGATTGCTCCTTTTATTGCCCCATGTTTGTAAATCGCCTGGTAACCATAATGTGAGCAGCTTGGATAAAATCGACAGGTGTTGGACGGTAGAGAAGGTGAGATCACGGCCTGGTACAAGCGGATCAACGCCAGCAGAACAATTCTGGGTATGTTCCACAGGGTAACTGGCAAATCTTTCAGGCGAGGTTCACTAGAATATTCGTCTTGTGAATTCACTTCTTTACCGTTCAACCATTAATCCAGCTTGCTTCAGCAGCCTGGCCACTCCAATGCGAATTTCGCTGTATTCCGCTTCAACAATGGGCCGGCGCGCGACCGCGACCAGGTCCCAACCGGGATGTATATCAGGAATCAATTCATCAAAACAGGCTTTTATTCGGCGCCTTACCCGGTTGCGCTGGACGGCATGCCCCACAGCCTGGCTTGCCGTCACTCCGATTTGAAGATGACCTGTCGCGTTGGGGAGGGTGACCAACACAATAAGCGGGTGGGCATACGATTTTCCAAAACGCCGCACCCGCTTGAAATCTGTTGATCGGGTCAGGCGAAACCTGCGTTTCACCCATAACCTGCCTGTCTCATTATGATTGAACAGAGCATTTCCCCATTAAACATCCAGGCTGAAACCAGCCTGGGGGGATCCTTCTACCAACGGATCCGTTTGACGTGATTGTTCATCGTGACGGTCAGCTGGTGACGGCCACGCGCCCGGCGGCGTTTCAAAACCTCACGCCCGTCCGCCGTCGCCATACGCTGTCGAAAACCGTGCACCCGCAGTCGTCGATGGATTTTCGGTTGATAAGTCCGCTTTGGCATGCCTCTTCCTTTCAGATTTATAGAATACTAATGCTCCGTGAAGCATCACGAAGGTTTATTATATCACAATTACTTAAGCACATTCCCGCCGATTTCTTCGTTGGCGCAGAAGAGTTTTACCAGCTGTTTGGCCCCTTCGGTATCGGTAACCGCCAGGACTTCATCCCCGGCCTCGAAAACTGTGACCCCCCGGGGAACGATTACATCTCCCTTGCGGATGATTCCGGCGATTACGCAGTGTTCCGGCAGTTTAAGATCCTTAATCGCCACCCCGATAGCCAGCGCTCCACCCGGAATTTTTTCCTCAACCAACGAATAGTTGCCCCGCCGCAGTTTGAGCAGGGTCATCATGTCGCCCAGGGACATTTCTTCTTCGATCAAATGGGCCATGATTTCGGCCTGGTTTACAGACACATCCACATGGAAGGTTTCGGTAAATAACCAGGCATTGCGCGGATTATTCACCCTGGCTATCGTGCGCCGCACGCCATACAGGGTCCTGGCAATATAACATAACACCAGATTATCTTCATCGCTGGTCGTGACAGCCGCCAGAACGGTGGCTTCGCGAATACCTGCCTGCTCTAATACCTTTAAATTGGTCGGACTGCCTTCAAAAATGATTTCTGTAGGCAGCTCGCGGTGAATACGTGACAATATATCCTTGCGTTCGTCGACCACGCGCACTTCGTGGTCCTGTTTGAGCAGTACGCGCGCCAGTTGAGATCCGGTCCTTCCTCCGCCTACCACAATCACAAACATATTATTTCTCCTCCCGATCAAGCCCCAACTTATCCCGTATGGTTTCAATCCCAGCCAGGGCGGCGCTGATCACCAGAACATCACCGGTCTCGAGGATTGTTTCAGAGGATGGTAAAAAAGCCCGCCCGGCTCGGGTCACAGATACCGCCAGGCAGTTCTGGTTGGCCACCAATTTACCAAGTTTCTGGTTGTGCCAGGCTTCAGGAATGGTGACCTCATACATTTCGACCTCTCCGTTACCGGCCGAAAAAACCGTGCGCAGTTCGGAATGGTAAATCAATTCTTCCAGGCGCTGCGCAGCCCAACCTGTAGCGCTGACGACCTGGATATTAAAAGCCTCGAACAAGTTGCGCGTATTCGGGTCAAAATTACGGGTAACGACATTTTTTACGTTGTAATCGGTCCGGGCCATGTGAGCCGCCACAATATTGACCAAATCATTCTCGGTGACGACTGCCACTGCATCGCAGTTCTTGATACCGGCTCGCTCCACCACATCCTGGTTCAAACCTTCGCCTTCATACAACCGTCCCTCAAAATCTGAAGGCAGATGGTTAAAAGCCTCGTCTCTCCGGTCGATCACGGCGACGTCATGCCCGCGTTTGAACAGCCGGTAAGCCAGTTCTGAACCCATCCTCCCACACCCAATAACAATTACTTTCATAACAACCTCATTTTTTCACATTACAGGCTTCAATCCACCTGATAGGGTACTTCAGTAATCACAATCCCATTGCGATTAAGCAATGCCGTCCGCAGCTCATCGGCTGTTTTGGCATGCAAAACTTCTGTCCAGACATGCTTCGGCACAAATTGCGGCACCACGATGGTGATTACCTCATTCGGCTGGCGCTGGTCATCCAGGCGCTCGATGTACTCCAGCAGCGGCTCCAAAAACAGGCGGTATGGGGAATCCAGGATCACCAGGCGGTAACCGTCGCCCCAGACCTCCCACTTTTCCCGGATTTTTTCGGCTTCTTCCGGTTCAATGGAGACGTGCACCGCCGTGATATCATCCGACAGCATGCGTGCGTAGCGCAGGGCTGCCATCGTCCCCCGATGCACGCCGCCCATCGCCAGGATTACCCGGTGGCGTGGATTGCGGACCGGCGCGCCATAATTGTCAAGAGAAAGCCGTTTTGCCAGGTCTTTATAATGGACGTGAATCCCCCAAAATATCCCTACGAGGATCGGCGTAACCAGGATGATAATCCAGGCGCCATCCGTAAATTTTGTAATGGTAAAAACCAACATCACCACGAAGGTACATATGGCGCCAAAGCCATTGATGATCATCTTGTTTAGCCAGCTTTTTTCATAACGCAGGGTGGACCCTTGTTCGACGAGTTCTTCATCATTCTTAAGATGGCCCGATTTCCACCAGCGCCGCGCCATGCCGCCCTGAGCCAGGGTGAAAGAGATGAATACGCCAATCGCATACAGCGGGATCAAGCGGGTGACGCTGGCCTGGAACAGGATGATCAAAACACTGGCAATCAAAGCCAGGGCAACGATCCCTCGCGAGTACACCAGGCGGCTGCCGCGGTAGGTCAGCTGGCGAGGTAAAAAGCCGTCGTTGGCGGTCAAAGCGCTCAACCGGGGAAAGCCGTTAAATGCCGTATTAGCTGCCATAATCAAAATGACGGTCGTACCGGCAATCAAGAAAAGATAAAAGATATCCCGGCTGGCAAAAACCGTGCGCCCTAATTGTGAAATTAAGGTCTCTTCTTCCGAGGGCACAGCGTGGATAACTTCAGCCAGATAGGTTATTCCAAGCATCAGCGAGCCGAGGATCACAGACATCCAGATTAATGTGGCGCCGGCGTTTTTGCTGCGCGGCTCTTTGAAGGCGGTAATCCCGTTCGAAATGGCTTCCACGCCGGTTAAAGCTGTGGTGCCGTTCGCAAAAGCGCGCAGGATCAAAAACAATGAGAGCGGCTGCATTTCATGCAGCATCTGCAGCGCCGGGGGATCGGTCAATTGTCCCAATCCACCGGTGACCAGACGAAAAAGACCCACTCCCACGGTCAGATACATCATGAAGATGAAGAAATAGGTCGGGATGGCAAATGCGGACCCTGCTTCGCGTACCCCACGCAGGTTGATGACCGTCATCAAAACCACCATGACCACCGCGATCCATACCCGGAAGTCGAATAATCCCGGAAAAGCGGAAACGATTTGGGCTACGCCCGAGGAAACGGATACTGCGACCGTTAAAATATAATCGGTGAGCAGGGCCGCAGCCGCGATCAAGGCCGGAAAATCCCCCAGGTTGTCGCGAGCGACAATATAAGCTCCACCCCCACCAGGATATGCCTGTAAAATCTGTTCATAAGAAAGGATTAAAATCGCCAGGAGGAGAACGATGGTAATGGAAATTGGAAAGGCAAAGCCGATCGTAGCCGTACCAGCCAGGACCAGGATGGTCAGCATTTCCTGGGTGGCGTAGGCTGTGGAAGACAGGGCATCAGAAGCAAAAACAGCCAGGCCGATTAATTTGCCAATCGTTTGGTGAGGCGCATCTGCGGTTTGTAACGGGCGGCCAATCAACCAGGAACGAATTGATTTTGGCGGTTTATAATCGGTCAGACGCCTTTGAACAGGCGTCCCTCGTTCATCATCGATATTCATACAGCCCTTTTACGAAAACAAGATCGAGCTACAAACAGTTGATTATAACGGTTCCATTTTTCAGCGTCAATGGGTACCTTAAAGTACATACAAGTTGTATAACCTCGCATGCCAATCCTTTTCTCAATGGTTGCAAAATAAATATATAACAATGATAATAATAGTAGATTTTATAACCAATGAGGACAAACAATGAGTGAACATCATCGACAACCTACGCGGATCGCGATTGTGGGAACAGGAAATGTCGGCGCCACCTTTGGCTATGCCATGGTGACCAGCGGACTGGCGTCAGAAATAGTGTTGATTGACGCCAACCGGGAACGGGCAGAAGGTGAAGCCATGGATCTCAACCATGCAGTGCCCCTGCACCAGCCCTGCCGGATTTTCGCCGGCGAGTACGCGGACTGCGCGGACGCCGCGGTGGTGGTGGTCACCGCCGGATCTGCCCAGAAACCCGGTGAGACCCGCCTGGATTTGACCCAGCGCAATACCGAAATATTTAAGCAAATTATTCCTCAAATTACGAAATACAATCAGAACGGGATTTTATTAATCGCTTCCAATCCGGTCGATATATTAACTTACGCGGCGATAAAAATATCCGGCCTGCCGCCTTCGCAGGTAATCGGCTCTGGCACGATCCTGGATTCGGCCCGTTTCCGTTATTTGCTCAGCCAGACATTTGGCGTCGATCCACGCAGCGTGCACGCCTATATCATTGGAGAACACGGCGACAGCGAAGTGCCCGCCTGGTCGCTGGCCAACATCGCCGGGATGAACCTGGCGGAATTCTGCGCTGCCAATAACCAGGGCTGCGACGATCCGGTGATGGACAACATACTTGAGAAAACCCGCCGGGCGGCGTATGAAATCATCCAGCGCAAAGGGGCCACCTATTATGGGATAGCGAGCAGCCTGCTGCGCATTGTCGAGACGATCTTACGCGACCAGAGCACGGTCATGACTGTTTCCAGCCTGATTCAAAACCAATATGGGATTGCGGATGTTTGCTTGAGCTTGCCCACGATCGTCGACCGCGGCGGGATTGAAAAAGTGTTAAATTTGGATCTGGATGAAGGTGAATTGTCCGGATTGCAGCGTTCGGCGGCTATTTTGAGGAACACCATCCAGCAGTTAAATTTATAAGACGATTTGGCCGAGCAGCCCATCTTTTGAGGCAATTTTTATTTCGACCTGCGAAATTTCGTTCCAACGTTTCTCCATCGATCTGGCGAAAACCCGCAGGTAGTTATCGGTAAGGCCATCCATCTTCCATCCATCCGGACCTAACCCGCCGGAAGATTCCCAGAGCACGGGCAGGATCTGGCCGACAAATCCCCGCCGAAATCTTTCCGCCGAATTCGGCCAGCACCGAACGCAGCAGCGCATTGCGCTCTTTGCGGACTGCCATGGGAACCTGATCCTGGTAGCGGGCCGCAGCCGTCCCGGGCCGCGGGGAAAACGTAAAGACATGCCCGCCGGCGAAACGCATGGAGCGCACAAAAGCCAGGCTCTCCGCGAATTCATCCTCGCTCTCGCCCGGAAATCCCGCGATCACGTCGGTAGTCACCGCCAGGTCCGGCACGACACTCCGGGCAGCTTCCACCAGATGGGCGAAAGATTCAGGGGTCACTTTGCGAGCCATGCGCTTGAGGGTGGCGGCTGCGCCAGACTGCAGCGGCAGGTGCAAGTGGCGGCACAGGCGAGGATCCCTCCATAACGAGAAAAATTTTTCATCCAGATCCCAGGGTTCCAGCGATGACAACCGCAGGCGGATGATATCCGGCTCTTTTAGAATGGATTCCATCAGGTGGTATAAAGTTAGCGGGGGTTCAAAATCCTGTCCCCACGATCCCAGATGAACGCCAGTCAGAACAATCTCTTTTGCGCCCCCCGCCAATGCCCGGCGAATATCCTCAATGACATTTTTCGCAGGAATGCTGCGGCCTTTGCCACGCGCCAGGCGGGTCACACAAAAAGTGCAGAAATTATCACATCCATCCTGAACCTTGATAAAGGCGCGCGTGCGCAGGTGAATGCCCGGCAAGGGCTCGCGTGCCAAAGGCTCCAGGTCCATATCTTCGACCGGGATATGGAGTACATCGGCGACCAAACGATCTTTGTCCTGGTTATTGATCACCCAATCCACGCCGGGCAGGGCGGCAGCCCCTTTAGGGTCCAGCGTGGCCCAACACCCGGTGGCGACGATCGCCGCCTGCCCGGCGCGGTGCGCCTGGCGGATCTTTTGCCGGGAATCAGACGCGGCCTCCGTTGTCACGGCGCAGGTATTCACCACAACATAGTCCGCTCCAGCCGGGCTGTCTACGATCTCATGTCCTGCGGACCGGAATTGGAGGGCTATCCGTTCGATCTCACTTTGGTTTAGGCGGCAGCCAATTGAATCTAGAAAAACTTTCATACCATTAAGGTTTGCTCACCACAAAATTATCGAAGAAAATATCCACGCCCGGATTGGCGTTGGTCCCGGCGATCACCCCAACTTCCCCGGCAGAAAAGCCTAAATCCTGCGCCTGGGCAACCACCTCACCATTTACTGCCAGGGCCAGTGTCTGTCCAATACAATCGGCTGCCAGATGGTTCAAGGCCTCACCCTGGTGTATAGACTGTGAATAGGCCATTTCAGTACCGTTCAACACGGTGTATTTTCCATTTTCCACTTTGATAATCCCGGCATAGCCATCGCTGCTGATCAAAAATGCGTAAAAATTGTTGCGATCCTGATAGCGGCAAATGACACCAAAATCATTATCGTTGGGCCCGGCCAATTTAATCGCATCCACTTCGACGCGGGCGTCCACAAATCGTTTCCCCGGCCGGGACCAATAATCAAACTGTTGATCCTTTACCAGGATGCGCAGGCCATTATTTTGATAGGCTACAAAAGATCCATTTGCGTCTGTCCAGGTCTCCCATCCACTTTGCGGATTGGAGAAATCATCCGCATAAATGGCATTGGGCAGCGGCGTACCATTAATACTGAAGGGTGTGCTCTGCGCGGCGTTCGAACAGCCAACCAGACCCCAGAGCAAGACTGCAAACATAAAGATCTTAAAGAACCTATCCATAGCCACCTCCGGAAATGTCCAGGAAGTGATGGTAAAGCCAATTTTACCACTCCTGGCAAGGATCCAAGATCTCGCCGGCTAAGGGGTGCCAAAGTAGCGTGCCAGCAGCCGCTGCGCCAGCATATTGGCTTCAGAGGCCTGTCCAACCGGGCGCGCAGCAAGAGCCAGATGGTAGCGGGCCCAATCCAGGCGGCCCTGGCGAAGATACAGCTGTGCCAGGTGGAGCCGCGCCGGCGCAAAATCGAGATCTTTATCGATGGCTTGTTGCAAGAAACGTTCCGCGCTAATTTCATCCTGCAGGGCGGACATCACCTGCCCCAGAATATCCAGGTTGGCGGCATCCTCGGGCGCCAGATCAACCGCCTGGCGGGCTGCCGGCAAACCGATTTCACGGATTTGCAGCTCGTTGTCGACACAAAATTGAGCCATCATGCGCCAGATCAGCGGGTTTTCTGGCTCAATTTTCGTGGCAGCCTGATAATACTCCAGGCCTTTTTGAATATTGTGCAAGTCGGCGTACGTATTCCCAATCTCAATTTGCCAGATCGCACGGTCGGGTTCGAGCAGAGAAGCCTGAATGAAGCGTTCGAGCGCCTGGGTCGAATCTCCCTGCCGCCGGTAATTGACCGCGGCCAAAGCTTGAATCATGGGAGAATCGGGAGCTAACGCCAGCGCTTTTTCAAGATCAGCATTACCATTTTGATGCAGCTGCTGTTTGGCTTCACTGGAAAAAGCCCAGGCCGGAGCATACTGCGGGTTTCTGATCTGCGCCTTCTCAAACGAAACCAATGCCAGGTTCCACTCACCAATACTGCCCAACGCGCGGCCGGTTTCTACCAGGCGAGCTTCCGGCGGCGAATCTGCCGGCGTTTTCGCCAGAGCCTGGGTGAGGATAGAGACGTTGGCTGCCCAACTCGTGTCCAACCTGGCTGCTCCCTCCAGGGCGGTTTTGGCACCTGACTCATCGAACGGCAGGCTGGACAGGCCCAACATGTAGGCAGCCCGCCCATCCTGGGGGTAAGTTGTCCACCAGGCGCTGGCCCAGCGGGCCGCGTCTTCCACCCAGCCGGTCAACAAACGTAAATTCACCGCGCGCTGGTAAATTTCCGCCGGGGCGCGATGCTGTTCCATGAGCGGAGTCCAAATTTGAATCGCCTCATCCCAACGCTGTACCGTCCAATAAGCTTCTCCGAGGGTCAGCCAACCGGCATCATCCAGCTGGTTCAATTTTTCAGCAGTTTCCAGGTCAGCAATCGCCAGCGGCACGTCACCGCTGCGCAGAGCCATGCTTCCTGCCTGCTGCCACAAGCCATGGCGCCAGGGCTCCCATACTGCCATCGCCGCCAGATACCCCGCGGATTTCTCAGGCTGCTGAAGCTGCTGAGCCGCGGTATCGCCGGTCATTGCTTTTTGTAATTCTTCGGCCTTCGGCGCCACCCATAATGCCAATGCCGCCAGCAGCGGCAGCAGGATGCGCATTCGTATGGGAAATTCAGGGGTGTCAGGCATTTTTTGAAAAGCGTCCGAGGTTTTTAAGCTGAGGCGAGGATCATACCGGAGGACTTGCGGATTGCGAACCCGCCGGCGCCTTCAAATACTTTCTCCAGTTCATCTCTGGTGCGTTTTTTAAGATTTTCATCCCGGGTAATAAAACCCCACATCGATCCAATATAATCAACCAGAGGGTCGATTTCAGTTACCCAAAGCGAGTCTGGGTATATTTTCACTTCAAATTTTGAGAAGGCTCCAGAAAGCAGAGCGGGGCCGTTTTCTAACCCAAACCGGGCAGCACTGTCACTATCAGGAGTGTACGCAGGTTCCAATCTTCGCACCAGGTTGTGCAGCTCTTGCATGTGTCCCATGCCGTTGGTCGCGGCTGCCAGACGTCCACCTGGCTGCAAAACCCGGCGGATTTCGCCGGCGGCGCGGTGGATATCCGGGACGTGGTACAACATGTGATTGGCCGTCACAATATTGAAAGTGCCCACTGGAAATGGGATTTCCTGGGCGTCGGCGCACAAAAAATAAAACCGGTCATCTTTTTGCAAAGACTCCCTCGCAGTCTCGACCATCCCCTGTGAAAGGTCGCAGCACACCACCACCACTCCTGCCGGCAGGCGGTGCCGCTGCGAAACCCACAGGTTCGCCGGACCACAACCGATATCCAAAACCCGATCTCCGGGCTGAATCCCCAGAATTTCAAACTGCCAGGGATACCAGCCATAGGGATTGGTGCTGAACCGTTGGTGGATATTGACCCGCGCTCCCAGATTGTCCGCGTTTTTATATTGAATTTTTCTTAAATAATCTTGATTTGAAATACCTTCCATGGTTTTTCCTGATTCGATTCTACCATCCTCCACCCTTTTACATTAATAGTGGAAAGAACTTTCCCTTGACAATTATTCCATACCGGTTGACAATTCGCCCGTCACTGTTTTTTTGATAATTTTGGAGGATGAAATGAAGATAAGAATAAATGGGCTGGTACTGCTGTTTTTAATCGCCTCAACGGTCATAGCCGGATGTGGCGCTCAGACAGCCCAGACCCCCACGATAGACCCCAAACAGGTCTATACGGAGGTTGCACAAACCGTGCAAGCTCAGATAACGAGCAATGCCAAATTAACCCCAAAGGCGACCAACACCCCGCCGCCCACCGCAACCCAGGGGAGTGAACCTACGCTGCGTCCGAGCAGCACACCGTTAGCAGCAGGCACGCAGGTCCCCAGCCTCACCCCAGGGGTGGGTACCGTGCTCCCCGTGCCTACTTTGGCGGGTGGAGCCACACAGCCCGCGGCGGTCTCCCCGGATAAAATGATCTATGTTTCCCAGTCTGTCGCGGACAACACCACTTTTCAACGAAATGAGGGCTTTACCCAGGTCTGGACGCTGAAAAACGTCGGCACAACTACTTGGGATAATAATTACCTGGTTCGCTTGTATGCCGGCGACCGTTTCAACGGTAAGGATGGCTCGATTGGGCAGACCGTCAAACCAAATGGAACTGCGAAAATCTCAATCGATATGCGCGCGCCAGCAAACCAGGGTGAATACACCAGCGTGTGGGTGATCACCAACCCGGACGGCAGAAATTTTGGTTCGTTTACGTTGACCATCAAAGTGAAATGATTTTCGCTCGCTGCGATGACCCATCTGAAGTCTGAAATCCTAGCCGAGGCCCAACGCCTCGGCTTTCTTCTAGCCGGCGTGAGTTCTCCGGGACCTGCTGAATCTTATCAGACCTATGTGGATTGGCTGGATGCCGGGCGCCATGGTGAAATGGCTTACCTGGCGAGCGACCGGGCGCGCCAGCGCCGGTCTGACCCGCGTTTTATTCTGCCAGAGGTCAAATCGATCCTGGCGTTGGGTTTTCCTTACCAGGCGCCGCAGGAAACGCAGGACCTATCAGGCCAGACCGGGCTCGGAAAGATCGCGGCCTATGCCGCCGGGGAAGATTACCACAACACCCTCTCGCCGCAGCTGGAAAAAATAGTTCATTTTGCCCAGGAAAAAACCGGGCAGTTGGTCATCTGGCGCGGGTATACCGATACCGGTCCGATCCTGGAGAGAGAGCTGGCTCTCCGAGCAGGCCTGGGCTGGATTGGCAAGAATTCCTGTCTGATCTCTCCCCATTACGGATCTTATTTCTTGCTGGCAGAAATTCTTTGGGACATCCCGCTCGAGCCGGACCAGCCCCTCAACCACGATTACTGTGGTTCGTGCACGCGCTGTATCGATGCCTGCCCGACCAACTGCATCCTGCCCAACCGCACCCTGGATGCCAGGCGCTGCATTTCAACCCTGACCATCGAAAACAAAGATGAATTTCCACCGGAATTAAGACCTCTGACCGGAGATTGGGTGTTTGGCTGCGATATCTGCCAGCAGGTCTGCCCCTGGAATGTGCGCTTCGCTTCCGCCCGGCCCCAACCGGCTTTTCCGGGCCAGCCCGAAGGGCAGCGCGCGGATTTGCTGAATGAGCTGACGCTTTCAGCGCAAACCTTCAATCGTAAATTCCGGTACAGCCCGGTGATGCGGGCCAAACGGCGCGGGTACCTGCGAAATGTCTGCGTTGCCCTTGGTAACCAGGCTAACCCCGAGTCAGCGGCTCATTTGCGCAGCGTTTTAATGGCTGAACCGGAAAGTTTGGTGCGCGCTCACGCTGCCTGGGCCATGGGCCAGATTGGCGGGCAGGAGGCATTCCTGGCACTCCAGGAAGCGCTGCAGGTGGAAACCGAACCGCGGGTAAGGGTTGAGATTATAAACGCGCTGCAAAGGTTCTAAGGCAGCCATTCCGGCAAAGCTGAATCGGATGCTATCTGGCGAGCAGTTTTACTGGCCAGGTCCCAGAGCCAGATTTGCGGACGGGCGGAAGAAGACCCGATCTGGAAACGCTGGTAAAGGATTTGCGTCCCGACCGGATCCCAACTGTAGGCGCCGTGAGAATAGGTAAATTCATCCGTAATCGGGATTTGCTCGGAGCCGTCCGGACGCATCAATTGCAACTGTACGCTGTAGCTACCGTTATGGTAGTGCAGGCCAGAAACCACCCAGGATCCATCGGGATTGGGGATCGGCACACCCAGATCTTCCTGAGATTGTAATTTGGTAAATAATGGAATAACCTGATCGCTGCTCAAATCCACTTTGTAACCACTGCCAAACGGCAGCGTGTTGCTGCTGACCAGATCACCGTACCACAACTGGCTGCTGTCCGCCGTCCAGGCTCCTACCACCCCCAACTGCGAACTCAGCAGCAAATCTTTGCCGCTGCTGGTATCCAGCACATGGATCACGTGGGCAGCCGAATCAAAAAAGGCCAGGTGTTTTCCGTCTGGCGACCAGGATGGGTCTTCGCCATTGGTCGAAGGATCCTGATAAAGGGGCGCCGTGGATCCGCTTGCCAGATCGATCGTCCAGATGCGCGGGTTGGGCGAGTACGTCTCACCTTGAGTTACCGAAAGCCTTCTCCGGCTATACGCAATTATCTTGCCGTCCGGCGATAATACCGGCTGGGTGCAGCTGTCGCCTCCGCAGGCCAGCACCACATGATCGTTTTCACCGCTGCGGTCGATGACATGGAGGTCATTGCCCTGCTGGGAATTTTCAACCGAGTAAACGATGGTTTCCCCATCCGCGCTCGCTGAAAAATCGTATACTTTGCCGCCGGTTTGGGTGACCTGGCTGGGCGATTGACCCGTCTGATCGATACGCCAGATTTCGCTGCTGTTGGCCGTGGGCGATAAATAGATGACCTGCGGTGAGCGGACTTTGACCACCCAGCTGGCAACCTGGCGAATGACCTGCCCATCGGTGGCTAATGACCCGGAATCAAGTTGAAAAGTGACCGGCGTGTCAGGCGCCAGGGCATTTTCAGGCCAGAACCACAGGGTCTGACCATCCCAGGCAAAGCGGCCCTTCACCGGCGGCTGGCTGTGGAAGCGCTGCTGCACGCTGTCAGCCTGCATGGGCTGGCGGAAACGAATGCCCACCGGTCCGCGCTCCCCCACTTCGTCCCGCACCAGGTCAGGCGGACGCAGGCCCAATAAATTGGATGCCAGCGCCGCCGCTGCCAGTCCAAGCGCCAGCACGACCAGGATCGATATGACCAGGCGGTCAAAATGATGGGGTTTCCGGCTCATGGAAATAGATACGGCTGGTCAGGTTCCGTGATCGGGTTGACCTGGTCTGCGGCGATCGACGGCACCGGCTGCCCGTCCAGTACGCTGGCGGAAAGGGTCCCCTGGACGCGCACCCAGTTATTATCCTGCAGGGCGGCAGACTGGTCCCGATTAACTGTGATGCCAATGGCGGTCGCATCCGCGATGCAGCAAGAGATGGCATAACGCCCGACCAAAAACTGGCCTGCTTTCAACCTCGGGTCGTGGTACACAAAGCCTATGACATCCACCGTCTCCCCATCCAGCGAATGCGGATCGGATTGGGCGTGAAAGGCTCGGATCCAATCCAGGACGGTGCGCTGTTCAGCCGGACGGTCCAGGGCCAGGGTATTGGTCGCACCCTGGATGGTAAACGGCGAACTGACCGTGATCCCGCGGTTGGATATCGCGCTCGTTCCTAAAGCACGCGCAGGGACAAGCATGCCCAGGAGCAGAGGGATCACCATCCAAATTAAATTAACCCTGGATCCCGGGCTGAGAGCGGGCAGATTTGAACCCTGACCTTCCTTTTCGACAGTTTCGCTTTTCTTCCGCTCCTGGAAGATAAACTGGGCGCAGGCAATCAAGACGATGCCGGCGATTAATGTTAATAAGACAAAACGCTGGTTGATATACAAAAGGATCTTTCCGCTCCATACCTTCTCCAGCAAGAAGAACCCGGTTAAGGCCAGGATCAAAGCTTGAAACGTACGATACCTGCGAGCTTCCATGCTGCTTCCTTTACAAAATATTCCACAGGGCCGTGCTGACCAGGGTGAGCAGCAGCGGCAAAAATACCAGGTAGATCACCCCGCGCCTGCGGAAAACGCGGGTGAACATCAGGGTGCTTTTAATGTCGACCATCGGTCCATAGACCAGGAAGGAGAGCAGCGCGCCGGTGGGGAATTGGCCGATGAACGCCAGGGCAATAAAAGCATCCACCGTCGAGCACACCGAGAGCAGTACAGCGATCGCCGCCATGACCACCACCGATAGCACCGGACCGCGCCCGAGGGAGGCGAGGACTTGCTGCGGCACAAAAGTCTGCAGCAAAGCTGCCATCAGCGAGCCAATCACCAGGTAACGGCCCATTTCGAAGAATTCATCGCCGGCGATGACCACCATCCGCCGCAGACGCTGTCCTAAAGGCACAGCGGCTGCCAGGGTTACCGGGGAAACGACCAGCGGTATGTCGGTCAGCCTGACCGGCACAGGAATGGGATCGCGTAAAATCTGGTTGACGTCCGGCTGAAGCGAAAAGACGAGGCCGGTGATCACCGCGACTCCCAGGGTGAGCGCCAACCTGCCCCAAAATACCGGGCTAAAGCCGAATGCAGCATAGGTACTGGCAATCACCACCGGGTTGATCACCGGCGCCGCCAGTAAGAACGATATCCCCACGGCGCTGGGGACCCCCTTTTGAAACAGGCGCCTGGTCAAAGGGACCACGCCGCATTCGCATACCGGCAAAAATAAACCCATCAGACTGCCGGTGAGGGCTGCCAGTAAGGGTTGGCGCGGCAGGAGCCGGGCCAGTTCTTCCTGGTCAAAAAAGACTTCCACCATGCCGGAAGCCAGAGTGCCCAAAAGGAGAAAGGGCACGGCTTCGATGAAGATTCCTAAGAATACGGAGGTGAATTGGCTCAGCAGGTCGAATAGATTGGTCATTGTTTAAAAAACGGGGTTTTGACAGGCGCAAAGCCTGCCAAAACCCCACCAATTACGCGGACTGAAATCTTTTTATGGCGTCTTTGTGGGTGTTGCAGTCGGCGTCAGGGTCACGGATATTAATGTGACCGTCGGTTTGGTTGGTGTGCCAGTCTTAGGAAGCGGTGTGTCGGTCGTCGTGGGCACTGTCGTGGCGATATTGACCGGGATCACCAGCTTCTGACCGGCTACCAGTTTATTGGGATCGGTCATTTTATTCTGGGTCTGGATCGCAAGCTGGGTACTGTTGAACTGCAGCGCGATCCCGCGCAAAGTGTCGTTCGGCTGTACAGTGTACTCAAACAAAGTACCAGGCGCCAGTTTGCTCACATCCACCGCCGTTGCCGAGGGTACGGTCTGCCCGGGGGCAGGGATTTGAAATCGTCTGTCCTGTGGTAATCGGGCATTGTCCCGCCGGGAAACCATTGAGGGCCAGTAAAGTGTTTAGATCCACCTTGAACTTGGCCGCAATATCCCAGCAATTATCATTTTCCAGCACTTTGTAATCAAAAGGTCCATTGGGGGTTGGGGTGATGGTCGATGTTGGGGTTGGCGTAACCGAGGCCGTTAAGGTCGGCGTCGGGGATGGCTCGGTAGCCGTAAGAGTGGCGGTCATCGTCGGTGGGATTTCAGTAGCCGTAGCCGTGGGTGCGGGACCAAATCCACCGGGCTTAAGAGCCAAAACCAGGATGACCACCCCGGCGATTACCAGCAGCGCGGCCAGTCCACCAATCACATACGGTGTCATTCGCTGGCGCCTTTTATAAGAATCAATCACATTTTGAGGGTTGCTTCGCTTTGCCATAGATTTTCCTAAGTAGAATTTTTATGCCGCCAAACCGATACAGTACCACCCGGTCAGCGACTTCTGTTGGACAGGGTTCATCTTCCTGCCTGAAGGGATAGGGTCATTCTACCTGATATTCCGTGATTTAGCGAGAGGCACCAATTGATGGTTATCAGCCAGGTAATGCTTTAAATATTCGCCCGTATACGACTCCGCAATGTTGCAAATCTCTTCCGGCGTTCCAGCCGCGACCAATTCCCCGCCGCGATCTCCGCCTTCGGGGCCGAGATCGATAATGTAATCGGAAACTTTGATAATATCCAGATTATGTTCGATGATTAAGACCGAATTACCTGCCTCGACCAGGCGCTGTAAAACCTCAATTAACAGGTGGACGTCCGCCGCATGCAGCCCTACCGAAGGCTCGTCCAGCACGTACAGCGTTTTACCGGTCGCCCGCCGCGACAACTCGCGGGCCAGTTTGACCCGCTGCGCCTCACCGCCTGAAAGGGTTGGCGCCGGCTGGCCAATGCGAACGTACCCCAGGCCGACTTCGGACAGTGTTTTTAGCTTCGCCACGATCCCGGGGAAGGCACTGAAGATCTCCACGCCAGATTCGACGGTCATATTGAGCACATCCGCGATCGACATCCCCTTAAACTTGACCTGCATGGTTTCGCGGTTGAAGCGCGCGCCATGACAGACGTCGCACGGGACGTAAACATCCGGCAGGAACTGCATTTCGATGCGCAGCTGCCCCTGGCCCTGGCAGGCCTCACAGCGCCCGCCATGCACGTTGAATGAAAAGCGCCCGGCTTTATAGCCGCGCATCTTGCTTTCCGGCAGTTCGGCGAACAGGGAGCGGATTTCATCGAACATCCCCGTATACGTCCCGGGGTTGGAGCGCGGCGTGCGCCCGATAGGCGACTGATCGATATTGATGATCTTATCCAGCAGGTCGATGCCTTCGATCTTGTCATAATCTCCGGCCTGGGTGTGCGCGCCATGCAGTTCGCGCGCCAGGACGCTGTACAGGATATCCACCATCAAGGTGGATTTTCCTGAGCCGGAGACCCCGGTAATGCACACCAATTTACCCAGGGGAATATCAACCGTCAAATTTTTCAGGTTATTGGCCCGCGCCCCAATAATGCGCAGGTGTTTGCCGTTGCCTGTGCGCCGGATGGCGGGCAGGGGAACCTGCAAACGGTGCGACAAATAGGCGCCGGTTAATGATTCGGGGCTTGCCAGGATCGCTTCGACCGGACCCTCGGCAACCAGCTTTCCGCCGTGCTCCCCCGCGCCTGGTCCCAGGTCGACAATCCAATCCGCGGTGCGGATCGTCTCTTCGTCATGTTCCACGACCAGCACCGTATTCCCCAGGTCCCGCAGGTTCTTGAGGGTTTCCAGCAAACGGGTGTTATCCCGGGGGTGCAGACCGATCGACGGCTCGTCCAGCACATATAACACACCCATCAAACGTGATCCAATCTGGGTCGCGAGGCGGATGCGCTGCGCCTCGCCGCCGGAAAGCGTGGTGGCGGAGCGCTGTAAGGTCAGATAATCCAGGCCGACGTTAACCAGGAAACCCAGGCGGTCTTCAATTTCCTTGATGATCCGTTCGGAGATTGTCCGATCGCGGTTGTTTAATGGAAAATCAGGGGCTCCCAGGCGGTGTGCCCAGTCCAGGGTTTGTAAAACCGGCCATTTCGTCACCTCGACGATGTTGGACTCGTCCACGGTCACTGCCATGGCTTCCTTGCGTAAACGATCCCCCTTGCAGGTTGGGCAGGGGCGGTCGCTCATAAACTCGGAGATTTTGTTGCGAATATAATCCGAGTTGGTATCGCGGTAGCGGCGTTCAAGGTTGGGGATCACCCCTTCGAAAGCGGCTGAAAAAGTTGATTCGCGCTCCCGGCCCTGAATATGGACTTTAACTTCCTGGGCGCCCGTCCCATATAAAATCAGTTTAAATTTCTCCGCCGGGATCGTGCTGACCGCGGCATCCATATCGATATGGTAATGCTCGCAAACGGCCTCCAGATGCTGCCAATAATAGCCGCCCTGGTCCCGGCCGTTGTTCCATTCCATGGCGACAATCGCGCCTTCATTCAGCGAACGTTCCGTATCCGGAACAATTAAATCCGGGTCGATTTCCAGCTTGCTGCCTAAACCCTGGCAGTCCGGGCAGGCGCCGTGTGGGGTATTGAAGGAAAACGTGCGCGGTTCAATCTCCGGCAGGCTTACCCCGTGTTCCGGGCAGGCCAGGTGTTCCGAAAAAAGCAGGTCCTGCGCAGGTTCCAAAGACAAATTCTGGACGGTCAGGTACCCCTCTCCGACTTTCAACGCGGTTTCGATCGAATCGGTCAGACGCGAACGAAAAGCACGTTCCTCTTCTTCGTTTTCCGGGGACGTAAACACCAGGCGGTCGACCACGGCTTCAATGGTATGGATCTTATATTTTTCGAGTTGGATATCGCGGTCGTCATCCAGGTTGATCACCACGCCATCGACCCGCACCCGGACAAACCCGGCCTTGCGAACCTCATCAAATACCGCCTGGTAGGTCCCTTTGCGGGCGCGGACGATCGGCGCCAGGATCAATACGCGCGTGCCCTGCGGCAGTTTTTCAACCAGGTCGACGATTTCCTGGGCAGATTGTTTTTGCACAATCCTGCCGCAAATTGGACAGTGCGGAACGCCGACCCTGGCGAACAACAAGCGCAGATAATCATAGACTTCGGTCACGGTGCCGACGGTTGAGCGCGGGTTGTGAGAAGTGGCCTTCTGGTCGATGGATACCGCCGGAGACAGTCCCTCGATGTAATCCACGTCCGGTTTTTCCATCTGGCCAAGGAACTGGCGAGCATACGCCGACAAAGATTCAACATACCGCCGCTGCCCTTCGGCAAAGATCGTATCAAATGCCAGGGATGATTTCCCGGACCCGGAAAGGCCGGTAATGACCACCAGCTTGTCTCGGGGAATTTCAACGGTGATATTTTTTAAGTTATGCTGCCGGGCGCCAACCACGCGAATATTATTTTGTGACATATCTCAACCTTTTGAACGGGATTCATCCCGATTATAGCACAAATGTTTTATATTTGATAAAGGTAGTCATAAACAAGGTCGATAATTATACCATCCCCACTTAACAACTCTTCCAGATTAACAGGGTCTTAACCTGCAGCAATCCATGAAAACAAGCGGCCAGAAACGCCCGATCCAGTTTGGCCGGCTGGCCAAACTCATCGGCACCAAACAATCCATTTTCTTGAGCCTGGGGACTTTTAATCCGTTATTTCATACAATTCCAACAAAACCCCGCCTGTGCTCTTGGGGTGGACAAACGCCAGTTTTCTCCCGGGTAAAACGAGCGGGGTTTCGTTTATCAAGCGCACGTTGCTGGCCTTCAAGTTTGCCAGCATTTCTTCCAGGTTGTCGACCTCAAAGCACAGGTGGTGCATGCCCCCACCCCGTTCTGCTAAAAATTTTGCGACCCCGGTGTCCTGTGCAGACGGCTGGACCAATTCAACCTCGCTGTCGCCAACGGGTATAAAGGCAACCAGAGATTTTTGGCTGGGCACGTCCTCCAGGTGGTCTACGCCCAGGCCCAGGGCATCGCGCCAGAAGCCTAAAGCGCTGTCAATGTCGTTTACCGCGATAGCGATATGGTTGATTTTGGTGATTTTGGCCATCACTTAGCCCTATAAAATCGATCAAATCCAGGCCGAGGGCTGGTATTCACCCCAGGTATGGCGTAAAACGTCACAGATTTCGCCCAGGGTCAGAGAATTTTCCACACATTCGATGAACAAGGGCATTAAATTTCCGCTGACTTTGGAGGCTTCTTCGAGCCTGGATTTCAACTCCGCAACCTTGATCGTGTCGCGGCAGGCGCGCATCTCTGCCAGGCGGGCTTTTTGGCCGGCCTCGATGGCCGGATCGACCTTCAAATGTTCCAGATCGAGCAATTCTTTTACTTCGAAAGCATTCACTCCGACCACGACCTGTTCGTTTTTCTCCACCGCTATCTGGTAACGGTAAGCCGCTTCCTGGATCTCCTGCTGCATGTATCCTGTTTCGATCGCGACCAGCGCCCCGCCTAAAGAGTCGATCTTGCGGATATAAGCCATGGCCTGGTCCGCAATCTGGTCGGTCAATGCCTCCACCAGGTAGGACCCTCCCAGGGGATCGATGGTATCGGCCACACCCAATTCATAAGCGATGACCTGTTGGGTGCGCAGCGCCAGGCGCACCGATTTTTCAGTAGGCAGCCAGAGGGCCTCATCCATACTGTTGGTGTGCAAGGATTGTGTCCCACCCATCACCGCCGCCAGGGCTTGCAGGGCCACCCGCACAGCATTGTTTTCCGGCTGCTGGGCGGTCAGGGTGGAGCCGGCAGTTTGGGTATGAAAACGCAGCATCCAGGATTTTGGATCTTTGGCTTTAAAACGGCCGCGCATGATTTGGGCCCAAAGGCGCCGGGCGGCGCGGTATTTCGCCACCTCTTCGAGAAAGTTGTTGTGCGCATTGAAGAAAAACGAGAGCTGCGGGGCAAATTCATCCACATCCAAACCGCTGTCGATGGCCGCCTGCACGTAGGCAATCGCATCCGCCAGGGTGAAGGCTATCTCCTGCACGGCCGTTGAACCGGCCTCGCGGATATGGTAGCCCGAAATACTGATCGTATTCCAGTTTGGCACCTGTTCCTTGCAGTAATGAAATACATCCGTGATCAGGCGCATGGAAGGTTTCGGGGGAAAAATATAGGTCCCGCGGGCGACATATTCTTTCAAGACATCGTTCTGGATCGTGCCGCGCAGCCGGCGCGAGGCGACATTTTGTTTCTTTGCGACCGCGATATACATCGCCAGCAAAATCGAAGCCGGCGCGTTGATCGTCATACTGGTCGAGACCTGGTCCAGCGGAATATCATGGAAAAGGGTTTCCATATCGCCCAGCGAAGAGATCGCCACCCCTACCTTGCCTACCTCACCGCTGGCCATGGGATCGTCCGAATCATATCCGATCTGCGTCGGCAGATCGAATGCCACGGAAAGCCCGGTCTGCCCCTGCTGCAGCAGATAGCGGTAGCGCTGGTTGGATTCCTCGGCAGATGCAAACCCGGCATACTGGCGCATCGTCCAAAAGCGGCCGCGATACATGGTCGGCTGGATTCCACGGGTGAATGGATACTCACCGGGAAATCCGATTTCTTCGACGTAATCCCGCTCATGCGGCACGGAAATCCGCGGCATACAATTGCCGGATGCGGTAGTAAATTCATCCTTCCGCTCCGGGAATTTCCGCTTCACCGGTCCCAGAGTATTTTCTTCCCAACGTCTGAACTCTTCTTCAATACCCATGCATTCCCTCAATGATCTTATATGATGTTTGGGGGAGTTTTTTGAAAATTTCTTCGCAATTTTCAAAAAACTCCCAACATCATATTGTGTGGTCCGCGATATCACGAAGCATCAATTGCGTCGTCGCCACTCGGCCGACCTACTTATATCTTAATCTGAGTATACACCAGCGGTTATACTCCAGGCAGTGAACATCTTTATGGTAAACTTCAGACAAATTTCCTTACTTATCGGTATTTTCGGCGAAATGCCGATTTTTCGAGAAAATTTAACCATTCAGGCTCCCCATGAAAATTCTTAGCGTAGATATCGGCACCGGAACCCAGGACATTTACCTGTACAATTCGCGCCTCGACATCGAAAACGGTTTCAAGCTGGTCCTGCCTTCGCCCACCATGATCGTGCATCACCGGCTCAAACTGGCAACGCGGCAGAGACAGGCCGTCGTGCTGAGCGGCGTGATGATGGGCGGCGGGCCGAGTGCCTGGGCCGTCGAAGGGCATGCCCGGGCAGGCCTGCCCATTTATGCTACTCCCCAGGCCGCCCAGACATTAAACGATGATCTGGCTGCGGTTGAAGCCCTGGGGGTACGCCTGATCGGTGAGGATGAAGTCAACCACCTCCCTTCAGATGTAATCCGGGTGGAAATGCGCGATTTTGACATTTCTGCCATTCGCCAGGCTTTCGCGGCTTTTGGGGTGGCGCTCAACAATCTCGACGCGGTAGCGGTGGCGGTTTTTGACCACGGCAACGCCCCGGTGGATGTCTCTGATCGCCAGTTTCGTTTTGATTACCTGGACGAACGCATTCGCGCCGCCAACCGGTTAAGCGCCTTTGCTTACCACAGCGACCAGATTCCGCCGATCATGACTCGTCTGCAGGCGGTGGCCCGGTCTGCCCATGAGATAGATGCGCCGTTAGTCGTCATGGATACCGCGCCGGCGGCGGTTCTGGGAGCTACTTTTGACCCGCAGGTTTCGACCCGCCAGGCGGTGATGATTGCGAACGTTGGCAATTTTCACACCCTGGCTTTTCGCCTGGGTCCGGGTGGGATCGCAGGCGTATTCGAACACCATACCGGCGAATTGGATCGCCCGGCATTGGAATCCTACCTGCGCAGGTTGGCAGACGGCAGCTTAAAACACGAGGATGTTTTTCAGGATATGGGACACGGGGCGCTGGTGTACGATCAAATCCCCATAGTATTGAACCAGGGTGGCGCTCAGTTGGTGGTCACCGGTCCGCGGCGCGGATTACTGCGCGGGTCTGAACTGAAACCTTACTTCGCCGTGCCGTTTGGCGACATGATGATCAGCGGCTGTTTTGGGTTGCTGGCTGCCACAGCCGATGTCCTGCCGGATTTAGCCGGCCCCATTCGGGCATCGTTATCCGGACAGGGCGGCGCCGGCACTCCTCCCTGGGAATTTGACGATTAACCGCCCACGAGATTAAACCTGTTCGGCGTGTGTTTTCAGGCGCCGGTCGAGCCAGAAAAAGACCATCAGTGTCAGCCCGATATTGACCAGGTTGGCGACCAGCAGTGTTTCGGGGGCAATGGTTTCAAACCACTGGCCCACCAGCCAGGGCAGCACGAGCGCGCCCAGGCTGCTGCCGATCGACAGGATACCGGTGATCCGGCCGGTGATCGGAATGTGGCGGCTGGCCAGCGACATATTGGTGGGGAAAATGGTCGCCAGGAAGAAACCCAACCCTGCGGATCCCAACCCCAATGCCCATAATGAATGGGGAAACAAAACCATCAGCCCCAGGCTGACCAGCGATCCGAGCAAATCCATCCTGAGCATCGATTTTGGTGAAAAACGAACCGCGAAGGGGATGGAAAGTAAACGTCCGGCGGTGAGCGCGCCCCAAAAAAAGGAATTGATATAAGCGGCGGTGGTTTCATCCGCCAGGTGAAGCTGGGTGAGATAGGAAAAAATCCAACCGCCGTGCGCCGCCGATGCGCCGCTGTAGCCAAAAAAAATCAAGAAAAAACCCAGGACCAGCCAGCGGTCAGCCGGGGTTTCAACACTGAGTTTAGATACCTGCTGCGGCTGAGGGCTGGGTAAAACCAGGGCGGCAATCGTGACCGGCAGAAAAGCCAGGGCCACCAGCCAATAGGCCCAACTCATTCCGCCATTCAGCAGCACCACCTGGGCCACCAGAATTGGAGCCAGAAAAGTGCCCAATCCAAAAAAGAAATGGAGCACATTCATGAATGGCGCCACTTTCTTCCCGTGGACCCAGATCAACATGGCGTTGCCGCCCACGTTCAAGGTGCCGTGAACAATGCCGGATAGGAACAGGAGCGCGGTCAGCATCCACAATTGGGAGACAGCCGGAATGAACCCGGTCGCCGCGATCATCAATCCCATCGCCACGGCTACCACTTTATGCCCGGCAAAGCGGTCAAATAAACGCCCGCCGCCCACCGAACCGACTAAAGAGCCGATGGAACGGGCGATGAACAGCAGACTGATGTCGGTCAGACTGGAATGGGTCTGGGTCGCCAATGTTTGCAGGGTGGGTCCCAGGATTGAAAATGTCAGTCCCAGGGCGGCAAATGAGGCCGAATAAAGACCGGTTGCTGCCAGTTTCCAGGATCTTGCCGCATTTTCATTTGAAGTGACCGCCGTGGACATCGCCAAATTATACTATGCAGGATTTATATTTGACCCATCCTGTGGTACAATCCCGATGCCTGAAACGTTGTACCCTTCGTTTCAGAGTACTTTGCCTCGAAAGGGCTTGACAGACATGAAAGTTCTTTTAATAAAAGATGTGTTTAAATTGGGCCGGGCAGGCGACACCAAACGTGTTGCTGATGGTTACGGCCGCAACTTCCTGCTTCCGCAGGGTCTGGCAGTTCTGGCTACCGTTGGAGCGCTGCGCCAGGTGGAAATGATCCGCAAGAAGGCTACCGCCCGCCGCGCCGAACTCAATTCGGAAATGTCCAGCATCGCCGAAGTGCTCAAGGGCGCTGGGATTGCATTTGCCAGCCGGGCCGGCGATACCGGAAAACTGTATGGGTCCATCACCACCCAGATGATGGTCGATGAAATCAACCGGAAATACACCCTGCAGCTCGACCGCCACAATATCGAAGCTCAGCCGATCCGCAATTTGGGCGAATTCAAGATCCACGTGCGCCTGACCGTCGACATGACCCCTGAGGTCAAAGTGATCGTGCACCGCGAAGGTGAAATTCCAGATGTGCCGGAAGCGCCAGCAGCCAAGACTCAACCAGCAGCCGAGCAAACCCCGGCAGCCGAGCCAACCCCGGTCGTTGAACCGCAGGCCGAGTAACAACGCTATTATTCCGATCTGACCGACCGGCCGAGTTCAGCCCAGCGCTGGCGGCCGGTCTTTCTTAATCTTATGCCGCTATGATGCCTGAAACTGTAGGCCAACAGCTCAAAAAAGTGCGCACGCAGCGTGGACTGACTCTGGATCAGGCAGCCCGCGTGCTGCATATTCGCGCGGATTACCTTCAGGCTTTGGAAGACGATAAACGCAAGGTTTTACCTTCGCCCGTACATGCCAAAGGGTTTTTGCGCATGTACGCCGAACACCTGGGATTGCCGGCCCAATCCCTGCTCGATCAATGGGATGGAAAAATTTTACCCGAGCCATTGGTGATCAGTGAGGTCGAACCGGAGCCGGCCGCAGAGCCAATCTCAGAAGTTGTAGAAAACACCAGTTTTGCCCAGCCGCCTGCCCCGGATTTGATCGAGGATGAAGAGACTTCAGCAGAACCTGAAGAACTGGTTGAGGAAGTTGTCGAAGAAGAACCTAAACCATTTGCGCCTGTCAATCCCTCACCTTCGCGGTCGGCGTTCATCGAGATTGGGGACCGGTTAAGGAAACAGCGTGTCGCCCTCAATTTAACGATCCCGGAAATCGAACGTTACATTCACGTCCGCCAGCATTATTTAACTGCGCTCGAGGATGGGCGCATCAGTGATTTACCTTCGCCCGTCCAGGGCCGGGGGATGTTGAGCAATTACGCTCATTTCCTCAACCTGGACGTGGATAGTATGCTGCTGCTTTTTGCCGAAGGCCTGCAGTCGCGCAGAGAAGAAAAACTGCCCCCGGCCAGAACCCGGAAGATAAATGACCCTGAAACGCCACAGCAGACGGCAAAAACAAAAAAGGTTCCGCGCCGGTTGTTATCACGCGACCTGCTGGTCAGTGTGGTGTTGGTGATGATGATCGTGGGTTTCACCATATGGACCGCGGCCCAGGTGGACAATCTGAATACCAGCCTCTCAGGCACCAGCACCCCGCCTTCGATCGCGGAAGTGCTGCTCACCAACCCAACCATCACTCCGCACGCCTCTCCGACGGCGACCACGCTGGCAAACCTGAGCACCCTGGCTCCCGGCCAGGTGGAAAGCGCGGCAGGGGCGAGTGCCACACCCGATCTGAATGCGACTGTGCCGGTTACCGGAGACCTGCCGCTGCAGGTATACGTGGTCGCCCGGGAGCGGGCCTATCTGCGCATCACGGTGGATAAAAAAGTGGTTTTCGACGCGCGAGTGGTGCCAGGAAATGCTTATCCTTTCAGCGGAAACGATAAAATCGAACTTTTAACCGGCAGCGGTGCGGCGATCCAGGTGTTTTTCAACCAGCAGGATCTGGGTGTGCTGGGACTGGTCGGACAGGTGAAATCCTATATTTTTACCAAGGATGGGGCGGTCACACCAACTCCATTATTCACTGCCACACCGACCCGAACCACCCAGCCCACCTCGACCAGCCAGCCTTCGGCTACTGCGCCAACGGCTACTATTACCCCATATGTTCCTTGATTATTGGTGACTCATGAATAAAAAAACTTTTTATTTCGTATCCCTTGGCTGCGCAAAAAATACCGTCGATTCTGAATCGATGGCGGACCTTTTGGTCAAAGATGGCTATTTCCCCGTCGAAAAAGCATCCCAGGCCGGGGTTATCATTGTAAATACCTGCGGTTTTATTGGACCGGCACGCGAAGAATCGTACGAAGTATTGAACGATCTGGCGAGCAAAAAACGTAAAGGACAGTACCTGATCGCCGCGGGATGCCTGACCGAGCGCTACCGCCAGCAGGTGGTAGAACGCGTGCAAGGGATCGATGGCATCATGGGAACGCGGCGCTGGATGGACATTGTGGATGTGGTCCATGAACTGCGCGACGAACGCCCGCACCCAATTACCCTATATCACCTGCCCGAGGTTGCTACGGTGGGCAGCGACGAACACGGTGCGCCGCGGGTCGCCGTTCAAGGCGCCAGCAGTTACCTCAAAATCGCGGATGGCTGCCGCCGCCCCTGTGCTTTTTGCGCGATCCCGCTGATCAAAGGCACCATGGTCTCCCGCCCGATGGATTCCATCCTGGCGGAAACCCGCCGTCTGGCTGATTCAGGCGTGCTGGAGCTTAATTTGATCGCCCAGGACACCACGGATTACGGGCATGACCTGGGATATAAAGATGGCCTGGCCCAACTGCTTGAAAAAATAGTGGAGACCGTCCCGGAACTGCCCTGGATTCGCATCCTGTATGCCTATCCCGGGTATGTTACCGACCGCCTGATCGATGTCATGGCTGCCAAAGCGCAGGTGCTGCCTTATCTGGATATGCCGCTACAGCACGCGCACCCGGATACCCTCAAACGAATGCGCCGTCCTGCCAACATGGAATGGGTCTACCGCACGTTGGGAAAAATGCGCCTGGCGATCCCGCACCTGGCGCTGCGCACGACGTTTATCGTCGGCTACCCGGGCGAGACTGAAGCCGAATTTGAAACCCTGCTCGGTTTCCTGAAAGAAATCCGCTTCGATCATGTCGGTGCTTTTACTTTTTCTTTCGAGCCCGGCACCACCAGCGAACCGCTTGGCGACCCAATTCCACAGGAAGTCAAAGATGAACGCCTGGAACGATTGATGCTTCTCCAGCAGGAAATATCTCTGGCTCGCAACCAGGAATTTGTGGGGAAGACCCTGGATGTGCTGGTCGAAGGAGTGGATAAACAGGTATCCATCGGCAGATCTTACCGCGATGCGCCGGAAATTGATGGCATGGTGCTGATCGAAGGCAGTGTCCCGACCGGGGAAATCGTCCCGGTGCAGATCACCGGCGCCCTGGCGCATGACCTGGTCGCCCGCCCGCTCCAACCGGAGCCAAACCCGAAGCGTCGATAACCCAGAGGGTATGACCCGCATCGATCGTTTTGCCCTGCTGCTCTGCCTTTGCTCACTGATTGCCAACGCACAGGTAGCCGCGAGGGTTTTTGAAAACCTGCCCCATCTCGAGGATGAGATGACCTATCTCTGGCAGGCAAAGGTCATCTCAGGCGGAAACCTGTTAATCCCCAGCCCGCCATCTCCGGGGTCATTTGTGGTGCCCTTTGTGATCGATTACCAGGGCTGGCGTTTTGGTAAATACCCGTTGGGATTCCCGATGCTGCTCTCCTTCGGAGAACGTCTGGGGCTGGAGGATTGGGTCAACCCCTGGATCGCAGCCTGGTCCTTGTGGCTGATTTACCGCCTGGGAAAAAAGCTGTTTGGTGAACGCACCGGGCTGCTCGCAGCCGGCTTGACCGCAGCTTCACCTTTCTTTTTGATCAATTCGGCAGATTATCTGGCACACGCCTGGAGCTTATTTCTAAGCTGCGCACTGGCATTGGCCTGGCTGGATCTCTTCTTCTATCAAACTTCTGTCCCTGCCTGGCTGCTGGCAGCCGTTGCCGGATCATCGATCGGCGCTCTGGCGCTCACCCGTCCCTGGACTGCGGTGGGGGTCGCACTGCCTTTTGCGCTCCACGCGGTGATTTTGCTGTGGAAAGGACCTCCTCAGGTGCGAAAAAAGGTGTTGGCGACCGGTTTATTGGCCGGCGGGATCAGCGTCATATACTTAATCTGGCAGGCGGCGCTGACCGGCAGCCCGTGGATCAACCCCTATACCCTTTGGTGGCCGTTTGACAAAATTGGCTTTGGCCCAGGTATTGGCGTTGAGCCCGGCGGCAATAATCTCTTGATCACAATCAGTAATGCTTTGTACTCATTAAAGATCGGTGCGCATGATCTGATGGGTTGGCCTTATTTATCCTGGCTGTTTTTACCATTCGGTATCGCGGCTATCCGCAACAATCCACCCGCTCGACTGGTAAGCTTCGTATTTCCCTCTCTGGTGTTTGTCTACCTGTTTTATTGGATTGGGGCCTGGATTTATGGTCCGCGCTATTATTATGAAGGTCTTTACAGTTTAACCCTGCTTACGGCGGCAGGTATTGTTTGGATTTACCAACGGCTGACTTTCCGGTGGAAAACCTTTACTTTTTTTCGCAAGAATCAGGTGAAGCAGATTAATGTGCGAATCCCATCCCCGGGCATTCTGGCTTTCACGATCCTTTTAGGGGTCCTGTTTTCCTTGAACCTGTGGTTTTATATCCCCGTGCGGTTAGGCAGTTTGACCGGGCTCTACGGAGTCAACCGCAGCCAGCTGGCGCCTTTCCTGGGCCTGGCTGCGGCAGCCCGAACGCCGGCCCTGGTCATTGTGCATTCGGATGATAACTGGCGGGATTACGCTACCCTGCTCACCCTGGCTGACCCCACCCTGAATTCACCGTATATTTTCGCCATGAGTATGGGAGCAGCCAATGACCGGCAGCTTGCGGCCCAATTTCCAGCGCGCCAGGTATTCCATTATTACCCCCACCAACATCCTGGAAAATTCTATCTCGAGGCCATACCCTGACGGTACACACTTAGACTGCAGAACGCGCCCAGGCCGTCAACAGCAATACCACGATTGAAATGGCCAGGTTGACCCGCGCCAGTTGTTCTTCCCGCTGCTGCAGCTTCGCGAATTCGACCTCGCTGCCCTTACCGTGCGCCCGCAGCAGCGCCAATCGCTGCAGCGCCGGGGCCAGCCCCCAGGTGGAATAAGCGCTCAAAATAACCAGGACTGCGATAACCAGGTGTTTGGTCAGAATCGCTACCGCCCAGGTATTGGTAATGGAAAGAAACCCCTGGTAAGAAGGGCTGGCGCTCATCTGGAACATACCGGTTCCCACCAGCACGGCCAGCGATATCCAACCCACCAACTGCAGCCGGCGGTTGATTTGACCCAAAAATGTAGAATATACCTCACCCTGGAGAGTCTTGCGTGCAGCGGGCAGCACCAATAAGGCCAGGGCAGCCTGGCCTCCTACCCATGCCACGGTCGCCAGCATGTGCAGCCAATAGATCGCTGTGAGCATTCCCACGGGATAAAGGGTCATGGTTTACGGGGTTGCGGACGGAATATTTGTCGAACTTGGCGGCTGCGATGCGGTCGTCGCCGTGGGCGGGATAGGTGTATTGGCTGCCGTGGGCGGGACGGATGTATTGGTCGCTTTCGGGGCAGGCTTGGTTGCGGTTGCCGTCGCCGCTGGAGCCGTGGTATTGGTTGGCGCCGGCTGAGGAGTTTGGTCGGTTGGACCCAGCGTTGGAGTTTCGGCGATAGTCGGGGTTTCTGTGGGCGTAGCAGAGGACGTCACCGGAGTCGGGGTCTTTGTGGGCGGGTGGCATTTGCGCTCAGCCTGTGTCGCCAGCGGTTCGGCGGTCCCATTCTTGTAATTATTGGTCAGCACGGTCTTCAATAAATCGCTGGCTTTGCAGCCATCGCCGCTATCCATCAAATCCTGGGCGTAATGGGTCGCGGCCTGGCGGTAGCGGTCGATCGCGAAAATATTAGAGGAGTCACGCAAGTTTGGCAGGTAGGGTGCTACCAGGCCAAAATAGTAAGTTGCTTTTTCCCAATCCACTTCCCAAAAGCTGGCGCCGGTCACATAATAGCGCGCCCAGACCTGATAGCTTTCGGCGTCGCGGTCCAAGGGGCCAAAACGTGCGGTCAGGGCCAGATCGTACATACCGCCTTCCAGGTCCCCAAGGCTTAATATTTTTTCCACGCCCCGGTTTCGCAAGGCGATGTAATACAGCCCGTCGACCGCGACCGTTTCGTAACCGAGATTTTTGGTGCGCAGGCTTTCGATCGTGGCAATCGCGTCATCCCACTTCTTATCGACCAGATTCTGCTGGATTTGTTTGAACATTTCCTGTTCCCCGCGCGTATCGGGGGTTGGGGTATACACCGGGGTTGGAGTCAAAGTTGCCGTGGGTATTGTGGTCGGGAGGAGCGCAATCATGACCTCGGTCAGCTTTTCCTTCACTCCTGGAAAGCTTGGATCCAGGTTGATCACATATTCAAAACGCCCGCGGGCCATTTCGTAACGCCCGTTGGTCATATCGTCCAAACCAAGCTGGAACTGTGTGGCAGCCGCGGCCGCCACCTTACTGGAATCAAGATCAATCCGGCTCTGGCGTCCTGAGTTGTATCCCAGAAGCCCCCCTAAAGAGCCCAAAAGTAAAATGACGATCACGCCGGCTAATATAATCCGTCCGCGCCAGGATTTTGGCTGTTCGGTATTTTCAGTGCCGTCTTCCTGGACAATTGCCGGTTCGGAAAGGTCATCCGGTGGTTCACCATGCCCATTCGGGGCGTTTTCCAAAACAGGCTCACTCACGTTCACTGGATGGGTAGCTCCCACCGGATCGAGCGGGAGAGGTTGAGTTTTTTCTGAGTTGACGCTCACTGGTTGCGTGGCGTCAGGGTTATTTTTTTCATCAGGCATAGGCGCAATTATACCCCAACCTACAAACGCACCAGGGAACGCACTTCTTTCCACATAAAGGGAAGGAATACAATTCCCCCCGCCGCCATACTGGCAATCGATACCAGTACCGCCGGAATACGGTCGCCCGCCAGAAGGGTAATTCCAGTCACTACCAGCCCTCCCGCAATCGCGGCGAAAATAACCCGCGGCAGCGTGTCACCTAAACGCACCGGTGACTTTTCCCTGCGGCCAAAGATGATCAGCAGGACCACCGCCTGGGTGGTGTATGCCGTGGTGTCGGTCAGAGCAATCCCCGGCGCACCCAGCCAGCGGTACATGAAAATGCCCATCCCAATATAGATCGCCAGGGTCATCAGCGCCGTTTTTAAAGGCGTCAGCGCATCTTGTTGTGAGTAGAACGAGCGGGTCGCAATTTCAAGGACGGTGTGGCCCATCAGACCCAGTAAAAAGCCCCGGGAAACCCACATCATCAGGTCCGCCTGCGCGGCATCCAGACCAAAAACCAGTTTAATCAGCGGCTCCAATCCCAAACCCAGGATCACAGCCACCGGCAGGGTCAGTCCGACCAGTATGCGCACGCATTTCTCGATTGTTTCGCGAAATTTCTGCCGTTCTTCCAAGGCCACCAGTTCGGAGATCGTCGGCAGCAGCGCGATCCCCAGGGCCGAACCCAGGATGGTTTCAGGCACCTGCTGGATCATCCATCCATAGGTCAAGGCTGATACCGAGCCTTCCGCCAGGCGCGAAGCCAGATTATCGCGGATGACAAACATCAGTTGGATGCACAACATGACCCCCAGGCGAGGGACCATGACCCGCAGCACACGGCGCACTTCCGGGTTCCATATGCCAATTTTGGGGATCCACCGGAATTTATACTTGATCAATCCTGGGATTTGGATACCCAAATGCATCAAGGCTCCGATGATTACCCCATAAACCAGCCCGTTGACACCCAACCCCATCGCCGGCAGATGAATGCCTGCCAGCACGTATGGTTTGGCCGGCGACAGCACCAGCGCGCCAAAAATTTGTCCGACGTTATACAGCATCGGCGCCAGAGCCGGCAGCAAAAAGTGCTGGTTGGCCTGCAGGCCGGCGGTCACCAGGCCGCTGATCGAAAATATCAGGGTAGCAATCAGGTTCAATCGCATCAGGTTAATCACCACATCCTGCTGCACGCTTGAAAACCCGGGTGCCACCCCAATCTCAGAGCGAACCATGGGGCCGGCCAATAAAGCCACAACCACGGCGATAGCCGCTGTTCCCAGGAAGGCCAGGTTCGCAATGCGGGAAAAAAGATCCCAGACCGCGCCGCGCCCCTGTTTGGTCAATAAATCCGTCAGGATTGGAATAAAGGCCAATGCCAGCGCTCCGCCTGAGATTAATGCGAACAATAAATCCGGGATATTATTGGCCACATTAAATGCATCCAGGTCTCTGGAAAAGCTAAACTGACGCGCAATAATCACCTGGCGCAGAATTGCCAGACCCTTATCCGCCGCCAACAGCACAGCCAGCATCAATGTATTGCGGGTTAGTCGGGACATGGCAGCAATTATACCTGCGATCCCTAATTTGCCTATGCCGCGCGAATTGCTCGCCCCGTTCGACCCTGTTCGCATCGCCGTCCAAGGTAGGGTAAAATAGAAAGCGATGAATGGAATGAGGTTCGTTTGAAAACGGATATCCCGGTAGATCCCGCTCGCCTTGAATTCGATCACGTCACCGTTGGGTACAACGGACGTGCCGTCCTGGAAGATATATCATTCGACGTGCCGCACGGCGCCCAGGTGGCTGTCGTTGGGCCGAATGGAGCCGGGAAATCGACTCTCTTTAAGGCGTTAGTCGGTTTAATCCCGGTGCGCAGCGGGCAGATCCGCATCCACAGCCAGGCACTTCGGCACCACCAGGACTGTGTGGCCTACATCCCGCAGCGTGAAGAAGTCGATTGGCGGTTCCCGGTTACCGTGTGGGACGTGGTGATGATGGGCCGCCTGGGAAAGTTTGGCTGGTTTGGCCGCTATTCCGCGGATGACCGGCGGATGGTGGACCGGGCGCTGGATCAATTGGGCATCTCCGACCTGGCGAAAAATGCCATTGGAGAACTTTCCGGCGGGCAGCAGCAGCGCGTTTTCCTGGCGCGAGCCGTGGCCCAGGAGCCGCACATCCTGTTGATGGATGAACCCTTTACCGGGGTCGATATCCGCACGCAGGAGGCCACACTGCAGCTTCTCGAAACCCTTAAAGCCCAAAAGGTCACCGTCCTGGTTTCGACCCACGACCTGAACATGGCCGCGGAACGCTTTGAACTGACCGCGCTGCTCAACCACAAGCTGATCGCTTTTGGACCGGCGGCCGAAGTCTTCCAGCCCCAAAACATTTCCGCAGCCTTCAGCCATGTGATCTTCGTCAACGGCGCCGCTGTGGTGGATGACTGCTGCGGCGGAGACGAGCTCGAACACGATCACGATCACGACCATACGCCGGCGGCTGTAGAACAACTGGCGGCGAAAAAATGATCTTATCCTGGCTGATCGAACCCATGAAATACGGTTTTATGCAGCGCGGCCTGGCAGCCGCGATCATCATCGGCATTCTATGCGCTGTCGTCGGCTGTTATGTCGTTTTACGCTCGATGGCCTTTTTGGGAGATGCGCTGGCCCACGCCATCCTCCCTGGGGTTGCCGTGGCTTATCTATTAGGCGGGTCGTTGATTGTCGGCGCGTTGGTAGCCGCGATCATCGTCGCCCTGAGCATCGGCTTCTTCAGCAAGGGAGGTACGATCCGTGAGGATACGGCAATCGGCATCCTTTTCGCGGCGGCTCTTTCGCTGGGGGTGGCATTGATCAGCTCGATCCGCACCTATGCGGTTGACCTCAGCCATATCCTCTTTGGCAACATCCTGGGCGTCAGCGTGTCTGACTTATGGGGAGTAATCATCCTATCCTGCCTGGTGCTGGCGACGATGATCGTGCTCTATCGCCCATTTTTGGTGGTTTCCTTCGATCCGGTGCTGGCGAAAACCTTACGCTTACCCGCCGAAACCTTGCGAAATTTAATGTTAATCCTGCTGGCAATCACGATTGTGGTCTCCATGCAGACCGTGGGGATCGGCCTGGTAGCCGCAATGCTGGTTACCCCGGCCGCGGCGGCTTATCTGCTGACCCAACGCCTGCCAACCATGATGGTCGTAGCCGGGATCATCGGCGGCTTATCCAGCGTGGTAGGCCTGTATTTGAGTTATTACCTGAACATTGCTTCTGGTGCGGCGATCGTATTGGTCGCCACTTTCTTCTTCCTGCTGGCTTTTTTCTTCTCCCCGCGGCGTGGATTGGCCTGGAAAGCGCTGAGCAAGAACCCGTCCTAACCCGTTTGGCAGCTGCCCGAACCCAAACGCCAAATCAACCCTGTTTCGGGCAGTACCTGGAAAAATTAACATGCCTGCTAAACCAAAGATTTCAGTTGTAGCCATACCGATCGGTCATCCGGACGACATCACCTTTCGTGCCATCACCACCCTGCGTGAGGCGGATGCGATCATCTGTGAAGAGATCAAAGAAGCCAGCAAACTGCTTAAACACCTGGAAATAGAGGGAAAAGAATTAATCTCCCTCAACGAACATAATGAGGTTGAACTGGTTCCAGAGCTGATGATGCGCCTGGTGCAAACCAACCAGCATTTTGCCCTCATTTCTGACTGCGGGACACCCGTTTTTTCCGACCCCGGTTCCACCTTGATCAGCCATGCGGTCGATTATGGCATCCAGGTGACCCCGGTCCCCGGCCCTTCTTCATTGATGGCTGCCCTTTCGATCCTCGGCTTTAAGCCGGAGCGCTTCGTCTACGGGGGATTCTTGCCGCGCGATGCCGACGTGCGCCGGCGAGAACTGATGCGGCTGCGCGGACTGCGCATGACCGTGGTCTTGATGGACACCCCTTACCGGATGGCAGCCGTGTTGGAAGACGTGGCGAAGACCTTCGGCAAAGGCGCCCAGGTAACCCTGGCCTGTGACCTGACGCTGCCCAAAGAAACCATATACCGGGGTGGGGTAAACGAGGTCAAACAACAGGCCGGGCAGCGCAAGGCCGAATTTATCCTGATCATCCACAACAGCTAGCCGGTTATTTTTCCAGCAGCCCCATTTTCACCAGCAGTTCCCCATTATAAATCGCGCCGCCGGCCGCCCCGCGGATCGTATTGTGGCTGAGAACGACCATTTTATAATCGAGCAGTGGGTCCGGACGCACCCGCCCGACGACCGTGGTCATCCCGCGCCCGGTCATGCGGTCGAGGCGCGGCTGGGGCCGGTCCAATTCGTCCCGCAGCAGGATCACCGGCTGCGGGGTTGAAGGCAGATCCCGGGCAACAACCTGCGGTTGGTACCCGCACAGTGCCGCGCGAACTTCATCCAACCCGGCTTTCTTCCCCAACTCAAGCGAAATGCACATCAGGTGGGCGTCGATCACTGCCACCCGGTTGGTATGGGCCGAGATCACAAAATCGGCGAGCTGGATTTCCTGCCCGGTAAAATTCCCGAGCATTTTGCGCGGTTCCCATTCCACCTTGGTTTCCTCACCCTCGATATTGGGGATGACATTATCCATAATGTCCATCGCGGAAACCCCGGGGTATCCGGCGCCCGAAATGGCCTGCATCGATACTGCCAGGACCCGTTTCAAGCCGAAGGCGTCCTGGAGCGCTTTAAGCATCACCGTCATCCCGGTGCTGGTGCAGTTGGGGTTGGTGACGATCCCCCCGCTCCAACCGCGGTTGGAGCGCTGCACCGCCAGAATCTGGGCATGCTCTCCGTTGATCTCCGGCAGCAGAATCGGCACGTCGGGTTCCTTGCGGTACGCCGAGGCATTGGAGCAGATCAGCACCCCGGCCTGGGCAAATAATGGCTCCACGGTTTTGGCCACATCCGTCGGCAGCGCAGAAAAAACCAGGGCCGCGTCGACCGCCCCGGGTTCGGTGGGCACGACGGTCATATTTTTGGCCCAATCGGGCATCAATTCGCCCAATACCCAATGGCAAACCTCCCCATAAGGGCGGCCGATCGAGCGGTCAGAGCCGGTCAGGGCGACGACTTCGAACCAGGGATGCCCATCCAGAAGCTGCACAAACCGCTGACCCACCGAACCGGTGGCGGCTAAAATTGCGACAGGGATTTTACCCATCATAACCTCCAATGAATGCTTGCAAGAATAGCAGACCGCGCTCCCGCGAATCAGACGATCAGGCTGTGTAACGCCTGCACCGCCGGCAGGATGCTTGCGCCTGCGACTACAAGGCTGATCGATACTTCGGACGAACCCTGGGCAATGGCGATGACGTTTACCCGCTGGTCGCCCAGCGCGCTGAAAACTTTACCCGCGATTCCGGGGGTTGAGCGCATTCCAGCGCCAACCACGGTAATAATCACCACCTCGTCCGTCGCCCACACCCGGTCAATATCCTGGTTGGCAATTTCGTGGGTAAAAGCAGCCTTCAGCGCCGAAAGGACGACATCCGTCGATTGGCTGGGCACCGCAAAACAAATAGACTGTTCCGAGGAAGCCTGGGTGATCAAAGGCACGCTGGTTCCGGTAGCAGCCACGGCAGCGAAGGTCCGTGCCGCCACACCGGGCACGCCCAGCATGCCGCGCCCCTCGACCGTGATCAACTGCAGCCCTTTGATTGCCGAAACAGCTTTGATACTGCCGTTCTCCTTGACCTGAGTATCCGCAACCAGGCGCGTGCCGGGATGATCCGGTTGGAAGGTATTGCATACCCGTAAGCCCACCCCGGCATCGATCACCGGGCGGATGGTCTTGGGATGGAGCACTTTGGCCCCATAATAGGCCAGTTCGGATACCTCACGGAACGAAAGTTCAGGGATGGTACAGGCGTCCGGCACCAGGCGCGGATCGGTGGTCATGACCCCATTGACGTCCGTCCAGATCCAGACATCGTCCGCCGGCAAAGCGGCCCCAATCAAAGCGGCGGAATAATCGCTGCCTCCGCGACCCAGAGTGGTCACCACCCCTTTGCGTGAGGCGCCGATAAACCCGGTCACGATCGGAACAATCCCCAGATCCAGCAGAGGGTTTAAGACTTCACGTGTCTTCTGATTGGTCGCCGGAACATCCGGTGTGGCTGATTGGTAATCATCCCCGGTGACGATTATCTGGGTGGCATCCACTACCTGAGAGGGTGTCCCTGCCGCAAAAACTGCTTCAGCCGCCAACCGCGCCGACATGCGTTCACCTAACGAGGCGACCGCATCCAAGGCCCGGGGGGTAGCCTCGCCTAAAACGGCGATGGCCCGGCACAGCGCTTCAAAATCTGCGACCAGGGCTGAGATTTGAGCCTTGACTCCCTCGCGCCGCTCTGCCAGGACGACCCCATCCGCGATCTCAGTATGCCTCCGGCTCAGTTCGCCCACTGCCGCTGATAAACCGCTCACATCGCCGCCTGCCGCTAATGCCGCCTGTCCAAGCAGCAGATCAGTTACCCTGGTCAGCGCCGAAACAACCACCACCACCCGCGGCCAGGTCACCCGGGTATCGTGAACGATGGTGGCCATCTGGCTCATCGCCGAAGATGAACCGACCGAAGTCCCGCCAAATTTCATCACCAAAGTACGCCTTGCCTGCTCATTCATATTGCGCTGACTCCTCACCAGGTAAAATAAAAGCCCTCCATCTTTCGGAGGGCTTTCTAAAATTTATGGGTGCTAGTGATCCCATCGCTGAAAAAGCCCTGCCCTCCGTACTCTGGTCAAACCAGTAGTCGGCTGCATCGTGCCATAAGTAGTTGTGAAGGAGGTTATTTTCATACGGACCTTGGATAAGATTATCGTCGGATAGTAGCACTTTTAAAGAGAGTTGTCAATAAATCCGGGGAAAAATTTTTGTTACCTATCCAGGTGATTAAATTCGGAATTCATCGGACAATGCCGGATGACAGGCTATAATTATCTCGACCAATAACCTGACAACCCATGGTTCGCATTCCTTTACTTGGATCTCAAATCGAACTTGAAAGGATTTCCTATGGCTCGTTATACCCGCTTGCAAGTCTATGACGCGATGCTCACCACCGGTCTTGTTCCCCTGTTTTACCAGGATGACGCGGACGTCGCCCAGGAAATAGTCAAGGCAGTATCCGGCGGCGGCGCGCGCGTACTTGAATTCACCAATCGGGGTGAAAAAGCGCTGCCTGTCTTCAGCCAGCTCAATACATTCATCGAAAAATCCAAACCGCCGATCATTTTGGGGGTCGGTTCGGTGATCGATGCTCCCACCGCGGCTTTATATCTCGCTCATGGCGCCAATTTTATCGTCGGCCCGCTCTTCAACCCGGAAGTTGCCCGTTTGTGCAACCGGCGGAAAATTGCTTATTTGCCGGGCTGCGCCACAGTAGCCGAAATCTCGACCGCCGAAGAATCCGGGGTCGAAATCGTCAAAGTATTTCCGGGGGAAACCGTCGGCGGTCCGGCGTTTATCAAGGCTGTGTTAGGCCCAATGCCCTGGTCGCGGCTGATGCCCACAGGCGGGGTGGAAGCGACGCGGGAATCGGTGCAAAGCTGGATCAAAGCCGGCGCCTGCTGTGTGGGCCTGGGAAGCAACCTGGTTCGCAAGGATTGGGTGGCAGCAGGCAATTATTCATCCATGCAGGAAACCACCGCTTTTATCCTGCAATGGATTAACGAATCAAAAAAAATAACTGTCTGATTTGCAAAACTGGAGAATGCAATGGCTTACTTCATGGGCATCGACGTGTCTACCACGGGGGTTAAAGCAATCATCATCGATCAGCAGGGGGACGTGATCGGGA
Source organism: uncultured Chloroflexia bacterium (assembly GCA_963743005.1). Lineage (GTDB taxonomy): Bacteria > Chloroflexota > Anaerolineae > Anaerolineales > Anaerolineaceae > CAVUNY01. The sequence continues at coordinate 61,238 of CAVUNY010000001.1, read as the reverse complement.
CTGCCAATACCGAACAACCGCTTTTCACCCCATTTCCATTATGGAGCGAGCAGAATCCTGAAGATTGGTGGAACGGGGCGGTGAAATCGATCCGCCAGGTCCTGGCGCAAACCGGTGTTTCCGGTCAAGAGGTGGCGGCCGTCGGTTTGACCGGTCAGATGCACGGGCTAACCCTTTTAGATGAAGGCGGGCAAGTCCTGCGCCCGGCGATCCTGTGGAACGACCAGCGCACCGGCAGCCAATGCGACGAAATCCGCGCCCTTCTGGGGCGCAGCCGGCTGATTCAAATCACTGGCAATGACGCCCTGACCGGGTTTACTGCGCCAAAAATCCTGTGGGTGCGCGAGCATGAACCGGAAGTTTACCGGAAGGTGAGGCATATTCTGCTGCCGAAAGATTACGTCCGCTACCACCTCACCGGCGGATTTGCCGTGGACCGCGCCGATGGTTCCGGAACCATCCTGTTTGATATCCGTACCAGAAATTGGTCGCCAGAGATGCTCGAAGCCCTGGAAATCCCCCTGGAATGGCTGCCCTCTACCTACGAAGGCAGCCAGGTAACGGGTGAAGTCACAGCAAATGCCGCGCAGTTAACCGGGCTGAAAGCCGGTACGCCGGTCGTGGGCGGCGGCGGAGACCAGGCTGCCGGGGCGGTTGGCGTTGGAGCAGTCGAGCCGGGGATTGTTTCCCTGGCCCTGGGCACCTCGGGGGTGGTCTTTGCCACCACGGACGGGCCATTCATCGAACCCGAAGGGCGGCTGCATGCCTTTTGCCATTCCGTCCCCGATCGCTGGCATCTGATGGGCGTCATGCTGTCGGCTGCCGGCAGCCTGCGCTGGTACCGCGATACTTTCGCCCCCGAAATGAATTACGACACTCTTCTGGCTCCGGCCGAAGGGATTGCGCCCGGATGCGAAGGGCTGCTTTTCCTGCCGTATCTGACCGGTGAACGCACCCCTTATCCAGATCCGCTGGCGCGCGGTTCCTTTGCCGGGATCACTGTCCGCCACAGCATGCCCCATTTCAGCCGGGCCGTCCTGGAAGGCGTGGCTTTTGGCCTGCGCGACAGCTTCGAACTGATTAAATCCGCCGGACTCAGCCAGATCCGCCAGGTGAGGGTCTCGGGCGGCGGCGCGCGCAGCCAGCTCTGGCGTCAGATTCTGGCGGATGTGTTTAATTCAGAATTGGTGACGATAAATACCACCGAAGGGGCTGCCTATGGAGCTGCCCTGCTGGCAGGTGTGGGCGCCGGCTATTGGGCGGATGTCGATCAGGCCTGCCAGGCCGGGATCCGGATCACCGGGACTACCCAACCGGCTACCGAGACGGTTTCTACCTACGAAACTGCTTATGGGCTATACCGCCAGCTTTACCCGGCGCTGAAAGATCTCAGCCATCAATTAAGCGGCTGAACCCATATCTGAAAATCAAGGCATCAAAAAACCCGCATTCAGCGGGTTTTTTGATGCCTTAAGCCGTGCTAATGCCGCCACAGGCGCAGCGCCAGGTTTATCAGCAGGGTCAGAACCACACTCAATAGGATCGACGCCAACAAGGGAATAATGCAGGTCAATCCACCCAGAGTAACTTGAATAGTACCAGGGATTTGTTTAATACCTGGAATTCGCCCTGCCAGCCAGATCAAACCCCCGACAATTAACAGGACTGCGCCGATAATTACCAGCCATTTTCCCAGCGTTTCAAATCCAAACATCAGACGGCCCTTCCACAAGATCAATTCGTTTTCATTTTAACTCAAAAAATTATATATTCATGTGTTTTCCAACATTTCTAATCGAATTACGCTTGCGACTTATTTATTTTACACTGTAAAATATATTTATCACTGGCAAAAAAAGGCACTATTCCTCATGTCTCGTCCCAAAATGACGGAAGCTCACCGCACGCAAATGCGCGCCCAGATCCTGGATAAGGCATACGACATCCTGATCGAAAAAGGCCCCGAGAATATCAGTTCGCGGGCCATCGCGAAGAACCTGGATCTGACCCACATGGGGCTGTTTACCTATTTTCCAAACCAGGCGTCCATCCTCAAAGCTTTAGCCGCGCGCGCACAGACCAGGCTCCTCGAACGGATGCAGCCCTTGGTGCTGCGCGCTGAAAATGCGGATATTTTCCAGATACTGGAGGACGCGTTACGGTCTTTGCAGGACTTTGCCAGGGAAAACCCGAACCTCTTTCGCCTGATGTGGGTCCATACGGAGGCCAACATCGAAAACGGCGATGCTGCTCATTGGAATCAACCCATGTTCGACTGGATCGCCGGTCTGGTTGAAAAAGGAATAAATAAAGGGGTCTTTCAGAGCAGCGACGTCCAGCTGTCCGCGGCAATGATTATTAGCATGGTCAATATGCCGTTCATACTGGCATACAGCGGGAAAATACCCTGCATAGAAATATTGGATAAAATGGCAGGCGAGGCATTGGCTGCAGCCATGCAGGTTGTGTATAACCGCCTGGATGAGCCCTTGGGAAAAATGGAAGATCAAAAAACAGGCCCGGCTGCCTGGATTGACATTAATTGGACTTCTGCAGGTCTGCCTGCCGGTATTTTACTGCTGCTGCTCAGCCCATTAATCATTCATAATTTGGGATGGTTATATTTTGTAGTTTACCTGCAAATCCCCCTGATGCTGTTTCAGCAAATTCAGCACGCTACCCTGCTCAAGGCCACAAATCAATCGAAAACTTTGGTCAGACAGTTGATCGTCTGGTTGGCACCTGTTTTGACGCTATTCCTGGCATTTTACGTCTGGCTGCCCGCTGGACTGATCGCGATTTACCTGGGGGTTTTCAACGAAATATCTTTCTTCACGAGCACAGCGGGTATGCGTGTGAAAGCGCCCAGGTCCCAGATCGGCGCATTCCTGCTGCTGGTGATCCCTGCAGCCAGTCTGGTTGTGCTCACTATTTTAGGAAACATGCAATGGACCGATTATCTTCTGAGCGCATTCTGCGCCTGGCTGCTGTTTACTGCTTATTCCAGGAATATCTCAGTGATCTTCAGAAAAAATAGCCGCTAAAATGCAGTTTCGCCAGGGTTTTTATGGGGGAGCACTCAAAAGATGTTAGGCAGCCAGGGGTAAAGCAGCCCGACGAGTAGCAATTGAATCCCAGGAGCCACTCAACCAGGCGGCTCTGGCCTTGGCAGTCATGACAGCACCATGTTCAGTCCAGCGAGCGCCAGCCCGTTTTAGGCGGAGGCCAGCAATCTGTTTACCGGCACTCTCGACGGTGCCACTGCCGATGAAATAACCAAGACGGCGAAAACGGGCATAATCCATGCGTTTCTGGTTGTTGGTGAAATAAGAAACAGCGGCATGGACTGCCAAAGCAGCGGCAGGGATGGAAAGGAACAATTGACAATCGTGGATCAAAGCATCAATCTGGCCATCCCAAAGCTGAGTACGGGCTTGATCCAACCAGGCGTGATACTCGGGGGTGTCTTTACCAAAGACAGCTTCAGCGATAGGCGGGAGATATTCGCTGGCATGATACCAATCCACGATTTGGACAGCATTTGGGAAATAGCGTTCAATCAGCTTCCAGATCCAGACGGCTCCATCGCAAATGAACACCAGTTCATTGTACAAGTCGGCCATGCGTTGACAAGCCGTGGCCCAGACTAAATCGCCGAACGGCTCTGGTGATTGGATAGCGCAGTGATAGGTGATCTCCTGGGCTTGTAAATCATTCTGCTCCCCAACCTTACTGGCATGATGACGACGCTTTTGGTGCGAGCGGACAGTCTCGACCCGATACCAAGCGATGTTTTTGAGTTCACGCCACTCTCCTTTGCAGGGGGCCATCACCCCATCGATTGAGCCATACAAGCGACCGGGTTGCTGCCCGATCTTCTGTAGTCGTTCTTGCAACCACGCTTCTGTTTGGCTCTGCTGTTTCCACTCATCCTCTTGTTGCTCCTGGAGTTCTCCGAACTGTTCGGTCTCCTGACGCAAGGTATTATCACTCACTCGAAACAGCAAGAAACGCTCAACCATCCGGCAGCCTTCTTCAAACGCAACTTCTACCCCTGCCAGTGCCAGCAATTCGGCCAGCCCGGCCGTTACCTGCCCCGCTGCGATCCCCAGGCGCTTATCCAATGGCGCCTGCCCCGTTTCACAACTTGCGCAAGTGTAATACCGTCGCTTATAGCTCACTCGCCCAAACACGCTCCAGATCACCGCTTTGCGCCGAAATTGGTAGATCTGATTGCCACCACATCCACAGGGCTTCGTCTTCTCGTGCGGCTCCGCCTGGTCTGTTTTTTCCAAATAGCGCCCTAAGGCTTCCCCACCAACTCTCCGCAGTAATTCCCGCATCCCCGTTTCGACCTCCCGTATGCCCCCTTCGTTTCGACCGCTTTTTTCCATCTCTTTCACCAGTATTTCCGCCATCTTTTCTACTACTTCTGTGCTAAACTCCATTTTGAGCCTCCGATAAGTTGATTGCTGTTGTGAGCTTTTATCTTACCTGTGAGGCTCTTCTTTTTCTACCCTTTCCAACAACTTTTTAGTGCACCCTTTTACGGAGACATGGCCGTTCATTTCAAAAATAATAGTATCATTAACAGGTTGATTGCAGGATCATACCGGCGCGTCAGCTTTCTCCCATATGCCACACCAAGGATATAAATCATGACAGAGCCATCGATTAATATAACCCCGGATACTGCCCTTTTGAGAGGGGTTACCAATGTCCTGATGTCGCTTGTGTTTATCGCCGCGCTGCTGTTCGCCGGAGCGGGCCGCCTCAATTGGGGGTTAGGCTGGTTGTTTATCGGGGTATGGGGATTGCTTAAACTGGGCTTTATTTTTCTTCTGCGCTGGCGTGACCCCGCATTGCTGGTCGAACGGGCGACCCGCCATGAAAATACCCAACGCTACGATCGTCTGATTGTGCCGGTGTATACTGTGCTCTCGTTCGGCACCATCTTGCTGGCTGGTATCGATGGCGGGCGGTTTGGCTGGTCTGGACAAATACCCACGGCGCTGATTATCCTGGCATTTATCATTTATTTTCTGGGAAATGGCCTCTCCGCCTGGGCGGTCACTTCCAACCCATTCTTCTCCGCCGAGTCACGCCTTCAGACCGAACGTGGCCAGGAAGTAACTCGCAGCGGACCTTATCGTTTCGTCCGCCACCCCGCTTACCTGGCCTTGATTGTACTCTGGTCGGTAACTGGAATCCTGCTCGAATCGTGGTGGGCAGTCATTCCAGGGCTGCTGTCTGCATTAATGATCCTCATTCGAACTGCCTACGAAGACCGTATGCTGCACACAGAACTCCCCGGCTACGCGGATTATGCCCGTCAGGTACGCTTCCGCCTGTTCCCCGGCATCTGGTGATGATCAGAGACTGATTGCATTCATCATTTCGGCGGTTTCCTATTAAGCCGGTTGCCAAAGACCACTATACCAATCCCTACGACGACTGCGATCACCCCATAAATAGCCCATTGAATCTGCCCGGTCATGAAGCTGCCTGGAAGGATATTGATTCCCTGCAAAATCCAGACAACTCCGATCAAACCAATCAAGGCGCCGATTATATATAAAGAAATTTTCATCTCACCACTTCACTCCGTAAAAAGATAATCCATCGATGGTCTTCCCCACAAATTATAACTGTATATCGACTCGGTCAACATTAGACCACCCGGCAAAAAAACGAATCTGATAGATTGCATCCAGTTAGAAATATCCCCACCAAATCTGTTACATTCATGATATTAATGCTATTAGGTTTCCTATAATCTACCCAAGTAAAAACATTATTGATTCATGATATGAAAATATTTTCTATTCATGAGGTATTCTTAACACTTATTGGCTTTGGGTAAACACGAGAAATATTATGGAAAAAATTCGAAATTTACTAAAACTTCATCCATCCGACCGGTGGATGTTTTTAAACGCATATTTCACCCTGGTCGGCATCAATCTTTTATTAAACATCGTCCCGTACAATGCATTAAGGCAATCGATCGCCAGCCAGGGACGCAGGAAAAAGGCTTTCAATCCGGATTGTATAGAAGCATGCAGGATCGCCGATGCGGTTAAGCTTGCCAGCCGCTATACCCCTGGAAAATCAACCTGTCTGGTAAGGGCGTTAGCAGGTTATTACCTGATGACGAAACATGATTTACCCGTCGAGATGTACATTGGCGTTAAACTGGGTCTCCCTGGGCAGTTAAAAGCCCATGCCTGGATCATGAATCAAGGTGACGTCATTCTTGGTTACCTGGAAGATCTGCCGGATTATACAAAATTGACCAATCAATCGATGAAGGTAGCTTGAAACAACTGCACTTCATGCCTTAGTACCTTTTCAACTTCCGCGCATATGCCTTGAACGGCGTGCTCGGCTCCAAACTCACCCAATCCGATACCCGGTCCAATTGCGACAACGATCGCAGCAGGTCAAACGTCACCCAACGCGAGACCTGCGGCCGGGCGGGATATTCCCATAACCCATAACTACCCTGTAAGGATTGCACATATGCCACCATGCTGGCAATGCGTTCATCTTCCAATGAAGCGCCCACCCGCCAGGATAAGTCCAGCATCTGCGCCAGGTCAAACCGGGCAAAGTAGGTAAAAAATCCCTGCAGCCGTTCGGCGCCTAACAGGCGGGCTACCTCAAAACCCAGGCCAAACTGTTCACGCGTCTCTCTCCCTAAAAGCAGGTCGAGTGCGCGCTGCGCTTCCGGACTGCTGCGCCGCAAGGGATGCAGTGCCAGGCAAGACAACGCGCCGGTAGTATTGGAACGGCAGCCCCAGCGAGAATGCGCCAGGCGCCGGTAGCCTGCTACGAACCCGTGCACACCAGATGCCCAACCTGTCGGCCAGGCCCCATCTTCCAGGCGCTGCGCCAGCAGCCATTCATAGGCCCGTTCGGCGCGGGGATCCGTACTGTAACCGCAGGCTGCCAGCCCGTGCAGCGGCAGCGAGGTTTGCAGCGGGACCATCGAGTACCCGGCATGGTCCTCGCTTTCCTGACGACCTTCTGGCAGCGGCCAGGATCCATCCGCCTGTTGTTGGGCAAACAGAAATTCGGCTCCGTGGGCAACAGCCGGCAGGTCAGGCCCGAAACCCAGGTACCCCAGGCGCAGCAAGGCCTGAGCGGTGGTTTGCAAGGTGGAAACGGTCGCGACTCCGCTCAGGTCGACGTTCTTCCAGCTTCCATCGGTCTGCTGGAGGGATAATAATTCCGCTACCAGGGGATCAGAAAACCGCAGGCGGTCCAATTCAGCAACTTCCGGGTCGTTGTTCGAACGACCGAGCAGTTCGCGCAGCACCCACCATCGCAGGCAAGGAGAAGAGTCTGCCAGTAAGAGCGGCGCCCAGATCATGATCGCTCTCCCAACACCTCACGCAAATACGGCGCGGTAGATGTGTTACCTTGAGCCACGCTGTGCGGCGTTCCGGCGGCGACGATCAGTCCACCCTCCGGACCACCGCCGGGACCTAATTCCACCAGCCAATCACAAACTGCCAGGAAGTGGGGATGGTGTTCCACGACCAGTACAGAATGACCGCCGTCCACCAATTTATTGAGTACACCGACCAGGCGGTGCACATCTTCAAGGTGCTGCCCAATCGTCGGTTCGTCCAGGATATACAGCGATCCGCGATTCGTTTTTGAGCACAGCTCACGGGCAATCTTCAGGCGTTGGGCTTCCCCACCGGAAAGGGAATAACCGGGCTGGCGCAGCACCAGGTAGCCCAGACCAACCTCCCGGGCACTGGAGAAGATGCGTTCCAGACGTTCATCATCCCGGAAAAGTTCATACGCCTGATCGATGGTCAATCGCTCGATCTCTGGCAGCGTCAAATCATGCACATGCACCTGCCAGGCCTCAGGACTGAAGCCTGTTCCCTGGCAGGTTTCACAGGGTGTGCGCACGTCCGGCAGGAAACCCATATCAATTTTCTGATAGCCTCTTCCGTCGCATGCCGAACAGGCATGCCCCAACATTTTCGCGTCCAACCCAAGAGATTGGGCTTCGCTGCTCTCGGCAAATAACGTCACCAGCTGTTGGGTTAACTCCAGAAAAGCTGCCGGGCTGACTACACCGGCTCTGGCCTGATCGACGACTACCGTCCTGTCAGGTGCACCGAGGATGTTATCGTGTAGGCCGGGATCGATCGGTTCGTAAGCGATCGAGGTGGTCTGCTTTTTTGGCGCCAGAACCCGCCCCAGGGTATCGATCACCAGACTGGATTTGCCGGAACCAGATACTCCGCACACCCCTACCAGCACCCCCATGGGCAGTTCGACAGTTCCACCGCGCAGATTATTGCTGCGCGCCCCAACAATGCGCAGCCAGCCCCTGGCCTGGCGGGGGACGCGGTTGGTATCGAAAACGCGCTCTCCACGCAGCCAGGCCGCGGTGATCGTATCGGCCTGGGCCACCTCATCAGGTTTTCCCTGGGCCATCACTTTGCCACCGGATGTACCCGAGCCCGGCCCCATATCGATTAGATTATCGGCAGCGCGCATGATCAAAGGGTCGTGCTCGACCACCACCACGGTATTGCCATCATTCTTCAAACTCTGAATGGCAGATAAAAGCGCCTTCACCTCCCCCGGATGCAGACCGCGGGTGGGTTCATCCAGCAAAACGGTGAGTGAGGTCAACCCGCTGCCCAGCAAACCGGCCAGTTTGATGCGCTGCGCTTCACCAGCCGATAAGGTTGAGGCCACTCTATTTAAATGCAGATACCCCAGGCCCACCTGCATTAAGAAATGCGTGCGTTTGAGCAGTGTCTCCAGGCTGGAGATTACCCCGCGGACGGGAGACTTTTTAGCGCAATCCTCTAAGGAAGACAGCACAGGAACAAGCTCAGCCAGCGGCATTTCGCTCAGCGCATAGCTGGTAAACTGGCGAAGGTGAACCGCACTGTATTCTGGCCGCAGTCCGGAACCCGAACAGGCCGCACATTTTTGCGTATCGGTATATGTCCCACCCACATCCCAGTCGCGGATAAAGCCAAAGAAACCTGGAAACGGATCCACCCGGGTATGCGTCCGGCCTGTCCGGCTGCGATATGTGACCGTCAGCGGTTCAGGATCGCCAAAGAGAAAAGCCTTTTGGGCTTCTGGTGACATATGGTCCCAAGGCGTGATCTGGGGATCGAATGTGTAACGCTGCGCCAGGGCCTGAACCTGGTCATACCCACCATTAAAAGGTTTTCCCAGGTACCCATTTGGGAAAAAACCGGGAGAGTACATGGCACCTGCGGTCAACGGTTTCTCCGGGTGAAGGATCAGTTTATCGGGATTAGGGATTTGCAGCGTACCGACCCCATGACAGGTCTGGCAGGCCGCAGCATAATTGCTTGAAGAGAAATGGCGCGGATGGGCGATAGGCGCGACCGTCCCGCACCGCGGGCAGGTCCATTCCGTGCCGCGCTGCATTTCGGATCCGCAATCCAGACAGGTGCGCTGGCCAATGGCCGAAAGCAGGACAGCCAGATAATGGGATATTTCCGTGGCGGTGCCCACTGTCGCGCGCCGTTCGTACATGCGCCGCTCGGGGGTAATGGAAATCGCCACGCCCAGGCCGCTCACCGAATCCACCGGGGCTTCGGAGCCTTCACGCACACTCTGCCGTTCGTACATGGAAAGCAACTCCAAAAAGCGGCGTTGAGCTTCGGTTTCCAGCACATCACTCACCAGACTGGATTTTCCCGAACCGGAGACACCTGTCACCACGGTCAATGCGCCTTTGGGAATATCCACGCTCACATTCTGGAGGTTGTTGGCTCGCGCCCCGCGAATGGAAATCACCGCAGGTGAAAATGACCTTTGGCCAGTCTTTCCACCCCGCGGCTGGAGCTTGGCTTCCATCTGCAATGCTTTTCCGGTTAGCGACCTTTCGACCTCCACCAGACCTTTGGGCGGACCAGCATAAAGCAGCTCGCCTCCGGCTGGGCCGGCTCCCGGGCCCAGGTCGATCACCCAATCGGCGGCGCGCAGGAGATCGGTGTTGTGCTCGACCACCACTATCGTCGCTCCGGCGCGAACCAACCGGTCAAGAACGCTCAGCAATCCACCTACATCTTGAGGGTGCAGCCCGGTCGAGGGTTCATCCAGGATCAAGACCTGTTTTTGCAAAGAGGGCTTTCCCAGGTATCGGGCCAGCTTGACGCGCTGCGCTTCTCCGCCGGACAGTGTGGTCGAAGGCTGGCCTAGCTTCATATATCCCAGGCCGATATCCTGCAAAGCCACCAGGATGCGCACAGCCGCCTGGCGCTCCTTATCTGCAAGGTATGAGGTCTCCGCCAGACAGAGAATGGCTTCAGTAACAGTCAAATCGAAAAAATCCGCAATAGATAGCTCTCGGCTGCCAAAAGGTATCCGGTAAGACAGCACATTTTCGCTGAAACGCTGACCATCGCACGCCGCACAAGGAATCCAGGTCGAAGGCAGGTAGCGCATCTTGACTTCAACCGCACCGATCCCATCACATTCTGGGCAAGCCCCTTCCGGCCGGTTAAACGAGAAGAAAGATGGCGAGATTCCACTCGCTGCGGCGTAAGCCGTACGGATCAGATCCGCCAGATTGGTATAGGTTGCCGGGTTGGAACGCGGGTTGCGTCCAACCGGATCCTGGTCAACCAGCACAGCCCCCAGAGGTGGACTTTCGATTTGCTCACAACCAACCGGATCGCGGCTGGTCAGGGAAGGATATAGAATATCCTCCACCAGGGTACTTTTTCCCGAACCTGAGACCCCGCTGACCACTGTCAGCCTGGAAAGGGGGATGCGCACTGTTATATTTTTTAAATTATGCAGATGGGCATGCTGGATGGTGACAAACTGGCGGGGTTTAGACCTTGGCTCCGGAAGCTGCACGCGCTGGCGCATGCTGAAAAACCGGCCGGTGGGCGTATCCGCCTGCCACAAATCCTGGGGAGTTCCCTCGAAGCTGATCTGCCCACCCTGGCTGCCCGCTCCCGGTCCCAGGTCGATAGCCCAGTCGGCCGCCGCAGCAGCAACCCGGTCGTGTTCCACGTAGACGACCGGCCCGCCCAACAGGCGAAAGGTAGGCAGCAGGCGGTCAACATCGGCAGGATGCTGACCGATGGTGGGTTCGTCCAGTACATGCAGCATATCTTCCAGGCGGCTGGTGATCGCCACCGCCAGACGCACGCGCTGCGCTTCACCCCGGGAAAGAGTTGGAGAAGGCCGGTCGAGGCTGATGTAACCTAACCCGACCTGTTCGAGCGCCTCCAGGCGGCGCCGGATTTCAAACAACAGCCGCCTGGCAGTGGAGGGCAGTTCTGCCCGCTGAAAAAGCTCGCCGGCCTGGGTGACACAGTATGCCAGCAGATCTGGCAGGCGCAGCCCGTCCCAGGTAACCCAGGCAGCCGCTGGATGCATGCCGCTGCCCGCGCATTCGCGGCATCCCTGCCCGGCGCACAAGGGACATGGACTGTGAAAATGGACCGGATCGAGTTCGCCAAACCACGTGCCGCAGTTCACGCAGCGCGGAGCCAGACCGTATATATCCTCGCCCTTTACTGTAACGACTGCCGCCGCTCCACATCCCAGGGCAGAGATTGTCTCGACGGCCTGATGGATTACCTGGTTTTTCTGTTCTGAGGTTTCATCCCCTGCCAGCACGCCCGCTTCGATCAGGATCTCATGCAAATCGTCTGGCGCCAGACTGTGCCCATCCCAAAATACTTTATCTACACGCAGTTTATCTGGCCCAAACTGCGCACCTAACAAGGCAAGCAAGGTGGCGTGACTGCCACGAGCCCCTTTTACCAAAGGAGCATAGATTGAAACCGATCCATCCTGCGAAGTGTTTGCGATCGTCTCGATCAACTCATCGCGACTGAACACCTGCAGCCCGGTTCCACAGCGTGCACACTGCCGTTTGCCATACCGGGCATAAAGCAGCCTGAGCAGCGGGTGCAAGCCGCTGGCAGTCGCCAGAGTAGAATTGGGATTGCGGTTGAGCAGGTTTTGGCCAACCGAGATAGCCGGCCCCAGCCCGGTGATCGACTCAACCTTAGCCGGTGAAAGCCTCAGTCCGGAAGACCCTAACGCAAATATCTCCAAAAACCGGCGGCGAGCTTCATGGTACAGGGTATCAAAGACCAGTGAAGTCTTGCCCGAGCCCGATACGCCGGTCACGACGGTCAGCCCGTCCCCAATTTCGGTGCTCACCCCCTGCAAGTTATGCTCGCTGGCGCTTTGAATACGAATTTTCATAGGACCGGTTCAATGATTGGGTGGGGCGGAAACCACTTTCAACGAAGAAATATCGTCGTTCTTGATGCCATAATCTTCGACCCAACTGTATGAACCAGGACCAAGCACCAGAGGCTTATTTCCATTCATAAATGGGTCTGCAAATCGCGGGTTCTGGTAAAAGCTCCAATTTCCACTGAGGATCGCAAAGGAAGACGTTCGCTCATCGAAATTCAAATCGTTGATGATGCTTAAATCCGGATGTGCATTTTCGATATCTTTGACCCGCCCGCCAAAATTCCGGTCCTCAAACAGCAGGATGCGCCCCTGGTTTGGGCCTTCTCCGGGCGGCATGCAGAAGGCGTAGTTGGTGTCAAAGAAACACACTACCGGCATTCCGGTGGAGTATGTAACTTTTGGGGCGAGTTTCGGATCGCTGAGATCCAGCTTGAGGGTGATATCATCCCACTGCAGGTAATTTGGGTCATAGATATTCAGGGTCAGTTCTTTCCCGTTCACATCATAGCCATAGGCCATCACTTGGTGATTTTGACCCAATTGGGTCAGGTCGGCGGACTTGATCAACACCAGTCCCAATGGACAAGCCTGCCCGGAATCAATCTTGGTCTTGATGACGGGCCATTCCTGACGGATCATACGCCAGGCCCGTCCATAGGGCGTCGTACCAAATCTTCCCGCAGTGCTCACCCCATCCGGATAGCGCGGATTCATCAGTTCGATATATTGGACGATACCTTTGGGCAGATCAAAACTAGTAAGCAAACGTTTGACGGTATAGTCAAATAATTCCCCTTGGGCCGGCGGGTGATCATCCGCCGGGATACTCATTCCCGCATTGAAATAATCCAGGGCGGCATACACCATCCCCCCACACAGGCCTTTCGAGGCATCGCCAATATTTAAATTACCCAACGGAGTCCGCAAGACTACATCCGGCACCGGCGGAAACTGGTTAATGAAGTGGAAAGCATTTTTGCTGGGCAGAAAGCCGGTCATTTGCCGGGTGACGGACTCCTCACCCTCCGGCGCGGGCAAAATGGGTTTCGAGAATACCTCGACCTGGTAGCGCACAAAGGAATTAGGGTTGCATTTCCAATTTACAGCGACCTCACCGCTCCCAACCTTTCCCGGCGCAGGCTGAGAGGCAATTTCCGCTTCCGAAATTAATACTGAATTCAAAATGGTCAACCGGCAGCTGTGGTACGCTTCACCCGGCGGGATGACAATCGGATACGTATCGGTTCCGCTTTTTCCGGAAAACCAAAGGGCGCCGCGTTCGCTGATTAGATTCAGAATTTTGGTCATTATCAATTCCTCTGTTTTGAAAAACCGCTAAATGACTTATCCGTTTACTACCTGCCCACTCCATATAAAAAATATTGCGTTAATTTTCGTTCGCCACAAACTTTCCTATAAATCAACTGTATATCCCAACCCGGACGCCTCAGTGGCGATTAACCAACCGTCTTTCAATATAAACCCCACTTTTGACGGATCCTCAATCAAATACATGTAGCCATCCAAATCTCCATAACGAACATTCGGACTGCTCAGTGCCAAACTCAACCCGGCAGAGGTGAGCAGAGCAGGTTCGATCATAGATCCCACCATGGTCGCAATTCGGGCCGCTCGGGCGATGGCATCGATCTGTCGCGCGCAGCGCAGCCCACCACAGGTCGCCAGTTTGATGCTCAATCCGTCGACAATGTGCCTCGATGCCAGATCCAAGGCAAATTCCGGCCCATGCAGGCTTTGATCGGCGATAATCGGCACCCGGCTGACAGATTTTACCTGGCCTAAAGCAGTCAAATCACCTGGTGGGGTAGGCTGTTCCAGCATTTCTACAATATCATTGACCGCCCGGGTGACATCCAGGGCCTGATCGACTGAATAACCCCCATCTGCATCCAGCCACAGGAAATGATCTGGCAGCGCCGTATGGATCGCCTGGACCCGGCGCACATCCTCGGCAACATCCTGGCCGCCTTTGATCTTCAACATGCGAAAGCCTTTGTTAGCCCAGTGCAAAGCCATCTGAACGCTTTCTTCAACCGATGTAATCGGAATGGTCACCGACGTTTGGATCCGGTTGCGGTAACCACCCAGAATGCGATAAAGCGGCATACCGGCCGCAATACTTAATAAATCATGGAATGCTAAGTCAAAAGCACACATCACCGAAGGGGTCATTTTGGGATGTGCCGCCAACTCCCCCAGCGCGAATTCAATGTTGGTCGGGTTTAGATCCGGTACCAACCGGGCGCATTCCCGGCAGGCCGCTATCACCTCGCCAGGTTTCTCTCCGGTCAGATCAGGATGAACTACCGTGCATCCCCAGGCAGACTGTCCCTTTTGGGTTTCCATACGCACAAATATGGCTGTGATGGAGTGAATTTCACGGAAACTTCCCATCCGGATGGGTTCACTCAGGTTTAACTCAACCGGTGTTACTTCAACCCGAGTGATTTGCATGTCGTCCCTCCTGCGGAAACCTAATTAACATGTATGTCTATTATACAGATTTGCACACCCTTTTTGGGTAAGTTTGCGATCCCCTTCAGCGCTGAAATATTTTCGTAGGATTTGTCAGAAACTGGTAAGAAAGGATTAATAATTATAGACTTGATAAGTAAACGATAGGCCACTATATTGGATAGGTGCTGATCGGAAGCTGTTTATAACAGAATCCAGGCCTGGACCTCCGAGAAGGCACAAATCCAATCATAACCCTCAAGGAGATTCCTATGTTTCGCAAGTTTCTTTTTACAGGTCTGACTTTAATGCTTGCCCTCGCGATGACTGTTCCGGCATTTGCCAAGGATAATCATGGCTATCCAGGGGCTGTCTATATCATGAGCAACAGTGAGAGTGGTAATCAGGTGTTAATTTATAACCGGGCTGACGATGGGACCCTGTCCTATTCAAGCCAGGTCGCCACCGGCGGTTTGGGGTCCGGGGTCGGAATGACAGTACCTCCTGATCCGCTGGGGTCTCAAAACTCGCTGCTGCTCAGCGCCGACGGACAGTGGCTGTTTGCGGTCAATGCCGGCAGCAATGAGGTGTCCGTTTTCAAAGTCACTGCCAGCGGGCTGACTCTGACCGATAAAGTTTCTTCTGGCGGCGATTACCCGGTAAGCTTGACCTTTTCCCACCGCTTACTGTATGTTTTGAATGTAGGCGGCGACGGAAATATCACCGGTTTCAGATTGAATAACAAAGGCCGGCTCTCTTTCATCAAAAATTCGACCCGCTCGCTGCATGCCGCGACCCCAGCGAATGGCTCGCAGCCCAACATTCTTGAAGCCCCCGGTCAGGTTGGCTTCAGCCCGAATGGTGATTACCTGGTGATCACGGATAAAGGCGGCGTCAGCGGAGATGGCAAATTGCTGGTGTTCCCGGTCAATAAAAATGGACTCCCCGGAGACCATCCGGCGGTCACCCATACCGCCAACCCGGTACCTTTTTCCTTCACCTTCGATCGCTTCGGTCACCCGGTAGTAGTGGATGCCTCGGCCGGAACAGTAACATCCTATGCAATTGGCAAAAATGGAATTTTGACCACCCTCAGCACCGCAGTTACCGGACAAGCAGCAACCTGCTGGATCGTCAACAACACTCGCTTTATCTTTACGGATAATACCGGCAGCGGCACGATCAGTGCTTTTTCCGCCGCGCACAATGGCAGTCTGACACCGGTTAACTCAAACGGGATTGTCGCCAACACCGGTAGCGGTACGCTTCCATTGGACGCTGCTGTCAGCCTGAACGGCCAATTCATTTATTCTCTCACCACAGGCGTGGGCCAGATCAGCATGTTCAAAGCCAATGCCAACGGCAGCCTGACATCCCTCGGAACGGTTGGCGGTTATTCCCCCGTCAGCGGTTTCCAGGGCATCGCTGCCCGCTGATCCTGTTTTAGATAAAGAAATGGCCTGCAGTTTTGGATGAAAACCAAAACTGCAGGCCAAATGTATTTAATATATCTCAGGCAAATCCCAGGCGGATCAATGAACCAAGCGAATACCGGGGGATACGTGCCACCGAATATGGCGCATCGTGCAAGATCGCATCCGCCGCCAGCAGCCCGCTCTTGATCGCCGGGCTGATCCCCTCGCCCATATCCATGGTTGCCAACCCAACCGCATCGCCGATGATGAATGCGTTACCGGCCTGGACTTTGGGCAGCTTGCTGCGGATGTAATAACTGTGCCCAGCAGGCTTATAGCTGTGGTTCTGAATTAATCCGGCCGTTTCCAGCTTTTTTACCAGAAAGTTCCAGTGATTCTTGAGCGAATCGCCATTCGCTTTTAATTCCTCGGCCTTTCCCCCCACCCCCACATTGACGTACCCATTGGCTTTCGGCACATACCAGGCATAGCCGGGCAGACGATTTTCCAGAAACCACAAATAACAGTTCGAATCAGTGTATGGATATGCGAATTCCTCTTCCTGGGCGATAATTAAGGAAGATTTCGGTCGGGGATCAAGCGGTTCAAAGAAGGTACGGTACACGGGGCAGTGCGTGCCGCCCGCGCCGACCAGGTATTTGGCTGAAAATTCTCCATCCACCACAAATCCGCTTTCATCCCTGGAGATCGTTTTCACCGAATGCAGGACGAGAGGCACATCCGCACGGCGCACCAGCCAATCATCAAATTCATAGCGCCGGATGGCGTGTTGGTGGGCAGGCAGTTTGAACTTAAAACCTTTTATAGCGATCTGGAAAGAGCGAAAAGTGGTGAAACTATACGGGTATTCTTCGACCGGAAAATTAAGGTCGCGCACGACCTGCGGCGTAATCCATCCCGCGCAGGGTTTGAACCGCGGAAAAGGCTGCTGGTCGAGAATGATGCAGCTGACATTATTTTGTTTCAACCGCCAGGCGCACGACGACCCGGAGGGGCCACCACCGATAATTAATACCTCGGTTTTTACCATGGCGACCTTTAACTCAACCGGCAGTCGGGCTGAGGTGTGCCAAGGCGAGTCATGACGATCTGCCACAACTGTTGGTAGCGCGAGCGAAACGCACCCGCGCTGTTCAAAAGATAATAACGCCACATGCGATAAAACCGTTCGCTGTATTTATCCTTCAGCTCGGGCCAGGCTTTTTCAAAATTAGCCGTCCAGGCCATCAATGTTTTATCATAATACGGCCCAAAATTGTGCCAGTCTTCCATGACAAAAAGGCCTTCCATCGCCGTGCCCAACTGGGCAATTGAGGGCAGCATTCCGTTTGGAAATATATACCGGTTCGACCAGGCCTCACCGATTACGGCGCTCTCATTGCCTCCAATCGTATGGACAAAGGCAATGCCGTCTTCTTTCAGACAGCGGTCCACAACCTGCATGTATGTCCGGTAATTTTTGTAACCCACGTGCTCCATGACCCCGATCGAGATCACGGCATCGTATTTTCCCTGCACTTCACGGTAATCCTGCAGCCGCAGTTCAACTGGCAGCCCCTTGCAAAGCTCCATGCCAAGCGCCACCTGCTCTTTCGAAACCGTGACCCCCAGCACCTCGGCGCCGTACTTTTCGGCGGCGTATTTGGCAAAACTACCCCAGCCACAACCCAGTTCGAGAACGCGCATCCCTGGTTTCAGGCCAATTTTCCGGCACACCAGGTCGAGCTTGGCTTCCTGAGCTTCATCCAGACATTCGGCGTTTTTCCAATAAGCGCAGGTGTAGACCAGACGTTTATCGAGCATGGCCCGGTACAGGTCATTCCCTAGGTCATAATGCTGTTCGCCGACTTCAAAAGCTTTCGCGGATGACTGCTGGTTCAGCAGTTTCGCCTTGAAAACATGAAGCAGAATTTTCCAGTTTCCTGTAACCTTTTTATCCAACCTGGCTTGCAACACATGGTCGATAAACTGGTCGACCGCTTCGCTGTCCCACCAGCCATCCATATAGGCTTCGCCCAAACCAAGCGAAGATTCGCGCAGAACCCGGTCGTAAAATCGCCGGTCGTGTACCTGGATATCCCAAGGGTTCTGTCCATTGACCTGAACCTCAGCCAATTCGAGAAGATGACGGATGATTGTTTCAGAATTTTGGGGCGCCATTCTTTCCTCCTTTATTCCTAAGGCAAATAAATTCAGAGACCCTACGGCAGTCGCCTGATCAGAATTCCATTTAATTTTTAATTGTTGGCAAAATAAAAAAATTTCATAACCCGGTATACCAGACCCTGCCGTTATGTTGTCAAGATTATAGCTCTTTTTTTTTACAAAGCAAATTATAGATGAGATCTTAAAGACGAAACGCCGTGGTTACTTATGAACCTTGACTGCGCCGTACCAGGCCAAATAACGTAAAAAATAAAACTTTCCAAACAACCAGCGGTCAGCACGTTGGAGAAACATATGAATACGCCGAAAAGCAGACTCCCCCTTAGGGAATAATCGAAATACATAACTCAGAGGAGTGATTAGAAAATGTTCTTCAATTTCTGGTTGTTGGAAAAAGATCCCAAAATGGCGTAGATCGTTAAAAGTCAGGGGGTGTTCGTCCTGGGTATGAAGCTTTGGTGTCAACCGTCGGCCAAGCCAGAAAAGTGGATGGTGGGCCATCGGTTCAGCAAAAGTCGCCCGCCCCGCCGATTTCAATACCCTTGCGACTTCCTTAGCGGAAAGATCGATATCCAGATGGTGCAAAATGGCCTTTCCATAAATAAATCTGAAGGAGTGTGGAGCAAACGGTAGTTCTTCTGCATTGGCCTGGATAAAGCTAACCAACGCGTCCGGCGCAGCAGCCTGCATCCGCTCGCGTGCCCGGCATAACTGCAGATAAGAGAGATCCATACTCACGACCGCCATCCCTTGCCGGGCGAGTTCGAGGGTTTGCTTCCCCTCGCCGCAGCCTAAATCCAGAACAACCTCTCCAGGCTCCATCTTTAAATACGCAAAGCCTGACTGCACCACCTGGTCGAACGCTGGCGGCGCATACAGCAATAAATCGAGTGAGAACCGCCGGCGGCTTTCTTGCTCATGCCAGGCCAGCTCCTTGGCGATGATCTCCTTACGAGATTCGGAGTGCAATAATCGAGATTCGTTTTCAGCCATTTGTAATCGGGTCCAGATTGCTGTGTAATTGGTCCACCAAAGCAAAGCTGCCAGGGACTGTAATCAATAAACGAAGAATTGATTAGAAAATATAATGTTCATTCATTATATCAGCCAGGGGATATTCAACGAATTGGATGACTTTTCCATTCGAACAGGTAAAGGTTATGTTTAACTTGCTCGTATTTTGCACCATCCCTTTGCACACGATGTGATCTTTGTTCATGGATTCAATTTGTTCCCCCCAGAGAGATGAAGTAGTGGAGTTCAGGACATTCGGATACCCCAAAGACGGGTAGGAGTGCCGCAAGGTTTGTTGGTACCAATCAAATTGGGTTAAGGGAAGCACGATGATATAGATATCCTTGCGAAAGCCATATCCAAAATGATAGGCCCATAAGGGAAAGGTATCCACATCTGAAGAGGTTTCGACGATGGCATTTTCCGGAAACTGGCTCAAGACTTCCTCGGCATAATCGGCGGCGGTATACCCTGCTTGTGGGCGGATTTGTTGGAAGGTCTGCGGAAAACTGATGATTAATCCAATTAAAACAACCCAGGTAACCGCGGTCATCATCGAGATGCGTTTCCAATAAATATCTTTTAACGCATGTAATGAATATCCAACCCAACCGCTGAAAATCATAATGGCCGGAATTTGGTAAGCGGTCGAATCCGCGGTATTGTAACCGATTGAAAAAATTAAAATAAGACAGGAATATCCATAAGCAAACCAGGCTCAATTTCCGTTCGAACTGGTGGAAATGAATTCCACCGATGACCCCCAGCACGAGACCGGCATATCCAACCTGCTGGCGCAGAATAACCGCAGACGCTAATAAACGATCGATTATGTTATTGATGGGGACACTGCCCAACAAGGACTGGTAGGCTCTGCCGGTAACCTCCCAAATAATGCCTCCGATTGTTTGGGGATTCCCCCAATTGATCGGAGGAAATCCACCGGCCTGAATCGGTAGGTAAAGATAGACCAATCCACCCAGTAATATCGCTCCAATCTGGAATAATACAAATTTAAAACGCCTTATTTTCCGCCCCCAATAGATTAATCCAATAATACAGGCAGGCAAGAAAAAAATTATCGTGATGTGATTACCCAACCCAACGCCAAAAATAAACGCCAGCAAGACAACCAGTCTGGGATGGTATTGGTCAGGTCGAAAGAGGAATGTAACCCACCACAACGCCAGGACCGTGAATAAGGATTGAAGCCCGTAGACCTCAATAATCACGGCTTGAGACCACAATAATGGGGAGATCCCCCATACCAGCCCACTGATCAAACCTGGCAAGCGCATCCCGGGGCGAAAAGAATTTATCCATAAAGCAAATAAGCCTGCCGCAAAAGCCGCAGGCAAAAAAGAGAGCAAGACTACCCGTTCATAAGCATCACCAACAGGGAACCATTGAAAAAGCCGCCCCAGGATCATGTAAGTAGGGTAACCGGTTGGATGCGGTATTCCCCCGGTTAAAATAGCAGCCATAAAATCACCGCCGTCAATTCCATTATTACTCCAGGTGAGACGAGTGGAAGCAGTGAATCCATACAGGCCTACCAACAACAATAAAATAAAAATTGGGGGAAACCAGGCCGGTATCTTGTTTGACATTTTGGTCATCATTTTAAAAATAAAGGCGGCGATATTCGCTGCCTTTATTTTACCTGGATAAGCCAGCCAATCATCATTGATTCAAGTTTTCACTCTCGCCCAATCCAGCTTATCTGGAACCAGCAATCATTTCTTTAAGAACGCTGGTAAAGGCAGATAGCAAACCGGCAGCCTGGCTGTGTAATTGATAAACGCTTCTCCTACCGGGGTGATCGCATTGCCATTATCAGGATCAAAAAATGAACCTCCGTATGAATAGCGGTGATCATTTAAACTGAACCAAAACCATCTTTGCACCAAATGATTCGCATCCAAAGCATAGCCTGTATTCGCATCCGCAGCTGTCATCAGGAAATCGAATGTCGAAACCATATATGCCGCTGTTTCCTGATCGCTTACGTTGTAGTAATCCGAGCCTGGAGGATCGATGGGCGGGAATAGACTGCCGTATTCGGTTATCCATAAGGGTTTATCCCTCTGGCCAATTTTCGCCATCCACTGCCGAAAAGCAATAACTCGCTGTGTAAAGATGGATATTGAATGCGTATCGTTATAATCACTGATCGGAATGCGAACGGCATCGCTGTAATCATTTTCAAAACCGACCGGAACACCGGCCCCCCATTCGTTTGGATCTTCATTCAGGATAAAGTTATGAATACTCCAGATATCGATTAATGCCGCGGCCTGTTCGGGCCCACCTGCCAGTTCGGCGAGTCTCTTCAATGCCTTTGTCAAATAACGTATTCGAATCGGCGTGGGTTGAATTACTGTACCAAATCCAATTCTGGCAGACGGATCCTGACTGCGAATAATGGATGCTAGTTGAAAATAACGCTCCCCATAACTCTCCGCGGTGATACTATCCTGGTAAAAATATCGATCCGGCTCATTTCCAATCAACCAGACAGATCCGGGATATTTTTTTACCATTCCAGGAAGTGATGAGGGCAAGCTTTTGAAAGTTTTGTCATCGACATTGACGATTCTGAGGTAATCCATCCCAGCCGGCAAGACCGGATCATTTTTAGCGCTCCAATTGAGAATCCCACCGGCATGCAAACTTGCCAGATCCAGCCAATCAATATTCAAGGCAGCTGTAACACCGAATTCGATAATTTTCATTGGCTATTCCCACCAGGCAGCCGTTTTGCCTGGCATTTACCGCCATGAAAAATACAGCTAAAGCGATAAAAATCACAATACTGGTGAGCATCCAACGGAAAAGTTTATGTGAACCCTTCATGGTATTGATAATCCACGTAAATCAATTACTGCTGGAAAGGCAAACGTTTTGTTTGAAGGTTTCCGTAATGGTTTCTTTCCATGATAATTGACTGCCTGCCTGTGCCTCCGCAGAACTTGTCCCTTGACAGGCCTGGAGGTTCGATGGGATATTTACTGATACATTCAACGGCAGTCCGTGCAGGCCAGGCTGCTTATATATTTTCACATTCAAATGTTGCTGTCCATTTTTATCCGCAATTAATATGGGTTGAGGCAACCGCACTTTCAATACGATTTGTACCTTTGAATTCGTGGGGACGACGACCATGCCCCCGATGACCACAGAATTTCCTTCACCTTTACTCACCTCAACAGGATTGTGAATTAGTTCATGATTCAACAACCATTCAGCTGGGATGTCGGGCGATGAAATACTGATTAACTCACTACCAGCGGGCAAATAAATCCGAAAGTAATCCCAATAACACCGATTTTGCATATCTGCGTAAGTGCCATCCCCATAAGTGGCCGTATGGACACATGCGACTGTCTTTTTTACCGGGTTTTCGTAATTTATAGTGATCATCGCGACCGGTTGGGATAGATCGCTGATATCCAGTTGAATATCCATCGATCGCTTGACCACGCCATCCATTTTGTTAAAGCCAACATTAGAGTCGACTAACATAAAGGATGGATTGTTTTGGAAATCTACTGCACCAGACAGGTCTGTCTTTTTGAACACGGACTCTGCCTCAGGAGCATTGAAGTAAACCAACAAATGACCTGAACTGACCAGATTTTTTAATTCCCAGGCTAATGTCGCCAATTGGTCAAAATCCCGGGTTGCGATCATCTTGCTCAATAATTCACTGCCCATTTCCTTCATGAAATCTTTGCGATGCAGCCACCATTCATTGGTAATGGCAGCCGGATTATCTGGCGCCCAGGCGTCATGCATATACTGCTCGACGTTTTGAGCAGTAACTGGAAAATTGAACGAAGGCATATTGATCGGTCCATAAAGCGCCACCAACTGGCGAACAGCTTCCTGATCAAAAGCAATAACGCCATCTGTTTTCTGGTTGGTGGATAAGGTATAAAGCTCCTGAGCCTTCTGTGCTGCCGTCGGAAAATCGGGAGACCAATTGGAATCCCGGGTAACCCAATATTCACCGAGCATAAACCTCTGGATAGGCAAAGGTGGCCATGGATAATCCTTGGTGAAATCATCAATTCTATAAGAATCGCCCATATCAAATTTTTTTATTTTTCCAGCAGCGACTTCGATAGTTCCCACTCCTGAAATAAATCCACCGGTTGCACGGATCTCATCGTAATTTTGGGCCAAAATTAAAATATACTTTTGATTGATCCTGACCAGTCAAACCGGGCAAAGCCTGAAACAAATCCAGACCGAATCCCAACATATCGAAATTTGCGTCCAATTTATCATAATAATTCTTTATTGATAAAGGCAAAACGGTTGGATCAAGGTCAGGCCGGATGTCCGCTGCAGATTGATAATATATTTGAGCCTGATGAAAAACTGCCGATTGACTGCTCAACGATGAAATAATTTTTCCTTGATCTGTTGGGACAGATTTATCCTGCATCATCATGATGACCGGTTGAATCCCGTTGAACAATAACTCCGCACAATTTGAAAGTTCCACAGAATACCGGGTAAAAGGCTCGACTTGCCGCAATAAATGTCCTAATCCGGGGCGATCAGGAAATAAATGGAATACAGGAAACAACGGAGATAATCCGCCTTGAATGGCAGACACATCCCCATTAATTCGATGGATTGCCGTCGCCCAGTCGTAATCCAACTGAAATTTATTTTGCTGCTGAATACCTTTGGCAACCTTGGATAAGTCGTAGACATGATATCCGATGAAAAGAGACCAGGCCAACACGATAAGAACCAATACCCCCAGGATACCGAGGATAGCCGGCCTTAAGAACTTTCTCTTACTCGCGGATGAAGAAAGTTCGTTGTGCATTATTAGGGTTTACGATTTCGTTTAAAAATCATTCGTAAGAAAACACCGATGATGATTAATAGGAGTACGATTAAAGCCAGAATTAAGGGAATTGACAGGGTTGACTCTCCATTCGATGCATTCACCGCAGGATTATCACTGGATACAACCGGCACAAATTCATTAACCGTTTGAGTGGATTGGGTTGGAACAAAGCCGGGAGGTAAGGTCGCGCTCGCTTGCCCCGGGTCTTGCGTCAAGACTGCGGTTTGAATTGAGGCAGACGTCGGGCCTGGCGTTACCATAACCGTAGGTAAAACAGGCGTTGCACCAGAACCGGGATTTGTGGCAGATGTGGCCGCCTGGGTTGGTGTTGCAGGCGCGTTCGTTCCAGGTAAAAATGTCGCGGCTGAAGTCGCAGTGATATTGGGATTTGAGGTTGAATTAGGGACTGTAGCGGTAATTTCAGTCGAAGCGGTGGTCTTGATTAAAATCGGAGTGGCCGAAAGATCTCGAGTAGGGAGTGTTTGCCAGAGCCGCCCTGCCCAGGCGATATTGGCGGGAATCATCCCCACCATTAAAGCAAAAAAGATAGCAATAATTGCGGTTTTTTTTAGTTGTTTATTCATCGCAGAATTCCTTTAGAATGCGCCATATCCTTTAATTACGACAGGAATGGTCTTAATGATGATCTCGAGGTCCAGCCAGATTGAATAATTCGCAATATAATCCAGTTCTAAATCTAAACGCGCGTCAAAATCCAAAGATCCCCGCCCGTGGATTTGCATCGGCCCTGTCACACCTGGTTTCACCAGCAATCGTTGTCTTTGATAATCATTATACTGCGCAACCACCCAATCTTCTTCAGGCCGCGGTCCAACAATGCTCATCTCCCCGGTCAGGACATTCCAAAATTGAGGTAATTCATCCAGGCTCCAACGTCTGAGATAACGCCCCACTTTGGTCACGCGCGGATCGTCTTCAATTTTGTAAGCCGGCCCTTTAATCAAGTTCATTGGAAGTACTTGTTGAATTAATTGTTCAGAGCCAATCACCATTGTGCGCAATTTATGACATCTGAATCTACGCCCATTTTCACCCACCCTGGATTGAGAGAAAAATGCGGGGCCCCCATCATCCAATTTTATCGCAATAATTGCAAGCAAAATGAATGGAAAAGATAGCAACAGACCCACGAATGCACCCAGGAGATCAAATGATCTTTTGAGAATCTGGTTAGCCCAATTCCGATTGTGAAATTTATTCGCCTGGTGAGTCGAAGTATGGAACAACCCAATGACCGACCCTATTCCCAGAGCATACGCTCTGACCAATAATAATCCGGGAACGGCCCAAACTATTTTAGGATCATATTTCGCCACCCAAAACATAAAAGGTAATCCTGAACCGAAAAACAACAGCAAACAAACCAGAATAAACCAAAATCCAGGGGACCAAACTCGCCCCAAAGCTACGCTTGCGACCAGTAGACCAGCCAGAATTATTTGCCAGCGCTGCGAGGCTGGGGTGTGGGAATCAGAAAAGGTTTTTTGCGGAAGTGAACGCAGCAAATCAGTCTTCCAATAACCAATGGTAAATTTTCGGTGAAAGTATTCGCTTAAAGTTTTATCGTGGACATGGCTCACAATTATCTCAGGGTGAAATTCCAGCCTGTAACCTTTTAAAGCCAGGCGAAATGATAATTCCTGGTCCTCTAATTGTCGATAACGATCATCGAACCCGGAATTCTGTAAAAAAATATCTTCCCTATATGCAGCGGAATACGTGTCGATAAAATCGATCTTGTCCAGACGAGCCATTCTTTCATATTTATAAGCATATTCTTGCTGGACAAATCGGGCAACCATTTCATTTTGCTGGGTTCGGTAGATCCCTTTGATGCCCACCACCTCAGGGTTAGAAAATGCCTGGATGATTTTCAAGACCCATGACTGATCAGGCGCACAATCGGCATCTGTAAACGCAAATATCTTTCCTCTCGCCAGTCTGGCGCCGGCATTGCGGGCAGCCGCCTGCCCCTGGTTCTTTTGTTGGTAAACCACCACCCCGGCTCGCCGCGCTACATCCGCGGATTGATCACCAGAACCATCATCAACGACGATCACTTCATAATCTCGATTATATGTAACCGATTCCTGGTTCAATAAAGCGTCAAGACAGGTCTCGAGTGTCCCGGCCATATCTTTGACGGGTACAATCACAGAAACTTTCAAGGAATCTCTTTTATCCATTGGGCGTCTTGCTTGCTTCCTGGGTCTTGTTTATATTGTGGATCGTCCACTGCCAGGGAGTCCGTTCTCTCATTAATCCGTAGGCGCCTATCAATACCGGAGGCAGATAAGTAATTAAATGAAGTACCACACCATAGACCAGAGCCAGATCCTTGGAAACGCCAAACACTGCCAGGCTGATCACGGTCAGGTAATGAAAAACACCAAAACGGCCGGGGACTGAAGGCACGGATACGCCTACCATCAGCACCACGAGTAAAAATAAAGCCGCCAAAAATGATAAACGCAGATCGAATGCAAGAAATACCAGGTAATTGGCCGAAGCGCCCAAGAGTACGATCAACAAAGTCCACAATGTAAAACTGAACAGCACTTTCTCTTCTCGGAGACGTTCAAGCGTGGCGATGACGGCTCGAAACTGCGTATAAAGCCAGGAACCAATTTTTCCCCACCGGGATACCCAATCGATCTTTATCCGATTTGTTTTCCACAGCCAGAAGACCAATGCCAGGATGAATAACCCAGATACGCTGACCACTACCAGTATGCGTAGTGGATCTAAAATCCAACCGGGCAAAACCATGACCCAACCTAAACCCACGGCGGAAAAAAATAATGCCGTTCCATCCCAAATCTTCTCAATCGCAATGGTTCCAATCAGATAGACTTTGCGTTCGTGTTCCGATTCGCCCAGGATAAAAGCTCTGGCAAAATCGCCGATCCTTGCCGGAAACAAGGCATTTAATAATATTCCAATATTGAGTACCGCAAAACAACGCCACCACCCAACCGGTTTTTCAGAGCGCAGCAGAATCCGCCAACGCAATGATTTCACAACCAGGGTGAGAACAACAACCAGAAGAGCGATCGCCAAAATACCGGTATTCGCGCTTTGTAGATATTCCTCTGTCTGGCGCAAATCGATCCCCCACACGGCAGCTACAAGACAGGCAAAAGATATCAGTATTCCAATCCTTTGCTGCCATTTCCGTTGTGCGAATGGGTTCGTTTTTCCTTTTATCTCGACCTGCATTCAATCTCTCCCAGAGTGATAATCATACCTCAGGAAGCAGACGATTGAAGTAATTTAGCTTCACTCACGGTTTTATTTACAAACCTACAGCCTGGTGCTGCAAGGCATTCATAACCGCACCTGCCACCAGCTGCACAGCATCATCGCCCATGGTAGGATAAAGCGGCAGTGTTACTTCACGTGCGGCGGCATTTTCGGTGCGCGGCAGATGCTGAATACCGAATCGCCCCTGGTAATAGCTGAAGGTATGGATCGGGCGATAATGGATGCTGGACTGGATGCCAGCGTCGCGCAGCCCTTCCATAAAAGCCTGGCGATCTGCGCCGAGAGGCAGCAAGATAGGGAATATGTGGTATGCCGGCTGACCCTGCATCGTTTGCGAGAACGGCAGCTCTATACCTGAAGGTGCTAATGCCTGCCAATAGGTATGGGTCAGCTCGGCCCGGCGCGCGTTATTATGTTCCAGTTTTTTAAGTTGGGCCACACCCAGGGCGGCGCGCAGTTCGTCGATGCGGTCGTTATAACCCAATTCGACCACGTCGTATGAAAAAGCATGACCCTTGTGCCTTTCGTATGTCAAACTGGTCATCCCGTGTGAGCGCATGAGACGCAATTTTTCGGCCAGCTCGTCGTTGGCGGTCAGCAGCATGCCGCCCTCGCCGGTTGAAAGGTTCTTGTTGGAAAAGAAACTGAAACAACCGATGGCACCCCAGGTACCCAGCGCCCTGCCATCCAAAAAGGCGCCTGGAGCATGAGCCACGTCTTCGATCACCGCCAGCCCATGCCGTTCGGCGATCGCCATGATTTCAGCCATCCGGCAGGGGTAGCCGGCATAATGCATAACGATGACCGCCCTGGTGCGTGGGGTGATCAGGCGTTCGATCTCGGATGGATCGATGGTCAATTCTTCCGGCCCCAGGATATCGGCAAAACGCACTTCGGCGCCGGTGTAAAGCACCGCGTTGGCCGTAGCCACAAAGCTGAGCGACGGCACGATTACTTCATCTCCAGGCCCAATTCCCAGTGCAATGCAGGCCAGATGAAGAGCCTGGGTAGCGTTGGAAACGGCGATGGCATGTTTCGCACCGTGATATGCGCCAAACTCGGTTTCAAAGGCCTGCGCCACACTTCCCATAGTCAACCATTTGCTGCGCAAAACGGCCAGGACAGCATCTTCTTCTTCCTGGCCGAAATCCAAATCTGCTAGCGGTACACGCCAATCCATATGTCAATCCTCCGGCAAAAATTCCGACCGCATTTGCTCAAAGTCGATATTGGCCTGTTCGTAATCATCCGGGCGGCCCAAATCTTGCCAGTAGCCGCTGAACGGATAAGCCGCCACCCGCTCACCGGCTGCCAGCATCTTCTTGATCAGGTCGGGGAAATCCAGGTATTGACCGGTGGGAATATACCCCAGCGTAGCCGGCTCAAACACATACAGGCCCATGCTCACCTGGTAATCGATATCCGGTTTCTCAATATAGCCTTTAATGGTGTGATCGCCATTGGTTTGAATCACACCCAGGTCGATATGCACCGATCGCTGGTGGGTGGCGATGGTGGTAATTGCAGCGTTCTCACGATGAAATTTGACCAAATCTGGAATATCCAGAGTAGTGAGCACGTCACCGTTGGAAACCAGAAAAGTTTCAGTCAAATCGTTGATCAGGGAGAGCGGACCTGCTGTACCCAGCGGTTTTTTTTCATAACTGTAGCTGATCTTTAACCCGAGTTGGCTGCCATCCTGAAAGAAAGCACGCATCAAGCCGGCCAAATGTCCCACAGTAAGGATCACTTCGTCTACGCCGGCGCGCTTCATTTGCATCAGCAAGATCTCCAGGATCGCTTTATCGCCGATAGGCATCATCGGTTTCGGAAAAACTCGCGTGTACGGTGCCAATCGGGCACCTTTTCCACCAGCAAGGATGACTGCTTTCATATTAAACCTATAGATCCTGCATTACCGTTGGTATTGATCTGGCCGATAAAGTTGAATGTTGCTGCGGATCCATTCAACTGTCTGTGCCAGGCCTTGTTCCAGGGATACTCTTGGCTGCCAGCCTAATTGAGTATGCGCTTTGCGGTTATCGGATAGCAGCCGCAGTACTTCTGATCTTTCGGGCCGCAATCGACCCTGTTCCTGCACGACCGGCAGTTCGCGCCCCAGGATTCCGCCAATTACCTGGACCACTTCGCCAATGGTCACATCTCGCCCGGTGCCGAGGTTATAAACCTGGCCTTCCACACCCTGGGCTTCAGCCGCGGAGAGAAAGCCGTCCACAGTGTCACTGACATAAGTAAAATCACGCCGGGTATCCAGACTGCCCAGATGCAGGACCTCACTGGTGATAGCCTGGCTGATGATCGTGGGAATTACTGCGCGGGCTGATTGGCGCGGACCAAAGGTGTTAAACGGGCGCACGGTCACCACGGGCAGTTCGTAGGCGCAGTAGAATGACTCGGCGATTTTATCCGCGCCGATCTTGCTGGCAGAGTAGGGGGATTGCCCTTGCAAGGGATGGTTTTCATCGATCGGCACGCGCAGCGCTGTGCCATACACTTCACTGGTCGAGGTGTGGATAACTCGCGGTGTTTCGGCAGAACGGGCCGCCAGAAGAATGTTGAGCGTGCCAATTACATTCGTTTCCACAACTTCCGCCGGGTGGAGGTAGGAATAAGGGATGGCAATCAGCGCGCCTAAATGAAACACTGCTTGCACTCCCCTGACCGCTTCTTCCACTGCCGGTAAATCTCTCAAATCGCCAGCGATGACCTCGATTTCACGCAGGCTCGCCGGATTTAATTGGGATAACAGGCCAATATCACCGCGCGAGTTATAGCGTACAAATGCGCGCACCTGAGCTCCGCTTTGTACCAATGCCTCAACAAGATGGCTGGCGATAAATCCCCCCGCACCCGTCACCAATACTCTTTTACCTGTCCAATCTAATGCCATCTCTTTAATCAAATCCTTGTGAAGTGTATTGATTTTGCAGTTCATGCAGGCGATCGTGGACGCGGTCAAGATCGCCATCTTCAAAAATTTCATGCAACTCATCGACCATCTGTGCCACGCTAACCCGTTCAATCCACTCAGCTGGCAGATCGGTATTTGGGCTCAGGCTGGAACGGATCAGTCCCATCACATTTGGGAACATGACCAGATTCACGGATGCGCGGTGGCATATAGAAAGGATTCGCCGGCGCTGTTCAGAGTCGATATTGGATATGGCAAAAATCACCAGGCCAATATCTTGTTTCACGATTAACGATGGCAAGTCAGAGGTCATACCCACAACTGGTGAACCGTCTACCCTCATGCCCGGTTTGCGGGGATCATCATCCACAAAACCAACGACTGAGAAGGCATTCGAAAATTCACCATGTTTCAGGAACCAGGATGCCAGCGCCCCCATTTCGCCTGCGCCTACAATTACCACCCGTTCACCCATAACCTGGGTATGCCCTCGTAAACTGAACCAACGTGAAGCAATACCAGTCAGGATTCGCTCCCGATACCGTACAGAAACAAAACCGAAGAATGATAATATGCCAACCAAGACCAACATACCTGATGGTAAATGAACGGAGTTCCAGGCAAAATGGTCTACAACCAGAAGCACCAATAAAGCCAAAAACGCTGAAAAACCAAGATCCATCGCCGCTTCGGCTCTGGCGGTATGCCAGGAAGTTCGGTTTATTTGCATTACCAAATTACTGATACTGAATACACATGCGATTAAAAATGCCAATAGCAATGAATAACCGACACCTACGTTCAGCGGTGCGGACAATCGCCAGACAATACCCGAGAAAATCACCGCAACCGAAGAAACGATCCAATCAATCATGAACCAGTTAAGAAATCTGGATAAGAACTGGTTCAGCGGTCCATAAAATAGCACATTTTCCGGGATCGATTTTTTGCGGAGCAAAGGCAATAGTGCGATAAACGTCAGGAAGATGACATCCAGGTCGTTCAAGAGAGATCTCCGCCTGACGTAAAGGATATCCAGGCGCAGTTTAGACGGCAGGATTTTTTTGAGATAATCCTCCATCAAATTGTTGGATGACAGAAGCTTTTCTTCTTCTCGGAAGATGATCGAAGCCGGGCTGGTCACACCAGGACGGACCGAAAGAATCTCATTGCGAATCTCTTCTGGCCACTCGGAAGCAATCTTGAAATCCTCGGGTCGAGGACCCACCAGGCTCATTTCCCCCAACAGCACGTTCCATAATTGAGGGAGTTCATTTACTTTTGTGTCTCTCAGCCAGCGGCCAAAGGCAGTGATGCGGCCATCATCGCTGCTCGTCACACATGGACCTTCATAACTGGCCGGATCTTCATACATCGTCCGGAACTTGAAAATGCCGAACTCCCGGCCGTATTTTCCCGCCCGCGACCCGCGGTAGAATATTGGACCAGGTGAATCCCGGCGGATTATAATCGCAACCAATAGAAAGACCGGCGATAAAAACAAGAGTCCAAAGCCAGAAGCAAGTATATCCAATGTTCGGCGTGAAAAATTTCCAAGAAATGGCGCCCATTGAAGCGATAGCTTCTTAGTTTCAACAGAATATTTTTCAGGTGTAATTGCGCTCACAATAAATCCCCTAAATACAAAGATTTGAAAATCTACTAAACATATTCTTCCGCATCACAGACTTCTTGAATGTCCGTAAAAATCAGTGGAACGCTCCAATCGTTAATCCTGGTTTATTTATTTTCCTGCAAAACAAACAATCGCATTTATTCTGTTTGCAACCGTCTGGCATCAAAGCTTTGCTGAATGACGACGAAACGCAGGCACCCTTTTTCAAGAATCAAATGCACTTCACCAAATTCACCTACCTTAATTAATGCCTTATCAATCATCGCAACCTGTTCTGGATTTAAAAATCCTAATTCGATGATTTCCTTTCCTATTCCTAATGGGGTTGATGTGGTGAGTTTTGCAGGCATAATTACACCCTATTGCCAGTGCCTTTGGGATTTTGCACCTCAAATAGCATAAAAATATTATTCCCTTTCGCGGGATTTTTCACCTCTACGGAAGGGGGTTAATCAAGGACTTATTTAATATTGTATGAGCCAGCTACCTAGTTAGTTTGAGCCAGTACCCCTGTGGGAAAAAAGCTATCTTCTCACAAACACATATTTACATCTTATTACTTAAGATGTTTAATCGTCTTAGCAGGTCTAGTCAAGTGACAATTTACAGGTTTACAAAAATGCAAGCCTACTGCTGGAAAAGATAGCTCCGGATTTTCAGCTTTGAACCAAGAGCTTCATCCCTCTCTTTATTAGACCTTTCTTAACCTTAAAGTTTTTGATCTACTTTGAAATCCGAAACGATGATCATTGTAGTAGAATAAATATTGATGATATGCATAATCAATTTGCTTCAACGATTATCTAATTTTATGGATATCAGGGAGATTCCATTATGAGTAAAGCAGATTCCGGAAAGACAGGCAAAACGTATTTAGTCATTGAGGACCCACCGGCAGCACGCTTTTTATTTGGTGACGTCCGGCTATCATGGCTCTGGTTAATTATTCGGCTGTTTACTGGTTACGAATGGCTGACTGCTGGGTGGGAAAAAGTCACCAACCCGGCCTGGGTCGGTGCTAAAGCTGGAACGGGTCTGGCTGGTTTCGTAAGCAATTCGTTAACCCAAACCACAGGCACCCATGCCAATGTCCAATTGTGGTACGCCTGGTTCTTACAGAATATCGTCTTACCAGCAGCCCCGGTATTCAGCTGGCTTGTGTCTTTTGGTGAATTGTTCGTAGGAATCGCATTGATCCTGGGGATTTTTACCGGAATTGCCGCTTTCTTCGGCGGCTTTATGAATGTGAATTATCTTTTGGCTGGCGCCATCAGCACCAACCCCTTCTTATTTGTTTTCGCTACCTGGCTCGTTCTTGCCTGGAAAACCGCCGGCTGGATTGGTTTGGATCACTGGATCTTACCGGCTTTAGGCACACCCTGGCGTCCGGGAAAGGCATTCAGTTCAGGAGGTAAAGAAACCCAACCCGGTGGATGAAAATAATTCACCTTTCATTTCGACAAGATGGAGAGCCGTAGAACAGGGTAGTTAATAATTGTCAATATCAAAGTCGTCCAATTCCTGGCGAAGGTGGGTGGAGCCATGGTATCTGACTTACGCGCTGCAGGGCGCAGTGGTCGCCGGACTGATACCCATCTTTTTGCCTTTGGCCGTGAGCCAGGCTGGAAACGCTGCGAATATCGGCCTGGTGATCGCAGCGTTAAGTCTGGGTGGGTTGACCGCACCTTTATGGGGAAGCCTGGCCGACCGCTACCGGGTACACCGTGGGTTGCTGGTCGGCGGCTTGATTATAACGACGGTGGGGCTGATCTTGTTTTCCATCACTGAACAACCTGCGGTCTGGATTGGGATGGCTCTTTTTATTGGTCTGGGTGCAGCCGGCACAGCCACAGTTGCCAACCTTTTTGTGATCGAAGCCCATCCAAAGGCCGAATGGGATGAGCGCATCGGTTGGTTACAGACATTTTATGGAGTGGGCCAGGTTGCCGGTCTGCTGCTGGCAGGGATATTAAGCCAGATCAATTTAAGCGCTGGGTTGATCCTTTCTGCCGGTTTTTGCGCCATAGCCGCATTGTTAGGCTGGCTCACCACGCAGACTCCACCTGAACCATCCGGCCCAAAACCGGTTTTACTCCATCCCGCTCGACATGGTGAATGGGTATTCAGCTCTCCCCAGGCAATGTTCCATCATCTGGAACTGAAGTCCCTCAAAAAAATAATTCCCTCTTTACGTTCTCCATTTGGCCTCTTTCTCCTGGTCTGGCTGTTAGCCATGGGCGGGTCAGCGGCCTTCTTTTCCCAATACCCAGTTCTCATGCAGAAAGTCTTCAACATCCCACCCAATATATCCTCAACAGGATTTGCGATTGTAGCCGGGATAGGTTTGGCGCTGTATACGCCGGCAGGCAACTGGTCTGAAAATTATGGTTCCGTGAAAGTGTTTCGCGCCGCTTTGGGATTACGCTGGCTGGCGTATATATGTTTATTGGGTCTGGGTTTTTCCCACATGGGATTTGGAAATGTCCTGGCAATGGTCGCTTTTGGGATTGTGGTGTGGGCCTGGTCATTAATCAGTGTCAGTGGAACGACTCTGGCGGCTCAACTTTCACCGGTGGGTGAAGGTGAGGGTCTTGGTATCTTCAACGCGACGAGTGCCCTGGCAGGAGTCATTGGAGCAGGCCTGGGGGGTTGGGTGGCAGGCTTGTGGGGATATAACATCATTGCCATGGTGGCAGTCTTAGGCGTCGTACTCGGAACGGGGCTGAGTTTCCTTTTGCCCTCGGCTGCACCAGGGCAGAGAAAAATGGCTAAATAACCCACGGGAACCAGAATCACCCGGGGAATTAAGGTTGTCATACTGGTAATCAAAAGGTGTAAACAATGAAAGCAATCGCAATCGTTCCTGAAAAACCTGACATGCTGATCGTCGACCGGCCTGAACCAGCCATTCAAGCACCTGATGAAGTCAAACTCAAGGTCTTGCGGGTGGGTATTTGTGGGACCGATCGGGAAGAAGCCGCCGGGGGCCGGTCCAAAGCCGCCTCTGGGTTGAATGAGTTGGTTATCGGTCACGAGATGTTCGGCCAGGTAACTGAAATTGGGCAGGCCGTCACCCGGGTGAAACCGGGTGATTTTGCGGTCTTTACTGTGCGCCGGGGTTGTGGAAAATGCCTGCCCTGCGCCATGAATCGCTCGGATATGTGCATAACCGGTGAATACCATGAGCGCGGCATCTGGGGCCTGGATGGCTATCAAACTGAATATGCCGTGGATAAAGAACAATACGTGGTGCACGTGCCTGCAGAATTGGAGCCGGTAGGGGTGTTGTGCGAACCGCTCTCTGTTGCTGAAAAAGCAATAGATGAGGCGGTTCGCCTGCAAATTGCCCGCTTGCCGGATGCTCCGGCCACCCCCGAATGGTTGTATGGCCGAAAATGTCTCGTGGCCGGCCTGGGACCGATCGGTTTATTAGCGGCGCTTATTCTACGGCTGAGAGGAGCAGTTGTTTACGGCCTGGATATCGTCGATGAAGATACCGCGCGGCCAAATTGGCTTAAAAAAATTGACGGGCATTACATCGATGGCCGGCAGGTCCCGGCGGATAAAGTGGATGATGTCCTCGGCCCGATGGAATTGATAGTCGAATCCACAGGGGTTGCCGCGCTGGAATTTAACTTGCTGGATGCCCTCGGGCCAAACGGCGTATATGTTTTGACCGGGATCCCAGGCGGCGAGCGCCCCCTGGAAATCCCAGGCGCCGAGCTCATTCGTCAGCTGGTTTTGGATAATCAAGTCATGGTGGGAAGCGTTAATGCGGCTCGCGATCACTTTCAGATGGCCATTGACGATCTGGCGCATGCCAACCTGTTATGGGGCGACCATGTGTCCAAACTCATTACTCACCATTACCCGTACACCGATTTCGAGACTGTTTTTCATCAACATATTCCCGATGAAATCAAGACAGTGATTGAGTGGGGTACAAAACAATAAATTGTGGAGGTTTTTATGGAAAACCAATTAATGGCGCCGGGCCAGCCAGGTATCCCCGCGCGATGGACTTCCAGCGCGAAAAGTGGGGTGGGCACAGCTCTCAACCCTTCCAGCCGGGTCTGGTTTACGCTCAGTCATGGGATATTTGATGAAATTTATTATCCTCGTCTGGATCAGGCCTGCACCCGCGATATGGGTTTTATCGTGACCGATGGGGACACCTTTTTCTCGGAAGAAAAACGGCAGACCCAGCAGCAAGTTGAGATGCTGGCTAAAGGCGTCCCCGCTTACCGGCTGATCAACACCTGTCTGGATGGACGCTACCGAATCCAAAAAGAGATCCTCGCCGATCCGCACCGTGATGTTGTTTTACTGCGCGCCCAATTTTTACCTTTGAAAGGCACGCTGGATGATTACCATCTTTACATATTACTTGCCCCGCATCTTGGCAACTGGGGAGCGGATAATAACGCCTGGATTGGGGAGTATAAAGGTGTGCGCATGCTTTTTGCAGAACGCGACGGCAATGCCCTGGCATTGGCATGCTCCGTGCCCTGGTTGAACGTTTCGGTAGGTTATGTGGGAGTCTCGGACGGGTGGCAAGATCTGAGCCGGAATAAATTATTAACCGCGTCTTATGATCGAGCAGAAAAGGGCAACGTTTCCCTGACCGGCGAGGTGGATTTACAGGAATCCGGAGGAAACTTTGTGATGGCCCTGGGATTTGGCTTGAATTACGCCGAAGCAGGCCAGCGGGTTTTGGCCAGTTTTTCGGATGGATTTGATAAGGCCAGATCAATATACATTCGTGAGTGGCAGGACTGGCAGCATACCCTGCAGCCCCTGGCGCTGGATGGCATCGGACCAGATGGTGGGGATCTGATCAGCGTCAGCGCGGCGGTCATGCGCACCCATGAATTGAAGCGCTTTCCCGGCAGCCTGATTGCCAGTCTTTCAATTCCCTGGGGGTTCTCAAAGGGTGATGACGATCTGGGCGGATACCACCTCGCCTGGCCGCGGGATCTGGTAGAGTCGGCCGGAGGTTTACTGGCCCTGGGTGCCCATTCGGACGCCCGGCGTGTTTTGTATTACCTTCAGGTGACTCAGGAGGCTGATGGGCATTGGCCGCAAAACATGTGGCTGGATGGTCTCCCTTATTGGGATGGGATTCAAATGGATGAAACGGCTTTCCCCATCCTGCTGGTTGACCTGGCGAACCGTGAAAAAGCCTTAAAACCTGAGGACATCAAACGCCTGTGGCCCATGGTGAAACACGCCGCAGGTTTCCTGGTAAAAAATGGCCCTGTTACCCCGCAGGACCGATGGGAGGAAGATCCAGGCTATTCGCCCTTCACCCTGGCGGCAGAAATTGCAGCCCTGTTGGCGGCAGCCGACTTCGCCGATTTGATTGAAGAACCACAGGTTGGCGCGTATATTCGGGAAACCGCCGACATTTGGAAT
The DNA here is from genome assembly GCA_963743005.1 of uncultured Chloroflexia bacterium. GTDB lineage: Bacteria > Chloroflexota > Anaerolineae > Anaerolineales > Anaerolineaceae > CAVUNY01. The sequence goes on along the minus strand of CAVUNY010000001.1, from coordinate 23,760 downwards.
TCCACCATCGAACATTGGATTTACGTATCCGATACCGACATGGCTCACCAGGCCGGCGTGGACGGTTATTACGTGCGTATCTCATCCCCAGATGTTGCCGATACGGCTTCGCCTTCCAAAGGCTTTGTTCCGATCAAAAACCGCCCCCCCGGACAAAGCTCCGCGCCGGCGGCGCATATCGTCAGTCCGGATGCCCTGGCTCTGGTCCGTTTTGGGCTGCGCCCTGCCGATGATCCGCGCATCGTGAACACGATAAAAGTGATCGATTCCCTTTTGAAAACTGATCTGCCCTATGGGTCCGGGTGGCATCGTTACAATGACGATGGCTATGGTGAGCATAGCGATGGCAGCCCCTTCGATGGAACTGGCGAAGGCCGCGTCTGGCCGCTGCTCGCCGGCGAACGCGCCCATTACGAGCTTTCAGCGGGAAATGTCGATGAAGCCCGGCGTTTGCTCCATGTTCTTGAAGCCAGCACTGGCCCGGGAAGGCTGCTGCCCGAACAAATTTGGGACACTGACGACATCCCCGAAAAAGAACTTTTCTTCGGCAAACCCTCCGGCTCAGCCATGCCGCTCGTCTGGGCACATGCCGAATATGTCAAGCTGCTGCGCTCTCTGCGCGACGGCAGAGTCTTCGACATGCCCCCACAGACGGTGGAGCGCTATATCACCCATATCACCGTGTCAAACCGCGCCACCTGGCGGTTAAACTATAAATGCCTGACGATTGCGGCTGGGAAAGTTCTGCGCATTGAACTTTTAGCGGCAGCCACCGTTCATTGGAGCATAGATAACTGGCAAACCGTACAGGATTCACAAACTCGTGAGACCGGCTTGGATGTTTTTATCGTCGATTTACCATTGGATCAACTGCCGGTGGATACAACGCTGGTATTCACGATCCACTGGACCGCCAGCAATGCCTGGGAAGGGACAGATTATAGAGTGGATATCACCTGAAACTATCTTCTCATATACTTTGTGGTGAATTGTCATACAGGAGCAAAACGTGTCCTCATTCCCGTTCTGGTCAAAAGATATAAATGATGTAGCCAAAACTGTAAATTCATCCATTGACGGCTTGAGCGAAAATAAGGCTCATGAAATTCTCCGCCGGGTTGGGCCAAATCGCATCCAATCCAAAGAGCGGGTTACGCCATTGGGGTTGTTCCTCAACCAATTCAAAAGCCCGATTGTTCTCATCCTGATTTTTGCCACGGCGATCTCAGCCTTTCTCCAGGATTGGGTAGATGCGATCATAATCCTGCTGATTGTCCTGGGCAGCGCCTTGCTTAGTTTTTACCAGGAGCTCAACGCAAATTCCGCCGCCGAAAAGTTAAAGGAGCAGATTTCATTTAAATCCGATGTGCTGCGCGATGGGAAAACTACCGAGATATCGACCGAAGAAATTGTTCCGGGCGACGTCGTGCTGCTCTCAGCGGGCAGCCTGATTCCTGCCGATGGGCTGGTGATTGAAGCCCACGATTTCTTTGTCAACCAGGCGGTGCTGACCGGGGAGACCTTCCCGGTGGAGAAAATAGTTGGAATCCTCCCAGAAGGCGCCGGGCTGGCTGAACGCACGAATGTTGTGTTCATGGGTACCAATGTCAGCAGCGGCAATGCCAAAACGTTGATCGTCGAAACCGGGCTGCAGACAGCGTTTGGACAGATCGCCAACCGCCTGACCCTGCGCCCGCCTGAGACCGAGTTTGAGCGCGGCATTCGCAAGCTGGGTTATTTGCTCTCTGAAGTGATGTTTGTGCTGGTGCTGGGTATTTTCTTCTTTAATGTACTGTTTAACAAGCCCGCGCTTGATTCCCTGCTCTTTTCGATAGCATTGGCAGTCGGGTTGACGCCGCAGCTGCTGCCCGCCATCATCAACATTAACCTCTCCAAAGGTTCACAGGAGATGGCTAAACACGGTGTCATCGTCCGCCGGTTGGAATCAATCGAGAACTTTGGCAGCATGAATATCCTGTGCACAGACAAAACCGGTACCCTCACCCAGGGTGTAGTGCAACTGGATGGGGCGATGGATGCAAACGGGGATGTCGACGCTCAAGTCGGTTTATTTGCCTACCTGAATGCGCACATGCAGACCGGATTGACCAACCCGCTGGATAAAGCGATTATCACCAAAGGAGCCCAGGGTGCAGATGGGTTCACGAAAGTGGATGAAATCCCGTATGATTTCATTCGTAAACTGCTGACGGTGGTTGTGGCTCAAGGTGATGCCAAACACACCATGATTACCAAAGGCGCTCTCGAAAATGTGCTGGCGGCATGTTCGCAGGTTCAGCTCGCGGGCGAGCAAAAAGCCCTGGACGCCACGCTGCAGGCTAAAATTCACGCCAAATTCGAGGCCTGGAGTGCCCAGGGTTACCGGGTATTGGGGGTAGCGATCAAACCTATCAACCCGCAGACGCAGCCTTTTTCCAAGCAGGACGAAACCGGTATGGCCTTCGCCGGCTTCCTGCTTTTCTTCGATCCGCCTAAGGAAGGCGTCCAGGCCACAATTCAGGAGCTGGCCAGACTGGGCGTACAGTTAAAGGTGATCACTGGGGATAACAAGCTGGTCGCGAGCCATACCGGGCAAGTCGTAGGGTTGGGCGATGCTAAAGTATTGACCGGCGGCGAATTGGATAACCTGCGGGATGAAGCCCTGTGGCATACCGTGGAACAAACCACTATTTTTGCCGAGGTAGACCCCAATCAAAAGGAACGCATCATACTGGCGCTAAAAAAACGGGGGCATGTGGTCGGCTACATGGGCGATGGGATCAATGATGCACCCTCGCTGCACAGCGCTGACGTGGGCATCTCGGTGGCAAACGCCGTGGATGTAGCCAAAGAAGCCGCGGATTTGGTGTTACTTAAGCAGGACCTGGATGTGCTGCGCGAAGGCATTATCCTGGGGCGAAAAACATTTGCCAATACCCTTAAATATGTATTCATGGCAACCAGTGCGAACTTCGGCAACATGTTCAGCATGGCGGGCGCATCGATGTTCCTGTCATTCCTGCCAATGCTGCCGAAACAAATATTACTGATCAACTTTCTGACTGATTTACCCGAAATGACCATCGCCAGCGATCGCGTGGATGATGCATTTATCGAACGCCCGCGCCGCATGGATATCACCTTTATTCGCCGCTTTATGTTGATCTTTGGCCCACTCAGTTCTATTTTCGACTTCACCACATTTGGCGTTTTGCTGTGGCTGATGAAAGCCAATCAGCAAACCTTCCAAACGGGTTGGTTCATTGAATCCATCCTGTCCGCAGGGGTGGTCGTCTTTGCGGTCCGCACGCGCCTGCCTTTTATCCACAGCCGCCCCAGCCGCGCCATGCTGGCGGTTACTTTGGGCGTGATGCTGATCACATTGATCCTTCCTTACTCTCCTCTGGCCGGGTTGTTGGGCTTTACGCCGCTTGCTCTTCCGTATTTGCTGGTTATTTTTGGGATTGTGGCACTCTACTTTTTATCGGCCGAAATGATCAAACGCTGGTTTTATCGTAAATATGGAGCTTAATCATTCTTTTTTTCGAACGCAAGAAGATTGTTTATGAAAAGCATTGCCAGAACCATCCTCATCGCCCTGGGCTTATTCCTGCCGATTTAAATTATCCCTTATGGTCGCAGCCATACCAACCCACCTGTGGTCGCGGAACCTGCCTGGGATTCTCCTCAAACGCGGGCTTTAGCCGTACGAGCCTGTATGGATTGTCATGGCAATGAAACCACCTGGCCCTGGTACAGCAATATCGCCCCAATTTCCTGGCTGGTACAGCGCGATGTTGATGAAGCCCGCCAACATTTAAATTTATCCACGTGGGGGCAGGGGAGACAACAAACCAATCGAATCGATTCTTTGATCAATAACGGGGAAATGCCTCCTTTTCAATTCCTGATCATGCATCCCGACGCCGCTCTCACCAATTCAGAAAAACAAGCGTTGATCCAGGGCTTACAGATTACCCTGGGTAAATGAACCGCACAGCCTGATTAATATAATACCCCCCGCGTAGGCTTACGCGGGGGGTATTGCTATGAATGAACTTGTTTATGTTAGTTGGTCGGCTGGGTCCCCAGGGTCACTTTCACATCTGCTGACTTACCATTGCGCAGGACGGAGAGGGTCACAACCTGGCCAGGTTGAGTGCTGCCAGACAGGTAGGAAACCAGGTCTTCGAAGCGGGTAATTGATTTTCCATCGATGGCGGTGATGATATCACCGGCGGCGGTGGGAGTGCCGGACGCGTCCAGTGCCGAAGGCACAAGGCCAGCAGCCGCTGCCGGGCCGCCCGTCACAACGGAGACAACCAGGACACCCTGCTGCCCGGCATTCAGTTTGAGCGTGCTGACGACATCAGCCGAAACTGTGGTGCCGGAAATTCCAAGGTAAGAGTGGGCTGCAGTGCCTTTCGAGATCAACTGTGGGGCAACTTTGCTGACAATGGCCATCGGGATGGCGAAACCAACACCAGAGTTCGAGCCGCTGGCCGATTTAATCTGGGAAGGGACACCGATCACAGCGCCGTTCATGTCGACCAAGACGCCACCTGAGTTGCCAGGGTTGATGGCGGCATCGGTCTGGATAACATCGGGGATCGAGAAGCTTGAGGTGGTCGTCGAGCCGCTCTGGCTGTTGCCAGCAGAAGCCTGGATCGAGCGGGAAATGGCGCTGACGATACCTGTGGTCATGGTATTGGCCAGACCGTAAGGATTACCAATGGCTACCACCAGCTCTCCAACCTTCACCTGGGTAGAGTCACCCACGGTTACCGGTTTGAGCAAGGAGGCAGGAGCGCCAACAACCTGGATCACTGCCAGATCGGTATTGGGGTCAGTACCGACCAGGTTTGCATCGTAAGAGGTTCCATTGGAGAAAGTCACGCTGATTTTAGCTGCGCCTTCAACCACGTGGTTATTGGTCACGATGTGACCGGCAGTATCCCAGACAAAGCCAGAGCCTTCCGCGGTGGGCACAATTTGGCCAGGAGTGGTCGGAGTGGTCGGGGTGCTTGGGGTAAGTGGGTTATTCGGGTTACCCTGGCGACCGAAACCGCGCGATGAACTGGTATTGGTAACCGCGCTGCTGATCTGAATTGTCACCACAGAGGGGTTTACGTTCTGGTAAATCGTTTCATAAGCGCTTTGCAAAGCCGCAACGTCAGCAGCTGTTTGTGGATTGGCTGCCAGAGGTGCGCTGGCCTGAGGAGCAGTTAAAGGTAGCGATTGAGGGGAGGTGATCGCTGCTGCGGATGCAGAGAGTGGTACGCCTAGACCGCTGCAAGCGCTCAAAATAAGGCTCGCAGCCAATACAACAACAGATAAAAATTTTGTGCTTTTCATTTTTTTCTCCATTCTTCCGGTGCATGTAACCGGACTAATCAATATGTCAAGTTCGATCATTAGTTTATCCATAATGGATGACGAGAAGATGAATTATGTAAATTAAAAAAATTTAGCCATTACATCCATCATGAACGATGGGATGGAACAGGCTACCCGCGCGGCCTTCAAAAAGAGGAAATTCCGCTTTCAGCGCGCATATTCGCTTTGATCGATGTTTGGGACGCCCTGATTTCAGATCGCCCCTACCGAAAAGCCTGGACGAAAGAAAAAGCGCTGAATTACGTCAAGGAACAGTCCGGGCACCATTTCGATCCACGGGTGGTAGAGGCGTTTTTAGCTTCCACTTCCTTCTGGGATTGCCCCGAACCTAGAAGATAAGGGCATGCAGCATCAGGGAAACGATGGTTTCCGATCGGGCCTCAAATTCCTTTCACACGCAGGATCAAGCGTCCCAGGCTGGAACCCACTGCCTGAACAACCGATATATCACCCAGTTTTCGTACGACAACGTGGGCCTGACTCAACTCTTCTGCGGCGTATGCGCTGGACACCACCCCCACAACATGCATCGCCGCCGCCCGGCCAGCTTGGATCCCAGCCGGGGCATCTTCAATCACCACACATCTGGCGGGCTCCACTTCCAACATCATCGCCGCGAAAAGGTAGGGCTCAGGATCAGGTTTTCCCGCAGCCACATCCTCGGCGCTGATTAAAACATCCGGAACTGGCAGCCCGGCGAAAGCCAGACGGGTGGCTGCGATGGCATGCGTTCCGGAAGTGGCAATCCCCCATGCACCGGGAGGGATGGATTGAAGTAATTCCAGGGCGCCGGGGATCTTCAGCAGCCCGGCGACATCCGTAGCCTCGCTGGCTTCAATCTCCGCCGCCTCCCGCTCCGCATCCAGCTGCGGCGCCACAAGCCGGATTGTTTCCACCGTTCGCCGTCCATGAGCATAATGCAGCACCTTATCCTTATTCAGATGGTGTTGGTTGGCCCATTCCAGCCAATGGCGCTCTACGCACATCCTGGAATCCACGAGGACACCGTCCAGATCGAACAGGATCGCATCGCAATTAAACTGGTAAATATTGGAGTCATGATGGGGCATCTCAGTTCACCATTTTCCGGAGTTTGGGCGAAGATATCAATTTAACAGTGTTCATCCTTTGCCTATGCGCAAAATCGCTGCAATGAAAGAGTTTCCGTCATCGATTTCCTCTACTTATTACTTCATCTAACTGCCGGGCCAGCTCGATGGCGTAAGGCGCCTTGATCAGGTTCAAATGATCCCCCGGAATCGTGCGGATTTCGAAATCGCCATGGATTACCGCTCTCCACCCTTCCATAGGATCTGAGTTGTTCAATAATTGGAGATGGCTGGCCTGAAACAGCACCACTCGACCGCTGTAAGGCTGCGGACAGTACGCAGCCAGTGAATTTCGCGCGGCGGTAATTGGCGAATGATCTATGGATTTTGTTCGCCGGGTGACCCCGCGAGTCATAGGGGTGTCCAACAGCCGCAAATGGATGCGCTTTAACCGGTCAGCCAAATACGCAGCGAATTCACGCGGACCATGTAAACTGCGAATAATGTCCCAATGGAACTGCAGCCGCTTTGTTAAAGGAATTGAAGGGACCAGGGACGTTGGATAGGTGTCGATCATCACTACCACCGGCAGGGCTCCTGCCTGGGAGACCAAAAGGCGCGCTGTTTCCAGCGCAAGATGCCCGCCGAACGAATAACCTACCAGAATATAAGGTCCGTGTGCGCGAACTTTGCAGATCGTGTTCGCATACTGCTGCGCGGCCTGTTCGATAGAAACTATTTTTCCATCTCGATCCACATATTCGATCCCGCGCAGACCGAAAAGTGGGCGCTGGCTGTCCAGGTTCGCAGCCAGGACGCGCGCGGTCAACACGTCCCCTTCGATCCCCGGAAAAAAGAAAACCGGGGGCTGGTCGCCGGAAGGCTGGATCGAAAAAAGCAATCCATCCTGGCCAGCGCCGTCTTTCTGTTCAATCACCGAGGCCAGGCTTCGTAAAGTGTCGTGCTGGAATAGTTCTGAAAGTGAGACCTTGCGCTGAAAGCGGCTCTCGATGCGTGCCATCAGGGCTGAGGCTTGCAGCGAATCGCCGCCCAGATCAAAGAAACTCTCGTCCAGGCTTACTTGATTAATGCCCAGCAGTTCGCGCCAGATACTCGCCAATCCCTGTTCGGTAGGCGTTTCTGGTTGAACTAAGGTCTTCTGCCGGATGGCAAGCGGCTCCCGCGGCACGGCTGGCAGCGCCAGTCGATCCACTTTCCCGCTCAACGTGCGCGGAAGCGGATCATAAAACAAGAAGACACTCGGGATCATGATCTCGGGCAAAAGGGCACGCAGGCCGCGGCGCAGCGCATTTTCATCCGGCGGAGGCTGTATTTTGGGCTGGATATAGGCGGCCAGGAAAACAACTCCATCTTCGGCACCTTGCAGAGTCACGGCAGCTTCGGCTACGTTTTCCAACGAAAGCAGCGCCTGTTCAATCTCCAACAAGTTGATCCGCTGTCCGCGCAGCTTGACCTGCCAGTCTTTGCGCCCCACCACCACAATCCCCCCGTCAGGCATCCGCCAACCCAGATCGCCGGTGCGGATGACGCGCCGCTCAGCAGAACGGGTTTTCTCGGCCAGATTCCCTTCCAGGGCGGAGGGCAAGAAATTGCCTGGCCCAAAGACAGGCGCTTGCCACCACGATCTCGCCGGTCGCACCGTCTTCAACCGGGCTGCCGGCATCATCCAGCAGGCTTATTTCTTTATCCTGCACGCCGCAGCCGGCTGGCACACGGCTGCCCACAATCCGGGTCTGGTGATCCATAAAATACTGGCAGATCGTGCCGGTTTCAGTCGCCGCCAGCCCGTTGGCCAGCAGACAGCCTTCGCCAAAATGGCGTTGAAAGCCGGCGACATCACCGGCCAGGGCGGCTTCACCGCCCAGGCGGATCACGCGCAGCCGGGTAAATTTTTCGTCCAGGATGGTCTGCAGAAACGCGCGAAAGACCGCCGGGACCATATACAGCACGGTGATCCCTTCATCCTCCAGCCAGGCTGCCAGGTGATACACGCCGTCCCGTTTGAGCGCGTAGAGATACAGCCCGGCTCCATTGAGCAGCGCGGCGTAAATTTCCCGCACCGAAGCGCTGAAGACGTAAGACTGAAGCAGCGCCAGGCGGTCTTCCGGGCCGATGAAATAATCGTTGGTATAGAGCATGGCGCGGTGCAGCACCGCCCGCTGGTCAAGAACCACCCCTTTGGGCAGCCCGGTGGAACCCGAGGTATACAGGATGCAGACCGGCGAGTCTGGAGATGCCGGCAAACCCGGGTTTCCCTCATCCGGGAGTCCATCCAACTCATCCAAATTGATGATCTGTTCTTCCCCAAACCCATATGCGCGGGCAGTATCCAGGCTCTCGCCATCGGTCAGCACCAGCCTGGCTCCGATCTCTCGCAGGATGGCTGTGTTGCGCGCCGCCGGATGAGCCGGATCCAGTGGTGCGTACCATCCGCCGGCCTTAATAACCCCCAGCATGGCGGTGATCATGGCAGCCTTATGACTGAAGAGCAGTGCTGCCGGTTTTGCGGGGTCCATTTTTCGGGCGAGCAACGCGTTCGCCACCTGGTTGGCCGCCCGGTTGAGTTCTGCATAACTCAACCGCAGCATGCCGTCCTTGAGGGCAGTAGCCTGCGGGCTGCGCGCTGCCTGGCGTTCAAAAAGCGCCGCGATCGAACCTTCTATCTCTTCACAAGCGAAGGGCACAAATCCGCCGCCTATGCGCAGATGATCTTTTGGGGAAGCGCTGGGCCTGGAGCTAAGAATGTGCGCCGGCAGCCCAAGCTGCACGTCACCCGCCCTGCGCACTAATTTGTACTTAAGAGTGTAGGCATCGTCCCAGATATGATCCACCCGCCGGAAGCTGAACCGGGTGAGAACACCACCCCACTTCGCCTGCAGCCTGGCGATATCCGCCCGCAAAGCTTCATCCATGTCTTCAGATGCACAGTACTGGACTTCCACCTCATCCGGGTTGTAGGAGATAAATTGGATTGCATCCGGTGCAGTGGGTATGTTCGCCAGCGCGTAGGATGGAATCTCGCCGGCTTGACCATCATCCAGGCGGATTGGCAGGTTTTCAAAGGTGCGGCTGACAAATCCGCGCAGCGTGGTGTTCCCCGGCTGCATCTCGCCGCGAATGACATAATCGGTCAGGTCGTAGCGGATGAAAGGCAGGACCCTGGTGGCGTAATTTGTCACTACGGCTCGGCCCATTTCTCCCGCCTTCACCGGGCGGTGATCTGTATCCAACACTTCCAGTGTTTGGATCTCGTCCAGCACTTTCCATTCGGACTGTCCGGGTTGTTTGATAGCGATGAACAAGGCTTCGGTCGCGGCATATAGATCGTAGATGGCCGGATTCCAGGCCTGGCGGACCAATTTTTCTACAGCCGGGGTCAAGCGATCGGCGCTGGCAACCACATCCCGCGGGGAGATTTTCAATTTGCCATCCAGAGCCAGTTCAGCCAGCCAGCCCAGGCTGCTGGCGTAGCCCGTCAGCCGGTCAGGATGGAAGGCGTTCAACCGGGCGATGGTTTCCTCGATCGGGTCCTGTAAGGAAACGATCAGGGTGTCAAAAACAGCCGGCGACTGGTTCGCCGCGGTGGTTGCGCTGGCCACATGCCCCCGGTCGCCAATGTAAAAGGCGTTCCGGCAGCGCTTCCCAGCGGGCTGCTTCCCTGGAAACAGGCAGCCGGCCGCCGCCGCAGCCATGCTCTGCCAACCAGATTTATCATAAACCACGTTGGTTTGTTTTCCGGATGAGCCAGTGCTGTGCAGCACCAGGAATTCGCCCAGAAATCGGCTGCGCGGATCCTGGTCATGCTGCAGCCATTCGTCCAGGGCAGTTTCGCAGATGCGCGGGTCCGTGACGGCTTGATCGAAGTTAGCGAGCATCATCTGTTTGGTGACGACGGGTAAATCTTGCAGAGTAACTTCTTCCAGGTCGCGTTCGCGAATGCCATGCGCCAGATACAGGCCGCGATAAAAGGCAGAGCGCTGCCAGACATAACGCAAAAAAGGTCGAAAGGAAGGATGCGAATCCATGGTCTCAACAATTCTATCATGGGCAGGTCGACATCGCTTTCGATACCGGCGGGGAATATGGGGGTAGAATATAATTATTTGGTCAGGCGGATACTGGCGTAATTATGGGACCATTATCGAAAACTCTGCGACATTTTAGCCAGGAGACCTTTTCGTCTCTTTTCATCCGCAATTACCGCTTATATTACATCGGTCAGATCATTTCCACCTCAGGCACGTTTATGCAAAACGTCGCCCAGGCCTGGTTGGTGCTCACACTGACCAATTCTGGCACTGCCCTGGGGCTGACCGCCGCTTTACAATACGTACCCATCCTGGTTTTAGGACCGTATGGCGGGGTCATCGCCGATCGGTTTTCCAAACGAAAAATTCTCTATTTGACGCAGACCTTTTCCGGTCTCCTGGCTTTGATTCTGGGCACTTTGGTGGTGACCGGGCTGGTCAGAGTGTGGATGGTCTATATATTGGCTTTTTGCCTGGGCATGGTCAATGTCTTCGACAACCCCACCCGGCAGAGTTTTTACATTGAATTAGTCGGGCCAGACCACTTGAGAAACGCGGTCACATTGTATTCGACGCTGGTCAACCTGGCCCGGATCATCGGCCCGGCCATCGCGGGGGCATTAATCAGCGCGGTTGGACTGGCCCCCTGCTTCTTTATTAATGGGTTTTCATATGTCGCCGTGGTGATCATGCTGGCCATGATGCAATCGAAAGACCTGCTTTCGAACCCACCCGTACCCCGGGCGAAAGGCCAACTTCGTGAGGGGATTAAATACGTGGTCTCCACGCCCATCCTGGGATCCACCTTATTGATGATGGCGCTTATCGGTACATTTACCTATGAATTTCAGGTCAGCCTGCCGCTGATCGCTGAGTTTACCTTTCATGGAAATGCCAGCAGTTATGCGTTCTTGACGGCTTCCATGGGGTTCGGCGCGGCGGTGGGAGGGATTTTCTTCGCCAGCCGCAAAGGCATCACGCCCTATAAACTGGTCAGCGCCTCCCTTCTGTTCGGCCTGGCGATTCTGGCAGCGGCCCTTATGCCCAGCCTGCTGCTTTCAGGATTGGCGCTGGTACTTGTCGGCGCCACTTCGATCAACTTTTCATCCCTCGGGAACAGCATCCTGCAGCTATCGAGTTCCCCGCAGATGCGCGGCCGGGTGATGTCTTTCTGGTCGGTGGCTTTCCTCGGCTCGACCACCATTGGTGGTCCAGTTGTCGGCTGGTTTGCCGGGGCAGCCGGCGCGCGCTGGGGCCTGGCTTTGGGCGGCCTGGCTGCCCTGGCGGCCGCCGCTTTGGGCGCGGTAACCTTGCGCAAGATGCGGACCGAGGAATGAATAGGCACAACCTGACAGAAACAACAGGTCGGGTTGAAACGGAAAGAAGAAAATATCTTGTTAAGGCGTAACAACTCTCCATTCTTGATTTAATGGATACGATATAATCAAGAAAATTAGCTTCGTCTACCTGCCAAACAGGAATGGTCTTCTTCCACAGTATCTCCTGGAAATCTGATTTCAACAAACAACCGAAAGAGGCTATCGCATGGAATCACTTTCTGGAAAAATTATCATCATTACGGGAGCAAGCACGGGGATTGGCGCCGCGACCGCGCGATGCCTGGTTAAATTGGGCTGCAAGGTAGTGCTGACTGCGCGTTCGGCGGATAAACTGGCACTTTTAGCAGGTGAGCTGGGTCCGGCGGCGCTGGCCGTTCCAGGCGACGTGACCAATGAAGTGGATGTACAGAACATCGTTTCCCAGACCATGGCTAAATTCGGGGGGATTGATGTGCTGCTGGCCAACGCGGGAATTTACATTCCCGGGAATATCTACGAAGGCAGCCCCAATGATTGGGCCAGGCTGATTGACACAAACGTGACCGGGGTGATGCGCTGTGTGCATGCCGTGCTGCCGCAGATGATGGCGAAAAAATCCGGTGATATCCTCGTCACCAGTTCCATCTCCGGTTTCTCGGACATTCACTGGGAACCGATATACAGCGCCTCCAAACACGCCATGCAGAGCTTTGTTCACACCGTGCGCAGACAGATGATTCCCTTCGGCATCCGCGTCGGATCGATCGCACCCGGTCCGGTGGCGAATGAGCTGTGGGGGATCTATGACCAGGCCGATATTGATCGGCGTGTCGCGGAGCGCTCCGCCTTGTGCTCCGAGGACGTGGCTGAAGCAATCGTGTTTATGCTCTCACAGCCGGCTCATATCACTATCCGCGACCTGGTCATGCTGCCGCAGGCGTTTGATTTATGACGCATTTGAGTGAAAGGTAAAGACCCATGTCACCCCTAAAGATCGGAATTCTTCATCCCGGAGAAATGGGCATATCTATCGCTGCCTCCGCCCAGAACAGCGGAAACACGCTCTGCTGGGTTTCCACGGGTCGCAGTGCTGCGACACGCGCCCGGGCTGAAAAGTTTGGCTTGCAGGATACCGAAACCCTCGAAAATTTATGCGCCCAATGCGCAGTGATCATGTGTGTATGCCCACCGCACGCAGCCGAAGAGATCGCCCACCAGGTGATTAAGTGCGGCTTTACCGGAATTTACCTGGATGCCAATGCCATCTCCCCACGCCGGGTGGAGCAAATAGCGCAGGAGGTGAACGCTGCAGGCGCCAGTTTTGTGGATGGTGGAATTATCGGCGGTCCTGCCTGGAAACCTGACAGCACCTGGCTGTATCTATCCGGACCGCGTGCGCAGGAAGCCGCCGACATCTTCTCTGCCGGGCCGCTGGTCACCAACGTACTGGGAGATGCGATCGGAAAAGCATCTGCGCTGAAGATGTGCTTCTCGGCATATTCCAAGGGAACAACCGCGCTGCTGGCTGCCGTGCTTGGCGCCGCCGAGGCACTCGGCGTGCGTGACGACCTGAACCGCCAATGGGCGCAAGGCAACGCCAATTTTCCTGCGAACACGGCGGAACGAGTGCGGGGATCCACCGCGAAAGCCTGGCGTTTTTCCGGCGAGATGGAAGAGATCGCTGTCACGTTTCAAGATGCCGGCCTCCCCGGAGATTTTCATACCGCGGCCGCCGAGATTTATGAGCGCCTGGCGCAGTACAAAGATGCTCCACAGCTCCCCCAACTCGAGGACGTTCTCGCAGCAATCCTTGGAGGATAAATCCCTTCAGAAAACATCCTGAAATAATGTCCAATTTTGAAATGAGCCCTTGAAAAAGGCTCATTTTTTATTCCTGATATTGACCCTTAAAACCTTCCCGTATTTCAAAAATTGCCATATAATCAAAACAGAATATTTGTTCTATTAATAGCGAGGAACCTATGAAACAGAGGATCAACCCTTACTCCACCCGGTGGGACAATCCCATCCAGTTATCCAAACTTACCGGTGAGGTTGCGCTGCTGTATTCTGCCTTCGAGCTGATCCAGACCGCCCTGTACACCGAAGGCATTCTGATCGAACTGGATCCCCATCTGTATATGCCGGCCCTGGATAAATGGCGCAATATCTACCCCGAATATGTGAGCATCCTGCTGGACCTGACCCTCCAGGTGAACAATAATATCGAAATCTCTGGAGAATTTCCGACTTTTGCCCTGGAATTCTTCCTCTCATTGTTCCAGGAGCTGGATGTCATGGTTAATGGTGAGGTCGAGAACAATATCGGACTCTACAACCGGTCGCGCTGGTACCCAGCGGCATAATGGCTATGCGAAAAACGGCGATCAGTTTTGGGGGATGATTTTTAAATCCTGAACCGACGAATTCCAGAACCATTTCAACCGATCACCAATACATGATTTCGCGCTAAAATTACAAATCAGCTATAGATAGAAATGATAGCACCCTTAAGAAAGTTGAGTTTTCCCAAAACCAGCGAAAAAGGGTCTTGGTGTTGTTAAAGTGCCTCGCAAAACCCCTGTTGCGTATATTTTGGTTTTTGTGGGTCACATCAGAGAAAGTGAATATAATGAAGACAGGGTCGATGAAAACTAAGAATCCTCATTCTGGAAGATTCAGTTTACTGGCAAACCAGGGTCGACTGATTGCTGATTTTTGGGAGGCAGGCTATGTTTCAACGTATTTCCAACAGTTGGGAACTGGTTAAAGAAAGCCTGCGCGTTTTGCAGGCAGATAAGGAACTGCTGATCTTTCCGGTCATCTCTTCCATCGGCGTGGTGATCGTATCGTTAACGTTCCTTTTGCCAATGATCTTTGCTGGAGCCTTCGACGCAATCTTCGCCCACGGCGGAGAGGTAATGGGTTTAATCGTCCTGTTCGCGTTTTATGTCGTGCAATATACTGTCATCTTTTTCGCCAACACCGCGCTGGTCGGCGCCGCTATGATCCGACTTCGCGGCGGCGATCCCACTGTTAACGATGGGATAAAAATTGCTTCCGAGCATTTCGGGGCCATCCTGGGGTACGCCCTGGTCTCAGCCACGGTGGGCATGATCTTGCGTCTTCTTTCGCAGCGAGGCGGGGGAATTGGCCGGATCATCTCCGGGCTGTTTGGCCTGGCATGGAACGTCGCGACTTTCCTGGTAGTACCGGTCCTGGCCATAGAAGATGTTGGTCCGATCGAAGCGATCAAGCGCAGCACCACCTTGCTGAAACGCACCTGGGGCGAGCAAATCGTCGGCAACCTGGGGATCGGCATAATCTTCGGTCTGCTGGTCTTTGGAATGATCATCATTGGGGTTGTGGTCACCATCCTGGTCGCCTCAATTCAATCTACTGCCTTGATAATTTTGACGGCGTGCGTGTTTATCCTGGCGATCGTACTGGTTGCATTGCTCCACTCCGCCTTGAATGGCATTTACATGGCGGCAGTCTACCAGTACGCTTCCGATGGCAAAAACAGCGGCTTCTTCAATCAACAGCTGGTGGAAGGCGCCTTCCGCCAAAAATAACTAATGATAATGGGGCTTATGCCAAGTTATCGGGAGTTTTGTCATGTTAACCACAACGAACCAGCAAACAAATATTACCGTTATCGAACCAGGCAACCTGGAAGCCATCGCCAAGGTCGTGTGCGACAACGTGGACAGCGAGAATACAAAGCGAGCTTATAGCCGGGCAATCCGGGACTTTATCACCTGGCACTCCAAGGCAGGCAGCCCTGAACTCAACAAGGCTACCGTGTAGGCGTATATTTCGGAATTGAAGGCGGCCGGCAATGGAGCCGGTGGGATCAATCAACGCCTGGCTGCTATCCGCAAACTGATGCAAGAGGCAGCAGATAATATGGCTCTGGATCCGATATTTCTGGCCGGGATTATGCGTGTGAAAGGGGTTCGTAAAGAGGGTAAGAGGCTGGGCAACTGGCTGACACTTACGCAACTCCAACAGCTCGTGAACACGCCAGATACCAATACTCTAAAAGGCGTTCGCGATCGGGCAATATTGGCGGTCCTTGCCAGCTGCTGGCTGCGGCGAAATGAGAGCGTTACCAGCTTGACTTATGAACAAATTCAACAGCGGGACGGCCGCTGGGTAATCGTGGACCTGGTTGGTAAGCGCAATAAAACCCGATCGATTCCTATACCGGCATGGACCAAGTTGGCCTTAGACGCCTGGGCCGCGGCAGCCGGTAATTTTCTCGAACTGGGAAAACCGCAGAACACTGGCCTCGTGTTTTGCAGGATTAACAAAGGGGACAATCTCGTCAGCGACCACATCAGCTCCCAGGCAGTTTTTGATCTGGTCAAAAAGTATGGGGAAATGTGTGGAATGAACATAGCCCCCCACGATCTCTGACGAACCGGTGCGCAGCTGGCTCATAAAGCTGGGGCGCCGATAGAGCAAATCCAGCTGATGTTAGGTCATTCAAGTGTGAAAACTACCGAACTCTATCTGGGGGTCCAACAAGACCTGGCTGATGCGCCTTGCGATAAATTTAGTGTAAACGTGGAGGCGACTCATGATCATCCATAATGATTTACGAATGGCAAATTACTGATATTGAGCGTGGACGAACATCGCGATAAAATATTGCTATAATTAACTTGAAGGTCCTTATGAATTTCGATCAAATCCAACAATTTGCACCTCAGATTACTAAGATCGCCAAAAAATATGGCATATCTAAAATCTATGTATTTGGATCCGTAGCTCGAGGAGAGAACACGTCACACAGTGACGTCGATTTACTGGTTGAAATGCAAGAAGAGGCTTCATTATTCGGTGTGGCTGGATTCTGCTATGAAACCGAATTGTTACTTGGACTTCAGGTTGACGTCATTCCTCTTTCGGTTCTTCCACAAGTGGAGGATCAAGAATTTGTGATGAATATTCAACGAGAAGCGATTGCACTATGAAAGATATCCCAAAACTTCTTCAGGATATCTTGGATGCGATAACTTCGATCGAAAGCTATGAAGTTGCGTCCTTTGACGCTTTTCTTGCTGACGAGAAAACGCAAGACGCAATTATGTATAATCTCATTATCATTGGCGAAGCGGCTAATAAAATATCAGATGAATTTCAAGATAAACATCCTGAAATCCCATGGTCCTCTATGATTGGGACAAGAAATGTAATCATCCATGGTTATGACCAGGTAAAATTACAAATCGTATGGGATATCATCGATAAAAACTTACGATCACTAAAAGAAGATCTAGAGCGGCTGGTCTAACGAAAACAAATAAGCTGCTTATTGGTTAATTTCAGTCCGGTGAGGTTTGGCAGTATATCAAGAATGATCAATCCTGACCAATTGGGTCGTTTATAAATCCATGGATTCTTGGGATATGGCAGCCAGAATGCCGAGATGGGCGTCCTCAATCGGGACAAGATCAAACTCAATTTGCGGATCAAGATCCATCAACCGAGAAACCGCTCGAAAATAATCTTGAATATCCCATACTGCTAAATCAATATCCGAACTCAAATGGAACCGGTTGTGTTGAACTAATGAGCCAAACACAACCACCCGACTGGCCTTGAATTCATCTTTTAAAATACTGGCAGCTTGGCGCGCAATGATCCAGGCGTGCTGCCGCCGTTTCTCAATCAGAATTTTAAGCGCAGCCTCGCGTTTTCGAGCCGTTGCTCGATATACTTTTAACTGAGTCGGTGATATTTGTATAGTCATCAATCTACCTGGACTTTTTGATAAATTATGGATATATCAAATAGCGTGGATCTCCCACGTGGGACTTCCCTGCCAATACTATGACCAAGATAAATCCAGTCAGTTTTGGGCATATTGGACTCGCGCCTCAGATTCCACCTGTTTACGAATTCTTCGGTTCAGAAACTTTGGTGTAACCAAATCCACTTTCCGCCCACCTAACAAGGCAGACAATTCAACCTGAATGCGGATTAATGCAAAGCCAGGGATATGATCAGGATCAAACTCAACCAGAACATCTACATCGCTATTGGGACCAAATGAATCATGCAAGACAGAACCGAAAAGAGACAACCTAAGAATATGATTCCGTCTACAAAATTCGGCCATTTTTTCTTGAGGTATTTCGATCTGTTGTTCAGACATCATTTCCTCGACAAATATCATCGTCTAGGGAAGCGTTAACAATCCAACGGTCCATTATAAATTAACTTCTTGAGCAATTTCATCCGCTTCATATTGGAATGGGGTTACTTTAAAACGTGAAAGCTCGGAAATAAAATCACTGCGAGATATTCCTGCGATTTCAGCTGCTTTCGATTGGGAAATCACACCCAATTCGTACCATTTTACGGCAGCAGCAAGACGCATTTCGAGGATAAAATGGTCCGGATCCTGGCGTAGTGCCGCAAATATTTCACGATTTACTGTAAACGAGATTTGAACGGTATCACTCATATCTCACATCCTTTACTTTCCCAATAAAACACAGATAATTGTCATCAGAAGGCACCAGTAACCAAGCTAACCAGGTGATTCAAAAAATAATATTGTGTTCTTCCATGTCCATCGTTCGCAATATTCATATTTGACAATAATTTCATTCATCGGCGCAATTATTCTCTGACGATGATATTATTCCTCGTTGATAATATTATACAATGTTGTCGATGTTTTCATCGAAATGTCTGAAACATTCAATGCGATCTCAAGCCTGCTTTTTTCAACTCGAATAGCAACCTGCAAATTCATACAATACGAGCATTTTCGTAACTCACAATTCCAATCCTTCTCGGGTAATGGCTTCCAGAATATAAGCCGGGGCATCCTCAATCGGGAAATGATCAATTTCAATTTCAGGATAAAAATCCATCAACAGGGAAACCCCTCGAAAATAACCCTGATTATCCCACACCGCTAAATCAATATCCGAACTCAAATGGAAACGATTGGGCTGAACTAACGAGCCAAAAACTACTACCCGACTGTACTTGATTTCTTCCTTTAAAATAACCGAAGCCTGCCGCGTAATGATCCATGCACGCTGCCGGCGTTTCTCAAGTAATATTTTCCGTTCAGTTTCGCGTTTGCGAGCCGTCGCCGCGATAAACTTTTTACTGAATCGGTGAAATATATATAGTCATTAATCAGACCTGGCCGTTTCTTCGTGGTTCAAAATTTTCTTGAATATGGGATCGAAAATCACGCCAAAACTATTTTTGCGAAAAAGTGTTATAATGTAAATACATTTGCAATACAATGAATTACAATAAATGGAGGTTGGTATGACTAAAACTTCAACAATTTCTGCTCGAATAGACCCTGAACTTAAAAACAATGTAGACCAGGTTTTTAAAGATTTAGGGTTGACCACGGCACAGGCAATTACCTTGTTCTATAAGCAAGTAGAATTACAGCATGGGTTGCCGTTCAGCGTCAAGATTCCGACTGAAACAACAAAGAAAGCTTTGGAAGATGCCAGACTTCGACGCAATCTTGAAACCTTCAATTCCGCAGATGATCTCTTTAATGATTTAGGAATTGGATGAAAACTGTTCGACGCACATCCCAGTTCAAGTATGAAACAACACAAAAAGAACCTTCGCAAGAGGGTTCTTTTTATTCTACTACTCCACAAAGGCTATTCTCGAAAACTCGAATCCTGTATATAATATATCAGAATTTATGTTCTATTCAGGAGGAAAGCTGCCATGACCCGCAGGAAAAACCCATATTCCACACGTTGGGACAAACAAATCAGTCTTTCAAGACCCACTGGCGACCTGCGCAGCTTTATTCCGCCTTCGAAATGATCCAGACCGCCCTTTACTAAGAGGGCATCCTGATCTACCTCGATCGCCAGTTGTTCATGCCGGCGTTGGAAACGTGGAGCAAGATCTATCCTGAATATCTGAGCATCCTTCTGGATTTGGCCATGCAAGTGAACAACAAAATAAATATTTCCGGAGAATTCCCATCCTTTGCGCTCGAATTCTTTCTCGCGTTGTTCAAGGAACTGGATATCATGGTCTATGGAGAGATCGAAAACAATATCAACATCTACAACAGAGCCAGAGGTATTCGATAGGATAGCACTGATGTGTGGCCGTCTTAAATCTGTCGCAGCCTGTATTCTGGCTGCGTTTCAGACAAAAATTAGACCATCGGCGGAAAGGGAAAGACGACCTGCAACTTCTATCCGCCCTCCGAATATTGGCAGACCCCTTTCCAAATCCAAATACTTGCCGTATAATAAAGACAATGTTTATACGGCAAGGAGGTCGGTATGCAAACAAAATTAACGGTTCGGGTCAATGAGCAACTGATCCAGTCAGCCAAGCGTTATGCGCGGAAGCGCGGCGTTTCACTGTCCCATTTGATTGAGAACTACCTCAGCTCACTGGCGGTTGAACAGGATGAGCCCCTGGTTCAAACGCCTATCTTACAACGCTTGTCTGGGATCTTACCTGAGAATGCATCCATCGAAGACCAGCATAAGCATTGGGAAGAAAAGTATGGCTAAACTGACTATCCTGGTGGATACCAACGTCTTCATGGATATTTTCACGCGGCGACAGCCATTTTATACCGCCTCAGCGGGAGTTTGGGCGGCGGTTGAAAACGACCTTGTGGACGGACTGATCGCTGCTCACAGTGTTACGACACTGTTTTACCTGGTGGAACGGTATGCCAATCGCCAGCAAGCTGTATTGGCAATCAATGATCTACTGCGAGTGTTTCGGGTGGCCGCTGTTGACCAGAATGTGCTCATGCAAGCGATGGCCTTAAACTGGCGCGATTTCGAGGATGCGGTGCAGGTTTGTGCAGCCATTGAGGCAGGAGGACATTATATAATCTCGCGGGATGCAACCGGTTTCGCTGGCGCAGGATTGCCCGTCTTGTCACCGGCGGATATGCTGCAACTACTCAACGCTTCATAAATCAGCATACGTTATGACGCATATACCCTCTTGGGTGGTTGAAGTATTTCACGGCGACGATAGGGATTATGGTTTTTTCAAAGCCTTATCGTGCTTGCCGACCACACGTAAAACCAGTGTATCGTCCTCGTCCCGTTCGTAAGTCAGGCGATAATCGATGTCCACCCTTGCCTCGTAGATACCAGACGCTCCCTGAATAGGTTTCGTTTGCAATGATGGATGCCGGGGGTCTTCTGCCAGGAGGGCAAGCTGCTTCTTCACCTTTTCTTGGACGGCAGCCGGCAGGCGGGTAAAACTTTTTAAAAAGCGTCGAGTGAACCTAATCTTCGGCATCGTCCCCTGCGAGGATTTCATCGTCTGCCGGGATCTCATCCCCTGCGAGGATTTCATCCAATGCTGCCAGGGCTTTGGCAATGTTGGCGTATTCAAGGATTCGCCCGGCTTTTATATCAGACTGGGCTTGCTGTTCCATTCGCTGCCAACGGTCGCTCCAGAACCAGGCCTGTTCGGGATCAATGATTTGGGCGCGGGAAACCACGACCCGCCCAGCTTCATCGGTGTAAAACAACAGATCATCACCTTCTTCGGCGCCCAACTGGTTACGAATTTCAGGGGGAACCGTGACCTGTCCTTTATTTCGTAAGCGAGACTTATAAATGGTCTTGTCCATCACATATTGACCTTCCGGTTAGAAAATCTAACTTTCTAACTATTATACTACTTTATCAGTAAGAATCACTTGCGCATTCAGCGCAAGAGTGACCAGTGATCTATTTTACGCAGCGGTAGGCCTTTTGCTCTTAATTTCCAACAATAAAGATTTCATGACAAGGAAGGAAGGAATGGATGATAACAATAAAAATAACGTTCATTTCTGGGCGTCAAGAAAAAATATCAGTGCGCGATTCGAGCCACTCCCCTAATGGGGACTTTGTGACCTCCGGGTTACGCTAGCAATCTGCGCGGTGTTGTGTGAGAATCCTGAATCCGTGCCACACTTGTGCCCTGGAGTGCAATGCGGTGGGTGTGCGGCGGGCTCTGCAAACACATGCACAAGCAGCACACTTGCTCTCCCGAATACGCGAGGTACGCCCCTCGGGCGAGGACATTGGGACGATGTGGCGTGCAATTGCCAGGGAGTGCAGGTGTCAACCAAAACGACGAACGTTGTTTTTTTGTCGGGCGCGCAGCAATTCCCACAAAGGGACAATTTAATGGATAGAAATGCTTATAGAAAACTCTATTCCAGAGTTTGTTAATTACTATTTTGTATTTTTGTTCATGAAATTCTCATTATTTCTTAATTTGACAACGCAATTTGATAGCCTTCCTGTCGGCGACTTCATTTATAATCATCCCATGTTTTTGCTCCGCTATGTCTGGCCGGCATCGACCAGAATCGGTGGACGATCTCACCGAAATGGGCAGGTTCAAGATGAATTCTGCCGAAAAATCTTCCATCGACGCATGTCGTTATGGTCGACGGTATATTTCTGGCCAAATAATTTAAGAGTTGTTATGCCTCGTAAAAGAAATCATACATCACAGCACTCCAATATTTTAGCAAATCAATCAAAGAGATTTATCGCTGATCTCAGACATTTCAATTTTCTTGTTAACAATGAGCAAAAGATGTTTCACTCACACGAAGTGGAAAAACTGACTGATGAGGCAGCACCACTGCTGCGTGAGAGAAATGGTCCGGCAGCGGAACAACTTTATCGACAAGCTCTTGCCTTAGAACCGGGCAAACCTGATCTGCTTAATAATCTGGCGGCATCATTAATATTGCAAAACCGCTCTATTGAAGCAAAGGCTGTGTTAGAAACAATTCACTTGCTTTTTCCTGATTATCTTTTTGCCCGCACGGGTCTGGCAAGTATCGCCTTACGCGAGGGTGATTTGGTGCGAGCGGCGAACTTACTCGCGCCTCTATTTGAGCGTCGAGAGTTCCATTATAGTGAATATGATTTACTTTGCATGGCCCAGATTGAATTGCTGGTTATGCAGGGTGATTTATCATCTGCCAGAGAATGGTTTAAAATGTGGGAAGAATGCAACCCAAAGAATCCAAAACTTGATTTCTACAGGCGTTTGTTTCCGCAAGACCTTCCAAAATCAGAATAGACATTTTATGGCATACTCATACACTAATCGTAAAGGATCCAACTATTATTTATGCCAGGCTTACACCAAGACGGGTAAAATTCGTTTTTATTTTGCCCGTGAACCCAAAGCCACCCCAGTTGATAAAATTCCAACCGGTTACCAGGTTGAAGAAAGTGTCAACGGCATAGTCTCATTAGTCAAAGCCCACCCTCAGTTGATATTGTCCGAAGAACTGGCACATGTCGAAGCCGCCGTGAAAAAGCATCCTCAAGGTCATAGATACAGGGCAGCGATCAAGAAAAACCAGATTGTAATATATGAACGGCAGGGTTCGGATTTTACTGAGATTTTTGCCCATATTGGCTGGACTGCGCCTGAAACTCTAGGGCAAGAGTTCGAGGAGCGCTATGCCCATTACAGCCCAATCATGCGCTTTATTCTGGATGGTGCCGAAGACCGTACTTTTACCCCCCAACGATGGTGTTTTCTCGGCAGCATAGACGATTGGATTAATGCTGGAACTCTGGCAAGATCGAATTTCTTGTGAAAAAGCTGATCCCCAAACTTGGGACAGACGAATTTTACGAACTCTACTGAGGAGGCTGGCATGACTCCGCGTGGTGGTTATTGGGTCTATGACCCTGATTCTGGCGGCATAAAGATCCCAGCCCGGGTGCAGGCGGATGTCATTAAGCGCATCAACCAATTGGCCCAGGAGCAGTACAAGGGCCGTTATACCCGCCTGGATATTCGCTTCCGAGCTCAATTCTGTTACATTGATGCCTACACCGAGCCCAGCCTCGCGGAGGATTGGCCGCCGCCAGGTTGGGATGAAACCCGCGAAGAATCCCTTGAACGCATGCGAAATACGCCGAC